>OZ253533.1:0-1620000 GCA_965262415.1 Rhodospirillales bacterium | reverse complement strand
TTGCCGCGAGGTTCTGTCTGGCAACGCCGGATATCATCGGGACCGCACAGTCCTGATAAACCGCCTTATCCCCTCTACACGGGATATTGCGTGGTCATAGCTGCCTTAGCTCGGCGGCCTTGATCGATGTCCGGCATGATACAGACCTTCCGGAACCAGCCCTCGTTGGTGTGACGTGCGTCTTGTGGCGCGCCGACATCGAGACCGACGGGGATCTTGGAAGGCTGTATCGCGTTGAGTTTGACCTCGGGTCTTGTATCCGGGGTTATTTGGTTCCGTGCATTCGATTGGCGGAAGCGGGTTATACAAAAGGCCGCTTTTGTTGATCGGCATGGGTCTTGGAGTTCTTTATGGGTTCCGCTGATCCGTGTCGCATGGGCCGTTCTCAAGCAAATTAAGAGCATTTGGTGGATGCCTTGGCATCGAGAGGCGATGAAAGACGTGGCACTCTGCGATAAGCTGCGGGGAGGGGAGAGCACCCTTTGATCCGTGGATCTCTGAATGGGGAAACCCGGCGCTTTAGCGTCATCTCGGACTGAATACATAGGTTCGAGAAGCGAACCCGGCGAAGTGAAACATCTCAGTAGCCGGAGGAAAGGACATCAATTGAGACTCCGTTAGTAGTGGCGAGCGAACGCGGACCAGGCCAGTGGCAGTATCTTAAGAACCGGAACCGTCTGGAAAGTCGGGCCATAGTGGGTGATAGCCCCTTACGGGTAGAAAGAGATACTGTCCTCGAGTAGGGCGGGGCACGTGAAACCTTGTCTGAACATGGGGGGACCATCCTCCAAGCCTAAGTACTCCTCGATGACCGATAGTGAACCAGTACCGTGAGGGAAAGGTGAAAAGCACCCCGACGAGGGGAGTGAAAGAGACCTGAAACCGAATGCTTACAAGCAGTGGGAGCCTCCTTGAGGGGTGACCGCGTACCTTTTGTATAATGGGTCAGCGAGTTAATTTTGCGAGCGAGCTTAAGCCGTTAGGTGTAGGCGCAGGGAAACCGAGTCTTAATAGGGCGCATTAGTTCGTAGGATTAGACCCGAAGCCCGGTGATCTAGCCATGAGCAGGTTGAAGGTGCGGTAACACGTACTGGAGGACCGAACCCACTTATGTTGAAAAATGAGGGGATGACTTGTGGCTAGGGGTGAAAGGCCAATCAAACCGGGTAATAGCTGGTTCTCCGCGAAATCTATTTAGGTAGAGCGTCATGTATTGCCGTCGGGGGTAGAGCACTGGATGGGCTAGGGGGTCCCACAGACTTACCAAACCTAACCAAACTCCGAATACCGATGAGTATGAGCATGGCAGACAGACGGCGGGTGCTAAGGTCCGTCGTCGAAAGGGAAACAGCCCAGACCACCAGCTAAGGTCCCCAAATCACGACTAAGTGGGAAAGGATGTGGGAAGGCCAAGACAACCAGGAGGTTGGCTTAGAAGCAGCCATCCTTTAAAGAAAGCGTAACAGCTCACTGGTCTAAACAAGCCGTCCTGCGCCGAAGATGTATCGGGGCTAAAGTCGTGTACCGAAGCTGTGGACTTGTCTTTGACAAGTGGTAGCGGAGCGTTCCGTAAGCCTGTGAAGGTGAACCGTGAGGTTTGCTGGAGGTATCGGAAGTGAGAATGCTGACATGAGTAGCGATAAAGAGGGTGAGAAACCCTCTCGCCGAAAGTCCAAGGGTTCCTGCGCAAGGCTAATCCGCGCAGGGTGAGCCGGCCCCTAAGGCGAGGCCGAAAGGCGTAGTCGATGGGAATGAGGTTAATATTCCTCAGCCTGGTGGATGTGACGAATGGTGGCAGCAGTGAGGTCTTATCGGATTGATCTTGCTGTGAAACTGTTCCAGGAAATAACACCACCGTATAGACCGTACCCGAAACCAACACAGGTGGACTGGTAGAGTATACCAAGGCGCTTGAGAGAACGATGTTGAAGGAACTCGGCAAAATACCCGCGTAACTTCGGGAGAAGCGGGCCCCGTTGATGGGCAACCATCGGCGGGGGGCACAGACCAGGGGGTAGCGACTGTTTACTAAAAACACAGGGCTCTGCGAAGTGGCTAACACGACGTATAGGGTCTGACGCCTGCCCGGTGCCGGAAGGTTAAGAGGAGAGGTGAGAGCCTTGAATCGAAGCCCCGGTAAACGGCGGCCGTAACTATAACGGTCCTAAGGTAGCGAAATTCCTTGTCGGGTAAGTTCCGACCTGCACGAATGGCGTAACGACTTCCCCACTGTCTCCAACATCGACTCAGCGAAATTGAAGTCTCCGTGAAGATGCGGAGTACCCGCGGTTAGACGGAAAGACCCCGTGCACCTTTACTACAGCTTCAGAGTGGTACTAGGGAATGACTGTGTAGGATAGGCGGGAGCCTTTGAAGCGTCGGCGCCAGTTGACGTGGAGGCACCCTTGAAATACCGCCCTTTTGTTCTCTGGTATCTAACCGCGATCCCTGAACCGGGATCCGGGACCCTCTGTGGTGGGTAGTTTGACTGGGGCGGTCGCCTCCCAAAGAGTAACGGAGGCGCGCGAAGGTGGGCTCAGACCGGTCGGAAATCGGTCGTTGAGTGCAATGGCATAAGCCTGCCTGACTGCGAGAGCGACAGTTCGAGCAGAGACGAAAGTCGGTCATAGTGATCCGGTGGTCCCGCATGGAAGGGCCATCGCTCAACGGATAAAAGGTACGCCGGGGATAACAGGCTGATGATCCCCAAGAGTCCACATCGACGGGATCGTTTGGCACCTCGATGTCGGCTCATCACATCCTGGGGCTGGAGCAGGTCCCAAGGGTTCGGCTGTTCGCCGATTAAAGTGGTACGTGAGCTGGGTTTAGAACGTCGTGAGACAGTTCGGTCCCTATCTGCCGTGGGTGTTGGATACTTGAGAGGAGCTGCCCCTAGTACGAGAGGACCGGGGTGGACGTATCTCTGGTGGACCTGTTGTCACGCCAGTGGCACAGCAGGGTAGCTAAATACGGACGGGATAACCGCTGAAGGCATCTAAGCGGGAAGCCCCCCTCGAAACCAGGTATCCCTTGAGAGCCGTGGAAGACGACCACGTCGATAGGCTGGATGTGGAAGCGTGGCAACACGTGTAGCTGACCAGTACTAATAGCTCGATAGGCTTCAGAACGTGCTCATGCACACGGATGAGCGGAACCATTACTTAGTGCCCATACTCTATGTATGGCGCTAATCAACGCAGAAAAGTAAAACGCCAAGCAGTTGACGCGCCAACCGACTTAAAAGGCCACATTCCGTGGCAGGAATGGTTGGGCGTTCGGCCACGTCACGAAAGTGACTGGCACAATGAACTTGGTTCCAGACAGAAACAAAAGCATACCCCCTCCCGCCCGTTCGCAAACACGGCCGGAAACAGGGTATAGGCATAATATCAGCCGGCTTCGACGACCTGGTGGTCATGGCAAGGGTGCCCCACCCGATCCCATCCCGAACTCGGACGTGAAAGCCCTTAGCGCCGATGGTACTGCGTCTTAAGGCGTGGGAGAGTAGGTCGCCGCCAGGTCTTCAAAGCCGGCTGATGCCACAAATAATCGTTCCTCTTCAATCTCACCATCCTGACGCGGGATGGAGCAGCCCGGTAGCTCGTCAGGCTCATAACCTGAAGGTCGTAGGTTCAAATCCTACTCCCGCAACCAAATTAGCCCGTAACCTCAATAGGTTACGGGCTTTTTGATTCTTGGGTTGTGTGCCAAATTGGTCCACTGGAATCACTATGGAATCATGCGGGGGCGAAAAACTGAGTAAGTAGTTTAATTTATCTTTATGATTTTCAAAGCTGACATTCGCCCTTTGACTTGGATGTCTTCTTTTTCAAAGTTTTCAGGTTTGTTTTGGCAAGTTTCGAAGGAAGTACGATCAATCACAATTTCTCCCTCCATAGCAACAGAACATAATCTTGATGCGACATTCACCGTATCACCTATAAGTGTAAAGTCCATTCGGTCGGCTGCGCCAACAGTGCCGACGACAACATCGCCTGTGTAAATGCCAATTCCGATGCCTCTAGGAAGGTTTGCCTCCTTTATGTTCTGTATGGCCAGCTGAGCGGCTTTTAAGGCATTTTGTTCAGCGTAGTCACCTTGGAAGTGGGCAAGGACGGCATCTCCGATCATCTTATCAACGTCACCGCTATGATCACGCACAGCATCAATAACAATACCTAGAGATTGATTGAGAAAAGATACTACGCTTTCAGGTGTTTCATTTTCACAAAACTCAGTAAACCTTCGCACGTCAGAAAAAAGGATTGTTGCGCGGACTCTACGGGATACCACTCCTTCTTCATCTGCTGAAGACCGAAGTGTTTTAACAGCTTCATTCGAAACCAGTTTTTGTAGTTTAGCGCGAAACTTTGCCAAAAGTTTAGTCCGGTAATTTATGTCAGTTTGGGCATGGTGTACTAATCGCCCAATGGCAAGAGAGAGAAGCATTAGAGCAGTTACAGGAATAAGGGTAGCGGAAGCAATTATTTTTAATGTAATGCCGTCAAGATAATCTACCGGCTCATAAAGCTCCATCACGATGGGGTGTTCTGTTTCTGGAAGTGCTACATAGAGTTCATACAGTTTACGTCCATCAGGAAGCGTTTTATCAACAAGATTACGAATTCCCTTTAACGCATTTTCATACCCTGTGCTTGGATCAAGTGAGCCGATCTGTTCTTCCTCACTGGAATAAAGCAGTAAACCATCTTGTCCGTAGACTTTGAGGTGGGATAATCCCAATTCTTTCACTTCATCCCTCAAAGTATGGAGCAGATGTTGCCCATCTGTTGAGGCAAATAACTCTTTTGGATTTCTAGAAATTTGTAAATCTTCCCATGCCAAATGGTCTTTTTCGGTCAAGGCACGGTGTATTACAGAAGCTCTTTTTTCCGAAATTTCTAGATAAATGGTTTCAGTCAGCCATGAACTCCCATAGCTCATGATGAAGCCGATTAGTACAGTTAAAAACAACAAGCCGGGTAATATGGTCTTACGAAATCTATTTTGAAGTGGATATGGTGCTTCAAATGCAGTCTCATCAGTTGCCATTTTCAATCTCAATCATCTTTTCGCCAGCCAACAGGTCTTCCACAAAATAGGCAACCAGTTCGTTACGCCCCTTCACGTTGGCTTTTTGGTAGATGGAACTGGTCTGGCTTTTGACGGTCCCCGCTTTGGTGTTGCGAATGTCAGCGATCTCTTGTGTGGACATCCCCTTGATTAACAGCAAAGCAACTTCTGCTTCTGATGGAGATAATTTCCACTTAGCGAAATGGCGTTGAATGACGCCCAGCAATTCACCGGAAGCAACTTCTACGGTATCTTCAATCTCACGATGCTTTTTCAGTAACCGGACAATTTGCATTCCGATAATAATCAAAGAAAAGGTCAATGTCAGAACGGCAAATAGTTCGATCTTGTCGTGTCCAATCCATGTCGTATCAATATCGATACGAAAAAAATCCGCATAGACATCGATCAGGAAGAAGGCTTCGCAGATAGCAATAATGATAAAGGAAAAAATCAGTCCATGTACTTCAAACCGACCACTTTTATTATGCATGTTAACTTCCCTTTTATCACTACAACATAAGATACGACGATTATAGTTAGTCGTCATCATAATTACCCATATCTGCACGAGGGTGGCAGGCAACGCAGTTGGCCTTGCTTTTCACTTTTGGATCGGACCATGCGTAATTGGGCACTTCCTCATTATGTTCGCGAACCCAATAAGGGATTTCAGTAATGCGAAGGGGAGTCCAGTCATCACGTACACCACGCATAAATTTTCCGCTCCACCATCCGGCATCCGAGGCATTTTCAACAAGGTAATTTTTAATGTGTTGAGCCGTTGTTTCATCCAGTGAAGCATCTTCGCCAAAATGGTCCCCCAAAGTGTCCATGATCTTTACCCAAGAACGTTGGGGTAACATCTGTGGCTGGAATGCCATATGACAATCGCCGCATTCTTTTTTGACAACATCGTCACGAACTGGAGGGAACCTTTCATCTGCATGAGCGATTGAACTTCCACTGATGATGACAATTGCGGCTGCGAGTAGAGTTTTCTTATACAACATTGTTTT
The DNA here is from genome assembly GCA_965262415.1 of Rhodospirillales bacterium. GTDB lineage: Bacteria > Pseudomonadota > Alphaproteobacteria > Rhodospirillales > Casp-alpha2 > UBA4479. The sequence goes on along the minus strand of OZ253533.1, from coordinate 1,613,908 downwards.
CTTCCTATTTTATTGAGTCAGCATGAATGTGATGAAGTCGCCTTTTTCAGTCGCACTACAGGCACGTCCCAAGACGCTGTTGCAATTGCGACGGAACCATTTTTCGACTTTACGTTTGTCGGTGTAGCGATCAGGTGAAACGGATACGGCAAGCGGGGCGATGTTCTTGCCAGCGCGTGTCAAACCTGATTGTGTTGGGCTGTTTGTATGACAGGACGTACAGGCAGGTGTTTCGGCTTTACCTGTTGCATGGTTGGTAAGGTAGAGGGCTTTGCCCCGTTCAGCGGAAAAACCATTGAAAGACGTATTTTGCTGCTGGGCTTGGTTGGCATATTCGTCCAGCAAACCAGTTGAGTATGCCGGTGATGTCATGGCGATGGCAGCCACCACTGCTGTTAAGCCGATAAGTTTCTTCATGAGTGAATTCCTTTTGGAAGTTTAATCTGGTCATCATCAAAGCGTCCGCTGTCTGCATCTTTGTGACAGGCGTTGCAATTCACCTTGGAACCAATGGACGGGTGACTAAAATCATTGCCATTTAGTTCGTCGTGTTTCTTTTGCCAGTAACGTGTATCGGTCATTCGCTGGCTACGAGTATTATCACGACCGATTTTGTGAGCGACTTCGGTATCGAACAAAAAGGCATTCTGCATGTTAAGGAAGGTGGCGATTTCCTGATGGGATGTTTCATCAAGACTGGCATCCTCGCCATAATGATCTGACAGGTTATTCATAATTTTCTGCCAGTCATGTTGGGTGCGAAGGCTCGGATGATAGGCAGGGTGGCAGTCACCACATTCCTGCTGGTAAGTGGCATTCGATGACATTGCCAATGGGGTTTGGGTGCTTGAGGTTATCCAGTAGGAAAAAGCCGCACTCACACTCACCAAGATCAAGATACCTGCCAGCGAGTGCCAAACTGAGACAGTGTTACCCGTCGGAGACACACCTTCTTTTCTGCCTGAAATCATCGCTTTGATGAGTGGGTGTTTGAATATGACGGTTTCAACCAGAACGCCGAGAATATGAATGCCGGTGGCAATCATCAGTATGTCAGCCAGCACCTCATGGATTTCTTCACCCCATTCGCCAACTTGATAGCCAACAACCGATGCCAGTGGTCCGTTATTCTCCTGACCACCCCAGACAACGAAACCCGTCACGACCAACAAGATCAAAGTCGTCAGCAACACCACAATCATCCATGCCCCGACAGGATTATGTCCGGCATGTGGTTCTGATTTTCCTTTGAGAAGGTCTTTTAGGTGATTGAAAACATCAATGGGTGATAAGGAGAAGGTATGAAAGCGGCTGTAGTAACTGCCAACGAAGCCCCAGATCAACCGAAACATCAAAAGACAGGTTAAGACATATCCCGCATAGACATGTACATCTAACCACCATTCCTCAAAGAAATAGCCTGTGACGGCAGCCGTGATAACAACAACCACCATTGACCAGTGGAACAATCGAAGAGGTAAATCCCAGATGACAGGAGGTTTGTCCTTTCGTGAACTGGCATGTGTATCTGTCATGTCGCATCCTTCGCCTTCGTGCGTTTCGATACGACAGACTTGCTCGGTTTATGCTGAGTTCACAATCAACCCTCAGGGTAATACGTGGTTTTATCACTTTGGTTTATGCGACATTGAGCAATATCTGACCAATGAAAGTAGAACAAAAGCGGTCAAAAATGGGGTTACTTTAGTTGGTTCTGTGGTTTATCCCATCTATAACCACCTACAGTTTTCAAATGGAATTTACCTCTAACTTTCCCGGATCAGCTCAATTGTTATAAAAATGGGGCGGGATCATACTTGGCCCCCAGCTACAAATTGGTCATAGGTGTCCCAATCCCGTGGATCGTCATCTAACAGGTCGGAAGGAGCATCATTGAACATCAATAAAGAAATTGACTGTCCAAGCCTGTTGGAAAATACGGTCAATTCTTCCACGGGTTCGTTGACGCGCGGAAAACGCCATATGCCGTTTGGCAGCTGAATAGCTTTATTGGTCTCGCCATTCTGGGCTTCCGGCCCTTGGCCTGCTATGGATCCATTAGGAATCGGCATCCCTGACTTAATGAAGACCCCCGTTTTGAGGGCTGCTTGGCTGGCACGTCCCCACAGGGCATAGCCATCTCTGGCCACCACCATGGCAGCCCGCATATGGGTGAAGTCGATCCACTTTCGAATGGCTGCAGTCAAAGATACGCCATACCGGTCAGTTATGTGGCCAAGCAATTCAATCGTAATCTCTTCGCCATCGACCTGTTGGCGATAATCGTTCATAGGCATCAAAAGATAAGAAGCGAAAGTATCCGCTTCCTCTTCCTGGATTTGGTGACTTTTGCCCCAGAGATTCCTTTCCAAAGGCGTGCAGGAAAATTCTTGCTGCGCTTCAGGGGAGATGACCTTGTCCGCAAAGTCAGATGCAGATAATGGCTTACGGTGAAGAAGGTAGTGGCCAAATTCGTGAGCCAATGTAAACCGTTCACGACCTGGATATTCTGTATTCGTATTGTGGATGATGTGCCATTCGGCTTTTTTCTTATGGTGCCGCAGCATGCCCTCGAAGCCTTCCAAGTCACCGCCGACAACCTTGGTGATAGGATCTTCGTGGTTTTTGGATCTCTCCATAGCCAATTCCCCGACATCCACTGGGAATCGCTCTTGGCCCAAAACCATGTCGAGCATGTTGGATAAATCGATGGCAACCTTCGCGGGGGAGTTTCCGATGGTATCGGTCATTCATCCTCGTCTTCATCTAGGAGCTCCAGCATGCGCTTGAGCTTTTGTTTTGTCTTGTCCGGCATTCCTCTGTATTTGCGGAAAAACTCCTGATCAGACGCATCAATTTCAGACACATTTTCTGAGGCCAAAAGGTATTCCATCGTGGTGTCTAAGGCCTGTGCAATGGCTTGTAATTTTTCTGCCGACGGGCGAGCAGAGTCTTTGTTTTCAAGCTCCCACATATAACTTTTGCCAGATCCAATCGCTCCAGCAAGCTGTTCAAGAGTCAGCCCTTTTTTCAGGCGTTGTTCTCGAATCCTTTCTCCGAGTGGCGTAGGCATTATTCCTCCCATTATTCGCCAAAAACCGCAGGTTCGGTATAGCGTTATTTCTAGTCCTTGACAAGCGTCACTGGCCGACATAGATTCGCCAAGGTTCGCTATAGCATTACTTTTATTGATGTGGTGGCAGGATTTTGTGAAACAAGATTGTTCAGTGAAAGGAACAAACATGGCTCGAAAAGAACGAGTAACCCGTGTGATTGATGGTGACACTTTTGAAACCGCCAGCCGTAAACGCCCTATCCGCCTTGCTAATGTGGATGCTCCGGAAAAGGGAACCCGTGGCGGTGCTGCTGCGACCAAGGCATTGAAGTCGATGATTGAGGGAGAAACCGTTTCCGTTGATACGGTTGCTCGCGACGTCTATGGCCGTTCGGTTGCCAAGGTCAAATTGGGTCGCCGTTCTGTCAATAAGGCGGTCAAAGATCGCCTGAAGTAATCCTAGAGGGTCCGATTCTCTAGGAATCGAGCTCAGCAACATTAAAGGCTAAGGAGATTTAGCATGGCCTCAGTGACGACCTTCATTCGCAACATGCCTGCCTCGTCGCTGCAGGCTTATTTTGAACACACGGGCATTGAGTTTTCGAACCCGATTAATTGGGATGGCCCAGAGCCTGAAGTGGTTAAAGGAACGCTCCGGGCTGTCGATGACATGACAGACGATGAACGCGCCCGCGTCCTCAATGATGCTGAGCGCGTTAGCGCCTTGGCTGATGACGCGGGGCAGACTGCGCTTTACAGCGTTGCTGAAGACCGAACTGTTCTGGATGATCTGGTCAACGGCCATGCGCGGTCACTGTGGATGTTCCTGAATGCGCCGACCTTGTTTCGCTTCGCCGAAGAGGTGCGTTTCACGGATGAACGTCGGCGTGGACGTAGCTGGGATGGCTTCATGGCCCCAGCCAACCTTGATTTGAACCGTGATGCCGTCGCTCTTGAGGCATTTAAATCAGCTCTGCGGGAGCGGTTTTCCTCCAACAACATTCACATCGATATTTTTAGCCGTCATCGCCCGACCTTTGATGGTGAAGACTGTGAATTGGTGCAGATCGTCATCTACCGGGAGGGGCTTCCCGATGCCTTTTTGGCGTTCGATGATGAAGGTGAATTGGTGCGCCGTGCGCGTCGGCCTGTGTTTGAAGCGGCGATGACCTATGAGCCGGAAACCGGCGTGATTGAGGTTGTGGCCAATGATCGCGAAAGCCGCGAAGAAATGGCGCGGTACATGGCGCGTGACCTGCTCGGCGTGGAGTTTCAGAGTGAGAAGGTTCCGCTCCGTAACTATGACCTGTCGGTTCTCTTGGCCCCTCATCCGTTCCAGACGGATCCAGACGACGGGATTGAGTCTGTGGAGGTGAAGCAATTGCGTTTGATGCCGTTCGATAACAACGGCGAGCGCGTCACTCTCGAATGCCTGCGCAAAGCGGATCGGACCATCTGGAAAATGTCGGCAGACCGGTTCGGCGCAAACGACCCGCTGGCTGGTGGCTGGGTCGCAACCCAGGCCAAATTGACCATCAAATTCCATCCGAAGGGTTCGTCAAAACGTGGGCGCACTTTGCCGCTGGCGATCACCATGCCGCACGGGTGTAACTTGAAGGATCAAACGGAAGAGGAGCAGTTGATCGGTGAGAAGTACCTGCGCCGTTGGGGCATCTTGAATGACGTTGACTGATATCGTTCCGTTTTCCCAATCAGATGTCCAATTGGTGCAGTCAATCCTACAGACGCCTGACGCGTTGATCACCGGTGCGGCTTTGGATGGATTTCATAGTCGTTCGGCAGAAGCGCTGAAGGTATCAGGTGTCTTGCAACCGGACGGGCATCAGCTTGCGGCGGTTTCGGTTTCTGACCATGACGATGAAGCCGTCACCCTAACTTGGTCGCCGGAGGAGGGTGGCTACGGCTATTTCAATCCTGAGAAGGGTTGGGTCTCCGTTCTTTCACCGTCGCTTCAGACATATGCCGTCGATATGGAGGCTGTTTTGGGGAGGCTTTTTTGCCGTCTTGATCTGCCTTCCAACAGCCGCCCGGTAGAAAGGGTCCCTGGCTTGTTATGGGAAATCGGTGATGTCCGCCTTCCTGGGCGAAGTGGCCGTTCCCCGGTCTGGTTTGCTCGGCGGCTTTCAGACCATGATGCATGGGATCAGGTTGGCCGCTATCTTTCTGGTCACCCACCCGCTGATTTCAGGGTGGTTGTTTCAGCTTCCCCGATCCCTCAATTCTCCCAAGCCGACATCAATCGGCATGACTTTATCCATTTCCAAAATATTGATTCCCACGACTTGGGGCTCGTGATTAATCCGAACAGCCTTGCTGCTCAGATCACAACCGGCGCATCGTCAAATTGGGATGAACCAGTCCGTCATGCGTCCGGGTTTCGCCATTTATGGGTTGGTGACCGGGAATTCCGGTTCAATGGTGATAAACAGCGCCAGGTGATCGAGTACCTATTTCATGTCTGGGACCAAGGAGAGGGTTCTGTCAGTTCGGCTCGGTTGTTTTCCGATCTTGAGTTCGAGACCAGTAGCCGTCTGCGGGATCTGTTTAAGGGCCATAAGGACTGGAAGGACCTGATTGAGACCCGGTATGGGTCTTGCCGTTTGAAAGTTGATGAGTTGCTTGAAGCGCAGCGAACTAACGTCGATTGATCATGCCCTCGGCAATCCGCAGCTGTTCTATGACCCAGTCAAATTTTGGTGCTTCACCCAGCATCATTCCCTGCATGGCGTCATAGTCCTTTTCCAGAACCGAAAGCAGGTCATCCTGCGGGGCAATGCATACAGAGCCAGGTACGGCCTCGTCGAATTTCTTCCAGGCCTGTTTGAAGGCAATCAGATTGTGCTCACGAACGGCGCTCAACAAGGCTTCGTTTGCTAAGGCTGATTTGCCGGTATCTGTCCCTGTGATCATAGCGGCATCATAATAATGTCGTGAAATCCGGTCCTTATCTGTCGGGACGCGCTTTTCGTCTCGGTGCCCGCAGTGTGCCCCGTGCAAAATCAAGAGCTTTTCCAGATAGGTACGGGTCGGTTCAATGACGTGAAGGTTGGGGACGGTGAAGGACCAACCATCGCGGAGCTCTTCTGAAATGTAAGCCTCAACAGAAGCTGTGGTATTGGGATCCAGAGCGGAGCGGGCCCCGGCTTCCAGTTTTACCCGAGGCTGAACATATGAGGTGTCAGCGCTCGGATATAGCGTTGGATATTCGATGAGCAGGGTTTGCTGGTCGGGGTCTTGGTCGTCAGGCTTGATTTGGCATTGCTCGCCGATCAGGCCAGTGAGAATCTCGGCCAAATCCCCGTGAATGTAATTGCTGCAGGCTTCCTTCAACTCGTCAAAGAGGGCTTTACGTTTTTTATTCGAAAGCCCCTCTGGCGCTGTCGGGTCCCGATCGTCGCTGAAGCCCAGGTCATCACGATAGACCACAAGATCAATGTCCTCGGAAAACCGCTGGATTAGATCAAAGGCCTTTGAAAGGGATGTCCCGCCTTTGAACAGCAATTGGGGATGTCCGGCGGGAAGCTTGTTAAAGAGCGTATCCAGCACGAGGCAGACCCAGAAGTCTTTCTCGACATAACTGGGGAGGGTGTCGAGGCGCTCAGCTGCCGCCTCGAACACATCTTTTCGATCTTGTTCTGGTAGTGATAAAAAACGCTCGAAATCTGTGCTCATACGGCCTCTGCATGTTGGTCTGCGACATCATGAACGATAGATGCAGCCCAGCCAGGCAGATGCGCACTATTTCGAATGAGGTCTTTTTTGACGTTATCAGGCAATTTCTGTTTCAGCATCATGGTGACGCGGTCATCTGTTGCCGCCTGCGGGCCAAGCCAACGCAATGCCTGTGCGACAGGAGCGGACATTTTCCCAGCCCAGGACATAACGTTCGGGCCCGCATGGCGCAGGCGGATTGTCCGGCCACCGATTTTGACGTTGCGAGTGGCCCCATCCGTTACATAAGTGGTTTTTGCCGGAACGGCATTTGTCAGCCCCAGTTGGTTGGCGGAGGCGATGCCGTCGTTCATGATTCGGACGCTGTCTCGCCGAGCAACAGCGGCGACGGCGGAATCAATGTTCACAGGCGCAGGGCGCTTTAACACGCCGCTGATACGCGGCAGATCGTAAAGACCATGCCCAACGCGGCGCAAATCGCCGCTTTTGACCAGACGTGACAAAGCCTGATCGACAGCCGCACGGCTGCCAATGTCCAAGAAATCCTTCGGGGTGCATACCCACTTGCCGCGACCCTTGGCCCTTACGCGGCGAATGATTTTATCAGCTATACCAGTCATTTCACGTACCTTTATGGCTCATATCTTGTCAGAAATATAGCGTATTTTTCTGACAAAATCAATTCCTCCTTTCTCCCCTCCCTTTGGCCTCCCCGGCTCCTCCCCCCACAACCGCCATTCTCCTCCCAGGTTTTCGAACAGCCCCCAAGGAGGACTCCATGGCTATTAAACATCTCAATCAGATCGAATTGGCCGATCGCTGGAATATCAGTGAGCGCACGCTTGAGCGCTGGCGGTGGACTGGTGAAGGCCCTGCCTATCTCAAAATCGGAGGACGGGTCGTCTACCGACTCGAAGACGTGGAAGCATTTGAAGCAGACAGCCTCTGCAAAAGCACCACCGAAACCCCGAACGATCTCTATGCGTAAGGGGGCCGCCATGAATATCCCTAACCGCATTCAAATTGATGACCTGAGCGCCATGGAGGTGGCGGACATTGCCTCTCTGCCGGTCGAACAGCTGATCGCATTGCAAGGTGAAATCGCCGAACGGCTCACCATCACAAAGCTGGTGAAGGATCGGTTCGACAGTGCTCTCGAGTGCCGTTTTTCCCTTCAGGCGAGAGAAGCCCGCGCAGCCCTCGGCAAAGACACGGGCACGGTTCGCTTCAATGAAGGTCTGGCGCAGGTCGTTGCCGATCTTCCCAAAAAGGTCGCTTGGGACCAATCCCAGCTTTCTCAGCTTGTCGAGCGCATGAAGGCCGAGGGCGATGACCCGGCTGAATACGTCGACATCGCCATCAAGGTTTCCGAACGCAAATACGCCGCTTGGCCAAGCCACATCCGCTCGGCGTTTGAGGGCGCAAGGACCGTGCGTGTCGGCAAAGCCTCCTACCAACTTTCCCTGAACGATGAGGTGCAATCATGACCGCCAAGACCAAACTCGAACGCCTGCGTGAAGACAACAGCTATCTCGCGGATCTTCCCGACACCATCCGGATCCCGCCTTTGGGCGATCGCCAGGAAGAGGTGATCAAACCCATTGAGACTGCGTCCATTGATGACATCGCCTTTGCCCAGCTGGCCCTACAGGCCAAATCCTCTGCGCTTTACGGAGAAATCGATGCACTGCGTCGGGTCTACGACATGGCCCGCAAGAACGGATCCTTGGGGGCAGACAATGCCCTGGATGCGGTGACTTCGAAGAAGGGGGGCAAGTGATGACGCTCCCCATCATTTCCGCCGACGAACGGTTGTCTGAGCAGCGCGGCATTAAAGGCTGTATCTTCGGAAAATCCGGTATCGGCAAAACCTCACTGCTTTGGACGCTGGATGCCCAGTCCACCTTGTTCTTCGATTTAGAGGCAGGGGATCTGGCGATCGAAGGCTGGTCCGGAGACACCATTCGCCCTCGCACCTGGATTGAATGCCGTGATTTCGCGGTCTTCATCGGCGGTCCAAACCCGGCCTTGCGCGACGATCAGGTCTATAGCCAGGCCCACTATGACGCTGTTTGTGAGCAGTTTGGCGATCCGGCAGCACTGGATAAGTACCAGACCGTCTTTATCGACAGCATCACGGTTGCGGGACGTCTGTGTTTCCAATGGGCCAAGGGGCAGCCGCAGGCAATTTCTGAGCGCACCGGCAAGCCTGACATGCGCGGTGCTTATGGTCTCCACGGCCAGGAGATGATCGCCTGGCTCACGCACCTTCAGCACACCCGTGGCAAGAACGTTTGGTTTGTCGGAATCCTCGACGAGAAGCTCGATGATTTCAATCGCAAGACCTTCGTTCCCCAAATCGACGGCTCCAAGACTGGTAACGAACTCCCCGGCATCGTCGATGAAGTTATCGCCATGGCCGAAGTCAGCCCGGATGGCACGGATCCCTACAGAGCGTTTGTTTGCCACACGCTGAACCCGTTCGGCTTTCCTGCAAAGGATCGCAGCGGTCGGCTAGATCAAATCGAAGAACCCCATCTTGGCCGTCTGATGGAAAAGATCGGCGGCCCCGCGAAACCGGCAGGCGAGAGGCTGACCTTTAGTCGCCCCGTACCGCCAGCCGAGACCCCCAACCCTGAAGACGACAAAGGAGCACAGTAATTATGACTGGTGCATGGAACGACTATAACGACGCGGAATCCCAAACATCCTACGACCTGATCCCAAAGGGCACCATTGTGCCGGTGCGGATGACCATCAAACCCGGTGGTTATGACGATCCGGCTCAGGGCTGGACGGGTGGATACGCAACCCACAACGATACGACCGGCTCGGTCTATCTGAACGCCGAGTTTGTCATCCTCGAAGGTCCGTTTGCCAAGCGCAAGGTCTGGAGCCTGATTGGGCTTCGCAGCCTCAAGGGTCCGGAATGGGGCAACATGGGCCGGTCTTTTGTGCGCGGTATCCTGAACTCGTCGCGGGGCCTTTCCGACAAAGACAATTCCCCGCAGGCGCAAGCTGCTCGCCGTATCAACGGTTTTACGGATCTGGATGGTATTGAATTCCTGGCCAAGATTGATGTCGGCAAGGATGCCAATGGCGACCCGAAAAACGATATCCGGTTTGCGGTGGCTCCCAACCACAAGGACTGGGATACGTTCAAGTCTGGCGGCGGTCTCTGGACGCCGAGCCAATCGGCCCCTGCCGCAACGGCCCAGCCGATGGCCAATACCACCACAGAAGCGCAACCGGCTTCAAACCCCAATCGCCCGTCTTGGGCTCAGTAGGGGAGGCTGGTCATGTTACTTCGTCCCCGCCAGAAAACCTTCGTCGAGCGCAGTGTTAAAGCGCTCGGCGAACACGGCAACACGCTGGCTGTTGCCTCCACCGGATTTGGGAAAACCATCGCGCTGGCCGGTGTCACCGGTCAGTTGCTGAAAGGCAATGAAGCCAAGGCCTGTGTGCTTGCCCATCGTGATGAGCTGACAAGCCAAAACGAGGCAAAGTTCAGTCGGGTCAATCCGGGCCTGAGTACTTCGGTCGTCGATGCCAAAACCAAATCCTGGCAGGGGCGGACCACGTTCGCCATGGTTCCGACCTTGGCGCGTAAATCCAACCTTGCTGCTATGCCCGCTCTTGAGCTTCTGGTGATAGACGAAGCCCATCATGCGGCAGCCGACAGTTACCGTCGCATCATTGATCAGGCCAGGGACAAAAACCCGGACGTTAAGATTTTCGGTGTGACGGCCACTCCCAACCGGGGAGACAAAAAGGGCTTGCGTCCGATCTTTTCCAATGTTGCCGATCAAGTCTTCATTGGAGAACTGGTTGCTTCCGGACATCTGGTGCCGCCGCGCACCTTTGTAATTGATGTTGGCGCACAGGAAGCGCTCAAGTCGGTTCGCAAGACCGTAGATGACTTCGACATGATGGCCGTGGACGCCATCATGAACAAAGCGCCGATCACGGATGCTGTGATCCAGCACTGGCGGGAGAAGGCGGGTGATCGTCAAACCGTTGTCTTTTGTTCGACGGTCGATCACGCCCGCAATGTGCGCGACGCTTTTCGCACCCAAGGTATCCAGGCCGCCATGGTCTATGGCGACATGGGCGCTTCTGAACGGCGCGATGTCCTAAAGGCCTATGAGCGGGGGGAAACCCAGGTTCTGGTTAATGTCGCGGTTCTGACCGAAGGCTGGGATCATCCGCCGACCAGCTGTGTCGTCTTGCTGAGGCCGTCTTCTTATAAATCCACCATGATCCAGATGGTTGGGCGCGGCCTGCGTACCGTTGATCCCAGCGAACATCCGGGTGTGGTCAAAAGGGACTGCATTGTGCTGGATTTTGGCACTTCCAGTCTTCTGCATGGCAGTCTCGAGCAGGACGTAAACCTTGATGGCAAGGTTGGCTCCGGTCCCGCCCTGACCAAGGAATGCCCTGAGTGCGCCGCCAATGTGCCGCTGGCCGTCATGGAATGTCCGTTGTGCGGTTACCACTTCCAATCGGAGGGTAAGGAAGGCCAACAGCCGATCTCTGATTTCGTCATGTCGGAAGTGGATCTGCTCAAGCGTTCCAGTTTCCAATGGTGCGATCTCTTTGGAGATGATGCGGCGCTGGTCGCAAATGGCTTCAACGCCTGGAGCGGGATTTTCTTTCATCAGGGCCGCTGGCATGCCGTCGGCGGTGGCAAGGGCCTCAAATCGCATTTGTTGGCCATGGGTGAGCGCACCATTTGCCTGGCCGCAGCCGATGATTGGCTGAATGAAAACGAGACCGACGAAAGCGCCCATAAATCCCGCTCCTGGCTCAATCAGTCTGTCACCACCCGTCAGCTTCAATTCTTACCGCCCGAGTACCGTCAAGATTTTGGCCTGACCCGGTATCACGCATCGGCTCTGCTGACATTCCAGTTCAATAAGGCGGCAATCACCAATCTGGTGTTGAACGCTCCTGAAGATAGCCGGAGGGCGGCATGACCCATGGTGACTTCAGGAAACGCTGCCACCCGATTGAGGTTATGGCATCCGCGTGGGGAGCTCTGTGCCGTCTGTCGGCGACCGCCCCATGGTTTTGGCTGGTTCGACCGCCACTCATCGAAGCGTCCGCGTATTCAACGGTGGTTCTGCTCCATGGACTGCCAGGGTTTTTGGTCGCGCTTGGCGAAGGAGGGCTTGGGCATGGTTGATCTGACTGAACAGGAAAAAGCCGCCCTGCGCCATGCCGTCAAGATGCTGGCGGAAGTGATGGAAGAGATCGGTTGGGAAACCCGGTTGATTGATCTCACAGAAGCTCAGGTTCTCACTCTCGCTGAAGTCTGCGTTGGCGGGTTCCAGGACGCCATGATGTCGATTGCCAAAGGCGAAGATACGGAGGTCCCCTTTTGATGTTGGACTACAATTCCTCCCAAACTTTCGCCGATCAGGTGAACGCTCATATCGATGAGGCTTTGGTTGCCGAAAACCAACGCCAAACACCGCGCCAATATCTCGGTGGCTCCCGTCTTGGCGTTGCCTGTGAACGCGCTTTGCAATTCGAATACGCCCAGGCCCCGAAGGACGATGGTCGGGATTTCGATGGGCAAACCCTGCGTATTTTTGCTGCCGGTCACGTCTTTGAGGACCTGGCCATCGACTGGCTGCGCAAGGCTGGCTTCGAGCTCTATACGACCAAAGGCAATAAGCCTGGTGGAGAGCAATTCGGATTCAGTGTCGCCGGTGGCCGTATTCGCGGCCATGTGGATGGCATAATCAACGCAGCTCCGGTCATGGATGGCTTCCCAGCCCTTTGGGAATGCAAATCACTCAACAACAAATCCTGGAACGACACCGTCAAACGCGGCGTCACGGTTTCCAAGCCGGTTTATGCCGCGCAGATCGCCACCTACCAGGCCTATATGGAAGCCTCGGTTCCGGGTATTTCTCAAAACCCGGCTTTGTTTACCGCCATCAACAAGGACACAGCGGAGCTTCACCATGAGCTGGTTGCGTTTGATGGCGGGCTTGCCCAACGCATGAGCGATAAAGCGGTGCGCGTCATTCAGGCGACAGAAGCCGGTGAATTGTTGCCCCGTATCGCGCAATCGGCTGATTTCTTCGAGTGCAAATTCTGCGACTGGTCTGATCGGTGCTGGAGAACCGGCGGATGAGCAATGAGGTCGTAAACATTAATGACTGGCGCGATTTCAATTCAGCAGCCCCCCAGCGCCAAGACGATGCACGTCAAACGGGGCTCTCGGTTGAAGAGATCAAGGTGCGCCTCAATGCCAATTTGCGTGGCCTTCTGTCCTACCTTTTTCCCACAGGTGTTTTCCGTCATGGAAAATTTCTGGTTGGCGATGTCCGAGGCAACAAGGGCGAAAGCCTGAGTGTTGAGCTCACCGGGCCCAAAGCCGGGATGTGGCATGACTTTGCGACAGGTGAGGGCGGGGATGTACTCGCACTTTGGGCTGCGGCAACAGGGCGCAACACCCAATCGGATTTCCCTTCGTTATTGGATGACGTTCGCCAGTGGCTGGGCGAGCCGCGATCTGAAACTGTCCCCGTTGAGCCGGAGCGTACCATGCCGATGGACGAGTTGGGGCCGGTGACAGCCAAGTGGGACTATGTTGATGGCGAGGGCGCTCTGTTGGCCTGTGTCTATCGCTATGATCCACCCAGCGGAAAGCAGTTTAGGCCCTGGGACGTTTCATGCCGGAAGATGAAGGCTCCGGATCCGCGACCACTTTATAACCAGCCCGCCATGAAATCCGCCATGGATGTGGTGGTGGTTGAAGGCGAGAAGGCGGCAGATGCCTTAATCGGTCAGGGTGTTTGTGCCACCACAGCTATGAACGGGGCCAAGGCACCGGTTGAGAAAACTGACTGGTCACCGCTTTGTGGCAAACGCGTCTTGATCTGGCCCGACAAGGATGCGGCAGGTTGGCAGTACGCGGAAGCTGCTGCCGAGGCTGCTCTTGGAGCTGGTGCGTTTTCCGTCACCATTCTAATGCCGCCTCTGGATAAACCGGAAAAGTGGGATGCGGCGGACGCTGTCGATGACGGCATGGATATTGATGCCTTCATTGCCAACGCACCGCGTCAATCCATCGTAAGCCCGAGGTCCAATGCGCAAGCCTTTAGCCTGAAGCAGTTGCTGGGTGATCGCTCTGCCATGCCGGACGACATCATTGCGCCTCGTGTCCTGACACCATCAGGCCTGCTGGTTTTTGGCGGTGCGCCCAAGGTTGGCAAAAGCGATTTCTTGCTCTGCTGGTTGGTTCACATGGCCGCAGGCATTGAGTTTCTGTCCTTTACGCCACCGCGTCCTTTGCGCGTTTTCTATCTGCAGGCCGAAATCCAGTATCACTATCTCCGGGAACGCCTTCAGGACATCTCGTTGCAGCCTGAAGTGATCCGCCAAGCCCATGACAATCTCGTCATCACACCGCAGCTCAAGCTCATTTTGAATGAAGCGGGCGTTGAAACGGTTGGCGCTTTAATCCGAAAACACTTCCCCGATGGGCTGGACATCATCGTCATTGATCCGATCCGAAACGTCTTTGATGGCGGTGACGCGGGGCCCAGTGAGAACGACAACAACGCCATGCTGTTTTTCTTGCGCGATCGCGTTGAGAAACTGCGCGACGCTGTGGACCCAGGCGCAGGCATCATTCTCGTCCATCACACCCGCAAGCTTTCAAAGAAACAGGTTGATGAGGATCCATTCCAGGCGCTTTCCGGCGCAGGGGCGCTCCGGGGCTACTACAGCTCAGGCATGATCCTGTTTCGCCCTGATGAAACCCGCACTGAACGCAAGCTCATCACGGAACTGCGCAACGGCCCAGCCCTGGCGGCAAAGATCGTCGATAAGGACGGTGGGCAATGGATCGAAATTGATCCGTCGTCGGAGAGGCTGATCCGTCAGGAATATGGCGAGAAGCTCGATGCCGAACGTTTGCGCAAACGCGACGTTATTCTTCAGGTTCTCTTCGAAGAAGCGCTGGGCGGGCGGGTATATACCGCGACCCAATTTGCCGAGCGGTTTGAAAACCGGGCCGGTTTGGGTGGCCGGAGCACCATTGCCGAACGTGTCAGTGTTCTGACTACCAAAGGCTACATCAAATACTTCCGCAATCCCGAAGATCACGATCTGCCGCCTCTGCCGCGCACCCGCTACGGCTATCTCTGCGTTCAAGGCATGCAATTGGGTGAGGCTGAGGACGTTGTGGATGAGGAGACCGGTGAGGTTTTCCAAAGCGTCCATCAGCTCCTTCCAACCCATTACAAGTGCCACCAGTCAGGGGCCGTTCTGGAGGTCGAAAGCCCGCACAACTGGGTCTATCACGATGAGGAGATGGACCATGAATAGGGGGCAAATTCTCGGCTGTGATTTCTGGAGTCCATGGAGTCCAGACATGCTCTGGATTCAAACTTTCAATGAAAACAGACGGTTAGGGTCAATTCAGAAATCCAGCCGGATTCCTGTCTGGATTTCTGGATTCCTGACGAAACGTGAGGATTTCTGCGGCTTTCAGACCCCAATCAGAAATCCAAGTGAATACCTCCCCCTAAAGGGGGAGAGGGCTACGCCAGCGCTGACGCTTGGCGAACCCTCTTCGCCATGGTCGTCGATCCTGTCAGGCCATTTCTCCCATCAGCATTGTTCAATCAACATGGAGGCAATTATGCCAGCATCAAACTCTGTCCAAATTCCACCTGACCCGTGTGGCGGTCCTCTCAAAATTCTGGCCCTGGATCTCGGCACCAAAACCGGATGGGCCGTCTGTTTGCCTGACCGAACCATCACCAGTGGTATTGCCGAATTTAAAAATGATCGCTGGCAAGGCGGCGGCATGCGCTTTCTTCGGTTCAAGCAATGGCTCACCGAGGTCAAGCAAATGGCCGGTGGTCTGGATGCTGTGTTCGTTGAGGAGGTCCGTCGTCATGCCGGTGTAGATGCCGCTCATGTCTACGGTGGATTTCTCGCCCATGTGACTGCCTGGTGCGAACACCACGCTATCGCTTACGAGGCCGTTCCGGTTGGCACGATCAAACGTCACGCAACAGGCAAAGGGAACGCCAACAAGGAAGCCATGATTGAGGCCGCTCGCAAACGTGGGTTTGAGCCTGCCGATGACAACGAAGCCGATGCTTTAGCGATCCTTGATTGGGCCATGGTCAAACGTGGGGGAGGGACGGATCAATGAACGGCGAAATGATGCTCAAACAGGCCGCTGCCATTGTCGGCAATCGTCGGGAAACTTACGGAGAGCCATCAGCTTCCATGTTGGCGATCGCCAAACGCTGGTCGATCACACTGGGCCAGCCCATCACGCCCTCGCAGGTGGCTCTGTGCCTGATTGACCTGAAGCTGGCGCGGCTGGCCCATGACCCCGGGCATCTCGACAGCATGATTGATGTTGCGGGCTATGCCGCCGTGTTGAAGGAGGTGAGCCGATGAGATGGCACCCTCCCGGATATGGCGGCACGCGCCGCAATGCCGATCAGGTCAAGCGTGATGGTTGGCAGGAGCAGGGCATGTTGGCGGTTTCCATTGAGGATGACCGTCTAACCTGGCCTGAGAAGGAACTCGTTCGCCAATTGGGCGACAGGCTCTATGGCAAACGAAAGGAAGAAGCTCATGAGCAATGATCGATGGACAGCCTCCCTTGTGGAGGAGCGATTGGCGGAAGCCGCAGGGGTGTTGAAGCGCCTGCCTGAAGAAAAGGTTCAGGGCTATTTTTCGGCCTGGCCTGACGTTGTTCACAACATCCATGAATCCTTTGGTTGGCATGACCCCGTGCTGCGCAGGCCCTGGCCATCGCCTGGATCCATTGACCGGATGGATGAAGCGATGCAATGGCTGCAGTGGCTTGATGCGGACGTTGCCAAGATTTGCTGGTTTCGTGCGGCGGGCGAGCGCTGGAAGAAGATCTGCGGACGAGTGGGATTGCAGCGCACGGCAGTCCATCAACGCTACCTTTTTGGCCATTGTGTCATTGCCTGGAAGCTTAACGGTCATAGGGTGCCGCGTAATTGTTCGCGCCGCAAAGTGATTGAGATGGTTCAATCGGCGAAGGCATGAGTAGTGGATAGAAAGGTGTTCGGCGAACACTTTTCGCGCGGACAAAAACGGCGGTTTAGGCTACATTTTTTGCCAAGCTTGCGAGAGGCGCGTCCGGGACGACATGGCCTCAAAGCTTAAGTAATTCCATCGAATTTGAGCGAAGTCACGGGTCCTTCCTGCCCGATATCCTATGCGGGCGGGCTCAGCGCGGGATTTTCCTAGTGACGCCCTGAAAAAAGCCATTTCGTTTCGTCTGGCACAGAGCCCCCATCGCAGTCTGTCCGGCAGAACCGTTGGCGATGCGGCTATCGCTCACATGATCGACAAAACGAAACCGTGTCCGAGGTCATTTCGTTTCAAAGCGAAATGCCGCCGGTCTTTGCCATCCATTTAACGAGGTCATTTTGAGCACACAGATCATCAATGTTGGTGACAAGGTCGAGATGGTCGCTGTTAGCGATCTGACTTGTCACCCGGAAAACCCGCGTCGGGGGAACCTTGATGAGATCCGCTCCAGCATCCGTGCAAACGGATTTTATGGTGCGTTGGTCGTCCAACGTTCCACCGGTCACATTCTTGCGGGTAATCACCGCTTCATGGCTGCGGAGGCCGAGGGGCTGGACAAAGTGCCGGTCATTTATGTGGATGCCGATGATGAGGATGCAAAAGCCATCCTGGTTGGCGACAATCGCCTATCCGATCTTGCAGAAAACGATCCAGAGCTTCTGACTGCTTTGCTTCAGGCAATCCAATCGCGCGATGTTGGTCTGACGGGCACGGGTTATTCTGATGACGACCTCGCCCAGATGCTGGCGCAAGCTGCCGGTGACATGGGGGCCGAGCTCGAAGGTGAAGATGATATTCCAGATACTCCGGAACAACCGGTCGCCCAGCCAGGAGACCTTTGGGTGCTTGGGAACCATCGTTTGATCTGTGGTGATGCAACCGTTGCCACCGACGTGGAGAGATTGCTGGGCCCGGTAAAGCCGTTGCTCATGGTGACCGATCCGCCCTATGGGGTTGAGTATGATCCGAACTGGCGGAACAAGGCTGGAGCCGCTGCGACCAAGCGCACAGGCAAGGTGCTCAATGATGATCGTGCCGACTGGTACGATGCCTGGGTCTTGTTTCCAGGTGATGTCGCCTATGTCTGGCATGGCGCTTTGCATGCAACGACGGTCGCTGACAGTTTGGAACGCGCCCACTTCAATGTTCGCTCCCAGATTATCTGGGCAAAGGAGCGCTTGGTTCTGAGCCGGGGCGATTATCACTGGCAGCATGAACCTTGTTGGTATGCGGTTAAAAAGAACGGCAAGGGTCACTGGGCCGGGGACCGCAAGCAAACGACGCTTTGGCATATTTCTAGCCGCGACCAGGACGCTGAAACTGTTCATGGCACTCAGAAGCCGGTCGAATGTATGCGTCGTCCGATTTTAAATAACTCGAGCCCGGGTCAGGCTGTCTATGAGCCCTTCATGGGATCGGGAACGACCTTGATTGCGGCGGAAAGCACGGGACGGGTCTGTTATGGTGTGGAATTGAATCCGGCTTATGTGGATGTCGCTATTACACGCTGGCAGAACATCACAGGTCAGAAGGCTATTTTGGACGGCGATGGTCGTTCGTTTGAAGAGATTAATAACGAGAGGTCGGAAACGTGAGGCAGTCCAGACGCATGTCCTTTTTGGAATCACTGACCAATGTCGCCGTGGGTTACGGCGTGGCTGTCACAGCGCAAATTGCAGTGTTTCCCCTGTTCGGTCTGGAAGTCTCCCTCTCGGACAATCTGGTAATCGGCGCGATCTTCACAGGGATCTCGATTTTGCGCAGCTATACCCTGCGCCGGATATTTGAAGAAATTCGGGTCCGGAAGGTCTGGGGCTAACTCATACCTCGTCGAAAATTCGATAGACCTGCTTGCCGCTGTACGACTGCTCGTTGACCACATTGAGGCCGAGCTTTTTGCGGAGCACATAGCTGATCGCTCCACGCACGGTATGGGGTTGCCAGCCAGTGGCTTTCGTCAATTCTTCGATGGAAGCGCCGTAACCGGTTTGAAGCATATCAATCAGAATGGACTGCTTGGTGATCCGCTTAGGTTTGGCTTTTTTAACCTTTTGGGGAACGGTGGTCTTTGGCGTTTCGATCCTGGTCAAACCAGCGGCCTGAAGGATTTGTTCGCGGGTTAGCTTGTGTTCTTTCATCAATTCCATAACCCGGTCGACGGCTTTGGATTTGTAATTGAACGATTTGGCTGTGGTTTGCGTTCCGGTGATGGTTTCAATCGCACGGGCCAATTGGCTGACTTTGAGATTTCTGATTTCCATGGGGCTTACCTCCGCTCAGTAGTTTTCTTTAAAGGCAAAAAAACGGATGGTCTTGCCACCCGGCAGGTTGACCCGGGCGATCGGTGCATCAAGGTCAACACGGCTGGTGTCGATCATTTTGATCGCTTGGCTTTCGGTCTTGCCTGTGTGGTAGCCGATAAAGTGGGCCACCATTTCAATGAGTTCATCCTGACTTGAGGCCCGGTTCCAAGGACGGGGCAATTCTGTGCTGCCGTCGTTCATCATGATGGCAATGCTGGTCATGGATTTTCCTTTCGTTTCAAGCGTTTGGCTGAATTCAGTAACGCTCTTAATCGAAAGGCCATCAAGTCTAATAGACTGTAATTAATCACTTTTTGGCGGTCATGTCGGATAACACTCAGCCCATTTCTGTGATCTCGAGCCTGCTCGATATCTCCGAGCGGCGGGTCCAGCAGTTATCGAAAGCCGGTGTCATCCCGAAGGCGGCAAGGGGCCGGTACGAGCTTATTGGTTCGGTACGTGGCTATATCCGCCATCTGCGTGATCTCAATCTGAAGGGGGAGGCGGGGAACGCCGATTATGGAACGGAACGAGCCCGGTTGGTGAAGGCCAAGGCTGATCTTGCAGAGATGGAAGCCTCACAGATGCGAGGGGATTTGCTCTCTGCTCCTGACGTGAAAGTGGCCTGGACGGAAATCGTGGCGCTGATGCGGGCACGGCTGCTGGTGCTGCCTGACAAAATCGCACCGGTGGTTCATGAAACGACAAGCCTCAACCAAGCAAGGGACGTCATCAAAAAGGCGATCTTTGAGATCCTCACGGAAATCGCCGAAACCGACGTTGAAATCGTCCATCACATTGATGGGGACGACAGCGCTGCAACAGGTAGCGAAGCAAACGCTGGAAGCGGCAGCACCGCCGCCAGACCTAACCGTAAGTCAGTGGGCGGACAAAAATAGACGACTGAGTTCTGAAGCAAGCTCCGAGCCCGGACAATGGGTGACGGAACGTGCCGAGTATCAACGCGGCATCATGAACGCCATTTCCGATGCTTCGGTAGAAACCGTGGTTGTGAAGACCTCGGCTCAGGTCGGCAAGACGGAATGTATCCTCAATACGGTCGGCTATCACGTCGATCAGGATCCATCACCCATCATGGTGGTGATGCCAACAGAACGGGATGCCGAGACCTGGTCCAAAGACCGCTTTGCACCCATGGCGCGGGATACGCCGTGCCTTTATGGGAAGCTGTCGGATCCGAAGTCTCGGGATGGATCGAACAAGATCCTTCACAAAAAGTTTGTCGGTGGTCATTTGACAATCGTTGGTGCGAACGCACCCTCGGGTCTGGCCATGCGTCCGATCCGGATCCTTCTGTGTGATGAAGTTGATCGCTATCCGCCCAGTGCGGGAGCGGAAGGTGATCCGGTTAATCTGGCGCGCAAGCGCACGGTGACGTTCTGGAACCGCAAGATTGTTCTGGTCTCAACGCCGACGATCAAAGGTGTGAGCCGGATTGATGCGGCTTGGGAAGAAAGTGATAAGCGACGGTTTTGGGTTCCTTGCCCGGATTGCGGAACCCATCAGGTTCTGAGGTGGGAACAGGTCCATTGGGAAAAGGACGCTGCTGGTGCCCACCTGCCGGAAACTGCCCACTACGTTTGTGAGGAGTGCGGCTCGGTTTGGTCTGATGCACAGCGGTGGTCTGTAATCCGTCATGGTGAATGGCGAGCAGAAAACCCTTTCGCCGGGATCGCAGGATTCCACCTGAATGAAATCTATTCGCCATGGGTTCGATTGGAAAACATGGTACGGGCGTTTTTGTCTGCCAAAGCCCAAGGGGCCGAGGGCATGAAAACCTTCGTGAACACCTCTCTCGGTGAGACCTGGGTCGAAACCGGCGAAGCTCCAGATTGGGAGCGTCTTTACGATCAGCGCCAGCAATGGTCACCGGGAACGGTACCAGAGGGCGGTTTGTTTTTGACGGCTGGGGGCGATATTCAGAAAGACCGCATCGAAGTGGATGTATGGGCCTGGGGCCGTGGACTGGAAAGCTGGTTGGTGGATCACATCGTCATTGATGGTGGGCCGCACGACCCAGATCCCTGGCTGAAACTGGAAGCTCTATTGGATAGATCCTGGCCCCATGTAAGTGGGGCGCATCTTCGTATCGCCAAACTGGCTGTCGATACCGGCTATGAAGCTTCGGCTGTCTATGCCTGGGCTCGACGGGTTGGTTTTGGTCAGGTTGCCCCCATTAAGGGTGTTGAAGGGTTCAATCGGTCCAGTCCGGTTTCAGGCCCCACGTTCGTTGATGCGACCGATGGTGGCAAGAAGCTTAAACGCGGAGCCCGGCTTTGGACGGTTTCTGTCTCGACCTTTAAATCCGAGACCTACAGGTTTCTTCGGGCATCTCGTCCAACGGATGAGGAAAGGGCCGAGGGAGCTGAGTATTTGCCCGGCACGGTTCATTTGCCGACCTGGGTAGAGACGGAATGGCTTAAGCAGTTGGTTGCCGAGCAGCTTGTGACCGTCAAGAACAAGCGTGGCTTTACACGCCTTGAATGGCAAAAACTGCGTGAACGTAATGAAGCTTTGGATTGCCGGGTGTACGCCCGGGCTGCCGCATGGATTGCGGGAGCCGATCGATGGTCTGCAGAAAAATGGACAGATCTTGAAGATCAGCTTGGTGTTCCGGCTCAAGATGCCGAAGCAGCGGGCATGATCAACCGACCATCCCACCCGCCAACGGAAAAACGCCGCTCGGATTGGTTAGGTCGGCGTGACAACTGGTTTTAAGGAAAATTCACGATGACGTCTTGGTCAGACACAGAACTGGTAGCGCTTAAACGCGCCTATGCCAGCGGGACGTTGCGTGTCAGCTATGACGGTAAATCCGTCGAATACGGTTCAGCGGAAGACTTAATCAGCCGGATCCGAACCATCGAACGAGATATTGCCGCAAGCAAGAAGCCTCTGCCGGTTGCCGGATTTGCTGGATTCAGCCGAGGCAATTCTTGATGACGGTGAGTTGGTTGGATAAAGCCGTCGCGATCTTCGCGCCCGTCACCGCCACAAGGAGGGCTTTGGCTCGTCAGGCATTTGACAGCCTGGCTCGAGGCTATGATGGTGCGTCCAAAGGGCGCAGAACGGATGGCTGGAGAACAGCAGGCACTTCTGCCGATACAGAAGTCGGCATGGCCAGTGCGTTGTTGCGTGATCGCATGCGCGATCTTGTTCGCAACAATCCCCATGCGGCCAAGGCCGTATCCGTGTTGGTCAACAACATCATCGGCGCAGGCATCATGCCCCGGGCGGTCTCGGGTAATGAGGCGCTCGACAAAGCGGTCAACAAACTCTGGGATCAGTGGTCTCGTCAATGTGATGCCGATGGTCAGTTGGATTTCTACGGTCTGCAGACCTTGATCTGTCGTGAGATGGTCGAGGCGGGAGAGGTGTTGGTTCGCCGCCGTATGCGGAAAGCCTCTGATGGTCTTAACGTTCCAATGCAGCTCCAGATCCTTGAAGCTGACTTTCTGGATGCGACAAGAAACGGAGAGACTGCTGGGAAGGATCGTCTTGTCCAGGGTGTGCAGTTCAACGGCATAGGGCAGAGAAAGGCCTATTGGATTTATGAAAGCCATCCCGGTGACGCCTATGGTGCCATTCAAGGGGGCTTCCAAAGCAAGGCAGTTGCCGCCACCGATATTGTGCATGTCTATGAAAAACAACGAGTGCAGGTTCGCGGTGTTCCATGGGGAGCGCCGGTCATTCGGTCTTTACGTGACCTTGATGACTATGAGGTTGCCGAGATTGTTCGCAAGAAAACGGAAGCTTGTGTCACCGCGATTGTTTTTGGTGATGATGAATCCCAACAAGGCGTTGCTCCTGCTGTTACCGATGCCGATGGCAAGCGGGTGGAGCAGTTTGAACCAGGGCTCATTGCTTATGCTCGCGGCGGCAAGGACATCAAATTCAATCAGCCAGCGGCCACGGGAGGCTACGGCGAATACAAACGCGCAAGCCTTCACACC
Source organism: Rhodospirillales bacterium (assembly GCA_965262415.1). Classification (GTDB taxonomy): domain Bacteria; phylum Pseudomonadota; class Alphaproteobacteria; order Rhodospirillales; family Casp-alpha2; genus UBA4479. The sequence continues at coordinate 1,590,773 of OZ253533.1, read as the reverse complement.
ATATCGGCAGGTTTTCGGGTGCCTTATGAATTGCTCACTGGTGATTTAAGCCAGGTGAACTATTCGTCAATTCGAGCCGGTCTCGTCGAGTTCAGGCGGATGATTGATGCTGTCCAATGGCAGCTGTTCATTCCCATGCTTTGCCAACCTGTCTGGAACTGGTTCACCGAAGCGGCCTGGGTGGCGGGGCACATCCCTGAACCGGAGGTTCCGGTGGAATGGTCTCCACCGAAATTCGAAGCGGTCGATCCCATGAAAGATGCTATGGCGGATCTGCTCTCCATTCGATCCGGCACCATGACGTTGGCGGAAGCCATCGCGCGGCAAGGCCGCAATCCTGATGCCGTTCTGGCAGAGATCGCCAGCATGAATACCAAGCTGGATGCTGCCGGGATTGTTTTGGACTCAGACCCAAGACGGGTCACCAAGACAGGCAGTGCGCAGACCACAGACGCCTTTGCTGCGACCGACACCACAGACTGAAATTGAGGATCAGATGGATAAGACCATTGAACTCCCGGCCATGCGCCGGGCGGCGGAGCTTGCACCGAATTCAGCGGACCAGGAAGCGCGAACCATTGATGTGGTTTGGTCTACTGGCGCTCGTGTTCGTCGCCAACCCTTTCTGGGCGATCCTTACGATGAGGATCTAAGCCTGGATCCGGACCACGTTCGTCTGGAGCGGCTGAATGGAGGGGCTCCGTTCTTAAAGGTGCACGAAACCGGTGAGCTGAATGCTGTCATCGGTTCGGTTGTCCCTGATAGCGCTCGCCTTGAAAACGGTCAGGGCATTGCGACGATCCGGTTCTCCGAGCGTGACGAAGTCGAGCCGATCTGGCGCGACATTGTGGCAGGACACATCCGGGCTGTTTCCATTGGTTATCAGGTACACCGCTACGAGGTGAGCAAATCAGAAGCGGGCAGGGAAGTTTGGCGAGCTGTTGATTGGACGCCTTTTGAAATCTCTGCTGTGCCTGTTGGCGCTGACCCTGCCGCAGGTTTCCGATCCAACCACACCACCCAAACACATGAGTGCGTCGTGCAACGTGGCGACGCTGATGATTGCAGCAAAAGGAATTCCACCATGCATGACGACGATATCCCCACCACCGAGGAAACCGATATGACCGAAGATGCCGTGAGCGCCGAGGAAGCTCCCAAGGTTCAGGAGCCGCAGGAAAAGCGGTCTCTTGAGCAACGAAACAAGACGCCGGATGTCCAAAAAGCCGATGCGGAAGCTTTGGTTATCAAGGCCCGTGATCTTGAGCGGGAACGTGTCTCCACAATCTTTGATCTGGCAGGCAAACTTGATCTGGAACGTAGCTTTGCCGACGACCTGGTGAAACGCGGCGTCTCCCTTGAGGACGCGCGTAAGGTCATTCTTGATCAGGTTGCCGCCAAATCCGAAGAAACCCGAACCTTCTCGCAGGTTTCCGTTCCACTGGGCGGTCATGATGAACGTGTGACCCGTCGTCAGGCAGTGACCAATGCGTTGTTGCATCGTTACAGCCCGACCTTGTTCCCGTTGGAAGATGCTGCCCGTGAATATCGTGGCATGACCCTGATGGAATTGGCACGGGAAAGCCTCGCCAATGTGGGTGAAAATACCCGAGGCCTGTCTCGGGATGAGGTTGCGACCCGTGCGCTTCACTCCACGTCGGATTTCCCGGAGATCCTGGCCGCTGTCACCAACAAGACGCTTCGTCAGGCTTACGATGCTTATCCCCGGACCTTCACGCATTTCTGCCGACAGGTTCTGGCCACGGATTTCAAGGCCATGCACCGGGTCCAGTTGGGCGAAGCGCCTCAGCTTTTGAAGGTCAACGAAAGTGGCGAATTCAAGCGGGGGACGCTTGGCGAGTCCAAGGAAAGCTACCGTATCGAAACCTATGGGCGGGTGGTTGCAATTACCCGTCAGGTTTTGATCAACGACGATCTGGACGCCTTTACCCGGATCCCCGCCATGTACGGCAACTCCATCGCTCAGCTTGAAAGCGACGTTGTGTGGGGCATCATTACCTCCAATCCGGCGATGGCCGATAATAAAGCGCTCTTCCATGGCGACCATAAGAACCTGGCCGGGACCGGAGCTGCGCTGTCGGTGGATGCCGTTGGTGCAGCTCGTGCCTCTATGGCCAAACAAACTGGTCTGGATAAGAAGACAGTTTTGAACATCCGTCCGTCTTTCCTGATCGTTCCTGCCGCTTTGGAATTGAAGGCCGAGCAGATGGTGGCACAGAACATTGTACCCGCCGATACGGCCAATGTGGTGCCTCAGTCCATTCGCACGCTGTCGCCGATTTCTGAACCGCGTCTGGATGCGGTGAGCGAAACGGCTTGGTACTTGGCAGCCAACCCGAACCAGATCGACACCATCGAATATGCCTATCTAGAGGGCCAGCAAGGAGCCTATATCGAAACCCGAAACGGCTTCGATGTTGACGGCGTTGAGATTAAGTGCCGATTGGATTTTGGAGCCAAAGCCATTGATTGGCGTGGACTGTTCAAGAACCCCGGCGCGTAACACGGGCTTTTCATAATCATTTCTGACGAGACGGGCGGCCAATAGGTCGCCCTTCGTCTTTTGGAAAAGGAAACCTTCCATGAAAAACTACATTCAACCCGGCAACACCCTCACGCTTGCGGTTCCCTATGATGTCGCTTCCGGCGGGGGCTTCCTGCTTGGCGGTATTTTCGGTGTCTCCAACATTGATGCGATTGCTGGCGAAGAGGTCGAGGCAAGCCTTGTTGGCGTCTTTGATTTGACCAAAGCTGCGTCTCAAGCCTGGAGCGCCGGTGACAAGATTTATTGGGATGACACCAACAAGGTCGTGACCAAAACGGCGACTGGCAACACCCTTATTGGTGTGGCCGTTGAAGCCGTTGGTGGCACGGCCAGTGAGAACATTGGGCGTGTTCGCTTGAACGGCAGTTTCTGATGACTGCTGTGGGCACGGCTTTGGATGTGCTTTTTGCCGATCCGAATATCGCATCTGACGGTCTCTACATTCCGTCCGGTGAAGAGGCCGTGCCTGTACGTCTCATCGCTCGTCGCCCAGATGAAATTATTGGTTTTGGTGAAACCCGGATTCATTCAGAGACAACTCTGTTTGATGTCAGGGTTTCTGAAGTGCCTGAGCCAAGGCCTGGCGACCGAGTGACTTTGAATGAAAGAAGTTATGTAGTGCAGGGGGAACCTGAACGCAAAGATCCTGATCGATTGGTTTGGACACTGGATGTGAGGCCTGTATGAAGCTTGCGGCCTCCATTGTCGGTTCCTTGAAGACCGATCTCAAAGCTGAATTACGCCAGATTGAGAAAGCGGTTAGTGGTGGGATCAAAGATGCTGGTGACGGGCTCAAGGGCAGTCTTCGCCGTCAGGTGATTTCTGCTGGACTGGGAACACGCTTGGCCCGCACCTGGCGCAGCCGGGCATATCCCAATAAGGGCTACGATGCAGCGAGTCTCGTCTGGTCAAAAGCACCGCAGATTGTCCGAACCTTTGATCGGGGAACGGTCATAAAAAGCAAATCTGGTTTTTGGTTGGCCATTCCAACGGCAGCGGCTCCGAAACGAGGTGATGGGGGAAAACGGATAACACCCTCCAATTTTCCAGAGCATCGCTTTGGGCCACTGAGATTTGTGTATCGACGTGGACAACCTTCCTTATTGGTCGTCGATGGCGTTCGTGTGAGCGGCAAAACGGGTCGCGTCGGGCGTCGTGCCAAGGGTGGTTCGTTCACCAAAACAGGTCGCATCAAATCGGGGATTACCACGGTGGTGATGTTTGTCATGGTGCCGCAGGTGAAAATGCCCAAGCGACTGGATGTGCGCCGCGCAGCGGAAAGTTGGTCTCGCCGAACACCTCACCTCATTGATCGCCATATGAAAGGACTGAGTTAATCAAACAGGTCGGAATGTGTGCCGGTGCGGATCAAGGTGACCGAGTTTTCGTCTTCGTCCCAGATCAAAAGCCAATCTGGCTCAATGTGGCATTCCCAGCATGGCTTCCAATCGCCAGCAAGACGATGGGGCCTGTTTTTGGGCTCAAGCGCTTCGCTCGAGGTGAGTTTGTCGAGAATGTTTTCGAGTTTGCTGAGGTCTTTTCGGCGTTTCTTCGCTTTTTTGAGGTCCTTCTTGAATTGCGAAGTGACCAGAAGCTCACGCATCGTCAATGTCGGCCATCAGGTCTTTGACATTGCCGTACTTGGTAAGGCCATCTTTGTTGCTGGCTTGGCGCATTGCTTCAAGGGTCTCCGCATTGGGTATTTTGACCTCAAAAGGAAGACCATGATGAAGGCTAACCTGCTTGTAGAACAATGTAATTGCCTCGGTGGCTGATAGACCAAGGGCGGCAAAAACCTCTTCGGCCTCATGTTTGAGGTCTGGTTCGACGCGGGCGCGGATCATTTCTGTTTTGGGCATGGTTCAACTCCTTATGTCCATAATGTACCACATTTGGGGAACAATTCAAGGTGTCGAGTAAAACCGAGCAGATTTTAATGGCTCTGCAGTCGGCCCTAAAGGCCATTTCAGAGGTTACTGTCGAACGCAATTCAGCTGTGCCGGAGAAAATCCCGTCGGCTGGACTAATCATTCTTCGAGATGGCATCGCCGATGAGCCGGAACAGCCTTTGGGCGGTTTCGGCGGGGTCTATTGTCGACAGGATGCAGAGATTGAGATCTATGTCGAAAACGGTGATGCCGCTGCCCGCGACGCAGCCTTCGACACCCTACTGCAGCAAATCGGCACCGTTCTTGATGCCGATCCAACACTGGGTGATTTGGTCTTTGGCATGACCTATAGCCGTCCAGAAATCGATACTGAAGCGGTGATCGGAGGCCCAGCCATCAAGGCTGGCACACTGATCGTTGCCATTGAATTTGAAGCCGACACCTCCCTCGGCTGATCTTTTTACAATTTAGGAGAATACCGATGGCCCGAGCCTATGGTTCGAGCGCCACGTTGCTGCTCAAGCGGGAAACCGCTTATGGGCAAGCGGCCAGTGGCGGCTATATCCGCATGCCTTTTAATCGCTGCACTCTGGGTTCCGAACAGGGCCTGATTGATGACCCTGTTTTGGGACAAGGCCGCGATCCGCTGGCCCCCTTGCAAGACGTCATCAATGACGAAGGTGAAGTGGTGGTGCCGATGGATCCGCGCTATCTCGGGATTTGGCTCACCGGCTTGTTTGGTGACCCGGCCACCACGGATAACGGCGATGGTACGTTTAACCATGTGTATGCCTCGGGCAATGACGCTCTACCCAGTTACACGGTCGAGGTCGGCATGCCTCAGGTCCCCGCATTTTTCCAACATACCGGCGTGGTGCTGGGATCCATTGCTCTGGAGTTTCAGAGATCGGGCGCGGCGGCGGCTACACTTGGGGTGATTGCGCAAGGCGAGGTTCGCAACGATACGTCTCAAGGCGGCACACTGACATCTCTGGCTTTCACACGGATCAGCCAGTTTCAGGGCTCCATCACCCGGGGTGGTAATCCCATCGGTAATCTGACCGGTGGGTCGCTCAATTACTCGAACAACCTCGAGAAAATCGAAACCATCCGCTCAGACGGCAAGATTGATGGGGCCGATCCCACGGTTGCGGCTTTGACAGGTCGCATTGATGTGCGGTTTTCAGACACCACCCTGATTGATTTGGCGGCAAATGGTACGCCGGTGGATCTAACCTTCGGCTACACCGTTGGCAACGCCAGCGTCATGTTCGCTGCTCACGAGGTCTACCTGCCGAAGCCAAAGCTGGCCGTTGATGGTCCAGGCGGTGTGCAGGCGAGTTTCGATTTCCACGGAGCTCGCAATGAAACTGCAGGGCGCATGTTGGATGTCATCCTCACAAACGATCTGGATGGGAGCGACTACGCATGATTTCCTTAAAACAACCCTGTGAACCGTTCGATATTGAGCTTCCTTATGGGGTCACGGTCACGGTGAAGCCCCTCACCACGGCTGGTATGGCGGCGGCCCAGGCTTCTGCCCGTCGGCGAGTCGAAGGTTTGGAAGCTCAGTTTAAGGACATGAGGGACGCGGGATTGCCGGTTGATGGGCTTCCAGATTTTACCGACAAGTCAGAGCACGACGGCATTTTCCAGGACCTCTTGATCAAAGAATTGGCGGTTCGCCATATCACGGGTTGGTCTGGCATTGAGGATGACCCGGACGTGACGCCAGAAAACGTCGCGGCTGTTATGTCGCTCTATCCTGTTGGTGAGCGGTTCTTTCAGGAATTCACTCTGAAACAGGTGTTGCTCACCGCTGCAAAAAACGGATCCGGGCTCTCTGCCGCTGGCACTTCCAGCCAGGCGGAGGGCCCCAATATTGCGAAGCGTGCGAATCGGACTGCGGACAAGCCTGTCCAAGACGCCGATACGCCCTGATCACCGACGAAGAACATGAAGCCTGGGACGTGCTGCAAGCCTGCCTTGGGCAGATGCGCGTGACTGCGTCCGGCCATGTGCTCGGCATTGATCTCGGCGTGGCGCTTCAAATCGCGAAGGCCCGTGGGGCCGACCTTTCGGTCACCTCTGAATTGCTGCAAGCGGCAGAAGCCGGATTGGTTGAAGCCATGAACACTCGAGAAGAAACCTGATGGCCAAAGCCAAACATACATATGCCGTCCGTTTGGCGGTCGAGGGTGGTAATAAGGTCAAGGCCGAGCTCGTCAATGTTGGTGAGAGCGGGGAGAGATCCCTCAAAAAGATCGAACGCGCCGGTGGCAAAGCCTCTCTCGGCCTGTCTTCCCTTGGGGAACGGGCCCGATCGCTCACCACAGGTATGCGAGCACTGGGCGGCGCTTTGGTTGGCGCTGCTGCTGTGGGTGGTCTTGCGACACTGATTGATCGTTCTATCTCTGCCGCTGATGCAATCGGCAAAACGGCAGATAAGCTAGGCGTCGGCATTGAAGCGCTGCAAGAACTGCGCTTTGCCGCTCAGTTGGCAGGTGTTCAGCAGCAAACCCTCGATATGGGATTGCAACGTTTTACCCGGCGTGTGGCCGAAGCAGCCAAAGGCACGGGCGAGGCCAAACAGGCTTTGACCGATATGGGCATCGCGCTCCGTGATCAGCACGGCAATATCCGTCGTTCTGAGGATTTGTTGAACGATGTCGCCGAGGCTTTTAAGCGCACCGAGGACCCTGCAGAGCGGCTGCGTCTCGCCTTCAAGCTATTCGACAGTGAAGGTGTGGCGATGGTGAACATGCTGGTCAGTGGCGCAGACGCGCTGGAAGCGACCCGCCGTCATGCCCGTGATCTGGGGATCGTTTTGGAAGAGGACCTGGTCCGCAATGCCGAGAAGGCCCGTGACCAGTTGGACACCTTGGGCAAGGTGGTTTCTGCCAACCTGACCCGGGCGATGTTGGATTTGGCTCCGGCCATTGCAGACATCTCATCGGGGCTTGCCGATTTGGCTGCTGATGCGGCGACCGCCTATGAGCAGATCAAGTTGGCCTTGTCCGGTGATTTCAATTTCGAGGGTCTGTCGGAACGCTCGACGCGGCGCATCGTTGAAGAACGCCGCCAAGAGCTTCAGGAGATCGCTCGGGAGCTCAATGAAATCGGTGATATCGGTTTTATGGATGATCCCATTGCCTGGGGTCGCAAGGTGGCACTCGAACGCCGCCTTCAGGAGCGGGTGGTACAATACCGTCAATGGGCAGCCAAGCTTGCCTGGATGCAAAGGGATGATGGCGATAATGCGCCAGCACCCGATAGCACGACGACGCCCGATGCCATTGAAGCCGATATTCGTTCAGCTCAGGACCGGTCTCGCCGGATCGCGCAGATTGAAACCGATCTTCAACGCCAGCTCTTTGAGGCCACTCATCAAGGGGCAGATCGCATTCGGGCTGAATATGAGCGCCTCGTTTCAGAGATGCAGGGTTTGATCGAACCGGGCGGTGGCAATCTGGATCAGATTGGCGAAATCATGACCCGAGCGGCAGCTGTTCGTGATGCAAAACTATCCCGTCTGGCTGAACAGGAAACCGAAGCCGAGCGCAGAAAACAAGCTGCCAATACGCGCATCATTGAAGGTCTGAGGGCCGAGCGGGATGAATTGGCACTGACCGATCGGCAGCGATTTATTTCTCAGGCGCTTCGGCGATTGTCTGGCGAGGCGACGGACATCGAACGGGCTCAGGTCCGAGATCTCGCAGGAGCTCTCTTTGATGAGAAACAGGCCATTGAGGCCAGGACAAAGGCCGAGGAGGACGCAGCGCGTATCCGTGAACAAGGCAAAGCTCTGACAGAAGAGCTTCGAACGGCAGAGGAAGCCTATGCCGCCGAGGTCAGAAAACTAAATGAGCTGTTGGTCGCAGGAACCATTGATCAAGAAACTTTCGCTCGGGCCTCTGAGCGGGCCTATGAGCAAATGCTCAGTGCCAGTCAGGACTGGTCGGCTGGCGTTGTCCGGGCCTTGCGAGACTATGCCCGGGAATCATCCGATGCCGCCCAACAATTTGAGCAGGCTACATCCCGAGCCTTGAAAGCCAGTGAGGACGCCTTCGTGCAATGGGCGACCACCGGCAAGGTGAGCGCGTCTGATCTGTTTAACTCCATCGCGGAGGAAGCCTTGCGGGCGGCCTATCGCATGGCGGTCATCAAGCCATTTGGGGCTTTGTTTGAAGGCATCTTTGGTTCCATCGCGGGAAGTCTGTTCGGCGGATCTTCGGGTATGGTCGGAGATTTCCCAGCACCAGGACCTGTGCAAGTGGCTCATGTCGGTGGCGTCATTGGATCTGATCCTTTGCCGAGCCGATCTGTCCACCCGACAGTTTTTGACAAAGCACCCCGATTTCATGGAGGCGGTGTGGTTGGCAATGAAGTGCCAATCATTGCCCAACGTGGCGAGACGGTTTTCACACCGGGGCAGATGCGGGCCCTTGGTTCTGAACTGGGTCAAAAGCCGGAAGTGAAGGTCAATGTCCATGTTGATAACCGGGCTCCGGGCACCGAAGCCAGGGCCCAGTGGCGCTCGGATGGCGGTGGTGGGCTCAGGTTGGACATCATTGTGGAGCAGATCGAAGGGCAGATTGCCCGGAACATTGGTCGTGGCGAAGGCTTGGCTCCGACCATGGAACGACGCTACGGGCTCAATCCGGCAGCAGGGGCATATCGATAATCAGAAGGGCCTAAACAAATGACGATCACCTGGCCCAAGACACTGCCGCTTCCAACGGTTGACGGCTACGGCGTTCATCCCGGCGAAGCGATCCTTCGCACCGAGATGGAGGCTGGCCCCGCTCGCCAACGTCGGCGCTTTACGCAGGTGCCGAGCCGGATTTCTGTGCGTTGGCTGTTTCGTCGCGAGCAATTTGCCCTCTTTGAGGCCTGGTACCGATGGCATGCCAAGGAAGGTGGTGAGTGGTTTGAAATTGACCTTATGGGTGGACTTGGTCTTGTCGGCCATGAAGCCCGATTTACGCGCCAGTTTGAAGCCCGCCTGAAAAATGGAGTTCTCTGGGAAGTCACTTCTGATCTGGAGATTCGTGAGCAGCCCACACTGGATGGGGATGCCCTCGATATCTTCCTTGAGAACGATCCGGCTCTCTTGCTGGCGACCATCGCTGACTTGAACACTCTTGTTCACCAAAAACTGCCGGGTCCCATGACCTGGTAAGGGAAGTCTATTTATGTCTTTGCAAACTGATTTAGCGGCTGCCGTAGCGCAAACCACGGCGGACGGACAGCTGCTGCATCAAATCGTCCATGGGGATGACCAATCCGTTGTTCAAACGGAAGGCGGAGCCGTCAAAACCGTGGCGAAGGCCATGGCCGACGTGGATGCCCAATTGCAGGGCAGCCTCACGACGCTGGACGAGATGGTGGCTTCGGCAACCGAAAGCGAAGCGCAGGCTGCCACGAGTGCAGCCAATGCTCAGTCCCACGAGCAAAGTGTGTCCAATAGTGCCGTAGCGGCAGCTGCTTCGGAAGGTAATGCCGAGGCCAGTGCTCAGTCAGCAGCAGGTAGTGCCGATGCGGCTGCATTGAGTGCTGCGAACGCTCAAACTTCTGAAACCGGAGCCGCTTCTTCAGCAACGGCTTCTAGCCAAGCACAGGTGGCGGCTGAACAAGCTGAGGTTAATGCGGGGCAATCAGCACAAGCTGCTGCAGCATCTGCCGAGGCGGCAGAAACGGCTTCCAGCTCAGCCACCAATTGTCAGGAGATTGCCCAAGGCCACGTAGAAGCGGCTGCTCTTTCTGCTGGGAACGCGGCCAACTCTGAAGCAAACGCAGCGAATGCTGAAGCCAATGCTGCCCAGTCGGCTGGTCAGGCCGAAGCCTCGTCTCTTGCTGCAAGCTCGTCTGCTGCTGATGCGCAAACGGCGGAGACCAATTCAATCTTCTGGGCTGGTGAAGCGGAAAGTGCGGCTACTGCTGCGGAAGCGGCGGCGGTCATCGTCGCCAATGCCACCGGTCTTGATCTGCAAACCCTGATCGTATCGGCCAGGCGAGGCTCTGACTATCGCGCCCTTGGCATCGACCTGTTCTGAGGGAACCTGAAATGACGACCCTTGCTCACTATCAAACGCTCAAAACAGCCGAAGCCAATGCGCTCTCGGCCATCAACGCCAAGCTGGACCAGCCCAATCTGCGCATGGATGACTTCGCCCTCATGGTGAAGGCCATGGAGCTCATGGAAAACATCCAGGACCCGCTGGCCTATGAGGCTTTGAAGCAGAAGATCGCCCAGAAATCCGTCGGGTTCTATTCCCCGGATTTAAGTGGTGAGGATTTGCTGATGCTGACCCGGGCCACCCGTATCGGCGACGTGCCTTTTGGTGGCGAAGAGCGCTGGAAACTGATGAACCGGGATAACAGCAATCTGGACCTCGCCGGTGACGTCATGGTTGGCGAGCGCTCCCTTGAAGCCTTTGGCGAAAGCGTCCTTGAAAATCTGTAATTGGAGAAACATCCATGCCCATCACCATCCCACCCATTCCGGACACGTCGCCTTTCGCGACCTTCGATGAAGACATCGATATCTTCAGCAATTCTAAGGCCAAGGACATTCCCGCCAAACTAAAAGCCATCACTGAAGCATTGAAGGCGCATATCAATACGCTCTGGCTGGCCACGGCGACTGGGTTTGTAAACGACACGGTCATTGCTGACCTGAATACGGCGCTCGCCAACATCGAAGCCTTCAACAATGCCTTGGAAATTCAAATCAATGATCAACTGGCCGAGTTTGAAGTCAATCTGGGGAACTACTTGGGCACTGGAGCCGGGTATTCGGTGGATGCGGCCAATGCGGCCTTGTTCACCGGCACCATTGTTTCCGGTGATCTGACCTACGACAACCTGGGCCGGGTCGTTTCAATCCAGCAAGGGCCACGTCTCGTGGACAACATCACCTATGACGATCAGAGCCGGATGACGGGCTATGACGAGATGCTGAGCATTGGCGGCATCGACTATGCCCGCAGCTTCACTTTCACCTATACGCCCGATGGGCAAATCGACGCCATCACGGAGGTCTGACGATGGATATTCTCACGTTCAACGCTGTCAAAAAGCAGCAACATCACCTGAACACGGATCTCCTGGATCCGTGGAAGCGTCCGGCCTTTGCTGTGGTGACCATGTATAGCTCATCTCCGTGGGGCACCATTCTCTACAACCACTATCTCCAGGAGGTCGGTCGGCAAAACTATAACTCCACCAGCTACATGCAAGGGACCACCGGCGGGGAAGGCACTGAGTTTTTTAACAACTGGTATTCCTACGGCCAGACCAACTCAAACATCTCATCGACGGACTCGTCTTACGGCGACAACACGGCGCGTTGCGGTCATCTCGGACATATCTCTTTGGCTGTTGCTCCCGATGGCTCGATGATTGGTCGGGCTGCCCCTTACGCTGCGACGGCGCTTCGCAACGTCGGCGTCTGGGTCAACAACAAGACCAACAAGAACCTCGCCTTGTTCATGGAGAACCAATACGCGGGTGTCGCGCCGCGTGCCATCGCGCCGGGCCGATTGTCCGGGACTGAAGGCTGGCACCTGGCCTGGACGGCAAACAAGTTCTACGCCCAGAACGATTTCGGCACGTACAACAAGTACGGGATGATCGGATACAACGAGAAAACCCGAACCCTTGTGATCAACGAAAACACCAACGGCGGGACGGGCATGCGTTTACATGTTTATTCAAATGTCGCGCCCTTCGATATCCATGCCTCTGATCGCAAGACCTGGTTTGATGCTCTGGACGAGGCTAGCCATACGTTCTTTGATTGGACGGCAAACTCGGCTGGCTACAGCGAAAGTCTTTACCGTGCCGTTGTTGTACCTTGTGATGACGGCAAGGTGATCGTCGTTCGGATGGAGCCCCACAGCTATTGCATGCTGGATCGGTTTACGCCGGATGGTGCCGGTGGTTTTACACAGGAATCGACCCATACGCTGAGCACCACTACGTCCTATGGGATGGAGCAAGGGGATCGCAACGGTCTCCGCTTCCAGATCTCAAACGACGGCAAATACGTCATTTGTTACCAGCCCTATTACTACTACGGGGCCGGGGCCGAGGTGTTTCTGATCCGGGTGTCCGACGGCAAGTATGTGTTCTTGCAGCATCAGGACAGCAGTTACGGGCGTTCGTTTGCGCCGATCCGTGACAGTGACTTCATGATTTCCTATAGCCCGAATTCTGATAGCGGCTATGGCATCTACATGTCGCACATCGACACCAAGAGCATTTTTGAGGCGATCGCCGACAAGGGTGACATGAGCTCCAAGGTGCCGGGCTTCAACGTCTACATCTTCGACAGTGCCTATCACTCCACCAACTACCCCTACATCGTGCCGATCATTGGAGGTAACTAATCATGGTCGATAAAATCAGCTTTCCCCATAGCGACGACTGGGGTGTGATTGGCCCGAACGGTCAGTTCAAACTCCCTGTGCCGTCCAAACTCGGTCACCGTTTCCAGTTGGTCGATGGCAAGGTTGTCGATCGCTATGGCGGCATTACCGACGACGAGGTCAAGCAGCAAGACGCCGATACCGTGGCATCTCAACAAACAGCGGAATTGGAAGCGGCCCGATCCGCTCTTGTTGGCCGCATTAAATCAGAGGCCGGTGAACGGATTGCGGCAACCGATTGGAAAGTGGACCGTGCCAGAGAGCGCGATGCCTTGAACGGCACCGCTACTTTGCAAGATGTCTATGCCGAGCGCGAAGCCATCCGAACCGCCAGTGATGAGGCCGAAACCGCCATTTCTACGCTGGCCACATTAGATGAGATCCAAGCCTTCACCTGGTAGCCCTTGCATTTCCAATCGAACTCAACCCACCGGCCTTAAGCCGGTTTTTTCATGTCTGCGTTTTGACCCATGCCTGATCCAACCCTCAGCCAGGCCATCCGTGAGGCCTATGCAGCTGCTCCTTCAGATGTGGTGATCCTGCATACACTTGAATTGCGCCATCCAGCTTTTGTCGATGACGACGGAAGCCCGACGGCTATTCGGGTGGTGCGGGATCACCGGAATCTGGAAGCCCGTCTGGAGGCGTCAGCTCCCGTAAACGGTGGCGAGATGGTCACCTTCATCGCTTTGGCCTTTGATTTGTCGTTGCCACCCATCGACACGGCACCCGTGCCTGAAATCACGGTGACGTTGGACAACGTCAGCCGTGAGATTGTTCGCCATCTGGACGCTGCAGCCGTTTCTCAGGACAAGATTGAAATCACCTATCGGCCCTATCTCTCCACGGACCTTGAAGGACCGCAGATGGATCCTCCGATCACGCTGGTGCTGACGGAGGTTGAGGCCAACGCCCTTCAGGTGACCGGTCGGGCCCGGATGCTGGACATCGGCAACAAGGCTTTTCCGAGCGAGACCTATACAGCCAAACGGTTTCCGGGGCTGACGCGATGACGAAATTGTTTATGCCAGCCGCCCTGAGCCAACCCTGGCATTGGGCCGAAACCTATATCGGCATCCCATGGGCGGCAGATGGCGAAGGGCCGGACAGTTTTCACTGTTGGGCTTTCGTTTGTCATGTGCAGCAACGTCAGTTTGGCCGCGAATTGCCAGCGATCCCAAACCCGGAAGACCTTCTCGCGATTGCCAGAGATTTTCGCGATCACCCTGAACGGAAGCGCTGGGTTCTCGTTGACGAACCACAAGAAGGTGACTGCTTGCTGATGCGCCAGGCCCGCTATCCCATCCATGTCGGCGTCTGGCTCGACGTGGATGGCGGCGGTGTACTCCATTGTGCCCAAGAAGCTGGGGTCGCCTTTCAGAACCTTGCGTCCCTGTCTGCCAATGGCTGGCGGATTGAGGGCTATTATCGCTACTTATTTGATAATCCCGGTCGCGGCTCCGCCGCTCCTCGCCTCTTGGGACCTAATTGATGCTTGCTGCCGTCACCCTCGTCAGAAACCCGTTCTATCCTGAGCGGGACCGAGAAGTGCGTCCGGTTCTAAGCCCGGCTTCTGTGCGCGGATGGCTCATTCAACAAGGCATTGAAGAGTTTGATCGTCCGACGATCTGCCTATTCAACGGCCAGGCTGTTTTGAGAGCCGATTGGGAAAACACGTTCATCAACGACAATGACGTGGTTGCCTTTGTGACCCTGCCTCAAGGGGGCGGTGGTGGAGGTGGTGGGGGAAAGAACCCGCTGCGCACCGTCCTGTCCATTGCGGTTATGGTGGCTTCGTTTGCGCTTGGCGGGCCTTTGGGCGCGGCCATGGGGATTTCGGCCAATGCGGGGGCAGCCCTTGGTATTGGCGCAGGCGTTCTTCAGCAAGCTATCGGCGGAGCGATTATCTCACTGGCAGGTATGGCGTTGATGAATGCCGTTGTACCTGCGCCCAAGCCATCTGTACCGTCGTTGAGTTTTGGTTCCCTTGGTGCGCCACCAGCCCCTAGTCCAACTTATTCTCTATCAGCCCAGGGCAACGAAGCCCGTCTCGGCCAGCCGATCCCCGTTCTTTATGGCCGACATCTGATCTATCCCGATCTTGCAACCCAGCCCTATCAGGAATTCGTGAACAATGAGCAGTACCTGTTTCAGCTCCATGTGATCGGCCAAGGTGAATTCGATCTGGAGCAGGTGCGTATTGAAGACACGCCCATCTCGTCTTTTGAAGAGGTGGAGACGGAGATCGTTGGGCCGGGTGGCATTGTCACCCTGTTTGAAACTGACGTGGTCACCGCACCCGAGGTCGCGGGTCAGGAATTGCGCAGTACAGGTGATGGTGGGGACTGGATTGGTCCGTTTACAGCTAATCCCGCTGAAACCAAAGCCGGTCATATCGGCATCGACGTGGTGTTCGCCCGGGGCCTATATTACGCCAACGACAGCGGTGGGCTTGATACCCGCAGTGCTCAATGGGAGGTTCAGGCTCGAACCATTGATGATGAAGGCCTGCCGATCGGTGATTGGTTATTGCTGGGCACAGAGAGCTATACAGCCTCAACCAATTCTGCGCTCAGGATCAGCTATAAATACGTTGTTTCGTCTGGGCGCTATGAAGTGCGAATGATCCGCCTTGATACGATTGATACGTCATCGCGTGCTGGACACGAGCTACGCTGGGGTGCTGTCCGCTCATATCTGGAAGGCATCCCGGAATTCGGCAATGTAACGCGGTTGGCCGTCAAAATGCGGGCGACCGACAACCTATCTCAACGCTCCTCGCGGATGATCAACTGTGTGGTTACCCGGAAGCTCTCAATCTGGACCTCTGAAACCGGGTGGTCATCGCCTGAACCGACACGCTCCATTGCCTGGGCTTTTGCTGATGCTTGTCAGGGGGCTTACGGCGCTGGCTTGGCTGAGGCCCGAATGGATCTTCAGGCATTGACCGAATTGGATCAAACCTGGTCGGCAAGGGGCGATACCTTCGACGGGGTTTTTGATAGCACCATGACGGTTTGGGAAGCCCTGATCCGTATTGCCCGTTGTGGTCGGGCCGTTCCCGTATTGCAGGGTGGTGTCGTGCGGCTATTTCGGGATGCGCAGCAGACTTTACCTGTGGCTATGTTCAGTCCTCGCAATATCGTCAAAGGCTCATTCAAAATTCAATACATCATGCCGGGTGACGATACGGCGGATGCTGTGACCGTGGAGTTTTTCAATTCCCGGACATGGAACCCAGATGAGGTCACGTCCAGTCTTCCGGATAGCGCAGCACAAAAGCCTGCCAAGGTGATGCTCTTTGGTTGCACCAATGAACCCCAAGCCAAACGCGAGGGGCTCTATATGGCGGCGGACAATCGCTATCGCCGAAAGCTGGTCTCCTGGCAGACGGAACTGGATGGCCTGATCCCGACCTATGGGGATCTGGTGGCTGTCACGCACGATATGCCGCGATGGGGACAAGGTGGTGAAGTGGTTTCATGGGATCCGGAAACGTCAATATTGGAAGTCTCAGAGCCTTTGGATTGGTCGGAAGGAGTCGATCACTACATCGCCTTGCGCCGTCGCGATGGGAGCCCAGCCGGGCCGTTTAAGGTTCAGGCAAATGGCGATGATATGAGATCACTGAGGATCTTGGATGCGCTGGATTTTGTGCCTTACACCGGCACGGCAGAAGAGCGCAGCCATTTTGCCTTCGGCCCAGGAGAGGCGTGGAGTGCCAAGGCGCGTGTGATTGCAGTGCGGCCTCGTGGTGAGCTGGTCGAGATTACAGCTGTCGGTGAGGACGTTCGTGTCCACGAGGCCGATCTAGCTGCCTGAATTTTAGTCCAAGGAGAAAGCCTATGAACTGTCCTTCAACGAAGGACGGGCATGTCGTCATGCCTGAGGAAGAATTTGAGCAACTGCTCGAGTTGGCCGCCGAGCGTGGTGCAAAGCGGGCGCTGGCGGATGTCGGTCTGGTCGATGAAGAAGCAGCTGGCGATATCCGTGACCTTCGCTCTCTGCTCGGCGCTTTGCGTGTAGCCAAGCACACAGCCTGGTCGACCATTGTCCGTCTCGTCACCACAGGGGTGTTGATCGCCCTGATGGCGGGTGTGGCCATAAAACTTAAGCTGTTTGAAGGAGGTCACTGATGCCTGCACTCTCAGAAAAATCCATTGCCAAGCTTTCCACCTGTCACCCGCTCTTGCAGCGGGTTTTTCATGAGGTGGTCCGGGAATTTGATTGCACCATCCTTGAAGGACATCGCAACAAGGATCGCCAGAACCAGATGGTTGATGAAGGAAAAAGTCAGGTTCGATGGCCGGGCGGAAAACACAATACGGTCCCGTCTCTAGCCGTGGATGTGACGCCTTATCCCATCAAATGGGACGACCGGGAACGACAGACGTTGTTCGCGGGCTATGTCCTCGCCACCGCCAAATCCATGGGCGTGACCCTGCGCTGGGGTGGTGACTGGGACCGGGACACCGAGGTTCGCGATAACAATTTTGATGATCTCGTTCATTTTGAGATCGTGGAGCAAGAGGCGCGGAAGGGCGAAGCCCTGACAGGGAAAGGACAGTAGCCATGTTGGATAAATTGATCGGCAGTGGCATCGTCTCGGCCGCAGAGGGCGTTGCTAACATTATCGACCGGTTTGTTGAAACTGATGAGGAAAAACAGGCAGCCGAGTTGATCAAGGCCAAGCTGATGATGAAGCCGAGTCTGGCCCAGATTGAGCTCAATAAGGTTGAGGCCGGACACCGTTCTATCTTCGTTGCGGGCTGGCGTCCCTTTATCGGCTGGGTCTGCGGCTCCGCACTGCTTTGGCACTTCATCCTGTTCGATATGTTGACCTGGGTAACTGTCAACTTCTTCCCCCATGTGACGGCACTGCCTGAGCTGACCGGCACCGAAGCGCTGGTCACCGTGCTGCTGTCCCTGCTGGGCCTGGGTGCTATGCGGACGGTGGAGAAGTTCGGGGGGCGGGCTAAATAGCTCTCCGTGACAGCATGGTCTCCGGGCGGCGGCGGGACCAGTCCTGGTCGCCTTCCAAGCCGGTCCCGAGATCAATCGAAGCCAGAATATTGTCGTTTTCATCAATTTCGCCGATTTCCAGCTGGGCGGCGACGCAGTGCCAATGTCATGTAGTGGCTGGCGATACGAGAGTTCTTCCTAGGAGTTACAGTAAGGTAGCTTCTACTCTTGGTCGGAATCTGGCTCTCCGAAGGGATAGGAGGATTAGATGGCGCGTTTTGATTTGACGGATTTCGAGTGGTCGGTGACCCAGCCCTCGCTTCCGAACAAGCCTCGGGGCGTTCCGCGTGTTGACGACCGGCGTGTGTTGAACGGGATTTTTGGCGTCTTCGAACGGGTGCGCCCTGGGCGGATATACCGTCACGCTACGGCCCGCACACGACCTGCGTGAACCGTTTCAACCGGTGGCGTAAGGCCGGCGTTTGGAGGCTGTTTCAACGGCTTACGATGGCGACATAAAGATGATTGAATCCTCGTCGGTTCGGGTTCATCAGCACGCGACGAATGGTAAAAAAACAAATCCGATCCCGTTGCATGGGCCGCTCGCGGGGCGGCCTGACGACCAAGATCCATGCCCTGGTCAATGCCGCCGGGTTGCCCATCGCGCTGAAACTGACCGAAGGCCAGACCCATGACGGGCGAAGCGCCGCCTACATGTTCAACACCGTGCAGGCCGGCGATATTCTCCTGGCCGACCGAGCATATGATTCCAATGCCCTTCGCGAAAGCCTCGCTAGACGCGGTGCTTGGGGCAATATCCGCGCCATGCCGAACCGGCTCAATCCGCCTGCCTTCATCCGGTGGCTTTACCGACAGCGTAACGCTGTCGAGCGGTTCCTCAATAAACTCGAGCACTTCAGGGCAGTCGCAACTCGATATGACAAGCGTGACGACAACTACCTCGCCTCAATCAAACTCGCCGCTTTGCGGATTTGGCTACAATTAAAGAGTAGGAGACCTAGACGGTTCCTCCAACCGTCGCACATGTACTGCCTCTCGCTTGAGTGACGCTATCAGATGACCGAATCTCGTTTTGGTTTATACAGTCTATTTGGTCAGTCGGAGTGCCCTATTTGTGACCGCGCCCTCGCACCCATCCATCTTGACTTCATTATCATTGGACAATACTTGTATTGTAAGTTAACAAAATGAAAAGTTAATTTTCAATGAATGCGCTTCATACCATTTTGCTCGTGACCAATAACGCCAAAATACATGATTGCGTAACAGCGTCCATTCGCGATGACCCACATTATAGGCTAATTGTTTGCGAGCGTGAACAAGATGTGGCGAACCATTTGAACGTGGTGAATGTTCATCTGCTGATTTGTGACAAAGCTCTTATAGCAGACGACGTCAATAACACTTTGATGAATACTCGCATTTCCAATCCACATGTGGCCCGGATGGTTATCGGTCATGTGGGCGAGGAAGAAGCCTGCGCGAGTTTGGCAAAGCGCGCAGCGGCTTATCTGTTCCTGATCTTTCCCTTCCCAGAGACATTGATCCAGATGGCAATCGAGCGATCATTAGAGATGTCTGAATTGTCCCGGCGGCATCGGGTATTGTCGCGTGAGCTCAAGATTTCCATGGACGATGGCATTTTCGGTGAGGCTGCGCCGTTCTCGGTCAAAGGCGGATGGTCGCAGTTTGAGAAGTTGGTCTATGTGAGTGCCAAGATGGCCGAGCTTTGTGCGGAGGCCAAGCAGGCGGCGACAACCAATCTTCCCATATTGATCCATGGTGAGACCGGGACTGGCAAAGAACTGTTGGCGCGGGCGATACACTTCAACTCCGATCGCATGAACGCGCCAATGTTGGTTCAGAACTGTGGTGGGATCAACGAAGAGACGTTGCTTTCGGAAATTTTCGGTCATGTGCGAGGAGCATTTACCGGCGCCATTTCCGATCGGCTTGGATTGTTCAGGGCAGCGGATGGCGGCACTGTCTTTCTTGATGAAATCTCCGAAATTTCGCCGGGGTTCCAGGTCAGCTTGTTGCGGTTCCTTCAAGAGGGAGAGGTCAAACCTCTTGGCTCCGACGAAATGGGGCATTCCGATGTGCGGATTATCGCCGCCAGCAATCGGCCCCTGGATAAGATGGTCGAGAAGGGGGAGTTCCGCCGCGACCTTTATTACAGATTAAAAGGGTTTGAGCTGGAAATTCAGCCGCTTCGAGCGAGGCCAGAGGATATTCCCGTGCTTGCCCAATTTTTTGTCGAAAAGTATGCAGGTGTGGTCGGCAATCGCGTCGTTGGCATCACCCAGGAAGTTTTGGATCGCCTTTCAGCTTATCAGTTTCCAGGCAATGTGAGGGAATTGGAAACCGAAATCCGGCGCATGGTCGCAGTGACGGAGCAGGGTGGCTATATTGCTGTGCGTCACCTGACGCCGGCCATGGCAAGCGTCCAGCCCAAGGTTCCCGGCGCGCCTGGGGCAGGTTTTATGCCTGACGGCGGAACTTTGAAGGAAATGGTAGAGTCCCTGGAGAAGCAAATCGTCTCCCAAGCCCTGCAACGAAATCATTGGAACCAGAGTAAGGCGGCAGGTGAATTGGGCTTGTCCCGGGTCGGGCTCGCCAACAAGATCAAACGCTATGAATTAAACGACCTATAATTTATGAGGCCATCGAGGGGGATGCGCCGTGTCAGATGATGATCGGGTAATCAAGTTTCCCCAATCACGCGTTCCTGGGACTAGTAAGTCGCGTCCAGTGAAAGACCTGGGGCGAACGCCCTTTGCAGAAATGATCGATCCGGAAGGCAAACGTGGCACAGGACATTGGTGCAGCCGTTGTCAGGGTGTTTGGTATGGTTTTCCGATCGAAACCCAATGCCCAGTTTGCGGCAATCGCCACGGCTGAATATTCATTCTCATTCGCAAACAAAGTTTGCAAAATGGCGCGCAAAGTATCTTTGCAGAGACGCATGCTGGTCTGTGGATAAAATTCCAATTCCAACATAATATATTGATATAGAAGAAAAAAATTTACAGCCGGAACTTGGCATGTCGCTTGCCTTAAGGAAAATCACGGGCTGAATTTAGCCTGCGATCTTTGGGCGCCAAGGGTTTCTAAAGATCTTGGAAAAACGAAATAGAAAATGGAGAAGATGGGATGGCAAATCTTCTATGGCTTCAGGGCGGTGCATGCTCCGGCAACACCATGTCATTTCTGAACGCCGAGGAACCAAGCGCCTGCGACTTGGTGACCGACTTCGGTATCAATGTGTTGTGGCAACCTTCGCTCGGGTTGGAGCTCGGCGATGGTGTTAAGGCCATCCTAGAAAAATGCATTTCCGGCGAGATTCAACTGGATATCTTCGTCTTTGAAGGCACGGTTGTGAATGCGCCTGACGGTACCGGCAACTGGAACCGTTTCTGTGGCCGTCCCATGAAAGAATGGGTGAAAGAGCTATCGGATGCTGCTCAGTTCGTTGTTGCAATTGGTGACTGTGCGACCTGGGGCGGTATCCCCGCGACGGCACCGAACCCCACTGACAGCCAAGGTTTGCAGTTCTTGAAGCGCGACAAGGGTGGCGCTTTGGGTGAAGGGTTTACCTCCAAAGCCGGCCTGCCGGTTATCAACATTCCCGGATGCCCGGCTCACCCCGACTGGGTAACTCAGATTTTGGTTGCCGTGGGGACCGGTCGTGCAGGTGACATCACGTTGGATGAATTCCAGCGGCCGAAAACATTCTTCTCCAGCTTTACGCAAACCGGCTGCACGCGGAACATGCACTTTGCCTACAAGGTATCGACCACGGCATTCGGTCAGCGCAAAGGCTGCCTGTTCTATGACCTGGGTTGCCGCGGCCCGATGACCCATTCGCCCTGCAACCGAATTCTGTGGAACCGCGTGTCGTCTAAGACCCGTGCCGGTATGCCGTGCCTTGGCTGTACGGAGCCGGAGTTCCCATTCTTTGATCTGCAGCCGGGAACAGTGTTCAAGACACAGACCGTTATGGGCGTGCCCAAGGACTTGCCGGAAGGTGTCGACAAGAAGGGCTATGTGAAACTCACCGCGGCCGCGAAGGGCGCTGCCCCCGCTTGGGCCGAAGAAGACATTTTCGTCGTTTAACGGCGACGACAAGAGGAGACATAAAATGTCAGCAGCAGTTGAAACCTTGGATATTTCGCCGGTTGGTCGGGTAGAAGGAGACCTGGACGTCCGCGTGGATATCGAAAACGGTGTTGTGACCAACGCCTGGACCCAAGCGGAACTTTTCCGTGGGTTTGAAATCATCCTGAAAGACAAAGATCCGCAAGCTGGCCTCGTGGTAACGCCGCGCGCCTGTGGTATTTGTGGTGCATCTCACCTGACCTGTGCCGCCTGGGCACTGGATACGGCCTGGGGCACGACCGTGCCGCGGAACGCTATTCTGGCTCGCAACCTGGGTCAGATCGTTGAATCGATCCAGTCTTTGCCGCGCCATCACTACGGCTTGTTCATGATCGATTTCACCAACAAGAATTATTCCGGTAGCCAGTTCTTCGAGGAAGCTGTCAAGAGGTATTCGCCCTTTACCGGGACGTCTTATGAACAAGGTGTCACGATCTCTGGTCGACCGGTCGAAATCTATGCCTTGTTGGGCGGCCAGTGGCCGCATTCGTCCTACATGGTTCCCGGTGGTGTTATGTGTGCTCCGACCCTTACGGATGTGACGCGTGCCTGGTCAATTCTGGAGCATTTCCGCCGTAACTGGATCGAGCCGTTGTGGTTTGGTTGTTCCATGGAGCGTTACGAGGAAATAAAGTCATATGATGATTTCATGGCTTGGTTGGATGAAAGCCCTGACCATGCCAATTCTGATCTCGGCATGTACTGGCGCATGGGTACGGATATCGGCCTGGACAACTACGGCAAAGGCCATGGCAAATTCGTGTCTTGGGGCTATCTGCCGCATGAGGACAAGTACAACAATCCAACCATTGATGGTCGCAACGCTGCGGTCATCATGAAGTCGGGTGTGTATGACGGTGCCACCGATACCTTCAAGACCATGGACCAAGCCTTCGCCCGCGAAGATACGACACATGCGTGGTACGATGAAGGTGCCGGTGAAGTGCATCCATTTGATCGTACGACCAATGCCGTCATGAACAACGAGACGGATCACGATGGCAAGTATTCCTGGGCTACGGCTGTTCGCCATGCCGAGAATGGTCGTCTTGAAGCTGGTCCGCTAGCTCGTCAATTGATCGCTGGTGGTGATCACGGCGAAGGCTGGCAGCATACGGATCCGTTGATCTTGGATATGTACCGCAAGATGGGTGGTGCTTCGATTCAGCTACGACACTTCGCTCGCATGCACGAGCTGTGCAAGCTCTACCGCGAAGCCGAGCGCATTCTTCGTGAGTTCAAACTCAATGACGAATGGTACATCAAGCCGACCGAGAAAGACGGTCAAGGCTGGGGAGCGACGGAAGCTATCCGCGGTGCGCTCTGCCACTGGATCGACGTTCAAGACGGCAAGATCAAGAACTATCAGATCATCGCGCCGACGACTTGGAACGTGGGTCCACGTGCCGGTGACGGAGAACGCGGTCCGATCGAAGAGTCCCTGATCGGCACGCCGATCAAGGACAACAGCGATCCGGTCGAGGTTGGTCATGTATGTCGGTCCTACGACTCTTGCTTGGTTTGCACCGTGCATGCGCATGATGCCAAATCCGGCGAAGAACTGGCTCGGTTCCGTACAGCCTAACGAGTATACGGCGGCTGGGGTAACTTCCCCAGTCGCCGCCTACGTTCATTTTTTAATGGATTTTCGGCTGGATTTTTATCTGGTCAAATTTCGTATATTGCCAAACCATCAATAAATAAAACTTAGGGGCACCTGGAAATGGAAACCGCCGCAACGAGTTCTCCTACGCCCGAAGAAGAGAGGGCCAGTTACGTCGAACGCTATGGCGTCGCGCCATCGGCGGCTGACCACGCGACACTTCTGAAGATGATCGAAGACCTGATGACGGAAGGTCTGGAAACCAAGGTTTCGCCTTTCCCTGAAACTGATCGTGAATTCGCGGCGGTCCTTGACGAGCTGCGTCCGTTGAGCGCCGATCAACTGCGGGCAAAACTGGTGATCAGCGGTTGGTATTTGAAGCCATTCGGTGAAGAGGAGATGCGTTGTCAGGAATGCATGTACTTCCTCGTCCATAAGCGTTGGTGTGATCTGCCGGAGCTGAGCCTGCCGGCGGAGCCCGATTGGTGGTGCCGCTTATGGCGGATTTAGTTTCAAAGCCGGTTGGGCGGCATTGAAATTTTATTTCACTTGTATAAGGGAGGTTGCCCATGTCTGATGGATCCACAGCTGAAGATGATGCTCTTCGCGAACAGATCAGAGGCAGACTTTCCGGTGGGCTTGAAACCGAGGTCTGGCCTCGGGCTGAAACCTCCGAAATGGTCAATGAGCTGGTCGGTCGGCTAAAGACCGAAGCGGCGGATGATCTTGATGCAAAGCTGGTGGTCTCTGGATTTACCGACCACACCATCGAAGCGGATGGGTTGGAGCAACCTTGCGAAACCTGTATGTATTATCTGGTTCATCGGCGGTTTTGCGAATTGCCAGAACTGATGCTGCCCGTGGAACCTGAATGGTCATGTAGGCTCTGGAGGATATGACGCTTGCGATAATTGGTTGCGGCAATCCCAATCGTTCGGACGATGGAGTCGGGCCGGAGATTATAAGTCGTTTGCGAGGCGAAGAACTTCCATCTGAAATTAAATTGTTTGATGCCGGCACTGACGGCATGGGCGTTATGTATCAGGCGCGAGGGGCATCGCACCTGATTATCCTGGATGCTCGTGCTCCGGAAAAGGAGCCCGGAGCCATATATGAGGTGCCGGGTGATTTATTGGAAGCGGTACCGCCAAACAGCTTCAATTTGCATGATTTCAGGTGGGATCATGCGCTCTATGCCGGTCGGCAAATCTACGGCGAAGAGTTTCCCGAACATGTCAAAGTGTTACTGATTGAAGCCGAGTCTTTGGATATGGGTATCGGCCTCACCGCGGCAGTGGCCACGGCTGCGGATAAGGCTGCCGAAAGGGTTCGGGGTCTGGCGCAGGAGTTTGCCGATGGAGTTTGGGCATGAGCGTCGAAAAACAAGCTGAAGCCGCAGGGCACACCGCCGATATAAGAGCCGGTAAAGTTTATCTATCGGCCGCTCTATGCGAGACCTATTTTAAAGGGATTGAAGCAGTGATCGTGCTGATCCGGGATAGTTGTGTCCATGTCTTGCCGGTTCATCAGATGGCTGCAGGCGGGTGTCTTCTCAAGGTCCGAAACGCGCAAGGCGACAGGGTGGCCTCGGCGCCGGACGTGTTTCTTGCAAACGAAATGGGGAATCTGGAAGCAAGGGATGTGCCCGCCCGGTGGTCCACGGAAAATGGTGCTCTTATCCTTCAAACAACAGAATATGAAAACAAAGTTTACAATATGAATAAATAGTAGACTTCTTTTTGCAAATGAGGTTTACTCCTTGCATATAATCTATGTTGGCTTGTTTGGCTGGCAGAATCAGGGAGGATCTCATGGTTAGACGGTCGCGGACCGAGGAACAGGTGGAAGCTGCGCTTCGCGCACTTGAGGATGCTTCCGCGACAGATGCCGAAAAATCCGAAATGCTCATGGAAATTGCCATGGGGCTGCAGCAAAAGCCGCAGACGCCTGAAGATTTGCTCGGTGCTATCAAGCTCTATGAAATGGCCGTTGATCGTTGCCTTGATGGTCAGGAATTACTTCGGGCCCGCATCCAGGCACGCATGGGTACGGCCTATATGATGTTACCGGCTGAGGATGCCAGCCCGCTGCAACAAGCTCGTGATGCATTTCTCGAAGCGCTTTTGGTTCTGAACAAAGATGGCGGACCGGAAGAAATCGCCGAGACGGAAATGAACCTTGGGTTGGCCTTCCAGAATCTGGCCGGTGTCAATCTGGCGCCAATTCAAGATGCCATATCCGCCTATCAGCGGTCTCTTCGAACCTTTGACCGAGAACGTCACCCGCAAGAGTTCGCGATCCTGCAGAACAATTTGGCGACGGCTTTTCTCTCAATCCCCTTCACTGATGAAAAGGCCAAAATGCGCGAAGCCTTGGCCGTGCAGTCATTCGAAGAGGGGCTTAAGACCGTAAATCTGATCGACCATCCGGTCGAATATGCCATGCTACAGAATAATCTCGGCAATGCTCTGCAGTATGTATCGTCGAGTCATCGGGTGGAAAACGGCTTCCGCGCCCTTGAGGCCTACGATGAGGCGCTCAAGGTGCGTGACGTGAAGACCATGCCGGGCGAGTACGCCAACACGATTTCCAACAAAGCCAATTGCCTCGCAAACCTGCCGGATGATCCGGAGAATCCTGAGGCAGGGAATCCCAATAATATAGAGATGGCGATCTCGCTTTATAAAGCCGCACGCGCAACATTCGAGCGATTGGGCGAGATGCATAAGGTTCAAGCAGTTTCCGAAGCAATTGCGGAATTGAGCAATTTCGAGCAGGGCGCAGATGCGTCTTCTTTAGATGTCACTGACGCGAATGACAGCCAACGCGAAGCTGTCTGACATGTCATCAACGGAACAATCAATCGACTAACTGGAGAAATGAATAAATGGATTTGACGATGTTACTTATTGCCCTGGTCTTCGGGATTGCGGCTGCGTTGGTCGGCGGTGCGCTTTCCGGCGTTCGTTTGGCAGGTGCTGATCTCGGAAACGAATTGGCCGCATTCATGGGCTCACTTTATGGCGTTCTGTCCGGGACCTTGGCAGTTGTCATTGGTCTCGGCGTTGTTGTCGCCCTGGCGGGAGGCCTCTGAGATGTTTGAAATGATGATGAGCTCCGGGAAGTTGTTCCTGGCCGGCAAATTGTTTCAGGATAACGGCCATATGTTCCGCCAACTGTCCATTGGCGTAATTGTGGGGATTGCGGTCTTGGTTGGTGTCGCCCAAGTGGCGCCGCTATGGGCGGCGGCCGTCGCCGGGGGTGCCATTAGCGGCATTCTGCAACCGATCCTGTTTAAGAACCTGAAGTACGCCTGATGTCATGAACGAAGCCAGCAAATCCTCTGGCGCGCTGCGCTCGGAAACGTCCGAACCTCAATCGGTTGCGAGCCAGTCGAACGAAAACGGAAGTGCCGATGGCGTGCCTGAGCGCAGTCTGGAGGATATGCTGAGCCATATTCGGGCGTTGGAAGCTTTATCTGATGATTGGCCGGCTGAACAAGCCAATGCAGCCAACGCCCGTGCGCTGGCCATCGAAGAATTGAATGCTGAAGCGTTCAAGCGGCTAATCCGTTCGTTGAAAACTGTTCCTGGCATGGGGCAGGCCCTGCGTGAGGCCGCCACCGATGAGGTTGTATACGCAGTCCTGCGGAGCCACGGCATTCTCAAGCCGAGCGTTCATGAGCGGGTGGAAGCAGCGCTCGACACCATTCGTCCGTCGCTCGCCGATCATGGCGGCGATGTGGAAGTCGTCTTGGTTGAACCGCCGGGGGTGCAGGTCCGGTTCTTGGGTGCTTGCGACAATTGCCCGGCTTCGGCGCTGACGTTCTATTCCGGTGTGAAGAAAGCCATCCAAGACCATGTGCCGGAAATCACCGAGGTCAAACAAGTGAAGGGGCTGGGCGGTGCGTCTACCGCTGGCACCGGCGATGATGAAACGGTCTATTATGCTTCACCCTTCGCGCAATATACCTCTGACGGATGGCTGCATGCGCTTGATCTGGCAGAGCTTGCCGACGGGCAGACCAAGATAATCGATATCGATGGTCATTCCGTTCTGTTGTCGCGTTTCGGTGACAAGGTGACCTGTTTTGAGAACGCTTGCGCCCATATGGGAATGGCCATGGACGGAGGTGAGATCGCCGACGGCATCATCACCTGTCCGTATCATGAATTTAAGTATGCCCTGGAAAGCGGTGAATGCCTGACTGCGCCTGAAGTCCAATTGCAGCCGCATTTGGTGCGCGTCAAGGGCGATAAAATCGATGTTCGGCTGGTGGAGTAAGGATGCCCATGCAACCGACCGCCGCTCCATCGTTTCAACCCATCAAAGCACCCGGCACGGCGCTGCCCGGCGCACCTTTGTTGGACCCGTCCGGGCCAAAAGCAGTCTTAGGATGGACGCCTGACGCATTGGCCGCACCGTTGAAGCCGTCGCCGGATGCATTATTCGGACCTCGGGGTGTCTGTCTGCATCCGAATGGTTCGCTCTGGGTTTCCGACACAGGCCATCATCGGATACTGGGTTGGAATGATGTTCCTGAGAGTGATAACGCCCCCGCGGATATCTTGATCGGTCAATCGGATTTTGCCGCGGAAGGACGGAACGGCAAAGGAACGCCGAGCCTGGCAACAGTGAATGTGCCCACGGGTATCTGCGCCTGGGGACAGGGCCTTGCGGTAGCTGATGCCTGGAACCATCGCGTCTTGTTGTGGCGTGATCTGCCGACATCCAACAATCAACCGGCAGATATTGTCTTAGGTCAGGAAGATGCCAGCGCCATTCAATCCAATCGAGGTGCTGAGCAACCATCGGCAGTAACCCTTCACTGGCCATACGGCGTTCAAGAAATCGAAGGTGCATTGGTGGTTGCCGACACGGGAAATCGCCGCGTTTTGGTGTGGAGAGATCCGAGTAATTCGGGGCAGCCTGCCGATTTGGTTTTGGGCCAATCGGACTTCGAGACGCGGGATGAAAACGGCGGCCGAGATGTCGATGCTGCCGGGATGCGCTGGCCCCACGGCATCGCCTGGTGGCAGGGCCACTTGGCCGTCGCTGACGCGGGGAACAATCGGATTATGCTCTGGCAAGGATTCCCGGCGACGAATGGTGCTGCGGCAGCAACCGTGCTGGGACAGGACGACTTCAAAGGCTGCGATCACAATAAGGCTGCCTATTACCCAAGCTCCAGCGCCCTTAACATGCCTTATGACGTCGCGGTGGCCGGCGACCGGTTGCTTGTTGCCGATACGGCCAGTTCCCGGATGATCGGATGGGCAGAATTCAGCAATCCTGATGCAGATCGCCTGACGGGCCAGCCGGACTTTGCGTCCAAGGGAGACAATGGCTGGGGGCTGCCGGGACGGGACACGCTCTGTTGGCCTTATGGCTTGTCGGTCCTGGATGGATTGGCTGCTGTGGCTGATAGCGGAAATAACCGCGTATTGCTTTGGGAGATCATGCCATGAGAGCGGCAGCGATCACCGTAAAGGGTCAGGTTCAAGGAGTTGGTTTCCGACCGACTGTTTGGCGGATCGCCAACGAACTGGGATTAAAAGGCGACGTGCGGAATACCGGCGATGGCGCGGAGATCCGGCTTTGGGGGCAAGACCTAAGTAAATTTGCCGAACGCCTGAAAGACGAAGCACCGCATCTTGCCCGTATCGATGAATTGGTTTTTGCGCCGATCGATGAACCTATGCCGGACGGGTTTACGATTTCATCCTCATCCGCCGGTGCCATGAAATCCGGTGTGACGCCGGATGCCGCTACCTGCGCCGACTGTCTGGACGAAACGCGCGATCCCTTCCAGAACCGTTACCGCTATCCTTTCACCAATTGCACCAATTGCGGACCCAGATTTTCGATCATCGAGGGCGCTCCTTATGATCGGGCCAAGACCACCATGTCGGATTTTGAGCTCTGCCTTGTTTGTTCGAGTGAATACGATGATCCTGCTGATCGCAGATTTCATGCCCAACCTGTGGCCTGTCATGCATGCGGCCCGCGCGCTTGGGTTGAACGGCTCGGTGAAGGTGCGGTGAATCACGAAGCCTTTTCCATGCTTGACGACGTGGACGCGGCGGGCGGCATGCTAATGATGGGGCATATCGTCGCTATCAAAGGGATCGGTGGGTTCCATTTGGCCTGTGATGCGACCAAGGGAGACGTCGTCAACCGCCTGCGGGAGCGTAAACGACGCCAGCGCAAAGCTTTCGCTTTGATGGCACGGGATGTGGATGTCATCCGTCAATATTGTTCGGTATCGGATGAAGAAGAGGAACTTCTGAAATCTCCATCCGCTCCAATCGTCTTGCTGGAGGCCACAGGCGATCCATTGCCGGAGGCAGTCGCGCCGGGCCTCAACCGTCTTGGGTTTATGCTGCCGCACACGCCCATGCATCATTTGATTTTGCGGCGGATGAAACGGCCCGTGGTGATGACCAGCGGCAACATTTCTGGCCAGCCGCAATGCACGGACAACGATGATGCCCGGGAACGATTAAAGGACGTAGCTGACTTCGCCTTGATGCACGACCGAGCCATTGCCAATCGGATCGATGATTCCGTGGTGCGGGTCGATATGGGGTGCTCGCGTATGCTTCGCCGGGCGCGGGGATATGCCCCGGAGGCAATCAAGCTGCCGAAGGGTTTGATCGGCGACACTCACGTGCTGGCCCTAGGGGCGGAATTGAAAAACACCTTCTGTCTGATCAAGGATGGCGAGGCGATCCTTAGCCAACATATGGGCGACCTGGAGGACGCGGCAACCTCTGATGACGTGAGCCACAACCTGCGCCTCTACGCCGATCTGTTCGAACATGAACCGGCGGTGATCGCCGTCGACTGCCATCCCGATTATCTGTCGTCAAAGCGCGGGCGCGGTATGGCGGAAGAGGGCGGGTTGCCGTTGCTGGAAGTCCAGCATCACCATGCTCACATCGCCGCCTGCATGGCCGAGAACGGTTGGAGGCCTGATGGCGGGAAGGTCTTGGGCGTGGCCATGGATGGGTTAGGTTTTGGAGTTGATGGCACTGTCTGGGGTGGGGAGTTTTTGTCCTGTGATTATCGAAGTTTCAAACGGCTTGGTTGCTTGAAACCGGTGGCCTTGCCGGGTGGGGCGCAGGCTGTCCGTGAGCCTTGGAGAAATGCCTACGCGCATTTGATGGCGGAAATGGGTTGGGCCGAGTTCTCCATGAATTTCGATGAGCTGGACGTATTCCGGAAACTTGCTGAAGCGCCCCGCGAAACTCTGGATGCCATGATCGAGAAAGGCTTGAACGCGCCGTTGTCTTCATCCTGTGGGCGATTGTTCGATGCGGCGGCGGCCATCTGCGGGCTTGCTTGGGACCGTCAGGCATATGAAGGCGAAGCGGCGATGCTGTTCGAGGCGGCGATTGATCCAGATGCGATGGGTGAACCGGATGACCTGGCCTACCCCTTTGCCATTCCGCTCTTGGACGGCAAAGGGTTGCCCTACATCGAACCCTTGGCCGTGTGGCGGGCGATGCTGGGCGATCTGCATTTGCAAACGCCTGTTGGCACCATTGCTGCGCGGTTCCATCGCGGGCTGGCGCGGGCGATTGCCGGCATGGTGATGAAGTTGGCGGGGAACGACCGGGAATTTGAAACAGTGGCGTTGTCGGGAGGCTGTTTCCAGAACCGGACATTATTGCGATTGGTTGTCGAATTGCTCGAGAGCCAGGCGTTTCGAGTTCTCACCCACGAGCGGGTGCCGGCGAACGATGGTGGTATCGCGCTGGGTCAGGCGGTCATTGCCGTGGCAAATATCGAAGCGGTGAAAAATCCGCAAAGGAGGACATCATGTGCTTAGGAATTCCGGGGCAGATTGTCAGTATTTCTGATGCTGAAAATAAGCTGGGCGTGGTCGACGTCAGCGGTGTCAAACGCGAGATCAATTTGGCCTGCATCGTAGATGACGAGCATCCGTTGGAAAGCTGCGTCGGTGACTGGGTATTGGTCCATGTGGGCTTCGCCATGAGTCGTATTGACGAGGCCGAAGCCGCAATGACCATGGATATCCTGCGCCAGTTGGGTGATGCCCAGGAAGAACTGGCGGCCATGCGGGAAAGCGATGAGATGATGAACCGGAAGGCCGGATAGGAAGCGTTATGTCGAACACGTCGCATCTACGCCAGCTCTATCCTTTCCTTGACGGTGGCCGAACTGATCCGAAGGCCATGGCGTTGGCGTTGGATGAATCCGTGCGTCAAAAGGCCCAAAATCATGTATCCGTGTTCGAGGAGTTCTTTGACAGAAACGCCGAAGAGATCATCGCCTCTGCCCAAACCATCGCGGAAACCTATGAAGCAGATGGGCGGTTATTGACCATGGGCAATGGGGGCTCCAGTTGCGACGCTGCTCATGTGGCAGTGGAATTCCAGCATCCCGTAACTGCCGGGCGGCCGGCGTTGCCCGCGTTCAATTTGACGCAAGACATCGCCATGTTGACGGCCGTCGGGAACGACGTCGGGATGGACCACATCTATCTACGCCAAGTGATCGCGCAGGGACGGAAAGGGGATTGTTTGATTGGTCTGTCGACCAGCGGCAATTCCGGCAATCTTGTCCGGGCCTTTGAAAAAGCCAAAGAGATGGGGCTTAAGACCATTGGCCTTGCCGGCATGTCGGGCGGTGAAATGGCTGCGTTGGGTTTGGATCATTGTCTAGTGGTTGAAACCGACAGCATTCACCGCATCCAAGAAGTTCATGTGGCGACGTACCACATCCTTTGGGACCTCGTGCATACGTTGCTGGCCGATAGCCGTGGCGGATTGGATACAGGTGCGGCGGCAGAAGAAGGAGCGTCTTCATGAAGTATGTCGACGAATTCCGTGATCCCGAACAGGCGAAAGTATTGCTGCGGGAAATCGAAGAGCTGGCGTCGCAGGTCGATGTGGGCTCGAACCGCCCGCTTTGCATTATGGAGGTCTGCGGCGGCCACACCCATTCGATCTTTAAATACGGGATCGAGAACCTTTTGCCGAAGAATATCGAGCTGGTGCATGGCCCGGGCTGTCCCGTTTGCGTTTTACCCATGGGGCGGGTTGATGATTGTGTCGCCCTCGCCGAAACACCCGGTGTCATCTTTTGTACGTTTGGTGACGCGATGCGTGTCCCGGGGTCGAAGAAATCCTTGATGCAGGCAAAAGCTGAAGGCGCCGATGTGCGAATGGTTTATTCGCCCCTGGACGCGCTGGAATTGGCGCGACGCCATCCGGACCGGGAGGTTGTGTTCTTTGGCTTGGGTTTTGAAACGACCATGCCGTCGACGGCGTTGACAGTGCTGCAGGCGGAGCAGGAAAGCATCGAGAATTTCTCGCTATTTTGCAATCACATCACGATCATCCCGACCATCAAGGCGATCTTGGACAGCCCCGATTTGCAGATCGACGGGTTCCTGGGGCCGGGCCATGTGAGCATGGTTATCGGCACGGCGCCCTATGACTTTATTTCAGCCCACTACAATCGCCCCTTGGTCGTCGCCGGGTTCGAGCCTTTGGATATTCTGCAGTCTCTTTGGATGCTGTTGAAGCAGATGGTCGAAGGCCGCACTGAGGTCGAAAACCAATATGGCCGTATCGTGCCGAAAGACGGCAACGCTCAAGCTCTTGGTGCCGTCTCGCAAGTGTTCGAGCTGAGAGAATTTTTCGAATGGCGGGGTCTGGGTTCCATCGATCATTCTGGCGTACAGATCCGTGAAGAATATGTCCGGTTTGATGCCGAGAAAAAATTCTCTGTCCCGGACATCAAGATTGCCGACCCGAAATCCTGCCAATGCGGCGAGGTGCTGAAAGGCGTGATCAAGCCCTGGGACTGCAAGGTGTTTGGTCGCGCCTGTACGCCCGAAACGCCTTTGGGCGCCTTGATGGTTTCCTCGGAGGGGGCCTGTGCGGCCTATTACCAATATGGCCGCCTTGATTTAAAGACCATGGCTGAAAATTCAGATGTCGCAGAAGAGTCTGCGGACCAGGGTGCGAGGAGCGTCGCATGAACGAGATGAGCAAGAAAGCGACCTCAGATCGCACACGACGCCGAGGCAAGGTCAACGTAGACAAGGTCACTTTGGCCCATGGTGCCGGCGGCAAAGCCATGCGTGATTTGATTGACGATGCATTCCTGGACGCGTTCGGTGAACCGGACGATGGTGTCTTGGAAGATCAGGCCCGATTGCTCATGTCAGATTTGTCAGCGCAGGGGGACCGGCTGGCCCTGACGACGGATAGCTTTGTCGTCGATCCTTTGTTCTTCCCGGGCGGTAACATCGGGACCTTGGCTGTTGCCGGCACAGTCAACGATCTGGCCGTTTCCGGCGCCAAACCACTCTATCTGACATGCGGGATGATCATCGAGGAAGGCCTGCCGGTGGAAACGCTGCGCCGGGTCGCCCGGTCCATGCAGGAAACCGCGGAAAAAGCGGGGGTGCGCATCATCACCGGAGATACCAAGGTCGTCCACCATGGCGCTGCGGACAAACTCTTCATCAATACGGCCGGGATCGGGGTCATTCCGGAAGGCCTGGACATTTCATCGGCCAATGCCAAGCCCGGCGACGTCGTGATCGTGAATGGGGTATTGGGGGACCACGGCGCAGCGATTTTGAACGCCCGTGGCGACCTGGCGCTGGAAGCGGATATTGAAAGCGACTGCGGTCCCCTGAACGGCTTAATAGACGCCATTATCAATATATGTCCGGAAGTGCGGTCCATTCGGGATGCAACGCGAGGCGGCATTGCCAGTGTGCTGAACGAGGTCGCGGAAGATAGTCGTGTCGGCGTGCTGTTGAACGAACAGAGTATTCCCATGCGGGCCGAAGTTACCGGGGTGTGCGAAATTCTCGGGCTCGATCCGCTCTATCTGGCGAACGAAGGAAAAATAGTTGTCGTCGTGCCGGGGGACATGTCGGACGCAGTCCTGCAAGCCATGCGGACTCACGAAGACGGTCAGGACAGTGTCGTCATTGGTAAAATCTGTGAGGCGCCTGCCGGGACCGTGGTGATGGAAACCTTGTTCGGTGGCAGGCGCGTGGTCGACATGCTGGTCGGCGAACAATTGCCGCGGATTTGTTGAGGGCGCGGGTCGATGCATGAACTTGGGATCACCCGAAACATCGTCAGCATCGTCGCAGAGCGCGCGGCGGGCCGTCGGGTGACCAAAGTCGTCGTCGAGATCGGCAAGTTGTCAGCCATCCTGCCGGACGCTGTGGAGTTCTGTTTTGATGTTTGCGCCAAGAGTACGCCCTTGGAAGGGGCGACATTGGAAATCGTTGAGGTCATGGCTGATGCAAGCTGCCGGGACTGTGGCGAACAGTTCCTCTTGGCCACCTTGATTGAACCATGCCCGAAATGCGGTTCCAAAGCTTTGGACCGCAAAGGGGGTGACGATTTGATCATTAAACATTTCGAATTTCTTGAAGAAACAGATGAAGACGCAATTGAACAAACGAGGGAGGCAAGCTGATGTGTGGCGTATGCGGTTGTTCCAGCGGCACGGTTACCGTGACCAAGATGGATATCGGTCTGGAGAATAAAGAGCAGGGTGGGGATAGCCATACCCATTCACATGATGATCATCATCACGACCACAGTCATGACCATAGCCACGATCACGGGCATGATCATTCGCATCATCATCACCACGACCATGAGCACGGTCATGATCATGGACCGGGGCATTCCCATACGCACATGCATCGGGCGTCGGAAAGTGTCGAGTTGGAAGCGGCCATTCTGGGTAAGAACGACAAGTTGGCTGCCGAGAATAGGGGCTGGCTCAAGGCTAAAAATATTCTGGCGTTGAATTTGGTCAGCTCTCCGGGATCCGGCAAGACGACCTTGCTGGAACGCACTTTGACGGACTTGAAAGACAAAATACCGATGGCGGTGATCGAGGGGGATCAGGAAACCCTCAATGATGCTGAGCGGATCAGGGCGACGGGGACTGCCTGTGTGCAGGTGAATACGGGCACGGGCTGTCATCTGGAAGCTGACATGGTTCAGAAAGGAATGGAGCAGCTGGACCCGCAGGAAAACTCCCTGCTGCTGATCGAGAACGTGGGGAACCTGGTCTGCCCGGCGTTGTTTGATCTAGGGGAGCGGGCGAAGGTCGCGATTTTATCGGTGACGGAAGGGGCGGACAAACCCGCCAAGTATCCGCATATGATCGCGGCCTCCGACATTTTGGTAATCAATAAAATTGATCTGTTGCCCTACGTGACCTTTGATGTGGACGCCGCCATTCAGGCTGCGCGGGACATCAACCCAGCCATCAAGGTCTTTCAGGTGTCGGCGACTAACGGCGAAGGTTTGGACGTTTGGTACGACTGGCTGCTGGCCGAGATTGGTGTCTCCGGCACGATTCAGGCTGCCGAGTAGGGAAGCCGGACGGAAGGGACAGCGGCGGTGGAACTCGATCTGACCTTGGGGGGTGTTCTGCTATTGGGGCTGGCAGTCGGGCTCCAGCATGCGCTGGAAGCCGACCACCTGGCAGCCGTGTCCTCATTGGTCAGTGGCGAACGCTCGTGGCGTCGGATCGTTCGTCATGGTGCCGTTTGGGGTGTGGGGCATACATGTACTTTGGCAGTCGTTGCCGGTACGGCGATCGTCCTGGGCTCGAATATCGACGGTGCCGTGGCAAATTGGTTGGAGTTTGCCGTCGGTGCCATGCTGGTTATCTTGGGTGGCCAGGTTCTGTGGCGAATGGTGAGCCAGCGCATCCATTTTCACGTTCACAAACATGCTGACAGCTCGCATCATTGGCACGCCCATTCCCATGCCGGCGAGAATATAAACAGCAGCCATGACCACGCGGCCCATCCTCACGACCACGCCCACAGCCCGATCAGCGGATGGCGTACCCTTATGGTTGGTATGGTGCACGGAATGGCAGGTTCGGCCGTGTTGGTCGTGCTGGCCGCCAGT
Source organism: Rhodospirillales bacterium (assembly GCA_965262415.1). Lineage (GTDB taxonomy): Bacteria > Pseudomonadota > Alphaproteobacteria > Rhodospirillales > Casp-alpha2 > UBA4479. The sequence goes on along the minus strand of OZ253533.1, from coordinate 1,554,201 downwards.
CAAATTGACGATCCGGGTTTCAAGCTGTTTTACGTGGTGACTTTTGGATTCGGGTCAATTGTCGGTATGGCAGGCCTCTCGGTGATTGTCGCCGTGCCGCTCAGCTGGACCGCGCGGACCATTTCGTGGGCCAACAACTTGCTTCAAGGCGGGATCGGCACGGTTACGTTAGGTTTAGGAATGTTCATAGTGTTCGAGACAGGAGTGTCTCATTCACGTCTATGAATTGCGGTCGGAGATGTCGAAGAACCTCTACAGCATAATACGAAGCGGCGCATCGGAGCAAATACCATGATCAAATCTTCAGTTTAGTCGAAGGCAGATAGTAGCGTAAGGCGCTCTATGAAAGGCCGCCATATTTTCGTAATTCAAAGCCTCGTTGACATTCCCGTATTTGGATAAATCCCTTGTAGCTGGTCAAATTGGCGGAAACGGATCGAGTAGTCCCCTGATCAATCAGAAGTCAGGTGGTGCTCAAACCTATTTGGTATTTCGAGGGGAAAACAGTATCTACAGCTTGGCGGTAGACTCTGTTGATTACGATGTATCACCTGCCCGTGTGACCAAAGGGCAAGAGCACCATCCTATTCCAGTGATGTTGTCGGCGCGTTTAGCCATAGATCGTGACGAACAAGGAAAAGGATTGGGCCGAGCGTTTCTTAAAGATGCCTTATTGCGTACACTTCAAGCTGCCGATATTGCTGGTATTCGAACTCTTCTCGTTCATGCCAAAGATGATGAAGCACGAACTCGGTATGAAAGCTTCTATTTCGAACCAAGCCCAACAGACCCATATCATTTGTTTTTGCTCATGAAGAATCTTCGAAGCCTGAACAAACAGATGATTGTATTGATGCCCCCTTCCTCAATACAAAAATATTCAAAATTTCGCATCATTACTCACGATTACGAGGAGGCGGTTGAAATTGAGGTTATTTACCTCCGGTTAGGTAGTGTCTTTATGCATAAGGCCTGAAATGTTTTCAGAAACCTTAGTGGCGGCGGCAAGAATCGGATCTGCCGCGAGGTGCGCATAACGAGCAGTAGTTTGAACCTGAGTGTGCCCTAGAAGCTTACCAATCATGGGCAGGCTCATCCCTTGTGCGACGGCCTTGGAGGCAAATGAATGTCGTAGGTCATGGATGCGGACGTCTTCAATGCCAGCCCGCTTGCGGATCCGTTGCCAGAATTTCTGGATCTCTTTGCGATTGGTTCCTGGGATTTTGCCGCAGATAACCCATGGGTTCTTTGGCTGCCGTTTGAGGTTTTTAAGGAGATCAAGGGCAGGGGGGCCGAGATGGACAACTCGTGCGCCGGTCTTTGAATCAGATAGTCGTAGGCAGCTGTTGTCGAAATCAACCTCTGTCCATTTGAGTGACATGATTTCGTTGAGGCGGCAGCCGGTAAAAATCAGGAGGCGGATAGCAGAAATAGCATAGATATCATCGACACCTATTTCTTCGGCTTCGTTTAGCACTGAACCGAGATCGCTCAGCTCTTTCTGGCTGAGGTAGCGCTCGCGTTTTTCTTCTGGGTATTTTTTGATGTGTAGCCGTGGATTGGAACCTTCAGGCCGCATTCCCCATATCTCTGCCATTGAGAACATTTTTGAGATCAGCTCAAGGTTCCGATTTGCCTGGTAAGGGATGTGGCGTAAATCATGATGAAATTTGGCGATGTCGGCCCGTGTTACATCGGAGACCTTCAGGCGTCCAAGGGCTGGCAATATGAAACGGCGAAGGTTGCGTCGGTATTCTGTGGCAGTGCCTGGCTTCAGACGGACAGAAATATGTTCTTGGTCGAAACGCTCTGCCAGCTCTTTCACCGTACAGGCTTTTCGGGCTCGGGAACGTTCGCCAGCAGGATCTTCTCCGTCCTTGACGGCTGCCAAAACCTTGAATGCCATGCGACGGGCTTTTTCGGGAGTGAGGACACCATGGGCTCCCAGGCTCATGCGTCTGTAACGATTGCCGATCCGGTATTGAACGATATAAGAACGACGGCCACTTGGTAAAATGCGAACGGCAAACCCAGCAAGGTCGTCATCGCAGATGATATAATCCTTATCTTGCGGCTTAGCAGACTCGACAAGGCGTTTGGTGATTTTAGGCATATGGCACCTCTTTGCGGCTGATTAACTCTCGATGATCGCTGCGCTGCTCTTAATCCCTGGAATCATAGTGGAATCATGAGGGCTGGTTTCGGCGAGCAACCGATCGAATGACAGCGTAAAGTGATTTCTAAAATAGTCCAGTAATATCAACTGGTTAGAGTGTTTCTGCGGAATTTTTAGAAATGCTGAGAAATGACCATATCACGGCTCATAACCTGAAGGTCGCAGGTTCAAATCCTGCTCCCGCAACCAATATGCAAAGACCCGCCCTTGTGGCGGGTCTTCGCATATTTATTGCCGGGCGCATATGGAAGTGAAGCTCATAAAACAGGCTAAAAGACCGTTTTATCAAGGCTCTGCGCAAGGAGCGTAGCGACGCAGCGGACGTGCCAAGCGTCAGCGAAGGCCGACAAATCCTGCCTCCCGCAACCAATTAAAAAGCCCCCGGGGGCATCACTCGGGGGCTGTTTTTGGGTCGAGTGCACTTTGCGACCGACGCGCCGGTCAACCAGCCCCGTGGCAGTGTTTGTACCGCTTGCCGGAGCCGTAGGGGCAGGGCTCGTTCCGTGACACGTTGCCCCAAGTGTAACTGGTCTCCTCGATCACATCCTTTTCCTCCCATGCGCCGCTTTCTTTGGCTGGACGAATGTTTTCCGGATGATCGATTACGTCCAGAGCAGCGTCGCGCACCCACGCCAGTTGCTCTTCGAACCGAGTGGCAATGATGGCGGCGAATGCGGTCTGTTTGCCGGCGGGCGAAACGCGGCCGAGGTAATACCGAACGCAGATCAGAAACATGTCGATGCTGCCGCGGAAAAGTTCGGCGACGGCGCGGCGTGTTCAGCGGCGACTCGCAGAACAGCGGATAAGGCGACGTCCATTGCCGGAAGTAAAAAAGAACCTCGTCGAAGAAGGAAACGATGTGCGGTTCGATCGTTGTCGAGACGACAAGGCAGATTCCCGAGAGATCGTACTCTTCGGAGAGCAGCTTGAGGGAGGAATAGACGTGCATATTCTCCATCTCGACGTGCAGGTCGGGCCGGATGCCGTGCACAAGAAGCGACCGGATCGCCGTGCCGGTGGAAATAATGATCGCCCGGCCCTGCCACTCTCTGATGACGTCGAAATCGTTGTCGAGTGACGGCCCGGCGCCAATGACGAATACCGGCGCGTCCAACGCCGGTTTCTCGCGCCGCTTGATCAGTTTGCTGTTCTTGCCGCGAAGATTGACGTACGTATTGCGCAGCATCTTGGTTTCGTCGAACAGGTACCCCAGCCCGGCCAGCATCAGCGGGCCGTTTGCAAGGACCTGCTGGAGGACGATGGTCGCGTATTCCTCGTCCGAGAAAATGAAACACGGCGTACCGTCCAGCTCGGCCGGGCAGTTTTCGGAAATGATCTGGTTGATATTGGCGACGGTCAGAGTTGTTTCGCTTTCGACTGAGACATAAAGCCCGCCACCCGACTTGAAGGCGCGCTCAAGCGCCGTCGCCCAGTCAAAAGTGAACAGCGATTGGTAAAGAATATCCAGGTCGCGCTCGGTCACGAGGGTAAATGTCGGTGTGTGGCGCTCTATCAAATGGTCGATATGAAAGCCGAGCCCGACACCGAAAATAAAGAGATTGAACGGCTAGGACGTTGGCAGGCCGCTATGGAATGTGATGCCTGCCGCTTGCGCGCCGCGCTTCATGTCGGCAACGAACGGGTTTACGTACCTGTCGAAAGTGCCGGTCTCGGGCGGCGACGTCGCAATGTGAATGGGGCTGGCGTCGAAGGCGGCCAGACGTTCGCGCACGAAGGCGATCGCATCACCGCCGTACATACTTTTCTCGCCATCCACAACATCAAGCGCGCCGTCGTCACCGACAACAATCCGGGCCCGCGGCTTGTGCGATCGCAAAGGCGCGTATAGATGCGGGTTATAACGTTTGAAGGCATCGAGGTTCGACTCGAACGTCTTTCTCGCTTCCTGGTCAATGACGACGGCCGATTTTGTCACGAAAATCCCACTCCAGTGCACGACACGTGCACCAAGAAATAGATTACGGTTCTTGCTAAATCGTTATAGCACGGCCATGTGCCTCTGCATGCCCGGCGCACCCCGTGTTGCCGGAAATCAGCGCAACTCGCCGGCATAGGCGCGGCGGTCGAATGTGATGGCCTTCACCAGCGCGTAAACGCGGCTACCTTCGGTAAGCTTCAAGTCCCTGATCGACGCCCGCGTGATTCGCGCACGAATTCGTGCGCCGCCGATGTCGACAAGTGTCTCGGCATATGCGGTGTTCGCTTCCTCGTTGATCTCTGCGACAGACCCGGCAACGACATTGCGGATGCTAATTCCTCTCGGCCGTTCGATTGCCAGGGATACATCGCGCGCCCGGACACGAAGCCGGATTTCATGGCCGGGGTCGGCGTCGACCATCGGAATTTCGATCGGTTGTCCGTAAAGATCGGCCCGCGTGATTTTCAGATCGGCATCGTGGCTGATCACTCGGGCGGACACGATGACTCCGGCCTCGAAGCGGCCGGTCGCCGGATGCAGATCCAGGCGTTCCAGTACGGCCCCGACTTCTCCTTCGGCAACCTTGCGGCCCCTGTTGAGAACGATCATGTGCGCCGCCAGTCGCGCGACTTCGGACATGTCGTGGCTGACGTAGAGGATTGGGAGTGCGAGGTTGTCCTGAACGGCTTCGAGGTAGGGAAGAATTTCTTCTTTTGCGAAACGGTCGAGGGCGGCCAGGGGTTCATCCATCAGTAAAAGGCTGGGGTGCGTCAAGAGGGCGCGGCCGATCGCGACCCGCTGACGTTCGCCGCCGGACAAGGCGTCCGGTGCGCGGCCAAGTAAGGGCGCAATGCCCAATAGATCGACGACGTCATCGAATACAAGCTCGTTTGCGCCGCCGTTGGATGCGCGCCGGGCACCGTATGTCAGATTGCCGCGGACGGAAAGATGCGGGAACAGGCTGGCCTCCTGGAAGACGTAGCCGATCGGTCGCCGGTATGGTTTCAGGAACGTGCCGGTATTGTCGTCCTGCCAGACGCCGTTACCGACCGTGAGACGGCCTGGCAACCGTGTCAGCCCGGCAACGCAGCGAAGCACACTGGTCTTACCGCAGCCGGACTGGCCAAAGAGCGCGGTAATTCCTGAAGCCGGGGCGGTGAAGGCGACATCGAGATCGAACGACCCGAGACGGCCTCGGAACGATGCGTCAATTGTTGCACCGGGGGTCATTCGCCGGGCCTCGTGAAACGTTTTTGCAGCATTGTCATGGAGAAAATAACGACAAAGGCAAACACCAGCATGCCCCCCGCGAGGATATGAGCCTTGGCCCATTGCAGGGTCTCGACATAGTCGTAAATGGCGACGGAGAGCACGCGCGTTTCACCGGGAATGTTGCCGCCGATCATCAGGACGACGCCGAACTCGCCGACCGTGTGGGCGAACCCGAGAACGGCGCCGGTGACGAAACCCGGGCGCGCCAGCGGCACGGCAACCGACCAGAATGCGTCCCACGGTGATGCGCGTAACGTCGCGGCGACTTCTAGTGGCCGGTCGCCGAAGGACTCGAACGCGTTCCGGATCGGCTGCACGACGAAAGGCATGGAATAGAACACCGAGCCGATGACCAAGCCTTCGAAAGTAAATGCCAGTGAGCGCGCACCATAGAGGCCGGCGATCATGCCGCCCGGTCCGTCGGGGCCGAGTGCCACCAGTAGATAAAAACCGAGTACCGTCGGCGGCAGCACAAGCGGGAGTGCCACGACGGTCGCAACGACTTCCTTGAACCTGCTCCTGGAGCGAGCGAGCCACCAGGCAATCGGTGTGCCGATGACTAGCAGCGCAAGCGTGGTGATGGACGCCAATGCTATCGTAAGGCGGATCGGGGACCAGAGTTCGGCGAGTTCAGGCATGGTGCGCGCCGCCTTATTCGCTCGAACCGTAACCGTACTTTCCGACAACCGCCCTTACCTCGGCGCTATGCAGAAAGTCGATAAATTCTCGCGCCGCCGGGTTGCTGCTGCCGCGCTTCAGCAAAACGGCATCCTGCCGGATCGGTTGGTAAAGGTTCTGCGGGATATCCCAGGACGAGCCGCCAGTGCGACCGGCCACCTGGGAGCGGGCAACGAAGCCTAGATTCACGTTGCCTGTTTCGACGAACTGGAATGTCTGGGCGATACTGTTGCCATACACGAACCTTGGCGTGAGCGTGTCGAGGACGCCGATCGCCTGCATCGCCTGCATAGCGGCGGCGCCGTATGGCGCTGTGAGCGGATTGGCCAGTGCAATCCTGTCGATATTCCCGCGTGTCAGTGTTTCACGGCCGGATACGGCATCGGCATCGCGAGAGTAGAGCGTTATTTTGCCGATCGCATAGGTGAAGGTACTTCCGTGTACGGCAAGTCCTTCATCCACGGCTTTTCGCGGGCGTTCGTGATCGGCGGCCAGGAACACATCGAACGGCGCACCCTGACTGATTTGTGTGTAGAGGGTTCCGGTCGATGCAAAACTGAATATGACCCGATGCGGACGCCGCTCTTGGTACAGTCGGCCGATTTCACGGGCGGCATCGGTAAAGTTGGCAGCCACCGCAATATGCGCCTCTGCGGCGACAGTGGCCGTGGTCAGGGACAGTGTCGTCAGCAAAAACACAACGGCGCCGGCGAGGCGGAGCTTGGCGATTTCAGGCACAGCGGCACTCCGAAATAGTCAGATGACCATATCGGTGGTATGTCGCGGTTTCAACCGCTATTTCCGATTGGAGATATCGGGGAGAGCCCTTTGCAACTTGGCCATTTCCTTGGCGATGGCCCTGTCGGTGAGGGCCTCCATGCGGCGATAGCTGTCCAGCACCTTGTCCCCGGTCGGGGTCAGCGATGCGCCGCCCCGGGCATTGCCGCCGCGGCTCGTTTCCACCATGGGCTCATCGAAAAAAGCATTCATGGCCTCGACCAGCGTCCAGGCCCGCTTGTAGCTCATACCCATGCGTCGCCCGGCGGCAGCGATCGAGCCGGTTTCCCGAATTCCGGAGAGAATATCGGCTTTTCCCGGGCCGATGGCGATCCCCGGTTTGAGCACGATGCGAAGTCTGGCGCCGGTCGTCTTGTTGCCCGCTTTCATATTGGATTTATAGACCGCGGCCGGGCGCATGTCACTTGACGGCGTGACCTAGTTCTTCGCATCTGAAGGCGTCAGCCCGAACAATTTTTTGAAGGCCGTCGAAAAGTTCGCCGGGTTCGAGTAGCCGGCCCGATAAGCGGCCTCACTGATACTGATCCCTTCGGAGACGAGAGCCTGTCGGGCCTGATGCAGTCTGTACTCGCGGATGAAATCGACGATGGTGCCGCCGTAAGCAGCCTTGAACGCGCGTTGCATGGACTCCACGCTCAGGCCCAAATCGCGGGCGATCTGCCGCAACGACAGGTCGTCTTCGATGTGTTCGAGAACATAGCTGCGCACGGCCTGCGCCCGGTTGATGGCGCGGACCGAGGCATCCGTCGTGGCGTCTGCGCCGGCCAGTCCCGCGATCGCCGAAAGGCCCTCGGAGAATATTTCAATCGCTTTGCTTTCGATGTTCATGCGCTGGATCACTTGTGGTGCGGTGGGCGGATTCAGTATCTGCTCGCAGAGTGCCAACGCCCGCTTGGAAGGTGTCCAGCGAAGCTCCTTCCGGTGCGTTTCCATAAACGAAGCAATTGCGGCCCCGTCGTCCGGCAAGTCGTCGAGATACGATCTGATCCAGTCGTGTGGCGCAGAAACCAGCACCTTTCGGATCCGCATCCCTTTTTTAGACATCCGCCTGCTGGGCACGGCCCGCGTGATCGTCCATGCATGGCCAAGCGGTGCGGCTTTCGCGCCGAGCTCGATCCGTTTCCCGTCCAGTTCCATTTCGACCACGCCTTCCAGAAAAACGGCGATGGTGAGCTCCGGGTTCACGATCGTTTGTGTGTCCAGGTCGTGCGCCTCCAGCGTATCGGTGGCATGCACCCGCAACCCGCTGTGGCAACGATAGTTCTTCAGACTGCCGTGAATGACGATGTCATTGTCGCCGATTTGCGGTGTGGCGATCTTGTAGCCGCGGCCGGATGAGCGCACCAGTTGCGTGAGCATATGTCCTGTTACCACGGCATCCGGCACGGCGGGCTGCCTGTGCCGCTGCCGTACGTTCCCAATCTTGTGGTTTCGTCGGTTCATGCCGGTTTTGCCATCTGTACTGCCCCAAACATCTTTTGTGATTTTGCAGATGCCACTCTGCTGGAGGCGTAATCATTACGCTGATATTAATAATCATTCTCAATTAAGCAAGACCTTATACAAAGTGAGGGGAAAGATGAGCGAGCAACGTAACCCGCATGGGCGGCGGGGATTGTATCTGTCGCAACGGCCGGCAGCTGGCTGGCGCATGGCAATGCTGGCGGGGACGGCCATTGTCCTGATCTGCGGCGAGAGCTTGGCCGATGATCGTTTGACGGTCGGCGTCACACCGGAAGTGCAGGTTGCTCAAACCAAGGACGACGAGAAAACGGATGACGCCATTCTTTTGGCGCCGATCGCCATTGATGCTAAAGCCGATGTCATTACCGGTGGCGTGCAACTCAATACTGAAGACCTTGGCCGAATTAACCCCCAGTCAATGCGCGACGTGTTCCGCCAGGAACCCGGCGTAACAGTCAGTTCTCCTATCGGCATCTCGCAGCAAATCCATGTCAACGGGGTTGAAGACACGAACCTCGCTGTTGACCTCGATGGGGCGCGTCAGGCCAATAAAACTTATCACCACATTGGGACCACGGTGATGGACCCGACGATGCTGCATTCGGTCAAGGTCGAAACCGGCGTGGCGCCGGCCGACGCCGGCCCGGGCGCTCTCGGCGGGACAATTTCCATGGAAACCAAGGATGGTCGGCATTTTGTTGCCCCAGGGGATGTGTTCGGGGGGTTCGGAAAGCTTACCTACAACGAAAACACCGACGGCCATAAGGAGCAATTGACGGTCGCGGGGCGTGCCGGAAATGCCGATATAATGGCTTATGGCTCCATCGAAGACGGTCATGCTTACAAAGACGGTGATGGGCTGGACGTCCAAGGGAGCGACCCGGGTGCGAACAGTCTTCTCTTTAAACTTGGTTATACCGCCGACAATGGCTATCGGTTGAAGGCGACGGCGAACCATTTTGACGATATCGGGCAGCGCCCGGCGCGTCCTGACTTCAGTCTTGGCCGCGGTCTTGCTGCGCCGACTGAATATCGACGGCAGAACTACACATTGTCGTTCGGTGACGAAACGCCGACAGCGATGTGGAATCCAAAAGCCACGCTGGCTTATACGAACACGCGTTTGGATTTGATCAACACGTCAAGCACTGGCGCCGCTCTCTTCACAAGAACGCTTTACGCGGATATCCAAACGCTGAACGGTAAAGCCTCCAACACCTTTTCGACAGACTACGGCAAGATCACCACGGGATTGGACTTTTTCCGGGATGTCGGCAAGGGGGGGAGAGATGGATATCGCGCCACTGAAACTGCGCTGAATGGCGGTGTTTTCGTGCAAGCGAGATCGTCATGGACTGACGATTTTCGAACTTCTGTTGGGGCGCGTTACGATTTAAGCCGCCTTGAAGGTCATGCTGATGCGATTCAGACGGATAACGGCGCAAGCGCAAACTTGAACGTGGAGTATGATCTGCTTGAACCCGTGATGGTTTATGCCGGAGCAGGTACCGCGTATGGCGCTCTACCGCTTGGAGAGGTTGCGTTGTTTAACAGCGATAATTCATACAGCGGACCGAACGGCGGGGTGGAAGCAGCTCAGTCCGATAACTTTAAGGTCGGCATCGTGTTTGATGCTGCTGGGTTTACCATCGACGGCCATGCATACTCGACCGTTATACGAAATGCGCCGCTCCTGAATGACTCGGATCGCTTCAATTATGCTCGAATTGATTCTCGAGGGTTTAACGTCACCGCAAAATACACGTTCGGTTACAGTTTCGTCCGCGCTGGCTTTTCCGCAAACAATCTTCGCGTCAACGGGAGCTATCTGGAAAACCGCTCTGCCGACTATCAAGGCACCGATACCGGGGAATCCTTCACTTTGGAGGTTTTTCACGAGATGCCCGAATATGGTTTGACGATGGGGACGACCAACGAAGCAATGTTGCCGGACGAGACACAACTAGGCGCAACCGGGTCCGGGTTGGATGGTTACTTCGTGTCCAACGTTCATGTTGAGTGGGCGCCCGAGCACGTGCCCGGCTTAAGCCTGAGGGCGGATGTCAAGAACCTGTTCGACCACACCTACGCCGACCGTTCGAATGTTTCGATCGTGGAAGCTTCAACGTTCTTCGGTACGGCACAGCCGTTCAACGAACCGGGCCGAACGTTCCTGGTGTCCGCCAAGCTCGATTTCTAAACAGGTACCACAGCATTTGTGCATCGTTTTTTGGGGGAGCGATGCGCGGCCGGGGCGGGGGCATCGATAATGTGTCCGCTCCGGTAATGCATTACAGCGGTCCTCCATGCAGATATCGATAGCCGCAGTTTGCGCAAATGGTTTTGCTGATTTCCCAAACGCCGCATTTCTGGAGCGTTCGGGGGCATTAATTATATTAATTATCATTCTCAATGCGCTATCCCGTTCCTCCGAATTTGGAACCGGTTCGCCTGAGATTGCCGGTGTGCGCGCTTTCTGAAGTGCCATCCAAATACTGATCAAACAAAGCTGGTGGGGACGAAGCAGATGAAGCGACCGGGTTCACTTGCGGCACTCATTGTTGCGGTTGTTTGCTTTGCGCACGCCGCGGCAGCGGGGGAAGTCACGGTCACGGACGTTGCCGGTCGAAACGTAACAATCAATGTGCCGGTCAAGAGCGTTATTCTCGGCGAAGGCCGGTTTCTGCCGACATTGGCAATCCTGGAGCCGAACGACCCGGCCGGATTGGTCGATGCGATGATGGCCGATTTCAGGCGCTTCGACCCGGCGACTTATGCGCAGTACCTGAAGCGGTTCCCCAAGATTTCCGAGATCGAGGAAATAGGCGCCGGCGGTGCAGCCTCGTTCAGTTCCGAGCATGCCATCGGCGTTAAACCCGATGTTGCGATATTCGGGCTGGGGAGTGCACATGGTCCGGGTGCAAGGGATAAGGAAATCCTGGCTCGCCTGAATGCCGCTGGAATCCCGGTAATCGTCGTTGACTTCAGGATCGACCCGCTCGTCAACACGCCGAAGAGCATGCGCCTGCTCGGTACGATCCTTGGGCGGGAGAATAAGGCTGAGGAATTTCTGACCTTTTACGAAGAACAGTTGGATATCGTTGCGGATCGTTTGAAATCGGTGACGCGCCGGCCACGTGTTTTCATGGAAATTCGCGTCGGCCTGCGTGATCAATGTTGCGAGACGATCGGGAACCAGGTGATGGGGCGGTTCATCGACTGGGCTGGCGGCGACAACATCGTTGCCAAGAAAATTCCCGGTACTCACGGGATCGTCAACGCCGAGTACCTTATTTCAGAACAGCCGGAATTTTATATCGCCACGGCAATCGGGAACCATCTTCCCGGCAACGCCGACAAGGGGCGGGTGATATTGGGCGCCGGCGTGCCTGCGAACGTAGCGAAGGAATCACTCGTTCAGGTCCTGCAACGACCTGTGATTTCCGAACTCGAGGCGGTCAAGGCGTCGCGCGCCTACGCCATCTGGCACCATTTCTACAATACGCCGATGCATGTCGCCGCCATTCAGGCGATGGCGAAGTGGTTCCACCCGGAACTGTTCGCCGATCTGGAGCCGGCGGATACGCTAGCTGGATATTTTTCGCGTTTTCAGCCAATGCCGGTCGATGGTGTCTACTGGACCGGAGTGGACGCTGAATGAGTGAAGCGGTGCTTGACGACCGGGAAGATGGACAAGGCAGTGCTTCGCTGGCGCTGCAGTATCGTGCCATTTTTCTTCGCCGTGCGGTGTGGCTGGGGGTGTTGGCGCTGGCGGTCGTTCTGAGCGTCGTTCTCAATATTGGAACCGGTCCGTCGGGCATGAGTGTCGGTGAAGTCGTCGGCGGACTTGTGAACCCGGACAGTCTCGATGCAGCACAGCGCGTGATCCTATGGGATGTGCGGCTGCCGTTTGCCATGCTGGCGGTCGTTGTTGGAGCCTGCCTGGGACTCGCTGGCGCTGAAATGCAGACAGTCCTCAATAATCCTTTGGCGAGCCCCTCGACGCTCGGTGTGATGCACGCCGCGACGGTCGGCGCTTCTCTGGCGATCGTGTTCAACGTCGGCGCACTCGGAATCGCAGAGAACTATATCCTGCCGGTATTCGCCTTCGCCGGCGCAATGGCATCGATCCTGATGATTCAGTACCTGTCGCGCGCGTTCGGTGCCACGGTGGATACGGTGATTTTGTTCGGGATCGCGACAGTGTTCGCAATGGATGCGGCGGTATCGCTGATCCAGTTTGTTGCCAATGACGACAGTCTGCAACAGATCGTGTTTTGGACAATGGGTTCGGTGTCGCGTGCGACGTGGGAGAAGGTCGGAATCGTCGGCGCTGTATTCCTGTTCTGCCTGCCGATGTCGCTCCGGCACATGTGGCAGATGACGGCGCTTCGCGGCGGTGAAGAGCAGGCGCGCAGCTTCGGCGTCGCAGTCGACCGGTTGCGCACGTTCGTACTGCTCCGTGTCAGTCTGTTGACGGCGATTGCGATCTCGTTTACCGGCGTCATCGGTTTTATCGGATTGGTCGGGCCGCATATCTCGCGTCTGGCGTTCGGCGAAGACCACCGTTTTTATCTGCCGGGCAGCGCGCTGGCGGGGGCGTTTATCCTGTCCGCAGCATCATTGGTCGCGAAAACATTGGTGCCGGGTATTCTCATCCCGGATGGCATTGTAACTGCTTTGATCGGTATTCCGCTGTTTCTCGTGCTGGTCATGACGCAGAAAAGGCGGGCGTGATGTCGGCGTTGTCTATCGACCGCGTTACTGTCGGATATGGCGGGCGCCCAGTGCTCGCGGATGTGACGGTGCCTCTGCTGGAAGACGGCACGGTCCTTGGCGTGCTCGGCCCCAACGGGGTTGGTAAGTCGACCTTCCTGCGCGCGCTTGCGGGGCTTCAACCCTATCGGGGACTGGTTCATCTGGACGGCGAGCGTGTCGACGAGATGCCTTACCTGAAGCGTGCAGGTGCCATCGGGTATCTACCCCAGGCATTGCCGCAGGCGACGACGTTGATTGCCTATGAGGCCGTGATGAGCGCCTGCCGCGCGGTTCGCCCCGACATGCGGGATGTAGAGGCGGAAAGCGCGGTTGAGTATGTATTCGCGCAACTGGGTATCCGGCATCTCGCGTTTCAGGCGCTCGGAAAACTATCGGGCGGACAACGGCAGACGGTCGGTTTGGCCCAGGCGCTGGTGCGTCAGCCGCGCTTGCTGCTGCTGGACGAGCCGACCAGTGCGTTGGATCTGCGCTGGCAATTGAACGTCATTGACGTCATCAGCGGGATTGTCGCCTCGAACGGTGGCATCTGCCTGATGGCATTGCACGATATCAATCTGGCGATGCGTCACTGCAACAGGGTGATGATGTTGAGCGGAACCGGTGTCCTTTCGTTCGGCACACCTGGCGAAGCGGTCACGCCTGAGACGCTGGTGCATGCGTACGGGGTCGACGGCCGGATCGAGACCTGCTCGCAGGGTCGGCCTTACCTCGTCACGGATGGCGTCAGCGTTTAGCGGCAATGGGGGAGACATGACGACTTTTTCTACGAGTATCAAAACCGACCACGCGCAGAAATACCTGCAGCAATTGTGCAAACACTTCGCGCACAAGGTCACCGTGAGCTATTCGCCGGAGGAAGGGCGGGTCGCCTTTCCGCCGGGACGGTGTCTGATGAATGCGAATGAGCAACATCTCGCCTTCTATTGTCTGGCAAAGGAAGACCGGGCGATCCCGATGATCAAGAGTATTCTCGATAAGCACCTGATCAAGTTTGCCTGGCGTGAAGAGCTTGAATACGAATGGGTTTCAGGCATGCCCGAGAACCTTGCGGCGGAACTGTCGCGCGAGGATTTTCTGCCCGAAGCCAATGTCGGGGAAAAATGATTCACCGGCCTGGGTGAAAATAGCGATGGCCGGTTCGTCTATTCAGAGGAAGTAAGCGGCTGCGATATGCCGCATGTTTTGGCGTGCGTACATGCGGCACGCATGACCTGGAGAAGACCGGAGTATTATGAGTTTATTCAAACCGACCTTGCGACCGCTTCTGGGCGTCGCCTTGGTGTTGCTTGGCACCGGGCTGGCCCGGGCGGACGGTGCAATCACCCTTGAACTGAACAAGCTCGAGACCGCCGGTAAGGCTTGCCGTGTGTATATGGTGTTCAGCAACGGTACCGGCAGCGCGATCGAGAGTTTCAAGCCGGATCTGGTCTTTTTCGATCAGGATGGCGTGATCGCTGACAGGCTGGTCGTTGAGGGTGGGCCTTTGCCGACAGGCAAAACGCGCGTCAAGTTATTCGATGTCAGCAAGCTGGAGTGCAATAACATTCAGCGGGTTCTGCTGAACGATCTGCGTACGTGCACGGGGCAGGAAACGAAGGCGTGTCTTGAGGTGACCCGGACATCGTCCCGCGGCGCGGTCGAGTTTATCAAATAATGCAGTGGAGTGAGTGATGCAGGAAACGATGACACCGCAAGCGGGCACCGTTCCGGCCGAAGAGGCCATGCCCGGAACAGCCGCGTCGATGCTGAATGAAGCGTGGGAACTGCTGGTTCTTGGCGGCCCCGTCGTCGCCATACTGATCGTGATGTCGGTGGTTGCGATGTCGATCACCGTGCTCAAGCTGTGGCAGTTCTGGTCGATGCGTGCGACCCGGATGACCAACGTGGAACGGGCGATCAAGCTGAAGCGTCTGGGCAAGCCGCTTGAGGCGCTGGCGTGCGTGCAAGGGGATCGGAATCCGGTGGCGCAGACCCTTGCGGTCGCGTTACGCGGTCACGTCCGCGGTGACCTGACCGACAAAGACATCAACGACGAAGCGGAGCGGTTCGGCGCCCGCCGTGTCGAAGCGATGCGTTCGTACCTGAGGCCGCTTGAACTGATCGCCAGCCTTGCGCCGCTGCTCGGGCTGTTCGGTACCGTCCTCGGGATGATCACGGCCTTTCAGCAGATGGAGGCAGCGGGCAATCAGGTCAATCCGTCGGTCCTGTCCGGTGGCATATGGGAAGCATTGCTGACGACGGCGGTCGGTCTGGCAGTCGCAATTCCGACCGTTGCCGTGTTTACGTGGCTCGACCGTGTGGCCGAACGCACGGAAATCGCCATGGGTGACGCCATACGGAACATGTTCACGCCTGATCTTTCTAGGCTGCCGGCTCAAATACGCAGCGATGCCGGACGCGCCGCAGACCGAATTGGCGCAGATTAGAGTCATGCGCCGCCGGGCCGTCATCTCGCTGACACCGTTAATCGACGTGGTGTTCATCCTGCTCGTGTTCTTCATGCTGGCCTCGTCGTTTCTGGATTGGCGTGCGCTCGACCTGAGCGTGGGCAAGGCAGGTGGGGCCGGCAACATGGCAGGCGCGATGTTGCTGGAAGTCCGTGCCGGGGACATGCGCCTCGGTGGCCGCACGGTATCTAAGGATGAATTGATGGAAGCGCTTGTCAGCCGCGTTCAACGAGACCCCGCGCAGCGTCTGCTGGTGAAGCCCGAACCGGGTGTGCAATTGCAACGTGCCATCGATCTCGTCGATCGAATCGCCGCGACCGGTCTGCGCGATGTGACATTTGTCACGCCCGGAGGCACCCCGTAATGGCGTTCGGCAAGCCCGCTCGGCGGCGCCTCGATAACGATCAGCGTATCATGCCGCTGATCAATGTCGTATTTCTGCTGCTGATATTCTTCATGGTCGCCGGCCAGCTATCGAAAACCGATCCGGTGAAGATCAAACCGCCTGTTTCCGACAGTGAAAGTGAAGCCGGCGAGCCGCTGGTGCAACTTCTGGTTACGGCCGAGGGCCGCCTTTTGCTTGCGGGGACCGATGTCGCTGCGGATGAATTGCTGCATCGGGTTCGGTCCATGCTCGATGGCCGCCGCGACAGGACGGTTCACGTCAAAGCGGATGGCGCGGCGGATGCGGCCGCGATTATAGGGCTGCTGGAGAAAATCAAGGCGGCGGGGGCCGAGAGGGTGAAACTGCTGACTTCGGTGCGGACCGGACAATGAACATTGGACGCCGACATTGGCTGGCCGCGTTTGCGCTTGCGCTTGTTGCGCACGGGTCGCTCGTCCTGCTTCTCTGGAAGCCGGCTGAAAGCGGTGCGGCGAACCTGGGTGTCGGCGGCATGGAAGTGGCGTTCGGAACCGCCGGCGGTGCGCCGGGTGCGACCGAAGTTCCGCCGCCCGAAGTCGAACCTGTCGATGCACCGGAAACGGATGCGGTAGAGCCGCAGGAGACTCCGCCTTTGGAAGTGGTCGAGGCCGTCGAGACGGCGGAAGCGGTTGAAGTGGAAGCCGTTGAACCACCGGTGGCGGAGAGCATCCCAGTCAGGGAGGCGAAGCCAAATACGGTGACGGCGCGTATCCCGAAGAAGCCGCTTCCACCCCGGGAAGTGAAGGCCGTTGAGCCAAAGCCTGCGCCGGCGCCGCCAAAGGAGGTTGCGGCAAAACCCCCAGCAGACAGGCCCTCGACTTCGGCGCCGTCGGTCGCCGGGTCGGACGGAAAGTCGGGCACGGAGAAGTCGTCGAATACCGGTGACGGCAAAGACACGTCCTCCGGCGGTCGACCGGGATCCGCCGATAGCTACTTTGCGCGGTTGCAGGCATGGCTCGAGCAGCACAAGGAATACCCGTTATCCGCCAGACGGCGGCGGCGCGAAGGTACCGCCGTTCTCAATTTCACGATGGATCGCAGCGGCGCGATCTTGGAGGCGAGTATCCTGCGCGGCACGGGACATGCCTCGCTCGATGAGGAAGTTATGAGGATGATCCGCCGTGCGTCACCGTTACCACCGTTCCCGGGCGACTTCACCGACGCCAGACTGACGCTTTCGGTGCCTGTCCAGTTTCAGCTTCATTAAACGCCGGTCAGATCGGCTCTTTGTTTGCTGGACGGAGATTCCCCGCTTGTATGTCATTCGAGGCCCCGATTTTCTTCAGAAAATCCGATACTGCCGCCGTGGTTTCAACTGCGGCAGTCGTATCGTCTGCCGGTTTCACCGGAAGCGCATTCTTCGGCTTGCCGACGGATACGTTGATCGTTTCTCCGAGGGCCATGTTCATCGTTGATGCCAGCAGTGCGATATCGATGGGCTTGATGACGACCGCGTCCATGCCGGCTTCATAAAAACCCTTCCGATGCTCCTCCATCGCATCCGCAGTGAGGGCGATGACCGGTACGGCATTCTTTCCGGAGCTCATTTTCCTGATCATCCGGGTGGCATCGGTTCCCGACATCACGGGCATGCGGACATCCATCAGTATGAGGTCGAAATCCTTGGCTTCATGCATTTCTACGGCTTGCCGGCCGTTATCAGCCGTCTCGAAGGTGTGGCCGAAGCTTTTCAGGATCGCTGTTACGATCTGCTGGTTCATCTTGTTGTCATCGACAACAAGCACATGAAGCGGACGCCGTGCGGCAAAGTACGTGGACGGTACATTCTTGTCGTCCGGGACGGAAACAGGCGTTCGCGCAGGTTTGTAAGGTAACGAAAACCAGAAGGTGCTTCCTTTCCCGTAGACGCTGGCCGCACCGATTTCGCCACGCATGAGGGAAACCAGTTTCTTGCAGATCGCGAGGCCGAGGCCGGTGCCCTCGAACTTTCGTGTGATCGAGGCGTCGCCCTGCTTGAATTCGGTAAACAGCATGCCGAGAACCTCGGGTTTGATGCCGATGCCGGTATCGCGCACCGAAAAATGCAGCTTCGGCTCCCTCGTGCCGTCACCAGTTAACCGGCATTTGACGGTAATGGTTCCGGTTTCCGTGAACTTACGTGCGTTGCCGATCAGGTTAATCAACACCTGACGAAGCCGGGTGGGATCCATATTGATTCCCGGCGGCAGTTTGTCCGGAAGGTCTGTTTCAATCTTAACAGGATTGCCATCTCTGCCGGCGTAATCGTCCGAAAAGAAATCGACAACCTCCGCGATCAACGAGGGGAGGTGGAAGTCGATGTATTCCAGCTCGACCTTTCCGGCATCGAGTTTCGAAATGTCGAGGATGTCGTTGATGATCCGCAATAGAGAACGTGTCGACGATTTGATCTTGTGAACCAGGTCCTTGCTTTTGCCGTCCAGTTCTTCTTGTAGCAGGAGATCGGCAAACCCGATGACGCCTGTCATCGGCGTCCGGATTTCGTGGCTCATCGTCGCCAGGAATTCCGACTTGGCCGTATTCGCGGCTTCGGCAGCTTCATGCGCTCTTGCAAGTTCCTGTTCCTTTTTCTTCTCGGCCGTAATGTCGGTGCGGATGGCCACGTACTGGAACGGCTTGCCGTCGGAGCCGAGGAAGGGAACGATCGTGGAGGTAACCCAGTAATATCCTCCGCGTTTTTTCTGGTTCTTGATTTCGCCGTGCCAGATTCGGCCGCTGGCAATGGTGCGCCACAGTTCCCGGTAGAATTCGGGTGAGTGTTCGCCGGACTTCAGGATGCGGTGGTTTGAGCCGATCAATTCGTCCTGCGAATACCCGGACATCGCGCAAAATTTGTCGTTCGCATACTTGATGGTGCCGTCGGTATCGGTGATGCTGACGATCGCATGTTCGTCGAGTGCAAGTTTCTGGTAGTCCAGCTCCGTCACTTTCTGCGAAAGCTCGTCTGATTGACGGTTCAGCAGAATAACGAGGGCGAGGGTGTCGGCGACACGTTCGAGAAATGCGATGTCCTTGATGTGGCACTTCGTGCCTTCCGGCAAAAAGAAAACGATGACGCCCAGCGTCTCTCCGCGCGAGACGATGGGGACATTGTAATACCCGTCCGGCTGTATGCCTTTGAATGCCGTTTCGTGCAGTCCGCCGATACAGGTGGCAGCATGGACATTGGATTTTGTTTCCGCCCCGTGCCCGCAAAGACACCGATCGAACGAGACCTTGCTGCGGGACGCCTTGATTGCCGCGTCCATATTCCGTTCTGCGACAAGCTCGAGCTCACTCCCGCCCGATTCATTGATGCGGGTCAGGAAGATGCCGGCCTTCGGAAGGAATGAAAGCCAACTCAACGTCAGGAGGACATCCAGGCAATTGCCGAGAACGTCGTTAAGGGGAACCGGTTTTACAGCCTCGCCAAGAAGCGTGTTCAAGGCCTGGTTGTTTTCGGCAATCCGGTCAATATCTTCTGTCATAACGCTTCTTTACCATGCGGTAGAAAACTTGGATTCGTTGCGGTGCCGGGCATCGCCAACACGCTTCAGGGTGCCGCAGCACCTTGTCCCTTTCCTGGAACACTATGGTAAATTTGTAAGTTGCCGATTTGCCGCGGATGCCGATTTGTAAACCTATGTAACCGGCTGAAGCGGCTGTCTCGAAATATGCCAGAATTACACATACCCGGTTATGCATGACAGCCGGAACAGCCCGGATTTCAACGGAATGCGGGAATTACATTGCATTACACAATCGCATTAACGGGAAATACTCGATTTACGAGAAGATGGTTAACTGCATTCACTGGCGAGAGCGCATGCCCGCCGATGACGACTACCGATCAATTTTTTTAACGCTGGACAGCTGCCTTGAAGATTGCTGTTCGCCCGCGCCTTTGGTGCGTTTTCGTGCGGTGCACGTTTTTAGAGGAGAATCTACTTATGGAAGGCGCGATGCAGACGAACGACGATCACTATGCTGCCGGCGAAGGTTCGGCGTTTCAATCTGATACGGCGATGCCGGATGAGGCCGAGGAGAACAAGTCCATCATCGCCGCACTGAACAAGTCCCAGGCGGTCATCGAATTCGACATGAACGGCACGATCCTGCGTGCGAACGATGCGTTCCTCGACGTGATGGGGTATACGCTCGACGAGATCAAGGGCAAGCACCACAGCATGTTCGCCAAACCCGGTTATGCCGAAAGCCAGGAATACAAGGAGTTCTGGCAACGCCTGAACGCCGGGCAGTTCGAGGCGGCCGAGTACCTGCGTGTCGGCAAGGGCGGCAAAGACGTCTACATCCAGGCATCTTACAATCCGATCCTGGATGCAAACGGGAAACCCTACAAGGTCATCAAGTTCGCGACGGATATCACAGCGCGAAAGGTCAGGAATTCGGACAACCGTAGTCAGCTTGAAGCCATAAGCCGTTCTCAGGCGGTCATCGAATTCGAAATGGATGGAACGATTCGCCACGCAAACGACCTGTTCCTGGGCGCCATGGGCTATACGCTCGACGAGATCAAAGGCAAGCACCACAGCATGTTTGCTGACCCCGAGTACGCCAACAGTCAGGAATACAGGGATTTCTGGGCAAAATTGAATGCCGGTGAATTTCAGGCCGGCGAGTTCAAACGCTTCGGCAAGGACGGGAACGAAGTGTACATTCAGGCGTCCTACAACCCGGTCCTCGATTTCAACGGGAAACCCTACAAGGTCGTCAAGTACGCGACCGACCGGACCAAGGAGGTCCAGGCCCGGCAGCGCCGCGCCGAAGCGGTCAAGGCCATCAATGTTGATCTGATCGAAATCGCGACTGAGGTTACCAATGTCACCGAGCTCGTCACTTCTTCGTCCAGCGCCGCGACGCAGACCGCCTCGAACGTACAGGCGATGGCAGCGGCGGCCGAGGAAATGTCGGCATCGATTCATGAAATCAGTCAGCAGGTCGGCCGTTCGACGACGATTGCGCAGACTGCGGTGTCGCAGTCGGAAACCAGCAACCATGCGATCGAAGAGTTAAGCCAGGCGGCGCAGAAAATCGGCGATGTCGTCAGCCTGATCAGCGACATCGCATCGCAGACCAACCTTCTGGCACTGAATGCGACAATCGAAGCGGCACGCGCCGGTGACGCCGGCAAGGGGTTTGCGGTGGTTGCCTCGGAAGTGAAAAATCTGGCGACGCAGACGGCCAAAGCGACGGCTGACATCGAAGCTCAGATTTCGGGTATCCAAAGTTCGACCGGGCAGTCGGTTTCCGCGATGAAGAGCATCACGGACACCATCAACGAGATCAACGAGATCTCGACATCGATATCCGCAGCGGTCGAGGAGCAGTCCAAGGTAACCGAAGAGATTTCGGCCAACATGCAGACTGCGACGACCGGTGTAGATCAGATCGCTTCCGGAACTGCGGAAATATCGGTCGCAATCGAAAAGGTCGATCAGTCGACAAAACGGGTCAAGGAAGCCGCTGCGGAAATCTGATGCCCGTTACCGTATAGAGAACCGCTCGGTGCTCGGGTGTGTACCCGGGCACCGTTTCGGTTCATATTACCGGCATCAAGTATGTTCAGGTCCGAGCTTCGGACCCGTGGGAGCGGACATCGGCGCAGGCGATGGCGAAAACCAAGAAACCGGCAAGCAAGAAAAAGGCGCAGCCAAGCAGTGGGTTGTTCGAAGGGCCGGCATCGGTCATGAGCATCCTAGGCGCGATTGCCTGGGAATACGACGTCAAGGCGTCCAGGTTCAGCGACGTCAGTTTCCAGGGAGATTCGTTTCTCGGTTATGGTCGTGACGAGTGGATGGAGCTCGAGCTCTGGCCCGCACATATTCATCCGGACGACAGAAGCCATGTCGTTTCCAGGCGCATGGCCGCGCATACTAACGGCAACGGGCTTGATGTTGAATACCGTCTTCGCCACAAAAACGGCGAATACGCATGGGTCCGGGAACTTTCCGGGCTGGCGCGTCAATCGGACAGTGAGTTCGTTACCAAGGGCATCCTGTGCGACGTTACGGAATCTCATGGTGCGCGAGGCCTGGCGCCGGAACGCGAGTACCAGTATCGAAAGCTCCTGGAGTCCATGCCGGACGCTTTTCTGATCGAGCAGGACAACAAGATCGTGTTCGCCAATCCGGCGGCGGAGCGGATGTTCGAGGTGGAAAGCGGCCTAAGCCTGATCGGTCGCGACGCTGACAAGATCTTTGTTGATACGCATCATGCGCAGGCGCGCATCGATACGTTGACGAAGGGCGGCCGCAAGGTCTGCACCTCCAACGAGGCCGTCCAGTCCCTGTCCGGGCATTCGTTCGATGCGGAAATCGTAAGTTGCCTGACCGTTTGGCGGGACCGAAAGGCAATTCAAACGGTCGTCCGGGACCTGTCATGGCTGAACAAGGTCCTTGAGCTTTTACGCGACGAACGCAACCTCATGAAGCTTATCCTCGACCACATCGGCGATGGGGTTTGCCTCATCGAGGCGGAAGGACTGGTCAAGTCCACGAACCCGCCGCTGGTCCAAATGCTGGGCAGGTCCGAGGCGCAGTTCTTCGGACGATCCGCGCACGATCTGTTTCACAACCTTGATCCCAACGACAGAACGAATGTCGAAGATTGCCCGCTGTGCACGCGTCAGGCCAAGGGGGAGTTCTTTCAGTTCGAGAAGAGCTTCGTCCGCGAGAGTGACGGTGCAAGCATATACCTGCAATTCGACAACACGCCGATCTTCAGCGCCGATCAGCCGTTCGGCGCTGTCGTCACGGTCCGCGATCTCACTGTCGAACGAGAGAGCAAGGCAGAGATCGAAAAGCTTACGCGCGCCATTGAACAGAGCCCGATTTCCATCCAGATTACCGACACCGTCGGGCGCGTGGAGTATGCCAATCCGCAGTTCCGTAAGTTGGCCGGAAAATCGTCGCATCAACTATATGGATATATCTCGCCGCTCCTCGACCAGCGCTTCATTACGCAGGAGGCTTGTGATGAAATCTGGGCGCGTTTGGCGGTCGGAAAAACCTGGGAGGGGGAATTCGATGATCGTCTCGCCGACGGTCGCCATTGGTGGATCCGGGGCGTTGTTTCGCCCCTGAAAGACAACACGGGACGCGTGAAACACTATGTCGGCATGTACAGCGACATTACGGACGAGAAGTACGCAGTTGCCCTTCAGAAAGCGACTGAAAACAAGATCGGCGTTATTTTTCAGGCAATCAGCAATGCGATCCTGATCGTATCCGAAGAAGGAAAAGTCGAGTCGTTCAACCCCGCCGGTAGCCGGATGTTCGGGTATGACCACAATGCGTTCGGTGACCTCAACATCACCGATATCCTGCCCGAGTACGACATCAAACATTATCTGGCCCTATCGGGCCGGGCGGCGAAGAGCGATGAAGGCGCGGAAATTCAGGTCGGCCGGGAACTTGTCGGCGTGACGAGGGAAGGCCGGCAGATTCCGCTGATCGTTTCGGTCGCCGAAATGCCTGAGCCCGACTGGGAGTTTGAGGACCGCCGACAGGAACGGCGTCGTTCGTTCATTTGTACGCTGCAAGACATCAGCGAGCAGAAAAACGCACAGAGCGCCATGGAGAACGCACACAAGATGGAGGCGCTCGGCCAGCTTACAGGTGGTCTTGCGCACGATTTCAACAATCTCCTCGGTATCGTGATCGGGAATCTTGATCTCGCCGAGGAAGAGAGTGAGAACGATCCCGATCTCCACAGCTTCATCGGGACCGCACAGCGTGCCGCTTTGCGGGGTGCCGAATTGACACAGAGCTTGCTGGATTTCTCCAGAAGCTCAACGGTCAACCTGGAGTACATGAGCGCCAACGATGTCGTCGGCGAGTTGGAACATCTTATGCAACCGGCACTGACAGCGCGGATCAAGGTCAGCAAGGAACTGTCAGCGGACCTGTGGCCAGTCGCTTTGAACCGAAGCGAGTTTCTGTCTGCGTTGATGAACCTGTCCTTGAACGCGCGTGATGCCATGCCCTCCGGCGGCACGCTGACGTTGTCCACGAAAAACCTGGATAATCACGAGCCGATGCCGGTCGCCATGGGGATCTGCCCGCCGGGTAAGTACGTGGTGGTCGAAGTCGCCGACACGGGCGAAGGCATGGATGAGCGGACGCTCGGCAAGATGTTCGAGCCTTTCTTCACGACAAAGGAAAAGGGAAAGGGAACCGGCCTCGGGTTAAGCACAGTGTTCGGGTTCGTGCACCGGGCCAACGGTTTGATCGATGTGCAATCGAAGCCGGGTGAGGGGACGGTGATCTCCGTCATGCTGCCGCGCTCGACAAGCGAGGCGGGCGAGACCGAGTTGCTGCCCATGGCGACGCGGCCGAGAAACCAATCCGAGGGCGAGCTTCTCGTCGTCGATGATGAACCGGAACTGGCCAAATTCTGCAAGTCCACCCTGCAGAAGTCCGGTTATGTCGTGCATCTGGCGGCAAATGGCGTTGATGCGCTGGACGTGATCCGGCGGAACCCCAAAATTTCTACGATGATCACCGATGTCGTGATGCCCGGCGAATTCGATGGTCTCGAGCTATGCGGTGAAGTGGCGAAAATGAACGATAGGATCAAGATCATCCTTTCGACGGGATACGCGGAAAAGCTGGATGGCAGCACGCCTTTGCCGGGGAACTGCTACGAATTAATTCGCAAACCGTTCCGCGGCCGCGAGCTGCTCGACGTCGTCGACCGGGTTGTAGCGATCCGAGTGTGATTACATTTCAGCACACAAATCTATTTTCCAGAAATACCCGCGGCATATTCGCCTGATACAAGTGCGTCGGTTCAATTGAGGAACGCGCATGAAAAAGTCCGTGGTACTGGTCGTTGATGACGACAAAGACCTTTCCGAGTTCATCGTTAACAGTCTCTCGAGGTCGGGGTTCCAATGCGTTGTCGCGATGCAAGTCGAGGACGCGTTGCCGTTGATCGGGGACAAGAAGCTCGCCATCGCGATCGTCGATATTTTCATGCCCGGCATTGGCGGTATCGAGGGGATCCGCAGGATCAAGCAACTGAATTCCGAATGCAGGGTTTTGGCGATCTCCGGCGGCTTTCGGCGGATGAACGGTGCGGACGCGTTGCGTGCGGCGCATATCGTTGGCGCGGATGCGGTGCTTGCCAAGCCTTTCCGCCAAACTGAGCTTCGTGCCTTAATAGATGAACTGCTTGTTGAGGTAAGGGAGTCGAAGTCCGCGTAACATGATGGAAAACATAGAGTTTTCCAGTGGCTGGGCCGGCTTACAATTCTTTACATTATCGAGTTTAAGAAAAATCCGCCGCTTACACGTATATGGCACTTTCGGCAAAGTTGAAGAGTTCATTTAACCCTTGTGGGACCAGACAGGAAGCAAACCATGCTTGATCGACGCGCCGCAACGGAACTGACGCAGGGGATCGTCGACGGGCCGCAATTGATGGCTGGTCAGCACACGGATAGTTGGAAATAACGGAGCGGGAGGCTGTTGGCCGGCCGCTCAGAAATTAAGCTAGAGCACGGTAAAACAGAGTAAAAAATATGGATGATCTTCTCCAAGAATTTATCGCCGAAGCGACAGAGAACCTGGCAGTTATTGACCAGGAGCTGGTTCGTTTGGAACAGCAACCGAACGACAAGGAAATTCTGGGCAACATCTTCAGGCTGGTCCACACGGTGAAAGGGACCTGCGGGTTCCTGGGTCTCTCCCGCCTCGAAAAGGTTGCGCATTCGGGTGAGAACGTTCTTGGTAAATTTCGCGATGGCGAGCTCGAGGTAACGCCCGATGCGGTGACGATCATTCTTGAGTGCATCGACCGGATCCGTGACATTCTCACGTCGATCGAGGAAACCGGTAGTGAGCCGGAAGGCGACGATAGCGCGCTTATTAACAGCCTCGACAAGCTGATAGAAGAGCCTGGTGCTGCCCCTGCTCCCGCTGCCGCTGCAGCTGCAGCGGCCGCAGACGAGAGCGCCGACGCGTCCGAGAGTGACGGTGTGGTATTGAACGAATTCGGTGCGCCGATTGCCGCCGAACTGCTGGCTGAACTCGAAGAAGCCGGCGTTGAAATGGAATCCGATGCTTCGGATGGGGAAGGTTCCGCCGAAGCAGAACAGTCTTCCTCCTCCCTGCCCGAGTCCTCTTCGGCTGATGAAGTTGCCATCCCCCCCGCTGACAACAATTCGGCTGAAGAGGACAAGGCAGGTGTCCCGCAGAAAGTTGAGGAGGCACCGGCTAAGGCGCCCGAACCCGCAACGACGCAAAAACGTGAGCCGGCTGTGGCGTCGTCGAGCCTGCGTATCAACGTGGACGTGCTCGAAAATCTAATGACGTTGGTTTCGGAACTTGTGCTCGCACGTAACCAGCTTCTCCAGATGGTGCGCGGTTATGACGATCACGAGTTCGCGGTGCCGCTGCAGCTGCTGAGCCACATCACGACCGATCTGCAGGAAGGCGTAATGCAGACCCGTATGCAGCCGATCGGCAATGCGTGGTCGAAGCTGCCCCGGATTGTTCGCGATCTCTCGGTCGCCCAGGGCAAGAAGATCGATCTCGTGATGGACGGCGCCGAGACGGAACTTGACCGCCAGATCCTCGACCTGATCAAGGACCCGCTGACGCACATGGTCCGAAACTCTGCCGACCACGGGCTGGAAATGCCTGATGAACGTCTGGCCGCAGGCAAGGTGGAAAGCGGCACGATCCGCCTCAACGCCTTCCACGAAGGCGGTCACATCATCATCGAGATTTCAGACGACGGCCGTGGCCTGAACACCGACCGTATCCGCCAGAAGATCGTCGAGAACGAGATTCTGACGGAACAGGCCGCCGAGGCGCTGACCGAGCAGCAGGCGCAGCAGTACATCTTCCATCCCGGGTTCTCGACCGCCGAAAAGGTCACGAATGTTTCCGGCCGCGGTGTCGGTATGGATGTCGTGCGAACCAATATCGAGCAGATCAACGGCTCCATCGACCTGCGTTCGGTCAAGGGCGACGGCACGACGGTCACGATCAAGATCCCGCTGACGCTGGCGATCATTTCGGCGCTGCTGGTCAAATGCGCCACCGAGCGATTTGCGATCCCGCAGTTCAGTGTTCTGGAGCTGGTGCGTACGTCGCCGAATTCCGAACATCAGATCGAGTACATCAACAAGAACGCGGTCCTTCACTTGCGGAACCAGTTGCTGCCGCTGATCAGCCTGGACGAACTGCTTGGTCTCGCCGAGCCGGGTCGCGGCCGTGACTCGGAAGATGCCTTCGTGGTCGTCACGAAGACTGGCAACTCGACCTTCGGGATCGTCGTCGATCAGGTATTCGACACCGAGGAAATCGTCGTCAAGCCAACGTCGCCGGTCCTGCGCAACATTAGTCAGTTCTCGGGCAATACGATCCTGGGTGACGGTAGTGTCATCATGATCCTCGACCCGAACGGCATTGCCGCCGAGGTCGGCGAGATCGAAGCCAAGCTGAATGCGAAAGCGGACGGCGACCGAAGCAGTAGTATCGACGACAAGAAGGTGCCGTTGCTGCTGTTCAAGGGCGACAGCGACGAGCCGATGGCCGTGCCGCTGGTACTGGTCGCGCGCCTGGAAGATATTGCTCACAGCGAGGTCGAACATTCCGGCGGCTACGACCTGGTGCAGTATCGCGGTACGCTGATGCCGTTGATCAGCATGACAGAAGGCGGCCGCCTGCCGGAGCGCGAATCTCACCCGGTTCTGGTGTTCGCGGACCGTGGCCGGCAGTTTGGTCTGGTGGTCTATGAAGTTGTCGACATCGTTGAGGATACGATCGACATCGAGATGGCGAGCACCCGCGACGGTACGCTGGGCAGCGCGGTTATCTCCGGAAAGGCAACCGATGTGCTGGACTCGGAGTACTACATGCATAAGGCGCTGGGCGGTGACAAGGCACACGGTTCGAAGGTGTTTAATCCGAACTTTAGCGGCCGGCCCAGAACTCTGCTCGTCGATGACAGCAGCTTCTTCCGCAGCCTGATCTCGCCGCTGCTTTCGGTCGAGGGATGGGATGTCACGTCCGTCTCGTCGGCCAAGGACGCACTTGCGCTGCGCGATGCAGGCGAAACCTTCGAGCTGATCATCAGTGATATCGACATGCCCGAGGTCGACGGCTTCGATTTCGCATCGAGTGTCCGCAACGATGACCGCTGGGGGTCGACGCCGCTAATCGCGCTCTCGGCCAAGACCGGCTCGCAGGAGATCCAGCGGGCACATACGGTCGGCTTTACGGACTACGTCGCGAAAAACGATCGTGAGGGCCTGCTCCGCTCGATCCGCTCGATCATGAGCAGTGAAGCGGCCTGAGCAGAGACGAGGGAAACAGTAAAATGCAAGCAGTCAAAACTACAGATGCGGAGCAGATGGTCGAAACCCGCAATGCCGTGCAAATTTTGACGACGACTGTCGGCAATCAGGTGTTCGGCATTCCGGTGTTGACGATCCAGGATATCCTGCAGCCCCGCAACGTGGCGCATGTTCCGAAGGCGCCGGCGGATGTCGCCGGGCTGATCAACCTTCGTGGCCGTATCGTGACGGTAATCAATCTGCGCCATTGGCTGGGTTTCGATCCTGCCGAACTGAAAGAGCAGATGCACATCGTTGTAGAGCACGACAATGAGCTTTATAGCTTCCTGACCGATTCAGTTGGCGATGTTGTCACGGTCGATCAGGGCGCCGTCGAAGGCGTTCCCCCGAATCTTCCCGACCATTGGCGGGAAATTTCCAAGAATGTCCTTCGTTGCGAAGAAGACCTGATTTTGATCGTGGATGTTTCAGTCCTGATTACAGCACTGGCAAGTAACTAAGTTTAACGAGTTGGAGACTAAGAAAATGGCAGTTGATAAAGCGATGCGTGTTCTGGCGGTCGATGATTACCAGACGATGCTGAGAATCATTTCGAACCTTTTGCAGCAACTTGGCTTTCGCAACATCGATACCGCGTCCAGCGGCGACGAAGCTTTGGACAAGATCAACAACAACCAGTATGGGCTGATCATTTCCGACTGGAACATGGAGCCCATGACCGGGCTGCAGCTGTTGCAGGAAGTTCGCGCCAAGGAAGAAACGAAGTCCGTGCCGTTCATCATGGTGACGGCCGAGAGCAAGACCGAAAACGTTGTCATGGCGCGCAAAGCCGGCGTCAGCAACTATATCGTCAAGCCGTTCAACGCCGAGACGCTGAAGCAGAAAATCTCGTCGGTTCTTGGTGAATTCTGAGCAGCGACGCCACTGGTCATAAGAGGGCAGGACCTATGACACAGACGAAGCGTTTTACGATCGAGGCAAGTATGGGGATCGGGGATGAAGGTGCCCCGGCCGCGGACGCCCACCAGGAGGCTCCCGACAAGGGAGCGGAACAGGAGGCTGACTTGACTCTGGAAAGGATCAAAGCGGCGGTCACCAGCATCATCCGTGATGAACTGAATAACTGGGAGCCGCCGGAAGAACTGGTCCAGCACGGGTCATCAGGCGAGGGCGACCTTCCGAATGATATCTTCAATGAGCTGGCGGATATCCAGAAGTATATCGCCACCACGAGACAGGAAATCGCTGCACTGAAACCGGAAGAAGACGGGCAGTCGCAGTTTTCCTCGGCCAAATCCGAACTCCAGGAAATCGTCGACGCAACGGCGAACGCCACGAATGACATCCTGAGCGAGGCCGAGCATGTTTCCGAGATTTCGGCCACCCTCCGGGAGCGTTTGCCGGATGATCAGATTGAAAACCTGAGTGAGGAACTCAACGGTCTCGATAACGCCGGCACCCAAATCATGCTGGCGTGCGGGTTCCAGGATCTCACCGGGCAGCGTATCAACAAGGTCGTTAACACGCTGATATTCGTCGAAGAGAAGGTCAACAAGCTGGTCGAGCTCTGGAAGATCGAGGAAGGCACCGGTTCGTCCGAACTCAAAGCGACGCGGGAAGACGACGAACGGCCGGATAAGGATTTGCTGAACGGCCCGCAGTCCGAGGGTGAGGGTATCTCCCAAGACGACATCGACGCCATGTTCGCCTGAGGGGTTTCCCCAGGGCCTAGATCCAGGAGCACTCGAGACAGCTAATGCCAGAGCTTCTTACCAAGGACGATGTTGCCAGGCTGTTGGAAACGCCCAGCGACGAGGTCCGCATCGACACGGCGCAGAAAGTTTGCCACGCCTACACGTCGGATTCATTGAACGATCAGCAACGCGCGATCGCCGAGGAAGTATTCCGGCTCCTTGTGGCCGATCAGTCGGAAGCCGTGCGCGAAAGCATCGCCGAGAACCTGAAAACCAGCGACATGGTGCCACATGATGTGGCCGTCAAGCTGGCAAAGGATATCGACAGCAAAGTCGCGCTTCCGATGTTGCAGTGTTCGCAGGTCTTGAGCGACGAGGATCTGATTGAGATCGTTCAGACCATGGCGCCGGAGCGAATGGCGGCGATCGCGGAAAGAGAGCATGTCTCCGAAGGTGTCGCGGATGAACTGGTTGAGCGCGGCGACGAAAATGTCGTCGTGAAACTCATGAAGAATGAAGGCGCTGACATCGCGGAAGCCTCGTTCGACCGTGCGTATTCCCGTTTTACCGGCAGCGAGAACTTTGACCATGCGGTTGTGGCCCGCGACCGTATCCCGGTCTCCGTCCGGAGCAAGATCCTGGCGGCTTTGACGGACCAATTCCTTGAAGTAATGGCCGGCAGCGTCGACGTGTCGCCTTCAATCATCTCTGATGTGGTTATCCAGACACATGACAAGCTGGTCATGCAGATGTCGGATAAGACCACGGAGTCGTCCGTCGGTGAGTTGGTTGAAAGCCTAAAAGAGCGGGGCCTGCTGACGCAACCGATCCTGATCCGCGCCCTCTGCCAAGGCGATATTCTGTTTTTCGAACTGGCCATGGCGAACCTAGCCGGTGTGCCGTTGTCGAATGCCCGCAGCCTGATTTATGACGCCGGCGGTGAGGGGTTCAATGCCATCTACCGCCATTCGGGCCTTGACGGGGCATACCTGCCGTTCTTCAGGCTGGCCTTTACGATGTGTCGCGAACTCGTCGCAAGCGGCGAAGATTACGAGCAGGGCGTTTTCCGGAGAAAGCTAATCGAGCGGTTGCTGACTGAAGGCACGGAGATCGTCGAGCAACTCGACACGGGGGATCTCGAGTATCTGATCGGCAAGCTTTAACGCCGCCTCAGGTCCGCTTCACTTTTGCGACGAATGAATAACCGGCATTTCTGACCGTCTTAATGTAAACGGGGCAGGATGGATCGTCGTCCAGCTTCTTACGCAGTTTGCCGATGACAACGTCGACGCTGCGGTCGTAAGGCATCCAGTCGCGCCCCGATACGATGTCGATGATGCGGTCGCGGCTCAATATCTTGCCGGCATGCGCGACCAGAGCGTCCAGAACCTTGAATTCATGGGTGGTCAAATTGACCGGCTGGCCGTCGTTGTCCTGTAACAGCTGGCGAGACTGATCGAAACGCCAGTCGCCGATCTGCATCATGCCGTCGGGTTCTGCCTCTTCGCCGGACGTTTCCGGAACGCCCCCCTCGTTTCTCAGGCGCCGAATGACCGTGTGCAGCCGGGCGACGAGTTCTCTCGCGTGAAATGGCTTGGTAATGTAGTCATCAGCACCGATTTCGAGGCCCACGACCTTGTCGATAACGTCGTCTTTTCCCGACAGGATGATGAACGGCAATTTGTAGTCAATCCGCAGTTGCCGCGCCAGATCCAGGCCGTTTTCGTCGGGCAGTATCAAATCCAGCAGGACGAGAGAGGGCCGCTCTTCGGAGATTTTTTCACGCATCTCCTTCCCGTTGCTGGCAAATCGCGTAACGAATTGATCCCGCTTGAGAATATTATTGATTGTTTCTTGCATATCAGGGTCGTCTTCGACGACCAAGACGTTTGAATACTTCTCCGTCATGGCCAGTTTCCCCCGGAAATCTTGCTGATTTTCGTCAAGTCTAGAGGATATTCAGCCGATCAGTAAAGCGCCCGGGAATCGGCGCTCAGCTTGGCTTACATTTCTTTACAAATTCAAGTGGAGGAAAAATCGGGTGGTTACACGCCGGCCTTAGGGTGTTTCCTGAACAAAACAGGTATCAAAAAGCAGGAAACACCATGTCCGTTGTTCAGGAACGCCCGCAGGACGGCACCGGCAAACAGTCGAATGCAGACCCGGAGCTGCAGAACGATCTGGATCTTTTCCATGTTCTGCCGCTCGTCGGCTTGCCTTTGCAAACGCCGGCCTTGCGCCAGGCGCGTATGATCAAGAGCCAGAACCTGGAATCCATGATCGAAGTGTTCCGAGATCAGGTCACGGGCAGCGGTCAGGTCGCTATCAACGATTTGCCGAAGCAGTTCGGCGAGCAACTGAGCCCGGAAGACATCAAGCTGTTGCAGAAACTCGGCCGCCTAAACAGTTACGATCCGTTCAGCCTGCGTATCACGCTGCGTGACATGGATCTGCTGACGGACGGGCTGATGCAGGTGAACCTCTCCGAGGAAAAGCAGCAGGAACTCGAAAAGTTCATGCAGAGCTTCACCCGTCCGCTCATCCAGCAGGTTTTCGGTGACGATGCAACCGACATCGAAAAGTTCGAGGACATCATCAGTGTGTTTAAGGACCCGGATGCCGGAAAAGTTCGTCAGAACCTGGGCAAACTGGCAACGCAGCTGAAGATCGAGATCCTGGACATCCCGAAGTTCCTCGAAGACTTCAGCGATGTGTTCCTCTCGCTCTCGTACTACCGCGATACGATTGATATTCTTGAGCCGAAGCTCTCGCTGCTCAACAACTCGATGGTCATTCTGCGCGACAGCTACCAGTTCACACAGGACCGCAGCAACGCCCAATCGTGCGAAGAAACCGTCGACAAGGTGAACCGCGTGTTCGTCTTCGTGACAGGCCGTCTGGAGAGTTTCGCCCAGAGCACCGAGAACCTGTGGGAGAACATGACGGCCGAAAACTTCGAGAAAGTACGAAAACTCATCAGCAGCTACCACGTTTCCCTTGGCGGTATGCTGTGCGCCCTGAGCGTCAAGCTCGACGCGTGGGCTGAGAATTTCCCGAATTCCGACATAGGCAGCCCGACCCGGCGGATCGAGTTCCTGCGTTCGGAAATGCGCCGTGGCATGGATCAGATCGATACGATCTTCGACGAAACGCCGGCGCTCGCGAACCTTAACAGCGGCAAATGACAGCGCAGACGAAGATGACTGAAGAAATGGACACTGGATTGAACACGCTGGCGGACTTGGACGAGGCCTCGTCGGGCGAAAGCCAGCAGCCGCTGCCGGAAACGGTAAGCTTCAACAATCCGTTCTTTACCTTTACCGACGGAATCACCTTCGAGACGCGCGAGGGCGATGAAGACCCGGTGATGGTTGTCCCGATGACCGATCAGTCGATCTCGATGCATTTCCCCGGTGTGATCCGCGAGCTCCAGTTGAAACGCGAGGATGATGATTATGTCATGCTGGAAACGATAGCGAAGTCGCTTGAGTTCGTCTGTGCGTTGCGGATGGGCGATCCCATCCCGAGCGAAATTCTGTGTGGCAAGGCATCGTGGCGGATCATGGAAAAGCACCGCATGATCGCCCGTCATCGTTTGACGATGCAATTGGTATCCTGGTTGAGCGGCAGCGAAGAGCTGATCACCGATCCGGAAGAACTTATTCGGCAAATGAACGATCCGGACACCAAGAAGAAGGTAGACAATGCGTTTGTCTCGGTTGCCGAGGCTCTCGGTTATCCGAAAGAGGACAAGGAAAAAGTCGTTTCCCTGGTCGAAACCTTTGCCGACGAATTGGCCTATATCGAAGCGCTGCGCGAAGTCTTCAACGAAGTGAGACGCATACGCGCGACGGTGGACGAGCTGATCAAGGGCTCCAAGTACCACGAGTCGTCGCGTGAGAGCGCACAAAGCGTCTTCAGGCTATTGCAGCAGGCGATCCAGTCGTACTCCTACGAATTTCTTCAGATCGATGCGCAGACCGGCGAGATCATTTCGGTTCTGAAGAACGCGAACTCGCAGATTCTCTTTATCCGGAAAGTCCGCGATGATCTGGCTCGGCGCCTGCTGGCGTGGGATGAGCTGGAGCGCAAGTGGCGTAAGTTGGACAAGAAGAACCGGAAGGCAATCGAAGAAGTGACGATGGAGACCTATCGTTTCCTAGCGCTTCGGTTCCTCCCGGCGGTCAATTGGAAGTTGGTTACTCAGTCGCTCGACGAAAAATCGAGCAGTTCCGAATCAGTTTGGTGAGGCCCTGAAAGTGCAAACAAAATCCTGCTTGATTGTTGACGATTCACGCACAGTCCGATCGATCGCATCCAGTATCGTCAGCGATCTATCATTCAAACCGATCGAGGCGGAGAACGGTGCCGAAGCATTGGAAATCTGCCGTCAGTCGATGCCCGATGCGATCCTGATGGACTGGCACATGCCGGTCATGAACGGACTGGAATGCCTGGTCGAACTTCGTAAGATGCCGGGCGGCGAACAGCCGGTCGTCGTTTTCTGCACGACGGAGAACGACATCGACCACATTACCCAGGCTGTTTCCGCCGGGGCGAACGAGTTCATCATGAAGCCGTTCGACAATGAAATCATGCGTTGCAAGTTCGAGAGTGTGGGGCTGATTTAATGGACTCGACCGCCGCCGCGGCGCAACGGGACGACGCGAAAATACGCGTTATGCTCGTTGACGACTCTCCCATTATTCGCGGTATGAATGCGCGTATCCTCGACAAGGTTACGAGCGTCGAAATCGTTGCGTCCGTGAGCAATGGTGAATTGGCGGTCAAGCGGATGGAGCAGGGCGGTGTCGACATCATCGTGCTCGATATCGAAATGCCGGTGATGGACGGCCTTACCGCTATCCCGCTTCTTTTGGAACAGGATCGGAACGTGAAGATCCTGATGTCGTCGACGCTGACGCAGCGTGGCGCAGAGGTGAGTTTGCGCGCCCTGGAACTCGGGGCGGCGGATTTCATCCCGAAACCGACCAGCGTTACAAGTGCGGAAGGCCGAAACGCCGTTGACGAATATCGCCGTGATATCGTCGAAAAGGTTCTGAACCTCGGCGCTGCAGCATTAAAAGACAAGCGCGACGCCAAGGGCGCTGCATCGCCGGCCGCGGCACCGTCCGCGTCGGCGGCATCGACGCCTGCGCCGCCCCCGGCGGTGGCTCCGGCCAAGCCCCGGCCGTCGCTTGTCTTTGACCAATCCAAGCCGGCGCCAAAGGTCCTTGCGATCGGTTCTTCCACCGGCGGTCCGCAGGCGTTGCTTCAGGTTTTCCGCAACCTCGGTGGCGCGCTGAATTGCCCGGTTCTGATTACCCAGCATATGCCGCCGCACTTTACCGAAATTCTCGCAAAGCATATCGGTGACGTTTCCAAGATGCCGTGCCGCGAAGCAATTGACGGGGAGATCCTCGAGGCGGGGCGCGTCTACGTCGCGCCCGGCGATTACCACATGATCGTCGAAACGGACGGTACGCAGGTCAAGATTTCTCTGAATCAGAACCCGCCTGAGAACTTCTGCCGGCCCGCGGTCGATCCGTTGTTCAGGTCTGTCGCCGAATGTTTCGGAAAACGGGCACTTTGCATCGTTCTGACCGGGATGGGCCGGGACGGCGCGGCGGGCGCGAAGGTTGTCGCCGAGGCCGGCGGCAGCGTCGTCGCGCAAGACGAGGAAACCAGCGTCGTCTGGGGCATGCCGGGCGCGACGTTCGCGACGGGCGTGTGTTCGGCTGTGTTACCGATTTCAGACATTGCACCATATATTGATAATGCAACAAAGGTGGCTGCTCATGGGGCCCGATAACTTCAAATTCGTTTGCGATTTTCTTTACAAGAAATCGGGTCTCGTTCTGGGCGAGGAGAAGGCGTATCTGCTGGAAAACCGGTTGATGCCGATCGTCCGCAAGCATGAACTGGACGATGTCGAAGCGCTTGTGATGAAGCTGCGGGGCAATGCGATCCCGGGCCTGGCGGAAGAAGTGGTGGAGGTGATGACCACGAATGAATCGCTGTTCTTCCGCGATACAAAACCGTTCGATCAGCTTCGTTCTGTTTCTTTGCCTTATTTCCAGAAGGCGCGCGCCGCTACCCGCAAGCTGCGGATCTGGAGCGCTGCCGCATCGACAGGCCAGGAGCCTTACTCGATAGCGATGGTGTTTGGCGAAGAGAAAGCAAAATTTGCCGACTGGAAGCTCGAGATTTTCGGTACGGATCTTTCGAAGGCCGCATTGGATCGGGCGAAGAGCGGGATCTACACACAGTTCGAAGTCCAGCGCGGCATGCCCATCCAGATGCTTCTGAAGTACTTCACCAAGCTCGACAGCAAGTGGCAGGTGAACCAGGACGTGCGCGACATGGCCACGTTCGCAGAGTTCAATCTTCTGGATGACCCGTCCCGGTTCGGGACGTTCGACGTTATCTTCTGTCGCAACGTCCTTATCTATTTCGACAAGGAAACCAAGGGACAGGTTCTCAACCGACTTGCCAGCGTATTGGCGCCCGATGGGGTTCTGTTCCTCGGGGCCGCAGAGACGATCCTCGGGCTCGATACGAACTTCCAGCCGATTTCCGGGATGCGCGGTGCGTACGGACTTCAGGATACCGGCAAGAGTGACATCGCCGCCGGATAACTTTTGGATCAATCAGAGAGAACAAGAAATAAAAAAATCTATCTAATCAATATCTCAATTGATGAAGTGAAAGAAACGTAAAAAAGTGGTGATGAGTAATTTAGGTATAGCGCGGCTTGCTGGTTGTGAAGGAACGTCTGGTTCGGACGAGACAGGCGATAATGCCGCCGAAGTAAACGCTGCAGCCAAGGGATTGTACCAGCAGTCCGAGACGCCGCGCGGCGTGGTCGAGGAATTCCTCGCGGCCGCATATAAGGTGGTGTGAGGATCGTCGCATGTCAGACCGGCGCACCAGGATGATCATGAGCATCAACGATATGCAGAGCGTCGCGCTGAAGCTTTTTAATGATGCCGCCACGATCTGCTTTCATTGTCAAAAGCGCGATGGCACGAATGCGGTAGACGAGGTGTGTCCAT
The DNA here is from genome assembly GCA_965262415.1 of Rhodospirillales bacterium. Taxonomy (GTDB): domain Bacteria; phylum Pseudomonadota; class Alphaproteobacteria; order Rhodospirillales; family Casp-alpha2; genus UBA4479. The sequence goes on along the minus strand of OZ253533.1, from coordinate 1,517,168 downwards.
CGGCATGCGGCGCATTGACCGCAATCCACTGTGCGCGAGACATTGTCGGCTCCATTGAAACCAGAGATCAGGTCTGCAAAGCGAGTTAAGCCTCACTTTTGAGTTGTTGCGTCCGGTTTCTCCCGCAAATTGCCATCAATTATCGTATCGGCGACACCTCACACGCAAAAGTGACGAATATCACATTGCGAGATCGCCGGCTTGGGCTAATCTTGCGGATAGGCAGCCCCGTTCAACGGGTTTCCACCAAATCATAATCACAGAACCTGGGGGGCAAACATGGTTCGGTGTGTGAAATGGCTCTGTGTCAGGGCCTTTTTGGTCTGCTTGATCCTGTCTTTCGAGCCGGACTCTCTTCGTGCGCAATCGGCGCAGACGGGCACGAGCAGTGACGCCGCAACCGCGGTGGCCCAGACGGAAACGCTGGCAAGTTTCATCAACGATACATTGCAGAAAATGGGTGTGCAGGCCGGGACAACGCTACCCGGTCTCACGGATGCGACCGGCGTCACGCTTGCCAATGTGCAGACCTTCAGCGGCGGCACGTCCGTCGCGAGTGTGCAAATTCGCGGCGCCGCCTTCGATATAGTCCGCTACACGCCGACCGGTGCGCAGGCACCGTTGCTGGTGCTGCACACGCCGAAGCTGAATCTCGCATCACTTATGCCGGCCGCCGCCGGCACGCCCCTCGCGGCCATCGGTGAACTGCAAGGCCTGACATTTGTGTACGCCCCGGCGGCGGCTTCGAAATTTGCGGCACCGCCTGCGTTGACGTCGGGTGACGGTACGCCCCCCGCCGTTTTCGCCGATCTGCAGTCACTGGCCCGCAGCGATTTTTCTCTTTCTTCGGGCATGAATATCGCAGCGGAGCTTTCGTTGAACGGGATTGCGCAGGAGCTGTCATCGCTGATGCGCGCCGTCGGGCTCAACCCGACGGTCAAGCTGCCGCTTCGTGGCGGCATCGGTGCGTCCTTGTTCAAGGAAGCGCAGTCGCAGGCGGCGACGGCAGTGAGCGCGCAGCTTGGCAACGCGGCGCAGATCAAGACATCGCTCGCCAACATGGCGCGCACCTATGGTCAGGACTTCGTCAACAATCTGAATATCAACGCCGCCATACCGTCGACCAACAATATTGGTCCGTTCACCGTCACCGGAGAGTCTTTTACGCTTAGGGGTAACGGTCAGGGCGACTTCACGTTCGGTCTTGCCGCGCAGGAACTGAAGGCCTTCGACGTCGATATCACGAATGCGCTGTTCACTTATGACACCGAGAAAGGCGCCATCATCGCCAATGGTGCCGTCGACGTGGCGTCTTTGGGCAAAAAGCTGAGCTTTGCCGGACTGACGCTCGAGAACGCAGCACTCGCCTCGACCTATCAACAGAGCGCCTGGGCTTTTGCGCTTACGGCCGGCGCGAAGCTCAACAACGCCGACATTTCGCTCGCCGTCGCAGGTGAGCGCGTCTCCGCTACCGAAACGCGCATCAGCGCCGTATTCGACGGCGGACAGAACGGCATAACCGCGCGTGACGTCGCGGGACGGGACATCCCTGGCCTCGATCGCATGGCGCTGACCAAAGTGGAACTGACAGGCGATCATCTGGTCGCCGATTTCACCTTCGGCCCGAAAAGAATTCCTGGCGAAATCGCGGCTTTCAAGGTTGGCACGCAGACCGCGCCGACGCTTGCATTCACTATCGACAAAGTCGCGTTCGGCGACCTGATTCCGGGGGCCGTAGGCTCGGCGATGGACGGGGTCGAGGTCGCCGGCATGTCGCTGGTCGTCGTGCCGCAGGGTGGTGGCGGCCTGAAGCCCGAAGACGCTGCGATTCCGGCCCAGATATCGGCCAACTTGAAGAAAGTTATTGCCGACGCGGCGACCCACGATCCGGCCCGTGCAAATGCAACGCTCGCCGAGGGCTTCAACCTGCTGGCCGACCTCGACATCTCCGCGTCTGGCGGGATGGGCGACATGATGAAGTCCGCAGGCGTCAGCGAGACCGTCATTCCGGTTGTCGGCACGATCAGCGCGACGACGTTCCAGCCTAACGTGCCGAAAGCGGGCAGTCTCAAGGGGTTGAACCTCAGTGTGCCGCTGCCGGACCTGAAGATACCGGGACTGCCGAGTACGATGACGATCGCCAAGCCGGTTTTTGCCGTGGCGGAAACGGCACCCGCGGCGTTGACGGCAGCATCGCAGGACGCGGCAAAGGGGCAGGGGCCGTTCGTCACCATCGGCGCCGATCTGCAGCTCCAGGCAGGGCAGGGCACGCACGATTTCGCCGCGCTCTTGATGACGGGCAAGAACGCTCAGGGGCGGCGCATCATCAACCTTCTCGGTTCCGCCAAGGATCCGAAGGGCCTGTTCGAATTCAAAGGGCTGTCGGTGAGCTCGCTTGAGCTTGCCAGCATCTATGACGCCGGCGCCTGGGACTTCAAGCTGTCTGGTGCGGCGGCGATGAACGCGGCGCAACTTACCTTCGATACGGATATCAAGAACGTCGACGGAAAGATCGTCTACGAAGCGGTTCTCGATGGCGGCCAGAACGGGATTTCGGCCAAGGACGTTGCAGGCCGCGATTTGCCGGGGCTCGATCAGGTTGCGCTGACGAAGGTCACCGTCACTGCAGGTACGCTGATCGCCGACATGGTCTTCGGTCCCAAAAAGGCGCCGGGTGAACTGGCGGCCTTCCATGTCGGCTCGCAGACCAGTGCGACGATGGCGTTTACGCTCGACAAGCTTGCGTTCGGCGACCTTGTGCCGGGCGCTGCCGGTTCCGCGCTCGACGGTGTGGAAGTGTCGGGCATGTCGCTGGTTGTCGTGCCGCAGGGCGGTGCCGGGCTGAAGCCGGACGATGCAGCGATCCCGCCGCATATCTCCGATAAGCTGAAAAAGGTCATCGCCGACGCGGCGACGCACGACCCGGCGCGTGCCAACCATACCCTTGGCGAAGGTTTCAACCTGCTGGCCGATCTCGATCTCAAGGCGTCGGGCGGCATGACCGACATGATGAAGTCAGCGGGCGTCACCGAGGCGATTATCCCGGTTGTCGGGACCATCAGCGCGGCGACATTCCAGCCCAATGTGCCCAAGGCGGACAGCCTCAAGGGGTTGAACCTCAGTGTGCCGCTGCCGGACCTGAAAGTGCCGGGCCTGCCGGATACCATCAAGATCGCCAAGCCGGTGTTCGCGATTGCCGAAACCGCACCGGACGCGCTGACCGCAGCGGCAGGCGCCGTGGCGAAGGGCGAGTTGCAGGCGCCGTACGTCACCATCGGCGCCGATTTGCAAATGCAGGCAGGTGCTGGTACGCACGAGTTCGCGGCGCTGCTGATGACAGGCAAGGATGCGCAGGGCAAACGCGTTATCGACCTCGTCGGTTCCGCCAAGGACCCGAAAGGCCTGTTCGAGTTCAAAGGGCTCGAGGTCAGCTCCCTCGATCTCGCCAGCGTTTACGATGCCGGCAGCTGGGACTTCAAGCTTAACGGTGCCGCGCAGCTCAATGCGGCGGCGTTGACCTTCGAAACCGATATCAAGAAGGTCGATGGCAAGATCGTATATGAGGCCGTACTCGACGGCGGTCAGAACGGGATTTCCGCCAAGGACGTTGCCGGCACGGATCTGCCGGGTTTTGACACGATCGCCCTGACAAAGGTCACGGTAACGGGCGCGAACCTCGTTGCCGACATGGTCTTCGGCGACAAGAAAACACCGGGGGAACTTGCCGCCTTCCACGTCGGCACGCAGACCGGGGCAACGCTGGCCTTCACGCTCGACAAACTGGCCTTTGCCGATCTCGTGCCGGGCTCGGCCGGATCTGCGCTGGAAGGTGTCGAGGTAGACGGCATGTCGCTTGTGATCGTGCCCAAGGGCGCTGCCGCCCTGAAACCGGACGAAGCGGCCATCCCGGCGCACATCTCCGACAACCTGAAAAAGGTGATCGCAGATGCGGCGACGCATGATCCCGATAAGGCCGGTCACACCCTCACCGAAGGCTTCAATTTGCTGGCCGATCTCGACATCAAGGCATCGGGCGGTATGGGCGACCTGATGAAGTCGGCGGGTGTGACCGAAACGGTTATACCGATCGTCGGCACCGTCAGCGCTGCGACGTTCAACCCGAAGGCGCCGAAGGCGGACAGCCTCAAGGGTCTCGATCTGAATGTGGCGCTGCCGGACCTCAAGGTGCCGGGTCTGCCGGATACCATCAAAATCGCCAAGCCGGTATTCGCCATAACCGAAACGGCGCCCGAGGCATTGACGGCAGCGGCAGGCAACGTTGCCAAGGGCGGGCTTCAGGCGCCGTATGTGACCATCGGCGCTGACCTGCAGATGCAAGCGGGCAAGGGTACGCATGATTTCGCGGCACTGCTGATGACTGGCAAGGACGCGCAGGGCAAGCGCGTCGTCGATCTCGTCGGATCGGCCAAGGACCCGTCGGGTCTGTTTGAATTCAAGGGACTGACGGTCAAAACGCTTGATCTTGCGAGTGTCTATGACGCCGGGAACTGGGATTTCACACTTGACGGCTCGGCGGATCTCAACACGGCGCAGGTGTCGTTCAACACGGACATCCGGAAAATCGACGGCAAAACGACGTACGTAGCTGTCCTTGACGGCGGCGCGAACGGCATTTCCGCCAAGGACGTCGCCGGTCGCGACGTGCCGGGCATGGATACAGTAGCGCTGACCAAAGTGACGGTGACCAATGATACGCTGGTGGCCGATCTGACCTTCGGTGAAAAGCAGACGCCGGGCGAGATTGCCGCTTTCCATCCGGCCGGTGCCGATCACGCAGTGATGGCGGTGACGCTCGATAAGCTCGCCTTCGCCGATCTGGTGCCGGGGTCCGCCGGTTCCGCGCTTGACGGGGTCGAAGTCGACAGCCTTTCGATGATGATCGTGCCCGACAAGAGCGCCGGTCTAAAGCATGACGATGCCACCATTCCGCAGCACATCCGCGATAACCTCACCAAGGTCCTCGCGGACGCGGCGAAGAATGACCCGTCCAAGAGCAACTATGGCCTGAAGGCCGGGTTCAATCTGCTGGCGGATTTCGAAATCAAGGGGTCGCAGGGTATGGGCGCGCTGATGGCGTCCGCCGGTCTGAAGGACACGGTCCTGCCCATCGTCGGCACGATCAGTGCGCAGACGTTTAACCGTAAGGCGCCGAAGAAGGAGGCCCTCGAGGGTCTGGATATTTCGTTCGCGCTGCCTGCGCTTGCGGTGCCCGGTCTGCCCGATACCATCAAGATCGGAAAGCCGGTCTTCAGCGTGACGGCTGCGGAACCTGCGGCACTGACGGCCGCGGCCAGTGGCGTTGCCAAGGGCGACCTGCAGGCGCCGTTCGTCGTCATCGGTGCCGACCTGAGCATGCAGGCGGGCAAGGGGACGCATGAATTCGATGCGCTGTTGATGACCGGCAAGGACGCGCAGGGCAAACGCGTCGTCGACCTGCTGGGCTCGGCAAAGGATCCGAAGGGGCTGTTCGAATTCAAGGGCCTCACGGTCAAGACGCTCGATCTCGCCAGCCTCTATGATGCGGGTACGTGGGACTTCAAATTGGACGGTTCGGCAGACCTCAATGGTGCCCAGGTCACGTTCGATACCGAGATCAAAAAGGTCGACGGCAAGGTCGAATATGTTGCCTCGCTGTCCGGTGGCGCAAACGGCATTTCCGCGAAGGACGTTGCAGGCCGCGACGTGCCCGGCTTCGACACCGTCGCGCTGACGTCGGTCGTCGTAACCGGTGAAAGCCTGAGTGCGGACTTTATCTTCGGCAAAAACAAGACAGCAGGCGAGATTGCCGCGTTCCATCCGGCCGGCGCCGACAAGGCCGTTATTGCGATGACGCTGGATAAGCTTGCGTTCTCGGACCTGTTGCCGGAAGCAGCCGGGTCGCCGCTCGACGGTGTGGAAGTCGATGAACTTTCGATGGTCGTCGTGCCGGAAAAGAGCGCCGGGCTGAAGCCTGATGACGCCTCCATTCCGGCACACATCCAGACCAATCTGGCGAAAATTCTGACGGATGCCGGTAAGGACAAAGGCTTCACGCTCGCCAAGGACATCAACATGTTCGCGGCGCTGGGGATCACCGGCTCGACCGCAATGCAGGACCTGATGAACTTCATCGGGCGGGATGCCAAGAACCCGGTTCCCATCGTCGGCGCGATGAGCCCACAGTTGTTCAATGCGAAGGCCCCAAAGGCGAAACGGTTCGAGGGCATGGACCTGGACGTGCCGATGCCGAACCTGAAACTGGCGGGCCTGCCCAGCGCCTTTGCTCTCAAAAACACCGAATTCAAAATCGCCGACAAGTCGCCGCTCGGTACGACGGGCCTTTGGGTCGGCTTGCAGTCTGATATGGACGCCGACCTTCTTGGATCCAAGATCGCCTTCAAGACCGATGTCGGCTTCGCCAAAGGCGAAATCTCTATGACTGCCAGCAGTGAACAGGAACTGAAGAAGCCGTTCGGCATCAATTGGCTCGACCTGAAGCAACTGGCGCTCGCGCTTGATTACGACAAGAAGACCAAGACCGGCGAATTGCAGTTTACATCGATTCCTGCAAAGCCTTTCGGCAGCAAGTCGCCCGAAATCGAGATCGAGTTGAAGGAAGAAGGCGGCAAGCTGACGGCGGGGTTGCTCAAGATCAAAGAGAAGGTTGCGTTCACCGATCTGCCGATTCTCAACAAGGTGAAGCACGCCGACCAGTTCGACTTCACATTTCTGGAAATCTCGACGTCGGGTGTCGCCGGCGGGTCTGAATTGCACGGTCAGCAGGTGGACGTTGCGGTGTTCGAGCAGAGCGCGAAATGGACCTTCGCGGTGTCCGACAACGGCGGCGGCAGCGGGTTCAAGTTCGACCGCATCATGCCGGTGCTCAAGAAGACGCCGCTCAAGGACTTCCACCTGAACGACGCAGCGCTGATTTTCTCGGAGTCCGACATCGTCGGCAAGGTGTCCGACCTGCCGGAGGTGTCCCACGACATCTTCAAGGCGATCTACGGGGCGACCAGCGCACAGGTGAACGTCAAGAACGGCATCACTGTCGCCGCCAACTTCTCGCCGGGGAAATCGAGCGGGTTCGCCGCCAAGGGCCTTCAGGGCATCGGCATTCATGACGACATCCTGATTGAGGGATCGGTCGTCGATATCTTCGGCTCCGGTACGCCGGGTGTCGATATCATGGTCGATATCGAGCAAGGCCCAGGTGGTTCGAAGGGGGCGTCGCATACCCCGAAGATGGCCAAGTTCCCGGGGCAGGTCGGTTTCTTCGTACAGTATCAGGCAGACGAACTGGACGTCGGGCTGGCTGCAGACGTGGTGCTGCACGTGCCGAAGAAAGAGACGCTTGATCTGACGACCAAGCTAGAACTCGAACTGAACGAAAAAGGCTTCGCAGTCGATATCTTCATGGACTTGGCCGGGCAGTGGAAAAACCCCTTCGGTATCCATGGGATCGAACTGGACGAGGTGGCCATCAAGTTCGGCATCGACATGGAAGGCGAGGCGGTGTTCGGCTTCAAGGGCAAGACGATCCTCGCCGATGGTGCCGAGAAGATCGATATCGCTGCCGAAATGGACTTCGAACTGGAAGCGGCAGGCCTGCCAGACGGCGTTGCCATCAAGGGCAGCATCTCGGAGCTTGGCATTCCGGCGATCATCGATGTTGCAGAGCGTCTGGCCGGAGGCAAGTCCACGATCAATGTTTCAGGGGACTTGCCGTTGCCGGAATACCGCGAGGTGACTTTCGCGTTCGCGACGCCGGGTGTGAGCGATCCGCAGCTGGGCCTGATCGGATCCGGCTTCATGCTGTCGGGTGAGTTGTTCTTCCTCAACCGCGAACTGGGGAAGGTGAGCCTTAACGCGGGAACGACGGGCATCAACATGGATGCCGAGATCGACCCCATCGATTTCAAGGTCGTCAAGCTCGACAAAAACACGATGACGCTCGATCTCGGCTTCAAATCCCTGCCGAAGATGGAGATCGATTCAGAGATTGAATTCCTCGGTGCGAAGCAGACCGTGCTGGCGAGTTTCGACCAAGGCATGATGAAGATGGCCTTCGAAGACAAGATCGGCGGCGGTATCTGGGATTCGAAGATCACGCTCGGCATGGGTGTGGATTCTGCGCACAAGGAAGAGCCCGATATCTTCATCGAGGGCGAGGTGAAGGAAGACTTCTTCAAATGGTTGCGCGATCAAGCGCCGGAAAAGGTGCGGCATTTCTTTAATCAGCTGAATGCCGGCCTGGATAAGGCGAAGGACAAGATCAACAGTGCCGAAAATACGGTGCGCGGCTGGAACAACAAGATCAACGCCCGCAAAGCGGTTATCCAGCGCGAACGTGCAAACGCGGACGCGGCAATTCAACGGGCGGAATCCCGCGTGAATTCGGTCCGCAACGATGCCAACCACATGCACGATGAATATGAGCATCACAAGCATCGCTGCAAGTGGTACCGGGCTTGGGAATGCGCGGAAGAAGCATACTATTGGGGGCGTTACGGTATCGAGTATGCGGCCTACAAGGTGGCGGAAGGTGTCCTCCATGCTGCGCAGGCGACCGTGGACCACCTGCCGTCTGAGCTGATGGATCCGCAATTGACGTGGCTGGAGACGAAACAGGCGGCGGCAATGGCCGCGCTTGAACTGGCCAAGGGGGCGATCGACGGCGTCGAGGCCGCTGACCGCTGGATCGCAAGCGGATTGAGCGCCTTGCTGAAGGATATCGGCAAATCGAATGCCCTGGTCGTGAAGGAAATCTTCTTCGAAGCCGACATGGACGGCATGCTCAAGGGGCAGCCGGCGATCCTGACGATGGATCTGGAAATCTTTGGTGATGACCTCGGTACACAGATGTTCGCGTTCAAGCTGGATGACCCGCTTTTCGACGTCGAGCAACTCGCCTTCATTCCGTTGCACATGGTTTCCGAATTATTCAAGAAATACGTCCCGAAATCGCTTGAAAAGCTTCTCGGGCCGGTGCTGACGTCGATCGACAACGAAATGAACAAGGCGGAGAAGAAAGTCTATGCCGAGCTGAAAAGCCTGCCGGGTCTCGATTTGCCGCCGGAGGTCAAGGATGCCCTTGAAAGCGCCTGGCTCGACAACGAAAACCGCGCCTGGGATTATGCCTACAACGGCCATACGACGATGCCCGCGCGCCATCCAGTGATGCCTTTTCTGGATACAGCCGGCCGGCCGTTCGGCTGGATGGAAGCGACAAACCACCATGCCAGCGTCATGGATGACAGTGCTACCGGTTATGTTCTGCTGGCACAGGCAACAACCGCGACCAGTCAGCCGCCGGTACCCGCGAGTGCAGTTGCCAACGATAATCGGGCGACCGCTGGAACGTTCGCGCCGAAGAACAATGTCTCATTGAAACGCGACAAAACCGCGCATTTCGATGACAGGCTCAAGGCGTTCCGGGAAAAGAGAAAACAGCTTCTCCTTCACACGGTAAACCGGAACAAGGTCTTTGGGGAAAATGTCGTCGCATATCAGAATGCCCAACTGAAGCAGCGGGTCGCAAAAATGAACGACGAGTTCGTCGCTTACACGGACATCCATGTGCCGCCGGGCGAACTTTTTACCGAAAAGCTGCTTGTCGCACGGCACTCGAAGCTCTGCCTGGGGCAGAACAGTGCGAACAAGACCACGTTCCACCCGTGCAGCGAAAACCCGGGCGGGCTGCTGTGGACGACCAAGCGTGTCCTGATCAACCGAGCCGGCAAGATTATTCCGTTCAACCAAGACTTCGCGACAAAATGGCCGAGCCGGGTCTATTCGCAGCTTCAGCACAATGGTCTTTGCCTGACGACGCCGTTCCACCTGACCGGTACGGATACCGCGGCAATCGAGGCACACTCGGCACAACTTGTAAAAGTTGCTCAGGGGCAGCCGTCCAGCACGGACGCGCATTTGAGCCTTGCGGCGTGCCGGGACGACGGCCGGGGTCAATTGTGGAAAGTTGTCAAGGACACCCACGACCAGGACGGCGTTCACGGGTTCAAGCTGCAGGAGCGGGACTCAGCGTACTGCCTGCGTCCGGGAACGGTGAAGGCGAACACCAAGCAGTCGGAGAAGGAAGTAAACGGAGTGTTCTATCCATGTACCGGCGTCGCGCACGGAACATTCGAACTGACGACACCGAACTCGGATATGCCGGTCTGGTACGACCACAACGGCGTGATCAAATCCGACAACGGATACTGCCTCGACGTACCTGAGGATCCGCAGGCCGATGCCGCCGACAAGGGCAGCGTCGTTTACCTGAAAGAATGCACGGACGACGAATACGACCGCTGGGACTATGTCGTCGAATACGACAAAGCCGTGAAGATCGTTAACGATTTCACGGGTCACTGCCTGTATCCGTACGATCAGGCCGAAGGCGCCATTTCTGGTGCGCAGCACAACCAACTGGTGCAGCGTCCTTGTGACGGCCGGTATGGCCAGAACTGGAAGATGCGGATCATTCCGAACCAGAAGTGGTTCCAGCTTGAAGCCGTCGACAAGGACAAGAAGGCGACGAGCACCTGTATGGTTGCCGACGAACGCAACCCGGGCGACAAGCAGGTCAAAGTCTTCGTGAAGGCTTGCAGCCCGGCGAGCCGCGGGCGTTGGGAATTCGGCCACTGGAAGGGGACCTATCAATGGACCGAGTGGACGCGGCAAAACGCGACAACGAACGGCGCCAATGATCTGGAATCGGTGTACTGGGTCTCCGCGGACAGTCTTCAGAACAATAATAAGAACGGTGTTTGCCGCGTCGTTATCGGTGATCAGAACGCGTCCAACCATGCGATCTACGCCGGCACGTGGCGGGGTACGCAGTGCGGGTACTATGCAAATGGACAGATCCAGAACTATGACCCGTCGCAACCGAGCAGCAATGACACCATCGTTGAAGTGCTGACCGGACTGGATATCGATGTCAGCGGCGCGACCGCCTCCTGGAAGAGCAGCTCAAGTGGCATTCCCACAGATGCGCAGGGCCAGAACGAAACGCCGCCGGCACCGAGTTACTCGGCGTTTCTCGTCGGCGGTGATGCGTCGCATTCGGCGATGTACCTGTGCCGTGTCAAGATGACCAACCTTTGGCACTATGGATATCAGTCCGAAGGGACGAGTTGCCTTACGGATGCAGGCAACAACGTAAGGACAGACATGCAAGTGCTTGTATTTGATACGGTGAAAAACCAAGATACGAGCAATTAAAAGCGATCGGAAACGATCGAGGTTACCAGGGACGAGGATATATGCTTCCGAGGTTGGCCAAGGGAGAGGCACAGCGAACGCGCGCTACGCGGAGTGTTGTTCGTGCACTTGGTGTGGCCGGTTTGTGTGCGGGAATTCTCGGCTCTTGCGTTAGCGGTCCCAGCGTTGAAGGTGCCGATATCAAACTCGCGCAGGGAGACCCCGCGTACACGGTTGCCCAGGCAAGGGACGATATCCGAAGCCTGGAACGCCATATCGAGAATGATAAATCGGCAAAGGTCAGCGGTCCGTTCGTGGTTGAAGGTATGCGCGGGATTGTCGACGGCGATTACGAGCGTGCCAACAGAGGATTTCAGCGGGCGCTGAAATTCGATCCCCGGAATGCCTACCTGCACATGCTGAATGCCCTCGCGCACCAACTGCGCGGCGAAGCCGGCGATCAGGAGCAGTTCGCGCTGGCGCAGGTCGGTTACGAACTGGCCGCGAAGATGGACCCCGGTTCGAGCCAGGTCCCCTATTTCATGGGCTTGATGAAGTTCCGTCAGCAGCACTTTTACGAGGCGAGGGAGCAGTTCGCGCGTGCCGTTTTGCTAGATCCTGAGCAGCCGGACTATCTGACGGGCCTTGCTGCGGCGTCATATTATCTCGGTGAGTTGGATGTTGCCTATGCGGTCGTGCGGAAGGCGACCGAGCTTGCGCCGCGTGACCCGGAAGTGCTTCGAACAAGCGGTATCATTTTTGCCGCGGTCGGTGATTTTGACGATGCCGAGAAAAGCAAGAATGCGCTCGATGGCGTCAGTAACACCCGCAAAAGATATGTTGCAGGCCGGATCGATGACTGGGCGCGTTATTACGCCAACAACCGCTTGATGAACGATCCGGAGGTCGTCGAACTTCTGGCGCAGAACCTCGATTCCTTCGGCATTCCTCAGGGCGGTATGTTCGATTCCGAGGGGTCCAGCAATGAGGATCCCGTGACGTCCGGTTCGTCGGGGACGACGGACACGACGTCAAGCGACACGTCCGGCGATTTGCCGCCGCCGTCGTCGCTGACGGTCGACGACACGGGGTCGTCGACCAGTTCCTCTGCCACGGGCACGACGTCCACAACGTCCTCGACATCAAGCAGCACGACGGACACGACCTCGACTACTTCGAATACATCGGCGACGGGCACGACGTCTTCACCTGCATCCACCGATAGTCAGGGTGCGCCGCGCGCGGCGACGAGCCAGTCCGTGACGCAGGCACCCATTGCACCGGCGCAGCAAACCCAGCCGGCGCAGCCTGCCGCGCCCAAGGTCAAGCTGCCGAAAATGGCACTTGTCGACGTCGCGATCATTCGCACCGAAGAAATCTATCGTTCGTCGAAGGGGGTGAACCTTCTGAACGGACTCAACATCTTCTTCACTGGCGACCAATTCCTGCAGTTCAAGACGCCGCTGGGGCTGGGCCGGTTTCGCGCGGCATCGACGACGAATGATGTCGTCACGCTCAAATTCGGCACCGCTGGTGCAGGGCTCACCTACTCATTGAATATCTTCAACGACAACTACGACCGTAACGAGGTCATCGCCCGGCCGACAATCCTCGTCGAGGACCAGAAGAAGTCGTCATTCTTCTCGGGGGGGACGCTGCACATCGTGATTGAAGGCGGCGTTGCGGGTAGCGGTGCGATCCAGCCGATCAATACCGGCGTGAACCTTGAAGTGACACCGCAGTTTCTGGATGAGGAAACGCTCGATCTGAACGTATTCGCGCAGCGCACGTTTTTGGAAAGCAGTTTGTCCCAGGTGTCGGATACGATTACCGGTACGTCTTTCGCAACGACGTCGAAAACGACCATCACGGCGAACCTCACGCTCAGATATGGCGAAACGATGGTGCTGTCGGGGCTGTCTGACCAGGAAAAGGAAAATCTGGACGACAAGACACCGGGGCTGGGTGACATCCCCGGCATCCAGTATCTGTTCCGAAACCAGGTGAAGACAGAATCCAAGAAGACGGTATTGATCCTGCTGACGCCGCGCCGGGCGACACTGGATTACGATGCTGGCACTGATGCTGCTGCGGCGCCCGAGACGGTCGATAACACGAACATCGGGAAGCTAGAAAAGAACGCCAGCTGGATGAAACCGGCACCGCATCTTAAGGCGCTGGTGCGGCACCTCAGCAAATATGAATACTTCAATCATTTCCGGACCGGCGATATGCAGCTCGAAACCTGGGCGGGCGAGGGCACGGTGCTCGACGCCATCAAGCGCTCATTGAGCTATCTCTACATCTACTATGACTTCGAGAAGAACGAGAAGCCGCAGCTCTAGGCTCGTTTAATTCACTGTTGTCAATGAATGGTTATTGCGTAACAGCGCATGCATACCCATTCCGGCAGCCATGCAGGATTAGCATGTGAAACTCCGGCCGCATCTATTGACGTCAAAATCAAATCGATTTACTGGGGTGATAGTGATAACCGCTGGAAGCGCTCGATGCCGATGCGCTGAAAGGGGAAGGGACATGAACAAGGATACCCTGATCCGTGAATACCGGAACCGTGCCACCACGTGGCAAGTGGTTGCTGGCGTTTATGCGCTTATCATTGGCGGCATGGTGCTCTCTGCGTCGGTGATTCTCTAAGCGTCTTCCTGCATTTCAAATCATTGTCGTGTCCGTGGCGATCTGCCGCGCGACCGTGGCTTCCCTGTGAACGACATATAATCCGGCGGCAATGATGACGGCCATGCCGACGGCGGCGAGGCCGTCGGGCAAGTCGCCGAACACGAGCAGGCCGATCACCGTTGCGAACGGAATTTCCAGGTACTGGACCGGCGCCAGTGTGGCTGACGGCGCAAAGCGCAGCGACCAGGTCATCAACAGGTGCGCCAGCGTGCCGACGATCCCGATGGCAAGGAGAAGACCTGCTGTGGAATATGAAACCGGCTTGAACTGGAACTCCTGCAAATCCAGCGGTGCGCCGGCAAGGATTGCCGTTCCAAGAATGACGGTTGCCATGATGCCGCTCGACGCCTGCAGGGCGACCGGATCCGTTTCGCGGGCGATCTTGCGCGTCACGAACATGAATAGCGCGAACGCGACTGCGACCAACAACGGCAGCAGGGCAGGGGCGCCGACCTCTGCGAAACTCGGTTGGATCACCAGAAGCGTACCCATGAACCCGATAATACATGCGGCCAGGCGGCGCCAGCCGATGATTTCTGCCGCGAATACTTTGCCTAGGAGGAGCATCAGAAACGGCATGACGAAGGCGATGGCCAGCGCATCTGCGAGCGGCAGGTAACGCAGCGAGATGAACATGGCGCCGATGCCGACGATGTGCAGCAGTGTGCGCACGGCCGTCAGAATGGCGATGCGTCGCGGCATGACGAGTGTGCCGCCCGCGGCATGGACCACAGGGAGAAGAAGCAATGCCTGGATAGCGAAGCGCGCCAGGAGAAGTTGCGCAAGGGGGACGCCGGCGCCCAGATACTTGGCGATGGCGTCGCCGATCGGCGCCGTCACGCAAAACCCGGTCATCAAGAGGACACCTAGCAGCGGTTTGTCGGACGATGTGGTCATCACCCGGCCAGTCTAGCCTTGCAAGGTGGGTATGACTAATCCCGGTCGGCGCTTTCTCCAAGTTGCTCGACACCGCGTTCCTGCACCAGAGTGCTCAGCCAGTCCGGGTCCATTTCCGGTACCGAGGACAGCAGAAGGTCGGTATACGGGTGGTGCGGCGGCGTGAACATTTCGGTCTTCGGGCCCTGCTCGACGACCTTGCCTTCCTTCATCACAACGACTTCATCGGCGATAGACCGGACGGTCGCCAGATCGTGCGTGATGAACATGTAGGCGAGATTGAGTTCCTCTTGCAGCCGGTCCAGAAGCTTCAGGATGCCTTCGGCCACGAGTTGATCGAGCGCGCTCGTCACCTCGTCACAGATGATGAACGTCGGTTCGGCAGCGAGGGCGCGGGCAATTCCCACTCGTTGCTTCTGCCCGCCGGACAGTTCCGGCGGGTAGCGGTAGTAGAACTTCGCAGGGTCGAGTTCGATCAGGTCGAGCAATTCGTCCACACGGGTCTTCAGCTCGCCACCTTTCAAGCCGCCGTAGAACTCGGCCGGACGCGCAAGGATGTCGCATATCCGCACCTTCGGGTTCAATGCCGTGTCGGCCATCTGATAGATCATCTGCGCCTGGCGCAGTTGCTCCTTGCTGCGTTGCTTGTAGCTCGGCGGCAGGATCTCTCCCTTGAATTCGACGTGACCGCTGGTCGGCGGCAGCAATCCGGTAATGCATCTGGCCGTCGTCGACTTGCCCGATCCGGACTCGCCGACTACGGCAACCGTCATGCCGGCATAGACGTCGAACGACACGTCTTCCAGCACTTTGACCGGGCCGTAGGCTGCATCGACATTCTTGACGGAAACCACAGGTACGGCATCGCCGCCGGGGCGCGGTTTCTCGTCGCGCTGGAAGCTCCTGACGGCCCAAAGCGATTTGGTGTAATCATCCTTCGGGTTGTCCAGCATCGTCCGCGTGTCGGCTTCCTCGACTTCATTGCCCCTGAGCAACACCTTGATGGTATCCGCCATCTGCGCGACGACCGCGAGGTCGTGCGTGATGTAGATGGCGGCGGTGTTGAACTGTTCTACAATATCGCGGATGGCCAACAGCACCTCGATCTGCGTCGTCACGTCCAATGCCGTTGTCGGCTCGTCGAAGATGATAAGATCCGGCCGGCACGACATCGCCATGGCTGTCATCGCACGTTGCAACTGTCCGCCGGAGACCTGGTGCGGATAGCGGAACCCGATTTCGTCCGGATTTGGCAGACGCAAACGCTCATAGAGTTGAATGGCGTCCTCCTGGCTTTCCATCCGCTTCATCATGCGGTGGTAGACGGGGGCTTCCGTATGCTGGTCGATCAGCCGGTGTGCAGGGTTGAACGACGCGGCAGCGGACTGAGCGACATACGCGATGCGCGATCCACGCAGTGCACGCCGGTCGGCTTCAGACGTCGTCGTTAGCTCCATACCGTCGAATTCCACAGACCCGTTGGAAATGCGGCAGCCGTCGCGGGCAAAGCCCATCGCCGCAAGGCCGATGGTGGATTTGCCGGCGCCGGACTCGCCGATCAGACCCATGACCTCGCCCCGGTGAAGCGTCAGGTCGACACCGTGGACGATTTCGACCCACTTCTCATCGGCGTATCCCTCGATCTTAAGATCCTTGATCTGTAGCAGGACATCTTTCTTTTTCTCAGCCATGTCGCTTACTCCTTAAGACCCGACGACCGGTACAGCATCCAGTCGACGACGAAGTTGACGGAGACCGTCAGCAGGGCAATGGCGCCCGCCGGGATCAGTGGCGTGATTTCACCGAATGAAATCAGGGTCGCGTTCTCGCGGACCATGGAACCCCAGTCCGCCGTAGGCGGCTGGATTCCGAGACCCAGGAACGATAGGCCCGCGACAAGCAGGAATACGAAGCAGAACTCGAGTCCGAACTCGGCGATCAGCGGCGCGGTCGAATTCGGCAGGATCTCGCGCCGGATCAGGTACCAGAGGCCTTCGCCGCGGAGTTTTGCCGCCTCGATATAATCCATCACCACAATGTTGCCGGCGACCGCCCGGGTCAGCCTGAACACCCGCGGTGAATAGATGATCGCGACGATAATGACGAGCACGAACAGGTTGGTGCCGAAGATCGACAGCATCAACAGCGCGAAGATCAGCGACGGGATCGACATGATGACATCGGCGAACCGGCCCAAGAACTGGTCGAACCAGCCGCCGACGGTCGCCGCGAGGAGACCGGCGAGGGCCCCCATCACGAATGCCGCAACGGTCGCCACCAGCGCCAGACCGACGGTGTTTCGCGCGCCATAGACAAGGCGGCTGAACAGATCTCGTCCAAGCTGGTCCGCGCCGAGGAGCATTTCCTCGTTCGCCGGTTCAAACGCCTGCGCGATCACTTCGGCTTCGCCGAATGGTGCGATAATCGGCGCGAAGATGCCGGCGATCGCATACGTTCCGATGACGAACAGACCGAAACTCGCCGTCAGCGGTGCCGAACGCATGGCCTTGGCGCCTTCGTGCGGAAGGATGATGGACAGGAATTCGCGGAAAGCGAATGCTGTTCCCGCGCAAAGCGCGATGATCCCGGCGCCGACGGTGACGCTCCAAAGCGCGGGTTCGCCACCGATGATTCCCATCACGAACGAGGCGAGCGTCAGCGAGAACAGGGCCAGGAAAGCACCCCGCATCTTGTAGTGCGCGGTCAGGCAGGAGGCGCCGATCAGCAGCGCGTAATATCCGATGACGAAATAATTCAATGCCACGATCCTGCCCTCACTTCTTGTAGCGCAGACGCGGGTTGGTGATGATCGCCAACACGTCCGCCGCGAGGTTCAGGAGGATGAATGTTGCCGCGAAGATCAGGCAACAGGCCTGCACGACGGTGAAGTCGCGCTTGGTGACGCTGTCGACCAGCAACTGGCCGATCCCCGGATAAACGAACACCACCTCGACCAGCACGACGCCGGTAATCAGATAGGCGAGATTGAGTGCGACGACGTTGATGATCGGCGCCCAGGCGTTCGGTAGTGCATGCTTGATGATGACCCTCCACGCCGGCACGCCCTTGAGGCGCGCCATTTCGATGTAGGGCGATGAAAGCAGGTTGATGATGGCGGCGCGTGTCATGCGCATCATGTGCGCCACCACGACCAGCACCATCGTCAATGCGGGGAGGAATGTCCGGTTCAGCAATTCCAGGAAGGTCATGTCAGGGCTGAGCTTGGCGATCGCCGGGAACATGCCCGTTTTAACGCTGAGATAGAGGATCAGGATGTATCCGAGAAAGAACTCTGGAGACGAAATCGATGTCAGCGCCATGACATTGGCGACCCTGTCGAACAGTGTGTTGCGAAGTAATGCGACGATAACGCCGAGGATAATTGCCACCGGCACGGCAATGGCGGCTGCGTAACATGCCAGGAAGAGCGTATTCGCGAAGCGCGGGCCGATAATCTCACCGACCGGTGCCTGGGTCACCAGCGATCTGCCGAAGTCTCCGATAACGGCGCCGGACAGCCAGTCCAGGTATCGGATTGGCGCCGGTTGATCGAGGCCGAGTTGCTTTCGCATCGCGGCTAGGTTTTCTTCGGTCGCGCCTTGGCCGAGAATCGCCTGAGCGATATCGCCCGGCAGCATTTCGACGGCCAAAAAGATGATGATCGAGATGACGAAGAGCGTAACCAGCCCCAATCCCAACCTTTTGAGCACGATGCTGACGACATCGCTCATGACTAGTCCCCTTGTGAAGTCATCCGATCCACGATCGGTATAGGCAAGGTATGCGCCTGTTGCCGGCGATTGTCCCTGTGCCTTTCCCCGTTATACGGCTGCCCTTTTGCAAACGGCGACGGTGCGGAGGCCCGGACTTGCCGGGTTCCGCACCATGCCAATCATGCCGTTGCCGAATATGGCATTGCGCTTAAGCGAACCACCAGCGGCTTACTGCGCGTGCGCCGTCGCACTGCCAGCTCGCGGCCAGATCCGGCCCGTGCTCGACCTTCTTGTTACGGGCGTACACGAAGTTGGTGAACATCGGGACGATGGTCCCGCCGTCGTCACGTGCCAGCTGGCACATTTCCTTGTACTGCGCCGCGCGCTTGGCCTGATCGAGCTCCGCCTTGGCCGCCCGCAACAGTTCGTTGAACCGCGGGTTCTTCCAATGGCTCTCGTTCCAGGCAGCATCATCCTTGTAGGCAAGGCTGAACATAACGTCCGGCGTCGGGCGCGCACCCCACTGCACCATGCAGAACGGCTTCTTGAGCCAGACGTCGGAGTAGTAGCCGTCATTCGGTTCACGCACGACATTGATCTCGATGCCGGCCTTCTTGGCGTGTTCGGCGTAGAGCACGCACATATCGACGGCGCCCGAGTAAACACTGTCGGCGACGGAGATATTGACCTTGAGGCCTTCGGCGCCGGCTTTTTTGAGCAGTGACTTCGCCTGATCCGGATCGTATTTCCGCTGCGGAATGTCGTCCGGGTGGTAGGGCATGTTCGGTGCGACGTGGAAGTCGTTGCCCGGAATGGCCGTGCCGAAGGCGATCTTCTTGATGATGTCTTCTCGGTCGATGGCCAGCTTCAGGGCCGTGCGCACGTTGACGTCGTCAAACGGCGCCTGATCGACGAACATCGGCATTGTGATCGCCGCCGCACTCGGTACGTTG
Organism: Rhodospirillales bacterium; assembly: GCA_965262415.1. Lineage (GTDB taxonomy): Bacteria > Pseudomonadota > Alphaproteobacteria > Rhodospirillales > Casp-alpha2 > UBA4479. The sequence continues at coordinate 1,497,697 of OZ253533.1, read as the reverse complement.
TCGACCACGATGTTCGGATTCCGCTTCAGTAGTGCAAGTGTTTTCAGTTCGAGCTGCGTCACCGCGTCGACTTCGCCCGTCACAAGCGCCGTCTGACGCGCGTTCGGGTCATTGAGGACCGTCATTTCAGCCTCGTCGAAGTAGGCACCTTCGCCATGCCAGCCGTCGTGACGTACGAGCTGGGTATTCACGCCGAACTCGTGGTTGACGATCTTGTATGGGCCGGTGCCGACGCCGCTCTGCCAGTCGATCGTGCCGTCCGCATTGGCCGGGCAGATCGCCAGGTGGTAGTCGGTCATCAGCCACGGCAGGTCAGCATTGCCGGTGGCAAGCTTGAACGTGACGGTATGGCTATCGTCCTTGGTGATGTCGTTGACGTCTTTGAGCAATGCCGTGGCGGCGGAGGTGCTGTTCTCGCCGCGGTGATGGTTCATAGACGCGATCACGTCGTCGGCAGTGACGTCCTTGCCATTGTGGAAGGTCGCCCCCTTGACGATTTTGAAGGTCCAGTTCTTGGCGTCCGGGGTCGCTTCCCAGGACTCCGCGATATCCGGGCCCAGTTCGTTGGTCGGCGTGATCATCGTCAGGTAACTGCGATAGGTATGCGCCAACTGAATCATCGAGAAGCTGAGATAGGTTCCCGGGTCGTGGGTGTCCGATGTGTTGCCGTCGTGCATACCGAGACGGAACGTGCCGCCCTTTTTCGGGGCTGCAAATGCGTTGGATGTCCAGAGGCTGGTTGCCATCGTCGTGCCGACACCTGCGGCGATTGCCAGGCTCATGAACTCGCGGCGACCCATGCGTCCGAGACGCACCTCCGTAGCTAGCCGAGCCAGCAATTCAGGATTTGATGTCTCCGGCATGATTTCTCCTCCTGTCGTGGAATACTTTGTATTTTGAATATCTTCTCGGAAATCAGTCTTGCACAGTTGAATAGTGTTGTAAAAAAATCGACTTTAGATTGTTCCATTTGCGACACAATGTGCGCCGCAGCTTGTTGGCGGGGAAGAACGTCAGCCAAGGGATAGAAAACTATTCGGCGGTTTCGGCGAGCGCCGTGAATCCACCGAAGAGGTCCGCGAGCGAGCGTTGCCGCCCGGTATCGATCGTCGCCGTTGCCGTCATGCCGGCGCGAAGCAGCGGCGCGTCTCCGGACGTCTTCAGGCGGAGGCGAACCGGCAGGCGTTGCACGACTTTGACCCAGTTCCCCGATGCGTTCTGCGGCGGCAGGATGGAGAACTCGGCACCCGTTGCGGGAGAGATGCTCTTTACTTCCGCTTCCCAAGTGTACTCGGGATAGATATCGAGGACGATCTTCGCCGACTGGCCGACCCGGACATGCGTCAGTTCCGTTTCCTTGAAGTTGGCATCGACCCAGGGAGCAGCATCGGTCACGATTGCAAACAGCGGCTCCGCCGCCGTGATCTGTTCGCCGGGGACGAGAGGCACGGTGACCACGGTGCCGTTCGCCGGTGCGCGGATAACGGTGTCGTCCAGGTCGAGCCTTGCCTGTTCCAGCGCGGCGAGCTTGGCGCGAACCAGCGGATGTTCATCAACCGGCCGTTCGGCGCCGCCACCGAGCGATGCCATAAGGCGCTGAATTTTCTGGCGCGCAATTGCAACACGGTCATCCGCGGCATCGGCGTCATTCTCAAGTTCGTCCTTGCGCGTCTTTGCCGTGATGCCCTGCGCGGCGAGCTCTACCTGGCGTTCGAAGCGTTTTCGGAAATAGGCGGCCCGGCCACGGGCTTCCTGGAGCTCGACACCGGCTTCGCGCAGTTCGGCGACCAGCGTTTCAATCTCGCGCCGGGCGGCGTCCAGCTCTGCCTCCGCGTGTTTGACCGCCAGTTCGAAGGGCAGGGGATCGATCCTGATAAGAACGTCACCCTTTTTGACGATCTGGTGCGCACTGGCGTTGACTTCGATGGCGCGGCCGGAAACCTCGGCGGCAATCTTCGCGATGTTGGTTTTGACGTATGCGTTTTCCGTCGATACGTAGCGTGCGCTGTGCAGCCAGTAACCCACGGCGCCTGCAACGGCCACCGCCGGGACGGCAACCAATAGCACCAGGCGCAACAACAACCGCCGCCCGCGCGGACGCATCTTCGGCTTTTCCGGCACTTCCGTACCGGAGATTGAGACGTCGTCAGGCATTTTCTTTTTCGAGTTCTTTCAGCTCAATTTCATCGGCGTCGGCGGCCATGTCCTGCAGACGCTGTTTCACGGTCAGCAGCAGGTCGGTCAGCACGTCCCGTTCCTTGCGCGTGAGGCCGCTGAGTTCTTCCTCGACCATGGCCTCGGCAATCGGTGTCACGTCGCGATGGATACGGCGGCCGAGCTCCGTCAGATAAACCCGCTTGATACGGCGATCCGTCTCATCCTGTCGGCGCTCAAGCCAGCCAAATGCTTCCAGCTTGTCGATCAGGCGTCCGGCGGAGGCTTTCTCGACCTCCAGCAATTCCGCGAGCTCGGACTGACTGACGCCGGGCTGGTCGCCGACCCGGCGCAACGCAAGCCATTGCGTGCGGGTGAACCCGATCTTCCGCACCCGGCGGTCGAACACCGTCCGTTGCAGGCGCGCGGCTTCCATGATCAGGAACGCCAGGTAACGTCCCTCGGATACCGGCATGATGTCGGGTTTGCTCATCGCAATAAGGCCTCGCCAAGAATAGTAAGCATTGTTACTATTGCAGACCTTACTGTCAACAGGGTTACTTTCTTCATGGCCATCGACGCCGTATCCGCATCCGTCCCGACGCCACCGGATATTTCTCCGGCGCGCCGGTATGTGATCCTCGGCATGGTGGTTTTGAGCGTGACGCTTTACAGCACCTCGATCCTGATTGTCGCAGCCGTTCTGCCGCAATTACAGGGCGCGATGCAGGCGACGCCCGACGAAATTTCCTGGACCATGACCTTCAATATCCTGGCGACGGCAATGTTCACGCCGCTGACGGGGTGGCTGACGGCGCGCTTTGGCCGGCGAAACCTTTTGGCCGGCAGCGTCATGCTGTTTGCCGTGGCGACGTACTTCTGCGGCGCGGCGACATCGCTGGAAGCATTGATCTTCTGGCGTATCGTACAGGGCGCGGCCGGGGCGCCGTTGCCGCCGGTCGGGCAGTCGGTGACACTGGCTATTTTTCCCAAGCACCAGCACGGCATGGTCGTCGGTCTCTATGGGGTGGGCGTGGTCATGGGCGCGTTCATCGGCCCGATGATCGGCGGTGTGATGGCGGAATGGTATTCGTGGCGGTATGCGTTTTACCTGATGGTGCCGGTCGCGTTCCTGTCGTCCATCGGTGTGCTGCTGGCCCTGCCACGGACACGCCAACAGGTTGCGGTGAAACTGGAATGGACGGGCTTTCTTCTGATCACGACCTCGATCGCTTGCATCCAACTGGCGCTTTCGCGCGGCCAGCGCCTCGACTGGTTCGAGTCCCCCGAGATTATGATCGAAGTCTTTCTTGGCGTTCTGACCCTATATCTTTTCGTTGTGCATAGCCTCACCCATGACAAACCTTTCCTGAATCTCAGGCTGCTTCTCAACAAGAACTACGCGATCGGGCTGATCCTCGTGACGATCTACGGGATGCTGAATTTCACACCGATGGTGATCCTGCCCGGCTTGCTGCGCGAGCATGTGGGCCTGCCTGATTCCCTTGTAGGCTATGTGGTAGGCGCGCGCGGGATCGGTGCCATGGCAGCATTCTACGTGGCGAGTTTCCTTGGCCAACGGTTCCCGAGGAAGTCGATCGCCGCCGGGTTCGGTTTCCAGGTCGTCGCCGGACTTTGGTTGATGACGGTGAACCTCGATACGACACCGATGGAGTTCGTGCTGAATGGTATCGTGCAGGGCTTTGCCGTCGGCACCATCTGGGTGCCGTTGACGGTGGTGACGTTTTCGACGCTTGATCCCAAGTACCTGGATGAAACCAGTTCGATGTATCACCTGCTGAGGAATATCGGATCGAGCTTCTTCATTTCCATGACCGTAACGGAACTGGTGCGCTCGTCAGCCATGAATTACGAGCACATGACGGAGTTCATTTCGCCGTTCAATCAGATGCTGCAGATGCCATGGGTGATGGGTGAGCGGAGTCTCGATACGGTCGAAGGCCTGGCGCGGATGTCACAGGAGATCGTGCATCAGGCATCGCTGATCAGTTATCTGAATGCGTTCGGCATGTACACGCTGGCGTCCGCCGCGGCGATCCCGCTGATCATGTTCATCTCAAATCCGAAGAAAGCAGCGGCGCGCGCCTGAACGGTCGAGGGTGGCGCGAAACCGCCCGCGGAATTACAATCGGACCGGTTTGGGAGGACCGAAATGACACTGACGACATCAGATATCGAACAGTTTCATCGTGACGGCTATGTGTTTCCGCTCGACGTTCTTGATTCGGGCGAGGTCGCGGATATCCGCGGCCAGATCGAGGCGGAAGAGGCCAGGCACGGCGGCAAGCTGCTGCCGGGGCAGCGTTCCAAGGGGCATCTTCTGTTCAAGTGGCTGGATAACCTGATCCGCGATCCGCGGGTGCTGGATCCGGTAGAGCAACTGATCGGCCCCGATATTCTCTGCTGGAATACGCTGTTCTGGATCAAGGAAGCCGATCACAAGTCCTTCGTCGGCTGGCATCAGGACACCAAGTACTGGGGGCTGTCCAGCGACAAGGTGGTCACCGCGTGGGTGGCGCTTTCATCCGCCAGCATCGAAGCGGGCTGCATGAAGGTGCTGCCGGGTTCTCACATCGGTGATGTGCTTGAACACGATGAGAACTACAACAAGGACAATATGCTGACGCGCGGTCAGGAACTCTCCGCCGAGCCAAGCGACGAAGACGCCGTGTTCATGCCACTGAAACCCGGACAGATGTCGATCCACAACTACCGGATCGCACATGCGTCAGGGCCGAACAACGCGCCAGACCGGCGTATCGGTGTTTCCATGCATTTCATGCCGCCGGAAACGGAACAAATTGTCGGTTCATGGGACAGTGCTGCACTGGTGCGGGGCGAAGATCCATACGGTCACTTCGAGGCAACACCGGTGCCGGCCCACGATTTCGACGCTGCCGCCGTGGCTTTTCACGAGCGCGCGTCGCAGGCGTTCCGTGAGGTTCTGTATCACGGCGCGCAGAACAACACCGGCAAGCTTTAAGGCGCTTTCCTACCCGGCGACGCGGAACAACATAACCGCGAAATGCGCTTTGGCGTCCTGCCACAGCCCTGCTTTCTCGAACCCGGCGCTACCGGCCAGCGTTTCGAATTCTTCCGGCGTGAACTTGTAGGAATTCTCGGTGTGGATGGTTTCGCCTGCGGTGAAATGGAACGTCTCGCCTGCGACGGTAACCGTCTGGTCGGTGCAGCTTTCGAGATGCATCTCGATCCGGCCTGCGTGCACGTTGTATCTGGCGATGTGCCGGAACAGGGACAGGTCGAAATTGGCACCCAGTTCGCGATTGATTCGCGTCAGAAGGTTCTTGTTGAACGCCGCCGTCACGCCGGCCTCGTCGTCATACGCGTCGACCAGGATTTTCGGGTTCTTCTTCAGATCGATTCCGATTAGCAGCATGCCGCCGGCACCAAGGGTATCGGATGCGCCGCTCAGAAATGCCTCTGCGTCGGCCGGATCGAAATTGCCGATCGTGGAACCGGGAAAGAATACGACCTTCGTTTCGGGCTTGCGTTGTGGCTCGGGCAATTCCACGGCACGGGTAAAGTCCGCTTCAAGAGCGATAACCTCGAGGCCCGGATATGCGTCCCGGATTTCATCGGTGGCGGCTTGAAGCTGTGTTGCCGAGATGTCGATGGCGCAGAGGGACACCGGATCGTCCAGCGCATCCAGAAGAATGCGCACCTTGTCGAGCGCGCCTGAGCCGTATTCGATCAACATGGTGGCGCGGCCCATGTGCGCAGCGATATCGGCGGCATTGTCGGTCAGGATGCCGGTCTCCGTCCGGGTCGGGTAATATTCGTCGAGTTCGCAGATTTCGGTAAACAGCCGTGCGCCTTCGGCGTCGTAGAAGTATTTCGGCGATAACTGCTTCGGCAGCGACGAGAGGCCGCTTAGGACATCGTGCCGGAACGCTTCGACGCCGTCCGTATCCGGCGCCGGGCCTTCCTCGGATGCGTGCGCCGCATCTCTGGCGAGACGAAGGCCGGAGAACTGCCAGCGTGCCCAGGGATGAAAGAAGTTCCGGTAGCTGGCGCGGATATGGCCGCCGGGTGTGGCACACGAGCCGCCACGAAGGACCATCTGCCCGGACATGAACTTGCCGTTGTATTCGCCGACGGCGCCTTCGTCGGGTTGAAAGCCGGGATAGGCGGCATACGCACTCTGCGTCCATTCCCAGACGTCGCCGAACATTTGCGCGAGACCTTCGTCACGTGTCGGCATCGGATGGAAGACATTGGCGTCGGCGAAGTGTCCTTCAGTGCTTTGCGTGACGGCGACCGCTTCCCATTCCGCTTCGGTCGGTAGCCGGGCACCGGCCCATCGGGCGAACGCATCGGCCTCGTAATAACTGATGTGGCAGACCGGGGCGTCCGGATCGACGGGCCTGAGACCGGAAAGAGTGAAGATGCGCCATTCGCCGTCGTCATTATTTTGCCAGTAAAGAGGTGCGCTCCAACCTTGCTCCTGACACATCGCCCACCCGTCCGATAGCCAGAGTTCCGCCGTGGCGTAACCACCGTCTTCGATGAATTCGATGAAATCGCCGTTCGATACCGGATGCGTGGCGATGCTGAACGGCTCGAGCCACACCTTGTGGCGCGGCCCTTCGCAGTCGAACGCAAAACCCTTGCCGTCGTGCCCGATCTCGACCAGGCCGCCCGCATGTTCGGTCCAGCCATGTTCACGGTTCCGCGTCGCGTCCGTCGGGCGGGGTGGATGGTAGGCGGGGAACAGTGGATTGCGCGACAGCGCGTTCTTGATGTCGGTCAGCAGAAGTTCCTGATGCTGTTGCTCGTGATGCAGGCCGAGCTCGATCAGCTCAAGAACCTCGCTCGCCGGTTTGTCTTCAAGAAATGCCCGCATCGCCGCGTCGACATGGTCGCGGTAGGCGTGAATATCGGTGAGTGGCGGCCGTGTCAGCATACCGCGCTCAGGGCGTGCGTGGCGCGCGCCGATCTGCTCGTAATAGGAATTATACAGATAATTGTAACTAGGGTTGAATACAGCATACCTGTCAGCGAACGCCTTCAGAATGAACGTCTCGAAGAACCATGTGGTATGCGCGAGGTGCCACTTCGTCGGGCTGGCGTCCGGCATCGACTGGATACACTGGTCCTCGGCACTGAGAGGTGCTGCGAGTTCCAATGACCGCTCGCGGATGCTCGTGAACCGTTTCGCGATATCGATGGGGTCGGGGGTGTTCAGACGCTGGGCCTGCGTTTTCGACATGAGTGCTCTCCCGCTAACCCGACAGAGCCTAGCGCGTTGATGCGCCCGTGTGCACCCTCGGCGGAATAACATGTTCGTGACGGTATCGTGTCGGAAAATTTACTTGGTCTAAAATTCCCAGACGCCGTCCCAGTCGGGATCGGATAGATTGGCCTTGAGAAAAGAGACACGCTCAATGACGGCGGTCTTGAGCGGGTGCGCATCCTTTCGAAACGGGTCGAGGACTGATCAGTAAGGCGCTTCTACGACCTCTGTCTTGAAATCCGCCGGCGCCACGATTTCCAGCACTTCGAAATCTTCCGAACATGCGATCTCGCGGTGCTTGATCCCAGGGCGCTGGTGCACGAAGTCGCCTTTTTCGATCCGGTGCACGCCTTCGCCCTCGTATTCGAACTCCGCCCAGCCGTTCAGGACCAGTACGACCTGAAACGTACAATGATGCACATGCCATTGCTGGACCGCGTCCGGGTCTTCGCGGCCGTTGGCGCGGATCAGGTGCGCGACATAGTCGCCGCCCGTGGCTTCCTTGAGATCGAGGTCGCGATATTCGAAAATCTGCCGGAGGCCGGGCGTCCAGTCAGCCTCAGATGCCTTGCTGTGAACGAATTTCCAGTTTTCCGTCATGACGGTCTCTCCTTGATCTCAGTCGGCACTCAGGGAATGAGCACCGTCGCGCCCTGTGTTGTGCCGCTCTCGATTGCCTTGTGCGCTGCGACGGCATCGCTGAGCGGATATTCATAGTTGATGTTGGCATCAAGAATGCCGTCCCCAATGGCTTTGAACAAGGCGTCTGCCGTCGCAACGAGATCTTCGCGCTTGGCGACGTAGTGCATGATGGCAGGACGGGTGATGAACAGAGATCCACGGCGCCCCAGGTCCTGAATGATGTCGACCGGGTCGGGTGGTCCGGAAACATGCCCGTAGGCCGCGCAGACCCCCATCAGGCGCAGGCAGTCGAGCGACTTCTGCAGCGTATCCTTGCCGATGGATTCATAGACGACGGGAACGCCTTCACCGTTCGTCACCTCGCGAACTTTTTCGACGAAATTTTCCCTGGAGCGGACGACCGGATAATGGCAGCCAGCTGCGGCCGCGACTTCCGCCTTGGCTTCGGTGCTGACGGTGCCGATGACGGTAGCGCCCAGCGCCTTCGCCCACTGGCAGAGAATAAGTCCCATGCCGCCTGCCGCGGCGTGGACCAGAATGGTATCGCCCGGCTGGACCGCGTAAGTGCGGTGAAGAAGGTAATGCGCAGTCATCCCCTTCATCAACAGGGCAGCAACTTCCTTGTCGTCAAGTTCCTCCGGCAGGTGTAGCAGCTTGCCGGCCGGATAATTCCGCACCTCTGCATAGGAGCCCAATGGAGGTATCCCGTAGGCAACGCGCTGACCTTCGGCGAACCCGGAGACGTCGGGGCCGACATCCTCGACAATCCCGCATGCCTCGAAGCCGATCACACAGGGGAGCGGCGGGACCGGCCAGGGGTGCGAAATGCCGCCCCGATGATAGGTGTCGGCAAAGTTCACGCCGACGGCGGTATGGCGGATGCGGACCTCGCCGGCGGCGGGGGCGGGGACGTCCCAATCTTCCCATTTCATGACGTCGGGCGGTCCGAGTTCATGAATGACTTGAGCTTTCGGCATTTTATGTGTCCTCCCCTTTATATTTATATCTTTATGGCACGAGTATACCCGGCGGGGCTGGTCGCGAAATGTCTGATCTGATGCAATTTCCTGTTGGCAGGGGCGGTGAGCGTCCCCAAATAGGCTGGATACACGATTTCAGTCTTTTGGAAGGGGCTAATCCGTTAAACTCATGCGCTGAAAGATAAAGCTGATGCGCGGTTGAGACGTTTCCGACGTAATCGAAACGCCGCCGCGTTCGCAATACCTTGGGAGGAAACATGTCTGACAAATCTTATAACGTCCTCATTCTGGGGGCGTCTTACGGGTCGTTGCTGGCGACCAAACTCATTCTGGCGGGTCACAACGCGACGTTGATCTGCCTTCCTGAAGAAGTCGAACTGATCAACAAGGACGGTATTCACGTCCGGATGCCCGTGCGCGGCCGTGATGATCTGGTGCAGATCGATTCCGCCAATGCGCCCGGCAAGGTGACCGCTGCCGGCCCGGGCGACGTCGATCCGGCGGATTTTGACCTGATCGCGCTGGCGATGCAGGAACCGCAGTACCGGTCCGACGGTGTGCGCCAGCTGCTGGCCAAGGTCGCGGCTTCGGGCAAGCCATGTATGTCGATCATGAACATGCCGCCGTTGCCGTACATGCTGCGGCTGCCGGGGATCGAGGCCGAAGCGATCAAGCAGTGCTATACGGATCCGGCTGTTTGGGACGGTTTCGACAGTGACCTGGTGACGCTGGCGAGCCCGGACCCGCAGGCGTTCCGCCCGCCGGAAGAGCCGGTGAACGTGCTGCAGGTCAGCCTGCCCACCAACTTCAAGGTGGCGCGTTTCGTGTCCGACGAACACACGGCCATGCTGCGTCAGATCGAACAGGACATCATGGACATTCGCTTTGATCCGGGCGACGGCAACCCGATCGAACTGCCGGTGAAGCTCAAAGTCTATGACTCGGTGTTCGTGCCGCTGGCCAAGTGGGCGATGCTCATGACTGGCAACTACCGCTGTGTCCAGGAAGACGCGGCGCGGTCGATCAAGGAAGCCGTGCACACCAACCTCGATGCGTCCAAAGAGGTCTACACCTGGGTGCACGATCTGTGTCAGAAACTCGGCGCGGACGCTGCCGATATGGTGCCGTTCGAAAAATACGCGAATGCGGCCGAAGGGCTTTCCAAACCGTCCTCGGCGGCGCGGGCGCTTTTCGCCGGCGCGCCGAACATCGAGCGGCTGGATCTTCTGGTGAAGACGCTGTCGGACGGTATCGGCATGCACTCCAAGATGGTCGAGGACACGGTCAACCTCGTGAACAAGCGGCTCAAGATCAATCGCGACGCGGCCAAGTGACGCGCCACTAAGTGATCCCTGACGGACTTTACCGTCGAAACGGCGGCGCTTGCGGGTTTCACAACCTGCAGGCGCCGCTTTCGTTTCCGGGGCGCGCCGACTGGCACCATGATCCGTGCGGTGCTGGCCCTTACCCGGACATGCAATGCCCACTAGGCCATAACCATCGGCTTTACACGGCTGAAAGGGGACGGAATAGGTTTGACGAAGCTGCTTCAATATGAAAAAGTAGGATATATCGTCTCATTAATGAATATTTGTGATTTTGAATATTGCTAACCGATACCGCTAACCGCCACAGCGATTGTCTGGCCCGGGGAGGGGCCGACCTGCTGGCAAACAAGGAACCAAAACCATGAAAATGACGACCGAGGAAGCATTCGTAAAAGTTCTGCAAAAGCATGGCATCGAGCATGCGTTCGGGATTATCGGCTCGGCGATGATGCCGGTCTCCGATCTGTTCCCGAAAGCGGGGATCACCTTCTGGGACTGTGCCCACGAATGTAACGCCGGCATGATGGCCGACGGTTTTACCCGTTCCAGCGGAAAGATGAGCATGATGATCGCCCAGAACGGCCCGGGCATCACCAATTTCGTGACGCCGGTGAAAACGGCGTACTGGAACCACACGCCGCTGCTTCTGGTGACGCCGCAGGCGGCCAACAAGACGATCGGTCAGGGCGGTTTCCAGGAAATTCCGCAGATGGCCCTGTTCGAGGACATGGTCTGCTATCAGGAAGAAGTGCGTGATCCGACGCGTATCGCCGAAGTCCTCAATCGCGTCATCGAACAGGCATGGCGCGGTTCCGCGCCGGCCCAGATCAACGTGCCGCGCGACTACTGGACCCAGGTCGTCGATATCGAAATTCCGGAAATCGTTCGTCTCGAGCGTCCTTCGGGTGGTGCACAGGCCGTCGCCGATGCCGCCAAGCTTCTGGCGTCCGCCAAGTTCCCGGTGATCCTGAACGGTGCCGGTGTCGTACTGTCGGGCGGCATTCCCGCCTCCGCCGCGCTGGCCGAGAAGCTGTCCGCGCCGGTCTGCTGCGGATACCAGCACAATGACGCTTTCCCGGGTTCGCATCCTCTGTTCGCCGGACCGCTGGGTTACAACGGCTCCAAGGCAGGCATGGAACTGATCTCCAAGGCCGATGTCGTGCTCGCGCTCGGCACGCGCCTCAATCCGTTCTCGACGCTGCCCGGTTACGGCATCGATTACTGGCCGAAGGATGCCAAGGTCATCCAGGTCGATATGAACGCCGACCGCATCGGGCTCACCAAGAAAGTTTCCGTCGCCATCCAGGGGGACGCCAAGCTGGTTGCCGAGCAGATTCTGGCGCAGCTTCCCGCCGGCGCCGGCGACACCGACCGCAAGGAGCGCGAGGAAGTCATTCACCAGACCCGTTCGGCCTGGTTGCAGCAGCTTTCCTCGATGGACCACGAAGACGACGATCCCGGCACCACGTGGAACGAGCGTGCGCGCAAGGCGAAGCCGGACTGGATGTCGCCGCGCATGGCGTGGCGCGCGATCCAGGCAGCGCTGCCGAAAGACTTCATCATGTCGTCCGACATCGGCAACAACTGCGCCATCGGCAACGCCTACCCGACGTTCGAGAAGGGTCGCCGTTATCTGGCACCGGGCCTGTTCGGTCCCTGTGGTTACGGGTTCCCGTCGATCGTCGGTGCCAAGATCGCGTGCCCCGATACACCGGTGATCGGCTTCGCTGGTGACGGGGCGTTCGGGATTTCGATGAACGAAATGACCGCCGTGGGACGCGACGAATGGCCGGCCATTACCATGGTCATCTTCCGCAACTACCAATGGGGCGCGGAAAAGCGCAACACGACGCTCTGGTATCAGGACAACTTCGTCGGCACGGAACTCGACCTCGACGTCCAGTACGCCAAGATCGCCGAAGCCTGCGGGGTCAAGGGCGTGCAGGTGGCGACGATGGAACAACTCACCGAAGAGCTCGGCAAAGCCATCGAAGCGCAGAAGAAGGGCGAGACCGTCTTCATTGAAGCGCTCATCAACCAGGAACTGGGTGAGCCGTTCCGCCGCGACGCCATGAAGGCGCCGACGGAGGTCGCCGGTATCAGCGCCGCCGATATGCAGCCGCAGGCAGGCGCCGACTGACACATTTTTCGACACTGAAGACACGCATGAGCCCCGGAACCATTTGGTTTCGGGGCTTTTCGTACCTGCCGTCTGCTGCTTTAATCCTGATTGTACTAGCTAAAAGATGTCGAAAGTTTCATGAGCGACGAGCCGGAAGTGAATAAGCAGGTACGGGCCATCATTGTCGATGACAGTGAACTGATGCGTCGCGTCGTCGTTGCCGCTTTGGGTATACTCGATTGCGACATCGTCGGCGAAGCTGACGATGGGGAGGCCGCCATCGCGCTCTACAACGAGATGTCGCCCGACCTGGTGCTGCTGGATATCCGGATGCCGAAGATGGACGGCCTGACGGCACTGGAGAAGCTTCTGGAAGTCGATCCGAAGGCGTATGTCGTGATGATGACAGCTGTCGAAGACGAGGAAGCCATCGAAGACGCGATGATTGGTGGCGCCAAGGACTATCTGCGCAAGAGCATGGCGATGAACGAGATGGTCAATCGCCTGGAGCGCCACGTAAACAGAGCCAAGGCGTAGCGGGGCATCCGTCGATGGCGGCGGGCGGGGGCGCCATGCAATTTGCACACGCGGAAATCGCCGGTTACCACTGGACGGCCAATCCCAAGGATAAGTACATCGGTACGTCGCTTCTGACTTACGGCGAATGGTCGTTCGGCGAGGTTTCATTTCTGACGCAACGCATTTCCGACGACGCGACCATCGTCGAAGTCGGGGGCAACGTCGGCGCTCATACCGTGCCGCTGGCCCGGCATGTATCCAACGGCCGATTGATCTCCTTCGAAGCGCAGCGGATCTGCTTCCAGATGCTGTGCGCGAATTTGATCAACAATGATTGTACGAACGCCGGCGCCTACAACATGGCCGCCGGCGCCACACCGGGGCGTGCCCATGTGCCGGACATACATCCGGATCAGGCTTTTAACTTCGGGGGTATCGGCGTGCGCCTCGAGACGTTCGAGCCGGAAATCATGCCGACGCTCGGCAAGACACCCATTGTCCGCCTCGACGAAGTGATCGGCAACTTCAGGGTCGATCTGCTGAAGTGCGACGCAGAGGGCATGGAAGCCGATGTCGTGCGCGGCGCTGCCGACCTTATCCAACGGGACAAGCCCCTGCTTTATCTCGAAGACGACCGTCCCGAATTGTCGCGTGAATTATACGATCTGGTACGCGGCTTCGGCTATAATGTCTGGTGGCACCCGGTGCCGTTGTTTCGCCCGGATAACCTTGCCGGGGTCGACGAAAATATTTTCGGCAACGTTCATTCGTTGGGCATCTTCTGCTGCCATCCGGACAATGCCGCCGATCCCGGTGGCTTGCTCAAACTGGAGCGTTTCGATGATCACCCGGCAGCCGGGAATACGCCCTGAGCAATGGTGATTTCCGAAAGTTAGAAGTGCCTCTATTTCGTCATCCCCAAGTGCGGCTCGGCAACGGTGTGGCATGCACTGTCGCCGTTCACCGACATCGGCTATCCGGTGAGCACCTTCGAGGAACACGTCCCCGTCCGGAAGTATCTGGACAAGTACGATCAGGCAGGACGCTTCGACACGTATTTCAAATTCTCGTTCGTGCGCAATCCATATGATCGCGTCTATTCGGGGTTTCGTCAGGATCTGCTGGCTTCGACGCGCTGGGCACAGTGGATTGCCGTCAAGAAACCGATCTTCGATGTGATCGGTGACGACTTCACGGCGTACATGCTGCATCACGTTGCACGCACCGATATCGTCAACGCGTGGGAGTGGATCTGCTTTCGTCCGATGACGGCGTTCACGCACCTGGATGGGCGCCGGGTCGTCGACTGGGTCGGCCGGACCGAACGGCTTGAAACCGACTTGAACGAACATGAGGCGAAAATCGGTGTGACGCTGGCCCCCCCTGAAACGTCTGAACGTCCAGACCCCCGCCGACCCGGATAACCCGGACCGGCCCAAGTACCTGGATCGGTATGCGCGCGACGTTGTGGCCATGGTCAACGAAATCTATGCCGATGATTTTTCGGCCTTCGGATACCCGATGCTCGATCCCGCCGATTTTCCCGCTGCCTAGTGATCTCTGTTGTTTTCAAGCCGGGGTGCCAGCCTCTAGTATTTTCGTAACGCCGGATGACTGGCCACAAAAACGGAACTGGGATGGAAACCTTCGACTACGTTATCGTCGGTGCCGGGTCTGCGGGCAGCGTGCTCGCCAACCGGCTGGGCGAAGACCCCGACGTCACGATCTGCGTGCTTGAGGCCGGTCCACCGGACCTGAGCCCGTTCATCCATATCCCGGCGGGTTTCATCTATACGATCAAGGATCCGAAGATTAACTGGCTTTACGAAACAGAGCCAACTGAGTGGACCGCTGGGCGGGCGATTCAGCAGCCGCGTGGCAAGACCCTCGGCGGATCGAGCTCGATCAATGGCCACATCTACACGCGCGGCAACCGCATGGACTACGACGGCTGGGCACAGCGCGGCAACCTCGGATGGGGATACGCCGACGTGTTGCCGTACTTCAAACGCTCGGAGAACAGGGTCGGCGAGGGGGACGATACGTTTCGCGGCCGGGGTGGCCCGTTGACCGTCACCGATATCGACTGGTCGCATCCGCTGACGGATGCCTTTATCGAAGGCGTGCAGACCATCGGCATTCCCAAAGCGGTCGATTACAATGGCGCCAAGCAGGAAGGTGCGACCTATTCCCAGCGCACCATCGCCGGCGGCCGGCGCATGTCGGCGGCGCGCGCGTTTCTGAGGCCGGCCCAGAAGCGCGGTAACGTGCAGGTGATCACCAACGCGCAGGCGACCAGGATCATACTGGACGGCAAGCGTGCCACGGGCGTGGCCTACAACAAGGGGGGGCGGAACGGCAAACCGATGCAGGTGATGGCACGCCGCGAGGTCATTCTGTCGGGCGGCACGATCAATTCACCGCAACTGCTGCAGGTATCCGGCGTCGGCGCACCGGACCTGCTGAAGTCACTCGGCATCGAGGTCAAACACGCGCTGCCGGGTGTCGGCGAGAACCTGCGCGATCACTACGCGCCCCGGTTCACTGCGCGTGTCAAGAATATCGGAAGCCTGAACGAGCGGACCAAGGGGCTGAATTTGCTGAGCGAGATCGCGCGCTGGGGGCTGACGCGAAAAGGTATTCTCTCGCTGAGCCCGACGCTGGTTTATTGCTTCTGGCGGTCGAACCCGGATCTCGACAACAACGATGTGCAGTTCACGTTCACGCCCGCGAGCTACAAGGAAGGCGTGCAGTCGGAACTTGACGATTTTCCGGGGATGACCATCGCATCGTGGCAGCAGCGCCCGGAAGCGAGTGGCTACGTCCGGGCGAAATCCGCCGACCCGTTCGACAAGCCGGCGATAAATCCCAGATATCTTGAACATGAAACCGACCGGCGGATACTGCTGGCGGCGATGCGTCTGGCGCGGCGCATGCTGACGACCGAGCCGATGATGCGGTATTTCGATCACTGGATCTATCCGACCGACGATCTTCAGTCGGATGACGAGCTTCTGCAGGTCGCGAAAGAGCGCGGCACGACGACATTTCACCCGATGGGGACATGCAGGATGGCGCCATCAAGCGATCCGACCGCGGTCGTCGACAATCAGCTTCGAGTCTACGGCCTCGAGGGGCTTCGCGTGGTGGACGCATCCGTTATGCCGATGATGCCGTCGGCCAACTTGAACGCGCCGACGATCATGATCGCGGAAAAGGCGTCGGACATGATCCGCGGCAAAACACCGCCGGAACCGGTGATATTGAAGGACTGAACGGACTACTCGTCGCCGGGAACGCCGTAACTCGGCGCAGACGAAGGATCGAGTGCGCGGGTCACGTAGTCGTCCATCTGCGGCTCGTAGAGTTTCCAGAGACTCTCGAGCTCGGTGATCGGGCACCCCTCGGTCCAGTCGATGCGCAGGTCGACGATGGGCCATGACACACGATCGACGATCTTGATGCCCGCGGAATGGATCGGGCCAGCCTCACCGCCGGCGGCAAGGCCGGATTTGAGCACATCGAGCAGCCGGTCGGCCAGATGCATAGAAGAGGACTCGGACTCTTCGAAGGCGTGGATCATCGTGCGGGGTACGGATTTGTCGGCAAGCAGGTTACCCGCCGCCGCAGCATTCTTGGTAACGGCCTCACCCCAGACGCCCAGAGTGTGTTTGCCGGAGTGAATTGCCGCGTCCCCGCTGCGATCGATGACGAGCACCTGACGGTAATCCATGTATTCGGTGCTGGTGAGCAGCGTGTCGATGGTCTCCAGCGCGTCTGCCTCGGCGCGAAGCAGGCCCAGGCCACGTTTGCCGAGCGACGGATCGGTAATATTCTGGGTTGCAACGGCGCCCACACCGGCTTCGGCAAAGGCGCATCGAGCGGCGACGGCGGGTGACGACGACGTCACGGCGACACCGAACATGCCGCTGTTCCGGCATCGCGCAACTATTGAGAACGTCATACGCCGCTCCGGACAGACTCAAATTCCAAGAACATATGATCAACCACCCCCGTCGTCTCGTAAAGAAGCATATCCGCTCGCGCAAATTGCGAATGTAACGCTGATCACAGCTTGATAGCCGGCGGATCCTTGCCGATGATGGCGCTGTTTTCTCGAGGAGGTTCCATGCTTTACACCACGACCGCGTTGGGCGGCATGTTTACGGCGCCACATCATCTTGCGACCGAGGCCGGCTTGCGCGTGCTGCGCGAAGGGGGCAACGCAGTCGAGGCCATGGTTGCCGCGGCGTCGACGATCGCGGTGGTCTACCCGCACATGAATGCCGTGGGTGGTGACGGTTTCTGGCTGATCGCCGAACCGGGAAAAGCGCCTGTCGGTGTCGATGCGGCGGGGTGGAGCGCCGCGATGGCGACACCCGCGTTCTATGCTGGGAAAGGATGCGACGCAATCCCGGCGCGTGGCCCGCTGGCGGCGCTGAATGTCGCCGGGACGATTTCCGGTTGGGCGAAAGCCCTGGCGGTCGGCGGCGGAAAGATGTCGTTGCACCGGCTTCTTGAAGATGCCGCGACGCATGCCCGGAACGGTGTGCCGGTGACGCAGGGCCAGGAAGACCTGACACGGGAGAAACTTGATGAACTCAAGGACGTGCCGGGCTTTGCCGAGACGTACCTCATCGATGGTGCACCGCCCGCCTGCAACGACATCATGAAGTTTCCGGCGCTGGCGGCGACACTCGACCGGTTGGCCGACGCCGGCCTCGACGATTTCTACACGGGCGAGATCGCGCGTTCGAATGCCGCCTACCTGGAAAGCGTGGGCAGCCCGCTGCGTTTCGAGGACTTCGAGGGTTTTTCGGCCAGACAGGTAACACCGCTCGAGGTCACGCTTTCGTCCGGTACGGTCTACAACATGCCGCCACCGACACAGGGCGTCAGTTCCCTTATGATCCTGGCGCTGTTCGAGCGTCTCGGCGTCAAGACCGACGAGGGCTTCGATCATATTCACGGCCTTGTGGAAGCGACGAAGCAGGCGTTCCTGCTGCGAAACGAGCACCTGACCGATCCCGATTTCATGAAGGCCGATCCGAACGACTGGCTGAAGGACGAATTTCTCGGCGACCTTGCGGCGAACATCGACCCGGCCAAGGCACTGGAATGGCCGCAAATCCGGAAACCGGGCGACACCATCTGGATGGGTGCGATCGACGGCGAGGGACGGGCGGTCTCGTTTATCCAGAGCGTCTACTGGGAATTCGGCTCCGGGGTGACCAACCCGGAAACCGGCGTGCTGTTCCAGAACCGCGGCAACGGTTTCACGCTGGATGCATCGCATCCCAACGTGCTCGAACCGCGCAAGCGGCCGTTCCATACCTTGAATCCGGCGATGGCGCGGCTGACCGACGGCCGGGTACTGAGTTATGGCAACATGGGCGGCGAAGGCCAGCCGCAGACGCAGGCCGCCGTGTTCAGCCGCTACGTCATGTTCGGCCAGACGTTGCAGCAGGCGGTGAGTGCGCCGCGCTGGCTCCTCGGCCGTACCTGGGGCGAGGAAAGCACGACGCTGAAATTGGAGAGCCGTTTCGATCCCGCGTTGGTCGAGGCCTTGAAAGCTGCCGGGCACGCTGTCGATGTGATGGCGCCGTTCACCTCCATCATGGGCCATGCGGGGGCGGTCTGCCACCACCCGAGCGGCCTGTTCGAAGGCGCGGCCGACCCCAGAAGCGACGGCAAGGCCGCCGGCTTTTAGGAATTCTTCACCGCTTTCCGCATTAGAGTTAAGCTATAGACAGCGCACACCCGAAGACCGGGCGCGTTGGTAAGGCTCGATCCTAGGGGAGAGACATCCATGGGGAGGTTTTTCGCGTTCTTCGGTGTCGCCGCCGGTGTTGGCGTCGGCTTTCTGCTTCTCGTCTTCGGAAGTGCGATCGGCTGGTGGGTGCTGGCGGTTTCAGTGCCGCTGACGGCGTTGGGTATCTACGATCTGCTGCAGACGCGCCATACATTGTGGCGCAACTATCCGATCATTTCCCACATGCGCTGGCTGTTCGAAGGCATCCGCCCGGAAATCCGCCAGTACATTATCGAAAGTGACGCGGACGCGTTTCCGTTCAATCGCGAACAACGTTCGCTCGTTTATCAGCGCGCCAAGAACGAACTTCAGACGATACCGTTCGGCACGCAACAGGATGTCTATAGCACGGGTTACACTTTTTTCAGTCACTCCATGGTGCCGGAGCATGTCGACCCCAAATCACTGCGCGTTACCATCGGCGGAACGGCATGCAAGCAGCCCTACAGTTGTTCGCTGTTCAATATTTCGGCGATGAGCTTCGGCTCGTTGAGCGCCAACGCGATCTCGGCACTGAACCGCGGCGCGGCTATGGGCGGTTTTGCGCACGATACGGGCGAGGGCGGTATTTCCAAATATCACCGTGAGAACGGTGGCGACATCATCTGGGAAATCGGCTCCGGTTACTTCGGTTGCCGCACGCCCGACGGCAGGTTCTGCCCCGATACGTTCAAGGAGAAAGCAGCTGATGACCAGATCAAGATGATCGAAATCAAGCTGTCGCAGGGCGCCAAGCCGGGTCATGGCGGTATGCTGCCGGGCGCCAAGGTCACGCAGGAAATCTCGGACGCGCGTGGCGTGCCGGTCGGTGTCGACTGTATTTCCCCGGCTGCGCACTCGGCTTTCTCAACGCCGCTGGAACTGGTCGATTTCATTCAGAAGCTGCGCGAGCTCTCCGGCGGCAAGCCGGTCGGGTTCAAACTGTGCGTCGGTCACCGGCGAGAGTTCATGGCCATGGTCAAGGCGATGCTGGAGCGCGACTGCTATCCGGATTTCATCGTCGTCGACGGTAAGGAGGGCGGCACCGGCGCGGCGCCCGTGGAGTTTTCCAACAGCCTTGGTCTGCCGCTCAGGGACGGGCTTCACTTCGTCAATATGACGCTGATTGGCGCCGGCATCCGCGACCGGATCAAGATCGGTGCGAGCGGCAAGATCGTCTCCGGTGCCGATATGGCGCGTGCGTTCGCGCTTGGCGCGGACTGGTGCAACTCCGCGCGTGGGTTCATGTTCTCGATTGGCTGTATCCAGGCGCGAGCCTGCCATACCAACCGTTGCCCGACCGGGGTTGCGACGCAGGACCAGATGCGCCAGTCCGGCCTGCATGTCGGCGACAAGGCCAGACGCGTCGCGAACTTCCACGGCAATACGCTGCTGGGATTTGCCGAGATGCTGGGCGCGATGGGATTGACGTCATCCAGTCAGATTACGCTCAACATGATCAACTTCCGCGAGCCGCATCTCAGCGGCACATCGATGCTGACGCTGGAGGACGGGCAGTTGCTTCGTGACGGTTGCCCGGAGGAGTACGCAGTGCATTGGCGGCGCGCGTCAGCCGAAACATTCCGGCGTGTCGACAGTCCCGTGTCACAAGCGATGATCGACAACGCGTCGCCTCACGCGTCGTGAAGCGGTAGTGCGGCGCGCAACGCCGTGCCGACGACGACCAACTGCGGGATCGTATACAAGAAGGAGTTGAGCGTACGGACCATCGCCGCCGGGTCTCCCAGTGGTGGGGCAGCTGCATCTCGGGCGCGTCCTGCAACGTCGGCAATCAGCGGTGCCATGTTGCCGTTCAACGTCGTCATTTGTGCTTCCACCTCGCCCCGCGACATCGCGTCGAGCAATCCGGGCGCGATGCGTCTCAGAAAATCGGGCCAGATGGCCAGATGCCGGTAGAGCGTGGGAATAACCTGCGTGCCGGGGCTCGGGATGGCCGCGCTGAGGGCGAGCACGGTTTGGCGCAGGTCTTCCGGCATATCCTCCAGGTTGACCGGCGCCGGCAGTTTTATCGGCGATACGGCGGGCGCCTCGGGCGCCGGCGGCAGGGGCGGGGCGTCCGTCATTGCAGCCGCCGGATCGAGCATGTCCCGGATCGCCGTGATCAGGCTCAGATTGACCGGGTTCATCCGGTTGTAGGTCGCAAGCATCGCATCGACGGTTCGGTGTGCCGCGGCGTCGACACCGTCGGCGCGCATGTCAGTGACGCTGACGGCGGGCAGCGGGACGACCGGTGTCCGGGTCACGGCGTCCAGCGCATGGGCGATGGCGCGTCCGCTTTCCAACTCCGGGCCGACCGTTTCCCAGACCCATTCGAGCAGTCCCGGATAGACGGCAAAATGCCGGTAGATCAGCGCAGGTGAGCCGACCCCCGTGTTTTCCATGATCCGCTCGTAAATGCTTGCGATCACTGGCGGCGCGTCGCGGACGGCAACTTCCGGCAAACTCTCGGACATCTTGGATTTCCCCGGTTTTTCTAGGTTCAACGGTATGAAGAGGGCTTCGGGGCGCCGGGTCAAGCCGACATTATAACATATTAAAATTGTGGAATAATGAATTTAACACATTCAATAAGTTTTATATTGCATTTAGTGAATATAATATGTAAAACCTGCGGCTAATATAGAAGGCGAGCTCATGAGTGATATCGAACCCCGCGTAGCCCTATTGATTGGCGCCCTTGTCGTCGGCGTCGGCTTTGGCGTGATTGCACGCCTGAGCGCATTCTGCTTCCGCTCGGCGATGCTGGAAATGCTGGCGCGCCGGATCGGTTTCCAGGTGCGGGCATGGGCTGTTGCCATTGCCACGGCGGTAGCCGCGACACAGGCGATGGTCTGGTTCGAGATCGTCGACGTATCGGAAAGCATCTATCTTTCCACCAGTCTGATGTGGTTGACGCTGATCGTCGGCGGCGTGCTTTTCGGCATCGGCATGATCCTGGCCCGCGGCTGCGGCGCCCGGCACATGGTCTTGTTGGCGAGCGGCAACCTGCGTTCCGCGGTCGTGCTGTCGGTGCTGGGGATCGTCGCCTACATGACGCTGCGCGGCATCCTTGCCATTCCGCGCACCACGCTCGAGGGGATCGGCACGCTCGACCTTGAAGCGCTCGGTTATGACTCGCAGTCGCTGGCCGCACTCAGCGGCGGATCGGAGATTATGCCGCTGGCCGTGGCTGCGGTCTTTATCGCCGTCGCCGTCGCCGTGGCATTCCGCGGCGGTTTTCAGAATCGTGTCTGGCCGGTGCTGACCGGTCTTGGTGTCGGCGCTTTGATTGCGGCCGGCTGGTATGTGACCGGCGTACTCGGCTTCGACGAGTTCGAACCGGTGCGGACTGAATCGCTGACCTTCACGGCCCCTGTCGGCAACGCCATCCAGTATCTGATGACCTACACCGGTGCGACGGCCGACTTCGGGATCGTCGCCGTCGGCGGCGTGATCATCGGCGCGTTCGTCATCGCGGTGACGCGTGGCGAATGGGTATTGCAGGGTTTCGAAACGCCGCATCAGTTGCTGCGCTACACGCTCGGCGGCGCGCTCATGGGCTTCGGCGGCGTGATGGCGCTCGGCTGCACGGTGGGGCAGGGACTTTCCGGTCTGAGCACGCTATCGGTGGGCTCGATCCTGGCGGTTGTTTCCATCGGCGTCGGTGCCGTCATCGGCGACGTGCTGGTGCGTCGCGACTTCTCGCCGCGTCAGGCCAAAGTGCAGCCCGCAGAATAAGCTCGATTTTCATATTCGATTTTTATTAATTGTTGCGCCATACTCCCGTCTGGGAGGAACCAATGCGCACAATCATCTCATTCCTGCTGGCGTCGACATTGAGCGTCGCGGCATCGGCGAGCCAGGACATTCCGGACCAGTATCCGGGGTCTTTGCTGTACTCCAAGCCGGTCGAAGTGATCCCGCACGTCTGGTCGGCGATCGGTGCCACGTCGCCGCCGACGTACGAAAACACCGGCCACAACAACAACCTGAGCTTCATCGTTACGGGTGACGGCGTGGTCGTCATCAACGGCGGAGGAGCTTATCTGCTGGCCAAGGCGCTGCACGACGAGATCAGGAAGATCACCGAACAGCCGGTTAAGCTCGTCATCAACGAGAACGGGCAGGGGCACGCCATGCTCGGGAACAGCTACTGGATCGAGCAGAACGTGCCGATCCTGGCGCACGTCGACGCCGAGCACGAGTTCATCGACCGCGCCCGGCAAATCCTCGACAGCGCCAAGGCACGGCTGAAGGAGCGCGCCGAGGGCACCAGGATTCAGGGGCCGACGGAGACCTTTGAGGACAAGAAGGTTATCGAGATGGGAGACTTCCGCATCGAAGTGCTGCACCTCGGTCCGGCGCACAGTCCCGGCGACATCCAGGTCTGGTTGCCGGAACAGTCACTGGTCATCGCCGGTGACATGGCGTTTCACGAGCGGTTGCTGCCGATCTTCGACGAGACCGAAACCAGGGGCTGGGTAGAAACATGGGAGGGGCCGTTCGAGGCCTTGAACGCGACCTACGTGATACCCGGGCACGGTCATCCGACCAACATGGCGCAGGTTCGGCGGTACACGCATGACTATCTTGTCTATCTGCGCGGCAAGATCGGCGAGCACCTGGAAAACGGCGGCAGCCTCGAGGAGGCGTATTACGTCGACCAGTCGCCTTACAAGCACCTGGACACGTTCGATGAACTGGCGACGCGAAACGCCGGGCGCGTTTTCGTGCAGATGGAATTCGAGTGAACGCTAACCCCAGACTTCATGCTTGATCTGCTGTAGCCAGGCGTCGGTGAACTCGGCGTCGGCAAGGCGGTCGGCAGCCGGTGCACCGAGTTCCGAGAAGTTCGTGGTGTTACGCACCACGTGGTCGTCTTTGTAGATGTACGTCGCGCCGAGCCGGACTCCGTAATCGGGCGCGGCGAGGGAATAGCAATTGGCGATCCAAGACGGGTCGGGGATGTCTTTCCCCGCATGTTCGGCCGCGATGGCGGCGACGGCGACATGCGCCTGGCTGGCGGCAGTCGATCCGGCCTTCGGGAGCGGATCCGCAAATGCAGCGTCACCAATGATGTAAACGTCCGGCAGCAAAGTCGAGGCGAACGTACGGATATCGACCGGGCACCAGCCCGTCTCGTCTGCGGCGCCGGCATCGATTGCGATCCGGCCTGCGGTTTGCGGCGGGATGACGTTCAGGACATCGGCCTTGATCTCGTCGAAATCGGTGTAGGCCGTCAGGGTGTCGGGATCGACCTCGCGCACCACGCCGTCGTCGGCGATGGAACGGTACTCGAGGATGTCCGGGTAAAGCGCATCCCACGCTTCGGAAAACAGGTCCTGAAAAGGAAACTCGTCCTTGGCGTCGAGGATCAGCAGACGCGCGCCCGGTTTTTCGCGCTTCAGGTAGTCGGCGACGAGGCATGCGCGCTCGGCCGGGGCAGGCGGGCATCGGTAGGGGGCCGGCGGCATCGTCATGACGAACAGGCCGTCATCCGGCATTGCCTGTAGCTGCCGCCGCAGAAGCGCTGTCTGTGGGCCGGCCTTCCATGCGTGCGGGACCAGGTCGACGGTGTCGTGCGAAATGCCGTCGATCGGTCCGTAGTCAAATGCAACGCCGGGTGACAGGATCAGCTTGTCGTAACCGAGTTTGTGTCCGCGTGACGTGCTTACGGTGCGGGTGTCTGCGTCTATGCCCGCGGCGGGATCGAGCATGACCTCGATGCCGTTCGATTTCAGCGAATCGTATGCGACCTCGATCGATGACATCTCGCTATAGCCGGCAATAACCGAATTGCTGCCCGGACACATCCAGAATTTCGGCTGATCGATCAGCAGCGTCACCTGGGCATCGGGTAACGTGGCCCGTGCGGCACGGGCGGCGGAAGCCCCGCCGAATCCACCGCCGACCACGACGATCCGGAATTTTTCACTCGCCCTGACGGGGGTGCTACCCGCCCATGCGGACGTTGATGCCGCAGAAAAAGCGGCTCCGGTGAGCAGCATCTGGCGTCGGCTGAACGGCAAGCCTTTCATGTAATCGCGTTTCCTGGTCATCGTGAAAAAACTGGCAGTCGCGGATTTAATTGATATATCCGATCTATGAACGCATGCATGATCCTATCCCGATGGACGGTTTTCGCAATTGCGCTGGGTGCGTGCTTGGCGTCAATGCCTGTGAAAAGTGCAGAACTCGTTATGTTCGAAAGCCTGAGCTGCCATTGGTGCCAGCGCTGGCATGAAGAGATCGGTCCGGTATACCCGAATACGCCTGAATCGCGCTGCGCGCCGCTCAGGCGCGTGGATGTCGACGACCCGCGCCCCACAGATCTCGTTGATGTTCCACCCATTGTATTCACCCCAACGTTCGTTGTCGTTGATGGCGGAAAAGAAATCGCCCGCCTTGTCGGATATGCAGGGGAGGACTTTTTCTGGCCCCTTCTGGCCCGCGAACTTGTCAAACTGCCCCGAGCCTGTCCAAACTAATAGTGGGAGAGTTCTAGTCATATTCAATATTGATATATAGTTTTTTTTGAATATGATGTTCGGAGGGGAGCGACGATCGTGATTCACAGGCAGTGGATTGCGGTTCCGGACTCAAGGGAAATGATCGCTCCTGAATGAGGCACATTTATTGGGAGGCGATTGCCCTATGCCAAGTTTAAAATCATTTATCCCGGCCTTTGCTGCGGCAGCGTTGCTGGCAGGAACGGCCACTGCCGACGACTTCATGAAATACGAGGTCGTCGACTACGCAATTCAGAAATCACTGACGGGGAAAGCCGGCGATCCGGCTGCGGGCGAAAAAGCCTTCGTGAACCGCAAGCAGGGCAATTGTCTCGCTTGTCACCAGGTTTCGAAGCTTTCTGCGCATCCGTTCCACGGTGAAATCGGACCGTCGCTGGACGGCGTTGCCGAACGGTACAACACGGCGCAGCTCCGTTTGCAGGTCGCCAACCCCAAGGCGATCAACCCGGACACCATCATGCCGGCATTCTATCGTGTCGATGGTTTGCACATGGTGTCGAAGAAATTCAAGGGTAAGGCGATCCTCTCCGCTCAGCAGGTGGAAGACGTCGTCGCTTACCTGCAAACCCTCAAATAATCACAAAGCCAAGAGGAACAGACATGTCCACGAAACAAGCACTTTCAGCAATGACGCGCCGCGAGGCGCTGTTGCTGGCGGCTGGAGCGACGATCGTTGCGGCCGGTGGGACCGTTCTCCAAAGCGGTTCCGCGAACGCAGATGAGAAGATGGTCAACGACCAGATCATGAAAATGATCGGCGACAAGAAACCGGCGGAAGGGAAAATCACCCTCGAACTGCCGCAGATTGCCGAGAACGGCAACACGGTTCCGGTTGGTGTCAGCGTCGAAAGCCCGATGACGGCGGACAACTACGTCAAAGCTGTCCATCTGTTTGCTGACGGTAACCCGGCACCGGACATTGCGTCGTTGTACTTTACGCCGATGAGCGGCAAAGCTTCGGCGTCGACCCGCATTCGTCTCGCCGGCACGCAGAACATCGTTGCGGTCGCAGAAATGAGCGACGGCAGCGTTTATCGTGCCCAACAGGAAGTCAAAGTCACCATCGGCGGCTGCGGCGGCTGACGCGAGGAAAAGGAGAATATCATGGCTAAAGGTGTGAAACCCCGCGTTCGTGTCCCGAAGTCGGCCGCGAAAGGCGATATCGTCGAGATCAAATCCCTGATTTCGCACAAGATGGAATCCGGCCGCCGCAAAGGCAAAGACGGCAAGCTGATTCCGCGCAGCATCATCAACAAGATGGAAGTCACGTTCAACGGCAAGCCGGTGTTCACTTCGGACTGGCATCCCGCCATTTCCGCGAACCCCTATATGTCGTTCTTCGCCAAGGTCGAAGAAAGCGGCGAGTTTGCCTTCAAATGGACCGACGACGACGGATCGGTATACGAAAAAACCGCGAAGATAACCGTCGCCTGAGCGGCAACCGGAAAACGGGAGGCAAACAACCATGAAAATGAACTGGAAACAGATCACATTTGTCGCAGCGGCGTGCGCCGTCTGCACGGGTGTGTTCGCCTCGTCGGCAAGTGCCGCCGACTGGGGGCAGTATGAGGTCGAAGATCGCCGTAGCGGCTTCACCTACATGACCGACGAAAGCCGGGCCATGCAGGTGGACAGCTTCCAGAACCCGGGCATGATCTGGGTCGAGCAGGGCGCCGAACTGTGGACCGAGGTCAACGGCAAGGCTGGCAAGTCCTGCGCCAGCTGTCACGAAGACGCGACGGCGGCGATGAAGGGCGTCGCTGCGCGCTACCCGGTTTACGACGAAGGCGTAAAGACGCTGCAAAGTGTCGAAACGCAGATCAATCACTGCCTCGAGAAGAACATGCAGGCCGAGCCCTACAAGTGGGAATCGACGGAAATGTTGTCGATGACGGCGTTCATCAACAACCAGTCGCTCGGCATGCCGGTCGACGTGAAGATCGACGGGCCTGCTGCGGAATGGTTCGAGAAGGGCAAGGCGTTTTATTACGAGCGCCGCGGTCAGCTCGATATGGCCTGCAAGCACTGCCACGAAGACAATGCCGGCGGGATCATTCGTGCGAATACGCTCACCCAAGGGCAGATCAACGGGTTCCCGACCTATCGTCTGAAATGGCAGAAAGTGGGTTCCATTCACCGTCGTTTCCGAGGGTGCAACTCGCAGGTCCGTGCCGACCGTTTTGCCTACGGTGCGGATGAGTACCTGGCACTTGAGCTTTACGTGAAATGGCGTGGACGCGGCTTGCCGGTCGAAACGCCGGCTGTGCGTAACTGATTTCAGCCTCAACCTGACCGGAGAGGCAAGCGTGTCTCTCCGGTCATGCTTTCTTTTCGTCATTTTCTGAACAGAGGGCCTGCGCCGTGATATCTCGCCGCGAATTCTTCCATCTCGCCGCCGCCACGGCTGCTGTCGCCGGAACCGCCATGCCGTTCAGCCGCGCCATGGCGCAGCAAAAGATCGATCAGGCAAGCATTCTGGACTTCCAATCGCTCGGTCAGGTCACGCTGCTGCACTTCACCGACATGCATGCGCAACTGACGCCGATCTATTTCCGCGAACCATCGGTCAACATCGGTGTTGGTGAGGTCGAGGGCTTGCCGCCGCACATTACCGGCAAGGATTTCCTTGGCCACTACGGCATCAAGCCGGGAACGCCGGAAGCCTACGCTTTGCAAAGCCACGACTTTTCCGCGCTGGCCAAGGAATATGGGCGTGTCGGGGGCGTCGACCGCATGATGACGCTGGTCAAGGCGGTCCGTGCCGAACGCCCGAACAATACGCTCTTCTTCGACGGCGGAGACACCTGGCAGGGGTCGTACACGTCGCTGGAAACGCAGGGCGAGGACATGGTGAAGATCCAGAACGCGCTGGGCCTGGACGCGATGACGGCGCACTGGGAATTCACCTATGGCCAGGATCGCGTTCAGGAACTCAAGGAGATGCTCGAATTTCCGTTCCTCGCCGGCAACGTGACCGATACCGAATGGCAGGAGCCGGTGTTCGAGTCCACCGCGTGGTTCGAACGTGGCGGCGTGAAGATTGCCGTCGTCGGCCAGGCGTTCCCGTATACGCCGGTCGCCAACCCGCGCTACATGATCCCCGACTGGTCGTTCGGCATCAACGAGAAGGCCGTCCGCAAGCACGTCGAGGATGCCCGCGCCGAAGGGGCCGAGCTTGTCGTTCTGCTGTCGCACAACGGCTTCGATGTGGACCGCAAACTGGCCAGCCGGGTCGATGGTATCGACGTCATCCTGACCGGTCATACGCACGATGCGTTGCCGAAGGTCGAGATCGTCAACAACACGATCCTTGTCGCATCGGGCAGTCACGGGAAGTACCTGTCCCGTCTCGACCTCGACGTGAAGGACAAGAAGGTCGCCGGGTACAACTTCAAACTGATGCCGGTATTCTCCGACGTCATCACACCGGACCCGGAAATGGCGGCGCTGATCGAGAACCTGCGCGCACCGTTCAAGGACGAGGTCGAAAAGGTTCTCGGCGTGACGGAATCCACGCTGTACCGCCGCGGCAACTTCAACGGCACGTTCGATGACCTGATCTGCCAGGCGCTGCTGGAAGAACGCGACGCCGAGATCGCGTTGTCTCCGGGCTTCCGCTGGGGCTCCAGTCTGTTGCCGGGTCAGGAAATCACGGTCGAGCACGTGCACCATCACACGTCGATCACCTATCCGAACGTCTACCGGACGGAAATGAAGGGCTCGTTCATCAAGGAAATTCTCGAGGACGTGGCCGACAACCTGTTCAACAAGGATCCGTACTATCAGCAGGGCGGCGACATGGTGCGCGTCGGCGGTATGAGTTACACGATCGATGTCGACAAGGAGATCGGTTCGCGTATTTCCGACATGGCCACGATCAAGGACGGCAAACCGATCGATCCGGACCGCGACTACGTTGTTGCCGGGTGGGCCTCGGTGAACGAAGGCACGGAAGGGCCGCCGGCCTATGATCTCGTCGCCGGCTATATCGAGAAGAAGAAGTCGATTACCATACCGGAGAACCAGACGGTCAACGTGCGTGGCGTATAGTCGCCTGCCGCATGCCATTCTGACGGCAAGGAAAACTCATGGCAGGGTTTGATGTCGGATTTGCCGGCGCCTTCGTCGCCGGTCTCCTGAGTTTCTTTTCACCGTGCATTCTGCCGCTGGTGCCCCCGTATCTTTGCTTTATCGGTGGGGTCAGCCTGGCCGAGATGACCGACAAGGCCGGGCCACCGCCCGGCGCAAACCGGCGCGTCTTCATATCGGCGCTGACGTTCGTCATCGGTTTCTCGCTGGTGTTCATCCTGTTCGGTGCGACCGCATCGTTCCTTGGGCAGGCGCTGGCCGAGAACATGCTCTGGGTCAGCCGTGTTGCCGGCGTGCTGATCATCGTGATGGGCGTTCACTTCCTGGGTATCGTCAAAATCCCGCTGCTCTATCGGGAGGCACGCTTCCACGGACCTGCCAAGCCGGTCGGCCTGTTCGGTGCGTTCCTCATGGGGCTGGCATTTGCGTTTGGCTGGACGCCGTGCGTCGGGCCGGTGCTGGCGGCCATATTGATGATGGCCGGAAGCGAAGAGTCGATCACCAACGGCACGCTTCTGTTGGGCAGTTATGCAGCCGGGATCGGCATTCCGTTCCTGATTGCGGCCCTTGGTATCAACCCTTTCCTGCAGGCCATGCCCGGCATCCGCAAGCACATGGGCAAGGTCGAGAAAGTGATCGGAGTGTTCCTGATCGCGACCGGCGTGCTGTTTCTTACCGGGTCCATTGCCGATATCGCCTACTGGCTGCTGGAGACGTTTCCGGTCCTCGGCAAGGTGGGCTGAGTTCCGCGTCGTCCTTCGAGACACGGCTGCGCCGTTCCTCAGGATGAGGCGATCATGAAACCTCATGCTGAGGAGAGCGCATTGCGCTCGTCTCGAAGCATCCGGTCAGGCGTTACCCCCCGAAGCGGAAGTAGATGATCCGGTCGAACGACCGGAGTTCCCTGAGCACGTTGATGACGCGTCCCGGCTCACCGCTGTCGATGGCGGGATACATGGATTGCACGGATTCCAGCGTACCGTCGAAAAGGCGTTTGAATTCGACGTCGTCCTCGTAACTTTCCGGCGCCATCGAGCGGCAGTCGTTCAACAGGTCTTCGTAGGTGCGGCTCTCCGCCGTGACCTGAGCGCGCACATCTGCGTTCGCGAGATCGGGCGTTTCATGCCGGTGGCGGAACAGCGGTTCCATGGCGCGGTTCAGCTCCGTGATGCAGTCCGCATAGAGGCGTACCCCGTTCCGCTTGCGGAGCTCGTATAACATGTCGCGCACCGGGGCGAGGGTTCCTGCGGCCGCCTTGGTATTGCCTTCCTCGGCCTCGGCGAGGCCTTTTTCAAGTCTGTCCCGGATGTCGCTCAGCGTCTGTTTGAACGTCGAATCCTTTGCGTATGCAGACGGGGGCATGTCCCCGTATTTGACGATTGCTTCTTTCAGGGCGTCGAGTGCGCCGGCGGCTTCGAGGGACGCGAGCCCGGGGTTGCCTGTCCGGAGGTAGCTGGTTGCCGCCCGGTATCCGGTGTACGCCTCGCTAATGGTGCTATCAAATGCTTGTGAGGCGTCGCCGCGTGACTGGAATGAAACGAGCAGAACGACCATTGTCAGAACCGGTAGGAAGCGAAACATCTCGAATGTTTTCCTGTGTATTTCGTATTTGGCGACTTGGCGCGGGACGAGGCTCAGAGTAGACTACACATTCGGTAAATGGAATACGTTTAGAGGGTGCCGTGCAAGACAATCAGATATCCCGCCGACGCTTTCAACAACTGGGTCTCGCCCTTGCTGCCGGGGCCGTTCTTCCCTGGTCGAATGCGGCGCTGGCTGATGAACTGAAGTACAACGACGACGGCTTGATCATTCAGCCCTGGTTTCTCGAATCGTTCCTGATCATGCACGAGGATCTCGCGGATGCGGCTGGAAACGGTAAGCGGTTCGCCGTGTTCTGGGAACTGAAAGGGTGCCCGTATTGCAAAGAGACACACCGGGTTAACCTTGCCCAGCCGGAAATCCTCGATTACGTCAAATCCAACTTCACGGTGCTGCAACTGAACGTCATCGGATCCCGAATCGTGACCGACTTCGACGGCGAGGAACTTTCGGAACGGGACCTAGCCCGCAAATGGCAGGTCCGTTTCACGCCGACGATACAGTTCTTCACCGATGACGCCGACGGTGCGGAGGGCAAAGCCGGCCATGAAAACGAGGTCGCTCGAATCCCCGGATACTTCAAGCCGCAGCACTTTCTGGCCATGTTCAAGTACGTGAACGAGAAAGCCTACGAAAAGCAGAAGTTCCACGAATACGTCCGGGCGCAGAAAGCGGGGTGATTCCGGGCGATTAATTCAGCTTTTTCGCCTCGTCCCTCTGGACAACATATTCACATTTTATATAATAAAAATAACGAATATGTTTTTGGGCGGTTGCACGCGCAAACGGGAGGGCATTGCCATGGGTAAAAAGAAATCAAATACAACGGGCGACGGCGGGCCTGGCCTGCAGCGTCGCCAGTTCCTGAAAGCAGGACTGGCGGGCTCTGCAGTGGCTGCAGCCGGCACGTTCTCGGCGCCGAAGGCTGCAGGTGCCGCCGGGCTCGATATTCCGGACTGGAGCCGTCAGCTCGGAGCCAGCGTCGACGATGCGCCCTACGGCAAGCCGTCGCCTCATGAATCATCCGTGATCCGCCGCAGCGTCGAATGGCTGACGGCGACCCGGGAATCCTCGGTCAACTTCACACCACTCTATGCACTGGAAGGTTTCGTGACGCCGAACGGTATCTGTTTCGAGCGCCATCACGCCGGTGCCGCGGTTGTCGATCCGGCGGAGCACAAGCTGATGATCCACGGCATGGTCGACCGGCCGCTGCTGTTCACGATGGAAGATCTGCTTCGCCTGCCGCGCGTCTCGCGCTTCTTCTTCCTGGAGTGCGCCGCCAACGGCGGCATGGAGTGGCGCAATGCGCAGCTCAACGGCGTGCAGTTCACGCACGGCATGATCCATTGCGTGCAGTACACCGGCGTGCCGCTGAAGCTCCTGCTTGAGGAAGCCGGCGTCAGCACCAAGGCAAAGTGGTTGATGGTCGAAGGCGGCGACAGCGCCGGCATGAACCGCTCTATCCCGCTCGACAAGGCGCTCGATGACTGCATGGTGGCGTTCGCCATGAACGGTGAGAAACTTCGTGCCGAACAGGGCTACCCGCTGCGCCTCGTCGTGCCGGGGTTCGAAGGCAACATGTGGGTCAAGTGGCTGCGCCGGATCGAGGTCGGTGACGAGTCGTGGCAGGCCCGTGAGGAAACGTCCAAATATACCGACCTTATGCCCGACGGCCGTGCGCGGCGTTTCACCTGGGAGATGGACTGCAAGTCCGTCATCACCAGCCCGTGCCCGGAAAATCCGCTGACGCAGAAAGGCCCGAACGTGATCACCGGGCTGGCGTGGTCCGGCCGCGGGTCGGTCAAGCGTGTCGACGTCTCGGTCGATGGCGGCAAGAACTGGACCGAGGCCCGGATCGAGGGGCCCGTCATGCCGAAATGCCTGACGCGTTTCTATCTCGACGGCTGGTCGTGGGACGGCAATCCGGTCTACATGCAAAGCCGCGCGATCGACGACACCGGCTACGTGCAGCCGCAAATGACCGAACTGCAGAAGGTTCGCGGCGTCAATTCGATCTATCACAACAATGCCATTCAGACGTGGCACGTCACCAAGACCGGCGAGGTGGAAAATGTCCGTTTGGCTTAAGGGTATCGCTGCGGCGCTGGCGTTGAGCTTCGTTGCCGCCGGGCCGCTTTCCGCGGCGGAACGCAAGTATGCCGGTGTCGGCCGGATGCCGACGCCGGAGGAAATCAAGAGCTGGGACATCGACGTGCGCCCGGATGGCAAGGATGCGCCGGTTGGGCATGGTACCGCGGGCGAGGGCGAGCGCGTCTATCTCGTGAAATGTGCCTCGTGCCACGGCGAGTTCGGCGAGGGTGGCGGCCGTTACCCGGTGCTGATCGGCGGTCACGGGACGCTCAAGGACATGCGTCCGGAAAAGACCATCGGCAGCTACTGGCCCTATGCGTCCACGGTGTTCGACTACATTAAGCGCGCCATGCCGTTCGGCGACGCGCAGAGTCTGACGGATGACGAGACGTATGCTCTGACGGCGTACCTGCTGTTCATGAACGACGTTATCGCCGAGGATCTTGCCGTGACCCAGGACAATATCGGCACCATTGAGATGCCGAACAAGGCGAACTTCTTTATGGACCCGCGTCCGGATGCGCAGCCCGAGGGCGGCAAGGCATGCATGAAGGACTGCAAGGACGAGATCAAGGTCATCGGCCGTGCCCGCGTCCTCGATGTGACGCCTGAGACCGGCGGTGAAAACGTCGAGGGAGCCGAGGCTCCTGCTGCCGAAGCGAAGACGGAACAGGTGGCTGCTGCCGTTGAAACCGGCGATCCTGTGGCCGGACGCTCGGTCTTCAACAAGTGCAAGGGCTGCCACGTGATCGACAGCCCGAAAAACCGGGTGGGACCGAGCCTTCATGGTGTCTTCGGCCGCACGGCAGGTGCCGTCGACGGCTTCCGTTACTCGAAGGACTTCCAGATGGTCGGCGAAGCCGGTCTGGTATGGGATGCAAAGTCGCTGACTGACTTCCTGGCCGACCCGAAAGGATATCTGGGCGGTGTCATCGGTAAGGAGAAAGCCAACACGCGAATGGCGTTCGGCGGTCTTCGCAAGGACGAAGACGTACGTGACCTGATCGCCTACATGAAAGAGGCGTCAGCCGAATAAATTACCCTGTAAGACGACGTGTATCAGGCTGCGGCGCTGTTTCGTGCCGCAGCCATTTTTTCGCGCGCGGCCTTGGCTTCGGTGGAGCAGAACAGGTTGTACATAAGTTCCAGCAGCTTGCGGACTTCGTCCGATGCCAGCGAGTAATAGATCGTTTTGCCGTCGCGGCGTGTATCCACAAGTTCATCGGAGCGCAGCCGTGCGAGTTGCTGCGACAACGTCGGTTGGCGCAGGCCCAGGGCCGTTTCCAGTTCCGATACCGACATTTCACCCTCGCTCAGGTGACACAGAATCAACAGCCGGTTTTCATTGCCGAGTGCCTTAAGAAAATCCGCCGCCTCAGTGGCGCCGGCGAGCATTGCTTGATCTACCATGTACTTACTTTCCCTGCTGGGCTTACGTGCCACAGCGCGAATCCGATGTTGCGACGCACTGTAAACGATTTTTGTTGCCGAGGCTACTTACATTCACAGGCAGTGATATGTTTATTCGTAGAAACTTTATTACAACATCTTTCACTTGTGTTTTATTCGTTCCTGCGAGGAACAACACTAGAGATATTCATATTGACTGTTGCCTGTGAGGCTGGGTTGGTCCACATTTCCATACAACACAGTCCTTGTTGGGAGATATCGATATGAGCGAGACACTCAGACAGATCGACGATCCGCGCCACGTTCGGGCCGAACTTCTTTTTGCCGATCCGGCAGGCGAAGCACCGTCGGTGTTTATTCCCAGGAATGACGAAGGGACTGTCCGTCGCGGCGGGCTCGACCTGCGCGAGGTGCTGGTCGCCAGCGGACGCGACATTGCCGGGGCGTTTTCACTCGACAATGAGGGCTTTGCTTTCCAGAACCACCAGACCGGCGTCGTCAATTTCGAGGACGATGACGAGGTTAAGCGGGTGTATTACCCGGAAATCCGCAAGATCGTTGCAGAGGCCACCGGCGCCAGCGAAGTCGAGATCTTCGATCACACGATCCGCGTCACTGATCCGGAAACAACCTACCGCCGTCCGGCGAGCCACGCCCACAACGACTACACGGAAACATCGGGTCCGAAACGGCTGCGCGACATGATCGGCGATGAACGCGCCGACGCCTGGACGACGGACCGGCTGGTGCAGATCAACGTCTGGCGGCCGATTGTCGAGCCTGTGCTCCGGATGCCGCTCGCGCTTCTCGATGCATCGAGCACGGACGAGGCGGATCTGGTCGAGACGACGATCACCAACGAACGCCAGAACGGCCGCGTTGGCCGCATCTACAGCGTCGCGCATCGCGACGGTCAACGCTGGTTCTATTTCCCGGAAATGACCCGCGACGAAATCATTCTGATCAAGGGGTACGACAGCCTGAAAGACGGCCGCGCCCGCTTTACGCCCCACTCGGCGTTCGAGCACCCGGATACGCCCGCCGATGCTCCGGCGCGCCGCTCGATCGAGGTGCGCACCTTCGCCCGCGTTCCCGTCTGATCGAAGGAGTCTTTGCGATGGCCGATCAACACGTCACCGGAAGCTGCCTTTGCGGCGGCGTTCAGTTCCGGGTCAGCGCATTTCAGCGCCCAGTCGTCGCCTGCCACTGCACGCAGTGCCGCAAGACGTCGGGGCACTATGTCGCGGCGACCAAGGCGAACAACGCCGACCTGGAAATTCTGAACGCGGAAACATTGACCTGGTTTCGGTCTTCGGCCGAAGCGGAGCGGGGATTCTGCAGCCGCTGCGGCAGCAATCTGTTCTGGCGGCCGGTCGGCGGCGAGACCACGTCGATCATGGCCGGTTCACTGGATGCGCCGACCGGTCTCAAGCTTGCGTTTCATATCTTCAAGGATAGTGCGGGCGACTATTACGAGATCAATGATGGCCTGCCTGCCTACGACGAGGGCGGCGACCGTCTATGATGTTTCCTCGTAGCAACTCCGGATCGCAAACCCCATAAGCCGGAGCATTTGCGGATAAAGGTCCGGTCCCGGGATCAACTGCGCGCCCAACGGATCGATGACGCCGGTCTGCGCGCTGGTGTTCTCCGTGAGCAGGCGAACGAATGTGTCCGGAAACTGAGGCTCGGCGAACACGCAACGTACCCCCAGATCGAATATCTTTTTGCGGACATCGCGGATGCTGCCCGGTGTCGGTTTGTGCTCCGGCGTGACCGAGAGGGCCACGAATGGAGGCAGGCCATAGTGATCGGTAAAATGTCCGTAGGCTTCGTGCAGGACGACGATGTGCTCACCGTGCATCGGCGTGACGAGACGGCGGACCTCCGCATCCACATCGATCAACTCTTCGATCGCCGCGTTTCGGTTTTTTGATATCCGCTTGGCCTCGGCCGGGAGGACGTCAGTCATGACCGCCGCGATCCGCTCGATCATCTCGACGGCCTGGACCGGGTTAAGCCAGACATGCGGGTCGACGCCATGATGTTGATGACCGTGTTCGTCGCCGTGTCCGTGCTCATTATCTTTTTCATGCTCTCGATGTTCGTCATCGTCCTTCATGAGTCCCACCACGCGGGCGGATTCCGGCAGCGTCTGCAAGGGCTTTACCAGGAAGGTCTCGAGGTCGGCCCCGATCCAGAATACGGCGTCAGCCTTGGCGAGTGCCTGTGCATCGGACGGGCGCATGGCATGGCCATGCGGCGAGGCGGCGCCCTTGACGATCAGATAGGGATCGGCAATTCCGTCGAGGACCATCGAGACCAACGAATGCACGGGTTTGATGGATGCAACGACACCCACGGTTTCCGCGACGGCTGCCGGAATGGACGCGAGCCAGATTGACAGCACGGCTGCGCCGAGCCCGGAGATTCGTGTGAACTGCAATTTATTGATCCTGTTATCTTTTTGTTGTCACCGCGCCGTGCGTGTGTAATGATATAACATTATGGATGCAGGCCGTCAAACACCGGATGTGCAGACACGCACCCTGATTGCCGCGCGGGGTGTCGGGGTTCGGCACGGCGCGCGTTGGCTGATCGAAAATGTCGACGTGACCGTACACGCGGGCGAGATCGTGACCCTGATCGGGCCTAACGGGTCAGGGAAGAGCACCACGGTGCGTGCAATGCTGGGCCTGATCGAGCATCACGCCGGTGTCATCGACCGCGCCCCCGGACTGCGAGTCGGTTACGTGCCGCAGAAGATTTCCGTCGACTGGACGATGCCGCTTACGGTACGTCGTTTCATGACCCTCACGGGTCGTTACGCACCGGTGGCGATCGATGCGGCACTTGGTGAGGTTGGGCTCGGTGATTTCTCGGACCGGCATGTGCAGGTCCTGTCCGGCGGCGAGTTCCAGCGCTTGTTGCTGGCCCGTGCCATCATCGCCGAGCCGGATCTGCTGATCCTCGACGAACCGGTGCAGGGCGTCGACGCGGCCGGTGAGATTGCTCTTTACGAATTGATTGCAAATCTCAGTCACCGGCTGAATTGCGGCGTGCTGCTGATCTCGCACGATCTGCATATCGTCATGGCGGCGACGGATACGGTGGTGTGTCTGAACGGGCACGTCTGCTGTTCGGGTTCACCGCAAAGCGTTGCCGAAAGCCCCGAATACCGTTCGCTGTTTGGTGCGCGCGCTGCGGAGGCGTTGGCGATTTACCACCATCACCATGACCATCGACACCTGCCGGACGGAACCGTTGTTCAAACCGCGGACGCCGACGATCATTCCGCATGTACGCATCCGGAGCATCGCCACGACCATGGATGATTTTCTCGTACGCGCGCTGTTGGCCGGGGTCGGCGTTGCGGTGGTCGCCGGTCCGCTGGGGTGTTTCATCATCTGGCGGCGGATGGCGTACTTCGGTGACACCATGGCGCATTCGGCGCTGCTGGGCGTGGCACTCGCCGTGCTGATGGACGTGTCGATCACGGGGGCGGTCTTTCTCATTGCCTCGCTCGGCGCATTGGCGCTGATCGTTCTGCAAAGGCGCGCGCCGCTCTCGTCGGATGCGCTGCTGGGCATACTCTCGCATTCGACGCTGGCGCTCGGCATCGTCATCGTCGCCATGATGACATGGCTCCGCATCGATTTGATGGCGTTCCTGTTCGGCGACATCCTCGCTGTGTCGTGGGCGGACATCGCCGTCATCTTCGGCGGCGGCGCAGTTGTGCTCGCCATTCTCGCCTTTATCTGGCGGCCGCTCCTTGCCGGCACCGTCAGTGCCGAGCTGGCGTCGGCGGAGGGGCTTCATCCGGAGCGCGCGCGGATTGCCTTCATGCTGTTGATGGCTGCCGTGATTGCCATCGCCATGAAAGTGGTCGGTATTCTGTTGATCACGTCGTTGCTGATCATTCCAGCGGCAGCCGCCCGGCGTTTCTCGTCCGGGCCCGAAATGATGGCGGTGCTGGCCGCGCTGACCGGTGTAGTCGCAGTCGGCCTCGGTTTGCTTGGTTCGCTCAGCTTCGATACGCCGTCGGGGCCGAGCATCGTCTGTGCCGCGGCGCTGCTGTTCCTGTTGAGCGTTATTCCCGGCCGGTTCGGCCTCTCACGGACGGAGGGGCCGCGATGACGGATGCTCCGGACCTGACGAAGAACCAGCGGCTCGTGCTCACCTGCCTCGAGAAGGCATCGGGAGCGATGACGGCCTATGACATTCTTGATCACGTGCGCGAGGAGGGAATCCGCGCTCCGGTACAGGTCTACCGGGCGCTGGAACGCCTGATGGAGCTTTCCATCGTGCATCGGATTGAAAGCATGAATGCGTTCGTCGCCTGTGCGCACGAACATGCGGCAGGCGAACACGATCATGGGCACTCGGGTACGGTGGCGTTTGCGATTTGCGACGATTGCGGTCATGTCTCGGAGATCCCAGTGCCGAAAGCCGCCAAGACTCTGGGTGCGTTGGCTGGTGACAGCGGTTTCGTGACCGAGCGGGCGGTGGTTGAGCTGCGTGGGCACTGCCAGGCCTGTACACAAAACTAGGCCTGCACACAAAACTAGGCATGTCATTATCCCATTTTTTGGGACATATAATCTCATTATTTGTTGATTTTTCATCTGACGCCGGTATGATCTATACTGATTTTACCGCCATAAAAACATGCCCAGAGGAAACGTCATGAGCACTCAAGCTGCCGCCAAAGCGCCCGTCGAGGGCCCGGAAAAGGACATCATTCGGGGATTGATCGCCAAAGCCCGCGCCGCCATGGCGCAGTTCGCCAACGCCGATCAGGCCCGCGTCGATGAAGCCGTGACGGCGTTGGCCTGGGCGATCTACGAACCGGGCCGGGCCCGTGAACTGGCGGAGCTTGCGGTCGAGGACACCGGCCTCGGCAATGTCGAGAGCAAGATCATCAAGAACACCCGCAAGACGTTCGGTTGCCTGCGTGATCTCAGCCGCGTCAAGTCGGTCGGCATCATCGAGGAAATTCCCGAAAAGGGCCTCGTCAAATACGCCAAGCCGGTCGGTGTTGTCGGCGCCGTGACGCCGTCCACCAACCCGGCCGCGACGCCGGTCAACAAGGCGATGTTCGCGATCAAGGGCAGAAACGCCGTCATCATCGCGCCGTCGCCGGCGGGCCTCGGCACGACGACCAAGACGGTCGACTACATGCGCGCCGAGCTGGAAAAGATCGGACTTCCGGCCGACCTCGTTCAGGTGCTGCCGGCGCCTGTGAACAAGGAACTGACGCAACAGTTGATGAACCAGTGCGATCTGGTCATCGTCACCGGCTCGCAGAACAATGTGAAGCGAGCCTATTCGTCGGGTACGCCGGCGATCGGTGTCGGTGCCGGAAACGTACCGGTGATCATCGACGAGAGCGCCGATTTCGACGATGCCGCCGAGAAGATCACCATGTCGAAAATCTTCGACAATTCGACGTCGTGCTCGTCGGAAAATTCGCTGATCATTCTCGACAGCGTCTATGACGAAGCGATGGCTGCGCTCAAGCGCGCCGGCGGCTATCTCTGCACGGCGGATGAAAAGCAGAAGGTCGAGGATAACCTCTGGGTCGACGGTCATCTCAACCGTCATGTCATCGCCAAGGACGCCGACGTGCTCGCCGACGTGTTCGGTCTCGGCGATCAGGCCAAAGGCAACAAGTTCTTCATGGTCGAAGAGGGCGAGGCCGATGCCGACAGCCCGTTCATCGACGAGAAGCTGTCGCTGGTCCTCACCGTCTACCGTGCCAAGGACATGGACGACGTGATCCGCCAGTTGAACACAATCCTCGATGTCTGCGGCAAGGGTCACTCGGTCGGTATCCATACCAACGAGCCGGCGCACGCCACGCGTCTTGCCGAGGAAATCGATGTCGTCCGCGTGCTGGTCAATCAGGCGCACACCTTCGGTAACGGCGGCGGATACAATAACGGCCTCAACTTCACGCTCTCGATGGGCGGCGGAACGTGGGCCGGAAACTCGATCTCCGACAACCTCAACTACACCCACTTCATCAACATCACGCACCTGGTGAAGACGATCCCGGAAGACAAGCCCTCCGAAGAAGAGCTGTTCGGCAGCTACTGGGAAAAGTTCGGGAAATGACATTCAGGCCTCGTCCTTCGAGACAGCGCTTCGCGCTTCCTCAGGATGAGGCCAATAATTCTCCCTCACCCTGAGGAGCGAGCGACAGCGAGCGTCTCGAAGGGCGCGGGCTAAAAAGACTAAGGGAAACATCCGAATGAACTTCGAAGAATACGCGGCCAAGCCCTTGCTGGCGGCGAGCGG
Organism: Rhodospirillales bacterium; assembly: GCA_965262415.1. Lineage (GTDB taxonomy): Bacteria > Pseudomonadota > Alphaproteobacteria > Rhodospirillales > Casp-alpha2 > UBA4479. Next base: position 1,456,861 of record OZ253533.1, on the reverse strand, counting down.
CATCAAGGTGCCGCTGAGCGTTCTGGCTTATGACCCCGACGCTGCGGCTGAGGCGGCAGAGAAACTCGGCGGCTGCGTCGTCAAGGCACAGGTGCCGACCGGCAAGCGCGGTAAGGCGGGCGGCATCAAGCTCGCGGATACGGTAGATGAGGCCAGAGCTCATGCCGAGGCAATCCTGGGTATGACCATCGGCACACACACCGTCGAAAAGGTGCTGGTCGAGGAAAAGTCGGATATCCGCCACGAGTATTACGCCGCCGTGCTGAACGATCCGGTGACCAAGGGGCCGATGGTGATGTTCTCGACCGAGGGCGGCATGGACATCGAGGAGATCGCCGCCGAGACGCCCGAGAAACTGAAAAAGCACGCGGTCGATATCCGCATGGGCTTCAGCGTTTCGGATGCCGAGGCGCTGATCGCCGGGCTCGACCTCGGCGGCGCCGAGGCCGGTGTCGTGGAAACGCTGGCCAAGCTCTATGACGCCTACATGGTCAACGACGCCGAACTGCTGGAGATTAATCCGCTGATCGTCACCGGCACCGGCGACGTGGTCGCACTGGACTGCAAGTTCACGCTCGACGACAGCGCCATCAAGCGCCAGGAGGAACTGGCGACGAAGGGCACCCCCGACAAGCTGACCGAGCTTGAGGCGCGCGGCGAAAGCGCCGGTATCAAGTACATCGAGCTCGACGGAGACGTATGCGTTTTGGCCAACGGCGCCGGGCTCACGATGACCACGATGGACGTTGTCCGCCATCACGGCGGCAAGCCCGCCAACTTCTGCGAGATCGGTGGCGAGGCCTATACCAAGGCGAAATTCGCGCTCGAAATGGTGCTGGCCAAGCCCGGTATCAAGAGCCTCGTTGTCAACTTCTGTGGTGCGTTCGCGCGCTGCGACGTAATGATGGAAGGCCTGCTGGGCGCGTGGGAAGAACTCAATCCCGATATCCCGGTGTTCTTTTCAATCGCCGGAACGGGTGACGAGGAGGCGATCCGCATGCTGAAGGAAAAGCTCGGCATGGACCCGCTGCCGGATATGAGCGCGGCCTGCAAGTCCGCCGTGGACGCCGCGAAAGGGAGTGCATGACATGATCATTCCCCGCAAGGAAACGCGCATTCTCGTACAGGGCATCACCGGCAAACAGGGGACGTTCTGGACCGAACGCATGCAGGAATACGGTGCCACCGTCGTCGCCGGCGTGAACCCCAAGAAAGCCGGGACCGAGCACTGCGGTGTGCCGGTGCACGCCTCCGCCGTCGATGCACAGAAAAACACCGGCTTCGACGCCTCGCTGCTGTTCATTCCGCCGCTGGGCGTTAAGGCCGCTGCATTGGATGCGATCGAAGCAGGCGCAAAGATGATCCTGTGTCTGACCGAACACGTGCCGGTGCACGATGTCATGTACGTGATGGCGGCGGCGAAGGAAGCCGGCACCCAGGTCGTCGGCCCGAATACCGCAGGCGGCGTGACGGTCGGTGAGACCTTCATGGGCTTCATGCCGGCGTTTAACGAACGTATCTTCAAGAAAGGCAGCGTCGGTGTCCTGTCGCGTTCGGGCTCGCTCGGCACGCTGCTGTGTCAGAACATCGTCACCGCCGGATACGGCCAGACGGCGTTCGTCGGTATCGGCGGTGATCCGGTGATCGGCACGACGACGCGCAACGCGCTCGAGGCACTCGACAACTTTCCCGGCACCGAGGCCGTGGTCATGGTCGGCGAGATCGGCGGCACGATGGAAGAGGACGCGGCCGAATATGTGAAAACCATGTCCAAGCCGGTGGCCGCCTTCATTGCAGGTGGCGCCGCGCCTCCGGGCAAGAAAATGGGGCACGCAGGCGCTATCGTCATGGGCGACAAAGGCACCTATGCGTCCAAGAAATCCGCGTTGGAGGCGGCTGGCGTCAACGTGCTGTCGACGCCGGTTCATGTCGGCGACGCGTTGAAGGAAGTGCTCGGATAACCCGGTTTAATAGGCATCGGATCCGGGAAGTCTCTTATCGCGTTCATAAAATTCAGGTCCCGCGATGTGACCTGCGACACATGCGGTCTAATCCGTTGTGCCTAGACTCCAATGCAAATGGAGTAGCGTGGCAATGGAGATACGCATGCTTGACCAGAACGCGCCCGAACAAGACGTTCAGCCGTTTTCCTTCGATGCCGATTATGACCTGGCCCGCCGGGCTCAGCTGGACCGGCCGCCCGAATTGCCCCTCGCGGATGCAATCAGGCATGCCACCCGTGAGACCGGGTCCGGGACGTCGTGGCTCAAGGATTTCTGGCGCTGCCTGAACGGGCCGGGGAAGCTCTCCGCCAGCGAATATTTCTTCTACCGGCTTTATGCGGGCAATCGCAGTGCCGATGAAACGCAGCGGTTCGTCGGCAAGGCGGCGCAGGAGAAAATCCACCGCGCGTGTTGCAACCCGGCTTGGTTCGCACCGGCGCTCGACAAACTGTTTTTCCTGACCGCGATGCACGGCGCTGGCGTGCCGGTGCCGGAAGTGCTTGCAGTCTTCAATCCGTCGGGCACACGTGAACATCCAAAGCTGATCACGCGGACCGATGCGCTCGAAGCGCTGCTCGAATTGCCAGAGACCTATCCGGTATTCGCCAAACCCATCGACGGCATGTACAGCGTCGGTGCATTGTCGATTACCGACGGCTGCAACGGCTGGGCGCACGTACAGGGCGCGGGGCAGGTTCCGGTCAACGAGATCGCCGGCTACATGCAGCGGATGAGCAGCGAAGGATATTTACTGCAGCGGACGCTGAGCCCGCATCCCGATCTTTATACGGCCATGGGCGGCACGCTCGGCACAGTTCGCATGCTGGTTCTGCTGGGCGACGACGGCCCGGTCATCGAAAGCGCGGTCGCCAAAATTCCGCAGGGCGCCAACATCGCCGACAATTACTGGCGCTCCGGCAATATGCTGGGTGCATTGGAATTGGAAACCGGCCGCATCACCCGCGTCGTCACGGGGACCGGCCCGGGGCTGCAGGAGCTGACCCATCACCCGGTGACTGAATCCAAGCTGGTGGGAATGGCCCTGCCAGAGTGGCAGGTCGCGAAAACCATGTGCAGGCGTGCGGCGATGGCGTTACCGGGGTTGAAGACCCAATCCTGGGACATCGCGCTGACCAACCGCGGCCCGGTCGCCATCGAAGTGAACTGGGGCGGGGATCTCAATCTACATCAGCTCGCGCATAACCGCGGCATTCTGTCGCCAGCGATGATCGCCCATCTGAAGCGCTACGATTACAGCGGAAAACTGCCTCAAGGATAGTCGACGGTAACAATTTACTCGTCGGTGTGACCCGCAGGTCCGAACTGCAGGATCGGCGCAGCGTCGATGTCGGCGGCATCGAGCATGCTCGCGACACGCTGAAGCGAGGCTACCAGCATTGTCTTTTCCCACGTTTCCAGCGGCTCGAACTGCTCTGCGAAGCGCTGGTGCAGCGCTTCCGGTGCCTGTTCCAGCACTTCGTGGCCGACATCGGTCAGATTGACGAAGACTTTGCGTTTGTCCGTGGTACCACGGGTGCGTTTGACCAGTCCCATCTCCTCGAGCCGGGCAACAATAGCCGTGACGGATGCCTGTGCCATATGCACCTGCCCGGTGATCTCGCCGACGGTCAACTCCGGCTCTTCTTCCAGCGCCTGAAGCACGAGCAGTTGTGAAGTCTTGAGCCCGGTGGCGCCGCGGAGCGCTTTGCCGTGAAGCTCCGTCGCACGGAGAATCCGGCGAATAGAGATCAGCGCCTCGTTGAGTTTATCCATGTTCGTTGCCCCCCGACCGTCCGCGTCGAAACCGGTCAACGATACATAACCCAGATAGGACATGCCACCTTCCATGACGGCGGAGAGATAGTCACAAATTAATCGGTATTCAATAGAAATTTTATGTCGCTTGTTAAGTGTGCCTTGTCATTATGTTGCGGAAACGTGAAGTTTTTAAATTATTACATGAAATTATGGCCGCTCGGTTGACGCGGCAAGGGTGATTGTCTATGTCATGCGCAACAAAATTATATCGATTATTGATATAAAATAGAGGAACAGCAAGAACGATGACGATTTCCGGACGACTGGACCGCGACGACCGCGACCTGATTCTCAGGCGCCCGACCCCTGAAGACGGTGTCGCCGTGAACGACTTGGTGGAGCAATGCAAGCCGCTCGACGAAAACTCGGTGTACTGCAATCTGCTACAGTGCTCGCACTTCTCCGAAACCAGTGCGCTGGCCGAGCTTGGCGGTGAGGTGGCGGGTTTCGTATCCGGTTACGTGGTGCCTGAAGAAGATGACAGCCTATTCGTATGGCAGGTTGCCGTGGCGCCCGAGGCGCGTGGTCTCAGGCTCGCCAAACGCATGGTGTTCGACATTCTGCGCCGTCCCGCGGCGAGGGAAATCCGTAACATCAAGACGACGATCACGCCGGACAACGAGGCATCGCACGGCGTTTTCAAATCCATCGCACGGGAACTCGGCGCGGACATCGACCGCGACATCCTGTTCGAGAAAGAGCAGCACTTCGACGGTCAGCAGAAGTCCGAAGTGCTGTGGAACATCGGTCCGTTCAAGCGGGCCGACCTGATGCCGGCGCTGATGAGCGCAGCCTGATCGGCTAAACCCGAACTTAACCCCGATTAATGCGAGTTGGCAGCGCCCGGTGATACACCGCCGGGCGGCGCGAACCGCACAAACAACACGGACGAAAAGAAGCGAGGTCTTCAGATATGTCTATTTTCGATAAACGCGAATCACAGGTTCAGAGCTATGCCCGGTCCTTTCCGGTGACCTTCGACAAGGCCGAGGGCGCAATCCTCTTCGACGAGGACGGCAACGAGTACATCGACTTCCTGGCCGGTGCCGGTAGTCTCAACTATGGGCACAACGACCCGGACATGCGTGATGCGCTGGTGGACTACATCGGCTCCGGCGGCATCACGCACGGGCTCGACATGCACACTCGCGCCAAGGAAAAGTTCCTCACCGCGTTCGAAGAGATCATTCTCAAGCCGCGCGGTATGGACTACGTGCTGCAGTTCACCGGCCCGACCGGTGCCAACGCGGTGGAAGCGGCGCTCAAGCTCGCGCGCAAGATCACCGGGCGCAGCAATGTCATCTCGTTCACCAACGGCTTTCACGGTGTGACTATGGGCGCGCTGGCGACGACCGGAAACGAGCACCATCGCGGTGCCGCCGGCGTCGACATGCCGGGCGTCACGCGGATGCCGTATGACGGCTACCTCGGTGAAGGCATCGACAGCACCGAATACCTCGACCGCGTCCTCGGCGACCCGTCGAGTGGCGTCGACCAGCCTGCCGCTGTGATCGTCGAGTGCGTGCAGGGCGAGGGTGGTCTCACCGCGGCCCGCATGGACTGGCTACAGAACCTGGAGACCGTCTGCCGCAAGCACAACGTGCTGCTGATCGTCGACGACATCCAGGCCGGTTGCGGCCGGACCGGGACGTTCTTCAGCTTCGAACCTGCGGGTATCAAGCCGGACATCGTGACGCTTTCGAAATCGCTTTCCGGTTTCGGGCTGCCGTTCGCCGTGACGTTGATCGACCGCGATCTAGATGTCTGGGAGCCGGGCGAGCACAACGGCACCTTCCGCGGCAACAACCACGCCTTCATTACGGCGACTGCGGCGCTTGAGAAATTCTGGAAGGACGATGCGTTTGCCGAGTCCGTTCGTGACAAGGCGGAATTGCTGACAAACGGCTTCAAGGCCATTCAGGGCAAGTATATCGACCACGTCGTCGAACTGCGCGGCCGTGGCATGATGCAGGGCATCGTCGTCACGTCTGGCGATCTTGCCGGGCGCATCGTCGCCGAGGCGTTCAAGCGCGGTCTCGTCATCGAGACATCCGGTGCACATGATGAAGTCGTGAAGTGCCTGGCATCGCTGACGATCGCCGAGGAGCAGCTCGTGCGTGGCCTGGATATTCTGGGCGAAGCCTTCGCCGCGGCAATTGACGCCGAGGTGCCGAAGGTCGCCGCCGAGTAATCCGCTCGCGTCAAACGCAATCGAACCAGAAGGACAGGAACAATGATCGTTCGCACGCTCAAGGACTGCGAGAACACCAACCGCACGGTGAAGACCGACAACTGGCAGAGCGTCCGCCTGTCACTCGCCGACGACGGTATGGGGTTCTCGTTCCATATCACGACCATCTACGCCGGGACGGAAACGCCAATCTGGTACAAGAACCATCTGGAGACGGTGTACTGCATGTCCGGCAACGGCGAGGTCGAAACCGTCGCCCACGGCAAGGTCTACAAGATCGAACCGGGCACGGTTTACATTCTCGACAAGAATGACCAGCACATCCTGCGCGGCGGAACCGAGGACATGCATCTCGCATGTGCTTTCAATCCGCCGCTCAACGGGCGCGAGGTCCACGACGAGGACGGTGCCTACAAACTGAATGATGAAGCACTCGTCGACGCCTGAGGCAACGACGAGGAGGAAATTCCATGACGACCCAGAACTTTGAGAAGCCCCTCGTTTCCGGGGAGGAACCCAAAGCCAAGCAGCACACCGTCCACAAGGTGGGCGGGACGTCCATGTCGGATGTCGATGCGGTGCTCGACAACATCATGATCGGCGGTCGCAGCGGCGATGATCTTTATAACCGTATTTTCGTCGTTTCCGCGTACGGCGGCATCACTGACATGCTGCTGGAAAACAAGAAAACCGGCGAGCCGGGTGTCTATGCACTCTATGCCGGTTCGGACAACGACTGGGCCTGGGGCGATGCGCTGACCCGCGTGCAACAGAACATGCTGGACATCAACGGGGGTGCGTTCGAGGACGAAGCCGACCGCAAGCTGGCCGACCGCTTCGTGAACGAGCGGATCGAAGGCGTGCGCAACTGCCTGATCGACCTTCAGCGCATCTGCGGTTACGGGCATTTCAAGCTTGAAGAGCACCTGCTGACCGTCCGCGAGATGATCAGCGGCATCGGCGAGGCGCACAGCGCGCACAACACCATGTTGTTGCTGCGCCGCCGTGGCGTGAACGCCGAATTCGTCGACCTGTCGGGCTGGCGCGAAAGCGAGAGCATGAGTCTCGAAGATCGTATCCGCGAAGGCTTCGCCGATATCGATGTCGCCAAGGGGCTGCCGATCGTCACGGGCTATACCCAGGCCGCCGATGGTCTCATGGGTATTTATGGGCGTGGCTATTCCGAGGTCACGTTCTCCGCCGTTGCCTGTGTCACGGGTGCGCGCGAGGCCATCATTCACAAGGAATTTCACCTTTCGAGCGCGGACCCGAAGATCGTCGGCATCGACAACGTGCAGCCCATCGGGCGCACCAACTACGACGTTGCCGACCAGCTTTCCAACATGGGGATGGAGGCGATTCATCCGCGTGCCGCCAAGGGACTGCGCCAGCAGGGCATTCCGCTGCGCATCGTAAATACGTTCGAGCCCGATCATCCGGGCACGGTGATCGACGAGGGCTGGACGCCGGACAACGCGCGGATCGAGATCGTTACCGGTCTCGAAAACGCCATCGAAGTCGAGGTCTTCGATCAGGACATGGTCGGCGTCCCTGGTGCCGCCGAGGAGGCGGTTGCGGCGTTCCGCCGCTTCAAGCTGCCGCTGGTAAGCTGGAGCCTCAACGCCAACACCATGACGTTCTATGTCTCTGCACCGCTCAAACAGGTGCGCCGCGTGATCGAGGTCATCCAGAAACGCCAGCCGGAAGCTGAAATCCAGACCCGCAAGGTCGATATCGTGTCGGCCATCGGCGCCAACATGCGGGACAAGGACATCCTTAACGACGCCGTCGCCGCCATCGGCGAGAGCGATCTCGACCTGCTGGCGACGCACGCATCCGGACGCGGGGTCGATATCCAGTTCATCTTCGCCGACGAAAGCTATGACGACGCGGTCAAGGTGCTGCACACGGCATTGATCGAGAACCGTGAAGCCAACGGCCAGCCCGTCCTGCCGCCGGCAGTCAACGAACAGTCCGCGGTCGCGCAGCGATCCAGAGCCGCTTAACGCGGTGCAGGGGCGTCCGGGTTATTGACGGACGGGCAGGGCATGCCAACATATGCCTCTGACCATCCTAGTTAATTCCCGGGGGAACTCATGAGCAGCGCTTTATTCACGCCCTTCAACCTGCGCGGTCTGGAGATGCCGAACCGCATCGTTGTCGCGCCGATGTGCCAGTATTCCGCCAAGGACGGCACGGTCGGCGACTGGCACATCATGCATCTCGGCCAGTTCGCTGTCGGCGGCAACGGTCTGCTCTTCGTCGAGGCGACGGGCACCGAGCCGGAAGGGCGCATCACGCCCGGCTGTGTCGGGCTTTGGTCGGATGAAAATGAAGTGGCGCTCCAGCGCGTACTCGATTTCTGTAACGCCTACGGCAATACCCCGGTCGGTATCCAGTTGGCCCATGCCGGCCGCAAGGCGAGTGCCGATCTGCCGTGGAACGGCGGCACCGCACTGAAACCTGATAACGGCGCCTGGCAGACCGTCGGTCCTTCGGCGGAACCCTATGCCGACGGCTGGCACACCCCCGAAGCGATGACCGACGAAATTCTCGATCGCGTCAAAACGAGCTTCGTCGAAGCGGCGAAGCGTTCGGTGCGTATGGGCTTCAAGGTGATCGAAATTCACATGGCGCACGGCTACCTGTTGCACCAGTTTCTGTCGCCGATATCCAACCGCCGGAACGATTCGTATGGCGGCACGGCCGAAGGACGGATGCGCTACCCGCTGGAGATCTTCGAGGCCGTCCGCGCCGTGCTGCCCGACGATCTGCCGCTGGGTGCCAGGATCTCTGCCACCGACTGGGTCGAGGGTGGCTGGGACATCGAGGGCAGCGTGGCCTTCGCCCACGAACTCAAGAAACTCGGCTGCGACTTTATCGATGTGTCTTCCGGCGGCAACTCGCCGCAGCAGCAGATTCCCGTTGGTCCCGGCTATCAGACGCCGTTCGCCGAGCGCATCCGGCGTGATGCCGACATCGCCACCATGGCGGTCGGCAAGATCACCGATGCGATCCAGGCAGAGCACATCATCCGCAGCGGTCAGGCTGACATGGTCGCGCTCGCCCGCGGGATGCTTTACGATCCCCGCTGGGCGTGGCATGCGGCGGAAACGTTGCGCGGCAAGGCGGCCTTCCCGCCGCAGTACCAGCGCTGCCATCCGGCGCTTGCCGGTGAACCCGTGCCGGGCAATCCGCCCCCGCCCGAGAAAGCAAAAGAAGCGGCAGGTGTATCATGAGCAGACTTGGACCCGTTCCCACAGACACGCTGAGCGACGCGCAGAAACGCGTCTTCGACGGCATTACCGGTGGCCCCCGCGCCAAGGGCAACCCTGCGGAAATGCTGAACGAGCAAGGCGCGCTGCGTGGCCCCTTCAATGCCATGCTGTATGCGCCGGAAATGGGCGATCTGTTGCAGCAGCTGGGCGGCAAGCTGCGCTACGAAACCATCATCCCGGCACCGCTGCGCGAACTCGCGATCATCACCGTCGGCCGGCATTTCGAGGCCGACTACGAATGGTGGGCCCACGTCAACGTCGGCAAGAAGGAAGGGCTTTCCGATGAGACCATCGAGAAGGTATTGAACAAGCAGGTGCCGGACGACCCAGCGGAAGCGACCGTCTACCGCTTCGTCTCGGACCTGCAGACCAAGACCCGTGTCGACGATGCCTTATACAAGGAAACGCTCGACCTGTTGGGTGAGCAGGGCGTGACGGAGCTTGTATTTCTCGCTGGTTACTATGCCACCATCTCGCACATCCTGAACGCGTTCGAGGTCGGGATGCCGCCGGGCGTCGATCCGGTTTTCAAGTAAGTAGTACCCCCTCACCTAACCTCTCCCCCTGGTAGGGGGAGAGGGATTAGTAATCGTGTCATATCGTCAGGGTCCCTCTCCACCACAACGTGGGGGAGAGGACAGGTGAGGGGGTTTCTTAGTTAAACGTCGTAGCCGGGATTTTCGCGCCCGAGCTTCCTCAACAGCGCGGGCCATTCGTTGACGCCGATGGGGCGATAGCCCTCGTTCGAGTTCGCCTTGCGGTTTCGCTCCTTGGTGACTTCCTGCATTTCCTCGGATATTTGCACCGGTGCCGCGCCCGCCTGCTGGAACGCGAGCTGGAATCGGCATGCGCGCTCGGCCCGGTACATCCACATGAAAGCTTCGGCGACCGTGTTGCCGACCGTCAACAGGCCATGGTTCCTGAGGATAAGGACCTTGTTGTCGGCCAGATCATGAGCGAGGCGTTCACGTTCCGACATATCGAACGCAATGCCCTCGTAGTCGTGGTAGCCTGTGTGCGCCATGACGGCCAGCGCCTGCTGGGTCAGCGGAAGCAGGCCGTCTTTCTGCGTGGCGACCCCGACGCCCGCCTGGGTGTGCGTGTGGATGACGCAGGCAACCTCGGGCCGGGCCATATGGACGGCGGAATGGATGACGAAACCAGCCGGGTTGATCCCTTTCTCGGACGGCGAGAGCTCGTTACCGTCCTCGTCCACCTTGACGAGCGCGGACGCCGTCATTTCGTCGAACATCAAGCCGAACGGATTGATCAGGAACTGGTCGTCGGCGTCCGGCACCCGTGCTGACAGGTGCGTTGCCAGCAGGTCTGACCAGCCGTACAGGTCGACGAGTCGGAAGCAGGCGGCGAGATCGACCCGCGTCTGCCACTCCATATCGGAGATATTTTGCTTGAATTCGGCGACGTTGCTCATAAATGGCTCCCTAAGTATCCCATTGGGCGTATTTATTTTGATGCGCATGGTATCGGCGGCTATCTTGGCTGTCACCGCCTATTCACATCGGCCGCCCGGCCACGGAGTTAAGATTGCCACCTGAAGAGTTTACGCGCCCGCACGATGTGCTCGTCCTTGGCGCCGGGAACGCGGCCATGTCCGCCGCCCTGACGGCCCGCGCGCGGGGAGCGTCCGTACTGATGATCGAAAGCGCAAACAGGGACATTCGCGGCGGCAACAGCCGGCACGTGCGCAACATCCGTTATTCGCACAATGCGGCGACGGATTTCGTCACCGGAAGATATGACGCTGATGAATACTTCAAGGACCTGATGCGGGTCACCGACGGCAACACCAATGAGGAACTGATGCGTTTCATGATCGATGCGTCCGAGGACTGCGTCGACTGGATGCTGGCGCAGGGCATCAAGTTCCAGCCGCCGCTGTCGGGCACGCTCGGCCTTGCGCGCACCAATGCGTTCTTCCTGGGCGGCGGCAAGGCGATGATGAACAGCTATTTCAAGGCCGCTGAGAAAGCCGGCATCGATATTGTCTACGAAGCTGAAGTCGAGAGCATAGAAATGGATGGTAGCCGGTTCCAGGCCGCCATGGTGCGTCACGGCGGCGAGCTGCACCGGGTCGAGGCGCGCACGGTCGTGCTGGCGTCCGGCGGGTTCGAGGCCAATATCGACTGGCTCAAGGAAGGGTGGGGCGATATCGCCGAGAATTTCCTTGTCCGCGGCTCACCGATGAACACCGGCAAGGTGCTGCGCTCCATGCTCGACAACGGCGCCAAGCCAATTGGTGCGCCAGACCAATGCCACGCCGTGGCCATCGACGGCCGCGCGCCCAAGTTCGACGGCGGCATCTCGACCCGCATCGACTGCGTGATCTTTTCTGTGGTCGTGAACAAGAACGGTGAGCGATTCTACGACGAAGGCGAGGACATCTGGCCCAAGCGCTATGCGATCTGGGGACGCCTTGTCGCCAAGCAGCCTGATCAGGTTGCCTATGCGGTGATCGACAGTAAATCCATGGGGCTTTTCATGCCGACGGTCTATGAGCCGTTCCAGTCCGATACGCTGGCAGGACTCGCCGAACAACTGGGCGTCGATGCAGAGGCGATGGGAAAAACAATTCAGGACTTCAACGCCGCAGTGCAGCCGGGCACGTTCAACGCGACGGAGCCGGACGGCTGCCGGACCGAGGGACTGGAACCGAAGAAATCCAACTGGGCCCGGAAGATCGATACGCCGCCCTATTACGGTTATCCGGTCCGCATGGGCATCACGTTTACGTATCTGGGGCTCGAAGTGAACAAGCAGGCTCAGGTCTTCATGAACGACGGTAAGCCCGCCGAGAACATCTGGGCGGCGGGCGAGATCATGGCAGGGAACATCCTGGGCCAGGGCTATGCCGGCGGCACGGGAATGGCGATCGGCAACGTGTTCGGCCGTATTGCAGGTGAGGAGGCCGCGCGCCATGCCAGAAACTGAAACCCTTCAGGAAGCGAAGCGCGTCATGCAGATTTGCAACGCCTGCAGATACTGCGAGGGCTATTGCGCCGTCTTTCCGGCGATGAACAAGCGCCTTACGTTCTCGGACGGGGACGTGACGTACCTCGCGAACCTGTGTCATGGCTGCCAGGGCTGTTATTACGCGTGCCAGTACGCGCCACCGCACGAATTTGCCGTCAACGTTCCAAAGGCATTCGCCGAACTACGCGCCGAGACCTACCGCGACTATGCGTGGCCCGGCATCTTCAAGGGCCTGTTCGAAGGCAACGGCAAATGGGTCGCCCTGATCACGCTGGTGCTCACGATTGCCGTCACGGTCGGTGTGTTCATGGTGCAGGGCGCGGATGTGGTCGCTGGTGTTCACACCGGCAAAGGCGCTTTTTACAAGGTCATCCCGCACGACGTGATCGTCTATATGGCCTCCGCGCCGTTTCTGTTCGCGGGTCTCGCCTTCATCGTCGGATTGGTGACGTTCTGGCGCGATATCGGCGGCAAACCTGGCGAACTGCTACAGCCCGGTGCGCTGATTCAGGCCTTCAGGGATGCCGGCCAGATGAAGTACATGGCCGGCGGCGGGCATGGCTGTAACTATCCCAACGACAACTTCTCGATGGGGCGGCGCCACGCGCACCAGATGACCATGTGGGGTTTCCTGCTGTGCTTCGCGGCGACCAGTGTGGCCACGCTCTATCACTATGCCTTCGGCTGGGAAGCGCCCTACGACTATTTCTCGATCCCGGTCATTCTCGGCACGCTGGGCGGCATCGGTATCGTGCTCGGCCCCATCGGGTTGCTGATGATCAAGAAAAAGGCCGACCCGGCGCCGCAGGACACGAAACGGAAGGGGATGGACGTTGCCTTCCTGTGGCTCTTGATGCTGACCGGCATCACCGGGCTCGCGCTGCTGGCGCTGCGGGAAACGGCGGCGATGGGCACGCTCCTGGCGGTACACCTCGGCATCGTGCTCGGGATGTTCGTGACGTTCCCGTATGGCAAGATGGTGCACGCCGTCTATCGCCTGGGCGCGCTGATCAAGTTTGCGCACGAACGGCGCGAGTAGCGCTTACCGCAGCAGCCATTCGCGGACGGTCCGGACCGCCGGCAATTCGACGCTCTCCGCATCCCACAGCACGTAAAAGTGCCGTTCCTCGGTAAATGGTCTCGGCAGGGCGTATTCCAGCAGTTCCTGCTCGACCAGACCCTCCACAAGATGTGCCCAGCCGAGCGCGATGCCGTCACCTGCCATCGCCGCCTGCAGAGCAAGCGCGTGGTCGTTGATATGGAGCCCGCGTCCGTCGTCGCGCCACGGCACCTCGAAATGCCTGAACCAGTCGACCCATGACGCGCACGGCCGGTAGGGCTCGTCCAGGTGGATGAGCTCATGGCCCAGGATGTCGGCCGGTGCCGTAATCGCCGGTCTGGCGGCAAGGTAGGCCGGGCTGGCAACCGGGTAGATCGCCTCGTCGGCGAGCTTTTCCGCCGCGCAGCCCTTCCATGTGCCGAGCCCTTGACGGACGCCGAGCGAGATCCCCTCGGCCACGATATCGAGATCCTTGTCGGTCGTCTGGACGCGAAGATCGATGTCGGGGTTCTCTTCCCGAAACCGGACGAGGCGCGGCACCAGCCAGTAGTTGGCGAACGACGTCGAGCACGAGAGGGTGACCTGGTTGTCGTCGGTTCGCTCAGCGATGGTCTCAGCCGAGCGCTGGATATGGGTAAGCCCCATTGATACGTCGTGAAAGAATTTCTCGCCGGTCTCCGTCAGACGGACGGCGCGGTGTTTGCGGTGGAACAGGCGCACGCCGAGCGCGCTCTCGAGCTGACGGACGTTATAGCTGACGGCAGCCTGCGTGACATTCAGTTCTTGCGCGGCGCGTGTGAACGACATGTGCCGGGCCGCCGCCTCGAAGGCGAACAGCGCGACCGGCGACTGGATCAGGGTGCGCAGACTTCGCATAAATTAAACTTATCTTAAGGATGATATTTTTTCTACGTCACAGGCGATTTTTCCGGCATTAAGCTCATCTCAGTTTTCGCGACGGGGAGATCGTGACGATGACCGAAGCCGAGACAATGACATCCAGCAGACGCCGCCGTGCCGGTGGCCGCGATGCAAAGCGAGCCGAGCGCATGGCCACCGAAGCGCCCCGGGCGGACGCCTGGATCAAGCGGGGCATTCCCACGTTCGACCTCGTGCCCGAGGAAACGCTGGTCAGGATCGAAGAGACCGCCGAGACCATCCTTCAGGAGATCGGCGTCGAGTTCCGGGGTGACGACGAGGCACTTCGTCTCTGGCGGGATGCGGGTGCCGACGTCGATGGCGCCAGGGTTCGCTTCCCGAAGGGGCTGGTGCGGGAACTCTGCAGGACGGCACCGAGCGAATTCCGGCAGCATGCCCGGAATCCGGCCCGGAGCGTGATGATCGGCGGTGACAATATTGTTCTGGTGCCGGCTTACGGCTCGCCGTTCATTCACAACATAGACGAGGGGCGGCGCTATGCGTCGCTCAAGGACTTCGAGAATTTTGTCAAGCTCGCCTACATATCGCCGAACCTGCACCATTCCGGCGGCACCATCTGCGAACCTGTCGATATCCCGGTCAACAAACGGCACCTCGACATGGTCTATGCGCACCTGCGCTGGTCCGACAAGGCGATGATGGGTTCCGTTACCGCGCCCGAGCGCGCGGCGGACTCGATCGAGATGTGCCGCATCGTGTTCGGCGAGGATTTCGTCGACCAGAACTGTGTGATCCTCGGCAACATCAACACGAATTCGCCTTTGATCTATGACGGCGTGATGTCGGGGGCGCTCAGGACCTATGCCGCCGCCAACCAGTGCACCGTGGTGGTGCCGTTCATTCTGGGTGGTGCCATGGGGCCGGTGACCACGGCGGGCGCCATCGCGCAGGCGCACGCGGAAACCATGGTCGGGGTCGCGCTGACCCAGCTTGTCCGCCCGGGCGCGCCGGCAATTTACGGGAACTTCCTGTCTTCAATGGCGCTCAGGTCAGGGTCGCCGACGTTCGGCACGCCGGAGCCGGCGCTGGGCTCCCTTGTCGTCGGCCAGTTGGCGCGGCGCGCCAACCTGCCGCTCAGGTGTTCCGGTGCATTCACCACGTCAAAGCTGCCGGACGGTCAGGCGATGCTGGAGACGGCGGTATCCATGCAGGCGGCGATCCTGTGCGGTGCGCATTTCATCCTGCACGCGGCGGGCTGGCTCGAGGGGGCGCTCGCCATGGGGTACGAAAAATTCATGATGGATGCGGACTATTGCGGCAGCGTGATCACCTACCTGAAGGGCCTACAGTTCGATGACGACACGCTCGCGCTTGATGCGTTCCGTGAAGTCGGACCCGGCAAGCACTTCTTCGGGTCTCAACATACGCTCCGTCACTACGAGACCGCGTTCTGGGACTCGAAACTCAGCGACAACACGTCATACGAACAGTGGCGCGATGCCGGCGGCTGGCCTGCGGAAAAGCGCGCCAATGCGGCGTGGAAACAGGCGCTTGAAGACTATGAAGCACCGCCGATCGATCCCGGTATCGACGAAGCGCTCCGCGACTTCATTGACCGCAAGAAGCACAGCATGGAGGATGCGTGGTACTGACGCGAGAGTGCATATGACGGCCAACGATCCACTTCTGCAACCTTACCAGCTGAAGCACCTTACGCTTCGCAACCGGATCATGTCGACGGCGCATGAGCCCGCGTATTCCGAAGACGGCATGCCGAAGGCGCGCTATCGCCTCTATCACACGGAAAAGGCAAAGGGCGGTATCGCCCTGACCATGACGGCGGGTTCCGCCGTTGTCTCGCCGGATAGTCCGCCGGCGTTTGGCAACCTGCATGCCTACAAGGACGAGATCGTGCCTTGGCTCCGCGAGATGTCGGACGAATGCCACGAACACGGCGCCGCGATCATGATGCAGATCACGCATCTCGGCCGCCGCACGAGCTGGAACCATTCCGACTGGCTGCCCGTCCTTGCGCCGAGCCCGATCCGCGAGCCGGCGCACCGGGCCTTCCCCAAGGTCATCGAGGACTGGGATATCGAACGCATCGTCGGTGAATACGCCGACACGGCGGAACGCATGAAGGAAGGCGGTCTCGACGGGATCGAGCTTGAAGCCTACGGCCACCTGATGGACCAGTTCTGGTCGCCCGCAACCAACAGACGCGATGACGAATGGGGTGGCAGCCTCGAAAACCGGATGCGGTTTTCCATGCGTGTCATCGATGCGGTGCGTGATCGCGTCGGCCCTGATTTCATCGTTGGCATCCGCATGGTTGCCGACGAGGACTGGGACGCCGGGATCACGAAAGCAGAAGGGATCGAGATTGCCCAGCGCCTTGTCGCCACCGGCAAGATCGATTTTCTCAACCTGATCCGTGGCCACATCGACAGCGACGCCGCACTTTCAAAGGTCATTCCGGTGGGCGGCATGGCGTCTGCGCCGCACCTGGATTTCTGCGGCGAGGTGAGAGCGGCAACGAAGTTCCCGATCTTTCATGCCGCACGCATCGGCGACGCGGCGACGGCCAGGCACGCGGTGGCGGAGGGCAAGCTCGACATGGTCGGCATGACCCGCGCGCATATGGCGGACCCGCACATCGTGAACAAGATTGCCGCCGGGAACGAGGACGATATCCGACCCTGCGTCGGCGCGACATACTGCCTCGACCGGCTCTACGAGGGCAACGAGGCGCTTTGCATTCATAACCCGGCGACCGGGCGCGAGGCGACGATCCCGCACCTCGTTCCGGCATCGGCGGGGGGGAAGAAATCTTGCGTCGTCGTCGGCGCAGGGCCGGCGGGGCTGGAAGCCGCGCGCGTACTGGCGGCGCGGGGCCATAATGTTACGGTACTGGAGGCCGCCGACCAGCCGGGCGGGCAGGTGCAGCTTGCGGCCCGCGTCAAGCGGCGCTCGGAGCTGATCGGCATCGTCGACTGGCGCATGGCGCAGTGCGACAAGGCCGGCGTCTCGTTCCGGTTCAATACCTACGCGGAAGCCGCCGATGTCACGGCACTCGGGCCCGACGTGGTCGTCGTCGCCACGGGCGGTCTGCCGAACACCGAAATCGTGCCGGGTGCCGAGCACGCGGTGTCCACTTGGGATATCCTCGCGGGTGACGTCAAACCGGCGGAGCGCGTGCTGATCTTCGACGACAATGCCGCCCATCAGGGCCTAGCGGCGGCGGAGATGATTGCACTTGCCGGGGTTGAGCTTGAGATCGTCACGCCTGAACGTTTCTTCGCGGTTGAGGTCGGTGGCCTCAACCACGTGAAGTACGCCGAATGCTTCGACGAACACGGTGTACGCATCACCATCAACAAGCGCCTCGCGGCGATCGAGAAAGACGGCAACACGCTGACCGCCGTCATCGGGTCCGATTACTCCGACAGGCTGGAACGCCGCAACGTCGATCAGGTCGTAATCGAACACGGCACCTTGCCGATGGACGAACTTTATCTGGAATTGAAGCCGCTCAGCCGCAACCTCGGGGCCGTCGACATGGAGGCGTTCGTCGCCGGTAGGCCACAGACGTTTGCGCCCAACGGTGACGGCGCGTTTCAACTTTTCCGCATCGGCGACGCGGTGGCCAGCCGCAACATCCACGCCGCCATCTACGACGCCCTCAGGCTTTGCATGACGATCTAGCGCTTTCGTCGTCCTGAACTTGATTCAGGGCGCATAACCTCCGGTACCAATTGCGTGCGTATGTAGGGATCCTGAATTAAATTCAGGATGACAGGAGAGGGTTACATACGGCATGGACACACTCATCAGCGTTCTCGACATTATGGGCGTCATCGTGTTCGCGACGTCCGGCGCGCTGGTTGCCAGCCGCAAGGAAATGGACCTGATCGGGTTCGGCCTGATGGCGAGCCTGACCGGTGTCGGCGGCGGCACGCTCAGGGACGTGCTGCTCGACCGTCCCGTCTTCTGGATCGCAGACCCCAAAGCCATCTGGATATGCCTTGCCATCGCGCTTGCCGTGTTCTTCACCGCGCATCGGGTACAGCGGCGCTATCCGCTGCTGCTATGGGCGGATGCCGTCGGCATTGCGCTCTACGGCGTGATGGGAGCGGAACTTGCCCGGCAGACGGGGGCCGGACCGCTGGTCGCCATCGTGATGGGCATGATGACGGCGACGTTCGGTGGGCTGCTGCGCGACGTGATTTGCGGGGAAACGCCGCTGGTGCTGAGGAAGGAGGTCTACGCGACCTGCGCCGCGCTGGCGGCGGCGACGCACGTGGTCTGCAGCGCTGCAGGCGTGCCGTTCGAGGTTTCCGCCTGCGTCGGTTTTGCCGCAGGATTCATTCTGCGTGGGCTCGGTATTGCCAAGGGGCTGTCGTTGCCGGGCTACAAGGCGCGCCCGGGCCGGGAGTACTGACCTCTATTTCGAGCAGGCGTAGGGCCAGACCAGCTTGGTGTTCGCGGGTATCGTCCCGCCACTTTCCACCACGACCGGAATATCCACGGTTTTCTCGCTGTCGGGGAGCGCCTTGAGTGACGCGGTATCGTACGGTCCCTGTTTGCGGTATAGCGCGTTCGGATCCATCCATTGACCCCCGACCGGGATCACGTCGTTGAAGTCGATGGCAAATCCCGGATCCTCCGAGAACCATACGGCGAAGTGAATGGCCGGCCGTCGTGCACGCTTTGCATCCGGCCGTTGGTAACCGGAATTGCCCGTCGGGCCGAGGTCCTGGCCCATGCGCACCCGGTCCCCGACATTGACGTCAGGCATCCGGTCAAAATGCGCATACTGGGTATAGACCCAGAACGGCAGGCCGGTCTCTTCGGGGCTATGCCGGACAATCAATTCGATACCGCGATAGCTCTTTGGTTCAGCGGTTTTGGCAACGACCGTGCCGTCGGCGGCAGCGAGCATCGGCGTTCCGTAAGGCGCCGGCATGTCAATTCCACCGTGGTACTGTTCACGGCCTCGTTTGGACGAGTACGAAATCGCCCAGCCCTCGTCGATAACACGGCAATCCAGACCATCCGGAAAATGTGGCTCAAGATCGGTCGGGAACAGGCCTTTCTCGATGGCAACCTTGATCGAGCAGTCGTGCTGAGCGCGGCCAATTCCGCAGCGGGTGGCGGCATCGATGCGGTCTAGTTCGACCTGGCCGTCAAGTTTCGGACCGCTTGCTGAAGTGATCTTCTGACCTAGCGCCTCTTCGATCTCGGTACGTGTCGCGACGCCGTCGCCGTCCTTGTCGAAAAATTTGAAGGGGCGCCTCTTGCCGGTAAATTCGTCCTTCGAGATCTGGCCGTCACCGTTGGCATCGAACTTGGACATAAACCGGTCAGGCGTCATCTGCGCAGATACGGGAAAGGGCGTGACGCTCAACATCGTCAGAACAAATAGCGAGAGAAAGCTCAAACGGGTACTGGCCATGTTGCATACCCCTCGGGTTCGGAGAACGACGGCATTGTACGTACAGGAACGCGAAACTGCATTCGGAATTAGGACCAGCGGGTGTCAGATCACCTCGTCGCCGCGGTCACCAGTTTCGCCATAGCGATGCAGCGCCGGTTCCTTGGTGCCTTCGTAGAGCTTGTCGACGCCTTCGCGGATTTTCGCATTCTCGCGTTCGAACAGCGAGTTGCCCTCAAGGTCGCTGTCGGCGATAAAGGGGCCGAAGTTCTCGACCTCGACCATCCACATGGCCTGCGCGACACCCAACTCGTCGAACCAGTGCACGTCGCGGATGCCCTTGATGCCGCGGCCCAGAAGCGCGCCCGTGCCGTAACCCACCGTGGTCAGGCAGATTGCACCGTTGGGTACAAAGTACTTCTTGTAGTCCTTCGACGACATGCCGCCCTTGCCGATGATGATCTTGGCCTTGGAGATGCGGAACCAGTCCTCGAGCCATTTCGAAAACCTGAACGATGCCGTGCCGGTCATGGCACCGATGGTGTACGTACCGTCCGAATGGCGCGTCGCCGCCGGCGAGCAGTGGAAGTTGGCGTTCGAGGTTTCGTGCAGGTGTGCCGGCAGCTGTTCACCGTCCTGAATCACCTTTTTGTACACACCTTCGCGGGCCGTATAGACGACGCCGTTCAGATACACGACCGTGCCGATCTCGATGTCCTTGAGGTCCTCGGTCGTGACCGGCAGGTTCAGACTGACTGTCTTAAGCTTTCCGCTTCCGGTTCCCATCCGACCGTCTCCCGTCTCATGTAAGGGGTAAACCAGTTCGGGTCGGTACGATACTCGACCCGACCGTCATCGTGGACGCGCGCCACCGCGCGCCGGGACGACAGGCAAAAGGCGTGCACGCTCATCGGCATGCCGCCGGTGTGCGTGTAACCGCATTCGATGTGGCAGTCGATGACCATCGACTTGCCGACGAAGCCCATGGCGCCCATGCCGATGGAATTGCCGAGTTCCATCAGCTCCAGCTCCAGTTCCGCCGTGCGCGGGTCCGGGTTGCGGTCGCCGACGGTGCGTAGGCACGCCGCCTGTTTGCCGAGTACCGAGCAGATGTCCTTGGAGCCGCCCAATCCGACGCCGATGATGGCAGGCTGGCAGGCGAGGCCGCGCTTGCCGAACGCCATCAGGCAATCCAGGTAGAACCGCTTGATCCCCTCGATCCCGTCGCCGGGGAAAAGCATCCGGTAATCGGTGCCGAACAGCCCGCCCTTGTGCACGGTGGTGAGGTCGATCCAGTCGCCGCCTGGCTCGAACGAATACTCGATCTCCGGCGCGTTGAGGCCGACGTTGTTGTTGTGATCCGTGCGCCAGAGCGGGTGCACCCGGTTGGGCCGCAGCGGTACACCGTCAGTGGCCTCCGCGGTGGCACCGCGCAACGCTTCTTCGAGCGCAACCGGGCCGCCTTCCAGCGTCGCCTCGTTGCCCATCTTCACGTACCAGCGCGGTACGCCGGTATCGGCGCACATGGCGCGGCGGTCTTCCTTGGCGGCCTCGTAATTTTCGAGCATGGCATGAAGCACGAATGACGACAGATCGCCGTCCTCGGCCTCGGCAGCTTTCTTCAGTCCCGTCAGGTAGTCGTCGGGAATCTCGATTGCCGCTTTGTCCATGAGTGTCAGCGCCGTCTCCTTGACGACGGACATCGATATCATCTGATCTTCCTCCAAAAGGGATGTGGCACTTTCAGGCACCTTGAATCCAAAATATCAGACCGTCCGTCTCGGGTCCAATCACGTAAGGCCCTCATCTGTCTCGAAATTTGCTATCCTGACGTCGCGGTGAAGATATTTCGCGTCGATACGCTGCTCGCCCGGCCTCGGGCGCGGCCGTACCGTCCGGAAAAATGAATGAGGCTTCAATGTTCCTGAGTGTTTTCGATCTGTTCAAGGTGGGTATCGGTCCGTCCAGCTCGCACACCGTCGGGCCGATGGTGGCCATGGGCCGTTTTCTGGATGACCTGGCGGCGTCAGGAAAGATAGGCGATGTCGCACGCGTGGTCGTCACGCTCTATGGCTCACTCGCCTACACCGGCAAGGGACACGGTACGGACCGGGCCTGCGTACTGGGTTTGCTGGGCGAGAAGCCGGACCAGATTGACCCCGCCGACGTCGACAAGCTGGTCGATAATGTGATCGCGACCGGTAAGCTGACGCGCGGTCCGCTCATGGATACGGCATTCGATTTCGCCCTCGATATCATCTTCGATTTCGATGCGCCGCTGGAGGAGCATACCAACGGCATGCTGGTGACGGCTTATGATGTATCGGGCAACCCGGTTCTGAGTGATACATACTTTTCCGTCGGTGGCGGTTTCGTCGTCACGAAGTCGGAGTTCGCCGATTTCGCCGGCGCGGGCGTAACCTATCCGGACGTGCCGTACCCGTTCACGGATGCCGCCGAAATGCTGGAAATGGGGCGCGTTTCAGGCAAGACGGTCGCTGAAATGAAATTCGAGAACGAAATCTCGCAGCGAGGCGAGGCCGATGTCCGGGCTGCACTCGACCGGATCTGGTCGGTGATGAAGGACTGCATGGATCGAGGTATTGCGACCGACGGGCAACTGCCAGGCGGGCTCAAGGTCAAGCGACGCGCACGCCAGATTTCCGATACGTTGGCTGCGGACCAGACCCGGAATGTGAAGTATGCGCACGCCGTCATGGACTGGATTAGCCTCTATGCCATCGCCGTGAACGAAGAGAACGCAGCCGGCGGGCGTATCGTCACGGCGCCGACGAATGGTGCAGCCGGTGTCATCCCGGCGACCATCCGCTACTTCCTGGAATTCTGCCCGGGCGCGACGGAGCACGCGGTCGACGACTTCCTGCTGACCGCGGCGGCGGTCGGCGGGATCATCAAGACCAAGGCGTCGATCTCGGGTGCGGAGGTTGGCTGTCAGGGCGAGGTAGGTTCGGCGGCAGCGATGGCGGCGGCGGGGCTGTGTGCCGTGCTCGGTGGCACCAACGCGCAGATCGAAAATGCCGCCGAGATCGCGATCGAGCACCATTTGGGCATGACCTGCGATCCGGTTGGCGGGCTGGTTCAGGTGCCGTGTATCGAGCGCAACGCCATGGGCGCGGTGAAGGCTGTCAACGCGGCATCGCTGGCACTGCTCGGCGACGGCACGCATTTCGTGCCGCTGGACAGTGCCATCGAGACCATGCGCCAGACCGGCGTCGACATGCTTTCCAAGTACAAGGAAACGTCGCAGGGCGGGCTCGCCGTCAACGTAACGGAATGCTAGCCGGTCAACGGTCCTTGAATGCGTCGATCTTGTCGTGGCTCCAAAGGAATTCCATGAACTTGATGTCGGCCTTGGAGACGTCGGCGATCAGTCGCTGGAAGAACGCTACAACGTCTTTTTGATCCGCGGTGCCGCGTTCGTTCAGGCGGTCCAGCATTTCCGTTAGTTCATCGATCAGTTCCTGATGATGCTGTGCGTGCTTGTGGAGTCCCGGATAGCCGGCATCCTTCATCAGCTTTTCCTCGTTCACGAAGTGCAGCCTGAGTTCGGCGATGAAACTACCAAGAAGGTTTTCGAAGTTCGTGATGTTTTTGCCGTCGTGAGCTTGCAGGCAACTGTTCAGCGTTGCGACGAGGTCCCGGTGCTCCGCGTCGATCGACGCAATACCGGTTTCGAATGCTTCGGGAAGTCTGAGCGGCGTTTCGATCTTCATGCAGCGCCAACCCTTTCCTGAGCAATCACCGGCAGACGACAATTGCACGGGACCTGGACCGAACATCGGCCGGCGCCCGCGCGGGCGTAAATGAGCACGATTTGTCTTGCTGGGACTTGACCTTTGTTAACAGGCACCCCGCTTGAAGAGTTTGCTGTCAGCGGCTTATCCTTGTCGCGGGGAGGAACGCCAATGACCATTGAGATCAGGAAACTGACGCCGCATATCGGTGCGGAAGTTCTGGGCGCGGCGATTGGGCCTGACCTGACCGACGAGGATTTCACCGTCATCAAGCGAGCCTATCTGGACCACCAGGTGCTCGTTTTTCGTGATCAGGACATCGGCCCGGCCGACCAGATCGCCTATACCGAACGCTTCGGCGCGGTCGAGCCGCATCCGTTGCGCGCCCGTGCAGGCCATCCCGAATACGAGAATTTGCTGGTACTGGAAAACAATGCGCAGCGCCGCGGCGCGAGAAACGATTTCTGGCACTCCGATATCAGCTGCGTTAAGCGCCCGCCGTCGGCGACGTTCCTGCATGCGATCACCGTACCGGAGGGCAGGGGCGACACGCTGATCTGCAACATGTACCGGGCGTGGGACGATCTCGACCCGGCACTGAAGGTGAAACTCGAGAACGCGGAAGCCGAACATTCCGGCGAGGCGATCCGGCAACGCAATCTCTCGTCCCAGACCGACGGCAACCGCGAAATGACCGTGCCGCCGCCCGAAGTGCACCCCGTGGTGCGCCGCCATCCGGAAACCGGCCGCCGGGCGCTTTACGTGAACAAGTTCTTTACCACGCGCATTCTCGGCATGAGCGACGAGGAAAGTGCCGCCGTGATGGATGCCGTTGAAGCGTCCGCCACGCGCGCCGACAATATCTATCGCCACAAGTGGCAGCCGGGTGATGCGCTGATGTGGGACAACCGCTGCACCATGCACTTCGCGGAATATGACTACGCGCCGGAGGACCATCGCCGCATGCACCGCACCACGGCAGCGGGCGACCGGCCGGCGGCTTAACCCGGGCGCATTTAAAACCAAGTTGTCATCCCCGCGAAAGCGGGGACCCACGGCACCGGCACGACGTTGCTGGGTTCCCGCTTGCGCGGGAATGACAAAGTATGGATTAAGTCTCGGCGCCGCCGTTCACCTGCAATAGCTGACCATTGATGAAAGCGCCGTCGTCGGAGGCCAGGAGGGCGACCATGGCGCCGATTTCCTGATTCTTGCCGAGACGGCCGACCGGCACGCGCCCGACCATGCTTTCGATGTGTTCGCGCATTTCCGGTTCGGCTTCGTCGGGGCCGATCGGGCCCGGCGAGATGATGTTGGTGGTCACACCCTGTTTGCCGAACTCCTTGGCCAGCGATTTGGTCAGTCCCCACGACGCATGCTTGGAGACGCTGACCGGTGCGCGGCCGTTATACCCGTGAATGGCGTTCATGCCGGCGAAATTGATGATGCGTCCCCAGCCGGCCTCGATCATACCGGGCAGGCAGAGCTTGGCGAGCCGCCTTGCGGCGTGAAAATCGATGTTGAGAATGCGTTCCCACTCGTCCTCGCCGGTTTCCAGAAACGGGCTGTTCGGGCGAACGGCGGCATTGTTGACGAGAATGTCAATGCGGCCGAACGCCTCGAAGCCTTTTGCGGCGATGGCACCCAGATCTTCCGGATTGCCGACGTCCCCCATGGCGACCAGGGCATCGACGCCGAGTGCACGGACTTCGTCGGCGACAATATCGCAGTTTGCCTGATTGCTCGACCCGTTGACGATGACGTTGATGCCGTTCTTTGCGAGCGCGAGCGCGGAAGCGCGTCCGATGTTACGACCCGACCCCGTGATCAGGGCCGTGCGGCGTGTCTCTCCCATAATTTTTTTCTCCGTGATGTGCCATAGGTGGGGTGTCGTGCATTTCCATAAACCATAGATGGGAATGGCAGAAAATATTTAAAGAAGGGGGGTTGTAAGTCCGTCGAGCGAGCCGCTATCAAGCGACGTTATCGCTTTTCGGAGGACTGATCGATGAACGAACTTCGCAACATGGACGAGCTTGAAGCACTGGACCGTGCGCACTTTCTGCATGCGTCGTCCGATGTTAAAGGCCATGCCACCGGCACGACGCCGACGCGCGTGATCGAAAGCGGCGAAGGGGTCTACATCACCGACCGGAACGGCAAGAAGAGCCTCGATGCATTCGCCGGGCTTTATTGCGTGAACATTGGCTATGGCCGGACGGAGGTCGCCGATGCGATTTCCGAGCAGGCGCACAAGCTCGCCTATTATCACGCCTACGTTGGCCATGGCACCGAAGCGTCGATCCGCCTGGCTGCCAAGGTGATCGAGCACGCACCGGATCACATGAGCCGGGTCTACTTCGGCCTTTCCGGATCGGATGCGAACGAGACCAACATCAAGCTGGTCTGGTACATGAACAACATCCTGGGCCGTCCCGAAAAGAAGAAGATCATTTCCCGCGACCGCGGCTATCACGGTTCGGGCCTGATGACGGGCAGCCTGACAGGCCTGCCGCTGTTCCACATGGCGTTCGACCTGCCGTTTGACCGCGTACTGCACACGCAATGCCCGCATTACTGGAAGTACGCCCCCGACGGCATGAGCGAGCTGGAGTTTTCCGATTACTGCGCGCAGCAGCTTGAGCAGATGATCCAGGACGAGGGACCGGACACGGTCGCCGCCTTCATCGGCGAGCCGTTCATGGGCACGGGCGGGTTGATCCCGCCCCCCGAAGGCTATTGGCAGGCAATCCAGAAGGTGTTGGACAAGTACGACGTCATGCTGATCGCAGACGAGGTCGTGACCGGGTTCGGACGGCTGGGGTCGTGGTTCGGCGCCGCGCACTACGGCATGAAGCCGGACATCATCACCATCGCCAAGGGTCTCACCAGCGCCTATGCGCCGCTTTCGGGGTCGATCCTCAGCGAACGCGTCTGCGAGATCCTCGACAAGGGGTCGGAAGACCTGGGCCCCATCGGTCACGGCTGGACCTATTCGGCGCACCCGATCGGGGCTGCCGCCGGTATGGCCAACCTCAAGGTGATCGAGGACGACGACCTGATCGGCAACGTCAACAGGACGGGCGCCTATTTCCAGAAAAGCCTGCGCGATTCATTTGCCGATCACCCGATGGTCGGTGAAGTGCGGGGCGAGGGGCTGTTGGCCGCGATCGAATTCGTTCAGGACAAGGCAACGAAGACGTTCTTCGATCCGGGCCTTAAGGTCGGTGCCAAGATGTCGGCTGCGGCACTGGAAAACGGTGTCATTGCGCGCGCCATGCCGCACGGTGACATCCTTGGTTTCGCGCCGCCGTTCTGCATCACCGAAGGCGAGGTCGACGAGATCGTCGCTGCCGTCAAGAAGGCACTGGACGGCGTCTATGCCGAGGTGAAGGGGTAGAGCCCCCTAATCCTGTCCTTCTCCCGAGGGAGAAGGAACTCTCGGCTCTATATCCCTCTCCCGGGGGAGAGGGTGGCGCGTAGCGCCGGGTGAGGGGATCAATCCGAGAACGGTTCGAACTTCGGCAGTTCGCTTTTCCTGACGCGGTGCATGCCTGCCCCCTTGGGCTGGATGGCGTGGAACTTCTTGTCGCGGTCGATGATGTAGATCGGCCGCTTCTTGCGTGAGAACACACGCCGCATGGTCGCCGAGTAGTCCTTGAAGACGTCGAACTCGTCCGGCTTTTTTCTGAACAGGTGCTCATAGGTATCGAAGAACTCTTCGATAAATTCACGCGTCACTTTCTTCATGTTGCTGATTACCCAGCAGCGGTCCTCGAACGTCCAGTAGGTCGCGAGGCCCAGGATCTCGCCCGACTTGTCGATGTAGGGGAAGAACGGAAACGCCCGGCAGCTGAGCGAGCGGTTGTCCCGCTCGCAGAATTTGGCGCCCTTGCACTCGCACGCGACGCAATCGTCGTGTAAAGATTTCACCAGCTCTTCGCCGTGCGCATCTTCGGGCCTGTACTTGCTCCATAGGTCGGTGCGGGACCGCAGCAGTTTGTATTCTGACTTGTCCATGATCGGCACGGCATGTCCGATGTCGCAGCAGACGGGGATGCCGTCGTTCAGGTGCCGGCATTTCTCGCCGCAATCGAGCGGCACGACAGGTGCGTTGAAGCCGTTGAAGATTCGTTTGTAGACTTTTTTCACGGGCGCCCCTGTTTCGGCAATCGGGTGTCGTTACTCATACCAACACGCGTGGCCGTGAAAATCATTAAACTTTTGTGATTCAATTCAGGCGAATTCAGGCCAGTGCCTGATCGGACATCGGGAAGCGGATGTGCCGTTGACCCTCGACCGGTGACTTCAGCCGCTGCGTCCAGTGGACACCGGGCCAGCGGTATTCGGCGAGACCTTTCTTTGGCCAATAGATCGCGGTGTAGACGGTACCGAAGCCGCGGCCGAACGCCGTCGAATAGAGCGGCGGCTTCTGGAACGCGCCGATGAAACGGTCGGCCGGTTCGTCATGCAGCGTCAGGCGCTGCAACAGGAAGCGTTCGCGCTCCACCGTTGCCGTCGCACGGGCATGACGGTGCCATTCGACACGTTCCTGGTGGTTGGTGGCGACGCGCTGGTCGGTGACGATGGCTTCGCGGTCTGGCGCCAGATAGACCGTCGCGTGCCTGCCCTTCTTGTCGACCACGGTGACGTTGTAGGTCATGTGGCAGGGGATCGTGGTCAGTGCCTCGACCGCGTCCTGAACCGTGTCGCAGAACTCAAGGATGTAACGGAGGATGATCGGCACGCCGAAGCCGTCGCCGACGACCGTACGCCCGCCGAAGGTGAGCGATACGGCAAGGCCGCGGTCGTTGAGCCCGTCGACGAGGCCGAACAGGCCATCCGACATGCCCATGACCCAGCGATCGTGCCAGCGGGAATGCAGGATCAGCCCGTCGCAGAGCGCGGGCGCATAATCATAGTTGCGGACCAGCATCGGCTCGTGCCCGGGCCATACCGCCTGCGAACAGCCGGAAAGGTAGGCCGGCGGGCAATAGAAGCTCAGGAAGCGGGCAGACATGTCGTCGCCGCCCGCGAGGTCGCAGAGCTTTTCATAGGTCGGCAGCATCTCCGGCATGTGCTGCTTAAAAGCTCGATAACCCGCCAGATAGGTCTGTCGGGCCTCGATGCCGTCGGAGAGAAACCAGCGCTGGTAAGCGGGCCAGAGGGTCTCGAACAGGGACTGCCATCTGGGGCCCGGCTTTTTTTCACTTATGGCCTCAAAGACCAGATCCATCTAGACACTCACAATTAAGGAAATCAGTCGTCATCCCCGCTCTCGCGGGGATGACAGGAGAGTGTATGTCTAGTGGCTGAGGCCTCCAAGATCAAAGAATCTTGAACGCCGGATCGGCCATCTCCACGGGTTGGGCCTTGGGCAGCGGTTTCGCCTTGTATTGCGACTTGATGCCCTCGATCCACTGCTTGGCACGCTTGGTGAGCCGGAACTTGTTGTCCATGGCCCGGCCGCGCGTGATCAGAATACCGAGATCGGCGCCCTCATAGCGGTAATCGCCCTTGTCGGAGATGCGGAGGAAGAACGCCTCGGCCTCGCTTTCCACCGCACGACGGTGATAGTCGAAGCGGTTGTAGCTGACGCTGCCGTCCTTGTTGAGGCTCCAGATACCCGATTCAGGGGCTTCCGTGATGATATCGACGTTGTCTTCCGTGTGCTTGATGACCATCTGGCACCAGCTGTCGATGTTGTCGGCATCGGCCCAGCGGTTGTTGAGTTCGTTGACGTCGATATCGAACGGCACGCCCGAGAATTCCAGCAGGTGGAACAGGAACAACGGTGCATCGGCGTGCGCGAAGGCCGCATGGTTGGTCATCGAGCTGGCACCCGTCACGCGCGGGTTGCACTCGCCCAGATAGATGTTCCCGTCGTCTTGGTCGATCAGGAAGTCGAGCTCGAAGTAGCCGCGGTAACCTTCCTTCACCAGCTGGTTGCCGAACTGGAAGGTGTATTCGCGTGCCTTCTTGCGGATCTTCGGATCGAAGGCTTCGGGGAAAATCTCGTTCCCGCACCAGCCACCCCGGTAAGGTGTCAATTCCTTGAAGCCGACGAGTTCCGTCATCAGCGGACCGACGATGGTGCCCTTGGAGGTGGCGCAGGCTTCAATGGCTGAGCCACGGCAGTTGATCCGTTTCATGACCTTGATTTCGCCCTGGCCGACGATGTCATGCTCGTAGCGGCGGTAGTCCTTCTCGCTCTTGATGAAGAACGTGGTATGACCGCTGTCACCGAAGGCGGACTGAAGTACCAGATCGTTGCCGAGCGGTTTGGCCAGTTTCTTCAGGTCTTCCCAGCTGTTGATGACGCCGAGTGTGTTCGGCACCGACGGCACGCCGGCCTTGTTGCCGATGCGCACGGTCTCGATCTTGTCGTCGATGGCTTCGCGAAGTGCAGCTTTCGGGAACCAGACCTCAAGGCCCAGTTCCTTGCAGACCTTTTCGACGCGCGCATCGAACATCAGGAACACCGCCTTGGGCTTGCCGCCCTTCGCCTTCACGTAATCGATGACTTCCTTGTGCTCGAGCAGGTAGGCGTTGATGTCCTCGATGCTTTCAAATTCGGGATGCGGCGCTTCGCTTGGCACGAACACGTTCGGATGACGGCCGTCGTAGCAGTCGATGTAGCAGATGTACTTGAAGTTACGGCACCACTCGTCAATGCCGAGCAGGTTGAAGTTGGTCGCGCTGATGAAGAAGATCGGATCTTCGTTGCGGTGGAAGTACCGCCGGATCTCGGAAATGTTCTTCAGCTTCTTGGCGCGTGGCTTCCGTGCCGCCGGTTTCTTTGCGGCGGTCTTCTTAGCGACGGCCTTTTTCTTCGGTGCCGCCTTCTTGGTGGCTTTCTTCTTCGGCGCAGCTTTCTTCGTGGTGGCTCTTGCCATGGTTCTCAGTCTCCCTGTTTGTCGTCAAAAGGCGGCGGTCGTTGCCGTTGCCAATCGTTTATTTGAGGCGCGCCTTAAGCGCGTCCTCAGTGAATACGCGTAAGCCCAGGTCGGGGCGGTAGCCGTGTATTTCCTTCACGTCGAGGGCCTTGAAAAAGCCGATAATCTCCTTCGAGACCACCTGTCCCGGCACGAGGATCGGGAAGCCTGGCGGGTAGGGGATGATGAATGTCGCCGACACAACCTCGCGCCCGCTGTTCATCGCTTCCTCGATCCCGCCGTCGAGCGTCAGGTACTCGCATTGGTCCTCCTCGTATGAAAGGAAGTACGCATCCCGCATCACGCCTTCGCGCGTGTGTCCCTTCGGGTCAGGGCGGAAGGCATCGTGGAAGCGCGAGAAATCGGGCAGCGGCGGCAGCTCGTTCAGCAGGCCGTTGACCTTTTTCTCGTGTGCCTTGCGTTCCGGCGCGTTCATGTCCTCGAGTTTTTCGTCCATGTCGTTGGCGATCTTCACCAGGACTTCGATCAGGTACGCGATGGAACTCCGCGTCGTGCCGATGTTGGTCATGAACAGCACCGTGTTGCGCGACGTCTTGTTGATCTGGATGCCGTACTTGTCCATCAGTTCGGCGTTTTTGAAGGTATCGCCGTCCATGCCCGTTTCGCCGACCACGAGCGTGATGCGCGTCGCGTCGAGTGCGAACTCGTCACCGGCCCAGGCTTCCCAGATGTCGTTCCAGCCCTTGTCCGGATCGTAATAGCTCTCGATTCCCGACTGGCGGTACTCCGGCGGAATCATGTCGCCGACGGTCAGCACCTTGAAGTACTTGGACAGCAGCGGATGCGTGCGGACCTTCTGGCGCAGCACCATGGCCATCTCGACCTGCTTCTGCACCATCTCGAAGCCTTCGAGTTCGACCTGTCTGCGGCCGACATCGAGGGATGCGAGGATCTGGTAGTTCGGCGACGTCGAGGTGTGCGTCATGAACGCTTCGTGGAAAGGCTCCTCGACCTTCGACGAGAAATCCTGGTCGTGCACGTGGATCATCGATCCCTGGCGCAATGCGGTCAGGGTCTTGTGCGTCGATTGCGTCGCATAGACACGAACCCGCGCGGTGTCCGGATCCGGCAACAGGCGCATGTCGAGCAGCTTCTCGATGTCGTCGCCGGCAGCCTCGCGTTCGGCCTTGTGGGCTTCGTATTCCTCGCGGTAATCCGGGTCCTTGAACTTTTCACGCAGGTTGCCGGCCTGGTACATACCGGTCCGTTGACGATACGTCGGTCCGAAACGGGCAAAACCGAACCATGCCTCGTCCCACAGGAACACGAGGTCCGGCTTGATCGCGAGGCACTCTTCCATGACCCGTTCGACGTTATAGACAAGGCCGTCGAAGGTGCAGTTGGTCAGCAAAAGCATGCGGACCTTGTCGAGCTTGCCGGCGGCCTTGAGTTCCAGCAGTTCCTTCTTGATCTCGCGCAGCGGCACGGCGCCGTACATCGAATACTCGCTGAGCGGATAGCTGTCGAGATAGACCACGTGCGCGCCGCCCAGCACCATGCCGTAGTGGTGCGACTTGTGGCAGTCGCGGTCGACCAGCACGATATCGCCCGGCCTGACGACCGCCTGCACGACGATCTTGTTGCACGTCGACGTTCCGTTGGTGGCAAAGAACGTCTTGCGCGATCCGAACGCACGCGACGTGAGTTCCTGCGCCTTCTTCAGCGGGCCGATCGGCTCCAGCAATGAATCCAGGCCGCCAGACGTCGCAGACGTTTCGGCGAGGAAGATGTTCATGCCGTAGAACTCGCCCATGTCGCGGATCCAGTTCGACTTGGTGATCGACTTGCCGCGCGAAATGGGCAGCGCGTGGAACACGCCGGTCGGTTGCTTGGCGTAGTTCCTGAGCGCGGTAAAGAAAGGCGTCTGATAGCGGCTATCGACACCGCGCAGGATATTCATGTGCAGTTCCAGGAAATCCTCCTGGTTATAGAAGATGCGGCGGCAGGCATCGCCGACGCGCCCGGCAACGTCCTCCACGCTCTGGTCCGTTACCAGATAAAGGTCGAGTTCCGGGCGGATGCGGGCGATGACATCGGCAAGCACGATGCCGTAGTCCTGGGGTTCCAGTTCGTCGATGTTGTCGATGTGCGCCATCTTCAGGTAGCGGGACAGCACCGGCAGGTCATTGTGCGATTTGAACTGGAAACCGAAGCGAATAACGACGGCCTGGATGTTGTGATTGAACAGCGAGGCGATGATCGCGTCTTCGAAGCTCGGCACGAACACCGGTTCGTAAGTGAACGGGTCTTCGTCCCGCCGCATCGAATGCAGACCTTCTTCCTGCTGGGTCTGCTGGCCATGCGACAGGGCGTCGACGAAAAGGACCTCGAAATAGGGACGGCGGCGGACGCGCTCCTCAGGCGTCTCGATGTCCTCATCCTCGAGATAGTCTTCCTCGCCGTGCAGACCGAGATTGACGTGCTTGCGGCGGTAGCTGCCGCTCATCAAGGCGCCAACGATACGAGACACGGCGCGGCTCAGGGTCTCGGCGTCGCGGTTCTCCAGAAGATAATAGAGCTGCCTGAAATCGTGATGACCAGGGAATGCCCAATAGGTTTCGAACGGCGCCAGTTCATCCAGCAACGACCGCGCCTGCGCGTAGTCGTCGGGCCGCTCGCGTCCTTCAGCCAACCGAAGGACGATGTTCTTTAGCTTGTTCCAGGTATCGACGCGTAGCTGGGTGGCGTTGTAGTAGCGACCTAAAGATACGCCCTTAGTCTTCGCTCCCTCGTCCGGCATAGTGTTTTAGCTCCCTGTACATAGTCATTTTATGCGTCTTTCACGCTTTTATGGGTCTCGAGCACCGTAATGTTGTCCTGCCCTGGATGGCCGTTGATATCGGCGGGGCGAGGGGCATTCAGTCCTTCGGGTGAGCCTTGCTTCGGCATTTCCAGATTGCCGAGACTGTAAAGATACGACGTATCCGCGCTCACCGGGTCGTAAATCCCGAAATAGACGTTGCGGTCGCGGAAACTCTTCAAAGTCTGACCGAGACCCCTGAGTCCCACCGCACGCTGGCGGCGGACCATGTCGAAATCGACCTCGACCGGGATGACTTCTTCCTGGCCGGCGGCTTGATAGATGATGGTCCCCGACGGGTCGACGACGCACGAGCGGCCGGTGCCGCCCGGGCCGAGGCCGTTGATGTCGAACACGTAGGTCTGGAACATCGC
Source organism: Rhodospirillales bacterium (assembly GCA_965262415.1). Classification (GTDB taxonomy): domain Bacteria; phylum Pseudomonadota; class Alphaproteobacteria; order Rhodospirillales; family Casp-alpha2; genus UBA4479. The sequence goes on along the minus strand of OZ253533.1, from coordinate 1,423,322 downwards.
TGCGGTGGACCGCGCGATGGAAAGCTCGATATCACGGTCGATGGTGCCGGTCAGCACCGGGTGCAGCAGCACCTCGGCGCCCATCGACACCAGCGTGCGGGTGGTTTCCGGGAACCAGATGTCGTAGCAGATCGAAACGCCGAAACGGCCGACCTCCGGTACATCGAAGACGCAGAACTCGGTGCCGCCTTCGACGCCGGCTTCATACGGCTGGAACGGAAACATCTTGGCGTAACGGGCGACGGTCTCGCCCTGCGGGTTGATCACGTAAGACGCGTTGTGCAGGCCGACTTCGGTGCGTTCGAACATGGAGCCTGGCAGCAGCCAGACATTGTGGCGCAGTGCCGCTTCACGGAAGACGTCGAGCGCCCCTTCGATGCTTTCGGGATGATTGCCTGTCAGCGGGCCGTACGGTGCCAACTCGCTGAACACGATCATCTGAACCCAGGGAAAGCGCGCCATCACGTGATCTATGCGATGCGACATCGCGGTCACGTTCTCATGGCTGGCCGACACGTGCATCTGCACACCGGCAATCGCGAAGGGGGTCATCTAGTTACTAACCTCTTTGTTCATATCGCGAATGATTTTCAATCGTCGCGCGCTAACGTGTTGGGGTCAAGGTCTGCCCGGGGAAACACGGTTGCTTCCCCGGGCGAAGCCTTATTCTGCAGCGACTGCGGTGGCGCCGATCTCGGTGAGGGAACGCTCGATGATGTCGAGACCCTCGTCGATGATGGCGTCGGTTGCGGTCAGCGGTACCAGGATCCGGACCGTGTTGGCGTAAACGCCGCACGACAGCAGGATCAGGCCGTTTTCAAGTGCCTTGGCGCAAAGTGCCTTGGTGGCGTCCGCGTCCGGCGTGTTGCTGCCCGCTTCGGTCACCAGTTCGAAGGCGATCATGGCACCGAGCCCGCGGACATTGCCGATCGGATGGACGTCGGTGCGTGCCTTGATGCGCTCGATACGCTCAAGGATGCGCTGGCCGATGATGTTGGCGCGGCCCAGAAGCTGCTCTTCCTCGATTACCTTCAGCACACCCAGTGCGGCGGCACAGCCGATCGGGCTGCCGCCGTAGGTGCCGCCGAGGCCACCTGGCAGGGGCGCGTCCATGATCTCGGCCTTGCCAACGACGCCGGCCAGCGGGAAACCGCCGGCAAGCGACTTGGCCGTGGTGATCATGTCCGGCTCGATGCCCCAGTGCTCGGAGGCGAAAAGGCGCCCGGTACGGGCAAACCCTGTTTGCACTTCATCGGCGATCAGGCAAATACCGTACTGGTCGCAGACGCGGCGCAGTTCGGCGATCAGTTCGACCGGCGCGATGTAGAACCCGCCTTCGCCCTGGACCGGTTCAATAATGATGGCCGCGACCTGTTCCGGCTCGAGATCGGCCTTGAACAGACGGTGCAGGGCATCGATCGAGTCCTGCACAGAAACGCCGTGCATCGGCATCGGGAACGGCAGGTGATGGATACCGGCCGGCATCGGGCCGAAGCCGCGCTTGTAGGGATCGACCTTGCCGGTCAGGCCCATGGTCATCATGGTGCGGCCGTGGAAACCGCCGGCGAACGCGATGACACCCGGCCGGCCGGTATGCGCACGCGCGATCTTGATGGCGTTTTCGACGGCTTCGGCGCCGGTGGTGACGAACAGGGTCTTTTTCGGCGTATCGCCGGGCGCCAGTTCATTGAGCTTTTCGGCAAGCTCGACATAGGGCTCGTAAGGAACGACCTGATAGGCGGTGTGCGTGAAACGCTCGAGCTGCTTTTCGACGGCGGCCATCACGGTCGGATTGCGGTGCCCGGTGTTGAGCACGGCGATGCCGCCCGCGAAGTCGACATAGCGCTTGCCTTCGACATCCCACAGTTCCGCGTTTTCGGCGCGATCCGCATAAATGCCGGTGGCGACACCGACGCCCCTGGGCGTGGCGGCAAGGCGGCGTTCATTGAGCGATTTGTTATCAGTCATTTCCGTTAGTCCCTGTATGAATGCATCAACGATGGAGATGAAAAGGGCGGCCATCGGCCGCCCCTTCCGAACTCTGCGTCAGGCCGCGGCGATCTCGCCCTCGGACGTGGCGCCGTCGGCGGTCGGGTACGGCTGTTCTTCACGGTTGCCGACCGGCTCGTAAATCGAGAAACCTTCGGCCTGCGTCTTGGCTTTGATGTCCTCGGCTTTCGGGGCCGGGATGCGCTTCGACATCGACCAGACGTGACCGAACGGGTCGACGACCTTGGCGAAGCGTTCGCCGTACAGCGTGTCGGCGAGCGGCACCAGCACGGTGCAGCCGGCTTCGACAGCGTGTTCCCAGATCTCGTCGACGTTGGCGACATAGAGATGCTGGGCAACGGCGGACCCGCCATAGGCGAGCGGCGACCAGATGCCGAACGCAGGCAGTTCGTCGGAAACGACGATGATCGAGTTACCGATCTTCATTTCAGCGTGCAGCACGGTGACGTCGTCTTCGGCGTAGGTGCGCGAGAGCACTTCGGCGCCGAACACGTCTGCATAGAAGCCAAGCGCGGCATCGGCGCCACGAACGACGAGGGACGGGGTGACGGTGCGATAGCCTTTCGGCACCGGAGCAACTTTTTTAGCCATGTCAGATCTCCTGAATCTCATTTCACCTGGGGGAGGCAGGCCCCCGGAAAACCCTGGGGCAAACGGTCCCCGAAACCTTCTGCTGTGACCCGGCAAACAAAGGACTAGCCGACTCGCTCTACAACATGTATCATGATGTACGTTATTTGATCGCATTTGTCAACAGCATGACGCAAGGTGTCGGTATCATCATGCCTCAAGATGTCGGAGCCCCGATCCCCCAGGACGCCGCCCAGCAGGATCTGGCGCTGGGTGTCACCATGACCATCACGCAGGCCGATCTGCCGTATCTGCGTGCCGTGGGGCGCCTTGGCGAGTACGCGGTCGTCTACCGGGTCTGGCGTGAACAGGCCGGCGGCGGTTTTGGCGATCAGACCAAGAACCCGCACACCTGGGGCGTTCTGGTCTATGTCGACGGGCAACTGGCGCGCATCTATTCGGCGCGCGGTGCCGGCCGCGAATGGTCGAACCTCGACCGGCTCGAAAAGTGGCTGCGCTCGCAGGGTTTCTGGTACTGGTGGACGCGCAACGATCTCGAACCGCTCGGCGAGGAGGACGAAGCGCAGCCGGAGGCCTCCGAAGAATCGGCCGCTGAGGATGATACCGCCGAGGATAATGACGACGAGCCGACGCAACCGGCCTCGCCGATGTTCCCCTCCATGCCGCCGGAACCGCTCGGCTCCTAGCGCACACCGATTGATGCAAATCAATGCCGCGCACACGTGTCGGCATTAACCTCCCATGATCATCCATTCAGTTCGGGAGGATTGACGATGACTGTTCGTTCGACCCGTTTGACGAGAGTTCTCGTCGTCGCGTTGTGTGCCGGTGTCCTTGGCGGCGTCTTGCCCGCGAATGCGGATAATGACGATGACCGCAACCGCCGCGGTTACGGCATGATGGGCCAGGGATACGGCCAAGGATACGGCCCGGGTATGATGGGACAGGGCTATGGCCCCGGCATGATGGGACAGGGTTACGGCCCCGGTATGATGGGACAGGGCTATGGACCCGGTATGATGGGACAAGGCTACGGCCCAGGTATGATGGGACAAGGCTACGGCCCAGGTATGATGGGCCAAGGTTACGGCCCCGGCATGATGATGCCAGGTATGATGCCCGGTATGATGTATGGCTGGGGCGCCGACGGCGGGCGTGATCTCAAGCTCGATGCCGCTGCCGCGCGGGCGATTGTCGCCGGGCGCATCGCAATGTCCGGAAACAAGCGGTTAACCGTTGGCGAGGTTGCGGACGTCGACGAGGATACCCTCATCGTCGACATCGTCACGATCAAGGAAAAGGCGCTGGTCGAGAAACTGGCTGTGGACCGCGCGTCAGGCCGTATCAGCCGGGTGCAGTGACTCTTTCGCCAGCCGGTCACGTTTCCCGGCCGGCACGCGATGCGGCGCGGACGATCGGGTCCAGCAGGTAGTCCAGCACCGAACGCCGTTCCGTCACCAGGAACACCTCTGCCTGCATGCCCGGCGACAGCATCGGCCGGTCGGCGCGGTAGGCCGTTTCGTCAGGGATGACGCGGCCGGAGAAGTAACCCACGCCTGTGGCCGGATCGATCAGCCGGTCCGCAGACACCTGAACCACCTTGCCGTCGAGCATCGGCGTCGCCCGCGCATTGAACGCCGACAGGCGCACCCGCGCCGCCTGGCCCGGATAGAAGACGTCGATGTCGTTCGGGTCGATGCGCAGGTTGATGACGAAGCGGTCGTCGTCCGGCACCAGCTCGAGCACCGGCTCGCCTGCCTGAATGACACCGCCCGGCGTGTGATGACGCAGTGCGACCACGACCCCATCCGCCGGTGCGATGACATCCGTGCGGGTCAGGATATCCCTCGCGGCACGGACCTTCTCTTCCACCTCGGCTATGCGTTCCTGTGTTTCCTGATGTTCGGCGGCGACCTCGGTCTGATGACGCTCGGTCGTCAGCGCACGCTCCATTTCTAGCTTGGCGATCTCGTCGCCGGCCTTGGCGATCCTGGCCGTCAGGTCGTGGACGTCGCCCTCGGCGTCGACCTTGGCGCGCTCCACCGACAGCACGCGGTTCCGGGCGACGAGTCCGTCCTTCAGCAGGCCGTTCATCATCCCGTGTTCGTCCTTCAGGATCGCGAAGCGCTTGCGGGACGCGTCGCGCTTCGCCTGCAGGCCGCGGATCTCGGCACGTTGCTTGGCGATGCGTTCGCGCAGGATGCTGTCCTGGCGGTCGAGGTTGCGGCGCCGGGTTTCCAGCACCTGCATCTCGCCGTCCATGATGTCCATCATCTTCTCGTCGACGGCGAGGTCCAGCAGGCGCGGCGGGAACTCGATCGATTGCAGGTTGCGCCGTTCGGCATCGAGACGCGCCTTCTTGGCCATCAGTGCGTTCATGCGGCCCGTCAGCAGGTCGAGGGTGGCGCATGCACGCGTATTGTCCATGCGGACAAGCGGCTGTCCCTGGCGGACGCGTTCGCCCTCGCTCACCAGAATGGCTTTGACGATGCCGCCTTCGAGGTGCGCGACGGTCTTGCGGTTGCTTTCCACGCCGACCGTACCGACGGCTACCGCAGCGGCGTCGATGCGGGTCAGTTCGGCCCACGCGAGGCCGCCGAACACGAAGACGACGATGATTGCCCAGCCGGCGAACTGCCAGCGGTGCGCGGCAAAGGGTGAAGGGGCGGGTGCGGTCTCATCCTCTACGATCTCGAATTCCTCATCGTGCGTTTCCGCGTCGTTGATTTCCCGGGCGACGAGATCGCGGTTGCTGCATTCCTGGCGCCACGTGGTCTTCTGACCGAGCTGGGCGCGGAGTTTCTCGAGGGCGGCTTTCAGTTCTTCCGGTGTCATCATGGCGATACCTCCGCAGCGGTTGTCACGCCGCCATTGGCGGCCTTGCGCTTACGCGGCGCGTGCGCCGCCTTGGCGGGTTCCTCGTTGCCGTCCATCAGGCGGAGAGGCTGCTTGTGCAGGCGGTCGACGACGCGTGCCGTCCTGTTCTCGAAAACGATGACGCGGTCGCATTGCGCCAGCACGCTCGGACGCTGCGAGATGGCGACGATGATCGAACCGGAGTCGCGGAAGTGCGTCAGCGTGCTGATCAGCCGTTCGATACCGGCGTTGTCGAGGAACGTATAGGGCTCGTCCAGCACGATCAGGCGGGGATCGGCAAAGATCGTGCGCGCCATCAGGATCTTCTGCGCAAGGCCCTGTGGCAGCGGCGGCGTGCCGGGCCCCACCTCGGTCATGTAGCCGTACGGCAGCTCGAGGATCGCCTCCTCTGCACCGACGAAACGTGCGGCGTTGTAGATTTCCGGCGCAACCGGATCGGAAAAGCGCGAGATGTTGTCGGCGATGGTCCCGGGCAGCAGCGCCGGGGTCTGCGACAGATAGGCGATGTCGTTGCGGGCACGGTCGAGCGTCACATTCCGGATATCGTTGTGGTCCAGTTCGACGCGGCCGTGAACGGGGGCGTCGAGACCGACCAGCAGGCGGGCCAGCAGTGTCTTGCCGCTGCCGCTTGGGCCGGTGATGCCGATCATCTCGCCGCCTTTGGCCTTGAACGACACGTTGGAGAAGATGGTCTCGCGCGCGTCTTCCGTGACCATGGTGACGTTGCGCACGTCGAGGTTCGAAACTTCCGCGGGCGGGAAGCCGGTGACGGCCGCCTCAGGCGCGCTGACCTCGGTCTTGAGCAGGCGGGCGAGCGTGGCGCGGACTTCGACGATGGTGCGCCAGGCATCCTGTGCGCGTTCGAACGGGCCGAGCGCGCGGGCCGCGATCACGCTGGCGGCGACCATCGCACCGGGCGTGATCTGCGAGGAGATGACCAGCGCCGCGGCGGCGGCCATCAGCGTGATCTGCATGGCAAGGCGGATGAACCGCGCGGTGACGCCGACGGTGTAGGTCCGGTCGGCGAGGCGCAGGCGTTGACGCGCCGTTTTCGACTGCTCTTTCTTCCAGCGCCGGCCGAGGTGGCTGTCGAGACCGAAGACCGCTGCCGAGCCGTCATCGTGGGCGAGGGTGCCGGCGATCTTCGCCGCCTCGCGTTCAGCCTCGCGGGTCTCTATGACAAGCGTGCGGATCCAGCGTTCGCCGGCCAGCGCCAGCAGCCCCAGCATTACCGCGCCACCGGTCGCGATCCAGCCCAGCATCGGGTGCAGCACGAAGACGACGAGCAGGAACACAGGGATCCACGGCGCATCGAGCAGCGTCACCATGACCGGACCGGCAATGAACTGACGCAGCCGTGAGACATCGCCGAGCCGGGCCTGACGGTTCTTGGCCAGCAGGTCCTCGCCGACGCTGTCTTCCAGCTTCAGGGCGGCGCGCGCGAGAATGCGCCCGCGCACGAGATCGAGAGCCGACATGACCAGCAGGGCGGCCACCGCACCGATGGCGAGCGCGGTGAGGGTCTCGAAGCTGTGGCTCGCGAGCACCCGGTCAAAGACCTGGATCATGAACACCGGCACCGAGAGCACCAGCAGGTTGATCGCGAAGCTGAAGCAGAGCAGGTGGCTCAACTGGCCACGGGTGACGCTCAGTGCGTTGATCAGGCCGGGCCACGACGTCTTCCGAGTTTTCTTTCGTGTGCTGTTCATTTTCTATGATCCTTGATCAGAACGTGAAGTCGTCCGCGGCGAGGTCCGACGTGCCGACGCCTTCGAGTGTCAGGCTGTCGTCGCTGCCGAGATCGATGATGGTGTCGCCGCCGATCTCAGACAGGACGAGGTCGTCGAAACTGGCGATGCCGAAGTCTCTGAGGTCGATCTTGTCCGCGTAAAGCGCGCCTGCGCCGAACGCCGTGAAATCGCTGATGGTGTCGGTGCCGTAGCCGCGTTTCATGATGAAGACATCGTTGCCGTCGCCGCCTTCCATGCGGTCGGTGCCGGTGCCGCCGTCGAGGGTATCGTTGCCGTGATAGCCGTGCACGAAGTCATCACCGGCGTCGCCCCACAGCATGTCGTTGTTGAAACCGCCGCGGACCTCGTCGTTGCCGGCGCCGCCGGACAGCGTGTCGTTGCCGAGATCGCCGAACAGATAGTCGTTGCCGTCTTCGCCGTACCCGGTGTCGTCGCCGGACTCGCCCAGGATGCGGTCGTCGTCGGCGCCGCCGTAAAGGATGTCGTTGCCGCCGCCACCGTATAGCGTGTCCATGCCCGCATCGCCGTGGAGCGTATCGCCGCTGTAGAAGTCGAGCGCGCCGCCGCCGGCCCCATAGATCGTGTCGTTGCCGCCGCCACCGGAAAGCGTATCGACCCCGTCCCCGCCGATGATCTCGTCATCACCGGCGCCGCCAGACAGGACATCGTCGGCGGCCAGACCCGATATCTGGTCGTCGCCGATGCCGCCGGTCAGGTTGTCGACGCCGGACGTGCCGGTCAGGATCTGGTCGTCGGTGCCGTTGATGAAGTCATCAAAGGAAATCACCGCCGACGCATCTGCGTTTGTTGCGTAGTCGGTCCCATCGTAGCGGAGTGTTTCGATCTCGCCGGTGGTGTAGAAGTCCTTGACCGTTAGGCTGCCGCCGCCGGCGTAGTTGAAGATCAGGTCGTTGCCGCTTTGCACCACGGTGCTGACAGATTCAAAAGGGTTCAGGCCGTCGAACAACAGAACGTCGTCGCCGCTGGAATCCGTGATGATGTCGGTATCGCCCGGCGCACCGCCGTCGATGACGTAAAGGTCGTTGTCATCGCCGCCGTCCATGGTGTCGTTGCCGTCACCCCCGGAAAGCGTATCGTTGCCGGTCCAGCCGTTGAGGTAATCGTCGCCCGCATCGCCGCTGAGCCAGTCATTCTGGAAGCCGCCACGAAGCTCGTCGTTGCCGTCTCCGCCGAAGATCGTGTCCGCACCGCTGGCGCCGAAGGCATAGTCGTTGCCATCGCCGCCTTCCATGCGGTCGTTGCCGGTGTTGCCGAGCAGCCGGTCGTCGCCGGCACCGCCGAGAAGGATGTCATTGCCGACGCCGCCGTCGATGGTGTCATTGCCGCTGCCGCCTTCGAGCGTATCGGCACCGGACGTGCCGACCAGATTGAGGTCCGCATCGGCAGGCTCGGTCGGTGTTGCAGGACCGCCGGCGGCGGGGTCGGGAGCAGGTGGGAGCGGGCTGTCGCCATCTTCAGCCGACGTGGATACCGTTTCCTCGGCAAGGCGCTGTTCGATCAGGGCGATGTCGTCGTCGCGCGCGTTATCGTCGTCATCTGAATTCGTGTCCATGATATCCGGTGCGGATGCACCGTTGTCGGCCGCCAGCGGATCAAAAAATACTGCCGCGTCGGGTGCTGCGTTGCCGGTCTCTTCATATAAAAGGGAGCCTCCCAGTAATGTTTTTGCTGTTGATGCCGCGTCGCCGGTTTCATCCTCGGCGGGGGACGGCGTCACCTTGGTGTCGCTGCCTGCCGCAAGCGCGGTTTCCGTATCTGGAGATGTCGGCGTTGTCTCGCGGGCGCCCGTGGTCGTGCTTGCAGAAGCCGCCGCCGTGCCGGTGTCTGGCGTAAAGGGCGTTTCCGATGTTGCCTCAAGAACGGCGTCGAGGGCGAGGAGATCCTCGTTGATGATGTTTTCCAGCAGGGCCATGTGCGGAACTCCACGTTGAACACGGCTCTGGACGACGGGTGGATCATCGCTTGGCTTCAGTGGAATGCCTAAATTTTTATTTCCGGCGTAAGTGTCCGAAAATACGAAATAAAATACGTAAAATTTTAAGCATTTTATGCTCAATAATTGGCGTAAATATTATATTTGCCGGATCTAATAAACAGGTATCAATTTACTGTCCTCATTACTAGGGACAGCGCTGATGGCGAATTGGGTTGATACTTTCGTTCGTAAGGTCAAAGGCTTTTCCCGCCAGGAATCCGGTGCCGCGATGGTGCTGATCGCACTCGCGGCCGTTCCCATGGTGGGCTTCGTCGGCATGGGGACGGATGCGGCGCGGGCTTACCTCGTGAAATCACGCATGTCATCCGCCCTCGATGCTGCCGCGCTTGCCGGCGGACGCAAGTTTTTCTCGCCCGGGCGCGACGCCGATATCATCATGTTCTTCAATGCGAATTACCCGGCCGGCTACATGAACTCGACGATTTCGGGCCCGCATATCAGCGTCGACGAACTGGACGAGCGGCTGACGCTGACGGCGAGTGCCGATATTCCGACGACGTTGATGCGTGTGCTCGGTTTCGATCAACTGACCGTCAGCGCCGAGACCGAGATCACCCGGCAGATGCAGGCGCTCGATGTCGTTATCGCCATCGACATGTCGGGCTCGATGGGCTCCAGCAGCGGTTCGACGACGCGGATCGGCGCGGCGCGAGATGCGGCGACGGATCTGGTCGATATCCTTTACGGCAACAACGGGACCAACAATCTGCTGAACATCGGTCTGGTGCCGTGGAACGCCAAGGTAAACGTAACACTCGACGGCACCACGTTCGATTCATCGCTGACCACCAGTGTGCCCGTCGCCGGGTTCACCCATCCGATTTCGGGTGCGGGTCAAAGCAACGTCTATCAGGTCAATAACTCGCCGGTACCGCTGTTGTCCGCGCCGCCTGCCGACTGGGCAGGCTGCGTCTATAATCGTTACATCGACAACGCGTTTACCGATGATGACGCCGATGTCCTGCTTGGACCGCAGGACATGACGGGTGCGGACTGGCCGGCCTGGGAGCCGGTCGGTACGGAGGGGGAGCCCGTCTCCGGCGGCACGTGTGCCATGTCGCCCAACGGCTGGAGCGAGTGCACGCCGTGCCTGGAACACGGCATCACGGCACTGCAGAACCAGAAGCAGACCATCGTCGACGCGATCGCTGACCTTGAGTATCCGCAGGGCACGACAAACATCCCGCAGGGGCTCGGCTGGGCATGGCGGGTGCTGATGCCGGATGCACCGTTCACCGAGGCGGTGGCGGATCCCGATTACGACCTGCAGCGCGCCATCGTACTGTTGACCGACGGTGAAAACCACGGCGGGGTGGGCGACGGTTACAAACAGGTATTCGGCCTCGGCTCGAGCGCCGGTGCAAACGGCATGGATGACCGCCTTCGCACACTCGCGACCAACATCAAGAACGCGGGTGTGGTGCTTTACGTGATCCAGTTCGCCAACAGCGGAACGGGTCTTCAGTCGCTGTTGCAGGACGTCGCCAGCGGCCCCGGCTCGCCATTCTATCACTACGCGCCCGATGACGCGGCCTTGCGCGCCGTGTTCCGCGAAATCGCCAACGACCTCTCGGAACTCCGGCTGTCGCGTTAACGGCTGCCGGTGCCGTCGGAAGGCAATGTTTCATCTTCGGCAAGTTGCCTGTTTAGCGTTCAATTTTGGTTGCCCTTTGCGGTCAGTTGCTTCCTGATGACCGGAGAGTGACGTACAGGCGGTGGGGAAATCATGGTGACGGGGTCGGGTTTCGATCTTTCTGAAGCGCAAAACTACTGGCGGTATGCGCCAACAGCCTCTGACGAATTCAAAGCCGATACGCGATCTCTTTCCGACGAGCCGGATGACCGTCTTGAAGCGTTTTACAGGATCAACTTGAGGGAACGCTTCGAAAACGTGAGCGATGAAATTTTGTTCGTGAACCAATTCGCGGAGAAGTTTCGGGACAAAGCGGTTTTGAGCTTTGGCAGTGGTTTCGGATTTCAAGAAATTCTGTTTGAAAGACAAGGCGCCAGAGTAACGTGTATGGATATCGTCAAGGAAAACATTGGCGTCATTCAGAGAATTTCGAAAATCTGGAAGCTGGAGAATCTGTCCACAGCCGTGCAATCGAACGCGTCCGAACTCGGTGTCGATCGGACGTACGATTGCATATACGCGCATGGCAGCATTCACCACATGCCGTTTGAAAATCAAATCGAGCTTTTCAAGGCCTTCGATCGTGCGCTCAACGACGGCGGCGAGATCATAGTCATGATCTACACCGATTATTTCATGAGGGTTTCTGGTGCTGCGGGCGATCCCCAAAAATTCGCCAGATATACGGATCCCGACTCCGAAGGTATTGCGAACCCGTGGTCCGAGGCATACGACATTCAGAAACTTCAAGCACTGGGCGGTCAAGCCTTTGTGCTGACGCATCATCAGCCGAGCAACAACGGCCTGTATGCATGGGCGCGGTTCGAGCGTCGGAAGGATAACGACATCCCCGTTCCGCAGCCGTTTTTCGACATGCATGCGGTCAGGGACAAGCATTTTCAGACCATTATCGATGCGGGGCCGGAGAGTTTCCGGCCGATCGAGGCGGCCGATACCGCGTTGCAAGGCGCCGAGATTTCCAGCAGCCGGCAGCCGGGACAGTACGCTGCGAAATCAGACGTTTTTTGCGCGCACTGGACGCGGCCTTTGCTGAACGTCCGAGGATTGCGGCACATGATCCCCAACCCGGCGACGGAACAGGTGATCAACAGTGCCATTATCGAATCGGAGATATATTCCGGCGGGTTCTCTGTTCAATTGACGGATGCGGCTTCTGGAGAGAACCTCGTTTCGGTCCCCGTCCATGCGAAGGAACGGGCCGTCAACTTCGCCACGTTCAGGCCGTTGCACGTGCCGCGCGGCAGCCGAATATACCTCTCCATATTCCAGCCTTTCGAGGAGCAGGCCGATCATCACCGCGGGCTGATATCGCGGATCCAGTTCGGGTGGTACGATTGCCCGCTCCACGAAGCCTTGATGGTCTAGCCGGCGGCGCGCAGGCTTTCCTGCGGCACGGACTGGACACTGACCTGATTGCGGCCGTTTTCCTTCGATTGATAGAGTGCCTTATCGGCCCAGTTGATCATGTCTTTTTCCGTCACGTTCGCGTCCGGGACAAGGGCGACCACGCCAAGGCTCATGGTAACGCGGTCTGCCGTCTGGCTGGTTTCGTGCGGGATGTTCTGATCGAACACGGTCTTGAGGATACGGTTTGCGACCTTCTCCGCGCCAATGATGTTGTTCGTCGGCAGGATCACGGCGAATTCCTCGCCACCATAGCGCGCGGTCAGGTCCATCGAGCGTCCAACCGCCCGGTCAATGGCTTTCGCGACCATGCTGAGGCACTCGTCGCCACCCTGATGGCCGTAATGGTCGTTGTAGAGCTTGAAATGGTCGATATCGCCGAGGATCAGGGCCAGTGGTTCGCGTGCGGCGCAGGCGTGTTCCAGGCATTCGCTCAATGTTTCGTCGAACACCCGGCGGTTGGCGAGGCCGGTGAGTTTGTCCATGTTGGCGAGGAGACGGAGCGAGTCCTCCGCTTTCTTTTGCGTGGTCATGTCGCGAAGGGTTTCCACGACGGCGATCAGCTTGCCGCTTTCGTCGTAAATCGGGCCGGCGTTAATGGCCAGGTACAGGCGTAGCGAGGCGCGCGGCATGATGCACCAGTTCTCGGCCCGGAGCCCATGATGGATCTTGGGTTCGGAATGTGTCGCGTATAGCGCATCGAGGTCTTCCGTGTTGCCTTCCAGGAACACGTCGGCAAGGCACGCCCTGGGCGTTTCGTAAAAGCCGCGCCAGTGCTCATTGGTGCCGACCATCTCCGCGGCCTGCAACCCCGTCAGCCGTTCCAACGCCTTGTTCCAGATGATGACGCAGCCCGACGCGTCGAGAACGAACGTCGGTACGATTAGTTCTTCCATCAACTTCGTCGCGAACGAATGCTGATCGGGTTCGTTGTCAGCCAATTTGTTTCCTCCAGCCAGCTCAAAACACACGAGCTTCACGCTGCACACTATAAAATTGATATTTGATAAGCGTAACACTTGAATTTGATGTGCGAAATCTGCGGAAAACCACACGTCGGTCCAGGCGGGGATAGCGCCGGTAATTCCGCGGGTTTTCAGACTTATGTAGGGAGGGGGGGAGCGGGCGCCTAGCTCCCCAGCCGCACCTTGACGGTGTAGCGGGGGCGGAAGATCGCGTAGTTGTAGACGGTCCCGTTGCCGATCATGCCGCCGAGGATCGGGTTCCCCGGAAACATCGGCTGATAGCTATACTGGATCTCTGCCATGATCACGCTCTCGCTCTCGGCGACAGTGAAGCCGGCCGGCAGCGTTGCCGCGCCGCCCTGGCCGCCGACGCCGCTCGTTTGCGGGCTCTGGCCATAGACGCGCTGCCACTCGACGACCGGGTTAGACGCCTGGCCGACGATACTGGAAACGATCATCGCCCCGTTGGCACCGAAATCGAACGGCTCGGTGATCAGCGCGCCCGCCGTGAAGATGCTGTTGATGTCGGCGATGGTCAGCACCTCGCCCTGCGACACCAGATCGGCGACGGTCATGGTCGCGCGCTCGGTCTTCTGGTGCAGAAGTACATAGCGGGTCAGCTCGATCCCGTTCAGCGTCAGCGCCAGCGTCACCGGCACGGCGATGGCGATTTCGACGGCGGTGATACCGCGTTCGTCACGGCGGAAGCGATCTATGCATTTTCTGAGTTTGCGGAGCATCAGTTGTTCAACCCGTCCCAGGGTTCGTTGCGCACCACGATGCTGGCCTTCAACTGCAGAACACCGTCGTTGCCGATGAAATGGCCCGCGAACGGGGTCATCGTGCGCCAGTCGTAGCTGAGGCGGTAGGCAACGATGTCGCCGGATGCGCCGGAGCCCGTCGCGCCGACGTCCGCATCCCACTGACCGTTGGCGTTCTCGTCGGTGAAGGTTTCGCCGACGTCATACTGGCCATTGGCGTTGCCGTCGACATAGTCCTCACCGCGGCCGACGTCGGAGAAACTCGGGTAGACAAGAATATCGACGTTCGCTTCCGACATATCGACGAGGCCGAGCGTGCGCTCGTCGATGATTTCGATAATCCGCTCAAGTCGCGTCTTGCCGGTGAGCTGCTGGCCGGTGATGCCGAAGCGCGCGGCCTCGCGCAGCGAGCTTTCCATCAGCGTGTTGGTCAGCATGATGGTGCCGAACTCCATCGATGCGATGACGACCGTCGCCAGGATCGGTGCACCGAGCCCGAACTCCAGGAGGGCGGCGCCGCGCTCGTCACGCGTGAACCTTTTTATATGAGGCGATCTGCCGGGCCGCATGGCGGTCTCCACTGATGCTTTCAGTGGTCCAAGAATACGGCGTCGGAACGTAGCTTACGACACAAACGAATATCGATACAGTGCAGACAAAATAGATAAAATTTTATCAAAAAGTATTTAAATATTATTCTGAATAATACCCTAAATTAAACCCTAATATTACTTTTGACCGGAAGTATTAATTCGACGTTAATAGTCTCCAGCACTGAGGTGCATATTCCGATTTCGATCCGCATGGTGCGGGTCACGGGAAACAGGACAGGAGGCCATTATGAAAGCCACCATTCGTAAGTTCATCAAAGACGAAAGCGGTGCGACGGCCATCGAATACGGCCTCATCGCCGCGCTCGTTTCGGTCGCAGCCATCATCGCTCTGAAGGCCATGGGTACGTCTCTCGATACCATGTTCACGAGCGTCTCGACCGAACTCAACCAGGCATCTTCCGGCGCCGGCGGTGGCGGCGGCGGCTGATCCAGCCCTCGGGCGGCCGGCAAAACGCCGGCCGCTTTCCGGGTTCCCCGGCGCTGCTGTTTGGTCGACGGTCTGCCTCCGTTCTGGACGACACCACCTCGGTTGATCAGTTTGCCTCCCGCAACGTCGGGGCACCTGGAAAGCATGACCCGAAAACGAGAGGGGCTCTAAAAACACGATCTAGTGCTCAAGGAATTGGAGGGTTTTGTCCTCGGAACGGTGGAGGTGTCGGGACAATGACCAACTTGATTACACAACACGATTGCGTCCTGATCGCCGCTGCGATCGCGATCCTGGCAGCCGCCCGCTACGACGTTCGTGAATTCCGTATCCCCAATGAATGTTCCCTGCTGCTGCTGGCACTCTATCCCCTGCATCTGTGGCTCAGTCCGGCGGCCATCAGTATCGACATGTCCGTCCTCGTGGCGGCGGCAGTGTTTGCCGGTGCCTTCCTTATTCATTTTGTCGGCCGTTTCGGCGGCGGCGACGTCAAGCTGATCAGCGCGCTGGCACTTTGGGCCGGTCCGGCGCTGGCGCTTGATTTCCTGATGGTGACCGCGCTCGCAGGCGGGGTCATGGCCATCGTCTACATGTCGCGCTTCCGCATGACGCTGGCGTTTGCCTTCGACGCCGTCGGCGACACGCGCACCCGCGACACGATCCTGGCCGAGCAACTGCCCTATGGCGTCGCGATCGCCGCCGGCGGCATTGCCGTGCTCGCCGGGTTGAGCGCGTGAGGAGAAAGCCATGCTATCACTGAGAAACATACTGCTTCTGGTTCTGGCGCTGGTGTTTGCTACCGGCACCGCGCTCTACGTCAAATCCTGGCTGGAGAACGAACGCGCGCTGATCGCTGCCAACCAGAAAACCGAAGTCCAGATCGTCCAGCAGGCCGCCGTCGAAGTGCTGGTCAGCAAAGCCGACGTGCCTGCCGGTGCCTTCATCAAGCCGGAACTGGTGCGGTGGCAGGCGTGGCCCGAGGACGGCGTTCATGACAGTCACATCGTCCGCATCAAGCCGCAAGACCGTGACAAAGACTACGTCGATCCGGTCAAGAAGCTCGACGGGGCCGTGGCGCGGGTCGCCCTCAAGGCCGGTGAGCCGCTGACCGACGCGCGTGTCGTGCATCCGGGTGAGCGCGGCTTCCTCGCCGCCGTCCTGGAACCGGGCTACCGGGCCGTTTCCGTGCCGGTCGACGCGACCACCGGCATCGCCGGGTTCGTGTTTCCGGGTGACTGGGTCGACATTCTGATGACCATGAAGATGCGTGACGAGCGTGAAAACGCCAAGCAGCAGCGCTTCTTCTCGCAGACGGTGCTTACCCGCATCCGCGTCCTCGCCATCGACCAGCATGTCGACAAGGAAGACGGCGCCGCCGCCGTCGCCAAGACGGCGACTATCGAAGTGACGCCCAAGGAAGCCGAACGCATCACCATCGCGCTCGAGATGGGCCGTCTTTCGATGAGCCTTAACAGCCTCAGCCCGGCGGAGTCGGAAGAAGCGCACCGCGACCGCCTGATCGGGGGCGAGAAGCCGTTCGACCCGAAACTGGTCCGCAACGAAGGCCGCAGTTACACGCTCGACGCCGATGTCTATCACATGTGGGGCGATCCGCGGCTGTTCCCGAAAAGCTCCAGTTCACGCGAAGTCAACGTGGTGCGCGGCAGCGAAGCCGCCGTGCAGACCTTCTGAGGAGAATACTCATGACCCCCCGCCGTCACATCATTCGCACCCTGGCCTTGATCACGGCATTCACCGTGGCACTGGTATCGGGCGGCGAGGTCCGGGCCCAGGCCCTCGAGGTCGTCTCCCGCGGTCATCATGAAATGCCGATCGAACTGAACAAGGGAAAGCTGATCAAGCTGCGTGCCGCGGCACAAACCGTGTTCGTCGCCAATCCGGAAATCGCCGACGTGCAGATCAAGAGCCCGACGCTGGTGTACGTGCTCGGCAAGGCTGCCGGTGAGACGACGCTGTTCGCCGTCGACCGCCGTGAACAGGTGCTGGCCAGTATCGACCTGCACGTGCGTCATAATCTCGACAAGATCAACCAGTCGATCCGCACCCTGCATCCGGATGCAAACGTGACCCTGAACAGCGTCGGCGACACCGTCGTTGTCGACGGCATGGTGGACAGCGTATCGACGGCGGAAAACATCCGCCGCGTCGCCGCAGGCGCCGTCGGTGGTCCGGAAAAGGTGCTACTGCGTCTCGGCGTCAACGCACCAACCCAGATCAACCTGCGTGTCCGCGTCGCCGAAGTCTCTCGCGACATCGACAAGCAACTCGGTTTCAACTGGTCGATCGCCGGATCCGCCGCGGGCATCGCCTTCGGGATCGCGACGTCCAACCCGTTCAATTCGTCCGTCACGCAGCACACGCTGTCGGCGTCCGGCCTCAGCATCGGCGGCTTCGACCTGAATGCAGTGATCGACGCGCTCGAAGAAGAGGGCCTGATTTCCGTTCTCGCCGAACCGAACCTGACGGCGCTCTCGGGCGAGGCGGCAAGTTTCCTGGCGGGTGGTGAGTTTCCGATACTGGTGCCGGATTCCGATGGTCGCGTGACGATCGAGTTCAAGAAGTTCGGTGTATCGCTCAGCTTTACGCCGACCCTGATCGGCCGCGATCGGGTCAACCTGCATGTGCGGCCCGAGGTCAGCCAGCTTTCGACCACCAATGCGGTCACGCTCAACAATTTCCAGATCCCGTCACTGACGACCCGGCGCGCGGATACCACCGTCGAACTCGGCTCGGGTCAGTCGTTCGCCATCGCCGGCCTGATCCAGAACAACGTCACGCATGACATCTCGAAGTTCCCCGGTCTCGGTGACGTGCCGGTGCTGGGAGGGCTGTTCAAGTCGGACCGGTTCCAGCGCGAAGAAAGCGAGCTGGTGATCATCGTGACGCCGTATGTCGTGCGCCCGGTATCTCCGAACCGGCTTGCGGCACCAACGGACGGGCTTGAGCATCCGCATGATTTCGAGCGTATCTTCAACGGCGGGACACATCGCCAGAAACCGTCCGCACCGCAGCCGGTGACCATCAGCCGTGAGGGAGAAAGCTTGATCGGACCGGTGGGCTTCCTGCTGGAACGTGACCGCAGCACCGCCACGGAAGGAGCGTCACAATGAGAAACAGCGGCTTTAATTACACGCATCCTCTCCTTCGAGACGCGGCAGTGCCGCTCCTCAGGACGAGGACGCTTCAAAATCTTCACCTCATCCTGAGGAGGACCGAAGTTCCGTCTCGAAGGATGAGCGGTGCCGTTCTGATGATGGCTGTGGTGATCCTTCTGTCCGCCTGCCAGACGAAGTATGCCGACCGGCCCTGGTACGACCCGCTCAACATGCAGGTCGAGATGAAGCCGCGTGATGAGAAGAAGCTGCAGGTAGCCCCCAGCGAGATCGCGTTCGCACTGCAGTTTCCGAGGGGGTCGGCGGCGCTCGGTGACGCCGAACGCCGTGCTGCGGTCAGCTTCCTGCAACGCCGCGCCACGGCTAGGTCCGACGAAATCATCGTCGACTTCGGCCTGCTGCATGAAACCACCGATCTTGCATACGACCGGCGCACCACCATCGCCGCATTAATGGCCGATGCCGGTCTCGATCCCATGCGGGTCAAGGCGCGCTCGAACGTTGCCGGTATCGCCGAGAACGAGGTCAACCTGACCGTTCGCCGCTATCTGGTAACGTTGCCGGGCTGCCCGGACTTCACACCCTATGCCGGACGCACGTTCGACAACCGGCCGCATTCCAACTGGGGCTGCCCGAACTCGACCAACCTCGGTCTGATGGTTGCCGAGCCGCAGGACCTGGTAAACGGCCGCGGCGGCACGCCGGGTGACGCCGAGGCCCTCGTGCTCGGCACGCAGCGATATCGCGCCGGCGAACAGCGTGCGTTGCCCATCGGCGATACCAACACGGCGGAAAGCCATGGCGTCGATGGCTCGTCCGGTGGCGGAGAAGGTCAGTGATTGCCTTGCCGAAAGAAAACGAACCCGCCGTTAGCGAAGTCAGCCGCCCGTTTCTCGGCTTTGCCGCCGACGACGAGACCGCGGACCTCGTGCGCGCAGCGATCGAGGCGCGTGATCTTTCCGGAGACAGCGTCATCGTCAGCGACCTGACCGACGCCATGAACGGTCTGGCCGCGATCCGAACGCCGCCGCTGCTGATCGTCGATCTTGGCGATGCCAAGGACATCATGGCCGCCGCCGAGCAGCTTGCGCAGGTCTGCGATGCGGGCGCGCACGTTATTCTGCTGGGCACCGTGAACGATCTTCGCGTTTATCGTGATGTCCTTGGCGCCGGGGTTTCCGACTATCTTGTCAAACCGTTCTCGTCTGAGGACCTCGGTGCCAGCATCGACCGAGCGCGCCCGCAGAAGAAGGAAACGGTCGAGCGCGCCGCCGATCCGTTGCAGGTGCGCAGTGCCGAAGTGACCGCCGTGATCGGCGTCCGTGGCGGCGTTGGCGCATCGACCATCGCCGCCAGTGCCGCGTGGTACGCCGCCGAGGAAATCAACCGTCACGTGACCCTGATCGACATGGACCTGACGTTTGGAACGCAGGCCATGATCCTGGACGTGGATCCGGGTGGCGGGCTCACGGACGCGATGAAGGAACCGGGCCGCATGGACGAACTGTTCATCAAGCGTGCCTCGGTGCCGGTTGGAGAACATCTACGTGTCATGGCGTCGGAAACCGACCCGGGGCAGGGCGATCTCGCCTCCAGCCAGGCGTTTTCCGGGCTTCTGGATTTCGTGCGCGAGGATTCCGAAGTCGTCGTCGTCGATTTGCCGCGCGCGCTCGCCGTGGCACAGCCGGAGATTCTCAGTGTCTTCGACCGCATCGCGCTGATCGCCGAGCCGGGACTGGGCGCGATGCGTGATACGGCCAGGCTGGCCGGGCACCTCGCCAAACAGTGCCCGTCGGCCAAAGTGAGCGTGGTCCTTAACCGCCAGGGCATCGGCGGCAAGGAGGAACTGACGGCAAAGACCTTCGAGGAAGGCTCCGGCCAGAAAATCGCGCATATCCTGCCTTTCGATGCGAAGACGGTGATCAGCGCAGAAGCCGCTGGCAAGTGCGTGATGAGCGTGGCGGCGCGCTCCAAGTTCGGTCGTGCCATGAAGGATGTCGCCGAGATGATCGCAGGCGCAGAGACGGAGGCACCGAAAAAAGGGTTGATGAGCCTGTTCAGGTCGAAGGCGAAGAAGTCATCCACGGAAGGTGAGGGCTGACATGTTCGGAAAACGCCAGACATCGGACATCGTCGCGCTGGATGCGCATCGCAAGCCCGCACAGGGCGAAAACGGTGCCGAGGAGGCCGCCGCGCCGACGGCTGCGCCTGCAGCGGAGCCGGTTGTCCCCCTCAAGGCTGACGAGATCTATCGCGCCGACATTATCGAAGTGACCTCGGCGGAGACTCTGGAACGTGCCGAGGACGGCCTTTCCGGGGTCGACGTGCATGACCTGTCACGCCGCGAATTGGCCGAAAAGATCGGCGAATTCGTCAATGGTGACCTCGTTGCCGGCGGCCTGAGTCCGCGCGAACATCGCGACGTCGTGACGACGGTGGTCAACCGGTTGCTGGATGGCCGGCCGCAGGACTCCGGCACCCCCGCCGAGGAAAGCCTGATCGTGCGTACCAAGGCCATCGTGCAGCCGATCCTCATGGACCGCATCGACGTTGCCGAAGCGGGCGAAATGCCGCGTGCGCAACTGGCGCAGGAAATCGGCGATATCGTCTCAGAGATTCTGATCGAGCATAAGATCCAGCTCAACCTGCTGGAACAGCGCGAAATCGTCACCATGCTGCTCAACGACATGCTGGGCTTCGGTCCGCTGGAAGTGCTGCTGGCCGACGAGGCCGTCACCGACATCATGGTCAACGGCCCCGACATGGTCTACGTCGAGCGCGGCGGCAAGCTGGTGCTGTCAGAGGTCAAGTTCCGCGACAACCGTCACGTCATGCAGATCGCATCCCGGATCGTCTCCGGCGTCGGCCGCCGGGTCGACGAGTCATCCCCTCTCTGCGATGCCCGTTTGCCGGACGGCTCTCGCGTCAACATCATCATTCCCCCCTTGGCGATCGACGGGCCGTCGATCTCGATCCGGAAATTCGCCAAGAAGAAGATCACGCTGGATGTCATGCAGCGACAGGAAAACCTGTCACCGGAAATGGCGACGGTGCTCAAGATCGCGTCGCGCTCGCGCCTCAACATTCTCGTTTCGGGCGGTACCGGTTCGGGTAAGACGACGCTGCTGAACGCGCTGTCGCGCATGATCGACAGCGGCGAACGTATCGTCACCATCGAGGACGCGGCGGAACTGCAACTGCAGCAGCCGCATGTGGTTCGCTTGGAAACGCGGCCACCGAACCTGGAAGGTGAGGGTGAAATCACGCAGCGCGAACTGGTCAAGAACGCGCTTCGGATGCGGCCGGACCGGATCATCCTCGGTGAAATCCGCGCCGGCGAAGCGCTCGACATGCTGCAGGCCATGAACACCGGGCACGACGGCTCGCTCGGTACCATTCACGCCAACCGGCCGCGCGAAGCGCTGACCCGTCTCGAGAATATGGTCGCCATGGCGGGCGTCAAACTGCCGAACGAGGCGGTGCGCGCGCAGATCGCAGGTGCCGTCGACATGATCGTCCAGGTCTCGCGCATGCGGGACGGCAAACGGCGCATCACCTACATCACGGAAGTCGTCGGCATGGAAGGTGAGGTCGTCACCACACAGGACCTGTTCACTTTCCAGTTCGAGGGCGAGGACGCCGAGGGCAACCTGTACGGCAACTTCAATTCCAGCGGCCTGCGCCCGGCGTTCTCCGACCGGGCCAAGTACTTCGGTCTCGACAAGGCGCTGATGGAGGCCATGGGGTAATAACGGGATGATCGAACTGGCAGTTATCTTCGGCGGTAGTCTCTCGGTCCTGCTGATCATCGGCTGGCTGCTGATGACGGTGATGGGCAAGCAGCGCCGTTTGCGCGCCCGGGTCGAGAAGATCGGCGAGCGGGCGCGCCCGATGACGTCGAGCGAACGGCGTGCCCGGCAGCTCAAGCGCAAGATGGAAACCTCGTCACCGCTGCTGGAAGGGATTGCCACCAAACTGCTGCCGCGCCCCGATGCGATCCGCAACCGCTTGCAGCGGACCGGACACAACCTGTCGCTCGGCCGATACTTCGTTCTGTCGTTCGTCGTCGGCGTCATTGGCGCGGTTGTCCCGGCCGTCCTGATGGGGATGCCGTGGTATTTCAACGCGGCGGTCGCGGTCTCGTTCGGCATCGGCGTGCCGCATTACGTGGTTGGGGGGGTGATCACGCGGCGCATGAACAAGTTCACGGTGCAGTTTCCGGACGCCATCGACCTGATGGTCCGGGGCCTGCGCTCCGGTCTGCCGGTGACGGAAACCATCTCCGCATGCGGCCGAGAGATGAGCGAGCCGGTCGGTTCCGAGTTTCGCCGTATCGCCGATGCAATCCGGCTGGGTCAGACGCTCGAGGACTCGCTCTGGGACGCGGCCCGACGGCTCGATACGCCGGAGTTCAAGTTCTTCGTCATCAGCCTGTCGGTGCAGAAGGAAACCGGCGGTAATCTGGCGGAAACACTGGCGAACCTGTCGGACATCCTGCGCTCCCGCAAGCAGATGAAGCTCAAGATCAAGGCGATGTCGTCGGAGGCGAAGGCAAGCGCGGCGATCCTGGGGAGCCTGCCGTTCCTTATGTTCGGCATCATTTATTTCCTGAGCCCTGAGTACGAGCAGGCGCTGTTCACCGACATCCGCGGCCGCGTCATGCTGGGCGGTGCGTTGACCCTGATGACCGGCGGCATTCTGGTGATGCGCAAGATGGTGAGGTTCGAGATATGAACTTTCTTGCAACGCTCGTACCGGGCCTGGGCGGTGAGGCGGTGGCGGCGCTGCTATCCGGCATGGCGACGCTGTTCGTCGTCTACGCCGTCTGGTCGTCGTTCGTGGTGCGCGATCCCATGGCGTCGCGCGCAAAGTCGCTCATGAAGCACCGCGAAAACCTGCAGGCGGGTCTGATCGAGCCGCGCCGTAACCGGGCCCGGGCGCTGCTTGAGAACGGTGGGGCGGTCCGTGCCATCGTCGAGAAACTGAACCTGCTCAGATCGAAGCACGCCGACAAGGTGCAGCTTTCGCTGGCACGTGCGGGCTGGCGCACGCGCGACAACGTGGTGCTGTACCTGTTCGCCAAGACGGTCCTGCCGTTCGTGTTCGGTGGTTTCGGTGCGTTCTTCCTGTTCGTCGTGCCGCTGGTCGACCTGGAGTTCGAGGTCCGCGCACTTCTTGCACTCGGCATCACCGTGTTCGGCGCCTATCTGCCGGAAATCCTGATCCGGAACGCGCAGACCAAGCGCAAGCAGGCGCTGATCAAGGGGCTGCCGGATGCGCTCGACCTTCTCGTGATCTGTGCCGAGGCGGGGCTGTCGCTGGACGCGGCGCTGAAGCGTGTCTCCGAGGAGATGGGCCGCGCCACGCCGGAAATCGCCGATGAGTTTCAGCTGACGGCGATCGAACTCAGTTACCTGCCGGACCGCAGCCAAGCCCTGAACAATCTGAACAAGCGCACCGGAATCGCGCCGATCCGGGGCGTCGTGAATACGCTGACGCAAACAGAAAAGTATGGCACCCCGCTGGCCCAATCGCTGCGCGTGCTGGCTGCCGAGTTCCGCAATGAGCGCATGATGAAGGCCGAGGAAAAGGCCGCCAAGCTGCCCGCCACGCTGACAGTGCCGCTGATCATCTTCATCCTGCCGTCGCTGTTCGTGGTGCTGCTGGGGCCGGCGGTGCTGTCGACCATCGACAATCTGATCAACATGTAACGGGATGTGGTGAAAGGGGGGCTATTGCAGAACGCCGAATACGGCCTTGGTTCTGTCTTCCGGCGTCATGCTCCTGAGCCGCGCGTAAAACGCGAGATTGTTCGCGACCTCTGCCTCGCCAAGATCCATCAGACCGATCCTTTTGGCGTTCCCCTCGTCCCCGGCGAGCCCGTAAACCAGCGACAGGTTCTGGCGCGTGCGCGCGTTGACGCCGGGCGCGTTCGCGATGCCTTCCAGCATTCGGATCGCGTCGCCGTAATCGCCGGTCAGGGCCAGCGAAAGCCCGAGGTTGTTCTTGAGCGGGGCGTTGTCGGGCGCGCGCTCGATACCGGTGATGTAGTATTCCTGCGCCTCTTCATGACGACCCAGAAGGTCGAGCGCGATGCCGGCGCCGTTGTAGCCGCGGTTGCTGGTCGGATCGATGGCAGCTACCCGTTCGAAGGCCCCAAGCGCTTCCGCATAAAGCCCGCCGGAAATCGCCGTTTCGCCGAACCGCAACAGTGGCAGCGTCCAGTCCGGACGCATGCCGGCGGCTCGCTGATAGAGCTGCATCGCGTTGGCATAGTCGCCCGCTTCGCGCGTGGTGTCGCCGACGCGGACAAGCTGGGCGGCGCGGCTGTCGATGTTGTCCTGCTTTATTTCCGCCTGCGTCGGCACGTCGCCGCCGCAACCGGAAATCGAGATTGCCGCAAAAGTCGCGCAGGCAAACATCGCAAGCCTCGACGAACGGGAAATGGCCGCTATGATCGGGGCAAATGATAACTGGATCGTTCGACTTGTGCTCATATATCCTCACGCTACAAGGATCACGGACGGCAGGAAAGGGTGCTCGTGTCTCAAGACTATATTGAACTGACGCTGCTGATCGAACGTCTGCACAGGCGGTTCCTCGATGTCCTGAGGATCGAACTCAAAAGCATCGGCGTCCGCGACATCAACGGCGTGCAGGCACTGATGCTGACGAATATCGGCGACGGCGAGATCATTATCCGCGACCTGATTGAACGCGGCTACTATCAGGGCTCGAACGTGTCCTACAATATCAAGAAGCTGACCGACTACGGCTATCTCGATCAGGAACGCGCTCAACACGACAAACGCTCGATTACCGTCAAGCTGACGGAAAAAGGCAAGAAAGTCGTCGAAGGCATCCGGACCATGGAAGAAAAGAACGGTGTCCGCTTCGAAACGGCGATCGGTAACGGCGAGTCTCTGGCCGAGACGGCAAGCATGCTGCGCAAGCTCGAGCGCACCTGGGACGAATACATTCGCTACGGAGACTGAGGACCGCGCACCGGTCCTCTGGGGGATACCAATCACATGCTGCTGGGATGCATAGCCGACGATTCAACCGGCGCCACCGATCTCGCAAACACGCTGGTGAAGGCCGGTATGAATACCATTCAGATCATCGGCGTGCCAGCGCCGGAGATGGTGATCGAGGAAACCGACGCCGTCGTCGTCGCGCTCAAGTCACGCACCAACCCGGCGGCCGAGGCCATCGAGGATTCACTCGCCGCGCTGGCATGGCTGCGCGCACAGGGCGCGGACCAGATCCTGTTCAAATACTGCTCAACCTTCGATTCCACCGACGCCGGCAATATCGGCCCCGTCGCTGATGCATTGCTCGACGCCCTGGGTGCGGACTTCACCATTGCCTGTCCGGCGTTCCCGGAAACCGGCCGCTCGATCTACAACGGATACCTGTTCGTCGGCGATGTATTGCTGTCGGAATCGGGGATGGAAAATCATCCGCTCAATCCAATGACGGACCCCAACCTCGTCCGCGTGCTCGCCCGCCAGACGCCGAACGGGGTCGGCCTGGTCGCGCTTTCCACGGTGCGTGCGGGCGCCGATGCGATCCGAACGGCATTCGATGCTCTGAAGGCAAAAGGTGTGCGGCACGCCATCGTCGATGCCGTGTTCGACGAAGACCTGGTCGAGATCGGCCACGCGTCGAAGGATCTGGAACTGATCACGGGGGGTTCCGGGATCGCCATGGGCCTGCCGGATAATTTCCGCGCGCGGGGCTCTTTGGCCGAACGGCGTGCACCGGCCCTGCCGCAGATCGTCGGCCGGTCCGCTGTCGTCGCCGGCAGCTGTTCGAAGATGACCCGGAAGCAGATCGCGCACACGCGCCGCAGTTGGCCGAGCTTCAATATCGATCCGTTCGATATCGCGGCCGGGAAGCCGGTCGTCGCGGACGTGCTGGACTGGGCGTCGGTGCAGGACGAAGGGACGCCCGTACTGATCTTTTCCTCCGCCGATCCCGACGAGGTCGCCGCCATCCAGGCCGAGTTCGGCCGCGAGGAAGCGGGCGAGATGGTGGAGAAAGTCATGGGCGAGGTCGCGCGCGGGCTGCTGGAGATGGGGGTCAACCGGCTGGTCGTCGCCGGTGGCGAGACATCGGGCGCGGTGGTCAAGGCGCTCGACATCCGTGCACTCCGCATTGGTCCGGAGATCGATCCGGGTGTGCCGTGGACCGAGGCCATCGGCGGCGTGCCTTTGGCGCTGGCGCTGAAATCCGGTAACTTCGGGGCGGAAGACTTTTTCGAAAAATCGCTCAGCATGTTGCCATGAACGAAAACAAGACCCGGGATGACATCGCCAGGCTGGCCAAGTCGATCTACGACCGTGGCCTGACCTTCGGCAGTTCCGGCAACATCAGTGTTCGCCTCGACGACGGCTGGCTGATGACCCCGACCGGGTCCTCCATGGGCGAGATCGACCCGGCGCGGATCGCCAAGCTCGATCAGGACGGCAATCATGTTTCCGGCGATAAACCGACCAAAGAAACATTCCTGCATATCGCAATGTACGAGGAACGCGCAGCTGCGGGCGCGGTCGTGCATCTGCATTCGACCCATTCCGTCGCTGTCAGTTGCATGGCGGATATCGATCCGAAAAACGTGTTGCCGCCGATCACGGCCTATTACGTGATGAAGATCGGCACGCTGCCGCTGGTGCCGTATTTCGCACCGGGGGACCTGGACCTGGCGCGCGCGGTCAGGGAAATGGCATCGGACCATCACGCCGTGCTCTTGGCCAATCACGGTCCCGTCGTCGCTGGAAAGTCGCTGCATGACGCGGTTTACGCGACCGAGGAACTGGAGGAAACGGCGCGCCTGTTTCTGATGCTGAAGGACGTCAAAACCCGGTTCCTGACCGACGAGCAGGTGGCGGCGCTCAGGGAGAAATTTCCGTCATGACCGGGGTTTCCGCCTCGACGGGCACGCGCGGCGAGCCTGCCGACGTCTGCGTGATCGGCGGCGGATTGCACGGCTGTTCCGCCGCACTGCATCTGGCGATGCGGGGAAAGCAGGTCACGGTTATCGAACCCTATCATCCGGGCCGCTTCGCATCCGGCGTCAACGCCGGCGGGGTCCGGCGGCTCGGCCGCGATCCGGCGGAAATTCCGCTTGCGGAAGCGTCGCTCGAAATCTGGAATAAGATCTCTTCCCTGGTTGACGACGATTGCGACTTTCACGCCTGCGGCCAGCTCAAGATCGCGGAATCCGACGACGACATGGCTAAGCTCGAAGTCCGCGCGCGGCATGTGCGCGACCTCGGCTATGATCATGAACGGATGATCGGCCGCGAAGAACTTCGCGAGATCGTGCCCGATGTTCATCCGCGTGCTGTTGGCGGGCTTTGGTGCGAAGGCGACGGTGCTGCCGATCCCATGCGGACGACCAGGGCATTCTACGATAAGGCTGCCCGCAGCGGTGTTTTTTTCCGTCTTGGAGAGCGGGTGACCGGTCTCAAGCGGTGGCATGGAAAATGGCTGATCGAAACCGACCGTGGCGCCATCACAGCAGATGTGGTGCTGAACTGCGCGGGCGCGTGGGGCGATGTCATAGCGGCCATGCTAGGTGACGCGGTGCCGCTGGAGGCGCATGCACTGACGATGATGGTGACCGAGAGGGTGCGGCCTTTCCTGACACCGGTCTGCGGTCTGGCATCACGCAAGCTCTCCTTTAAGCAGACAAGCGCAGGGACACTGCTGATCGGCGGCGCGCACCTGGGCTATGCGGACCGCGACAGCGGCGTTGCCGAGCCCGATCCCCTGAAAATGGCGATTTCCGCGGCAACGGTGTCCGATGCCTTTCCGCTCGTCAGGAATGTTCGCGTAGCGCGGAGCTGGGCCGGACTGGAAGGGGTGACGCCGGACCGCATCCCGGTCATCGGTCCCAGCCATGCGTCCGACAACGCTTTCCATGCGTTCGGCTTTTCGGCGCACGGTTTTCAGCTTGGCCCGGTGGTCGGGCGGGTGATGGCCGAACTGATCGTCGACGGCAGGACAAATCTGTCGATTTCGGCTTTCGGCATCTCGCGGTTTTCCGGCCAACTTAAGTCAACAGCCTGACCCAATACGTCAACCGTCATTGGCGTTAGTGCGATTTAGCGATCATAATGTGTACATCTTCAATGGCGTCTGGATACGCTTGAAAATCGGACTCGGACCCGGGCATGTCGACGGACCAGATTGACCCTCAGCAAGTGAGCGATGTAGGCGCGGGCTCGGCGCGCCGCTGGCTGCTGCTGGGCGCGATCGGACTGGTCGGTTTCGTGCTCACGGCGACGCTTTCGCTCAGTGTCCTCGAGACCGTTCGTCAGACAAGACATGCTGAGATCCAAAGCCGCGCCGCCGATCTCGCCGGACGTATCGAAACCGAGTTCAATGTTCAGCTGGCGACGCTCAGGGGATTTCGCGCCTTTCTTGAAGTCCGCGCAGAGGTTGTTGCCGACGAGTTCGACGAGTATTCACGGAAACTCTATGATCAGGAGATTGGCGTCGTCGGTTATGGTTGGGCGCCGAAAATCAGCAATCGCGCCAGTGGCGGACAGGTCCCCGCGGCGGGTTTCCCGGTTTCGGACCTGGCCCCGGAGGATGCGGTGCCGACCCTTATGGGTGTGGACCTGATGGAGCTGACTTCCGTGCGTGAAGCAGTACAGCGCGGCATCGATTTCAACGAGATACAGATCAGCGGCCCGCTCTCGACGGAAACGACGGGTGGTGTGAAAAATATCGTGCTGGCGGTGCTCCCTGTTTATGAAACCGGCCGGAGCAACTTCCTCGTCGAGCAACGCCGTCAAAGCGTCAAGGGCGTCCTTTACTCGATGCTCGATCCGACGACGACCATCAGTTTCGTGATCGCGTCGAGTTCATTCGCGGAAATGATCGACAAAGGGGTGCTCGGCATCGAAGTGAATGCCCAGGACGGCAGCGGTGACAGGACGCCTCTGTATCGCACGCGCGGGTTCAACCGGTTGAGCGAAAGTGTCGACGGCACGACGTTATTCGATGCGATGGTCAGCTCCCGTGAAATGCAGGTCGCGCAATTGCCGGTCCGTGTTCACTTCATCGTCGATACGGCGGGGCTGGGGGCGGGGCCAATGATCTCGGCCGTGTCGGTTCTGGTGATAGGCCTGATCCTTACCACGGCAGTATTGATCTACGTCTGGTCGCGGCTGAATTACGACGCGCGGGTTGGCGCGCTTGTGGTCGAGCGGACACATGCGCTCGAGGAAAGCGAGAACCGCTTGCGCGATCTCGCCGACGTATCTGCGGACTGGTTCTGGGAAATGGACAGCGAACTTCGGTTTACCTCCGTGTCCGGGCGCTTCGAGGACGTGACCGGGATTTCGCGGAATATCTATATCGGCCGGACGCGCGCCGAGGCGATCGGTATTTCGAACCTGCAGATGACCGATGAATGGCACGCTCATCTCGAGGATCTGGAAAACAGGCGTCCGTTCACCGATTTTCGTTACGCCCTGCCAAAGGGCCGGGGCAAGATGGAGTTCTGCTCCATCAGCGGTAAGCCGATTTACGACAGTGCCGGTAAATTTGCCGGTTTCCGCGGGTCGGGACGTGACGTCACCGCGGAAGAGACGGCGCAGCGACGGATGCGCGAAAGCGAGGCACGGCTGCAACGTAACGTCCGGCAGCTGGAGGCCTCACGCCAGGAACTGGAAGAAAGCACCGCCAAGATGGCGGAACTCGCCGAACGCTATGCCGTCGAGAAGGACCGGGCCGAGACGTCGGAACGTTCGAAGTCCGAATTCCTGGCCTCGATGAGCCATGAGATCCGAACTCCGATGACGGGAGT
This sequence comes from Rhodospirillales bacterium, assembly GCA_965262415.1. Lineage (GTDB taxonomy): Bacteria > Pseudomonadota > Alphaproteobacteria > Rhodospirillales > Casp-alpha2 > UBA4479. The sequence goes on along the minus strand of OZ253533.1, from coordinate 1,393,293 downwards.
AATGGGGTTCGCGGACATGCTGATGGACAGCCCCCTGGCGCCAGAAGACCGCGACAAGGTTATCAAGATCAAGGGCGCGACGCAGTCGCTGTTGACCATCATCAACGACATCCTCGATCTGTCGAAGCTAGACGCCGGACGTCTCAAGATCGAGAACCTGGATTTCAACCTCAGAAATGCGGTTGAAGAGGTGATGGACCTCGTGCGGGAGCGCGCGCGGGTCAAGAACCTGAGACTCAATATCGAATTCCCGGACGATATCGCCGCCGGCATCAATGGCGATCCGACGCGGTTCCGCCAGATCCTGATCAATCTTGTCGGCAACGCCGTCAAGTTCACGCACCGGGGCGGCGTCGGTATCCGTGCCACCATGCTGGACCAGCAGGGCAAGAAGTTCATCGAGTTTCGCGTTATCGATACCGGCATCGGCATTTCGCCTGAGAACCAGAAGAAACTTTTCTCCGATTTTTCACAGGCGGATGCGTCGATCTCGCGGCATTACGAGGGAACCGGTCTCGGCCTCGCCATTTCGAAGCGGCTGGTCGAACTGATGGGCGGCCGTATCTGGGTCGAGAGCAAGGAAGGCGTCGGGTCGGAGTTCTGTTTCACGCTGCCGTTCAATGAAGCCAGCAGCGATGTGTCGAGCGACGCCCGGCTTCATGCTTTCGAAAACTTCAGGACGAACCGGCGCCTGCATATCCTGGTGGCCGAGGACAACAAGCTCAACCAGCGCATCATTGACGCGACCCTCGACAAGTTCGGCCACGACACCGTGATCGTTGAGGATGGCGAGCAGGCCGTAGATCAGGTCGGCCGGGAGGAGTTCGATCTGGTCCTGATGGATATCCGGATGCCGGGCATGAGTGGCCCTGATGCGACGCGCGCCATCCGCGCGCGCCACGACCGGTGGGCAAAGATACCGATCATTGCCTTGACGGCGGATGCCATGGAAGAGCATATCCGCGGTTACATCGAAGCCGGGATGAATGCCTGTGTCACCAAACCGATCGACCGTTCCGTTCTGGTGAACACGATCAACGAGGTGCTAGAAGAAGACGTGCATGTGCCGGTAAGCGAGGCCGAAGAAGCCCGTAAATCGTACGCACTGCCGACTGACAGCGAGCTTGATGAGGCGGTTGCCGACCAGGCTGGCGTCATCAGCGTTGCCGATTTTCTCGATCAGCTCGATGACGTGGCCGACGAAATAGAACGCGGGAAGAGGATGAAGCCATGAGAATTATTCCCGATGTCGTCAGCGATCAGAACCTGCTGGTGGCGCGGCCGGACGACAACGCGCGCCAGGTGGCGAAGGCGATGGTCGAGCGGCATATCTCCTCGATCCTGGTCCTCGACAAGAAGGGCAAATTGATCGGCATCATCACCGAGCGGGACTTCACGCGTTATTTCGCCGTTCAGGGTGTCGATCCGGACCGGACCACGGCCGGTGACGTCATGACCGATGAACTTGAAACCCTGTCACCGGACGATTCCGCGTTTTCCGCGCTGGAGCTTATGGAGCTCAGAGGGTTCCGGCATCTGCCGGTGGTCGACAAAGACGGCATGCCGCTCGGGATCGTTTCAATCCGCGACCTCTATGCCGTCATTACACGGGCGTCACGTGACCTGCTCGCCAAAACACAGACGTATCTTTTCGATGACCGCTACAACCCGGATATGTGATTGCCAGGCCCGGAGCGCACAGTAATGAGCGGACTTTCCGCGCTAATCGCTATCCTGGACGACCTCGACGACGGTGTCTGCCTGATCGACGACGACGGCAATATCAGGGCTCTTAACAGTGCCTGCGCCCGGTCGTTCGGGTGTACGCCAGAGGATGCCATCGGCCGCGATATCGCCGAATTCGCGGTGATTGCATCAGGCCGGGTCCGCGATCTTGGTGACGGCACGCGCGCCGTCATCTTTCCGGGAGCCTCCGGGGAGGTCGAAATCGAGGCGTTCGTCAATTTGCTGGCTCATGATCTGACGGCGCCGTTGCGGGCAATGAAGATATTGGCCGAGGCGTTCGAGGAAGATTATGCCGGCGTTATCGATGACAACGGGCGGGGGATTCTCGGTCATATTGTCGAAGGCGCCGATACGTCGACGCATATGATCGACGATCTGCTGGCGTTCACGCGGCTGGGACGTGGCGGGATCGAGCCGGCGAGCGTCGGCCTGGAGGACATTGTGGCGGAAACGCTTCAAAAGCTATCCGGTGAAATCGCGGCAGCGCAGGCGGATATCGCCGTCGATGCGCCGCTCGGCGAGGCCTTTGTCGATAAAGGCGTTTATGCCCAGGCGCTGGAGCATGTGTTGCGCAATGCCATTACGCATGTGGCGCCGGGCACGCTGCCCCGCGTGCGGATTTTTGCCGAGCGCGGCGACGGGTTGGTGTCGCTGGCGGTTGCCGACAACGGAGCCGGCATCGCGGCTCACCAGCAGTCCAGCATCTTCGGTATCTTCGCCCGCCTCATGGTTCATGCGAGTACTGGCGGCAGCGGTATCGGTCTGCCCATCGCAAGGAAGGCGATGCGGCTGCACGGTGGAGACGTCACGCTCAGTTCAGAGTTAGAAAAGGGGTCCGTGTTCCGCCTGCGGGTGCCAGCCGGGGTCTAGACCTCGGGCCGTCCATGGGCGAGGTCGTAATCCCGGATCACGCTTGCGACGCGAATGCGGTAATCACGGAAGATGCCGCCCCGGCCCTTGGCCTGCGCGTCGCCGTGACCCGAGTGTTCGTACCAGGTGTTCATGGCGTCCTCGTCGCGCCAGAATGAGAGCGAGAGAAACTTGCCGGGTTCGGTGACGCTCTCGAACCGCTCCACCGAGATAAACCCGTCGACTTGTTCGAGGTCGGACTTCAGCGACGCGGCAAGGTCGAAGTAATCGTCCGCATGTCCGTCCGCCGGCCACACTTCGAAGATCGTGACGATCATCCTCGTTCTCCCGCTTACTTGCCCTTGAAGTCCGGTATTCGCTTTTCGTTGAACGCGGCGACGCCCTCCAGCCGGTCCTCGGTGTCGATGACGCGCTGATAGCACGCGATTTCGACGTCGTAGCCGGTCTTGATGTCGGTCGACTGCGAGGCGCTGACGGCGGTCTTGGCTTGGCGGATCGCGATCGGCGCGTTGGCGGCGATGGCGGCGGCCGTTTCCAGTGCGTCTTCCATCAGCGTTTCCGGTTCGCAAAGCCGGTTTACCAGCCCCCAGTCGAGGGCCTGCGCGGCGTCGAAAGGCTTGCCCGAGAGGATCACTTCCTTGGCACGCCGGACGCCGATGGCACGCGGCAGGTGCTGGGTGCCGGATGCACCCGGCATGATGCCGATGGTCACCTCGGTAAAGGCAAACCGCGCCGACGGGACGGCATACAGGAAATCCGCATTGAGCGCGATCTCCAGCCCGCCCGCGTAGGCCGCCCCGTTGATCGCGCCGATGATCGGCACCGGGCAGTCCATCATGGCGCGGATCATCTGCTCGAACAGGGCGTGCTGCTGGCGCCAGGCATCGTCCGTCATGCCGTTCCGTTCCTTGAGGTCGGCTCCGGCGCAGAACGCCTTGTCGCCGGCCCCCGTAAGGACCACGACCCGGCATTGCGACGGATCGCGGTAAAGCGACGTCCAGACGTCGAGCAGTTCGGCGCCGAGCTGCGTGTTGAAGGCGTTGCGGACCTCCGGCCGATCGAGCGTCACGACCATCACGTGATCGGCGAGCCGGCTGATATCCAGCATCTCGAATGCTTCGTCTCTAATCTGTGACATGGCTGCCCTCCCGATTTCGGATTGCGGAAATCAGGCGGCGATTTCCAGTTCCAGGTGTTTCCAGACGGATGTGAGTGCGCGGACCAGATCGTCCATCAGCGCGTCCGTGTGCAGCGGCGTCGGCGTGATGCGGAGCCGCTCTGTTCCCTTGGGCACCGTCGGATAGTTGATTGGCTGGATATAGATGCCGTGCTGTTCGAGCAGCATGTCGGTGGCTTCCTTGCAACGTACCGGATCGCCCACGAACACCGGCACGATATGGGTTTCCGACGGCATCACCGGCAGGCCCGCCTCGGCGAGACGTTTCTTCAGCGTCGCTGCGCGCTCCTGATGACGGACGCGGAGTTCGTTGTGCCGGCGCACGTGCCGGAGGTTGGCAATTGCGGCCGCTGTGATCGGCGGTGCCACGGACGTGGTAAAGATAAAGCCGCTGGCCGTCAGTCTGATCGCATCGATCAGCGTCGCAGATCCGGTGACGTAGCCGCCCATCACGCCGAACGCCTTGGCAAGGGTGCCTTCGATGATGTCGACCCGATGCGCGATGCCGTCCCGTTCCGAGATGCCGCCACCGGTCTCGCCATAGAGGCCGACCGCATGCACCTCGTCGAGGTACGTCAACGCGCCGTACTTTTCGGCAAGGTCGCAGAATGTGCCGATCGGCGATACGTCGCCGTCCATGGAATAGACGCTCTCGAACACGATCAGCTTGGGCGCGTCGGCGGGGGCCGCCGCCAGAAGCTCTTCCAGGTGGTCTGGATCGTTATGGCGGAAGATATGCTTTTTCATGCCGGAGCGGCGGACGCCGTCGATCATCGAGGCGTGGTTCATGGAATCGGAGAAAATGATGCAGCCCGGCAGCATCTTGGCCACCGTCGAGATCGTTGCGTCGTTGGATACGAACCCCGACGTGAACAGCAATGCGGCTTCCTTGCCGTGCAGGTCGGCGAGATCTTTCTCAAGCTCGACCAGAAGGTGCGTGGTGCCGGAAATATTCCGGGTCCCGCCGGAGCCGACCCCGTAGGTTTTGGCAGCTTCCGCCGCCGCATCGATGGCGGCGGGATTCTGACCCATGCCGAGGTAATCGTTGGAGCACCAGATCACAACCGGATGTTCCTCGCCGTCGCGGAAATTGACGGCGTGCGGAAAACGTCCGGCTTCGCGTTTCAGATCGGCGAACACGCGGTAGTTGCCCTCGTCGCGGACACCGTCAACCACGGCGCGAAAGCGCTGTTCGTAATCCATCGGCATTGTTTTCCTCACCGTTTATTGGGGTGAATTTCGAGGTAAATCTTAATCACCCGGGCAATCACTTCCATGACATATGTCAAGTTTACTTTAGTCCTCCCGCCGAGGCCGGACAAGCCACAGGCGTGCGCCGGGTGCGTTGTAATTCGTGGGCACGGATGTACTCTCGCTGCACTTAGTGGAGGAAGAAATGGACTTCGAATTAACAGAAGAACAGCAAATGTTCATGGATGCCGTTGATGGTTTCGCTGAACGGTATCTTGCGGAAGGTGCGCTCGAACGCGCCCATGCACGTGGTTTCCCCAAGGATGTCGCGAAGATGATGGCCGAGCAGGGCCTGCTCGGTATTACCATGAAGGAAGAAGACGGCGGCCAGGGCGGCACGCTCACCGATGCGGTGATCGCCATCCAGACGGTGGCCAAGCACTGCCCGCGCAGCGCCGACGTGGTGCAGGCGGGTAATTTCGGCGCCATTCGCGTGCTCGCCGAATACGGCACCGACGACCAGAAGGAACGCTACTTGAAGCCGATCCTGGCGGGCGACAAGGTGATCTCCGTCGCCATGTCGGAACCGGAAGCCGGCTCGGCGCTGACCGACCTCAAGACCGCCGCCACCGACAGCCCGGACGGCGGGGTGCATCTGAACGGCACCAAGGTCTTTTCGACGCACAGCCCCGAGGCCGATCTGTTCCTGGTTTATTGCCGCTACGGACCCGGCGTCGACGGCATCGGCTCGGTGCTGGTCGAACCCGATACCGACGGCGTCAGCCGCGGCCAGCCAATCATGTATCTGGGCGGCGAGGAATGGTGTCAGCTCTATTTCGAGAACGCCTACGTGCCGCCGGAAAACATCCTGCTGCGCGAAGGCGGCTTCAAACGCCAGATCGCGGGCTTCAACGTCGAACGGCTTGGCAACTCGTCACGCGCCGTGGCACTCGGCCGTTATGCGTACGAGATGGCGCGCAACCACGCCATGGAACGCAAGCAGTTCGGCCGCCCGCTCTGCGAATTCCAGGGACTGCAATGGAAATTCGCGGAAATGAAGCTGAAGCTGGAATCGGCGCAGCTATTGTTGATGCGGGCCGCCACAAAGGCCGATGCGGGTTTCCCGTCGGCGGACGATACCGCGCTCGCCAAGCTGGCGTGTAACCGCGCGGGGCACGATGTGTCCAGCGAGGCGATGCAGGTCATGGGCGCTGCCGGGTATTCGCAGGACTGCCTGATCGAATACTGCTTCCGCCGCACGCGCGGCTGGATGATTGCCGGCGGCTCGTCGGAAATGATGATGAACCGCATCGCTGAAGGCATCTTCGAGCGCCGCTTCTCGCAACGGCCGCCCAAAACGTCATGAGCAGCCTAGTCGACGCGCTGCTGACGCCACGTGGTGTGGCGTTGGTGGGCGCATCTGCGGATCCGTCCAAGAATACCGGCCGGCCGCAGCGGTTCCTCACCACGCACGGATACGAAGGTGCGATCTATCCCGTGAACCCGTCCCGCGACGAGGTGCAGGGTCTGCGCGCCTACAATAGCGTCGCCGACATCGATGGCCCATGCGATCAGGCGTTTATCATGGTGCCCGCCGACTATGTCATCGACGCGGTCCGGCAATGCGGCGAGATCGGCGTCAAGGTGGCGACGATCTATTCCGACGGTTTCGCCGAGACCGGTCCGGAAGGGCAGGCGAAACAGGACGAACTGCTGGCCGTCGCGGCAGAGGCGGGAGTGCGTATCCTCGGCCCCAACAGCATGGGCGTCATCTGCCCGGCAAGCCGGCTGACGCTGTCGGTCAACGCGGTGCTGGAAATGGAAGACGTGCCGGTCGGGCGCATGGGGCTGGTGTCGCAGTCCGGCACCATCCTCGGCACGCTGCTGTCGCGCGGTGCGGCCCGCGGCATCGGCTACTCGCGGATGCTGTCGGTCGGTAACGAGGCCGATGTCGGTGTCGGTGAACTGGTCGACGTGCTGGTCGACGATCCGGAAACGGATGCGATTTTGTTGTTCCTCGAAGCGCTGCGCGATGCGCCGGTGCTGGCGAAAGCCGCGCGCCGCGCGTTCGACGCCGGCAAGCCGGTGATGGCCTACAAGCTCGGCCGGTCCAAGGCGGGGCAGGCCGTGGCGCTATCGCACTCCGGTGCGCTGGCGGGCGAGGACAAGGCCGTGGATGCATTCTTCCGCGCCAACGGCATCGTCCGCATCGAAACGCTGGAAACCCTGTTCGAGATGCCGCCGCTGCTGATGGGGCAGAAACCGCCCCGTGGCAAACGGGTCGGTGTCATGACGACGACCGGCGGCGGGGCTTCAACGGTGGTCGACCGGTTGGGTGCAGCGGGGCTCGACGTGATCCCGGCACCCGAAGCGGTGCACGAACGCCTCAAGGACTTCAACCTGACCATCGGACGCGGCCCGCTGATCGATCTGACGATGGCAGGGACGCGCGAAGGCGTCTATGGCGCCGCACTTGAAGCACTGCTGGAGAGCGATGCATGCGACGCGGTGGTCTGCGTCGTCGGTTCGTCGGCGCAGTTCCATCCCGAACTGGCCGTCGCGCCGATTGTCGAGGTCGGCGGCAAGGCAGCCAAGCCCGTCAGTGCCTTCATGGTGCCGCAGGCCGATGCCTCGCTCCGGCTTCTGGCCGACGCGGGTATTGCCGCGTTCCGCACGCCGGAAGCGTGCGCCGATGCGATGCGCGCGTTCTTCCAGTGGCAGGCGCCTGTTGCTTCCGCCTCTCCTTCGAGACGTAGCCCGAATGATTCCCGGGCCGCTCCTCAGGATGAGGCGGTGAAAATTGGTAAACCTCATCCTGAGGAGGCGCGAAGCGCCGTCTCGAAGGATGAGGCCGAGTCGTTGGCGGCCATTGCCAGTCTCGGCGTACCCGTGGCACCGCATGCCGTCATATCCGGCGCAGGCGATGCGCACGGGTTGACGTATCCGCTGGCGGTGAAGGCACTCTCCGCCGATCTGCCGCATAAGACCGAGGCAGGGGCGGTGAAACTCGGCATCGGCTCAGAGGTCGAACTGGCCGGTGCCATCGACGAGATCAGGGCCAATGTCGCCAGGATGAAACCCGACCTCGTCCTCGACCGTTTCCTGGTCGAGGAGATGGTGAAGGGCGTCGGCGAGGTGCTTGTCGGCTTCCGGCTCGATCCGCAGGTCGGCCCGGTTGTCGTGTTGTCGCCGGGTGGAATCCTTGCCGAGGTCTATGGCGACAGTGCGATCCGCATGGCGCCGGTTTCAAAAGCCGACGCCGAAGCCATGATCGACGAGGTGCAGGGGCTCGCGCCGCTTCGCGGTTATCGCAATCTGCCGAAGGGAGATCTGGCGGCGTTGGCGGATGCCATCGTCAAAATCTCGTCACTTGCAACGATTGAAAACCCGCCGCTGGATGCTGAAATCAATCCCATGATCGTTTGCGGTGAAGGCCAAGGTGTCTTCGCGGTCGACGGTCTGGTCATCACGGCGGAATAGGGAAGATGCTTTCATCCTTCGAGACACTCGCATTGCTCGTTCCTCAGGATGAGGTACTTCAACAATGCCTCCTCATCCTGAGGAGGCCGACAGGCCGTCTCGAAGGGCGAGGAGGCTAAGGACACGGTATGAAAAGAGTCGTCATCGTCATCTGCGACGGGCTGCGCGCCGACATGGTCGGCCCGGCACATACGCCGAACCTGATGCGCATCGCCGGAGCCGGCGTGCACTGTCAGAACCATGGCGGTGTCTTTCCCTCCACGACGCGGACCACGGCGGCCAGCATCGCTACCGGTTGCCTGCCCGGCACGCACGGATTGCAGGGCAACGCCGTCGCGCTCGATCACGGTGACGGGCTCAAGGTCTATTCCGTCGGTCCGCCGGGCTTCCGTGACAAGCTTCACGCTGCCAAGGGCCGGACGCTTAAGGTCCCGACCATGTCGGAGCGGGTGAAGGATGCCGGCGGCGCGGTCATCTACGCCAACGCATCGCCGGGGGCGGGGATATTTCTCGATCCCGATGGGCACGGTCACATGATCCACCGCAACGTCGGCTTCGGGCCGGGGCGCGTCACGCTCGAGCCGCACGGCACCGGGCACGACGCAGCCGGGGATGCGGCGCTGGCGCAGCGCTTCATCGACGAAATCCTGCACGACCGTAAGCCGGCGCTCGCGCTGATGTGGATGTGCGAGCCGGATCACACGCAGCATGACGTACCGCTCGGCTCGCCCGCGCACATCGACGTGGTACGCGCGGCGGACGCACAGGCAGGCCGCGTTTACGACAACATCCGCTCCGATATCGACAGCGGCGACGTGCTGTTCATGGTCGCCTCCGATCATGGACACGAGACGGTCGCCGACATCATCGACCTCGAGGACATGCTGATCGCCGCAGGCCTAAAGGAAGGCCCCGGATCATCCGATGTCGCCATCGCACCGCAGGGCCTGTCGGCGACGATCTACTTGTCGGACGATGCCAAGGACCGGCGCGACGTCATTGCTGATCATCTGCGGGGCGATGCACGGATCGGTTCGGTGGTGACGGGCGACGCGATGCGCGACCTCGGCCTCGATCCCAATGACGGGCTCGACATCGTCGTCGTCGGCGCCGCCAGCGAGGATGCGGGGGAGGGCGGGCTGCCCGGCACGGGCTATGCCTTCCAGGGTGATCTGAAGATTTCCAACAACGTCGGCTGCGGGCAGCACGGTGGCCTCGGCAAGTACGAACAAAGCCCGTTCCTGATCTGCGCGGGCGGGGGCTTTGCCGCTGGTACGGCGATCACGGACAAAACCTCCGCCATCGATATCGCGCCGACCGCCATGCGGCATCTGGGTCTTGATACGGACGGCATGGACGGACGGGCATTGCAGTCTTGAGTGGGGAAACGGACAGTTCGGACGGCAATCCGTGGCTGGGGAGGCTGCCCGCGCTGATCATGTCCCACGTTGTCGGTACCATGAACGTTGTGTCCGTCATGGCCATGGCACCGGTCATTTCCCAGGACCTGAATTTGAGCGCCGCAGAGTTCGGTGCCTTCGTCTCCGCCTATTACGCGGCGCAGGCGACGGGCTCGATCCCGGCGGGTGCGATCACGGACCGCTTCGGTGTCGGCCGCACGCTGGTCTTTGCGCATGTGCTGATGTTTATTGCCGCCGTGATGCTGGCGATTGCGGACGGATACGTTGAGTGCCTCGGCGCGATGTTCGTCATGGGCTTTGCGTACTGCATGACCAACCCGTCGACGGCGCGCGGCGTGCTCGATTGGTTCCCGCGCGAACGGCGCGGCACGGCCATGGGCCTGAAACAGGTGGGTGTGCCCATCGGGGGTGTCATCGCGGCCGGGAACGGGGCGCTGGCGGCGCACGTGCACTGGCAGTCGATCATGTGGGGCGTCGCCGCGCTGATGGTGCTGAATGGTATCTATTGTCTGGTGCTGGTGCGTTACCACGTGCCGCTGTCGCCCGACCAGCGCAAGAGCATCGCCGCCAATCTGGGCGAGGTGCTGAAGAACTGGAACTTCGACGTCTACGCCTTCCTAAACGGTCTGTTGAATGTCGGGCAGACCAATTTCTTCGGTTTTCTGACCCTGTTCCTGACGGGCACCGCCAAGGCCAGCCAGGAACTGGCCGGGTTCGCCATCGGTCTGGCGCAGACGACAAGCGCCGTCGCCCGGATCGGCTGGGGCGTCGTCTCCGACAGGCATTTCGCGGGGCGGCGCGGGCAGCTTGTCGCATGGATCTGCGGGGCGGCGGCGATGTTCCTTGCCGCCATGGTGTTCGTCGGGCCGGGGCCGGGGCTTTATCTGGGCATTGGCCTCGCCATGGCGCTCGGCATCACCATTGCGTCGTTCGCGCCGGTGGCGCAGGCCATCGTCGTCGAGGCGGTGGAGCCGCGGCTCGCCGGGTCCGCCATGGGCGTCAACATGGTCGGCGTGCATCTGGGCGGCATGCTGGGGCCGATCATGTTCGGCTATGCGGTCGACAACTGGGGCGGCTTCGACGCGGCGTGGCTTTTGACGGCCGGGATCGTCGCTGCGGGCCTCGTGCTGCTGGTGTTCGTTTTCAAGGAAGGATCGCCGGGTGAGCGGTGAGGCAAACGGCGAAACATCCGGGACAACGTCGCCGCAGGGGGTTAATCCCTCCGGCCCACCGGCCGGGTTTAATCCCTGGCGGGCGAGGATCTTCCTGCTCGGTCTCGTGCACACGGTGGGCACGTCCTGTTATCTCTCGATCATGGCCATGGGGCCGGTGATCCGTGTCGACCTCAATGTCACCGCCGCCGAGTTCGGCCTCTTTATGTCGATGGTGTTCGGCGCGCAGCTGATCTCGGCGCTACCCTCGGGTGCCATCACCGACCGCTTCGGCGTCGGCTGGACGTTGTTCGGCTCGATGCTTCTGATGTCGGCGGGCACGCTCTGGTTTGCGCTGGCGGGCTCGTTCGGGCCGGCGCTGGCGGCCTCGTTCCTGACAGGACTCGGTTATTCATTCGTCAACCCGGCGACGGCCAAGGGAGTGATGCGCTGGTTCCCGCCAGCGTGGACCGGGACGGCCATGGGCCTCAAGCAACTGGGCGTGCCTTTGGGCGGCGTGATCGGCGCCGGCGGCGGGGTGATGGCTGCCTTCATGGACTGGCGGAGCGTGCTCTGGATCGCGGTCGCCATGACGTTCGTCACCGCGCTCGCGTGGCTGCCGCTGACGCGCAAACCGCGTGCGGCGGAAGGCGGCATCCGGCGGCTCATCGCCGATCTGAAAACCGTCGTCACCAACCGCAACATGAACGTGATCTGCATTTCCGCGATCATGTACAACACAGGGCAGTCGAGCCTGTTCACGTACATGGCGCTGTTTCTCAAGGATGCGGTGCAGGCGTCGCAGCCGGTCGCGGCCATGGGTGTCGCTTTCGCGCAGGGCGCCAGCGCCATCGGCCGCGTCGGCTTTCCCTATATCTCGGACGTGTTCCTGAAGGGCCGGCGCAAGGGCATCACCGTCGCCGTGGTGTCGTCGAGCCTGTTCGTGTGCGCCGCCACCATGACCATGGGCCCGTCGTGGCCCAACTGGAGCCTCATGGTGATGGCCGCCGTGATGGGCCTCGCGATGGCGTCCTATGCAGCGCTCGTGCTCTCGATGACGGCGGAGACGGTGCCGTCCGAGTTGGTCGGCTCCGGGATCGGTTACAACGCCGTCGCGTGGTCCATCGGCGGCGTCATCGGCCCGCCGCTGTTCGGTCTCATTCTCGACCTGACAGGCAACGCCTACGGCTATGCGTGGACGGCGATCGGCGCGGTCATGTTCGCCGGCGCCATGTTCATGGCGTGGCAGTTCCGGGAGGCGAAGTAGGAAGGCCGCCTACTGCAGCAGGTCAACCTTGACGATGGACTTTTCGGCAATCAGGTCCTTGGTCGCGGCGTCGTAGGCCTTGTAGTGGGGGAACTCGCGGTGCAGATCGAGGCTGGCGGCCTCGGTATAGACCTCGAAGAAATGGATCGTGTTCGGGTCTTCCTGGTTCTGCATGACGCGGAACATGTGGCAGTTCGGCTCGTCGCGCACGGCGGCGGTGGCGTTGACATGGGCATGGGCGAGAAAATCGTCGACCTTGCCTTCCTTGACTTTCACGGTAACGAAAATAGCGAACTTGCTCACGGGGGAACCTCCTCTGGTCTTGAACTCGATCGGTTTTATCTAATGTAATGACGATGGACCCTCTGCCCAAGAGTTCGTAGAGTTCGCCCGCAAAAAAAATATAAAGCCACGATTACATACACTGGGGAGCAACCTGTTCATGACCGATCAAGACATCATCCGCTGTGCCGACATCTGCGACGACGACCCGAGCGCACAGGTCTGCGAGCTGATGTTCCATGACTTTGCCAAGCGATCCTGTTTCCACGGCGAGGCGGTGACGTTCTCGACCTACGAGGACAACAAGGGAATCCTCGACGTGATCCGCAGGGGCGGCAAGGGCAAGGTGCTGGTGATCGACGGCCGCGGGTCGATGCGCCGCGCGCTCTGTGGCGGCAACATCGCGACGGAGGCCTGCGAGCAAGGCTGGGAAGGAATGATCTTCAACGCCGCCGTCCGCGACATCCATGAGTTCGCCGAGCTCGACTTCGGGGTCAAGGCACTTAAGAGCACGGCGATGCGCCCGCGCACCGACGGCATCGGGCTCGCCGACGTCGAACTCCGTTTCGGCGGTGTCGTCATCAATCCGGGCGATTACGTCTATGCCGATCTGGATGCGGTGATCGTCTGCAAAGAACCGAAGCACTGAAAACAACCAACGAAAAACGATTAAGGGAAGAAACAAACAATGGCTGACGGCAAGAAAAAGGCGTCCGAAGACGTCGCAAGCCTCTATCCGGTCCTTCACAAGTTCGTGCCTGCCGCACGTGCCAAGCTCGATGACGGCGCGTGGGACTATCTGGTCGGCGGCGCGGAGACCGAAACCACGCAAAAGCGCAACCGCATGTCGCTGGATCACCTGGCTTTCCGGCCGCGGGTGATGCGCGACGTCCGTGACCTCGATACGTCGGTGTCGTTCCTCGGCCGCAAGTTCCGTCTGCCGGTGATGATGGCGCCGATCGGCTCGTTGCAGCAGTTCCATGAAAGCGGCGGCGCCGGTGTCTCGCAGGCAGTGGGCGAGTTCGGCGCCATGCACATGCTGAGCTCGGTCTGCAAGCCGGGCCTCGAAGCGGTCGCCGAGGCGGCCCCAGATGCCGGGCGCATCTTTCAGCTCTATGTGCGCGGCGATGCCGACTGGGTCGATGATCACATCGACCGTGCCATCGACAACGGCTACATGGCGTTCTGCTTTACCATCGATCTCGACTATTACGGGCGCCGCGAACGCGACAAGGCGAAGGGCTTTCTGTCGGTCAGCCGGCAGACGCAGGCTGTCGGTGAGGAATACCAGCGTTCGTTCAACTGGGACGACTTCAAGCGCATCCGCGACAAATACGACATCCCGCTGATCCTGAAGGGAATCGCCACTGCGGAAGATGCCGAGATCGCCGTCGAGGAAGGCTGCGACGTGATCTATGTCTCGAACCATGGCGGGCGCCAGCTCGATCACGGGCGCGGCGGTGCCGCAGTGTTGCCGGAAGTGGTTCAGGCCGTCGACGGCCGCGCGCGCATTGTTCTGGACGGCGGCATCATGCGCGGCGCGGATATCGTCAAGGCGGTGGCGCTGGGTGCCGACGCGGTCGGAATCGGCCGGCTGCACGGTCTGGCACTGGCCGCGGCGGGACCGGAAGGCGTGGTGCACATGCTGAACCTTCTGGAAGACGAAGTGCGCTCCGTCATCGGCAACCTGGGGCTGACCGGATTCGACCAGTTGGGCCCCGAGCACCTTTACATGGAGCCCGACGTCGTCAATCCGCCGCACAAGCTGTCGGCGTTTCCGCTTTTGGAGGAGGGGTACTAACACCCCCTCACCTAACCTCTCCCCCTATGAGGGGGAGAGGGATGAGAGCGCGCCTTGTATCGTCAGGGTCCCTCTCCCCCGTGACGGGGGAGAGGACAGGTGAGGGGGCTCAGCACTTCTCGCGGATGTAGTCGTAGATGCGCGAGATGTCGCTGTCCGGTTTCAGGGCATCGCAGCCGTTCCACAGTGCCGCGACGGTGGTCGCCACGGTCAGCGGCGTGCCGGCGGCCTTGGCTTCCTTGACGAACAGGTTCATGTCCTTGGACTGCAGCTTGGTCGCGAACCCGCAGTCATAAGTGCCTGTCAGAATACGGTTCGGGAACTTGTCCATGGTCGCCGTGTTGCGGCCGGTCGAGACGTTGACCGCATCCAGGATCGTCTTCATCTCGACACCCTGCGACATGCCGTAGGTAATCGCTTCCGACGATGCCGCGAACGCGACCGCCGACAGGTAGTTGTTGAGGATCTTCACCGCCTGTCCCTGACCTGCGCCTTCACCGCAGTGAACGACATTGCCGGTAAAGCTCTCGAACACGCCCATGTGCTCGTCGAGAACCGCTTTCGGCCCGCCGCACATGATCGTGATGGTGCCGGCGGCGGCACCCGCCTGACCGCCCGACACCGGTGCGTCGATGTAGGTGACGCCGGCATCGGTGAGGATGCCCGCAGCTTCGCGTGCCGCTTCCGGGCCAATGGTCGAGAGGTCAATGACCACGTTCGCCTTACGTCCTTCGGCCGCGGCGATTTCACCGGCGAGCGCAATCGACACCGGGCCGTCGGGAACGGACAGGAAGACGGTGTCGGCGCTCGACAGCACGTCGCCCAGCGAGTTCGCCAGCTTGGCGCCTTCCGGCGCACGTTCGGCGGTGCCGGCCTTGTCGTAGACGATGACCTCGATGCCGCTCTTGGCGGTGATATTGGTGGCCATGGGCGCGCCCATCTGGCCGAGACCGACGAAGCCGATAACTTTAGGTGCAGCCATGATTATTTACCCCCGTCCATGTTGGAAACATCGACGCCCATATCGGCGTACACCTCGCGCGCCAGGCGGAACGCCTCGATCCCCGCAGGAATGCCGCAGTAGACCGCGATCTGGATCAGGATCTCGCGCAGGTCTTCGTGCGAGAGGCCATTGGTGATCGCGCCCTTGTAGTGAAGTTTGAACTCGTGGCTCTTGCCGAGACCGGCAAGCATACCGAGGTTGAGGATCGAACGGTCGCGCTTCGACAGCACGCCTCGGCCCCAGGTGCCGCCCCAGCAATATTCGGTCACCATCTCCTGGAAGTCGCGATTGAAATCGTCGGCTTTGGCGAGCGATGCCTCTACATAGGCTTCGCCCAGAACTTCCTTGCGGCACTTCAGGCCGCGCTCGAATTGATCGGATGCCATAATTATGACTCTCCCCAAGTAATTGATTCGTGATGTTTGCCGTTGACCGGCATCGTGTGGACCGCAACTATGCAAATCGTGTCACCGCTCGGCAAGGCGGTAGATGAACGGCGTTCGCAAATTTGCGAATTTTTTTTTGACACATTTCTTTAAAATTCGAGGTGAATGAACCACATAGGTGGTTGCGTCCATAACGAATATCTAATTTAAAAATCCGGGACGAAAACAATAAAAAAATGAGATTGCGTTATGAATTGACACCTATCGTGCGCTTATCTACGTTTGATCGTAATAATAATAACACTGGCTAAATTTAGGGAGGAAAAGTGGCCCTTCTGGAAATCAAAGATCTCCAGACCCAGTTCTTTACGTCAGCTGGGACTGTGAAAGCTGTCGATGGTGTTTCGTATACCGTCGAAGAGGGTGAAACCGTCGCCGTGGTCGGCGAGTCGGGTTCTGGTAAATCCGTAACAGCAATGAGCATCATGCGGTTGATCCCATGGCCGCCGGGCAAGATCGTCGGCGGTTCGATCAACTTCGATGGCAAGGATCTGCTTGCGCTCACGGACGACGAGATGCGCAGCATCCGTGGCCGTGACATCGGCATGATCTTCCAAGAACCGATGACGTCGCTTAACCCGGTGTTGACCATCGGCATGCAACTGACGGAGCCGATGATCGCACATCTCGGCATGTCCGAAGAGGCTGCGATGGAGAAAGCCAAGAAGCTGCTCGGCATGGTCGGGATATCCGAACCCGAACGGCGTCTTGCGCAGTATCCGCACCATCTGTCGGGCGGCATGCGTCAGCGTGTCGTGATTGCCATGGCGCTTGCCTGCGATCCGAAGCTGATCATCGCGGACGAGCCGACGACTGCGCTCGACGTGACGATTCAGGCGCAGATCCTGGAGCTCATGAAAAACCTGACCCGCGAACTGGGCGTGGCGATGATCATCATCACCCACAACCTGGGCGTGGTTGCGCGTTATGCCGACCGGGTGAACGTCATGTACGCCGGCCGGATCATCGAATCCGGTATCGCCAGCGACATCTACCACCGTCCGCGGCATCCCTATACGCTGGCGCTGCTCAAGTCCGTGCCGCGCATGGACCGTCAGCGCGAAGCGAAACTGGATCCGGTTGACGGCCAGCCGCCCGATCTCACCAAGCTGGATGAAGGTTGTTCTTTCCGCCCGCGCTGCCGCTTTGCACAGGACCACTGTGCCAAGAGCTTCCCGGCGCTTGAGGAAATTGCGGACGGGCATACGTCGGCCTGCTTTGAAAAAGAAAATCTCGATAAAGAAGTGAAGGAAGTCGTGGGATGAACGACGTTGTAAGTGAGAAGCGGAAAACCCGCCCGGGCAGCTCGGAAGGATTCGACGAGGTGCTGGTCGACGTTAAGGATCTGAAAATGTACTTCCCGGTGACGGAAGGCGTATTCGTTCCGAAAGTCGTGGCCCACGTTAAGGCTGTCGACGGTGTCAGCTTCCAGGTCTTCCGTGGCGAGACGCTTGGTGTCGTCGGCGAGTCCGGTTGCGGCAAGACGACGACCGGCCGCTGCATCCTGCAGCTTGAAAAGCCGACCGCCGGCGAGATCATGTTCTATGGTGATGACATCACCAAATATGACTCGAAGCAGATGATCGACGTCCGCAAGAAGATTCAGGTGATCTTCCAGGACCCGTACAGCTCGCTGAACCCGCGCATGAAGGTCGGTGAAATTCTGACCGAGCCGATGAAGGTTCATAACATCATCACGGATGAGGCCGAGCGTCAGAAGCGGGCACGTTACCTGCTGAACGTCTGTGGTCTTGCGTCCGCGTTCGCCGACCGTTACCCGCACGAAATGTCGGGCGGTCAGCGGCAGCGCGTCGGTATCGCCCGTGCGCTGGCGATGGACCCCGAGTTCATCATCTGCGACGAAGCGGTCTCGGCGCTGGACGTGTCGATCCAGGCCCAGGTCATCAATCTGCTCGAAGACCTGCGCGACGAGTTCGACCTGACGTATCTGTTCATCTCGCACGATCTTTCGGTCGTGCGTCACATCTGTCACCGGGTCGCCGTGATGTATCTCGGCAATCTGGTTGAACTGGCGGATGGCGACGAGCTGTTCGAAAACCCGCTGCATCCGTATACGCGGTTGCTGCTGAACGCGGTCCCGATTCCCGATCCGGATATCGAGAAAGAGCGGGCGCACGAAATCATCAAAGGCGAAATTCCCAGCCCCATCAATCCGCCGTCAGGCTGCGTGTTCCATCCACGCTGTCCTTCCGCGGTTGATAGCTGCAAAAAAGATATCCCGCAGTTGCGGGAAGTGAAACCGGGCCACTGGGTGGCCTGTACAGAGGTGTGACCACGCCGAGGGCATGGCGTGACACATGACGAGGAGTAAACCCGTCAATTCTTCATTTCAGGGAAGGAGACATCTAATGCTCAAACAAACTGGGAGACTTGCTCTCGCTGCTGCGGTTGGCCTCGGCCTCGCTGCAGGTGCGGGCGCAGCGAAGGCTCAGACCCCCAAATCCGGTGGTGTTCTGAACTTCGTGGTCGGCTCCAAGATTCCGTCTTATGACGGTCACCAGGAGACGACCTTTGGTATGATTCACCCGATCCGGCCGTTCTACAGCCTGCTGATCCGTGTGAACCCTGCCAATCCGTCCGATCCGACGGACTTCGAATGCGACCTCTGCGAAGGGGACGTTCCGGAGGCCACGGAAGGCGGTACCAAGTACACCTTCAAGCTTCGCAAGGGTGTTACGTTCCATGATGGCACGCCGCTGACGTCTGCCGACGTCAAGGCCACCATGGACAAGATCGTTTTCCCGCCGGAGGGTGTTCCTTCCGCACGTAAAGCGTTCTTCCGCTCCGTGGAATCCATCACGACGCCGGACGATCACACGATCGTCTTCAAGCTGAAGTTCCCGACGGCTGCGTTCATTCCGGCCCTCGCAACTCCGTTCAACTTCGTTTACTCGAAGAAGGACCTGGATGAGCATGGCTACGAGTGGCACAAAGCGAATGTGAACGGCACTGGCCCGTTCAAGTTCGTGCAGCACCAGCCGGGTGCGTTCGTCGAAGGTGTGCGTAACGAAAACTATCACCTCAAAGGCCGCCCGTACCTCGATGGCTTCAAGGCCATCGCGGCACCGAAAATGGCTGTCCGTCTTCAGGCGATCCGTGGTGACCGTGCGGCGATTGAGTTCCGCGGTTTCCCGCCGAAAGCCCGTGACGACCTTGTAAAAGCGCTTGGTGACAAGATCACCGTTCAGGAAAGCGACTGGAACTGTGTTCTGCTCGCGACCCCGAACCAGAAGCGTAAGCCGTTCGACAATGCGAAGGTTCGTCAGGCTCTGACCCTCGGTATCGACCGTTGGGGCGGGTCCAAGTACCTGTCGCAGATCGCCATCGTTAAGACGGTTGGTGGGGTGATCTTCCCGAACCACCCGCTTGCGGCGAACAAAGAAGAACTGCTGAAACTCAAGGGTTACAGCGAAGACATCGAAGCATCGCGCGCCGAAGCCAAGAAGCTTCTTGCCGATGCCGGCCACAGCGGCCTGTCGGTCGACTTCTCGAACCGTGGTGTTGACCAGCCGTACAAGGTTGTCGGCACGTGGCTCGTCGACCAGTGGCGCAAGATTGGTGTCGACACCAAGCAGCGCGTCCAGCCGTCCGGTCCGTTCTACGACACGCTTCGTAAGAAAAAGGACTTCGACGTCTCGATCGACTTTAACTGCCAGTCCGTGATCAACCCGATCGCCGACATGACCAAGTTCCTTGGTTCGGCAGGTAACAACTACGGCAGCTTCGAAGATCCGGAGCTGGAAGCGATCTACGCGAAGATCGAAAAAGAGGGTGACGCCGGTACGCTCCGTAAGCTGGTGCGTGACTACGAAACGCGCGCTCTCAGCGACGAAGCCAGCGGCATGATCACGCTCTGGTGGTACAAGATCAATCCGCACCGTTCCTATGTGAAGGGGTGGAAGATCGCACCGTCGCACTACTTGGCTCAGCATCTGGATCAGATCTGGCTGGACAAGTAATCGCGTAAGCGAACTATCGGACCCGCCCGTCGCGCAAGCGGCGGGCGGGTAACCGATCAACAACAATAATTCAAACTTGGGAAATACGGTTGGGCACTCATGTCTAAGTATATTCTAAAACGCGTGCTCCTGATGATTCCGACACTGATCGGGGCAGGGATTCTCGTGTTCTTCCTGTTGCGTCTTGTTCCGGGCGATGTCTGTGAACTCCGCTTCGCTGGAACCGGTCTCTACGTCGATCAGGAGCAGATTGATATCTGCCGCAAGAACATCGGTATCGACCGGCCTATCATGGTTCAATTCGCCGATTTCATGTACGGCTTCTTCACGTTCGACTACGGCACCTCCATGTGGACGGGTAAGCCGGTCCTCGAAGAAATCGGTCTGCGCTTCCAGCTTTCACTGCAGGTCGCAATCATGGCCACGTTCGTGGCCGTGATCATCGCTATCCCGTTGGGGGCGATTTCGGCGATCAAGCAGGATACCTGGCTCGACTACGGGGTGCGTGCCTTCTCCATTGCGGGGATCGCCATTCCGTCGTTCTGGCTCGGCATCATGATTATTCTCGGCCTGCTCATCATCACGCAGGAAATGACCGGGATCCCATGGATGCCACCGATCGAATACAGGCCGATCTGGGTCGATCCGGTTCATAATATTTCACAGCTGATCTGGCCTGCGGTGGCGACCGGTTACCGGTATTCCGCCGTGGCGACACGTATGACGCGTTCGGCGCTGCTGGAAGTGCTCCGCGAGGACTACATCCGTACCGCACGCGCCAAGGGTCTGGTCGAAAAGGTCGTCATCAACCGTCACGCACTCAAGAACTCGATGCTGCCGGTTGTCACGATTATCGGTATCGAGTTCGCGTTCCTCATGGGCGGTCTCGTCGTTACCGAGCAGGTGTTTAACCTGAACGGTCTCGGCAAGCTGTTCGTGGAAAGCGTGACCAACCAGGACTACCAGATGACGCAGTCGCTGGTGATGCTGGTGGTGCTGATCTTCGTCATCACCAACCTCGTTATCGATCTGGCGTATGCGTGGCTCGACCCGCGTATCCGCTACAGCTAAGGGTGAGAGACAATGACAACCGTTACTGAATCCGCTGTTGAAGCCCAGATCGAGGACCTTGGAGACAAGACCCCCTGGCACGTCGCAGCACGCAAGCTGGCACGCAAACAGCCCGTCGGGGTTGCCGGTCTGGCCGTCGTCGTTCTGATGATCTTCGCCGCGATCTTCGCACCGTGGCTGACGCCTTATCATCCGGAATACAACGATTTCGCCAACATGCTGATCGCACCGGGGACCGACTATATCCTCGGGACCGACCAGTTCGGCCGCGACATCTTTACCCGTATCCTGTACGGGGCGCGGACGGCACTGTTCGTCGGCTTCGCGGCGGCCACTGTCGGCGCTGTCGCCGGGCTGGTTCTGGGCGTGGCATCCGCCTACTTCGGCGGTGCCTTCGACCTGATCTTCCAGCGCGTCATGGATGTCTTCATGGCGTTCCCGCTGATCATCCTGGCGCTGGCCGTCGTTGCCACGCTGGGCACCGGGACGCAGAACGTGATCATCGCCATCACCATTCCGTTCATCCCGCAATGTGCGCGGGTGGTGCGCTCCAACGCGCTGGCGATCCGTGAAATTCCGTACGTCGATGCGGCACGTGCCCTCGGCTTCGGTCACATGCGGATCATCCTGCGCCACATGGTGCCGAACGTGATGGCACCGTTCCTGATCCTGTTCACCGCGTTCGTCGGTCAGGCGATCCTGCTCGAAGCGTCGCTGTCGTACCTCGGCATGGGCGTGCAGGAGCCGACGCCGGCCTGGGGCCTGATGCTCCAGGGTGGTGCCGAGGAATATGCGGAAAGCGCGCCGTGGGTCGCGATCTGGCCAGGTGTCGCCATCTCGCTCGCCGTGTTCGGGTTCAACCTGTTCGGCGATGCGGTTCGCGATACGCTGGATCCGAGACTGCGCTCGCGCTGATCGGAAACAATCGATCGATCAGGGGCACCTTGTTTCGCAGGGTGCCCCTTTTCATTTGAAGGAAGAATAAAATGACCAAACGCGTCGCCGTCCTCGGTTTCCTGCTCGAAAGCAATCACTTCTCGCCCACCACCACCGAGGCCGATTACCGCAAGCGCTGCTACCTGCAGGGTGATGAGATCACGGCCGAACTGGCCAAGGCTGCACCGAAGTTGCCGTCAGAAGTCGTCGGGTTCGACGCAGAAATGAAACGCCTCGGCCAGAACTGGGAACTGGTACCCATCGTCGTTGCCGACGCGGAGCCGGGCGGCTCCATCGACCAGGATTTCTTCATGGCGACGCTCAAGCTGATGGAAGGCTATCTGCGCGCCGCCGGTGATCTCGATGGCGTCTACGTGGTGAGCCACGGCGCCATGCGCGCGACCGGCGAGTTCGATCCCGACGCGCGGGTCTACGAGATGGTGCGCGACGTGGTCGGCAAGGACATACCGCTGATCGCGACGCTGGACCTGCACGCCAACGTTTCTGAACCGATGGCGATGGAAACGGACGTGCTGGTGGCCTACCTGACCAACCCCCACGTTGACCAACGGGAGCGTGCCGCCGAGGCCGCGCGCATCATGATCGAGATGTGGGGCGGCATGAAACCGTATCAGCACTTCATCAAGGTACCGATCGCGGCGCCGACGGTAACGCTGCTCACCGCTGAAGGGCCCTATGCCGATCTGATCAATTACGGCCAGACCAAGGTCGGCGACGACATCCTCAATGTTTCGGTGACGGCGGGTTTCATCTATTCCGACAGCCCCAAGTGCGGCATGTCGGTGATCGTCACGTCGAGGAACGACCCGGCGCCGGCGAAGGTGCTCGCGAAAGACATCGCGACCCGCGCCTGGGCCGACCGGGAACGCTTCCGCAAACAGCTGACGCCACTTTCCGACGCCACGGACCGGGCCGCCGCGCTCGGCCGCGATCCGTCACTTCGGGCCTGCATCATGGCCGATGTCGCCGATAACCCGGGCGGCGGCGGCTCGGGGAACACGACGTTCGTCGCGCGTGCCTTTACCGAGGCCGGCGTCGACGGTGCCTTCATTGGTCTGATGATCGACCCCGCGGTAGCCGCGCAAGCTCATGAAGCGGGCGAGGGAGCGCATCTGTCCGTGACCTTCAACGAGACCCCGCGTACCGAGTTCGACGCGGCGCTTACGCTCGACGTCACGGTCGAGAAACTGACGGCGGGCTCGTTCGTCGGCCGCCGCGGGCTTCTGAAGGGCCGCGCCATCGAGCTCGGACCGTGCGCGCTTCTGAAATGCGGCGGCGTGCTGATTGGCGTCGCGTCGAACCGCAAGCAGTGCGCCGACCCGATGATGATCGAGCAGTTCGGGCTCGACATCGCCGATCTGCGCACGGTCGTCGTCAAGTCGCGCGGTCATTTCCGCGCCGGGTTCGACGAGTTTTTCCCGCCCGAGTACGTCTTTGAAATCGACTGCCCGGGCCTGACCTCGCCGGTGCTGGGGAATTTCAATTGGCACGATCTGCTGCGTCCGGTGTATCCTCTCGATGAGGAGGCAACATGGACGTGCCCCGGATAATCGCCTTCCTGACTATGATTGCATTTACCGCATTGCCCGCGGCGTCTCTTGCCGCGGAGCAGGAACCCGCGTTCCCGCAAAGCACCAAGCCCATCGACCGCGGCTACGGCCAGCACGATGCGTGCTTCGGCGACAAGTACGAGAGCGAAGACGATCTGAAATCCGGCAACGAGGAAGCGGTGATGGAAATCCTCAAGCAGATGCTCGGGCCGGGGACGTAGTCTCTTTAGCCGTCATTCCGGGCGAGGCGGCGCAGGCCGCCGAAGACCCGGGGGCCATGACCTGGCCTGGCGTGATGTCTAAAATAGGTCCCGGATCGCTGGGTTTCCTGGTCTCGCTTTCGCTCGGAGGAAACGCGCGTCCGGGATGACGTCCATGTGACGTGTTACGCACCCCCCAGGTAAATCCCGCCGTCGACGTGCAGGCACTGGCCGGTGATGTACGCGCCTTCGGGGCGGCACAGGTGGCGGATCATCGCCGCGATCTCAGTGGTCGTGCCCATGCGCTGTATCGGCCGTCCGGCACCGGAACTGGAACGCTCTCCCGCCGCCTCGCCGCGCACCGTGTCGATATGCCCCGGCGCCACCATGTTCGCCGTGATGCCTTGCGGCCCGAATTCCATGGCGATGGAGCGGGTGAGGGACAGCAGGCCCATCTTCGCCGCCCCGACGTGCGCACGCCCGACGTTGCCGGTGTGCGCACTGGTGCCGCCGAGTGTCACGATCCGCCCGTGGCCGCTCTTCAGCATGTGTGGGATGGCCGCCTTGGCGAGCACGAACGGCGCTTCCAGGTCCATGGTCATGACCTCGCGCCATTCTTCCAGCGGGATATCTATGATCGAATGCTGGCGGCGGATACCGGCGTTCAGCACGAGGATATCCAGCCTTCCGAAAGCGGAAACGGCGGCGGCGATCAGCCCTTCCGCCTCTGCCGGGTCCGCAATGTCGGCCATGTGGTGGCTGGCGCGGCCGCCCGCCGCCTCAATTTCCGCCACGGTCGCCTTCGCCGCGTCCTCGTCCGTCTTGCCGTTGATGACGACCGATGCGCCGTCGCCCGCCAGCATCACCGCCGTCTCGCGGCCGATGTTCTTGGCCGAGCCCGTGACGACCGCGACCTGACCGGCAAGTGGCCCTGCCATCAGCTGCCGCCCAGGTACATGCCGCCGTTCACGTGCATGATCTGGCCGTTCACGTAGGCGCTTTCCGGCAGGGTCAGGTAGTGCACCATAGACGCCACTTCGTCGACGGTCCCCATGCGCTCGACCGGTGCCTTGACCGGACGGTTCGGCAGGGTGCCGGCAGATGCAGGGCGGACCGTATCGATGAACCCGGGCGACACGCTGTTCGCCGTGATTCCGTCCTTGGCAAACTCGACGGCGAGACCGCGCGTGAAGCCGGAGAGGCCCGACTTGGCGACAAGATTATGCACCCGCGTCGGCGTGCCCACGTGCCAACTGACCCCACCGATGGTAACAATCCGGCCCCAGCCCTTTTCCTGCATCATCGGAATGCAGGCCTGCGCCAGGTGGAACATGCCGTCGATCGAGATATCGACCACGTTATGGAACTGCTCGAATGTCATCTCCAGGAACGGCACCTGACCCCGCGCCGATGCGTTGACCACCAGAATGTCGATGCCGCCCAGTTCTTCCTTGGCGCGCTTCGCGGCATCCTTGACCGCGTTCGCGTCGGTGACGTTGAACATGCAGCCAATGGCCTTGCGGCCCTTGTCCTGGATCTCCTTGACCACGGTGTCGACCGCGTCCTGGTCCGTAACGCCGTTGATGACGATGTCGGCGCCGTCATCGGCCAGGTGGTGTGCGATGGCGCGGCCGATGTTGCGTGCCGAGCCCGTGACGAGGGCGACCTTGCCCGCGAGTTTCTGTTCGCTCATGTTCTCTTCCCCTTTGTGTTTTTACTTATTCGCCGGTGAAGTCCGGCTTCTGTTTGTCGACGAAAGCGGTGACGCCTTTTCTGAAATCCTTGCTCATCGCGCAGGAAACGAAGCTCTCGGTCTCGAGGCCGAGTTGCGTGTCCATGTCGTTGTCCGGGCTGGTCAGCAGCAGCTTCTTGGTCTTCCCATACGCGAACGTCGGCCCGGCGGCGAGGCGGCCCGCCAGCTTCGCGACCTCGGCATCGAAGTCGGCTTCCGCGACGACGCGGTTTATCAAACCCCATTCAAGCGCCTTTTCCGGCCCGAAGCGGTCGCCCAGCAGGGCGATTTCCATGGCGCGTTTCATGCCCAATGTGCGCGGCAGGTGCCACGTCGAGCCACCGTCCGGGCTGGTCCCCAGATGACAGTAGGCGAGGGTGAAGACACCGCCTTCCTTGGCGATCACCAGATCACAGCCCAGCATCAGACTGAAGCCCGCGCCGGCGACCGCGCCCTTGACCGCACCGACGACCGGCATCGGCAGGTTGTACATGTTATCGACCACGTAGTGGATGCGGCCGAGGATCGAGTTGAACCATTCCCGCGCTTCGTCATCGCTTTCGACTTCCTCGAACTTTCGCTTGAAGCGCTTCACGTCGCCGCCGGCCATGAAGTGGTCGCCGGCACCGGTCAGCACGACGCAGCGCACGTCTTTGTTCTCCCTGAGCGCGCCCGTGATCTCGATCAGCGCCGTGACGACGTCGTCGTTGATGGCGTTCAGGCTGTCCGGGCGGTTGATGGTGATGGTGGCAATGGCGTCGGCGATGTCGAGCCGTACGGAATCGTTCGGTGATGCGATGGGCATCCGTGTCCTCCCCAATATTGATGCGGCTTGTTGGCCTTGGGACGAGTTTAGCCGGGGGTCGGAACGGATGAAAGCCTCCTCACCTGTCCTCTCCTCCATGCATGGAGGAGAGGGACGATGTTGAAACATCTGCCGCACTAATCCCTCTCCCCCTGACAGGGGGAGAGGTTAGGTGAGGGGGATCTCATGCACAAAACGTCGCGCCCGAAGCCTTGCGGCTTCGGGCTCGGCTGTCGCCGGTCAGCAGGAGGGGATCAGCTACCCGGCTGGTTCTGCCAGTACTCGATGTTGAGGTTTCTGAGCAGATCGTCGTGGTGATAGTCCATGCAGCGTTTGAGGCCGCTGAGGCGGTACGTCGAAGTGCCGTCTACACAGTCGTTGAAGGCATCGCGGGCACCGGTCAATCCCTGTGTATCGGCACCGAGCGGCACCTCGTCGCCGATGGCGCTCTGCCACATGCCGTCGAAAGTTCTGGCCGTGATCGGGCCGTCCGCCGGCAGCGCCGCGTTCAGCTTGGCGAGCAGCTGCGCGGTCGCTGCTTTCGGCGTACTGTCGACATAGCTGTTGCCGTGCTGGCGGAGAGAGTCGGTGACGAAGGCGATTTCATCGTCCGTCAGCGGGTCCGGGTCGTTCGCCTGCGGTACCGGGATCAGTGATGCATCGCGCCACACCACCAGTTTGGCGTCGGTCGCGCCGAGGGCCTTGAGGCGACCAAGCTCGATGGTGGCTGCCACGGCCATGAAGCCGCGGTGCTCGATAAAGGTCATGTGATCGCCGGCGGGGACACGTGCCGACGTGCCGTTGTCGCCCTGCAGCACTAGTGTGAAGTGTTCGGGTTTCGCGGGCACGTAAGCCGTGCCCATGCTCGGTGCGGGACGTTCGCGCTGCAGGCAGTAGGTGGAAAGTTCGGCGACGCAGATGCCGTCCGTGCACTTCAGCTCGATCCCGCTTTCGACGGGAAGGGCAGCAAGGATCTGTGGTGCCGCGAGTGCCTTGTCGGAAAGAAAAGTGAAGCCAGCCGCGATGATGGCGGCAAACGTGATGTGTCGTCTCATAGCGTTAGACCTCCTGTAATAACCCAAGGGAGGCCAGCGCCGAATGTAACGAACTCAGTAGCCGGGCTGGCTTTCCCAATAATCCGTATTCAGACGCATGATGCCTTCATCATGCTTGAATTCGAGGCAGCTCTTGATGCCGCCCATCGAATGGTAGGACATGCGTCCCTGGCACCAGTCGTAGATATCGCGCGCCTTCTTGATGCTATCGGCATTCGCGGGACGGGCGGGACCGAGGCCGTCGATCACATCACGCCAGAGCTGTTCGAGGCTTTCCTCGTCGGCCCTGAGTTTCGGAATGATGGTTGCCGCGATGCGATTGACGATGGCGGCGGCTTCGGCGGCCGGCTGTGCGTCGACGACTTCCTCGCCGTGCTCACGCAGCGACTTGGCGGCATAGACCATTTCCTCGGCGCTGATCGGGTTCGGATCGCCTTCGACAGGTTCCGGCAGTAGCGCGGCGCGGGCAGCGACGACGATCTTGGCCGAGACGCCGCCCAGCTTGGCGAGTTCGGCCTTGCCGATGGTCGCGTTGACCGACGAGTAGCCGCGCACGGAACGGAAGTCCATGTGCTTGGCCGCATCGACAGCACGCTCGGTGCCGTCTGCGGCGACCACGATCAGGCTGAACTGCTGGTCGGATGCGGGCAGGTAGCGTTGTCCGGTTACGGGAACATCGCGTTCGCGTTGCAGGCAGTAGCTGGAAAGCGATGTGGTGCAAATGGAGCCGGAACAGTTCAACTGCTGCGGTCCAAGCGACGCCATGACGGCCAGAACTTGTGGTGCGGCGAGGGCGGAGCCCATGCTGAGCACCGAGAACGTGGCAACGGCGCCGATAAGGGCAAAAATGTGTTTCATAGGCTAATCATCGCTCAAAATGGGCATCCTGCGCAAGCGGGATGCATCTTTTTCGCAAAAATGTGAACAGTTGGTCGGGCGTGGTTGACAGCCCCCGGAACACTGGCAACGATCACGGTTCTGACGTGGGAGACCCATCCAAATGACCGTAACCAACGCGAAAGCGCTGACCGCCGATGCCGTGCGTGCGCTGATCCTTGAACGCGACGACCGCGAAGTCGCCGTCATCGATGTCCGCCCCGGCGGCACCTTCGGCGACGCGCACCTGCTGTGGGCCAATTCCGTACCTCTGACGACACTAGAGATCGAGATCCTCGACCGTGTGCCACGGCTGGATACGCCGGTCGTGCTGTGCGGATACGACGACGCCGATGACGGGATCGTCAGCCGGGCCAGCGGCAAGATGGCGGCCATGGGTTACAGCGACGTTTCCTATCTGCAGGGCGGCGTGAAGGCTTGGGGAGCGGCGGGCTTCGAAGTCTTTTCCGGCGTCAACGTACCGTCCAAGGCGTTCGGCGAATTCGTCGAACATACCTATGACACGCCGCGCATCCCGGCGACCGAACTTAAACGCATGATGGACGCGGGCGAGAACATGGTGGTGCTCGATAGCCGCCCCATGTCCGAATACCATGCCATGAACATTCCGATGGGGGTCGACGTACCGGGCGCCGAACTGGCGCTCAGGGTGCACGATCTTGCGCCCGATCCGGAAACGACCGTGGTAGTGAACTGCGCCGGGCGCACGCGTTCCATCATTGGCTGCCAGTCGCTCAAGAACGCGGGCATTCCGAACAAGGTCGTGGCGCTCGAAAACGGCACCATGGGCTGGCACCTGGCGGGGTTCGAACTGGAATACGGCAACACGCGCAAGTACGTCGCGCTCACCGGCGACGGGCTGGCGAAGGCGCAGGCTTGTGCCGAGGGCGTGCGCAACCGCTTCGGCGTGAAGACCGTCGATGCAGCGACGCTTGAAGGATGGTTGGGTGAGACGGACCGAACAACCTATGTCCTCGATGTGCGCGACCCGGACGAATTCGCCGCCAGCCACGTGCCGGGTTCGCGTCCCGCGCCGGGCGGGCAGCTGGTGCAGGCGACCGACCGCTACGTCGGCACGCTGGGATCGCGCATCGTCTGTATCGACGACAACGGCGTGCGCGCGACCATGACGGCGTCGTGGCTGGTGCAGATCGGCTGGGAGGCATACGTGCTGGAACCGGGCGCGATTGAAATGACCGAAACCGGCGCGCACGTGCCGCCGATGCCGCCGGTCCCGGAGGTGCCCTTGATTGGTGCAACGCAGCTCGCGGCCCGCATGATCCAGACCCATGTCGTTGACCTCGGCAACTCGCTGGCGCACCGGAACGCTCACATTCCAGGCTCACGTTTCGCCATCCGCGCCAACATGCCGGAAAGCCTTTCCAAGCTCTCCGACGACCGGCCGATCGCGCTGACGTCGAAGGACGGCGTAATCGCCGCGTTTGCCGCGAAGGATCTGATCGACGCCGGGTTTGCGCGTGAGGTCATGGTGCTCGACGGCGGCACGGACGCCTGGAAGGCAGCAGGTCTGCCGATGAAGGGCGGCTTCGAGGGCAACCTCGATGACAGTGGTGACGTCTGGTACCGGCCCTACGACATGGATGACGCGCAGGAAGGCGCGATGAAGCAGTACCTGAGCTGGGAGGTGAACCTCGTGGCGCAGATCGAACGCGACGGAACAACGAACTTCTGCGCCTTCGAATAAGAGTCTTCGTCCTTCGAGACGGCCCCAAAAACGCTGGGGCCTCCTCGGGACGAGGAAATGATAACCAGAACCTCATCCTGAGGAGCGAGCAAAGCGAGCGTCTCGAAGGATGGGCTAACAAACCGACACTTAGGGAAAGAAACAACATGAAAATCATGGTTCTGCCGGGCGACGGCATCGGCCCGGAAATTATGGACGCGACACTCAAGGTCGTGACGGCTCTCGACGAGAAGTACGGTCTTGGCTTCGATCTGCAGACCCGCGATATCGGGCTCGCCTCACTGGCGACGCGCGGCTCGACGCTGCCCGACGACGTGGTCGAGGAGTGCAAGGCGGCCGACGGCACGATCCTCGGCCCGGTCGACAGCTATGCCTATCCACCGAAGGAAGAGGGTGGCGTCAATCCCTCCGGAACGATGCGGAAGGCGCTCGACCTCTACGCCAACATCCGGCCCTCGAAAACGTTCGAGGGCGTGCCGTCGATGGCCAAACAGATGGACATGGTCGTGGTGCGCGAAAACACCGAGGGCTTCTATGCCGACCGCAACATGTTCCAGGGCTCGGGCGAGTTCATGCCGACCGAGGACGTGGCGCTGGCTGTCCGCAAGATCACCCGCCATGGGTCGCGCCGCATCGCCAAGCAGGCATTCCAGATCGCCGCGAGGCGCCGAAAGAAGGTGACCGTCGTGCACAAGGCGAACGTCCTGAAAGTCTCCGACGGCCTGTTCCTGCACGAGGTGGCGGACGAAGCCAGGAACTGGCCCGACATCGAGCTCGAGGAACTGATCATCGACGCGGCGACGGCGCACCTGATCCGCCGCCCGGCCGATTTCGACGTCCTCGTCACCACCAACATGTACGGCGATATCCTGTCCGACGAATGCGCGGAGCTTTCCGGCGGGCTCGGTCTCGGCGGCTCGATCAACGCAAATGACGACATCGCCATCGCCCAGGCCGCGCACGGTGCGGCGCCCGACATCGCCGGGCAGGGCAAGGCCAACCCGACGGCGCTGATGACATCGGTGGCGATGCTGATGGACTGGCTCGGCGGGCGCACGAGTGCGAACAACCTGACCGACGCGGCGGCGGCGTTCCAGAGCGCGATCGAAAGGACGCTGGCCGACGATGCGACGCGCACGCCGGACCTCGGCGGCACGCTGACGACGTCTCAATTCGGTGACGCGGTGGCGGCGAAGATCGATAGCTAGTCCGTATTTACCCCCTCACCTAACCTCTCCCCCTAATAGGGGGAGAGGAATGGGAGGAGTGCAGTCGAAATACGTGAGTCCCTCTCCACCACAAATGGGGGAGAGGACAGGTGAGGGGGCTTACCCCTTGCCGATGATCGCCAGCACCTCGTGGAAGCTCTCCGGCGGGGTGGTGCCGAACTTCTCCTTGAGCCCGTGATCGGCAGCCCAGCGGATGCGCTTCGCGGCGGCGGTCGCCATCATCGGTTCGATGCCGAGCTCAGAAAGCGTCACCGCGACCTCATCCATCTCGGCGGCACGGCGCGTGCCGTGAAGCGCGGTGCGGCCCAGCATGTGGTGCGCGAGCTCGACCCAGTCGACGCCGGGATAGCCCTCGCCGACGGATTCCAGCACCTGTTCGGCGGCGCCGTATTTCGACGCGCCCAGCACGCATTCCTGCAACAGGGCTTCCAACCCCTTGATCATGACGGATCGGAACATCTTGGTCGCTGCGGCGCGCCCGTACTCGGGACCGAGATCCGTGAGGTTCATTCCATAGGGATCGAGCGCGGCCTTCACGTCCGGTGCGGCTTCACCGCACATCAGGATAGGCACCGTGTGCCGCGGCCCCGGCACGGCGCCCATGATCGAGACCTCGACGAACCTGGCGCCCGTGGCATTGATGGCGTCGGCGATCTTCTTCTTGGTGCCGGGCGAGACGGAATTCACATCGATGTAGATTTGTCCCGGCGACAGCAAAGGCGCGCACATCTCCGCAACCTCGAACGCCACATTCGCCGTCACTGCCGAGATGACGATGTCGCGTCCGGCAATCGCACCGGCGGCGTCGGCATGCTCGGTGACGCCGTCCACCTGGCGGCATTCGAGTGCATAGGCCGCAATGTCGGAGAGCCCCTGTTCAAGAAGCCCGGCGGCGAGGTGCGATCCGGCTTCACCGAAACCGATGAAACCCAGCTTCGGTCCGCTCATTCCGCAGCGGCCCGGGTGGCCGGGAACAGCTCGGCGACGTTCGCCAGTTTCTCGAGCGACCAGACACTGGCCTCAAGCGCTGCCGCACGCTCCGTCCCCAGTTCCGGCGTCGCCAGTTCCTGGTACTTTTCGGAAAGTTCGGCATCCGTCAGCGGTGCGTCCGGGTCGCCCTTGCGGGTCGGCGAATAGTATTCGTGCACAGACCCGTCCTTGAGCGTGACCTTCACCTTCGCGGACCGCCGTTTCGGGAACGCCGCGTCGCAGTCATCGTCCTTTGAGACGAAGACTTTGCGGGCAAGCTCGTGCAATTTCGGATCGGCGCGGCGCTCGTCGGTGAACGCCTTCATGCGGCAACTGCCGTCGTAAAGCGCGACCGCGACGCAGTAGGGCAGGCTGAACTTGGCTTCGAACGCGCTGGTCGTCTCCTGCGCGCCCACGATCTCGACCGCCGGGCCATAGGTGCCGGCATCGACGCGTTCCACGTCGCCCGGGCCGAAGCCGTGCCCGGCCTGCAGGTGCAGCGCGCCGTCGATGGCGGCGTGGCCGTGCCCGCAGGCGGCGTGGTTCTTGACCGTCATGCGCAGGATCGTGAAGTCGTCGCCCAGCGTAGCGGAGACCTGTGACCAGTCGACGCCGCCGCACATGGCGTTGCCGAAACCGCGCTCGCCTTCCAGCATGTCGTGGATGCCGGTGACGCCAGAGCTGGCCGAGATCGCGCACATCACGCCCGTGTCCGCCGCATGGCCACCGTGCATCGGCTTGGCCATGCCGTCGCCCCGGAACGCCTGCTGCAGGCCGGCCGCCAATGTCCCGGCATTCGCCAATGCATTGAGCGCCTGATCTTCCTCGAGGCCGAGGATGGTTGCCGCCGCGGCCGCCGCCCCGAAGGTGCCGACGGTGCCGGTCGTGTGCCAGAACGCGTAGTGCGCCGGGTTGATCGTCTCGGCGATGCGGTTGGAAACCTCGTAGCCCGCGATCACGCCGCGTAACAGCGTCTCGCCGGAAACGCCCCGGCTTTCCGCCACCGCCAGCGCCGCCGAGATCACCGGTACGCCCGGATGATAGATGCCATCCCGGTAGATGTCGTCGAACTCGACCGTGTGGCTGGCGGCGCCGTTGATGAGCGCCGCCGTGCGTGCGTCGGTGATCTCGCCGCCGGGGTAGAGCCGGGCCCCGCCACGGCCGAGCATGTCGGCGAAGGCGGTTTTCAGCATCGTCGCCGGGGCGACCGCGCCGCCCGGCAGCGTGGTGCCGTAATAGTCCAGCACGCAGCGCTTTGCGGCGTGCCAGACGGAGTCATCGAAGTCGCGGGTCCGTGCCTCGGCGCAGAACGCGGCGAAGGCTTTCAGGACGGGTGCCGTCATGTCCGGATCCCCCTTACTTGCCTTTGAATTCGGGCTTCCGCTTCTCCATGAACGCGCGGCGGCCCTCGACGTAGTCTTCGGACTTGAAGCAGTCGTCGACGATGGACGCACAGAGCGCGTGGTCGCGGTCGGCGTCGTCCTTGAGGCATTCCTTCACCACGACCTTGACCGCCTTGATGGTCAGCGGCGCGTTGCCGGCGATGGTTTTGGCATAGTCTTCGACATAGGCGTCGAATTCGTCGCGCGCGATCACGCGGTTGAAATAGTTCATGCGTTCGGCTTCGTCGGCGGTGAACTTGCGCGCGGTGTAGAAAAGCTCCATCGCGTAAGAGGGGCCGATGATGTCGGTTAGCGGCTTCAGGCCGTCGACCCGGTAGCCGAGGCCCAGCTTCGCCGCCGGGATGGCGATGATCGCATCGTCGGTGGCGAGCCGCATGTCGCAGCAGGTCGCGATACCGACGCCGCCGCCGACGCAGAAGCCTTCGATCTTGGCGATGGTCGGCTTGTCGATGGTACGCAGCAGGTCGGACGATTTCTCGACGGACTCGTTGTAGAGCTTCACGCCGTCTTCCGACGACCGGTTTTTCTCGAACTCGGAGATGTCGGCCCCGGCGCAGAACGCCTTGCCGCCTTCACCCGATACGATGACGACGCGGATGCTGTCATCTGCGGCAAAATCCTCGATGGCTTTGCCCAGGTCCTGCCACATGCCCAGTGTCATGGCGTTGCGGCGGGTCTGGTTGTCCATCTTGATGCGACCGATGGGACCGTCCTTTTCGACGATCAGGCGTTTCACGGGGGTGTCGTTACCGGCGTCCGGCATGTCTGTCTCCTAAGTAAGATTATGATTGTTTGATTGCCGGTATTCTCGCTCGCGAACCCGCTTCGGGCAAGGGGCGGAAGCAGATATTGGTGTCGTCCCCGCGCAGGCGGGGACCCAAGCCCTTCAGCAGGGCCAGTGGATTCCCGCCTGCGCGGGAATGACAAGGTAGAGATACGTCGCCGCGTCAAAAACCGAGACACCCGCGCCTGCTTAGACCCCCCTTTGCGTTTGTCACACGTGAAACCCGGGACGATAATCGCCGCCAACAAGAACGACTTATGAGGGGAAGCATGGGCGAGAGGATCGTCAGACTGACGGGGCTGGGCGTGCGCGAGCAGGCGCCGGCATGGGTGGTGTCGCTGGGCCACGGCGCGACGCACTGGATCGCTGCCACGTTCTACCTGATCCTGCCGTACCTGACCGAAGAACTGGGCATGAGCTACACCGAGGCGGGTGTCCTCGTTTCCACCTTCCACATCTCCTCATTCCTCGCCAACTTCGGCTCGGGCATGGTGGTCGACGTTCTGGGCCGCCGCGTCATGGTGCAGGCGGTGTCGCTGTTGCTGGGCGCCGCGGCGCTGATGGTGTTCGGCCTTGCGGGCGGTTTGGCCGTGCTGATCGGGCTGGTCGCCGTCATCGGCGGCACCAACAACCTGTGGCACCCGGCGGCGATTTCGTTCCTGTCCGGGCTCTATCCGAACAACCGGGGCTATGTGCTGTCGATCCACACGCTGGGCGCATCGCTCGGCGACAGTCTGGCGCCGCTCTGTGTCGGTGCGTTGCTGACGGTGCTCACGTGGCGCGACACCGCGCTCTGGGGCAGCATGCCGGTACTCGTGATCGCGGCCCTGATTCTGGTGTCCATCGCGCGCATGGACAAGGACGCGGACGGCCAGGTCTCCAACAAGATAACGGCGGCCGAGTATTTCTCCGGTCTCAAGGTGATGTTCACCGACCGCGCCGCGATGGGGCTTTGTTTGATGGCGGGCTTCCGTTCGATGACCCAGAACGGCTTGCTGATGTTCATCCCGATATACCTCGCCAACGTCTTGAAGGTCGGGCCGGTGATGACCGGCGTCGGCATGACGGCGATGCAGGTCGGCGGCTTCTTCGCCGGGCCCATCGCCGGGGCGTGGTCGGACAGGATCGGCCGCCGTCCGATCGTGCTGGGCGCGGCGACCGGTACCACCGTCGTCGTCGCATTCCTGGCGCTGGCGCAGAACGAGTACATGTTCTTCGCCGGTGTTTCGGTGCTGGGCTTCGTGCTGTTCGCCATTCGCCCTGTCATCCACAGCTGGATGATGGACCTGACGCCGCCCCGGATGCACGGCAGCGCCACCAGCGCGCTTTTTGGCACCCAATCCGCGCTCTCGTTCATCGTGCCGGTCGCGGGCGGGGTGATTGCGGACAACTACGGCGTCGGCGCGGTGTTTTATGCGCTGGCGGGCACCATGCTTGCCGCCAACGTCCTCGTCGCCATGCTGCCGGACGCGGAGAAGATCGAGGGGTAGGACCTCCTCATACTTCGAGACGCTCGCATCGCTCGCTCCTCAGTATGAGGAGAAGAAAAGGTTCTCTGGTCCTTCGATACGGTATTTGGAACCTCCTCATCCTGAGGAGGCCGAAGGCCGTCTCGAAGGATGGGAGGACATCAAGTGAGTGCTTACGTCTACATGCTCAGATGCGCCGACGGAAAATATTACGTTGGATCGACGCGCGGGTCGCTTGAGCAACGGATCGCTGAACATAATGCAGGGACGTTCGGCTGTTTCACATCACATAGGCGCCCGGTTGAACTGGTCTATCAACAGCTCTTTGATCGAATAACGGATGCCATTATCGCGGAACGCCAACTAAAACGCTGGCGGCGGGCCAAGAAAGAAGCGCTGATCGATGGTGACTTCGATCTCATACGGCGACTGGCGCGAAGGTCTAAAAAGTAAGTTGTATCCATCCTTCGAGACGCCCCGGATCAGGTCCGGGGCTCCTCAGGATGAGTTTTTACTTACTGCCACATGCTGAGGAGAAAAAGAAACCCTCATGCTGAGGAGCGAGCATTGCGAAGCATGACTTGGGAATGACGAGGGCGAGGTGTGTTGTCAGGCCAATTACTGAGACGCCAACTCAATCAGTTCTGGGATTTCTGAGCCTCTTCGAGAATTTCGACCATCACAACGAAAGCTGCTTTGTACCCGGAAACGGCGGAGCGCTTCAGATGCTCCAAAACTTTCTTTTGGTCAACCGGAGACGACCCCATCAGTGCGACGCCTAACTGAAAATGGAATCTCGGATTGTCGGGGTCTTTTTCGAGTGCAGCCTTGCAAGCGACTATCACAGCCGCAGGATCGTAGTCGCTGCCCCTTATAGGTGTCCCGACACGCTTTTCATCGATGTCAACGGCACCAATTTGATCGCATGGATTGATTTCTTCAGCAAAAGCGCTGTTGCTTTTGAGTGCTGATATCGACACGAGCGACAAAATCAATACGGCGGCGGATTTGCGAAACATCATGAATCCAACAGCTAGCACAAGTCGGTTCTGAAAGCTAACTTGCAAGGCTGCTGGTTTGCATCCTTCGAGACGGCCTGCGGCCTCCTCAGGATGAGGTTTTAACTTGTTGCCTCATCCTGAGGAGAAAAAGAAACCCTCATGCTGAGGAGCGAGCGTCGCGAGCGTCTCGAAGCACGAGGCAGAAGGCTAAGCCCGTTCCGGCAGGCCGTCCTGCATCATCCGCCACAAGAGAATGTTCACCCGGTCCTGACCGAAGTAGGTTTCGCCGTTGTAGACCATCAGCGGCACGCCCCAATGGTCCGAGGCCTCCTGCGCGGCTTCGTTCTCAGTTATGACCTGTTCGAACCGCTCCGGGTCGGCCTCGATATCCGCCAGCAGCGCATGGCCGTTAAGCCCGGCGTCGTTCATCGCGTTCAGCAGATGATCGCCCTCGTGCCAGTTATCGGTCGACCCGTCCCACAAAAGCCGCATCACCTTGTCCATGAACGGCAGGCCCGCCTGACGCACCTGCGCGGCGGCGGCCAGTAACGTCAGCGTGCGGATATAGGGCTGGTCCTTCGCGACCTCCATGGTCTGCTCGTCCTGGATGATCGGGTCGGGCACCGGCGGACGGCGGAACGGGATGCCCAGATATTCGGCCATCCGCGTGCAGTCCGCCGAGTGATAGCGCCGGTACTTCGGGTTCACGGTCTTGAAGAAGTCGGGCTTCCTGACCGCGATGGGCCACACCGGGCGGATGTCGATGAAGACCTCGAAGTTGCGCTCCATCTCGAGCAGGCGGTCGAGCGACAGGTAGCAGAACGGGCTCCGCATCGACCAGAAAACGTCGACGGAGAATTTGGAGGTATCGCCGCGCATCAAAGACCCATCAGGTCGCGCATGCGGGCATTGAGCATCCGGCCCTCGGTCGAGAAGTCGCCCAGGATCGTAAAGTGGTTGAGGTCGGGTACGACGATTTCCTCACACGCCATGCCGGCGGCCGACCAAGGGCCATAGAGCATCTTGTTGTGGCGATGGAACTCCGGCGTTTCGGCGCCACCGACGGCGAAGACGATGGGGGCCGAGAGCGTCGGCTTGAGGTGGATCGGACTCAGGGTCGAGACGATCTCCGGCGTGAAACCCAGCGTCGGGTTCATGTAGTTGAGGCGGATCGGCTCCAGGTCATAAAGGCCGGAGATCGCCATGCTGCCCTTGATCGCGCCCGGGTCGACGTCCCAGTCCGACCAGTCGGTCGCGTTCATCATCGCCGTGATGTGCCCGCCCGCGGAGTGTCCGGAGATAAAGATGCGGTTCGGATCGCCGCCGTGCTCGGCCGCGTTCTTGTAGGTCCAGGCGACGGAGGCGCGGCACTGGCGCACCAGTTCCGGAAGATCGACGTCCGGCACCAGTGCGTAGTTGACGACCACGACCATGGCACCGGCGGGTGCGAAGCCGGCCGGGATATAGCGGAAGTCATCCTTATGGCGCGAGAACCAGTAGCCGCCGTGAAAGAAGATCAGCACCGGGGCGGCGTCGTCGCTTTCGTGCGCCGGGTAGACGTCGAGCACCTCGGCAGGCGTGTCGCCGAACGGAAGGTCGAACACGTGGGGTGCCTTCTTGATGAAGGCTTCGCCGCGCGCGACATATTCGGCGAGCACCGTCTCGTGCTCCGGCACGCGTTCGCGGTTGTTGTATTGCCAGTCGAGTTCTTCCTGCGTGAAGTCGCCGTAGACTTTGTCGGCCATCGTGTCCCCCCGGTTTCTTGCCAGTTTGCTTTTTGTCGTCGGTCTGTCTTGCGATCTTATAGCACTGTCACGTCAGTGGCAGCATGACGTTTTGCTGATAGGCGAGGCGGTCGGCGAAGGTTTCGTACCAGCGCTTGAGGTGCGGGAGATCGGTGCGGTCGACCTCCAGGTTATGCCAGCGGTAGGCCGCGCAGCCGAGCGGCACGTCGCCCATGGTCGGCGCGGTGCCGGTCATGAACGGGTTGTCGGCAAGGTGCGCATCGACGATGGCCCAGCCCTTGTTGGCGGCGTCGACGGCTTTCGCGAAGGCATCCATGTCGCGGTCCTCGGGCGCCGTGCGGACCAGCGTCCAGAACACGGTCGTCATCGGCGGGTGCAGGACCGTCAGGTAGAAGTCCATCCACTGGTGGGCATGGAAGGTATCTTCGATCTTGGCCGGCTTCCACGGCGCCGATCCGTATTTTTCGGCGAGGTATCTGACGATGGCGTTCGATTCCCAGAGAATGAAATCGCCGTCTTCCAGCACCGGCACGCGGCCGTTCGGATTCTTGGCGAGATAGTCCGCCGTGTCGTTGCCGCCGAACGCGCCGCCGATGTCGACACGCTCCACATCGAGGCCGATCTCGGCCGCGATCCACATGACCTTCTGGACGTTGATCGAATTTGCACGTCCCAGCACTCGAACCATGAAATGTTTCCTCCTCGCAGAAAATGATGACGGACACTAGCACCCGGACCGGGCAGGGACGAGACCCGCCGATTGCCGATCGCAGAGGGGCCTGTCAGTATCTGTCA
Organism: Rhodospirillales bacterium; assembly: GCA_965262415.1. Taxonomy (GTDB): domain Bacteria; phylum Pseudomonadota; class Alphaproteobacteria; order Rhodospirillales; family Casp-alpha2; genus UBA4479. The sequence goes on along the minus strand of OZ253533.1, from coordinate 1,354,111 downwards.
CGTGACGGAAAATCACGTGGGATTCACATGGGGATTGCTTGCAGCGCATGCCACCCGAAATGGACGAGCACGGTATCGAACAGGGCATCGATCGGGGGATTCCCGAACCGGCGGTTAAAACGGCCTTTTCGCACTATAAAGCGTTAAGATTCGAGGCTGCGGCGGCCCATGCCCGGGAAAATATGCAGGATTGTGCAGACAGGAACAGTCTGGCACTGGTCCTCGCCATGTCGCTCAGGCGTCTCGGCAGGCAGCGCGAGGCCATCCCGATCATCGAAGAGCTTTTAAAGGATGCACCCGAACGGGCCGATATCTGGACGCTGCTGGGGTCCTGCCACCGAGATCTGGGGGCACGCGACAAGGCACAGACGGCGTTCCGGTCGGCGCTCCAGCAGGACGAAAATCACCTCCGCGCGCGCTATCTTCTGGCCGTCGTCGCGCAGGAAATGGGCCACGATATCGAGGCCGTGCCGCTCTTCGAATGGTACCTGAAAACGGACGCGGGCAAGACTGATGCGCTCGCCTGGTCGCTCCTCGGTGTTTCCCATAGGCGATTGAAAAACTTCAAGGAATCGGCGGATGCGATCGCGCGCGCGATTGAACTCGACCCGGACGATATCCCGATCCGGAACGCGCTCGTGATCACCCATTATCAGGCCGGCGACGAGGCGGAGACGTTGCAGCACGCGGCTGTCGCGCTGGAGATGAAGGACGCGCTGGCGACCAAGCGCTTCGAGGAAATGAACCTGGGACTCTCGCTGACGCCGCGTGAAAGCGTGTTCGATCCTTCCGACCGATCGAAGAACGTGATCGCCTTTAGTCTCTGGGGTGATGATCCGGTCTATACCCACGGCGCCATCGTCAATGCGCAGCTCGCGCCGAATGTCTATGCCGGCTGGCGTTGCCGCTTCTATTGCGATTCCTCCGTCCCCGATCCGGTCATCGCGGAACTTCGCAGATTGGGCTCGGAAGTGCACCTGATCCGCAATCCCAAGCTCTTGAAACTCAAGCCTTTGTGGCGGTTTCTGGTGTCGGATGACGAGACGGTCGAGCGCTTCATCTGCCGCGATGCCGACTCGCGTCTCAACATGCAGGAGGCCGTCGCCGTCGACGACTGGGTCCGCTCGGATCAGCCGTTTCATGTCATGCGCGATCATCCCTATCACATGGAAGTGATGCTCGCCGGCATGTGGGGCGGCGTTGCCCGGGTGCTCCCCAATCTGCGGGAATTGGCGGATGTCGCACTTGGCTACAGCCGGAACAAATGGAACGATCAGGAATTCCTGCGTGACGTGATCTGGCCGCTGGTGCGTGATCATGCCAGGGTGCACGACAGCGTGTTTCAATTTCGCGGCGCCGGTGACTTTCCGGACGCCTGTCGTCTGCCCGGCAAGGTGCATGTCGGCGGCGCCGTCAAATCGATGCCGCCGTGGCCCGTTCCGGCCTGGTTCGAAGCTCAAAAACCGCAGAAACGGGCCAAAAACGGGGACTAAGGGCATCGCCATGAGCTTAGTCGCCGAATTCTTCGGTTTTTCATGACATTTTACTAAATCCTCCGTATGCCAAAGGTGCTGGCAACCGCGTGCGCCGGTGTTTGCGCCCTGTGCACGCTTGGAAATTGGATGAAGTGACATGGCCGAAGACGATATCAATCCGAACCCGGACGAATTCGACGAGGACGAGGAGGACAACGAGGCCTCATCTGCGGAAGCGCAGCGGATCCTTGATGAACTGAGCCAGTTCGGCGACGGCGACGCGCCGCTTGATGACGTTGAAGACCAGCCGGACGGTGCCTTCGGCGAAGATGACGACAACCCGGAACCCGCGTTGTCGCAATCCATGTCCACAATTCACACCGGTAGCCAGCTGACCGATCAGGAAATCACCGACGGCTTGCCGCCTGTTGGTGAGGTGCTTACACCGCAAGGAGGGATTAGTGCTCTGGGTGAAGTGCCGGAAAACGATCCGAATTTCATTGAAGCCAACTTTGACCGCCCTGAATACGACCAGCGCAGAGAGGAAATAGGCGGGCAGGAACGGGAGTTTGCCCGCGCTGCGGATAACGACGGCGCGGTTCCGGGAGAAGAGATCGTTCCCGAAGAGAGTGTCGAGGAACGTCGCGAAAGGGAAGACACGGACGAGGATACGCAAAGTGACCCCCTTGGCGTGCAGGCATCTTCCCCGTCAACTCCCACGGAAGCGACGACGCCTACGGAGGCGACGACCCCGACCGAAGCGACGGCCCCGTCTGAACCGACCACGCCTTCTCTGCCGACGACGCCTGTAGATGTGAATCTCGATCCTGTTGCCGTCGACGACGCGTTTTCCGGTTTAGAGGACACGCCGATTACGTTTACGGCGGAACAGTTGCTCAGCAACGACTTCGATCTCGATAGCGACTCGATCTCTATCGCCAGCTTCGAACAGCCGGCAAACGGCACGATCGTCGATAATCTGGACGGCACATACACGTTTACGCCGGACGCCAACTGGAACGGCGAAACCAATTTCAACTACACGATCACCGACGAGGATGGCGGCACCGCGGAAGCGACGGTCACCATCGACATGGACGGCGTGAATGATCCGCCAGTGGCAGTCGATGATTCTGCGACGACCGACGAAGACACGCCGGTTACACTTGATCTGCTGGACAACGATAGCGATCTGGACGGCGACGACCTGACGATCACGCAGATCGACGGCCAGGATGTAAACCCGGGTGATACGGTCGATGTCGGTTTCGGTACCGTGACCTTGAATGAGGACGGAACGGCGACTTTCACGCCTGACGAAAACTGGAACGGCACGGAGACCTTCGACTACACCATTACGGACGGTACGGAAACCGCGTCGGCAACCGCGACAATTGATGTCGGCGATGTGAATGATCCGCCTGTCGCCGAAGATGACTCCTTTATCAGCGATGACGGCGCCCCGGTAAACTTCACTGTCGAGGACCTGCTCCTCAATGACAGCGACCTGGACGGCGATACACTGACGGTTACCCAGATCGAGCAGCCAGACGACGGCCTGATCACGCAAAACGAAGACGGTACGCTGACGTTTACGCCGAACGAAGGCTGGGACGGTAATACCGAATTCACCTACACGATTACGGACGGCACCAGCACCGCGACCGCTCAGGTGACGATTACCTCGGAAGGTGTGAATGACCCGCCCGTTGCCGTGGATGATTCGTTTTCCGGCACCGAAAACACGGATATCATTATCACTGCCGAACAACTGCTCAGCAACGACAGCGATCCGGAAGGTGACACGCTGACGATTACCGGCTTCGATCAGCCCGAAAACGGCACGATCGTCGACAACGAGGACGGCACATACACCTTCACCCCCGATCCGGGCTGGGATGGAACAACGGATTTCAACTACACCATCTCGGACGGTAATGGTGGTACGTCGACGGCAACGGTCACCATCGATGTCGATGGAGTAAACGACCCCCCGGTTGCCAACGATGACGCGTTTTCCGGTACTGAAGATACCCCCATCGTCTTTACGCTTCAGGATCTGTTGACCAACGATACGGATCCGGACAGTGAGGTCCTGGCGGTCACCAGCATCACGCAGCCGGACGACGGCACCATCGTTGATAATGGTGACGGTACGTTCTCGTTCATTCCCGATGACAACTGGAATGGCGAGACGAACTTCGAGTACACGATTACCGACGGTGCGAGCCAGTCGACGGCCACCGTTACGATCGACATCGACGGGATCAACGATCCCCCGGTTGCGGTAGACGATTACTTCTCCGGTGAAGAAGACACGCCGATCACCTTTAGTGCTGCGGACATCTTGTCCAACGATACCGATATTGACGGCGATACGTTGACCATTACGTCGTTCGAGCAACCGGACAACGGTACTATCGTCGACAACGGCGACGGGACATTTACGTTTACGCCGGATGCCGACTGGAACGGCGAGACGGACTTCAATTATACGATCACCGACGGCAACGGCGGGACGTCGACGGCAACGGTTACCATAGATGTAGAGGGCGCCGTCGAGCCGTCAGAAGAAGCCGATGATCCGACCCTTTCGACCGGCAGCGTGTCCGGTGCCGAGGATACGGCAATTCCATTGGATATTTCGGCATCCCTGACCGACCTTGATGGTTCGGAAACGCTGTCGATCACGATTGCCAACATTCCTGACGGCTCGACGCTGAACTACGGAACGAGCAATGGCGACGGCACATGGACGATCGCGGCGGATGAATTCGCGAACAATCCGGATCTGTTGGACAGCCTGTCGATCACACCGCCGCAAGACTATTACGGTGACTTCAACCTCGAAGTCAGTGCGACGGCCACCGAGACGGACGGTGGCGACGAAGCTACCGTGACGTCGACGTTTGGCGTGACGGTGACGCCGGTGCTCGACAACCCGGTCCTGGAAACCGAAAACGTTACCGGCACCGAAGATACGGATGTCGAGCTTCAAATTCAGGCATTCATGGACCCGTCGACGACGGAGTCCGTCGATACGCTTATCCTGAGCGGCATCCCGGAAGGTTCGGTGCTAAATAAAGGCACCGACAACGGCGACGGCACATGGTCGTTGAGCGCCGGCGAAGTTTCCGGCCTCGTTATGACGCCGCCGCAGGATTACGAAGGCACCTTTAGCGTTCAGGTGACGGCGATTTCGACCGACGGCGGCATCGACGTCAGCACCTTCGAGGTTGAAATTGAAGGCGCACTTGATGTCGAAACGGCGATCGGCGTCGAGGATCAGCCGATTCATCTGCAGATCGATCCGGGCGAAGCCACGGAAGTAACGATCTCCGGTGTCCCGCATGGGGCGAGCCTGGTTGGTGCGACCGACAACGGTGATGGTACCTATACCGTCTTCGACTTCGAGAATCTGGCAATCATTCCACCTGAAGATTCTGACACGGACTTCACGCTCTCCGTGCGTGCTGACGACGACGACCCAGTTGAGTTGCTGGTTCAAGTCGATGCGGATGCAGATACGCCGTCATTGAATCTTGCAGAGTCTGCGACGGGTCTCGAGGATACGGCGATCTCAATCGACATTTCCGCCGCCGTGACGGACACCGACGGATCGGAGTCCCTGTCAATCACGATTTCCGGTGTGCCGGACGGCGCAGTCCTCTCTGCGGGTACGGATAACGGCGACGGGACATGGACCATTTCCGCCGATGATTTCGCAAATGACGCTACGCTGCTCGACAACCTGACGATCACGCCGCCGGAAGACTATTCCGGGACCTTCGATCTCTCGGTAGCGGCAACGTCTACCGAAGCGAATGGTGGTGATACCGCCACCGCCACCGACACGATCACGATCAATGTCGATGCAGTTGCGGACGAGGCGGATCTGACGACGACGGATGCGGCGGGTACCGAAGATCAGGCGATTGCACTCAACATCACGGCTGAATCGACGGATGCGGATGGTTCGGAATCCGTCTCTGTCACGATTTCAGACATTCCGGATGGGGCTGTGCTGACTGACGGCCAAGGTAACGAAATTACGATTACGGACGGCGCGGCGACGCTGACACCCGACCAGTTGACCGGGTTGACGATTACGCCGCCGGAAAATTCGGATGCGGATTTCACGCTAGATGTCTCGGTGACGACGACGGACGGTGACGACACGGCCACTGTTTCCGGTTCGCTCGATGTCAGCGTTGCGGCCGATGCGGATGCGCCGTCTCTCGATCTGACTGAAACGGCAACCGGCGACGAAGACACGGCGATTGCGCTCGATATCTCGTCCGCGCTGACGGACACGGATGGCTCGGAGAGCCTGTCGATCACGATTTCCGACATTCCGGACGGTGCCGTGCTGACCGACGGTGCCGGCAACGAGATCGCGGTCTCGGGCGGCGAAGCGACGCTGAGCCCGGATCAGCTGACCGGTCTGACGATCACGCCGCCGGAGGACTTCTCCGGTACCTTTGATCTTTCGGTTACGGCGACGTCGACCGAAGCCGACGGTGGCGATACCGCGGAAACACTGGGTTCGATCACGGTCAATGTCGATGCGGTCGCGGACGAGGCCGATCTGACGGTGACGGACGCGGCGGGTACCGAAGATCAGGCGATAGCACTCAATATCACGGCTGAATCGACGGACGCGGATGGTTCGGAATCCGTCTCGGTGACGATTTCCGACATTCCGGACGGGGCCGTGCTGACCGACGGCCAGGGCAACGAAATTACCATTACGGACGGCTCAGCCACTTTGTCGCCGGATCAATTGACAGGATTAACGGTGACGCCGCCGGAAAACTCCGATGACAACTTCACGCTGCATGTGGAAGTGACCACGACGGACGGCGACGATTCAGCCATCGTCTCCGGTGACCTGTTCGTGGATGTTGCGGCGGATGCGGACGCGCCGACGCTCGACCTTACGGAAGCGGCCTCCGGTGACGAAGATACGGCGATTGGCCTCGATATTTCTGCGGCGCTGACGGACACGGATGGTTCGGAAACCCTCTCGATTTCCATTTCCGATATCCCGGAAGGGTCCGTGCTGACTGACGGTGCGGGGAATCTCATCGACATTACCTGGGGTGACGAGACCGGCACCGCCACGCTGACGCCGGGTCAACTGTCCGGCCTGACCATCACGCCGCCTGACGATTTCTCCGGCACGTTCGATCTTGCCGTTACGGCAACGTCGACCGAAGCCGATGGCGGTGATACCGCGGAAACGCTTGGCTCGATTACGGTCAATGTGGATGCGGTCGCCGATGAGGCCGACCTGACAACGACCGACGCCGCCGGCACTGAAGACCAGGCAATTGCACTCAACATCACTGCGGAAGCGACTGATTCGTCGGAGTCCGTTTCGGTAACCATCTCCGATATTCCGGACGGTGCCGTTCTGACCGATGGCCAAGGTAATGAGATTTCCGTCACGGATGGTTCCGCGACATTGACGCCGGACCAGTTGACCGGTTTGACCATTACGCCGCCAGAGGACTCGGACGCGGATTTCACGCTGAGTGTTTCTGTAACGACCACCGACGGGGACGATACGACGACAGTTTCCGGCGAGCTTGATGTCAGCGTTGCCGCCGATGCGGACGCGCCGACGCTCGACTTGACCGGTACGGCGACTGGTGACGAGGATACGGCGATTGCCCTCGACATATCGCCTGCGCTCACGGATACGGACGGTTCTGAATCTTTGTCTGTGACGATCGCCGATATCCCGCAAGGTTCTGTCCTTACTGACGGTTCCGGCAACGTCATCGACATCACCTGGGGTGATGAAACCGGTACCGCAACATTGACGCCGGATCAGCTGACCGGCCTGACGATCACGCCACCTGATGATTTCTCCGGCACGTTCGATCTTGCCGTTACGGCGACATCGACCGAAGCTGACGGTGGTGACACTGCGGAAACGTTGGGCTCAATTGCGGTCAACGTCGATGCTGTTGCGGACGGTGCCACTGTTGACCTGGCCGATGCTTCCGGGTTCGAAGATACGGTCATACCGCTTGATATCGATGTGACGGCAGGGGACGATTCAGAAACGGTCTCCATTGCGATCGATGGCATTCCTGACGGTGCTGTGCTGACCTATGTCGACGGTGACGGCAATACACAAACCATTGAGGTGACTGATGGTTCTGTTGAGTTAACGCCAGATCAGTTAAATGAACTCAGTATCCTGCCACCGGAGAATTCGGATACCGATTTTGCACTGAATGTCGCGGTGACGACGACGGACGGGGACAGCACGAATACGACGACCGAAACCCTTAATGTTGCGGTCGAGGCGGTGGCCGATGACCCGAATTTGAGTGTCTCTGATGCGACCGGTCAGGAGGACACTGCGATCAATCTCGATATTGCTTCCGCGCTGACCGATACGGACGGGTCGGAAACATTGTCGATCACGATTTCCAACATTCCGAATGGCTCTGTTCTGACGACGGCTGATGGGACCAACATCACCATCACCGAGGGCATTGCGGAAATTGACCCGGCCGATCTGGCAGGTCTCCAGATTACACCGCCGGCGGATTACAACGGTACGTTCGATCTCAACGTGACGGCGACGTCCACGGAGGCGGAAAATCAGGATACAGCCGGCGTGACGGAAACGGCGACCATCACGGTGACCGTGGACAACACCAACGACGGTCCGGAAGCCAACGACGACACCGCGACCACTGATGAGGACAGCAGTGTCACGATTAACGTGCTGGCCAACGACACCGACCTCGACGGTGATACGCTGACGGTCACCAATGCGACGGTGGAGAGCGGCGTCGATGGTACGGTGGTCATCAACCCGGATGGAACGATCACATTTACCCCGGGCGACGGTTTCGATGCACTGGATGATGGCGAGTCCCAGGATGTCGAAATCACGTATACGATTTCCGACGGGCAGGGCGGTTTTGATACCGCGACCGCGACGGTAACGGTCACCGGTACAAACGACGGCCCTGTCGCCACCGATGACACGGCGACGACCAGTGAAGATCAGTCCGTCACGCTGGATCTCACCGCCAACGACACGGACCTCGACGGCGACACGCTCACCGTCACCCAGATCGACGGCCAGGACATTGCGGCGGGTGAATCCGTCGATGTCGGCTACGGCACGGTGACGCTGAACGAAGACGGCACGGTGACGTTCAATCCGGATGAGAACTGGAACGGCACGGAGACGTTCGAATACACGGTCTCCGACGGCACCGCGACGGACACGGGCACGGCCTCCATCGATGTCTCGGCTGTGAACGACGGCCCGGTCGCCACCGATGACACGGCGACGACGACCGAGGACAACGCGGTCACGCTGGACCTCACCGCCAACGACACGGACCTCGACGGCGACACGCTGACGGTGACGCAGATCGACGGCCAGGATATCGCCGCCGGCGAGAGTGTGGACGTGGGCTACGGCACGGTGACGCTGAACGAAGACGGCACGGTGACGTTCAATCCGGACGAGAACTGGAACGGGACGGAGACGTTCGAGTACACGGTCTCCGACGGGACGGCCACCGATACCGGTACCGCCTCCATCGATGTCTCGGCTGTGAACGACGGCCCTGTCGCCACCGACGATACCGCCACCACCAGCGAAGACAACGCCGTCACGCTGGATCTCACTGCCAACGACACCGATCTCGACGGCGACACGCTGACGGTGACGCAGATCGACGGCCAGGATATCGCCGCCGGCGAGAGTGTGGACGTGGGCTACGGCACGGTGACGCTGAACGAAGACGGCACGGTGACGTTCAATCCGGATGAGAACTGGAACGGCACGGAGACGTTCGAGTACACGGTCTCCGACGGCACCGCGACGGACACGGGCACGGCCTCCATCGATGTCTCTGCCGTGAACGACGGCCCGGTCGCCACCGATGACACGGCGACGACGACCGAGGACAACGCGGTTACGCTGGATCTCACCGCCAACGACACCGATCTCGACGGCGACACGCTGACGGTGACGCAGATCGACGGCCAGGACATTGCGGCCGGCGAGAGTGTCGATGTCGGTTACGGCACGGTGACGCTGAACGAAGACGGCACGGTGACGTTCAATCCGGACGAGAACTGGAACGGGACGGAGACGTTCGAGTACACGGTCTCCGACGGCACCGCGACGGACACGGGGACGGCCTCCATTGATGTCTCGGCTGTGAACGACGGCCCGGTCGCCACCGACGATACCGCCACCACCAGCGAAGACAACGCGGTCACGCTGGATCTCACCGCCAACGACACCGATCTCGACGGCGACACGCTCACCGTCACCCAGATCGACGGCCAGGACATTGCCGCCGGCGAGAGTGTGGACGTGGGCTACGGCACGGTGACGCTGAACGAAGACGGCACGGTGACGTTCAATCCGGACGAGAACTGGAACGGCACGGAGACGTTCGAGTACACGGTCTCCGACGGCACCGCCACCGATACCGGTACGGCGTCGATCGACGTGAGTGCGGTCAACGACGGCCCTGTCGCCACCGATGACACGGCGACGACGACCGAGGACAATGCCGTCACGCTCGATCTCACCGCCAACGACACGGACCTCGACGGCGACACGCTGACGGTGACGCAGATCGACGGCCAGGATATCGCCGCCGGCGAGAGTGTGGACGTGGGCTACGGCACGGTGACGCTGAACGAAGACGGCACGGTGACGTTCAATCCGGACGAGAACTGGAACGGCACGGAGACGTTCGAGTACACGGTCTCCGACGGGACCGCGACGGACACGGGCACGGCCTCCATCGATGTCTCGGCTGTGAACGACGGCCCGGTGGCGACGGACGATACCTCCACCACCAGCGAAGACAACGCGGTCACGCTGGATCTCACCGCCAACGACACCGATCTCGACGGCGACACGCTGACGGTGACGCAGATCGACGGCCAGGATATCGCCGCCGGCGAGAGTGTGGACGTCGGTTATGGCACCGTGACGCTGAACGAAGACGGCACCGTCACGTTCAATCCGGACGAGAACTGGAACGGGACGGAGACGTTCGAGTACACGGTCTCCGACGGCACCGCGACGGACACGGGCACGGCCTCCATCGATGTCTCTGCCGTGAACGACGGCCCGGTCGCCACCGACGATACCGCCACCACCAGCGAAGACAACGCCGTCACGCTGGATCTCACCGCCAACGACACGGACCTCGACGGGGACACGCTCACCGTCACCCAGATCGACGGCCAGGATATCGCCGCCGGCGAGAGTGTGGACGTCGGCTACGGCACGGTGACGCTGAACGAAGACGGCACGGTGACGTTCAATCCGGACGAGAACTGGAACGGCACGGAGACGTTCGAGTACACGGTCTCCGACGGCACCGCGACGGACACGGGCACGGCCTCCATTGATGTCTCTGCCGTGAACGACGGCCCTGTCGCCACCGATGACACGGCGACGACCAGTGAAGATCAGTCCGTCACGCTGGATCTCACCGCCAACGACACGGACCTCGACGGCGACACGCTCACCGTCACCCAGATCGACGGCCAGGACATTGCGGCGGGTGAATCCGTCGATGTCGGCTACGGCACGGTGACGCTGAACGAAGACGGCACGGTGACGTTCAATCCGGATGAGAACTGGAACGGCACGGAGACGTTCGAATACACGGTCTCCGACGGCACCGCGACGGACACGGGCACGGCCTCCATCGATGTCTCGGCTGTGAACGACGGCCCGGTCGCCACCGATGACACGGCGACGACGACCGAGGACAACGCGGTCACGCTGGACCTCACCGCCAACGACACGGACCTCGACGGCGACACGCTGACGGTGACGCAGATCGACGGCCAGGATATCGCCGCCGGCGAGAGTGTGGACGTGGGCTACGGCACGGTGACGCTGAACGAAGACGGCACGGTGACGTTCAATCCGGACGAGAACTGGAACGGGACGGAGACGTTCGAGTACACGGTCTCCGACGGGACGGCCACCGATACCGGTACCGCCTCCATCGATGTCTCGGCTGTGAACGACGGCCCTGTCGCCACCGACGATACCGCCACCACCAGCGAAGACAACGCCGTCACGCTGGATCTCACTGCCAACGACACCGATCTCGACGGCGACACGCTGACGGTGACGCAGATCGACGGCCAGGATATCGCCGCCGGCGAGAGTGTGGACGTGGGCTACGGCACGGTGACGCTGAACGAAGACGGCACGGTGACGTTCAATCCGGATGAGAACTGGAACGGCACGGAGACGTTCGAGTACACGGTCTCCGACGGCACCGCGACGGACACGGGCACGGCCTCCATCGATGTCTCTGCCGTGAACGACGGCCCGGTCGCCACCGATGACACGGCGACGACGACCGAGGACAACGCGGTTACGCTGGATCTCACCGCCAACGACACCGATCTCGACGGCGACACGCTGACGGTGACGCAGATCGACGGCCAGGACATTGCGGCCGGCGAGAGTGTCGATGTCGGTTACGGCACGGTGACGCTGAACGAAGACGGCACGGTGACGTTCAATCCGGACGAGAACTGGAACGGGACGGAGACGTTCGAGTACACGGTCTCCGACGGCACCGCGACGGACACGGGGACGGCCTCCATTGATGTCTCGGCTGTGAACGACGGCCCGGTCGCCACCGACGATACCGCCACCACCAGCGAAGACAACGCGGTCACGCTGGATCTCACCGCCAACGACACCGATCTCGACGGCGACACGCTCACCGTCACCCAGATCGACGGCCAGGACATTGCCGCCGGCGAGAGTGTGGACGTGGGCTACGGCACGGTGACGCTGAACGAAGACGGCACGGTGACGTTCAATCCGGACGAGAACTGGAACGGCACGGAGACGTTCGAGTACACGGTCTCCGACGGCACCGCCACCGATACCGGTACGGCGTCGATCGACGTGAGTGCGGTCAACGACGGCCCTGTCGCCACCGATGACACGGCGACGACGACCGAGGACAATGCCGTCACGCTCGATCTCACCGCCAACGACACGGACCTCGACGGCGACACGCTGACGGTGACGCAGATCGACGGCCAGGATATCGCCGCCGGCGAGAGTGTGGACGTGGGCTACGGCACGGTGACGCTGAACGAAGACGGCACGGTGACGTTCAATCCGGACGAGAACTGGAACGGCACGGAGACGTTCGAGTACACGGTCTCCGACGGGACCGCGACGGACACGGGCACGGCCTCCATCGATGTCTCGGCTGTGAACGACGGCCCGGTGGCGACGGACGATACCTCCACCACCAGCGAAGACAACGCGGTCACGCTGGATCTCACCGCCAACGACACGGACCTCGATGGCGACACGCTGACGGTGACGCAGATCGACGGCCAGGATATCGCCGCCGGCGAGAGTGTGGACGTCGGTTATGGCACCGTGACGCTGAACGAAGACGGCACCGTCACGTTCAATCCGGACGAGAACTGGAACGGGACGGAGACGTTCGAGTATACGGTGTCCGACGGCACCGCGACGGACACGGGCACGGCCTCCATCGATGTCTCTGCCGTGAACGACGGCCCGGTCGCCACCGACGATACCGCCACCACCAGCGAAGACAACGCCGTCACGCTGGATCTCACCGCCAACGACACGGACCTCGACGGGGACACGCTCACCGTCACCCAGATCGACGGCCAGGATATCGCCGCCGGCGAGAGTGTGGACGTCGGTTACGGCACGGTGACGCTGAACGAAGACGGCACGGTGACGTTCAATCCGGACGAGAACTGGAACGGCACGGAGACGTTCGAGTACACGGTCTCCGACGGCACCGCGACGGACACGGGGACGGCCTCCATTGATGTCTCGGCTGTGGTCGATGAAGCCGATCTGACCACGACGGACGCTACTGGCAACGAAGACAGCGCCATTGCGCTCGATATCGATGTCTCCAGCGTTGACGACATCTCGTCGATTACGCTGACGGACATTCCTGGCGGTGCGAAGCTGCATGACGCTGACGGTAACGAGATTACGATCACGAACGGTTCCGCTGAGTTGACGGAGGATCAGCTCGAGGGCCTGACGATCACGCCGCCGGATGACTCGAACGTTGATTTCACGCTCGGTGTATCCGTCACGACGGAAGAGGACGGGCAGACCGTGACCGTCGACGGCACCATCGACGTCGATGTGACCGGCGTGGCCGACGCACCGACGCTGAGCGTCTCGCTGGGCGAGCCGCAGGTCAGTTACGAGGACACCGGTGAAGGCGGCTGGGACAGCATGGAGACCACCAGCGGTACGACGACGTCCGGTGACGATGTCGTCGTCCTTGATGGCATGCCGATGAACCAGAACATTTCCATGCAGGCTGGCGATGACCTTCTGGTGATCAACGGCGATACAGGTGGTGGCAACAATATCAACCTTGGTTCCGGCGGTGACCAGGTGGTCTTCAACGGTGACATAGGGGGTAATACCGCCGTTCACGGGGCTTCCGGTCAGGACACCGTGATGATGACCAAACCTGCCGATTCCTACCAGATCAATAACCTGACCAACAACAACGGCCAGATCAGCGCGCAGGTTGTCGATCTGGATACAGGCCAGACTCTGACGGTCAACAACATCGAGGCACTTGCGTTCGGTGACGGTCAGGTGATCGGGAACGCGGATATCGTACAGTGGCCAGACGCGAATACCGAGACTGTCGTGACGTACGACCTGGATATCTCGTCCGGGTTGACGGATACGGACGGTTCCGAATCGCTCTCGATCACCGTTGACGGGTTGCCGGACGGCGCCGTACTGAGTGCCGGCACGCAGAACGAAGACGGTTCCTGGACGCTCGAATCCGGCGATCTGGACGGTTTGACGGTTACGCTGCGCGGCGACGATGCCGGACAGTCTTTTGATCTCTCAGTCAGCGCGACGGCGACCGAGAACGACGGCGATACGGCGACCGTGTCGCAGACGGTCTCGACGAGCGGTACGGCGACCGACACCACGGCGGAGGGCGCGACGATCGACGTTTCCGATGCCGCCGGTACGGAAGATACGGCTATCGCGCTGGATATCGACGTGACGCAGCTTGATACGGATGGATCCGAAAATCTGACGATTACTATTTCGGATATTCCTGACGGTGCGGTTCTGACGGACGCCAATGGAAACGAAATAGATATTTCGGGCGGGTCTGCTGAAGTGACGCAGGCGCAGCTTGAGGGCCTGACGATCACGCCGCCAGACGATTCCAATGAAGATTTCTCGCTGACGGTGACGACGACGAGCGTCGAGGAGTCCTCCGGTGCCATCTCTACCAGTTCGGCAACCATCGATGTGGATGTGATTGGCGACGCCGATACACCCACGCTAACTGCAAACGATGTAACCGGCGATGAGGATACGGCAATTGCCCTTGATCTCTCCTCGGCCCTGACGGATACCGACGGTTCCGAAACGCTGTCGGTGACGATTTCGGATATTCCGGATGGCATGGTTTTGACCGATGCGAACGGTAATGAAGTTACGATTACTGACGGTTCCGCTGAGGTTGGTGCTGATCAACTCTCGGGGCTAACCATCACCGCGCCGGACAATTACAATGGTTCTTTCGATCTGACGATCACTGCGACGTCGGAAGAGAACGATGGCGACACCGCGACCACGACGTCGACGTTTACCGTCGATGTCGATGCGGTCAACGACGGCCCTGTCGCCACCGATGACACGGCGACGACGACCGAAGACAACGCGGTCACGCTGGATCTCACCGCCAACGACACGGACCTCGACGGCGACACGCTCACCGTCACCCAGATCGACGGCCAGGATATCGCCGCCGGCGAGAGTGTGGACGTCGGCTACGGCACGGTGACGCTGAACGAAGACGGCACGGTGACGTTCAATCCGGACGAGAACTGGAACGGCACGGAGACGTTCGAGTACACGGTGTCCGACGGGACCGCGACGGACACGGGTACGGCCTCCATCGATGTCTCGGCTGTGAACGACGGCCCTGTGGCCACCGATGACACGGCGACGACGACGGAAGACAATGCGGTCACGCTCGATCTCACCGCCAACGACACCGATCTCGACGGCGACACGCTGACGGTGACGCAGATCGACGGTCAGGACATTGCCGCCGGCGAGAGTGTGGACGTGGGCTACGGCACGGTGACGCTGAACGAAGACGGCACGGTGACGTTCAATCCGGACGAGAACTGGAACGGGACGGAGACGTTCGAGTATACGGTGTCCGACGGGACGGCCACCGATACCGGTACCGCGTCGATTGACGTGAGTGCGGTCAACGACGGCCCTGTCGCCACCGATGACACGGCGACGACGACCGAGGACAACGCCGTCACGCTCGACCTGACGGCCAACGACACCGATCTCGACGGCGACACGCTGACGGTGACGCAGATCGACGGCCAGGATATCGCCGCCGGCGAGAGTGTGGACGTGGGCTACGGCACGGTGACGCTGAACGAAGACGGCACAGTGACGTTCAATCCGGATGAGAACTGGAACGGCACGGAGACGTTCGAGTACACGGTCTCCGACGGGACAGCGACGGACACGGGCACGGCCTCCATCGATGTCTCGGCAGTTGTCGATGAAGCCGATCTGACCACGACGGACGCTGCGGGCAACGAAGACAGCGCCATTGCGCTCGATATCGATGTCTCCAGCGTTGACGACATCTCGTCGATTACGCTGACGGACATTCCTGGCGGTGCGAAGCTGCATGACGCTGACGGTAACGAGATTACGATCACGAACGGTTCCGCTGAGTTGACGGAGGATCAGCTCGAGGGCCTGACGATCACGCCGCCGGATGACTCGAACGTTGATTTCACGCTCGGTGTATCCGTCACGACGGAAGAGGACGGGCAGACCGTGACCGTCGACGGCACCATCGACGTCGATGTGACCGGCGTGGCCGACGCACCGGGCCTCACGGCGTCGCTGGGTGAGCCGACGATCATCCAGACAGGCGGTGAAGAGGTCGAGGTCACGATCGATGCCGATAACTATACGGACACAGACGCTGGCTTTACCGTGACAGGCAGGAGCGTTAACTCGGACGGCACCCTGTCCGATGCGTCAGCCGACAACCTGACCTATAATCAGAGCCCGGGTGGAATCGGCGTTGCCGGCAGCACGCCAGACGCCGCCAATTCGGAGCTTGGCTACAACTCGGATCACGATGTTTCCGAGCAAATCGTTGTGTCGTTCGATGATGATATTTCTTCGGCGGATGTTTCGTTCGCGTGGATGCATAGCGGTGAGCAGGCAACCTACGAGATTTATCGCGATGGTGTGAAGGTTGGTGAGGGACAGGTTGATGGCGTCACGGACAACGTCGATGCGCCAGTAACTTTGACGGCCGATGACGGAGGTTCGTTCGACCAGATCGTGTTCTCGGCGTCAGGTGAGAATGACGATTACCTCATTCACTCGATCGATTTTACGACGACGGAAGGTGGTGAAACGTCGGTTGAGTACCCGCTCGACATCTCCGCGAATCTGACTGATATCGACGGTTCTGAATCGCTGACGATTACAGTCGACGATCTGCCGGACGGTGCCGTGTTGAGTGCCGGTGAGCAGAACGAAGATGGCAGTTGGACGCTGAGTGCGGATGATCTTGACGGCCTTACCGTAACATTGAGTGGTGATGGCGCGGACGAAGCCTTCGACTTCACCGTCAGTGCTACGGCGACCGAAGATGACGGCGATACGAACACCGTGACGACGACGCTGAGCGCGGGCGGTGTTGAACTCGACCAGACGGCTGAAGGTGCCGACATCGACACGACGAATGCGACCGGCCATGAAGACAGCGTCATCGCACTGGATATCGACGTGACGCAACTTGATGCCGACGGTTCGGAAACCATGACCATCACGCTTTCCGACATTCCGGATGGCGCAACGCTTTACGACGGTGACGGCAATGAAATTCAGGTTTCTGGCGGCTCCGTTGAACTGACCGAGGAGCAGCTTGAGGGTCTCTCTATTCAACCGCCGACCGACAGCAATGCGGACTTCTCGCTGACGGTGACGACGACGACGACAGAAGAGTCGACTGGTGCCACAACGACCAACACGGCAACACTCGATGTCGATGTGACCGGCGTGGCCGATGCTCCGACGCTGAGCGCCAGCGTAGGTGAGGGCACCCAGACCGGTGGCACGACGGATGTCGATGTTTCCGAAAATACGATCTCGGTGGCCGGTACTGCAGGTGCCACGGTCACGGTCTCCGGCGTGCCGGCCGGTGCGACGCTTTCCGGTGGTACGGATAACGGCGATGGTACCTGGACGCTGGATGCCGAAGATCTCAGCGACCTGACGATTACGCCGGCGGATGGTTCCGACGACGACGTATCGCTGACGATTACGGTCGAAGGCCCGGGTGAAGCCGGCGAGACGCTTGTCTCAGAGGACTTTTCGAACAGTGCCGACGGCTGGAGTGGTGAGAGTGGCTGCGTCGACGGCAAGATGCAGATCGATTATGACGATAATGCCGTCAAGACATTCGACTTCGGCGAAGAGCATGCCGGCCAGACCGTCACCATTTCCTTCGATTACGATGCATATGGCGGTTGGGACGAAGGCAGTTCCTATACCGATTACCTCGAGGTGTCTGCAAATGGCGTCGAGGTCATCAACGACTCCGATGGTTGGGGAAGCCATTCGTTCACGGTGACCCTGGACGAGAACGGTCAGGCGCAAGTCGGAATTAGCGTTGATACGACGTCTTCGGGTGAAGGCATGTATATCGACAATTTCCAGATTGTTACCGGCGATGATTGGGATACGACGCTGGCGACAGAAACAGTCGATGTTGAAATTGATGACTCGATGGTCAGCTTCGACCTGGATATCTCGTCCGGGCTGACGGATACGGACGGCTCCGAGACGCTGTCGTTGACGATCGATAATCTGCCGGACGGTGCTGTGCTGATCGACGGAAACGGCAATGAAATAGAGATCACGAACGGTACCGCTGATATTTCCGATGCCGAACTGGACGGTATGACGGTCCAGGTACCCGAGGATACGACCGACTTCGATCTCGCCGTCAGTGCGACTTCGACGGAGAACGACGGGGACACGAACACCGTTTCGACCACACTCAGCGTCGATGTGCCCGAATTCGATCAGACGGCAGAGGGTGCTGATATCAGCACGACGAATGCAGCCGGTAATGAAGACAGCGTGATTGCGCTCGATATCGACGTCACGCAGCTAGATACAGACGGCTCGGAAACGATGACCATCACGCTGTCCGACATTCCGGATGGCGCCACACTCTATGACGGCGACGGCAACGAGATTGATTTCTCCGGCAACTCCGTCGAATTGACCGAAGGGCAGGTCGAGGGTCTCTCTATCAAGCCGCCGGCAGATTCCAACGAGGACTTCTCGCTGACGGTGACGACGACGACGACCGAGGAGTCGAGCGGCGCAACGACCACCAACACGGCGACGCTCGATGTTGACGTGACCGGCGTCGCTGATGCGCCGGGAGCGACAGTGCAGGACGAAACCGGGACCGAAGACAACTGGATCCAGCTTAACCTGGACAGCCAGATGTCGACGGATACCGACGGTTCTGAAACGTTGACCATCACGATCACGGATGTGCCGGAAGGTGCGCAGCTCTCACCAGGGACATTCGAAGGCGACGGGACTTGGTCTGTGTCGGCGGATCAACTGCCGGATGTCTGCATCCTGCCGCCCGACGACTTCAATGGGGACATCTCATTGACGCTCAACGTCACGACGACAGAGGACGATGGTGACAGCAATACGGTGAGCCAGGGCTTCACCGTAACGGTTGAAGCTGAAGCCGATGCGGCGACGGTTGAAACCACGGATGCAGCCGGTAATGAAGATTCGCCAATTGCATTGGAAATCGACGTCTCAGGCGGAGACGAGGTCACGTCTATTACGATCACCGATATTCCGGCAGGCGCCAAGCTGCACGATGCCGACGGCAACGAGATCAATATTTCCGATGGTTCTGCTGAGCTTTCGGCGGATCAGCTTGAAGGATTGACGATTACACCGCCGACCGACAGTAACGAGGATTTCCAGCTCAGCGTCGAAGTGACGACGACCGATGGAAACGACACCGCGACGACTACCGGCACGATTGACGTTGATGTGACGGGGGTTGCCGATGAGCCGAATCTGGAAACCGGTGATTCGACGGCAACGGCACTACAGCACACTGTCGATATCGATGTGTCAGAAGACATTACGTCGGCGATCGAAAACGGCGGCTCGGAGCCTTACGAACTACCGGGCGGATCGGGGCTGTCGGGTGCTGTCTATGACACTTCGAGCAGCCTCAGCAATCTTAGCCAGATCGACAGCTTAATTGACGGAAACGCGCCGACGGCGAACTTTACGTCGACGGATGTCAACTATTCAGGTGGCAGCACTATCGACGACTTCCTTGGCGACGATGCGGATAGTGCCGATGCCAGCCTGTCGGCAAGCGCCGATACATTTGCAGTACAGTTGACGGGATTCATTTACCTTGAACCTGGCGAGCACACGTTCACCACGACCTCCGATGACGGATTCCGTCTGAACGTCGGCGGCGCAACCGTCACCGAGTTTGACGGCAATCGGGCGCCTGATGATTCCAGCGGCACGTTTACGGTCGAGGAAGCCGGTCTTTATCCCATCGAAATCACGTATTGGGAGAATGGTGGCGGCCAGGAACTCAACGTGGAGCTTAACGGCACCACCATTTCCGGTGACATGCTGTACGCCGAGCCGCCCGAAGGGGTCGTGCTCGAGGAGGGCGGACACTACTCGATCCCGGACGAAGTCGGCGGCGGTGACGTCAGCGTCATTGTCTCGGGTGTGCCGGACGGCGCGACGCTCAACGTTGGCACCGAGAACGAGGACGGCACCTGGACCGTGGATGCCGGGGATGTTGGCAATCTGGAGGTTACCCTTGCCGAAGGCGACGGCGGCCCCCACGACATCACGCTGACGGTCGCCGACGAGAATGGCGATGTGCTGGCGACGCAGACGGTCAGTGCCGGTGACGGCTTCGGTTTCAGCGCTGAGCTCGATGTTTCTGCATTGCTGACGGATACGGACGGGTCGGAAACCCTTACCGTTACCATCGATGATCTTCCGGAAGGCGCTGTGCTGAGCGCTGGCGTACAGAATGAGGACGGCAGCTGGACAGTGGATGGCGGCGATCTGGATGGCCTGTCGGTCAGCCTGCCGTCCGGTGTTGAGGACTTCGATGTCTCCGTGACAGCGATCTCGACGGAGAATGACGGCGATACGGCGACGACCACCGGCTCACTGACGATTTCCGTTCCGGAACTCGACCAGTCGGCTGAGGGCGCGGAAATCAGCGCTACGGATGCGGCCGGCAACGAGGACAGTGTGATTGCGCTTGATATCGACGTGACGCAGCTCGATACCGACGGTTCGGAAACGATGACGATCACGCTGTCCGATATTCCGGATGGCGCAACGCTCTATGACGGCGACGGCAACGAGATCAATTTCTCCGGCAACTCCGTCGAATTGACTGAACGGCAGGTCGAGGGTCTCTCCATCAAGCCGCCTGCGAACTCGAATGAGGATTTCTCACTGACGGTCACGACGACCACGACTGAAGAGTCGAGTGGTGCAACGACGACCAATACGGCGACGCTCGACGTCGACGTGACAGGCGTGGCCGACGCCCCGACCCTGAGCGCAAGCGTGGGCGAGGGAACCGCACAAGGCGGCGCGACGGCCGTCGACGTTTCGCAGTCGACGATTGATGCGGCTAACGCGGAAGATGACCGATCGGTCGTCGTTGAGGGTGTTCCGGAAGGTGCAACTCTCTCTGCCGGCACGGACAATGGCAATGGGACTTGGACCCTTTCCGGTGATGATCTTGAAGGTCTGACGATTACGCCTGCGGATGGTGCGTCCGCTGACGATGTGTCGCTCTCCTTCAGCGTTATCGATGAAGGCGGTGCATCGCAGACCGTTGTTTCGGCTGACTTCTCGTCTGGTGCTGACGGGTTCACCTATAGCGACGGCGTCTTCAGTGACGACAATGCCTCCAGCTATAATCAGTACTACGAGAGTGGCTCGTCCAGTGGCGGTGACCTGAGCGTCACACTTGGTGGTATCGACGGTCACGACAAGACCGATCTTTCCGGCGGTCATTCGATGAATTTCACCGTCGATAGTGAAGGCTCCGGCTCCATTACGTTCAGTTATCGTATGGAGCGCGGCGCAAACTTCGAAAGCGACGAAGACGGAACCGTTATGGTCGAAATCGACGGCGTACAGTATGAGGTCGCGACCCATGAAGGTGACGGTGATGGTGGTTCTGCCTATGACAGCGGCTGGCAGACCGTTACCATTGACATTGGCGACCTCTCTGCCGGTTCTCACTCACTGACACTTGGCGCGCATCTTGAGAAAAAGACCGCCAGCGACGAGGAAATGACGGTCTCGTTCGACAACGTCGAACTTTCCGTCGAAGTGCCGGAATCGACGGTTGCGTCCGAGACGGTGGATGTGACACTCGAGCCGGGCATGGTCAGCTTTGATCTCGACATCACCTCTGGGCTTCAGGATACGGATGGTTCCGAGAGCCTGACTATTACCGTGGACAATATTCCGGGCGACGCCGTTCTGATGGACGGTGATGGAAACGAGATCACGGTGACCAATGGATCTGCGGAATTGACGTCCGGCCAGCTCGAAGGCCTGACGATCTCGGTGCCGCAAGGCAGCGACGACTTCAATCTCGATGTGTCTGCGACGGCCACTGAGAACGATGGCGATACGAACACGCAATCGACGACGGTTGCTGTTGATGTTCCCGAGTTCGACACGACGGCCGAAGGTGCCACGATCACCGAGAATGACGCTTCCGGTTTCGAGGATACGGCGATTGCGCTGGATATCGATATCGATATGGCTGACACGGATGGATCGGAAACACTATCTATCACGATTTCGGACATTCCGGGCGGTGCCGTTCTGACTGACGGTGACGGCAATAACATCACCATCACCAACGGATCCGCCGAACTGACACAGGATCAGCTTGAAGGGCTGACGATCACGCCGCCGGACGACAGCAGCGACAACTTCGATCTGACAATCACGGCGACGACGACGGAAACGTCGACAGGTGATACGGAAACGTCGACGGCAACACTGAGCGTGGATGTAGCCGGGATCGCTGACGAACCGTCACTTTCCGTCGAACTCGGCGAAGGCACGACGACCAGCACAAGTCCTACCCCGGTTGCGTACTGGAACATGGACGAGACCAGCGGTCTGACGCTGAACGACCAGATCGGCGATCACGATGGTCACTCGGTCGGCGAAAGCTGGTCGAAGAACGATCTGGATCTGGACGACAGCTCGAATATCCATCACTCCGGCGCGCACAGCGGCGTTTCGGCGGAGTTGAACACGGCAGCTGAGTTCAAAGACGACGATGAACAGTACATCGAAGTCGCGCACAGTGACGACCTCAAGCCGGAGAGCGGCTCATTGACGCTCTGGTTCAATTCGGACGAGAGCAACGACGGCACTTTGGCTTCATCCGACTCGTCCTATTACGACGACGGCGGCCACTTCAACCTGTCGATCAACTCCAGCGGTCAACTGGAACTGCGCATGCAGGA
The DNA here is from genome assembly GCA_965262415.1 of Rhodospirillales bacterium. Lineage (GTDB taxonomy): Bacteria > Pseudomonadota > Alphaproteobacteria > Rhodospirillales > Casp-alpha2 > UBA4479. The sequence continues at coordinate 1,330,928 of OZ253533.1, read as the reverse complement.
CACCAGCAGCTCGCATACCATTTCCGGCGGTAGCGTTTCCAGCGGTGAATGGAACCAGGTGACCGTGACCTGGGGTGAAGGCGGCATGAAGATCTTCCAGAACGGGGAACTCGTTGCGTCCGATTCGAGCTATACCGGCGGCCTTCAGGGTAACGAGAACCCGTGGACGTTCGGGGCATCCCAGTCGCATAGCAGTGACAACACTGCAGACAACATGCGGGACTTCTTCGACGGTCATATCGACGATATCGCCATTTACGATACGCCGTTGACCGATGAACAGGTCCAAAGCCTCTATGAACTCGGTGTCGAGGACATGATGAACGAAGGTGGGGGCGGTGAGGAATTCACCACCTACCCGGTGAACATCTCGACCAATCTTACCGATACCGATGGTTCGGAAACCCTGTCGGTAACGCTTTCCGACCTGCCGGACGGAGCGGTGTTGTCGGCAGGTACCGACAACGGCGACGGCTCGTTTACCTTCACGTCGGAAGAACTGGATGGCCTGGAAATTACGGTGCCGGGCGATACCGGCGACTTCGCCTTCACGGTTTCCGCGACGTCGACGGAATCGGACGGCAGTACCAATACGGTGACGACCATCGCCGGTGTCGACGACTCGTCCAGTGATACCTCGTTCGAGCAGATGAGCGATGGCGGTGATACTTGGGACAACGACCATTGGGTTGACTCCGACGAGGCGATCGTCGGTGGCGACGGCGATGATTATGTCTGGGCCGGCGACGGTGAGGACACAATCGACGGCGGCGATGGCAATGACTACCTCTCCGGCGAGGACGGTGACGATACGCTTTATGGCGGTGCCGGCGACGACACGCTGGTCGGTGGTGACGGTAACGACGTCATGGAGGGCGGCGCTGGGGACGATGTCGTCTACGGCGGCAGCGGCGATGATCTGTTCATCTTTGGTGCGGGCGATGGAGCCGACTACTTCGATGGCGGTAACGGCTGGTCGGATACGATCCAGCTGGACGGTGTCGACGGTGGCCCGGGCGGCGACAGCGGCTGGACCATGCAACTCGACGATGGCGCGACCTACACTGAAACCGAGGACGGTATCGTCTTCGATAGCGAGGCATCCGGTAAGATCGAGCTTGCCGACGGCAGTGAACTGACGTTCGAAGGTGTCGAGAAGCTGGAATGGTAGGTTCTAGTGAATACTAAAAGGGGCAGGGGCTCGCGGCGACGCGGGCCCCTTTCCTTTTGCGTGCTGGTGGCGCGTTTGGCATTCTTTCCGGATGGACAGGATCGGCAAGTACGAGATCGAGCAACCTCTTCTAGAGACGAGTTTCTCGGACATTTATATCGCCAGAAACCCCGACGGTGATGGCTATCTTGCCGTCAAGGTATTCCATCCCAAGGGGGATAATGTCGGCAAAGAAGCGAAGTACGGCGAAGCTTTCTGGCGCGCTCGTTTTATCGAAGAAGCGAACATCATGGCGCGCTTCGATCATCCAAATCTGGTGAAGGCGGTTGATATCGGTGAAACGGAGGAGGGGGAGCCGTTTGTCGTGATGCCCTTCCTGGATGCCAATCTGCTGTATGAAATCGGCGAGGATGCTGAGACACCGGAAGATATCGAAAAGATCGCCAGGGAATGGCGGCCACGACCGGTTTCGCCGCGCCGCGCCGTGGAAGTCTGGCGGCAGATGCTCGACGGTCTGAGCGCACTCCACGATGCAGGGTTGGTTCATCGTGACATTAAACCGCCCAATGTGCTGCTCGACAGCAAACGCCGCGGCAAGGTGAAATTGTGCGATTTCGGCATGGTGAAGGTGCCGGACGCAAAGGGTTCCAAATCCGGCATTTGGATCGGTACGTTGGAGTACATCAGTCCCGAGCAGCGCAAGAGCGCCCGGGAAGTCGATGCACGGTCCGATGTATATTCCGCGGGCGTGGTCATGTACCGGATGCTAAGTGGCCGTTTGCCGGCACAGGGCCGGGCGCCGATGCGGGCCGGGCGGTTTGGTATTCCGCAGAAATTGGCAGACCTGATCGAGCAATGCCTGGCGCCGAGACGTCGAGACCGTCCGGCGACTGCAGGGGAAGCCCTTGAAAGACTTGATGAAATCGTACCCAACGTACGTTCTCTGGCTGATAAAAGCAGGATCCCACTGCGTACAGCGAGCATAAAACTCATCAAAACGACAACTTAGAAACAAAAATACATATTGATAATGTGTTATTTATTTATTCCACAATATTAATTGACAAATTAAGGTTTTTCTCCCATCTTGTCGCGTAATAAAGGCCTCAACCCAGAGGCCAGAGGAGAATTGCCATGTCGGTACAAATCGCCACCGCCAACCGCCTGACGGACGGAATAGTCGTGTTCCTCGGCTACGACGGGGAGTGGACCCGTCATATTGACGAAGCCCGCCTTGCCGAGCGGGAGGACGATATCGCTGAACTGCAGACAGAAGCTGAGGCATCGACGGAGGTCGTAGGTGTCTATCTGATCGAGGCGGACGTCGGCTTGCCCGAGGGTAGGAGCCGCACCGTTACGCCCCTCAGCTACAAGGAGCGGATCCGTGCCTTCGGCCCGTCGATCCATCCGGCCTTCGCGAAGAAAGCGGTGCCCGAGCATTTCGATCCGCGTACCGATGTTTCCGCCGTCTTCATGAACGGAATTTGATCCATGTATAAATATGACGATTTCGATCACGGCTTTGTGGCCGAACGGGTTGCGCAGTTCCGCGAACAGGTGGCCCGCCGCCTTTCGGGTGAGCTTTCCGAGGACGAATTTCGACCGCTCCGCCTGATGAACGGTCTCTATCTGCAGCTTCATGCGTATATGCTGCGGGTCGCGATACCGTATGGCCTGCTGTCTTCGACTCAAATGCGGAAGCTTGCGGAGATCGCCCGCACCTATGATCGTGGGTACGGCCACTTCACAACGCGCCAGAACGTGCAGTTCAACTGGCCTAAACTTGAGGACACGCCGGATATCCTTGAAGAACTGGCGTCAGTCGAAATGCACGCCATTCAGACGTCCGGAAACTGCATCCGTAACGTAACGGCCGACCAGTACGCCGGCGTTGACCCGGAAGAAATCGACGACTCTCGCGTCTGGTCGGAGCTGATCCGCCAGTGGTCGTCGCTGCATCCGGAATTTTCGTTCCTGCCGCGCAAGTTCAAGATCGCGGTGACCGGCTCACCGCATGATCGCACGGCCGTCAAATTCCATGATATCGGGCTCATTCTGAAGCGCAGCGCTGACGGTGAAGTGGGCTTTGAGGTTCTCGTCGGAGGCGGCCTTGGCCGCACGCCGATGATTGGCCGTACGATCCGCGAGTTCCTGCCAAAAGATTATCTGCTGTCCTATCTGGAAGCGATCCTGCGCGTCTACAACATGCTTGGCCGCCGCGACAACAAGTACAAGGCGCGGATCAAGATCCTCGTTCATGAGACGGGTATCGAGGATCTGCGCGATATGGTCGAAGCGGAATGGGAAAGCATGAAAGAAGAGGGGATCGATCTCCCTGATGCCGAACTGGCTCGGGTCCGTGGCTTCTTTACCGATCCCGACTACGAAGACCTGCCGGAAAACGATCAGTATCTGCAGGTTAAACAGTTCGAGAACCCGACATTCGGCCGCTGGGTACGCGGCAACGTCGCGCCACACAAGAAGGCCGGCTACGCGGTCGCGAATATTTCGTTGAAGCCCGTCGGCGGTGCGCCAGGTGACCTGACGGCTGCGCAGATGGAAGCCGTGGCCGAACTTGCCGACAAGTACTCGTTCGGCGAGCTTCGCGTCGCACACGAACAAAATCTCGTGTTCGCGGATGTTAAGAAGGCGGATCTCTTCGCGCTCTGGAAGGAACTCGACGATATACAACTGGGCACCCCCAATCTGGGTCTGATCAGCGATATTATCGCCTGCCCGGGACTGGACTACTGCTCGCTTGCGAATGCACGTTCGATTCCTGTGGCACAGCGCATTCAGCGCCGTTTTGCCGATATCAGGCGCCAGGTTGATATCGGTGCCCTGACGCTGAACATTTCCGGGTGCATCAACGCTTGCGGTCATCATCATGCCGGCCACATCGGCATCTTGGGCGTCGACCGAAAAGGCGAGGAATATTACCAACTGACCCTCGGCGGCAGCGCCGACGAGAACGCGTCCATCGGCAAGATCGTTGGGCCGGCGTTCTCCAGCGCGGAGATCGTGGACGCAGTGGAAACCGTGGTGGAGACGTATCTTAAGGTGCGCAATGATGGTGAACCGTTTCTTGCGACTTACCGCCGCCTCGGCCAGACACCGTTCAAGGCCGCACTTTTCGGGGAGAAGCAACATGCCGCTGCTTAAGGAAGGCCAACTTGCCGAAGACAAGTGGGTGCGTGTCGCGGACGATGCCGACATCGCAGATGAAACCGCCGTTGTTGTCAGCCTGGAACGTTGGCTGAGCGAGGCGGCTGTGCTCCGTCAACGGAATGCACCTGTTGCCGTGGCGCTGAGCAACGATCAGTCGCCGTCCGCTATCCAATCCGATCTGGATTCCATCGACGCGGTGTTTTTGACATTTCCGGCCTATACCGACGGGCGTGCCTATTCGCAGGCGCGGCTGCTCCGTCAGCGCTATGGCTACAAGGGCGAGATTCGTGCAACGGGTAACGTGCTGCGTGACCAGTACGCGTTCATGCAGCGTTGCGGTTTCGATGCGTTTGAAGTGGCGGAAGGCGTCGATCTCGCTGGTTGGGGCCGTTCCGCCCAGTTAATGACGGAAAGCTACCAGACGGCGGCAGACGGTGTTCAGGCGATCTGGGCGCGACGTCACGGGCAGCAGGCATCGGCCTGAAGCTTTAGACGATGATGGACTGGTAGTGCCGACCGTCGGTGAGGCATCGACTTCGCCTGATTTCGACCGGCCGGCCGTCCAGCGTTTCCGCAACACGTGAAATCTCCAGTAACGGCGATCCGGGTTTGATGCCGAGGGCGATGGCGTCGTCGCCGTCTGCGGCGATGGCCCGAAGCTTTTCTGACGCCCTGTGCACCGTGATGCCGTAGCGTTCTTCATACATCTGGTATAGTTCGTTCGGCACTTCTTCGACCGCGCGCTTGTCGAGATCGGGAAACCAACGCGCCGGAACGCAGACACTCTCCGCAATCGCCGCTTTGCCGTCCATTTCCCGGATGCGCCGGATCTCCACGACCCGGTCCTGCCGTCCAAGCTTGAGAGCCTCCGCTTCATTCTTGTCCGGGCGGCGTCGGCGGCAACTGAGCACACGGCTGGTGGTCGGTAGCTCCCGTCCGCCCTCGTCGGTGACGATGTGAAAGAAATGGAACAGCGCACGTTCCGGCGTGTGAACGGCGACGTACGTTCCTTTACCCTGACGCCGGACGACGAGATTGCGAGCAGCTAGATCGTCCAGTGCCTTGCGCACGGTCCCCTGGCTGACCTTGAACTCGTCCGCCAGCGCGAATTCGCTTGGCAGGACGTCGCCGGGTGCCCAGGCGCCGGAGCCGATGCGCTCCAGCACTTCATCGCGTACGGCAGCGTAAAGCGGCTGATTTTCAGGGCGGTGAAACGGATCGTTCACGCAAATCTCCTATAGTCTTATATAAGAGTTATAAGAATACCTTGACTCCTGCAAGCCGAAAGGTACGTTTTCTGCGAAACAACATTTCCATGGAGGGAACAGTGCCTAAAGCACCGGATTTTCTTGTCCACGAAGTCGAAGACACCGTCGGCGTCGTGGTCGTCGAGACAGTCAAGAAAGGGAGCAACCTTGAAGGCTGGCTGATGGCCAAGGACAGCACGCTCAAAATCAAGAGCAAGGATGCCATTCCGCTCGGCCACAAGGTGGCGCTCAAGGACATCAAGAAGGGCGACACCATCATCAAGTATGGTCATGACATCGGCAAAGCCGTCGCCGACGTCAAGAAGGGCGGTCACGTCCACGTTCACAACGTCAAGACGAAGAGGTGGTAATCATGGCTGCCAAGAAAACGAAAAAGCCGGCCAAGAAGGCCGTCGCTAAGAAGGCGAAATCTCCGGTCGTCCCCAAACTCGTCGAGGATGCGCCGCTGTATATCCCGGAGTCCAAGTACATGCCCGTGCGTTCGCGGGGCAAGCCGACGTTCACCGGGTATCGCCGCGAGAACGGCCGCGTCGGCGTCCGCAATCACGTCGTCATCCTGCCGCTCGACGATCTGTCGAACGCAGCGTGTGAAGCGGTTGCCAACAACGTCAAGGGCACGATGGCCATTCCGCACCCATACGGCCGTCTGCAGTTCGGTGAAGACCTCGAGTTGCACTTCCGTACCCTGATCGGCACCGGCTGCAACCCGAACGTCGCTGCCGTGATCGTTATCGGCATCGAAACCGCCTGGACGCAGCGCGTCGTGGACGGCATCGCTAAGTCCGGCAAGCCGGTTGCGGGGTTCGCCATCGAACAGAACGGCGATCACAAGGTGATCTGGGCGGCATCGCGCCAGGCCAAGGAATACCTGCACTGGGCATCGGAACTGCAGCGCGAGACGTGCTCGATCGACGAGCTTTGGGTTTCGGTGAAATGCGGCGAGTCCGATACCACGTCCGGTCTGGCATCCAACCCGACTGTCGGTAACTTCATCGATAAGATGGACGCCTGGGGTGCAACGACGTGCTTCGGCGAGACCTCGGAAATCACCGGTGCGGAGATGGTCTGCGCAACGCGTGGCAAGACCAAGGCCGCAGGCGAGAAGTTCATGAAGACCTGGCAGGCCTACATGGATGAGGTCATCGAACCGTTCAAGACGTCCGATCTTTCCGACAGCCAGCCGACAAAGGGTAATATCGAGGGCGGCCTGACCACGATTGAAGAGAAGGCCTTCGGCAACCTTGAAAAGATCGGCAAGAAGGCGAAATACGTCGACGTTCTGGAACCGGCGGAAGAACCGGCCAAGGGTAAGGGCCTGTACTTCATGGATACGTCGTCTGCGGCGGCCGAGTGCGTCACCTTGCAGGCGGCGGCAGGTTTCGTCGTGCACCTGTTCCCGACGGGGCAGGGGAACGTCGTCGGCAACCCTATCGAGCCGGTGATCAAGCTGACTGCGAACCCGAGAACGGTTCGTACCATGCGTGAGCACATCGATTTCGATTGCTCCGGCATCCTGCGTCGGGAGATGAACTTCGATCAGGCCGGAGATGGTTTGATCGACATCACCATGCGCACCTGCAACGGCCGTCTTACGGCGGCGGAGGCACTTGGTCACCGACAGTTCGTGTTGACCAAGCTTTATCGCAGCGCTTAAGTGGCAGCGGCCGGTACCGATCCCGGTGCCGGCCGTTTCCATGTCCGTCTGAAGAAAGCGCAACATGACCGATATCCTCATTACAGAATTCATCGATCCTGGGGCGCTTGAGCGTCTGAAAACCGAGTTTGATGTGCATTACGACGTCGAGCTCTGGGATAAACCCGACGCAATCGCTGATGCCTTACTGGGCGTGCCTGGGTTGATCGTCCGCAACCAGACGCAGGTGCGTGGCGTCGTCCTCGAAAAGGCGGATGCATTGAAGTGCGTTGGAAGACTTGGCGTCGGCCTCGACAATATTGATACGGAAACCTGCGCTGCCACGGGGATTGAGGTTTTTCCGGCAACGGGTGCTAATTCTGATTCGGTCGCCGAGCTTGCGATGGGCGGCCTCTATGTGATGTTCCGGAACGCCTATCACGTGACCGATGAGACCATCGCAGGCGGTTGGCCGCGCATGCGGATGATGGGGCGCGAGGTGATGGGCAAGACGCTCGCCATTGTCGGCTTCGGTTCCATCGGCAAGGCTTTGGCCTGGCGCGCGAAGGGTGTCGGCATGACCGTCACGGCGTGGGACCCCTATATCGATCTGACGAGCGGTATATGGGCCGAACATGGCATTGAACCACGGGCGACGCTGGAAGCGCTCATCGAGGACGCGGATGCGGTCTCGGTGCATGTGCCGCTAAACGATGAAACCCGCGACATGTTCGACGCCTCCATGATGTCCAAGATGAAATCCGACGCGGTGCTTTTCAACCTTGCGCGCGGCGGCATCGTCAACGAAGCCGATCTCGTTGCGGCGCTCAAGGCCGGGACCATCGGCGGAGCATTTCTCGATACCTTTGATGTCGAACCGTTGCCTGCGGATAATCTGTTCAAGGACGTGCCGAATTTGATGCTAACCCCGCACGCCGGTGCACGTACCGTGGAAGCCGATGACCGGGTCAGCAACATGATTGCTGACGCCGTGGCAAACTGTCTTAGAGGCTGACAAATCATGGCCCGGTACTCACTTTCAGATCTTCATGACCTCGCCGTTGCGGTACTGACCGCATCCAAGACGTCGCCGGAAAATGCGGCGGCGGTTGCCCGTGCGTTGGTCAAGGCGGATGCGGATGGTATCCCGTCCCACGGCGTTTCGCGGCTTCCCGCATACGCAGATCAGGCCAAGGCTGGAAAAGTCGACGGTTTTGCAACGCCGGAAGTGAGTACGCCGAAAAGTGCATCCGTGCGGGTCGATGCCAATTCCGGCTTTGCCTATCCCGCTATTGAGGCCGGAGTTTCGGCCGCACTGGAACGGATCAAGGAGACAGGGATCGTGGGAGTTGCCATCGGCAACTCGCACCATGCAGGCGTTGCCGGACACCATGTCGAACCCTTTGCCGAGGCAGGGTATCTTGCTCTCGGGTTTTCAAATTCGCCTGCCGGCATTGCCCCTTGGGGCGGCAGCAGGGCGATTTACGGCACAAATCCGATTGCGTTTGCGGCCCCGCTAAAGGGCAAGCCGCCGATCATCGCCGATTTGTCGACGTCGAAAGTGGCGCGCGGTAAAATCAAGCTTGCTGCCGACAAGGGTGAGGCTATTCCGGAAGGCTGGGCGGTGGACGCCGCGGGAAACCCGACAACGGATGCCAATGCTGCCATGAGCGGCTCATTGTTGCCGATGGGGGACGCAAAGGGTGCAGCTCTGGTGATGATGGTCGAAATCCTGGCTGCGACCCTGACAGGTTCCAATCATGGTTTCGAAGCTTCTTCGTTTTTCGACGACAAGGGGCCGTCGCCTCATATTGGACAATTCTTTATCGTCATCGATCCTGTGGGGTTCTCTGGCGGAATTTTTGATGAGCGTATGGAATCTCTTGCAGAGGCCATACTGTCCCAGGACGGTACGCGCATGCCAGGTGCGCGCCGATTCGGCATTCGTGATACCGCCGCCACGGAAGGCGTCGATATCCCGGATCACCTGATCGACGAACTCAGAGCCCGCGCTGTTTGATCCGAGCTATTGTCAGAAATGTGTAATTGCGCCCTGCTAAACCTGTAACAAGCACAGGTCGATCGGTTGGCTCTCGGAAACTACGTACAGGCTTTTTTGCTTTGCGCCCTTTGAGCGGATTGGGCCATCCGGTAGACTGGCAGCAACAGGTGAGGAGGTGGTGCCATGATGTTCAGGCACTTAATCGCGGCGGGGGCCGTCATCTTGGTGCTAGCGGTCGTCGTTCAGCCGCATTCAGTCAACGCTGAGGAAATCGGGCCGAGGGCAGAAGCGTTCATCACGAATCTGGCGAACGATGCCATTTCTAAGCTCACGGACACCGAGGTTTCAACCGACGAACAGGAAGCCCGTTTCCGCGAGATCATGCGCGAGTACATCGCTTTTCAGACGATTGCGCGCTGGGTTCTGGGCGGCCGCTATTGGCGAGGTGCGAACGATGCGCAGCGCGAACGTTATCTTTCACTGTTCGAACAGCTGATGGTTGCGACGTATGCCCATCGTTTTCAGAAATATTCCGGCGAGACGCTGGAAGTGAACAGCGTCCAGAAGATAGATGAAACGCAGGTGCTGGTTCGAACAACTTTGCAGCGCCCGAATGCGGAAAAACCACTTAGTGTCGACTGGCGCGTTCGGGCCACTCAAGATAAACTCAGGGTCATTGATATTATGGTCGAGGGTCTGAGTATGGCACAGACGCAGCGTTCAGAGTTTACGGCGGTTCTTCGGGAGAACGGCGGCGATGTCGATGCATTGATGGCGAACCTTGAGACTCGTCTGCAAGCAGCCCGCGACGAGCGTCTTGCAGCCGATGCCGGGGCCCCAAAGAAGCCGTGAACACGTCCGCGCCGCCATCGGGCGCAACTATTGAAACTCCGTCCGGCAAGGACGCGGCGTACGAGAATTTCCCGGTTGGGTCATTTCTGCTGCCGCCGCACGCGCGACCGCACGTAGCCGTTTTTTACCGATATGCGCGTGCAATCGACGATATTGCTGACAACCCGGACCTTGCCGCGGATGAGAAGATCCGGCGGCTGGAGGGCTTTGCAGCCGCTGTCCGCGGGGAGCGAGTTTCCGGTGATGCATACGAGACGGGGACGCGGATGCGTGAAAGCCTGATTGCTTCAGGGATTCCGGACCGTCATTGTCTGGACCTCATTGATGCATTCAAGCAGGACGCCATCAAGACACGCTACGAGGACTGGGACGACTTGATGGGGTATTGCTGCCGCTCGGCAGCACCCGTCGGAAGGTATCTGATCGATTTAACGGGGGGGGCGACCGACGGATACGCGTCGTCCGATGCGCTCTGCAACGCCCTTCAGGTGATCAATCACTTGCAGGACTGCAAGGACGATTATCTGTCGCTGGACCGTGTTTACCTTCCGATGGACTGGATGCGGGAAGCCGGTGCGGATGTGCAGATGCTGGACGCGGAAAAATCAGCACCCGAGGTACGGTCGGTCATCGACCGATGCCTCCGTGCTACTATGGATCTCATGGATGATGCCCGCCCATTGCCGAGTTCGGTTTCAAGCCGGAGGCTCGCGATGGAGAGTGCGGCAATTATCCGGATCGCCGATGCGCTGATCGTGAAGCTTTCTGAAAACGATCCCTTGGGCTCCCGAGTGGAACTGGGCAAACCCGGCTATGCGTGCTGCATCGTGCGCGGTGCTGTTTCCGGCCTGTTTGCCTGAGGCACGGCAATTGACCTTTCTCGCCCTGTTGTCGCTGACGATCTGGTTATTTCTCTGGCTGTTTCATGGGAGATTTTGGCAATCAGACCAGATGCTTAATCTAAATTCGATTAATAACAAGCCGCCGAGTGTCGCTTGTGTCATTCCGGCCCGGGATGAGGCGGAAAGTATTGGCAGGACGGTGCGTTCGCTCCTCGATCAGGATTATGCAGGTAATCTTTCAATCATTGTTGTCGACGACAACAGCGTCGACGGGACGGCTGAGGCTGCCCGTGAGGCGGCGATTGACCAAGATGAGGAGAAGCGTCTCAGGATCATTGACGGTGCGCTGCTCGAAGACGGGTGGGTTGGCAAGATGTGGGCGGTCAATCAGGGTGTCGCCGCCGTCAAGAATGCAGAATATATCCTGCTGACCGATGCCGACATCGATCACGCGCCGGAAAACGTCATGCGTTTGGTTGCGAAAGCGCAGGACGGCGGGTTTGGTCTGGTCTCGCTCATGGTCAAGCTGCGTTGCAGGTCAGTCTGGGAGCGCTTGTTGATTCCGGCCTTTGTTTACTTCTTTCAGAAGCTCTATCCATTTCCGCGGGTGAATGATCCTGATAGCAAAGTGGCGGCTGCCGCCGGCGGATGCATGCTGGTGCATAAAGACACGCTTGCGGATGCAGGTGGGATCGCAGCGATCCGGGACCGTGTTATCGATGACTGCGCACTCGCGCGACTAATCAAGCCGCATCGTCCCGTGTGGCTCGGTTTGACCGAGGATACGACGAGCCTTCGCGCATACGATGATCTAGCGCCGATTTGGCGAATGGTGGCGCGGACGGCTTACGTGCAACTTGATCACAGTCCGTTGCTGCTGGCGGGGACCGTCGTGGGAATGCTGGTACTTCATGTCGTGCCGGTCGTTGCGTTGCTGTCAGGCATTTTGGCCGAAGACAGCGTGCTTTTGACGCTTGGTGGCGCAACATGGCTAATCATGGCCTGGACGTATCTGCCGACGCTGGAATTGTACCGGCTAAGCACATTTTGGTCTCTGACATTGCCGCTTGCCGGCATTCTCTACGTCATGATGACATTGGATTCAGCACGTTTACACTATCTCGGCAAAGGCGGGGCCTGGAAGGGGCGAACGTACTCGTGATGCCAGCACCAGCAAACGGGTGACGTGTTGGGGGCGGTAGTGTATCCATGCCGCCATGAAAACGCATTATGCATTGCCGCTTGAGCCGGGTCTGCCGGCCAGTCCACCCGACGCCTATGTCGAGGCGCTGGTCCGCCGCGCCGGCACATCGTTCTACTGGGGCATGCGACGGCTGGAGGCATCACGCCGCAAAGGTGTATTCGCGGTCTATGCATTTTGCCGAGATGTTGACGATATTGCCGACGGCAACCTGCCTTTGGACAGGAAACGCGAACTCCTGAATGCATGGCGTGCCGAGATCGACGCGCTGTACGGCGGAACCTGTCATCACCCGATTTCGCAGGCGCTCTCGTCCCCGGTGAAGACGTTTAAACTGCAGAAGGCGGATTTTCTTGCCGTTATCGACGGTATGGAAATGGATGCACAGCCGCGTGTCCGTATCGCTGATCTGGATGAGTTGTTGTTGTATTGCGACCGGGTCGCGTGCGCAGTAGGCCGCCTGAGCGTCCGTATTTTCGGCTTGGGCGAGGATGAGGGGATCGCATTGGCCCGCGAACAGGGGCTTGCGCTACAGTTGACGAACATCCTGCGCGATATCGTAGAGGATGCCGGACGGGATCGAGTCTATTTGCCTGCGGATATGCTCGCGGCTGCCGGGGCTGGGGGGGACGGTGTCGAGGATGTCGTAACCGCGCCAGGGCTGCCTGCGCTTTGCGACAATCTCGCGGCGCGGGCCGAGAGACATTTCAAGGCAGCGGATGCGATCATTGTGAACGCTGACCGGGGCGCCGTGCGTCCGGCATTGATGATGATGCAGGTGTATCGCCGAATTCTGGAGAAGCTTCGAGAACGGGGATGGGAGAAACTCGAGGAGAATGTCGGCCCGTCGAAGTTCGAGAAGATCTTGATCGCAGTCCGATACGGGCTCTTCGGATGACGGCGCGTCGCGCCTATGTGATCGGTGCGGGCGTTGCCGGGCTGGCTTGTGCAACATCGCTCGCCGACAAGGGCATTGCGGTAACCTTGCTGGAAGCGGCGCCGCAGGCCGGTGGCCGTTGTCGCAGCTTTTTCGACAAACAACTCGATTGCGATATCGATAACGGCAATCACCTGGTTTTAAGCGGCAACCGGGATGCGATGGCTTTTCTGGAGCGCATCGGCGCGCGGGATACGGTCGATATCCTGGCGCCGGTCTTTCCGTTCTTCGACGTGTCTACCGGTGAACATTGGGAAATCGTGCTGAGCCGGGGAAGGGTACCGTGGCGTCTGCTTTGCCCACATCACGGTATTCCGGGCGTGCGGCTGATTGACTACTGGAAAAGCCGGAAAGTGCTGTCTGCAACACCGATAGATACAGTAGTAGACGTGCTCGGCGGTACCGGTGCTCTATACGAACGGTTCTGGAAACCGTTTTCCATTGCCGTGCTGAATACCCAACCGGAAACAGCAGCGGCAGCGTTGCTGGCACCGGTCATTTCCGAAACGTTGATGCGTGGCGGAGACGCCTGTCGCCCCGTAATGGCGAAAAGAGGGCTTGGTTTCAGCTTCGTGGAACCGGCGTTGCGATACCTTCAGACTAAAGGCGCAGATGTGCGGCTTGGTGTGCGGTGCCGAGAGATCGGCATCGAGAAAGGCCGTGTTCGGTCGTTGGACGCGGAAGGTGAACTGCTTCGGGTGCATGACGGCGATATGGTCGTTTCTGCGCTGCCGCCAAGCGTTGCATCCGATCTGATAGACGATATTTCGGTACCACAGGAATTTCGTGCCATCGTGAACCTGCATTTTCGTCTTGGGCAACAGCATAAAACGCCGCGGATTATGGGTCTTATCGGCGGTCTGGCGGAATGGGTCTTTTTACGCGGTGAGGTGGCTTCCGTGACAATAAGCGCAGCCGAGCATGTGGTCGACGAGTCAGCCGAGACTCTGGCTGCACGCGTATGGAGCGACATTTCCCGGGTCTTGCCGCAGCAAGTTCCGGATATGCCGCCGGTTCGGGTCATCAAGGAAAAACGCGCGACATTTGCACAGAACACTGCCGAGATACGTCGCCGCCCGAGCCACGCGACGGAAACCGCCAATCTCTGGTTGGCGGGCGACTGGACCGATACCGGCCTCCCCGCAACCATTGAAGGCGCGATCCGGTCCGGTCACAGGTGTGCTGCCTTGGCCTTGAATACGTGACGAAATTTTGACACAAGTTTATGGTCTCGATTGGCTTCATCGGACGTAATACGCGCAACGCTCCTGAGGAGCCGAACGCCCAAAAGGAACCCGTCATTGGTTGAATTCAACGCTCAGGCAGCGTCCGGTAGAAATGACTCTCTCGAACAGGTCGAGCGTGTCGTCTCGGCGTCGCGTGACTGGTATTTGACCAAGCAGCGCGAAGACGGGCATTGGGCGTTCGAACTGGAAGCAGATGCAACGATTCCCGCGGAATACATTCTCCTCAATCACTATCTGGGAGAACCGAATGATGAAATCGAGGAGAAGCTCGCGGTTTACCTTCGGCGCATCCAGGAAAAGAAGCACGGCGGATGGCCATTGTATCATGATGGCGACTTCAATATCAGTGCGTCGGTAAAAGCCTATTTTGCTTTGAAACTGGTCGGAGACGATCCGAACGCAACGCATATGAAAGCGGCGCGCGATGCCATTTTGGCGTATGGCGGTGCTGCCAAGGCCAACGTTTTCACCCGCATTGCCCTGGCGCTGTTCGAACAAGTGCCCTGGCGAGCGGTGCCGGTTATGCGGGCAGAGGCGCTCTTAATGCCGCGTTGGTCGCCGTTTCATATCGACAAGGTCTCGTACTGGTCGCGCACGGTCATGGTGCCGTTGCTGATCCTCGCCGTTCTAAAACCCAAGGCCAAGAACCCGCGCAACGTGGATATCGCGGAGCTGTTCGTCCGCCCGGCCAACGACGAGGACGAATACATGGTCAATCCGACAGGACACTGGATCGGAACGCTTTGTATGGGAATCGACCGGATCGCCAAACTGGTCGAACCATTCTTCCCTTCGGGAATAGAGAAAAAGGCTATCAAACGCTGCCTCGATTTCATCGGTCCGCGGTTGAACGGAGAAGATGGACTTGGTGCGATCTTTCCGGCAATGGCGAATACCGTGATGGCGTTCGATGCTTTGGGTTATGCCCGGGATCATCCGGATTATGTTATTGCCCGTGAATCGATCGACAATCTGCTCGTGTTCAAGAATGACGAAGGGTATTGCCAGCCCTGCCTTTCGCCGATTTGGGATACGTCGCTGGGTGGTCATGCGCTTATGGAAGCGGGCATGGACATGAGCGAAAAGGCGTTGAGTGCGGCGACGGACTGGCTCGCCGAACGCCAGATTGTCGATGTAAAAGGTGATTGGGAGGTTAATCGCCCCGGGCTGGAACCAGGCGGTTGGGCGTTCCAATACAATAATGATTATTACCCAGATGTTGATGACACTGCCGTCGTCGGCATGCTGCTGCATAGGGCTGACCCCGAGCGTTACGGTGATGCCATCCGGCGCGCGGAGGTCTGGGTCGAGGGGATGCAGTCCAAGAATGGTGGCTGGGGCGCCTTCGATATCGACAATGAATACTACGTATTGCAGCACATCCCGTTTGCCGATCATGGCGCCTTGCTCGATCCGCCGACAGCGGACGTCAGTGCGCGGTGCGTCTCTTTCCTGGCGCAACTGGGTCACGGCATGGAACGGGAAAGCGTGCGCCGTGGCGTCGAGTACCTGAAACGCGAGCAGGAACCTGACGGATCCTGGTTCGGCCGCTGGGGAAATAACTATGTCTATGGCACTTGGTCAGTGCTTTGTGCGCTCAATGCGGTCGGCGAGGACATGAACGCGCCGTATATCCGAAAGGCCGTGGAGTGGCTCAAGGCGCGGCAGTGTGCCGACGGCGGATGGGGAGAGGACTGCGCCAGTTACTGGCAACATCGCCGTGATGAGGTAAAAACGTCGACGCCATCGCAGACATCTTGGGCTGTGCTTGGTCTGATCGCCGCGGGTGAGATCAAGTCGAACGCCGTGGAACGCGGCATCGAATACCTGATGAATGCACCTCGTGAAGGCGGCAACTGGGAAGAAGAGTATTTTAATGCTGTTGGCTTCCCGCGCGTTTTCTATCTCCGCTATCATGGCTACAGCGCCTATTTCCCGATGTGGACACTGGCCAGATACGTCAATCTTTCGCGCGCCAACGAGCGCACGCCGAAATTCGGTATGTAAGTCCGGTGCCACGCATCGGCGTCATTGCAGGCGTTAGGTCCGAAGAAGTCACACTTGCGTCGGTGATGGGCAGCCCGGATGCACCTTATGTCCGTCTTTCGGGCGCTCGTCCGGCACGTGCCCGTGCCGGTATTGAAGCTTTGATTGGGCTGGGTGTTGACGGTGTTCTTAGCTACGGCAGCGCCGGCGCAGCAACATCCGAGCATAAACCCGGCGATTTGCTGGTCGGCACGTCTGTTCTGGATGACGAAGCGCGACGGTACTCTCCGGATGCAGGCTGGAGTTCCCGGATCACTGGTATTTCAGGGGCCAAACCAGCCACTATGATTGGCATCGACTATGTCGCCAACGCCCGCGACAAGTCCCGGTTCAAAGGCGAAGGTATCGCAGCCATCGATATGGAAAGTCACTGGGTAGCCCAACTTGCCGGAGAGGCAGGGCTGCCGTTCGCGGTGCTACGCGCCGTGGTTGATCCGTATGACTTCGAGATTCCGGACTATGCACTCGACGCGGTGCGTCCAGACGGCAGCATCAGTGTGCTGCCGGTAATTGCCGGCCTTGTTACACAGCCTTGGACGGTCGGGCGTTTGCTCGACCTGAACCGTTTCAATAGATCGGCGATGGAGTCGTTAAGCAGCGCGGCCCGCGTCCTTGGCCCGGGCCTCGGCTTTTTCGCGCTCTAGCTTTTGCGTCATCGTTTCGACCAGATTTTCGAACACGAACTCGGCCGGACGCTGATCATCGAGCGCGATTTCCGGCGCCATGGGCTTTTCCGTGTCGATACCTCGGAGGAACACTCTTAGCGCTTTAAGCGGATGCTTCACCGTATCGGCGACGGCGGTCGGTTCATACCCGCAATGCACCATGCAATTGGCACATTTTTCATAGTTGCCGGTACCGTAATCGTCCCAAGGCGTCTCATCCATGAGTTCCCTAAAGGTCTTGGCATATCCTTCGCTCAGGAGGTAGCAGGGCTTTTGCCATCCGAAAATGTTGCGCGTCGGATTGCCCCAGGGCGTGCAATGATACTGCTGGTTGCCGGCGAGGAAATCCATGAACAGTGTCGACTGGCTGAACTGCCACTTCTTGTCGCCCTTGAGACGGAAAATGTTGCGGAACAGCTCCTTCGTCTTACCGCGTTTCAGGAAGTGTTCCTGATCGGGTGCGCGTTCGTACGCATAACCCGGTGAAATCGTGATGCCTTCGACCTGCAGTTCATTGGTGCAGAAGTCGAAAAACTCAGCGCATTCCTCGGCCGTCATCTGATCGAATAACGTGCAGTTGATGTTGACGCGGAAACCACGTGCCTTCGCGGCCTTGATCGCGGAAACGGCGCGCTTGAAGGTTCCGTCCTGCGCGACGGCATGGTCGTGGTGCTGCTCCAGCCCGTCAAGATGAACCGAGAAGGTGAGATACGGCGACGGCGTGAAATCGTCCAGGCGCTTTTCAAGCAACAAAGCATTGGTACAAAGGTAGACGAACTTCTTCCGTGCCACGATCCCTTCGACGATCTGTTTGATCTCTTTATGGATCAGCGGCTCGCCGCCGGGAATCGAGACGATCGGCGCACCACAATCGTCGACGGCTTCCATGCATTCTTCGAAGCTGAGGCGCTTGTTGAGGATACTGTCCTCGTAGTCGATCTTGCCGCAGCCAGGGCATGCCAGATTGCAACGGAACAGCGGCTCCAGCATCAGCACGAGGGGATACTTCTCAACGCGCTTGATGCGCTGTTTCATGATGTAGGCGCCAACGCGAACCTGCTGGATCAGTGGAACTGCCATCTCAGTCTCCGACCGCTTCGGCGCGCTGAACGTCCATAAGCTCACGTGGCAGTTTGAAAACGACGTTTTCCTCGACGCCTTCCAGATTTCTGACCGTTGCGCCGCGAAGCTCCGAAATCCGCGAAACGACACCCTGAACCAGCTCTTCAGGTGCTGAAGCTCCAGCCGTCAGACCAACTTTGCGCACCCCGTCAAACCATTCGTCCCTGATCATCGAGGCATCGTCGATCAGGTAGGACGGCGTGCCGTTCTCGCCGCCGAGTTCGGCAAGCCGGTTGGAGTTGGAGCTGTTCTTGGCGCCGACGACCAGCAATAGATCGACGGCCTTTGAAAGCTCCCGCACCGCCTGCTGCCTGTTCTGTGTTGCATAGCAGATATCTTTGACGTCCGGGCCGACAATACTCGGGAACCTGCTCTTGAGAGCATCGATCGTTGAGCGGGTTTCATCTACCGAAAGCGTTGTCTGGGTGACGTAGGCGAGCTTGTCCGGATCCCTGACTTCAAGGTTGTCGACATCGCTCGGGTCGCTGACCAGCAGTACGCCGCCAGGGATGCGGCCCTGGGTGCCTTCGACTTCCGGGTGTCCGCGATGCCCGATCAGGATAACCTGGCGATCCCTGGCTGCCTGATTCTGACCTTCTTTATGTACCTTCGACACGAGAGGACAGGTCGCGTCGATCACGGGAAGATCGCGCGTGCGTGCAGCGTCCTCAACCTTCTCGGCGACTCCGTGCGCACTGAAAATGGTAACGGCGCCGTCGGGGATTTCGTCAATTTCGTCGACGAATACCGCCCCTTTGGCGCGGAGCGATTCGACAACATGCTTGTTGTGCACAATCTCATGGCGGACGTAAATCGGCGGACCATATTTCGTGAGCGCACGCTCGACAATTTCGATCGCCCGTTCGACGCCGGCGCAGAATCCGCGTGGGTTCGCAAGGATGATTTCGATAGGTTCGCTCATAAATTCAATAAATCCCGGGGGTGTTTCGGTTCCGCCAGCCACGTTATCGAACGCCGACAACAACTTACAGGTGGCTCGCAGAACGCCTGTATCAATGGCTGTTTAACGTTTTTAGTCCGGATTTTCCATGGAAAACTCCGAAAATCGGTGGTTGTTTTGCATGGGTAGCATAGGAGAGCGCATTGCAGTTGAACAACGGCCCATATCTGGTAACGGGTGCAACCGGTTTTGTCGGATCGGCGGTGGCGCGTGCGCTGGTGCAACGTGGTGCAGATGTTCGCGTCTTGGCACGCCCGGGCAGCGACCGGCGCAACCTCGATGGTCTCGGTGTGACGGTTTACGAGGGCGATCTATTAAAACCGGAGTCCGTTTTTCCGGCTTTGGCGGGATGCCAGGGGTTGTTCCACGTCGCTGCCGATTATCGGCTCTGGACGCGTGAGCCGGAGGCTATGTTCCGGGCCAATGTCGACGGCTCGAGGACGATACTTGAGGCGGCACATGAAGCAGGTGTGAAACGCGCCGTTTATACGTCGAGTGTCGCAGTTCTCGGTATTGATGCGACGGGGCGCCCCTCGGATGAAGATAGACCAGTATCGTTCGCGGACATGATCGGCGTCTACAAACAGTCCAAGTACCGGGCCGAGGAGGCGGTTACAGAAGTGATCAGGAACACGGGCTTGGATTGCGTTATCGTCAACCCGTCGACGCCCATCGGCCCCCGGGATGTAAAACCGACACCGACAGGCCGGCTGGTTGTCGAAGCCGCCGCCGGCCGGATGCCGGCTTACGTCGATACCGGATTGAACGTGGTGCACGTGGACGATGTTGCCGCCGGACACCTTCTCGCATACGAGAACGGCGTAATGGGGCGACGTTATATTCTCGGCGGAGAGGACATGACGCTTCGTGAGATTCTACATGTCGTCGCGGAAATCGCAGGCGTGAAGCCGCCCATGATGCAAATCCCGCGGGCACCGATCTATCCGATCGCCTGGTTGGCGGAGAGATGGTGCGCGATAACGGGAAAGGGGGAGCCGTTTGCGACGGTGGACGGCCTGAAGATGTCTAGAAAAAAAATGTACTTCTCCAGCAAGCGTGCCGAAACAGAGCTTGGCTACACGCACAGACCCGGCCGGGAAGCGCTTCGAGATGCCGTAGATTGGTTTCGCGAAAACGGGTATCTGGCGGGTTCTTGACTTAGCCGGGCAATGGATAAAGATACGCTTCCTGACCACAGGGAATTTCATATGCACGCCATTATCCTCGCTGCCGGTGTCGGCAGCCGCTTGTTCGGCGACAGCCGTACGCAGCCGCCCAAAAGTCTGATTGAGTTTGACGGCAGGACGTTACTGGCTCGGCATATTGAGCATTTACAGGAACTCGGTGTCGAAAAACTCTCTCTTGTTGTGGGATACCGGCAGGATTTGGTCGCGGGCGAGGCGCAACAGCATGCGCCCGAGGGGTTCCTGGAGATAATTGAAAACCCGATGTATCGCGGCGGCAGCATTATCTCCATGTGGTATGCGCGGGAAACCTACCGTCGTGGTGAAAGCGTGCTGTTCATGGACGCTGATACGCTTTACGACATCGAAATTCTGAAGCGTCTCATCGACAGTTCCATCGACAGTGCCTTCGTCTATGACGACGATCTCGACGAGGGCGATGACCCGGTCCGCATTTGCCTGCGAGATGGGATGGTCGTGGATTTCGGCAAGCGTATCGTTGGTCAGTTCGACGCCATGGGGGAGTGGCCCGGCTTCATGAAGGTATCCCCGGAAACCGGCCCGTTGCTCGCGGCATCGTTGGAGAACTATATCGAGGGCGGGCAACTGATGTCGACGTACGAAGAGGCTATCCGAGACGTTTTGGTAGGCGGGCCGACGGGCGTATTCGGTATCGTCGATGCTTCGGACCTGAACTGGATAGAAATCGATTTTCCGGAAGACCTCGAGCGCGCGCGCGAGGTTATCTTGCCGAAACTCAATATCTAGGCACGACAGCTTGTCCTGAGCGGCGATTGTGTAAAGCCGCCAAAGCCCCGATGATTGCGGCACCAGAACTAAAGTCGCTACGGGAGGTGGACATGCAGGCAGACGGGGCAGCCCCAACGAACGCGCCATTGCGAATCTTGGGCCGGGAAAATTCGTTCAATGTGCGCAAGGTGCTATGGGCCTGCGAAGAATTGGGCATTCCTTTCGAGCGTGAGGACTATGGCCGCGGCTTCAGGTCCTGCGATAGCCCCGAATTTCTCGAGTTGAACCCGGCAGCGCAGGTGCCGGTCGTGATAGACGATGGACACGTCATGCGGGAGTCGAACGCAATCGTTCGGTATCTTGCGGCGAAAAGTGGCAACGAGGACATGTATCCCTCGGATCTTGTCCGTCGCCAGGCGATCGAGCAATGGATGGATTGGGTCGCATACGACGTGACGCATGCGCTACGTGGTGCATTCCTCGGCGGGCAACTTCGCGAAAGCCCTTGGGACAACGACTGGTTCGTGGGGCAGGGCCGTGCCGATCTCATTCACGAGATTGGATTGCTCGACGACCATCTCGCGGTACACGGTCCGTACGTCGCCGGTAAGGAATTTACCGTGGCGGACATTCCTGTCGGTCTGGTGGTCAATCGTTGGTTCATGCTGGATCAACTCGAACGGCCGCAATTTGAGGCCGTGGCGGTGTACTACGAGCTGTTGAGCAAGCGACCCGCTTACCTGAAGTACGGGCGCAACGGATTGCCCTGACCGAACCGTCAAACGCGAAAGACGTACTCTTTGTCCGGGTCGCGGTCGATGTCCGGCGGGAAATTCTTGTGTTTGTCGATGTAATACTGCGCCATATGGTCGCCGGCTGAAGCCCGGTTGTAGGTCGCGTAGTAAATACGTCGGATGCTATCGCTCATATTGGCTTCCGATGCATGCGGCGCATAGCAGTCGAAGAACACAATGTCGCCTGGCTCGGTCGGTACGGGCAGGAAATCCATGCCCTTCATCTCGTCGTCGTTGAGCGGTTCCCAGGATTTGACCAGTCCGGTCTTGTGGTGGCCGGCGACGAGTTGCAGGCAACCATTCTCCAGCGTTGCTTGGTCGATACTGACAAGTGCCGAAATGAAAAAGTCGGCATAGGTATCCCAACCTGCCTGGCTGTCCTGGTGCGGCGCAAACCCGCCGCCACCCGGCATCTTGAAATTGACCTTCTCCTTGAACAGAACAGCCTGCTCGCCAAGCAACTGTGAGACGGGCGCGCTCAAGGCTTCGGTCAATTTTTCAAAGCCCGCGTGAAACGGCGCGATGTTCTCGATCCGGTTGACCAGTTCTTTCCCGTCTTTACGGCTTTTCTCGTGATAAACCCAATGCTTGCCTGACTCCTCAGGCATCGACAGCAATTCCTTCGTCCATGTATCAATCAAAGCCATGTCCTCGGCATTGAAGCCGCCACGCTTGACCAGGTAGCCGTCGCGTTCGAACGCTTCGATATCATCGTCGGTCAGATTTGGAGTGTTCAGCATTGTTGTTCCCGCCTGGAAAATTCGGCCATCGTATAGCCCTTAGCCGCGCTGGTGTCACGAGTATCTCTTGAGGGTTTCCGGCTACGGCGTTATAGCCTTGAGCAACGGTTTCACGCATTCAATTTTCGGAAGGTTTTCAGCATGGCCGAGCCAAGCCGTCGCGACGCCGGAAACAGCGCCGTACCGAGGAAAACAACACTGTTAAAGGGGATGCTTCAATCCCCAGATCTTGAGTTCATTATGGAAGCCCACAACGGGCTCTCGGCAAAGATCGTCGAAGAAGCCGGGTTCAAGGGCATCTGGGCGTCTGGCCTGTCGATGTCGGCGGCACTGGGCGTCCGCGACAGCAACGAGGCGTCCTGGACACAGGTTCTGGACGTTCTAGAGTTCATGTCCGACGCGTCGTCATTGCCAATTCTCGTTGATGGCGATACCGGCTGGGGCAACTTCAACAACCTGCGCCGGGCGGTGCAGAAATTTCACCAGCGCGGGATTGCCGGCATCTGTATCGAGGACAAGCTTTTTCCCAAGACGAACTCCTTTATTGGCGAAGGCCAGCCACTGGCCGATATGGACGAGTTCTGTGGCAAGATCAAAGCCGGCAAGGACAGCCAGCTCGATGATGATTTCCAGATCGTCGCGCGTGTCGAGGCGCTTATCGCTGGGTGGGGTTTGGATGAAGCCTTACGCAGAGCCGAGGCGTATCATGAAGCCGGTGCCGATGCGATCCTGATACACTCCAAGAAGTCTACGTCCGATGAAGTCGTCTCGTTCCTGCGTGAATGGGGTAACCGGTCGCCGGTGGTTCTCGTCCCGACCAAGTACTACACGACACCGACATCTCTCTTCGAGGAAGAAGGGGCGTCGATGGTTATCTGGGCCAACCACAACATGCGGGCCGCAATCACGGCCATGCGTGAGGCGACTAACCGGATATTCCGTGACAAGTCGCTGGAGGGCGTCGAGCGAGAGGTCGTTACGGTCAGTGATGTATTCGACCTTATGGGCAACGCTGAGCTGGCCGACGCCGAGCGGCGTTATCTGCCGAAACGCAGCGACGGTGCCAAAGCGGTTATCCTTGCGGCATCCCGTGGTTCGGATTTCGGAGACATGACCGAGGACAAACCCAAATGTATGCTCGAGGTTCGGGGGCAGCCATTGCTGCGCCGTCTCGTCGATATTTTCCGGGCGGGAGGCGTAAGGGATGTGACGGTAGTTCGCGGTCACCGCAAGGAAGCCGTTAATCTGCCGGATATCAGCACTGTCGACAACGATCTCTATGAACGCGGTGGTGAGGTTTCGAGCCTAGCATGCGCCATCGACTCGTTGCAGGGCCCTTGTTACGTCGCTTATGGGGACATCCTTTTCCGCCAATATTTCATCGATCTGATTGAGGAATCGGATGCGGACATTACCGTTGTCGCCGACGCGCAGTGGCAGGCACGCACGTCGGAAGCGGGCGATTGGGTGCGTGATTTCGTATCCTGTACACGGCCTTATTCCGCGTCATATCTCGTTGAAGATCCGGCATATCTGGTTTCCGCCGGTGAGGATGTTCCGGAAGATCAGCGTCACGGTGAATGGACTGGATTGATGCGTCTCAGCGAGAGAGGTGCAGATACGGTTCAGGGCGAAATCGAAGCGATCCGCAACGACGGTTCCATGAATGGCATGGATATTCCTCAGCTTCTGACGCGTCTTGCCGAGAAGGGCGAAAAGATCGCCGTCGTCTATGTTACGGGTCAGTGGCTGGACGTGGACGACTACGCGGATCTTATCAAGGCAGGTCAGTTCCTGTGATCGACGCCGACACATTCCTGAGCAGGGCGAAGTTCAAGGGGTTCGATTTTTTCACCGGGGTGCCGTGCTCATTTTTGACGCCGTTGATCAACGGTGTGCTGAATGACCGTGATGCACGTTACGTCGCTGCGGCGAGTGAAGGCGAGGCTGTCGCGATTGCAGCAGGCGCCTGGCTTTGCGGACGCGAGACCGTTGTCATGTTTCAGAACTCGGGCCTCGGCAATGCAGTCAACCCTCTGACGTCGCTGAATTTTCCGTTCAGAATACCGTCACTCGTTGTCTGCACGTGGCGCGGCGGACCGGGGCTTTCGGATGAACCTCAACACGAACTGATGGGCGAGATCACGCCGGATTTGTTCGAAGTCATGCGTATCCCGTACGATCTGTTTCCGGCAGAGGAAGACAGGGTTGCACCGATGCTGGACGACGCCGTAACGCAGATGGCGGAAAGCCAGTTGCCGAGCGCGTTTATCATGCAGAAGGGCGATGTCGCAGATCAGGACCTTGGCGATGTGACGTCGCCGGTCGCCGTTCTGGACGGTGTGGTTGAAGACCTTCGAACGAACGCTGCATTCCCGAGCCGTTATGACAGCCTGAACGCAATGCTGGGCGTCCTGCCCGACAATGCCGGGATCATCGTGACGACCGGGAAATCCGGCAGGGAATTGTTCACGATCACCGACCGAGAGCAGCACCTCTATCAAGTCGGCTCGATGGGCTGCGCAGCAGGTATGGGGCTCGGTGTTGCGCTCAATACAGATAAGCCGATCGTCGTCGTCGACGGCGACGGTGCATTGATGATGAAGATGGGCACGCTCGCAACGATTGGCGCCTATGCGCCGAAAAACCTTGTTCATCTGGTATTGGACAACGGTACCTACGATTCAACCGGCGGCCAGCCTACCGTATCGGGCGGTGTGGATTTTGCCGGGTGTGCCGTCGCTTCGGGCTACAAGCGCGGCATTCGTGTAGACGACATAGCAGGTATTGAGAAGGCGCTTGCTAATGCCCTGGCAAGCGACGGGCCGATACTCATACACATGAAGATCGCCCCTGGCTCGCTGTCAAAATTGGGGCGGCCAACGGTCAAGCCGGCGGAAGTTGCACGGCGCTTTAAAGCTTTCCTGGCGAAAGGTTAGGGATGTCCCATAACACCTGGATACACAAGATCGCGCGGGCGACCATTGTCCGGCCACTTGCGAAGACGCCGGTAACACCGAACCAGGTAACGACGGTGCGACTTGTCGCAGGCGTTGGTGCGTCGATGGCGGTGGCGCAAGGCAGCGTCGAATGGGCAAATTATGGCGCGGTTCTGTTCATCCTCTCGATGCTGCTGGATCGTGCGGACGGTGACCTCGCGCGTATGACGGGACGCACCAGTCCGGGCGGGCACACGTACGACCTGTTCGCTGACGCGTTCTGCAATGCGCTTATCTTCGTGGGATTAGGCATCGGGCTGAGGGCTGGTGAATTCGGTCTTTGGGCCATCCCGATGGGCATGCTGGCGGGGGCGGCAGTAGCGACAATCCTTATGCTCGTCATAAGGATTGAGAGCCTTCAGGGCGCGCGTGCCGCCGAGATCGGCGGCGTATTCGGCTTCGATCCTGATGATGCAATGCTGGCGATTCCGCTCGCAATCCTGTTGGGTTGGTCCGAAGGTTTGTTGATCGCCGCAGTGATCGGCGCCCCGGCTTTTGCTTTATTCTTCCTGTTTTTGTTCAGGAAACTGCTCAGGTCCGGCCCTTCATCCTGATCAGCGTCACGCATGTGTACAGGCAGTAAATCGTTGCGCCTATTCCGGCGGCGATGAAAAACGGGTATAGGAACCCCAGCCACGTCACGGGCCAAAGCAGGTAGATCCCATCTTCCAGTTCGAAGCCGGCAAAACCCGGATAGCCGACGGCATCGCCTGTTTCGTCGCCACCGGTTTGCTTGTCGATACCTAGATTGGTGAACATCGAAATGATCGCTGCCGCGGCGCCGCCGCTCCCGAGGATGATGGCCCAGTATCCGAGATTGCTGTCCTTGAACCCCCATCCCATGCAGAAAAAGAGTGCAGCATAGCTGATGGATCCGACGATGTAGTCCAGGTAATAACCCAAGGTGGACGTCTTGCCGGACTGGCGCGCCAGTTCGCCGTCGAAATGGTCAAGAAACCGGGCGAGCACGAACAGACCCGCTCCCCAGGTCGCCGAAGCCGGTTCGCCCGTTGCCAGCAATGCCGCGCCGGTCAGTGCAATGAACAGCGTCAGCATAGATATTTGGTTCGGCGTTACTGGTGTTCGCACCAGAGGGCGTACCATCCATGCGGCAATGCGTTGGTCGTATGGTGGATTCTTCATACCCAATGTCGCTCCTCCGGTTTCGCCGGACGTTGTGCGCAACCCGGCAAGCTGTCAAGAACGGTTGTTCCGGGCGGGCACGCTTCGTATAAGCCCCTGTGTGCCTGATCGAGCGGGAGTACCGGATGGCGCCAGCAACGGAAAATGGACTGGAACGTGCCTTCGCCGACGGGGTCGCCCGTTGGGTGGATTGGTGTCAACGCCGTGCGGCGGTGGTGCTGGTTGCAACGCTCGCGTTGAGCACAGGGGCGGTTTTCTATCTGGCAAGCAATCTCACCATTGATACCGATACCGAGGACATGTTGTCCGCGGAGCTCTCGTTCCGTCAGAACGCCATCAAGCTGGACGATGCATTTCCTCAGCTTGAGGACAATCTGCTTGTTGTCTTGGAGGCACCGGACCCGGACGCCGCAGACGACGGCGCAAGACGCTTGGCCGCCGCTATGTCTGCGCAAGGCGATGTTTTCGAGAATGTTTTTTCGCCTGAAGCGGACCCGTTTCTCAGGAAACATGGGCTGCTATACCTTGAGCCGGTGGAACTGGACGCGCTTGCGACGCGTCTCGCCGCGGCGCAACCGTTTCTCGGGACGTTATGGCAGCAGCCGAACATGGCTGGCCTGGCCGATATGCTCCACCTGCTCGGCCAAGCAGGCGAATCTGAAACCCTAGACGAAGCGGCAGCGGTGATTGGTCGCATGGCTGACGTTGCGGAGGGGGTGATAAGGGGTGAGGGCGACGCGCTTGTCTGGTCTGAATTATTGCTGGGTAAAGAGCCGTCCACTGGGCCGGTGCGGCGGCTCATCCAAACCAGACCGAAACTGGATTACGGGTCGCTGCACCCCGCGTCGCGTGCCAGCGAGACCGCCATGGAAATTGCCGAACGCGAGGGGTTGGCCGGGAGCGGCTATCGTATTCGACTGACCGGCTCGGCCGCGTTGGAGAGCGAGGAACTCAAAAGCGTTGAGATCGGCATGGGCGTTGCCGGAGCTATTTCGATTACCATCGTCATTGCAGTCCTGCTGTTCGGACTGAGATCGCCGGGTATCATGGTGTCGCTTTTCATTACCCTTCTGGCCGGCCTTCTTTGGACCGCGGCCTTGGCCATCTTCTTATTGGGCTCTCTCAACCTGATCTCCGTCGCATTTGCCGTTCTCTTCGTCGGTTTGAGCGTGGACTTCGGCATTCATTTTTCACTGCGCGCGAGCGAGCACGTGAGGGACGGTGTAACTTGGCGGGAAGCGATCGTTCGCGGAGGGCAGGGTGTAGGGGCATCGTTGGCCGTGTGCGCGCTAACCACGGCGATCGCGTTTTTCTCTTTTCTGCCGACTAAGTATGTAGGGCTTGCTGAGCTGGGGCTGATCGCGGGCATCGGAATGTTCGTGGCATTGTTTTGCAACCTGACCGTCTTGCCGGCTGTACTGGGCGTTCTGGTGCGGCGCGCACCGGCACTGCGCGATCCTCGGAGGTTTGAAATTCCGGGCGTCTCGCGCCGCATCACTGCACGTGGAATAGTGATAGTCGGGATTTTGAGTGCCATCGTTTCCGGTATGTTGGCGACGGGTGCGAGATTTGATTTCGATCCCATGAATTTGAAAGATCAGGATGCACCGTCCGTCGAGACTCTTTTCGATCTGATGAATGACGGTTTGATCCATCCTTATTCTGCCGAAGTGCTGGCCGATGGTCTTGACGCCGCCGACATGCTGTCGGGCAAGCTCGCGGCTCTCGGTACCGTAGATCGGGTCGACAGCATCCGAAGCTTAATTCCAACGGAGCAGGAGACGAAGCTTGCGACAGTTGACCGCATGGCATTGTTTCTTGGCCCGGCATTCTTCACGCCGCCCGGCACGGTGGATCTGAGGGGGCGCGAATTGCAGACAGCGCGCCTGAATGTGCTGGCTGGGCTGGAGAATTTGGCGGGGCGTGGTGACCTCGGTAAGCCTGCAGCACGCCTCTCCGCAGCGCTGGCGGATGCTGACGATACCCGGATGACGTCCGTCAATGCAGCATTGTTCCGTTATTTGCCGGCGCGGTTGAACGACCTATTAATGGCTCTGGAAGCGGGGCCGGTGGACGTCGCCAGCCTTCCGGAATATCTGAAACAGCGTTATCTAAGCGACAGTGGGCTTGCGCGTCTGGACGTCGTGCCCTCAGTGAATCCGCGTGATCCTGATGCGCTTCGCGAGTTTGTTGCCGAGGTGCAGGCCGTTGCGCCGAATGCGACAGGTGCACCGGTGGTGATCGTCGAGGCCGGGCGTGCAGTGCTCGATGCGTTCGGTCATGCGTTGATGGTCTCGCTCGCTGGGGTCGGCCTGGTGCTGTGGCTGGTTCTGCGAAGGCTTGCCGATGTGCTTTTGGTGTTTGCGCCGGTCTGCGTCGCTGCACTCTGGACGTTGGCTGTTTCGGCGCTTCTCGACGTGCCCTTCAATTTTGCGAACGTGATTGTGTTGCCACTCTTGTTCGGCTTGAGCGTAGATTTCGGCATTCACATCGTGATGCGACAAAGGGGCGCGACAGAAGGCCGTCATGCGATGGCGACGACGACACCGCGAGCAGTTCTGTTAAGCGCGCTGACAACGCTCGGATCGTTCGGGTCCATTATGCTCTCGGGCCACCCAGGTACGGCGAGCATGGGCCTCCTGCTAACGATCGCGGTGACGCTTAGTGTGATTGCGATCCTGGTTCTCTTGCCCGCGCTCATGCAGCTGTTCATGCGCTCTGGCGAAGCGGGGTAGGTGATGAATATCTGGAAGATCGTCTCCCTGATTGCCGGCTTCGCGCTCCTTTATTTCATCGCTCAGGACATTGATCTCGGAGACGTGGCCGGGCAGGTGTCGGCAGTAGGTTTCGGCGGGATCTGTCTCGTATTGATAATTTACGCCTTTGCGTTTCTGGGTGACTCCATTTCATGGTTGCTGATCATGACCTCGCTGCCGGTAAGTTTCTCATGGATTCGCCGGACGTTCGTCATTCGCCTCGCCGGTGAGGCCTTCAACAATGTTGTGCCGGCCGGAGGGTTCGCGGGAGAGCCCGTCAAGGCGGTCATCCTGAAGTCACGATACGGCGTCAGCTATACCGAGGCATCTGCGTCGATTGTGATGGCGCGGACTGTGAACATGATCGCATTGATCGCGTTCCTGGTCATTGGTTTCGCATTCATGATGGTCTCGGATGCCATAGACGGGGCACTCAAGGTTACAGCGAGCGCGGGTCTGATCTTTCTTAGTGTAGGTACGGCGCTGCTGTTTGCCGTACAGCGTTACAGCGTGTCGAGTTGGCTGTCAGCAAAGTTCGGAAATCATGCATGGGCGGCACGGGCCGCAGGCGCGATCAAGATTGTCGAGGATCTCGACCGGCGTTTCGTCGCGTTTTATACGCGCAATCGACGCCGCCTTTGCGCAGCTTTGGCTTTGGCGTTCGTCAATTGGGCTCTGGGCGTCATTGAGATCTATATAACGTTCAGGTTTCTCGGTGTGGATATTACTTGGTCGGACGCATGGATGATGGAGGCCCTCGCGCAGATGATTCGGGCGGCGGTCTTTTTCATCCCGCTTGGCATCGGCGCGCAGGAAGGGGCTTTCGTATTGATCACGACCTCGATCACAGGCGTGCCGAGCCTCGGGTTGGCGTGTGCGGCGGTTAGGCGGATTCGCGAAGTGTTGTGGGTTTCGCTGGGGCTCGCCGCATGGACGCTATATCCCACCGCGTTCAAGGACACCGACAAGCATGGGGATGTTCGCTGATCAGTTTTCCAGCAGCGAAGCCGCCTGTGCGTTGAGTGTTTTTGTCAGCGCCTCGGTGCCGCCGTTCTCGAGTGTGCCGGCATACTCCGACGCGCGCAGTGCAAGTTCACTGATGCCGCCCTTGAGAAGCACGTCAATAATTCGCCAACTGCCCTCTAGCTCTCGGACGACATAGGTCAGGGCAACGCTCTCGTCGCCGGTGATTAGACTGCTTTGCACCAGCTTCAAACCCCTGGGTCCGTTGCGCGTTGCTTCGATCTTGAACGATCCACCCGTCAGTTCCCTGAATTGATCTGCGTAGGTCGCTATGCTGACACGCCGAAACGCTGCGAGCAGCGCCGCGCGGTTGTCCGCCGAGGCCTTCCCCCAATGTGCACCCGCTGCCGTTTTTATCATTCCTTCGAAATCGAACGCGTCATCCATCGCCGGAGCGAGACTGTCGAAACGGGCCTGATCTGGTTGCCCGCGATTGTCCGCAACGGCGTTCAGGAGCCGATTGTGGTATGTCTCTACGGTATCTGCAGGGCTAGCCGCGGCGGCGGCAGGCATCGCACACAGAACGAACAACATGAAGAAATAGCGGATGTGGAAGTGCATGCTCGCGCCCCTTTTACGGAGACCGATTGTAGGAGTGAAAAAGGCAGCAATAGGGCGGTTAGGACAAAAGATCGTTGACCTTCCCGCGAAGCAGCATGATCAAGGCTTCCACGCCGCCGCTTTTCAGCGTCTGGCGGTATTCCGAAATACGCACCTTGAGTTCGCTGATGCCGCCGTCGACAATGACGTCGATCAGGCGCCATTCACCATCAAATTCACGTGCGACATAGGATATCGAAACATCACTGTCACGCCCGGGAATCGCCAAGGCGGTGTCGACGAAAAGAATATCCTGCGGGCCCGGTCGTTCACCTTTAACAGAAAAAGACTCGCCGGAATAACCGTTGAACAAGGTTGCGAGCGTGGCGGCGCTCATATTGGAAAACGCATGGACGAGCCGGGAGCGTTGTTCGTCCGTGGCGGTCTGCCAGTAGGGGCCAGCCGAGAGCCCGGCCATCAGTCTCAAGTGAAAGGTCTTCTTGATGAGCGGTTCAAGGCGGTCATATCGCCCTTTAACCCCCAGTTTCTGAGCATCTTTCATTACGGATAGTAGCCCATTCTGGAAATCTGCGACCAAATCTCCTGCCGGACCGGCCCGCAAACGTCCAGGTGAAGCAGTAATGAGACACACTAGAACCGTAACGAAAATAACGCGCGACAACCGCATGTTCCTCAAAACCCTCTGCATTTTTTGGAAGTTAAGCATACCTGTCCTGAGGCGTTAACACACTGTTTTCAATATTCGATGACAAAAATGCCACAGTTATGTGGAAAAGGTCACAATCATGTTGCTCGTGCGGCATTGAACCGGGTAAAAAGCTTACGAGGTGGGTTGCTCCAATGGTGCGCTAAAAGGCGTGCCTGTGTGGGCGTAAACAAGAACTGGATTTCGATGCGCGCTCTGCATTTCCCTAAAACCTGTTTTGCGTTGGTCGTCGGTATCGGACTCGTCATGAGTGCACCGGCCAAGGCGGACTCGGTTGACGTGCTTGAACCGTTCGGTGGTTCGGCGCATCCCGAGGCGATGGTACAAACAAATTTCGGCGTGCTGTCGGCTACGGCGTTGCCAGAGATGCAGACGTTGCTTGCGCAGGCAACGACTCCCGACGACGACGTGAATGACCCGCTGGAACCATTGAACAGGGTCATCTTCCAGTTTAACGAGGCTGTTTACGACATTCTGCTGACCCCGATTGCGAAGACTTACAACACGGTTCTTCCCGAGCCGGTGCGGGTCGGCGTCAGCAATCTGGTTGACCATTTGTCGTCGCCGGTGACTTTGGTCAACGATCTGCTGCAGTTCGAACTTCATCGGGCAATGACGACGGTGGCGCGTTTCGTCGTCAATACAGTCATCGGTATGGGTGGCATTGCAGATGTGGCGAGCGGAAGCGGGCTTGAACAGCATGAAGAAGACTTCGGCCAAACGCTCGGTGTTTACGGGATGGGCGAAGGGCTTTATCTGGTTTTGCCGCTGCTTGGCCCGACCAACCCGCGTGATGCGGTCGGCAAATACGTCGTCGACCCGTTCTTCGATCCTCTGGGCTTGTATCTCTCCAACACCGACCGGGATGCGGAATCCTGGGCGCGCACCGGCGTGTCGGCCGTAGACGAATATGCGGGCCTGGTGGATGAACTCGAACAGATCAAGAAAACTTCCGTCGATTATTACGCGGCAATCCGGAGTCTCTATCGTCAGAAGCGACAGACGGAGATTTCCAACGGTCGCGAAGAAGACCTGCCGCAAATACCGAATTATGATTTGAACTTCGGCCCGGACAACAACGGCTCACTCGCCGGCGTGAAATAAAATCGGACTTGCAGAGCCGGTCGCTCTAGGCCGGTTTCTTTTGATACCAATTCAACTGTAAAATATTGTGGGATATATAATTATATCAACAAAATAAGTTAAATCTGAAGGGGGTGCATAACCCTCTGTTTCCCATTACCAATTTGTAACGTGACTATAGTCTCTAAACCGGATTTTCTTGACAAAATCGTTAATTACCGAGTATAAAAGTCAGGTAATTGGGGGGTGCCCGACTGGGGCTTCCTACTGGGTTTGACGATTGTGGACCCGCAACAACGGCTACGTTGCTCTATGGAGGATGAGGCCATGAAGTTCTCTCAGACGATTCCTTACAGCCAAAATTAGTGGCGGTCGCTTTGCGACTGCGCGTTGTCGCGTGGTCGGGTTCAAAGTGGACCGGGATCGACGGTGCTTCATTTAAGGCCGAACAAGACAGGAAAGAGGACGACAGATATGACCAGCATGACACTTCCGGCGCTGACCAGCGAAAATGGACTTTCACGGTATCTTCAGGAGATCTGGAAGTTCCCGATTCTGGAGAAGGAAGAGGAGTATATGTTTGCCTATCGTCTCAGGGACGAGGGTGACGTAGACGCCGCACACCAACTTGTGACGTCGCATTTGCGCCTGGTGGCAAAGATCGCGATGGGGTATCGCGGCTATGGCCTGCCGGTCTCGGATCTGATTTCCGAGGGCAATATCGGCCTGATGAAGGCTGTCAAAAAATTCGACCCGGACAAAGGTTTTCGTCTTTCCACCTATGCAATCTGGTGGATCAAGGCGTCGATCACAGAGTATGTGCTAAAATCCTGGTCCATGGTCAAAATGGGTACCGTCGCGTCCCAGAAGAAGCTGTTTTTCTCGCTCCGCCGCATGAAGAACCAGCTCAAGATTTACGACAATGGCGAACTGAGCGACGAGCAGGCGGGGATGATCTCCGAAGCGGTCGGTGCGACCGAGGAAGAAGTGCAGCACATGAACCGTCGTCTGCACTCACGCGATCTGTCGCTGAACGCTCCTTTGTCGCAAACCGAGGACGGCGCTGCCGAATTCCAGGACACGCTGGTGGATGAGCGGCCGAACCCGGAAGCGCTCGTGGGCGCGATGGAGGAAATGTCGGTTCGTTCGAGGATGCTGGAACGGGCTCTGGCGGAACTGCCGGAGCGCGAACGTCACATCCTGATCGAACGCCGCCTCAAGGACGACCCGGTCACGCTCGAGGAACTCGGTGAGCAATACGGCATCAGCCGCGAACGTATTCGCCAGCTTGAGGTGCGTGCGTTCGACAAAGTTCAAAAGCTGGTCCGTGCCGAGGCTCTGGAGGCTGCGGCCGGCTGATCAGGCACCTAGTTCACGCTGAACATACCATCGGCCATTCGAAGCTCTGCGGGACTGACAAGTTCCGCAGAGGCGATGGTCACTGAGTGCAGACGGCCCTCGATGCGGCGCTCCCAGAAATTCAGGAAGTTTTTCAACTGCGGATAATCCGGAGCGACGTCGAGTTGTTGCCAGATGAATTCCTGAAGCAACTGGGGATAGTCCGGAAGGTGGTAGAAGATTTGCGCCGTGGTAAGCCGGTAACCGGCAAGCTGATCGCGGAACGAATGTCCGGAGGGGGCAGTGTTAACGGGCGACATGCGGTCTCCTTTCAAAACGTTGCTTTGAACAAATTTTGCAGCCAAACGAAATTATCCGCAACAAAAATCAATAATTTCAATGTGTTAGCAGCCCATCGGTGAGAGTGCTGCCAGCATCGGAAAAACCTTTTCAAAAAAGCGGATAAACAGGCTTGACGGCCTGGATTTCCGGGCTAAATACGTCTTGGCACTCAGTGGAGTAGAGTGCCAATCATCGCTTCAACACTGACGTTCGCTTGTTCAAGGAGGAACGATAAATGTCATTCAGACCTTTGCATGATCGCGTGCTCGTAAGGCGCGTCGAGCAGGAGGAAAAGACCGCCGGCGGAATCATCATTCCCGATACCGCCCAGGAAAAACCGATGGAAGGCGTCATCGTCGCTGTCGGCTCGGGTCACAAGAACGAAGACGGCAAGGTTGCGCCGCTCGACGTCAAAGCAGGTGATCATGTCCTGTTCGGCAAATGGTCCGGCACCGAAATCAAGATCGACGGTGAAGACCTCATCATCATGAAAGAATCCGACATCCTTGGTGTGATCGAGAAATCGGCCGCCAAGAAGAAAGCTGCCTAGGAAGGGGTTTTAGAAAATGGCTGCCAAAGAAGTAAAATTTTCCGCCGACGCGCGTGACCGCCTGCTCAAGGGCGTGGACACGCTGGCCAACGCGGTGAAGGTGACGCTGGGTCCGAAAGGCCGCAACGTCGTTCTGGACAAGTCTTTCGGCGCACCGCGCATCACCAAGGACGGTGTCACGGTCGCGAAGGACATCGAGCTTTCCGACAAGTTCGAGAACATGGGCGCGCAGATGGTCAAGGAAGTCGCGTCGCGCACCAACGACGAAGCCGGTGACGGCACGACGACGGCGACGGTTCTCGCCCAGTCGATCGTCCGTGAAGGTTCCAAGGCGGTTGCCGCCGGCATGAACCCGATGGACCTGAAGCGCGGCATCGACACGGCGGTTGCGGCTGTTGTCGCCGACGTGCAGAAGCGTGCGCAGAAGGTGAAGACGAACGAGGAAATCGCCCAGGTCGGCACGATCTCGGCGAACGGCGACCGTGAAGTCGGTGACATGATCGCTTCGGCCATGGAGCGCGTCGGCAACGAAGGCGTGATCACGGTGGAAGAAGCCAAGTCGCTTCACTCCGAACTGGACGTCGTCGAAGGCATGCAGTTCGACCGCGGTTACACGAGCCCGTACTTCGTGACCAACGCCGACAAGATGACCTGCGAACTGGACGATCCGTACATCCTGATCCACGAGAAGAAGCTTTCCTCGCTGCAGCCGCTGCTGCCGGTTCTGGAAGCCGTCGTGCAGTCGGGCCGTCCGCTGATGATCATCGCCGAGGACATCGAGGGCGAGGCGCTCGCGACCCTCGTGGTCAACAAGCTGCGTGGTGGTCTGAAGGTTGCCGCCGTCAAGGCGCCGGGCTTCGGTGACCGCCGCAAGGCGATGCTCGAAGACATCGCGGTGCTGACCAACGGTCAGGTGATCTCGGAAGACATCGGCATCAAGCTTGAGAACGTGACCATCGAAATGATGGGCCGCGCCAAGAAGGTGTCGATCACGAAGGAAGAGACCACGATCGTCGAAGGCACCGGCAAGAAGAAGGACATCGAGGGCCGCTGCTCGCAGATCCGTGCGCAGATCGAGGAAACGACGTCCGACTACGACCGTGAGAAGCTGCAGGAACGTCTGGCGAAGCTCGCCGGCGGTGTTGCGGTGATCCGTGTCGGTGGTGCCTCCGAAGTCGAAGTGAAAGAGAAGAAGGACCGCGTCGACGACGCGCTGCACGCAACCCGTGCCGCCGTTGAAGAAGGCATCGTTGCCGGTGGCGGTACCGCGCTTCTCTATGCCACCAAGGCGCTTAAGGGTGTTCAGGGTGACAATGCGGACCAGAATGTCGGTATCGACATCATCCGCCGCGCACTTCAGGCGCCGCTGCGCCAGATCGCCGAAAACGCGGGTGCCGATGGCGCCGTTGTTGCCGGCAAGCTGCTCGACCAGAAGGACGTTGCCTTCGGGTACAACGCGCAGACGGACAAGTACGAGAACCTGATCAAGTCGGGGGTCATCGACCCGGCCAAGGTTGTGCGCACCGCGCTGCAGGACGCAGCCTCGGTGGCCGGCCTGCTGATCACCACCGAAGCCATGGTCGCCGAAAAACCGGAGAAAAATTCTGCTCCGGCCGGTGCGCCTGACATGGGTGGTATGGGTGGCATGGGCGGTATGGGCTTCTAATCAGCCTGCTGCCGGTTACCCGGCATTCGATCAAGGGGCGCCCAGCAGGGCGCCCCTTTTTCTTGGTCGCAGTCAGTGAACTACGTTAACGTCGACTGATGATCGTCACGTTTACCGATTTCGGTTTCAACGGCCCTTACATGGGGCAAATGCACGCCGTCCTCAGGGACGGTGCACCGGATGAAGACATCATTCATCTGATGGCGGATGCGCCGGCTTTCGACCCTCGGGCGTCCGCGTACTTGCTGCCGGCAGTACTGGAACCGTTTCCGAATACGCTGGTTTGCGTTGCTGTGGTCGATCCGGGGGTCGGTGGCAGCCGGCGGCCGGTTGTTCTTCGCTGCGGCGATCGCTGGCATGTCGGCCCCGACAACGGCCTGCTGGAGATGGTCGCCAGACGCGCTGAGGAAAAAGCGGCGTGGTGGGAAATCACCTGGCGCCCGGAACGGATGTCCGCCAGTTTTCACGGTCGGGACTTATTCGCGCCGGTTGCATCGAGACTGGCGCGCGAAGGCTCCGCAGCGCTGGAAGAACTCGCCCGGCCTTTGCAGAACGTGCAAGAAAGCTATGAGGACTGGCCGGATGATCTCTCCGAGGTCGTCTATATCGACAGTTACGGAAACTGCATGCTCGGGCACCGCTGGAGAGAATTCGGCACGGATACGGTGGTGGAGACAGGACCGGTCACCCTCAGTACGGGGACAACGTTCTCGGACGTTTCGTCCGGTGAAGCGTTCTGTTATGAGAATGCCATGGGCCTTGCGGAAATCGCTGTAAATCAGGGGAGTGCGGCGCAGCAATTAGGGCTGGAAATCGGTAGTCAGGTTACCGTAAGGAAATTGTCAGGGAAATGAACAAGACTGCAGAATAATTTGGCAAACCAATGTGGTACGTCTACCATCGTTGGTATAAGCTGAGGGATGAATTCGGGGAGTTGGATCGTTTGACCGTCGCCCAAACCGAGCGGGATAAATGTCGATTCGTGTAAAATTCTGGGGGGTCCGGGGGAGCATCGCATGTGCGACCCCCGATCATATGAAATACGGAGGAAACACCAGCTGCATCGAGATCGAGGCTGGTGATTATCGTTTCGTGATGGATGCCGGGACCGGTATCCGCAACTTCGGTAATGCCTTCCTGAAGGACGACGTCAAGGAATCGCACCTGTTGTTGACCCATACGCACTGGGACCACATCAACGGGTTTCCCTTTTTCGTGCCGGCTTACGACGCCAAGCGCTCTATCCACATTATGGCGGGGCACCTGAAGAACCAGGGTGGTGTGCAGGACGTGCTGTCGACGCAGATGCACAACCCGATGTTTCCGGTACCCCTGGAGGCGATGCAGGCCAGCCTCAGATTCGAAGATTTCGAGGCGGGCGATACGTTCTCGCTCGCGAAGGGCGTTGATATATCGACGGCGCCGCTGAATCACCCGAATGGCGCCACCGCGTATCGTGTTGATCATGACGGCAATTCGGTGGTCTACGTCACAGATACGGAACACATACCGGGCAAGCCCGATCAGAACATCCTCAATCTGATTGAAGGTGCGGATCTGGTCATCTACGACAGCACCTATACCGAGGAAGAGTTCCCGGCGAAGGTCGGATGGGGGCATTCGACCTGGGAGGAGGGGATGCGGCTTTGTCAGGCGGCCAACGTCAAGCGGCTCGCGATCTTCCATCACGACCCGGATCATAACGACGAGTTCATGGACAATCTTGCCATTGAAGCCGCCGAGGCATGGGAAGGCAACTTTGTCAGCCGCGAGGGCATGGAACTGATCGTCGACTGATCACCGACGTGAAACACGTGCCGACGAGCCAATTCCGGAGAATCAGTTTGCAGGTTGTGACAGGCGCTGGCGTTCCTGATTAAGGAACGCGGCAAGCTGTTCGAAATCTTTGGCGAGAGCTTCGGTTCGTTTCGACGTCAGATTGTCGAATTTCAACTGCAATTCTTCGAGCGTATTGATATTTCCGGGCAGACCGGCGGCGTGAATTTCGCGTTTCAAGGCGTCCAGTGCCGACTTGGTTTTCTGCTCATCGGGATTGAGTGCCTGAGGCGCTGGTTGTATCGGCAGCCGCTCCTCAACGGAGGCCGTCGCGACCGCATTGCCGGTATCTGTTGGTGCCACGGCCTTGGCTTCTTCCTGACGGCGTTTGAATTCCTGGGCGCGGATGTAGGCGTCGCGTTCATCCAGGGACATCGGGTGCAGCCTGAGCACGACACGGCGGTTGGTCGCCCTGTTTTCAGGGATCGGTTTCCCTTCCAGGTCTCGGTTCGGCACCTTTGGGCGAGTATCCGCATAACCGGTTGCCTTGAGGCGGGAGCGATCGACGTCATTGGCCTCGAACAATCTAACGACACTGGCGGCGCGACCGGCTGATAGCTCCCAGTTGGACGGGAATTGCTCGGTACTGATCTGTCCGTCGTCGGTATGTCCTTCGACGACCACGTTGTAGAGTTCGTAGTTCGGCGAAGCGAGGGTCTCGGAAAGCTTCCTCAGTACGGGGATCGCCGCCGCGACGATTTCCGCCGAGCCGGGTTTGTAAAAGGCATTCGACTGCAGTTCGATCACAACGCCTTTTTCATCGGTACCGACAGTGACGACCTGATCGGCCTGCATCTCGTAGACGAGATCCTGCGCGTCGATCTTCAGGCTTTGCGTCGTCGTCTGTTTGTCACGCCCGCCGATGTTCGCTGCGACGGCGGATGTGAGTTCCTCATATGCCGGGATATCGAACTCGGCAAACGTCAGCAGCATCACAAAGAACGCCATCAAAAGCGTGATGGCATCGGCGAACGTCGTTAGCCAGTCTTCCTGCGCTTCTTCCGGTGGTTGGCTCTTCGGTGCCGCCAAAATCGGCCTCCCGTCACATTGATCCGGATCTCTACTTCTTCATCTTGTCGATGTTGAAGTGGATCGACGGATCCAGGTAGCTGTTCATCTTGTCCTGAATGTAGCGCGGCGACTTCTTGTCGGCCAAGAGCGCGAGACCTTCAGCGACGAGATAGTTGCGGAACTTAACGATCTGTTCTCGCTGGAGTACTTTCGTTGCCGTCGGCAAGAAGAAGATGCGGGCGAACAGCACGCCATATAGCGTCGTCAGCAGCGCCACCGCAAGGCCCTTACCGAGCGACGACGGGTCGCCGCCCATGTTGTCGAGCATGATGATCAGCCCGACCAGCGTTCCGATCATGCCGAATGCCGGCGCCGCCGATGCCATGTCTTTAAGGATGTAGACCTGGACCGTGTTGCGGCCGTACGTCGTTTCGATGGTATTGGTCATGATCTCGCGCACTTCATCACCTGTATACCCGGAGACCACCATTTCGACGCCGAACCGCAGGAACTTGTCGCCGCGTGTCGCCTTCATCGCTTCGGATTCGAGGGCGGGAACGCCGCTTTTCTGGACGGTGTAGGCCCACTTGATGATACGGCCCACTTCGCTTTTCAAAACGTTGCGGCCAACCTTTGGCGAGAAGATGATTCGCCAGATCAGCTTCAGCGACAACATCACATAGCGCGGCTCATAGGAAATGAACGTGGATGCAAGCGTGCCGCCCACAACCATGATGAAGCTTGAGCCACTGAGAAAGATGATGAAGTTGTCGGTGCTGATGACAATCGCACCGACGAACAGGCCAAGCGCACCCAGAACCCCGAATATAGTTGTTAAAGACATCTAGATGCTTCTCAGCCTCAGCCAAATACCCCCAGCGGACGCCGGACGACCTCGTTCCCGACGAATCTAGCTACTATAAAGAATCTCTTATGTTTAAGAAATAATTAGCAGCAACTGGGTCGGCCATTAGACCGACTATTTTTTACCGTTCGCGGAAGGCTTCGTGGCGGAGCTTCAGCACCGGTTTGATCAGGTAATCCATGACGGATTTTTCGCCGGTATGAATATCCACGGTCGCCTGCATGCCAGGTGTGATCGGCAGGTCGCCCTCTACCCGGCCCAAAAAGTTCTTGTCGGTCTGAACGACGACACGGAAGTAGGGCGCCCCATCCTCATCCGTGCTGCTGTCAGGTGCGACACGGATCACCTGTCCGGCGAGTCCGCCATATCGGGCGAAATCGTAAGTAGAGATCTTGACGGTTGCTGCCTGACCCTCGGTTACATAACCACGATCGATGGGATTCAATTTCGCTTCGACAACGAGCTGGTCTCCGGTTGGAACGATCTCCATGATCGGCTCGCCCGGCTTCACGACGTTGCCGACCGCGTTATAGCGCATGTTCTTCACCACGCCGTCGAT
Source organism: Rhodospirillales bacterium (assembly GCA_965262415.1). Classification (GTDB taxonomy): domain Bacteria; phylum Pseudomonadota; class Alphaproteobacteria; order Rhodospirillales; family Casp-alpha2; genus UBA4479. The sequence continues at coordinate 1,289,907 of OZ253533.1, read as the reverse complement.
CTGGCTCTTGATCTCGGCCCGGATGCCCTGTGCGGTCGCCTCGCTCAACAATTCGCCGACCCGCGCGATGTTCTCTTCAATCTTGCCGAGCTGGTCTTGTGCTTCGCGACGGAAGCGACTTTCGGTCTCCTGCAGCCGCTGACGTGCTTCTTCCACTGCTGCCTGCGCTTTCGGCATTGCCGGGCGCAACGATTTCATTTCGCCGTCCAGATTCTCGACTTCGGCTTCGAGCTCCAAATGTTCCATCTTCGCGGTCAGTCCCTCGGAAAGCAGGGACTTCGACATCTTTAAACGTTCCGAAGCGAGTTTGTAGTTGCTCTCCACCGCGCGGGCGCGGGCCGTCAGTTCTTCGACCTCGAGTTCGCGCTGCTTTACTTGCTCGCGCATGACCTGCACGGTTGAGGACAGCTCCCGTCGGCGTGCTTCGAAGGCCTGGCGCTGCGCGGCAACGATCGCCGGCCGGCGTTTTGCTTCCTCTTCCGGGAAGACGAGCTCCGCGCCATTGGCTTCCGCTTCGAGGCGCGCCTTGACGAGGCGTTCGCTGTCGAGCCGGACCTGCAGTTCCTCACGGTTGGTGCCGCCGGAGGCAAGGTCAAGCTGCAGCAGAGTCTGCCCTTCGCGGACGGCATCGCCCTCGGACACGTAAATTTCCTGAATGATGCCGCCTTCAAGGTGCTGTACGACCTTGATGCGGCCCGCCGGTACGACCTCGCCGGTGGCGATCGATACTTCGTCCAGGGTCGCGAAATTGGCCCATATCAGGCCAGCGGCCAGCGTGATCATGACCGGCCATGCCACCAGCCGCCAGCCGGGCAGCGGATTCTGGTTCAGCAGCATGTCCAGCTTTTCGGATGTCGATGGACCCTGCGGCGGCGGTGCTGCCTTTTGCAGATCCTGTCGTTGTTCAAGTCCGGAGGCGTCGGGGCTCATCGCTTAACTCCTAATCGGCTTGCGCTTTCTGGTCCTTCGGGCGTCCGGCATCCGCCGGGTCCTTCCGGTTCGCGTTTCGGTCCCCCTCGAACCCCTTGATTAAATCGGCATAAGGGTCATCTAGCAACCGTTTCGCGTCGCCGTCCAGCTTGAACATGTTCTTGGCGGGGACGCTGGGATCGGCTGTTGAACTGTCCCCGGTTTTCTGGCGTGCGCGTTCCGCAATAGCTTCGGCGGCGCCGCCTGCAGATGCCGGCTTGGGTGCGCTCGCTGCCGGCGGCGAGGCGGGTTTCGGCGCCGTGCTGACGGGGGCCGGTGCCGCAGGTGGTGTGCCCGCTTGCGGCGGCACACGTGGCGGCTGCTGAGGTTTCGGTGCGCTGGCTGCCTGAGGCGCGGGTTGCGGCGCGCCAGCCGGTGGCGTCTTGGCTTGGCCTTCCCCGGTGCCGCGAAGCCGGGGCGGCGGGTTTTTCGGCACGCCATCCGGCGACGCGGGAGCCTGCGTTGCCTGCTCCGGTGCGGCCGGCGCGGCATTGCCTTTTTGCATGGGTTGCTGTCCGAACAGCTTCGGCAGGATTTCCCGGGACGGACCTGCGAGCGCGACCTTGCCCTTATCCAGAGCGACCAGGTCGTCGCATGCGGCGAGCAGGATCGGACTGTGCGTGACAATAATCACGGTCCGCGTCTTGCCGATCTCGACCAGCGTCTTACGCAGTTCCTGTTCCGCTTGGCGGTCGAGGCTGGCCGACGGTTCATCGAGCAAGAGTACCGCCGGGTCGCCGAGGAGCGCGCGGGCGATGGCGATTCGTTGGCGCTGACCGCCCGAAAGACAGCGTCCGGCCTCGCCGATGTCCGAGGCATAGCCGTCCGGCAGGTCGATAATGAAATGGTGAACGCCGGCGGCGGTGGCGGCTTCGATAATCTGATCATCGGAAGCGTCCGGAAAACGGTGAACAATGTTGTCCCGGACGGTGCCGGCGAACAACACCGTTTCCTGCGGCACATAGCCCATCCATGTTGCCAGTTCGGCGCGGGTGAACTGGGCGATGTCGGCGCCGTCCAGTAGCACGCGTCCATTGGTCGGTGTGTATAGCCCCTGGATCATCTTGAGCAGCGTGGTTTTACCGGAACCGTTGCGGCCAACCAACGCATGCACGCCGCCGGCATGGATATTCACCGTGACGGAATCGACCACCGGCTTGTTACCCTCGGCATAGGCAAAGCTGAGGTTCTCGACCTGTATTTCGCCGCGCGGTTTGTCGAGTTGCACCTCGCTTTCCTGACGATCCGAAAGCGAAGAGAAAACTTCGCCAAGCCGGTCGACGGACTGCTTGAAGCCGTTGAACGCGCGCCACTGTCCGACGAGTTGGTTCAAGGGGCCGAGCAGGCGGCCTGACAGCATGTTGGTGGCAATCAGCGCCCCCATGGTCAGGTTCTGGTGAATGATCTGGTACGCACCGACGGAAGTCAGGAAGATCGTCGTCGCCATCGTCAGGGTCTGTGAGCAGTTGGTGTAGAAATCCGTTTTCGTGCCGCGGTACATCGACTGCACGATGTTGTTGGCGTGTGTTTCTTCCCACAACGGCCGCATGGCGCGGTCGAGCGCCAGTGCCTTGATGGTGGTCCGGCCCTGGATAAGTTCGGCGATAAGAGCGTCGCGGGACTGCGTGCTCTCGCGCTCGGCGGCATTGGCCTGCGCCATGACGTTCCCGGAGCGCCATGCGACGAACATGAACAGCGGCAGGATAATGACCAATACCCAGGCGATCGGTGCGGCGACGACCCATATCAGGACAAAGAACATGAGCACGAACGGCAAGTCGCATAGCAGGATCGCCGACGCGCCGGAGAGGGTATTGCGGACCACATCGACGTCACGGAAGAGGGATTGCCAGTAGCTCGCCGGTTTACCTTCGAGCATGTGCAGCGGCAGACTTACCAGCTTGTCGAACAAATGACGTCCGACGATGACGTCAACGCGCAGCGCGACTGTCTGCATGATCCGGGATCGCGCCTGTTTGAGCGCCAGATCGAACAGCACCACGAGCAGCATCCCAACGATCAGGCCCCAGAGCGTGCTGAGACCGCCCGTGCCGACGACCCGGTCGTAAACCTGCATCGTGAAAACCGGCGTCGCCAGTGCGAGCAAATTCACGAATGCCGACATCGCGATCACCTCGCGGAAGATCGGCATCAACGGTTTCAGGATGGGCTTGAGCCAGACGCGCCCGGATTTATCGCTCATTTGATGTCCCTGAATAGTCGGCAGATTCCATTCGACGGAATCCACCACACCATACGTTATTTCAAGGTTTTAGCACACTTTTCGTAGAATTGTCGAAGACGCTTGACCCGGCATGGCGTATGATGAGTAGATTACTCAGCGTCGGGGCGGAGCCGGGGAGCACGGGTTTTTTGCGGATACTCAAATCTATTTTCAGTTTTGAACGCATGCTGGGGATGCTCCTGCTGATCGCGTTCCTCGGCCTTTACTACGGAGACACGGTCTACAAAATTGGTCTTGTCGAAGGCTGGCGCAACAAGGTTTTCGATTATTATCAAGAGTTTAAGCCGCGAGACATCCCCCCCGCCGACCAAAAACCCGTCACGATCATCGATCTCGACGAGCAGAGCCTGGAATCCGTCGGGCAATGGCCCTGGCCGCGTACGACCATCGCGAAGATGATCCAGAACACGATGCAGATGGGCGCCGTGTTGATCGCATTCGACATCGTGTTCGCTGAACCGGACAGGCTGAATCCGCAAAACATTGCCGAGAGCATCGTCGGGCTCGACCCGGAGACGAAGTCGAAACTGGTCGCGCTGAAGAGTAATGACGAGGTTCTGGCGGATACGATTCGCCGCTCGCGCGTTGTCCTCGGGCAGGCGGGAAGACCAAGCGAGACTGAGGGCGTCAAAGGACCACCGGTCAAGAAGTCCGTTGCCATCCGGAAACTTTCGAAGAACGCGCTTGATCCTTATATCTATATTCCCAAGTTCCCGTCGCTCGTCCGAAACGTCTCGGCGATTGAACTGGCCGCCACGCACAGGTTTGGCGGGCACGGCGTTTTTTCGACGCTGACGGGTAAGGATGGGATCGTGCGCAGCGTCCCATCGCTGTTCGGCCATGAAGGCGAGTATTTCCCGACGTTGTCGATAGAAATGCTTAGAATAGCAACCGGGCGTCCGACGGTTCTCGCGCGCGTTAACGATGCAGGTATGGTGGGGGTGGCCGTCGCCAAGGGCCTTGAGGTTCAGACCGACCGGATCGGTCAGATCTGGCCGTATTTTTCCAGGCACGATCAGGACAAGTACGTTTCGGCGGTTGATGTTCTGAATGGATCTGTCGACCCGGCACTGATGAAGGGTAAGTTGACGATCGTCGGCACGTCAGCCGTGGGCCTTCGAGATATTCGTTCCATCCCGACCGAACGGGATATTCCCGGGGTCGAAGTCCATGCGCAGTTGATCGAGGCGATTATTCACAAGAAGTATCTTGTCCGCCCCAACTACGCCGATGTGGCTGAACTCACGTTCCTGCTGGTCGGCGGGATTATCATGATCATTCTGGTGCCTTGGGTCGGCGCCAAATGGACTGCGGGCCTTTTCCTGGTCGTCGCAGGCGGTGCATTGGGCACGTCCTGGTATTTGTTCTCCGAGAAACTAGTTCTTCTCGACGCGACATACGCCGTCGTCGGTATTGCGGTGATGTATACCTCCATGACTTATGCAGGCTACGCCCGCGAGGAAGCGGAACGGCGGCAAACACGGGATGCCTTCTCCAAGTACCTCTCGCCCGACATGGTCGAGCGCGTTGCCGGCGATCCGGGTGCTTTGAAGCTGGGCGGAGACCAGCGTCAGATGACGCTGCTGTTCTGCGACGTACGCGGTTTCACGACGATCTCGGAGCAGTTCGACGCCGTTGGCCTGACCAGTCTGATCAACAAGCTTTTGACGCCGCTGACGAACGTGATCCTCGAGCGCCATGGCACGATCGACAAGTACATGGGTGACTGCATCATGGCGTTCTGGAACGCGCCGCTGGACGACGACGATCAGGAATACAACGGTTGTACCTCGGCGCTCGCAATGTTGGCGGAGATGGATCCGCTCAACGAACGTCTGAAGCAGGAAGCAGAAGAGGAAGGCCGCAAGCACATTCCGCTCAAGGTCGGTCTCGGGCTGAACACCGGGCCGTGCGTGGTCGGCAACATGGGGTCGGACATGCGCTTTGACTATTCAGTGCTGGGCGATGCGGTCAACCTGGCGGCGCGCCTGGAAGGGCAGTCGAAGAGCTACGGCATGAACGTCGTTCTCGGCCCAACGACGCGCAACGCAGTCAAGGACCGGCTCGCGACCATTGACCTCGACTTTATCCAGGTGAAGGGTAAAACCGAGGGCACTTACATTTATGGTCTGATGGGTGACGAGGAAGTGCTCGCCGATCCGGCGTTCAAGAAGCTCCAGAACCTGATCTACGATGCGCAGGAAATGTATCGCGCCCAGCAGTGGGACGATGCGCAGGAGATGTTCGACGAGATTCGCGATCTCGGCAGCGATGCCAAGAAGCCATGGAAACTGGAGGCCAATCTCCACGTGCTATGTGATCTTTATGACGAACGGATTGTCGAATACCGCGTGGATCCGCCGCCGCCGGATTGGGACGGGGTCTATATCGCGACGACCAAGTGATCGTCCTTGCCGCTTTCGTTTAGCGCCAGTTTCACCTCGTATACGTTCTCGCCGTCTACCCGTGCCCGCGTGAACCCGAGTTCCTCGACAAAGGCAAGCATCGCCGCATTTTCCTGCATGACCTGACCGACCATCTCTTTGGTGCCGCGGCTTTGGCAGTAAGAGATCATTCGTTTCAGCAGTGCGCGCCCGAGGCCGTGTCCCTTCATATCCGAGCGTACGATGATGGCGAATTCGGCGCGCTCGTTGTTCGGATCGGTGATGGTTCGCACCACGCCGATCGTATCGCCTTCGCCTTCACGGGTGCGCTGTTTGGCGATCAGGGCCATCTCCCTGTCGTAATCGATCTGTGCAAGCCGCGCCAACTCACTGTGCGGCAACTCGCGGATCTGTCCGAAAAAGCGAAACCGGATGTCTTCCTTGCTGGTCTTGGCGAGAAATTCGACGTGCGCCGGTTCGTCCTCGGGGCGGATCGGGCGGATGCGGATTTTCTCGCCGCCCTCCAGCGCAAAGTCATACTCAAGCTCTTTCGGATAGGGGCGAATGGCGAGTCGCGTCCGAGCCTTGTCGTCGCAAACGCGGATGCGCGCATCGAGAGCAAGAACGCCATTCTCGTCGACGAGCAGGGGATTGATATCCAGTTCCTCGATCTCGGGCATTTCGACAATCAGTTGTGAAATGTGGATCAACGTCTGGCAGAGCATGTCCATATCGACGGCCGGCTGGTCCCTATATCCCGCCAATAGTTTCGAAATCCGGGTGCGGTCGATGAGATCGATCGCGAGTTTCATGTTCAGGGGCGGGAGTGCGATGCTCCGGTCGCCAATCACTTCGACCGCGGTGCCCCCGTGTCCAAACATGATGACAGGCCCGAACACCGGGTCGGGAGCAACGCCGACGATGACCTCGTGCGCGCCTGGTCGTGAGACCATCTTTTGTACCGTGAACCCCTGGAGCGTCGCTGCCGGAAAACGGCGCTCGATGTTCTTGAGCATTTCCGCCGCTGCCGAGCGGACGGCGTCACTGTCGTTCAGATGGAGGGCAACGCCACCGACATCGGATTTGTGCGAGATGTCGTCGGATAGAATTTTGAGCGCGACCGGGAAGCCCATTTCCGTTGCCTTGGAGACGGCTTCATCGACACCGGCGACGATGTGGGTCTCCACGGTCGGAATACCGTATGCAGAGAGCACGGCCTTCGATTCCGGCTCGGTCAGCAGGTGACGCCCATTGCTCAGGCGCGCCTCAAGCACGAACCGGGCAGCGTCGGTTGCGTATGTCACGTTCTGCGGTGACGACGGCGGCGTTTCAAGAAGCAGCGTCTGGTTGCGCCGGTACTCCACCAGGTTCAGGAATCCCCTGACGGCATCGTTCGGCGTGTCGAATGACGGAATTCCCGCTTCGCGCAGCCGTTTGCGGGCAGGAGCGACCGCCTTGCCGCCGCACCAGCTTGCGAGCACATTCTTTTTACTGTTTTTGGCGACGCTGATGACGGCTTCTGCGGCCTCAGTGCTGGATGCGATAGCCGTCGGCGCGTGCATGACCAGAATTGCGTCGGCGGACGGATCGTCGAGCAATGCGCGCGCCGCTGCGGTGTACCGTGTGCCGGGCGCATCGCCGATGATGTCCACAGGGTTTGCACGCGACCACGTCGGCGGCAGTTCACCGTTCAGTACTTCGATTGTTTGCTCGGAAAGCATAGGCAGGGCGATACCATGTTCTTCGAGGGCGTCCGCCGCCATGACGCCCAGTCCGCCGCCATTCGTCATAAGCATCAATCGCTCGCCGACTTGAGGTTTGGCACGGGTAAGCGTTTCTACGGCGGCGAAAAGTTCGCCGATTTCATCCACGCGCAACATGCCGGCACGGCGGAACGCCGCGTCGTATACATCATCGGCGCCGGCAAGGGCGCCGGTATGCGATGCCGCTGCCTTGGCCCCGGCAGAGCCTCGACCGGATTTGATCACGATGACAGGCTTGTTCCTGGCGGCGGCGCGGCAGGCAGACATGAACTTGCGGCCGCTTGTGATGGATTCGATATACAGCAGAATTGCCCGGGTCGAGGTGTCGGTGGCGAGGTAATCGATGACATCGCCAAAGTCGACGTCGGCACATTCACCGAGCGAAATGAAATGCGAGAAACCGGCACCGTTCTCCGCAGCCCAGTCCAGGATAACGGTGCACAGCGCACCGGACTGCGAAACCATCGCGATTTTCCCGTCCGTTGCGGGAAGATGGGAAAAGCTCGCATTGAGCTTTATGCCCGGGACAAGCAACCCGAGACAGTTCGGACCTAAAATGCGGAAGAGATAATTGTTGGTGGCGTCAAGCATCGCCTGCTTCACCGTTCGTCCGTCGCGCGTCCTTGCCTGCTCCAGACCGGCCGTCAGGACGATGGCGGCACGTGTACCGTTGGCGGCCAGTCTTTCTATGAGTGAAGGGATCGGTTCGGGCGGTGTACAGATGATTGCCAGGTCCGGTGGTATGGGCAGGCTATCGACGTCAGGGTAGGCGAGGACCCCGGCGATCGCGCTCTGCTTCGGATTAACCGGCAGGATCGGCCCCTCGAAGCCACCCTCCAACAGATTGTGCATAACAACCGCGCCGACAGCGCCGGGGCGGTTGCTGGCGCCGATCACGGCGACCGATTCCGGGCGAAACAGTTTCTCCAGGTTGCGCGTTGTCATTTTCGATTCCGTCTTCGGGACCATTCGGCCATCAGAATGATTTGACGGCATTCTCAGGTAATTTATATTGCATCGCAATATCATAATATTGCAACGCAACATTCAAAATGTGGCGAGTTTACCAGTCGGTGCAGAGCGCCTGTTCGCGGCGATACCGCTCCGGGGTATCAAGCCGCGCGTTGTTGCGGTCGAGTGCCCGGTTCATTTCCAGAAATAGCGGCTCCACCGAAGCGTTCAGGCGTTTCCGAAGATAAGCGGCAGCTGAATCCGGGTTCGAGGTGCGAATGGGATCGAGTGCCTCCGCCGCTCGTTGCAGCCGGTGCTTGAGGCGCGGGTAGAACTGGTCCAGCGCCTTTTGGAAGACGGCAACATGCGTCATTTCGTGCGCGTTGATTGAGCGGTACGCACACGATCCCGGGCGAAACTTTCGAGCGATATATACTCTTAGCTTATCATAGCCGAGATCGGCTTCGACAGCTGTTACACGTGCACAATAGGTTCCACCGGATATGGGAAGCGCCTCGACCTTGAGCCGGATCCGGTACTTCAGCTCTGTCAGCGTCAGGCCGACCGGAGTCCATGCAGATCCAAACGCACTGGCGCGTCCGCTTTGGCGCTGCATCCGCCTGAGACTTTCGCGGGAGCGGGCGTTGTTGACCGTGACCGTGCCGTCGTTGCGTTGAATGGAGACTTGGACGGGCTGTCCGCTCGGGAACGCACATTCTGCGGCCCAAGCGGGCAATGATACGAACGCCGCCCCACAAACAAACAGACAGGCGCAAACCTTTTCCAGGCGGCGGGAGATCATCTTCATCCGCTGATTATAGCGCAGTTCAACTTGATATCGAACCGGGCATTCAGAGTTAGGCGTAGTCAATTGCGACCATGATGTGGTCGACTTTGTCGTCGGTTTTTCCGACCGGTAGGTTGAGTGCATTGAATACGACGAATTCGCGGCCGGCGATGAAACTGCTCGAGCGAAATACCGACATCGGGCGGCCGGTTTCGTACACGGCCAGGTACGTGTCCATCTGGGGCCCGAGAGGCTGATCTTTGTATATTTCGCGGTGCGTTTTGCCGGTCGCATCGAAACCGGCACGGTGCGCGATTTGTGTGCCCCAGTATCGGTTCAGGAAATCCGCGCCGTCATCGACCACATCCTTGATGATCAGGCATGAGGCGACTTGCCAGAGATCTAAAAGATCAATTTCCTGCCAAGCCGGAAACTTCCGCTGTTCACGTTTTTTCAGCCAGTAATCGTAAAGTATCCGAGCATTTGCCGTTGCCGGTGGGGCGTCCGGAGATATTTCTTCGCGTCTGTAAATCTCATTTTCTACGGTGACTTCAACCAAGTCAGATCTCTCACTGCAGTATCGAACGTCCCACGACTCCGATGTTACGCATGACTTTGAGTGAATAACACTAAGAAATACCGATGCAGACAAGCGAAGAGGGGAAGGTCCGCCGGGACCTTCCCCTCTCTGAATTGGCTCCGGCGGCAGGACTCGAACCTGCGACCCAGCGGTTAACAGCCGCTTGCTCTACCAACTGAGCTACACCGGATCAGTGCTGGAGGCGCGGACCGGAATCGAACCGGTGTACACGGCTTTGCAGGCCGCTGCGTAGCCACTCCGCCACCGCGCCGTTCCGCGTTGACCCCCCGCCGCAACCTGGGAACAACCATTTGAATGGCGGCCCCGTACTGCGACGACGCGGGAAATTAGACGTAACATTGCCGGGGGTCAAGCAATCCATGTACACTTTTCCGGCATTTATTTTCGTTGCATCCGGTTTGCCGCATATAGTTGTTTTCGGCGCTTGGCCAGCCTATAAGTCGGACTGTAACGGTTTGGTTCCGGCCAGGTATTTCCGGTCGTTTTGTACTGTTGGTTTAGAGGGTTGTCCGCATGAATGACGCGCAATTTGCAAAGGCTCGCCGCAACATGGTCGACAGCCAGATTCTCCCGAATCGGGTGACTGACGAGAACGTTGTCGATGCGATGTCCGCGATGCCGCGTGAGGTGTTTCTTCCCACGGCCCGGCAAGCACTGGCCTATGCAGACGAAACGGTTCTGATTGAAGATGGCCGCCATCTGATGCAGCCGATGGTTTTGGCGCGGCTATTGGATATCGCCGAGATCGGGCCGAAAGATGTTGCAATGGCGGTTGGTTGTGCAACCGGTTACGGCGTTGCCGTCCTTGCCAGGCTCGTGGATACGGTGATCGCTGTCGAGAGTGACGCGTCAATGCGGGCCAAGGCTGAGCGCAATCTCGCTCAACTCGGCATCGATAATGTGGCGGTCGTCGATGGAAAATTGCCGGAAGGGTATCCGAAGGACGCGCCCTACGATCTTATTTATCTGGATGGCGCCGTGCCAGAGGTGCCGGAGAGCATCGCCAATCAGCTGTCAGACGGGGGGCGCCTCGTGTGTGTGGTCATGCAGCCCGGCAAGCCTGTTGGCCGAGGAGTCATCGTTACACGGTTTGGCAATGCGATTTCCGTCCGCGAGGTGTTCGATGCCGTAGAGCCGCTGCTGCCGGGCTTTGAGAAGGAAACGGCATTTTCGTTCTGAAAATTCACAACGCCATGGAATCACGGCGAAAATTTGGAACAACGATTCGCACTAATTTTTCTGTTGAGTGGTGACGCAGAGGGTGTAATCCTCTGAATTCATTGTGCTATTTGTGGAACTTGACCTTCTTGCGGGGTTCTGACTCCCTTATAGTTCATAAAGCCTTAATGACGGCGGCACTCGTCGGTGAAGTGTTCATTGGGAATTAGGCCTCCGACGTGTTACCTAAGGTCTGGGCAGTATAGGTTGAAACACTATGGGTAGAACCACCATCTTTGCGTCTTCGCTTGCGATTGCGGCGTTTGTCGCGATTCAATCAGGGCCTGTGGCAGCGCAGACTATCGAGGACGCACTGGCAAAAGCCTATCTCAACAACCCGACACTGCTCTCGACTCGTGCCGGTTTGCGGAGCACCGACGAAGGTGTGCCCCAAGCCCTCGCGAATTGGCGTCCGACGGTTGAAGTGACGAGCTCGGTAGGTGCGGAAGTGGTCGAATCTAATACGTCGACCGGCACGGACCGGAACCAAAGCCGCCGTCCAAAGGATATCGGTATTTCCGTTACGCAGCCGCTTTTTCGCGGTGGCCGTACGCTGGCTGAGACCAGCGGCGCCGAGAATGATATTCGCGCGGCGCGTGCGCGCTTGCTTGAAACGGAGCAGAGTATCCTTCTGCAGGCGGCAACGGCATATCTGAACGTTTACCGCGACCAAGCCGTGCTGCGCCTCAATCAGAACAACGAAGAGGTGCTGCAGCGCCAGTTGGAAGCGACTCGTGACCGCTTTGAGGTGGGTGAAATCACACGAACCGATGTGCATCAGGCGGAAGCGCGTCTGGCCCGGTCCAAGGCCGACCGGATTCAATCGCAGGGTGATCTTGAGACATCTCGTGCGAACTTCCTGAACGTTGTCGGCGAACCCGCGCCGGAGACGCTGACGTTGCCGGATCGTGCTGCAGATTTGCCGGCAACCGCGGAAGAGACGGTCCGCATCGCTGTCGTCAATAACCCGGGGGTGATCGCCGCCGAGTTCGACCGCCGCGCCGAAATGGACAATGTCGATGAGGTTTGGGGAGAGTTGCTACCGGAACTCGATGTAACGGCGAGCAGCACGCGGGAATGGCAGACGACGACGGAGAACAGCCTTCGGACTACTCATGAAGTGACGCTGAACCTGACCATTCCGATCTATCAGCAGGGCGATGTATATTCGCGTCTGCGTCAGGCTCGTCAGGATGCCGCAGAAGCTGTCCTGCTTATCGATACCGAGCGACGCGATGCGGCAGAGGCCGGTACGCAGGCTTATGAAAGCCTGATAACTGCACGTGCCCAGGTCGATGCCTTCCAGACGCAAATCGAAGCCAGTATTGTTGCTCTTGAAGGGGTGCAGCGGGAAGCCGCAGTGGGATCGCGCACGGTTCTCGATATCCTCGATGCCGAGCAGGAACTGTTGGACTCTCGCGTATCTCATGTGCGCTCTGAGCGGGATGAACTGGTCGCGACATACGAGCTGATGTCGGCCTTGGGCCGTCTGACGGCAAAGGATCTCGGCCTTGCCGTGGATCTGTACGACCCGCGCGAGCATTACAACGAAGTTCGGGACAAATGGTTCGGTGGAACCAGTTCGGGCGGCGTGAAGTAATTTAGGAACGCCGAGGCCGAGTATTCGGCGGTTTTGACGATTACGGTTTGTTAACCGTCTTTAGGCCATCTTCTAGAGATTGTTAACGCAGAGGGGGGCTAGACCCGCTTATGAGCGAAGAAGCCAACGCAGCTGGAGAAGACGGCGCCGAACCTTCAATGGAGGATATCCTCGCCTCGATCCGACGCATTCTTGCGGAAGAAGAGGATGAAGAAGGTGCGGAGGAAGCTGCTGCGCCGGCTCCCGAACCTGAGCCCGAGCCAGAACCCGAGCCCGAACCGGAACCTGAGCCCGAACCGGAACCTGAGCCCGAGCCCGAGCCGGAACCTGAGCCGGAGCCGGAACCTGAGCCGGAGCCTGAACCCGAGCCTGTGATGGCGCCGCCGCCACCGCCACCTCCGCCGCCCCCGCCGCCGATGCCCTCCGAAATGGAGGAAATCCTGGAACTGACGCCGGATATGGTAGCGATGCCGGAACTCGTTTCGACGCCAACGTTCCAGTCCGGCGCGGATATGCTCTCGGAATTGGCCAAGGCGATCCTGGATCAGCGCGATCTCTCGGTCGGCGGCAGCCGCGATATCACCCTGGAAACGATGGTTCGCGAAATGCTGAAGCCGATCCTGCGCGAGTGGCTTGACCGCAATCTGCCGTATCTGATCGAGCGGCTGGTCAAGAAAGAGATCGACAAGATGATCAACCGCGCGGAACGTCTCGACAGCTAAACCCGCTTCAACTTTACTGTTATCGTTGATCCGTCCGGGTGGCGGCGCTAAAACCTGCGCTTCATCTAAAGATTGATTATCGGAGGCCTCCGGCGATGCTGGAAAAAACCTATCGATCCGACGAGATCGAGCGGAAACGGTACGAAGAGTGGGAAAACGATGGCGATTTTGCTATCGGCGGTGCGCGTGCGAATGCCGAGCCGTTTACGATCGTCATTCCGCCGCCGAACGTTACCGGTAGCCTCCACATGGGCCATGCGCTCAACAACACGCTTCAGGACATTCTGATCCGATACCGGCGTATGCAGGGCCGTGACGCCCTTTGGCAACCAGGGACGGATCACGCCGGGATCGCGACTCAGATGGTGGTCGAACGCCAGATGGGTGAAGAGGGACTGACACGCCATGATCTCGGGCGTGAGAAGTTCATCGATCGCGTATGGAAGTGGAAAGCGGAATCCGGCGGCACTATCACGTCGCAGTTGCGCCGTCTGGGTGCGTCTTGCGACTGGTCGCGCGAACGTTTCACCATGGACGAAGGGCTCTCAGCCGCCGTTACGAAGGTGTTCGTGCAGCTATACAAGGAAGGCTTGATCTACCGCGATAAGCGTCTGGTCAACTGGGATCCGAAATTGCATACGGCAATTTCCGATCTTGAGGTGGAACAGCGAGAGACCGTCGGCAAGATGTGGTATTTCAAGTACCCGGTCGAAGGCCGTGACGGCGAGTTCCTGACCGTCGGTACCACCCGGCCCGAAACGATGCTGGGTGACACGGGCGTCGCTGTGCATCCGGAAGATGATCGTTATAAGGATCTCGTTGGGCACAATTGCATCCTGCCGATCGTCGGCCGCAAGCTGCCGATCGTAGCTGACGACTATGCTGACCCTGAAAAGGGTTCCGGCGCGGTGAAGATGACCCCGGCCCATGACTTCAACGATTTCGAGGTCGGCCAGCGGCACAACCTCAAGCTGGTCAACGTGATGGATGCCGATGCGCGCCTGAATGAGAACGTGCCTGAGGCATATCAGGGGCTGGATCGGTTCGAGGCGCGCGACAAGGTCGTTGCCGAAATGGAAAGCCTCGGGCTGCTGGAAAAGATCGACGACAACCCCATGACCATTCCTTACGGCGACCGGTCCGGCGTGCCGATCGAGCCGTGGCTGATGGATCAATGGTTCGTTGATGCAAAAACCCTGGCTGGTCCGGCAATTACCGCGGTGGAGCAGGGCAAGACCAAGTTCGTGCCGCAGAACTGGGAGAACACTTACTTCGAATGGATGCGCAACATCCAGCCGTGGTGTATCTCGCGTCAGATCTGGTGGGGCCATCAGATCCCGGCGTGGTTCGGCCCCGACGGCGAAGTGTTCGTGGAAGAAAGCGAAGAAGCCGCCAAGGCGGCAGCGCGCGAGTCGCTGGGCGAGGACATCGAACTGACCCGCGATCCGGATGTCCTGGACACCTGGTTCTCGTCGGCGCTTTGGCCGTTCTCGACATTGGGCTGGCCGGAACAGACGCCTGAACTGGAGCGTTATTATCCGACCGACGTGCTGATTACCGGCTTTGACATCATCTTTTTCTGGGTTGCCCGGATGATGATGATGGGCATCCATTTCATGGGTGAGGTCCCGTTCCACACGGTCTACATCCATGCGCTGGTTCGCGATGAAAAAGGCCAGAAGATGTCGAAGTCGAAAGGCAACGTCATCGACCCGCTGGAACTCATAGAGAAATACGGTGCCGACGCCCTCCGGTTCACGCTGACGGCTTTTGCCGCGCAGGGCCGTGATGTAAAGCTGTCTGAAAGCCGCGTCGAAGGCTACCGGAACTTCTGTACGAAGATCTGGAATGCGGCGCGTTTCTGTGAAATGAACGAGTGCAAGCCGGTCGAGACCTTCGATCCGGCAAAGGTCTCGTCGGTTCTTAATAAGTGGATCGTCGGCAAGGTCGTCGAATGCGAACGCGAGACCCGCGAAGCGGTCGAAGCCTATCGTTTTAACGACGTTGCCAACTCGATCTACCAGTTTACGTGGGGCACTTTCTGCGACTGGTATCTGGAATTGGTGAAACCGGTTCTGCAGGGCGATGACGAAGACGCCAAGGCGGAGACCCGGGCGACAGCTGCCTGGGCGCTGGACCAGATACTTGTACTGGCGCACCCTGTCATTCCGTTCATCACCGAAGACCTCTGGCAGGAGATTTCTCCGGACCGCGCACAGCGTCTGATAGAGACGGCCTGGCCGGCGTATGATGACGCGCTCATCGATGATGCTGTAAATGCGGAGATCGATTGGGTCGTGCGCTTGATCACGCAGATCCGTCAGGTGCGCTCGGAAATGAACGTGCCGCCGTCGGCAAAAATTCCGATGTTTCTCAAGGACCCGGGTGCCAATGCCGCGGCATTCCTGAACGCGCACCGAGAATTGGTGAGCCGTCTCGCGCGTCTGGAAAGTGCTGAAGTCCTTGAAGGCGATGTGCCAAAGGGCGCGGTACAGGACGTGATCGACGACACGACGATCGTGCTGCCGATTGCCGAGGTGATTGATCTTGACGCCGAACGCGCCCGCCTCGAGCGCGAAATCGCCAAACAGGACAAGGAAATCCAACGGTTCGAAGGCAAGCTCGGAAACGAAAAATTTATTGCCAACGCACCTGAGGAGGTCATCGAGACCGAACGGGAAAAACTCGCCGAAGCAAAACTGGTTCGCGAAAAGTTGGAAGAGGCGCATAATCGTCTGTCCGCCGTCGGCTGATCCACTCGACCGGCACGGACGTAAGCTTTTAAAGAGGGGTACGCATGGAAAAAGAAATGCAGGCAGTTGCCGATCAGATCATTGAGATCGTGACGGTTTACGGGATCGACGTGGTTGGCGCGCTGGCCATCCTCATTCTCGGCTGGATCGCCGCCGGGTGGGTCCGGAAGATGGTCGACCGCGGGCTAGGCCGGGTGCCGAACATGGATTCGACCCTTCGTCCGTTCCTGTCGAATATCGTGCGTTGGACGATCCTTGCGTTCGTCCTTGTCGCCGTACTGAACCAGTTCGGCGTCGAGACGACCTCTATAATCGCAGTACTCGGTGCTGCCGGCCTTGCCATCGGTCTCGCCTTGCAGGGGACGCTTTCGAATGTCGCCGCAGGCGTAATGTTGTTGATCCTGCGCCCTTTCAAAGTCGGGGACTTCGTTGCAGCTGGCTCGCTCTCTGGCACAGTCGTGGAGATCGGACTTTTCACCAGCGAACTCAAAACTGGGGACGGCATCTATATCATGGCGCCGAACTCGCAGATCTGGAATCAGGTGATCACCAATTACGGGCGTAACCCGACGCGCCGTATCGATATCCAGGTTGGCATCGCCTATGACGACGATATCGATGTTGCTCAGAAGGCCTTGCAGGACCTGATGGAGAAGGATGAACTGGTTCTCAAGGATCCGGCGCCGATGACCATGGTCATGGCGCTGGCCGACAGCTCGGTGAACATCAACATGCGCTGCTGGGCCAACACGGGCGATTACTGGAATGCGCTCTGGGCCTTGAACAAGGGTGCAAAAGCGGCTGTCGAAGACGCCGGCTGCACCATTCCGTTCCCGCAGCGCGACGTTCACTTATTCAACGAAAACAAGGCCTAAGGTCCAGTTTGGCTTTGCCGAGATGACGGCCCGGCGATTACGCCGGGCCGTTTTCTTATGTATGCGATAACCACTTGGTAAGCAGATTCTGCTAAACTTTCGGGATGGACAAACCGGCGCCATCACCGACGCTTTCCAGCAGTTCGACCGCCGAGGACCGGGCCGATTATATCGTCGCGCGCCTGGAACAGTTCATTCGCGAGGGTCGCAAGGACGATCAGGGCATGTCTTTTGACAAATGGAAGCAAATGGCGCGGTCGGAAATCGCGATCGCCGTCGCTGAAGCCGAGATGTCGCAAAAGCACGATGAACTGCATTCGAAACGCGTATTGTTCGTGACCGCAGCGTCGATGATCACGATCGGCTTCTGGGGCACCGTGGCGAGCCTCGACAAATTGGACTACATGATCGGCGCGGTAATTTGCGGCCTTGCCGGCGTGCTGTTGTTGCTCGCCGTCGGAGACTGGCGCTTTCGAAGCTGGGAAGAGCGGCGACAGGCGAAAAAGCGCCGGGAAATCCTTGGCCGGATCGAAAGCCTGAACCGCCGCATCAAGCGGTTGGAAAAAGAACTCGATAAAGAGGCCGACGAGTACGAGGACTTGCTGAAGAAGGCGCGGAAACGTACCGGCGCCCTCAGTCTCGGCGATCGCGGCTAAACGATGTTATCCAGCGTTTCCACGAGCAGCTTGGCCTCATCGAGGGTGTTGTAATGCGCCATCGAGCAGCGAACGACGCCGTCATCCCCTGAAATGCCGAGCGCTTCGACGAGCCGCTTGGCGTAGAAATCACCATGGCGGATTCCGACCTTGTGGTTGGCGGCGGCTTCGGCGATTTCCTCGGATGATTTCTTCCCGGAGACGAACGAAAAGGTTGGTGCACGCTCGTCGGCATCGGCCGTTTCGCGGCCGATCAGCCGGACCCCGTCTTTGCTTGAACTCCAGTCGATGAAGACCTTTGCAAGATCTGCCTCATGGCGCGAGAAGAGCTCATAAACGGCCTGGGTACGCCCGAACAGATCGTTGGGAAGATCGTCCAGATGTTCGGTGGCCACGGCGTTGATGTAGTCGGAAATACCGCTTAACGACGCAATGATCTCATGCTGCGGCCCTGCCGGGTTCATCTTGTAGGATGTCGCCGTCTCCGGAATGAAGTAGTGGTGGCGGCTTTTCGCTTCGAGCAGTAACGCCTTCTTGCCGTACATGAGCCCGATGTGCGGCCCGTAGGTCTTGTAGAGGCTAAAGGCATAGAAATCCGCATCCGAGGCTTTCACGTCGACGAACCGGTGTGGCGCATAGGCGACGCCGTCAACGCACACCAGTGCGCCTGCCTCGTGCACGCGTGTGGTGATTGTTTCCACGTCATTGATGTCGCCGGTGATATTGGAAACGTGCGGGAAGGCAACCAGCCGGGTCTTGTCACTCAACAGCCGGTCGAGCAAGTCGATGTCGAGCTGCGCCGTTTCCGGATTGACCGGCCACTCGACAATACGGATGCCGGTCTCGGCAAGCCTGCGCCATGGACCCGAGTTTGCTTCGTGATTGAGATTGGTGACGATTACTTCGTCGCCTTCGCTCCAGAGCGGACGGAGTGCGCGCGCCAGCACATCGATGTTCATGGATGTCGACGGGCCGATCACAACCTCGTCCATGTCGGCGCCGATCATTTCGGCCATGTTGCGATGGCCTTCGTCCATGCGCTGCTGCGCGAGTTGCGAGGACGGGAAGGGCCCGCCCGGCTGGACCTGGCATTCGGTCATGTAGTCGGTCAGGCGTTTGATGACGCTGTTCGGCACAAAGCTGCCACCGGCATTTTCGAAAAATGCCCAATTCCAGCACGCGGCCGGGAACTGATCACGGCAGAAGGCGACGTTGAGTTTGGTTTCCTGTTTGCTGCGTCCGAACACGTGAATCTCCCCAGAGTGCGAATTGATCTCCGGGGCTGATTATCAATCTCTGAGCCGCCGTGGCAATGGCGCTCAATTAAGGACGGCGTATATGGCGCCTCCTGTTGCGGACCAGAGCGCGAAGAACGTCATCATCATACCGCTAACCCGCATTTTCATGCCGATGGGGGTGTAGAGAAAGCAATAGGCATGCAAGCTGCGCCCCATCAGGAGGAGGACGCCGCTGACGTGAAGTAGCATTACCGGTGCCCCTGCAAGTTCGGCGCAACCGATGGCAAACAGTGTAATCGGTGCGTATTCGGCAAAATTTGCGTGACCGCGAATAATGCGCGCGAAATCCTGCTGATCTCCGTCACCAATGGAAATGCGCCGCTGTCTGCGGTTGGTGATGACCATAAATGCCATGAATGAATACAGCACGACGGCAATCGCGAGATAGATAGGCGTAACTATGAGCATCTAATCCTCCCAAATTTGACAGTAACCATAAAAATAATAGTGACTATTCAAATTAATGTGCAAGTGTTATGTTCCCACGATGAGCAAGTCTCTTGACCCCAAATGCCCTGTAGCCCGCACGCTGGATATCATCGGCGAACGTTGGACGATCCTGATTTTGCGTGACCTTTTTCTATTTGGACCGCGCCGTTTTCAGGATTTGCAGAACTCGTTGTCGGGGGTCGCGCCGAACACGATATCGGCACGTATCAAGACGTTGGAGGATGCAGGTATTGTCGCCCGTGAGCTTTACTCCGAGCATCCGCCGCGAGCTATGTATTCCCTGACAGAGAGAGGGCTTGCGCTTAAGCCGGCATTGCTGGCATTACGCGACTGGGGTGAGAAATACACGGACGGGCCGCCGGCGCCGCGGGTGGCCAACGCCAAGCCGATTGAAAGCCCGGTTTCCGTTGATTAAATTCCGAGTTAACGAACACAAGTATCCTGGGAGGATATGAAATGCCCGAATATCGTTCACGTACGACAACGCATGGCAAGAATATGGCCGGAGCGCGCGGTCTTTGGCGCGCTACGGGCATGAACGACGATGACTTCGGCAAGCCGATCATTGCCATTGCCAACTCGTTCACCCAGTTCGTGCCGGGACACGTGCACCTTCAGAACCTGGGGCAGCTTGTCGCACGTGAGATCGAAGCGCACGGCGGTGTCGCTAAGGAATTCAATACCATCGCAGTTGATGACGGGATCGCGATGGGGCACGGCGGGATGCTGTATTCGCTGCCGTCGCGCGAGTTGATCGCTGATGCCGTGGAGTACATGTGCAATGCGCACTGCGCCGACGCGGTTGTCTGCATTTCCAACTGCGACAAGATCACCCCGGGTATGCTGATGGCGGCGATGCGGCTCAATATCCCGGCCGTGTTCGTGTCCGGCGGCCCCATGGAAGCGGGCAAGATGGATGTCGACGGCAAGGAACAGAAGGCAGACCTGATCGATGCCATGATCCACGCCGCGGCGCCGGAAACGTCGGACGAAGACGCGCTAAAATACGAACGCTCGGCCTGTCCGACATGTGGTTCCTGTTCCGGGATGTTTACCGCGAACTCGATGAATTGTCTGGCCGAAGCCATCGGTCTGGCGCTACCTGGCAACGGCAGCGTACTGGCGACGCACGCCGACCGAAGGGAGCTCTTTCTGAAGGCTGGCCGCACCATCGTTGACATCACGAAACGCTATTACGAGCAGGACGATGCCAGTGTCCTGCCGCGCAACATTGCCAACAGGACCGGTTTCGAAAATGCCATGACGGTCGATATTGCGATGGGGGGATCGACAAATACGATTCTGCATCTGATGGCGATGGCGCAGGAAGGTGAGGTCGACTTCGGTATTCACGATATCGACGGTCTCAGCCGCAAGGTGCCGCACCTCTCGAAATTGTCGCCGTCGACCAACCTTTGGCACATGGAGGATTTCCATCGTGCCGGCGGTATCCTCGGGATCATGGGAGAACTGGAGCGTGCCGGACTGATCAACCGCGATTGCGGCACCGTGCATACGAAGGATATCGGTGAAGCGATCGACAAGTACGATATTCGCCGCACCAAGGACGAGGATATCCTGAAGTTCTATATGGCGGCGCCGGGCAACGTCCGCACCATCGAGGCGTTCAGTCAATCCAAGCGTTATAACTCGCTCGACATCGACCGTGAGAACGGCTGTATCCGTGACGTCGAGCACGCCTATTCCAAGGACGGCGGTCTCGGCATCCTTTACGGCAACATTGCCGAAGACGGTTGTGTCGTGAAAACGGCCGGTGTGCCTGCGGAATGTCTGACATTCAAAGGTCCGGCACGGATCTGTCACAGCCAGGAAGAGGCCTGTAACAAGATCCTTGGCGGAGAGATCAAGAAGGGCGATGTCGTCGTCGTGGTCTACGAGGGGCCCAAAGGCGGTCCGGGCATGCAGGAAATGCTTTATCCGACCAGCTATATCAAATCGATGGGTCTGGGTAAGGACTGCGCGCTGATCACCGACGGCCGGTTTTCCGGCGGCTCCAGTGGCCTTTCCGTGGGGCATGTCAGCCCGGAAGCGGCCGAGGGCGGTGCCATCGGCCTGATCGAGGAAGGCGATATCGTCGAGTTCGATATCCCGTCGCGCAAGGTGAGCCTGATGATCGACGATGCAGAGATGCAGCGACGCCGCGACGCCATGATCGCCAAGGGTCCGGAGGCATGGAAGCCGAACCGCAAGCGTGTCGTGACTCAGGCGCTCAAGGCCTACGGTCTGATGGCGACATCGGCGTCCCGTGGGGCCGTACGCGATATCTCGCAGATCGAGCGGCTGAAGCAGGCGGCGGAGTAAACCATGTTCGACGTAACACCGGTAACGAATGAGAACTTCGGCGCCGTTGTCACGGGCGTATCCACCGACACTCCCCTGACTGCCGGCGACATTGAGCAGATCAAGGATGTGCTGGCGAAGCACACGGCCGTGGTTATCAACGATCTGGACGAAGATCCGGAATGGCTGCTGACACTGGGCCGCGGTTTCGGCCCTTTGCAGCCCCATATTCTGGACCAGTATCATCACCCGGTGTCATCCGAGATGTCGATCATCACCGCAAACATGGGCAATCAGGAAAGCCGCACCACCAAGAAGCCCGCGGGGGCCTTCTGGCACTCCGATCTTTCCTATACGGCGACGCCGTCGGACGGCATCTTCCTGTACGCCTCACACGTTCCCTCGGACGGCGGCGACACGATGGTCGCCAATACGCAACTTGCTTATGACGCGCTGCCGGATGACATGAAAAAGCGGATCGATGGCTTGGTTGGTATTCACCGTTACGGATACCGGGGCGGAGACGCGATCACGAACCTCAACGAAGAACAGCAGAAGAAGACACCGGATGTTGAACATCGGGTGGTGCGAACGCATCCCAGGACAGGGAAGAAGATCCTGTTCGTAAATCCCGGCTTCACGATGTGCATCAAGGGCATGGATAGAGCCGAAAGTGACGCGCTGCTGGAAGAGCTGTTCGAACATCAACTCAAGCCCGAGTTCCGGTATACGCATAAATGGCAGACACGCCAGCTGGTTATCCTGGACAACCGGGCGTCCATGCATTGCGCCGTGGCCGGTTATTCCGAACCGATGAGAAAATTACGAATGATTATCGGGTGTACGGACGCTGAAATGCTGGCGGCTTAAACCCGCGCGCGTTTGTCCTTGAGCCAGTCGAGCCGACGCTCGAGATTTTCGATTTCCCGGTCCAGCCATTCGATCAGGTGAGCCGAGTCCTCCGCGTGATGCGCGCGGAGGTCTTCGAGACGCGCCAGCTCGTTTTCAACGGCGTCCGCAAGCAGATCTAGCTGCTGAATGCGTTCCGCCGTATCCAGGTATTCCATGAACCGGAACTTGAGGGCGATCACGAGCTTGTTGAGGTCATTCTCGGCGGTTTTAATACGCGCCGTCAGGAGCGTCTTGAGCTCGCTAAGTCCGTCCGGTGTGATTTGGAGGATCGCCTTGTCTTTTTCGCCGGAAACGGCCTTTACCAGGCCTTCGTGCTTGAGCAGTTCGACCGAAGTGCCGAGAACGTCCAGCGACGGCCCCATCACGTGCGTCACGAAATGCCGGACACCGGCTGCAAGCTCGGCATAGGCCATCGGCCCGTCGGCAAGCATGCCAAGGGCACACAGGCGGGTCGCTTCCTTCGGTGTCAGGGTGTTATCGGCGTACATTCGTTACTCCGTATACTCCTGCATGTATATTCCGAAACGCGACGCTTGTCTATGAGAACGATTCTCAATTAGAAAAGGCTTATCCACGCAGCCCCTGTTCGCTCACCCAGGCTTCCGTCTCGTCGAGGGATTTCTCGGCAATATCGAAAATCTCGTCGATTTCCGCATCCGTTGTGATCAGCGGAGGGCAGAAAGCGAGGTTATCGCCGATGGCGCGGACAATCAGACCGTTTTCAAGGCAGCGTGCCTCGGCGGCGGGGCCAACCTTGTCGGATGCTTCGAACGGTGTCTTCGTCGTCTTGTCTTTCATCAACTCAAGCGCGCCCATCAGACCGCTGGACCGCGCATTGCCGACCAGAGGGTGTTCGCCCAGCCTCTGGATGCGCTCTTCGAAATGGCCCATGACGCTGCGGACGTGACCGAGGATGTCGCGTTCTTCGTAGATCTTCAGTGTTTCCAGTGCGACGGCGGCGGAAACCGGGTGTCCACCGTAGGTCGAACCATGGCCGAAGACGCCGAGTTTCTCGCTCTCCGATACCATGGCTTGGTAGACCTTGTCGGAAATCAGCAGCGCGGAGATCGGCAGGTACGCCGACGAGAGCTGTTTGGCGCAGGACAGGAAATCCGGGTCCAGGTCGAAGGTCTCTGTGCCCCACATGTTGCCGGTACGGCCGAATCCATTGATCACTTCGTCCGCGACCAACAGTACGTCGTACTTCTTCAACACCTTCTGGATCTTCTCGTAGTAAGTCTTCGGCGGCACGATTACGCCACCTGCGCCCATTACCGGCTCGCAGAACATGGCGGCGACGGTATCGGGACCCTCATCGAGGATCAGCTTTTCCAGATCCTCTGCGCAGCGTGTCGCAAATTCCTCTTCGCTCTCGCCGTCGCGGCCTTCGCGGTAATAGTGCGGCGACGTCGTATGCAGGATGCGGTCAATCGGCAGATCGAAATCGCCGTGCAGGTGCGGCAACCCGGTCAGACTGGCCGATGCCACCGTGACGCCGTGATAACCGCGGATACGTGAAATGATCTTCTTCTTCTCCGGCTTGCCGATGGCATTGTGGTAGTACCAGATCAGCTTGACGGCGAGATCGGTTGCTTCTGAACCGGAGTTCGCGAACAGCACCTTGGAAAGTCGTCCCGGCGCGATCGACACCAGCTTTTCGGCCAGGTCGATCACGACATCAGCGGAACGGTGATTGAACCCATGATAGTAGGCGAGACGGCCCATGGCTTCGGTTGCCGCGTCGACCAGACGTTGTTCGCCGAAGCCCAGGCTGACGCACCAGAGACCGGATAGCCCCTCGATATAGCTTTTCCCACTATCGTCGAACACACGGATTCCGGCGCCACGGTTGATCACCAGCGGGCCTTTTTCCTCGTGTGCCTTCAAATTGGTATAGCCGTGTACGTGATAGGCGATATCGCGCGCCTGTGCGGAATTGCCGATTGCAGTCATTTTGTCCTCCGGGTGGGGCGCTGATTCACCTGCGCCCAAAAATCTGATCATGCAGGGATGACTCTTTGTGCCGTTGCCTGCAAGCTAGAAAATCTGGAATTGATTTAGATCATGGAAACTAGGTGAGCAAAGACGTTCTGTTAATACAACAGCCAGTTGCGGGGAAAGGAACAGACCAATGGTGATCAAGGATATACTGGTTCATTTGAATGGGACCGACGGCGGTAAAGCTGTTGTCGACGCGGCGGTAGGATTGGCGGCTAAACACAATGCCCGGCTGATCGGTGTTTACGCTGGTGTGCCCTATGACATGCCGACATATGTTATCGCGCAACTTCCGGCCGAAGTGATCCAGGCGCATCAGGCGCATGTCGAGGAATCGGTTAAGAAGACGGCGGAAATGTTCGAGAAAACGTGCACGGCGAACGGGGTTTCACACGACTATCGTGAAGGCGACTGGCGCGAACCGGTCGACAACGTCGTGAACCTGCATGCCCGATATGCGGACTTCGTCATGATTGCCCAGCCCGGCCCGAACAGTGCTGTAGCTCATGCCCGCGAAGTGGTTGACCGGATCGTGCTGGGCGCGGGTGCTGGCGTCATGGTGGTGCCGCCGAAATCGGCCAAGGAAAGCATCGGCGAGCGGGTTCTTGTCGGCTGGGACGGTGGTATGCATGCCGCGCGTGCTATCCGTGATGCGTTGCCGCTTCTGGAGGCCGTGTCCGCGGTCAAGGTCCTCTGCGTCGATCCGAAACCGGGGCGTGGCGGGCTTGGCGATTTGCCGGGCGCCGACCTCTCGGCGTATCTGGCGTCGCACGGCGTGAAGGCAGAGGCAGACCATCGTAGCTCTGTCGGCGGTGATGTTGGTTCGACGATCCTCAACGACTCCGCTGATTTCGGCGCGGATTTGATCGTGACCGGAGGGTACGGGCACTCGAGGTTGGGTGAACTTCTGCTGGGCGGTGTTACCGACACGCTGATCGAACAGTCGGCGGTGCCGGTGTTCATGTCGCACTGATCCTTGATCGTCTTCGGACGAACCTTATGCGGCTGACCGGTTATTGCCGGTCAGCCGCTCTTCTGTCTCTGGCGCGTGGATCAAGGGCATCCTGCAGTCCATCTCCGACGAAATTGAACGCGATCACGGTCACGAAGATCAACATCCCCGGGTAAAAGGCGAGGCCGGGCGCTTCCCAAATCGTTTCCTGCGCGCCGGTAAGCAGGTTCCCCCAACTCGGCAGCGGGGGCTGTATGCCGAGGCCGAGGAAGCTCAATACCGACTCGAGCAGGATCACGTTGCCGACCGACAATGTCGTCGCGACGATTATAGGAGACGCCAGGTTGGGAAGAATGTGTCGGAGCATGATGCGCCCCGCGCCCGCACCTTGAGCGCGTGCGGCGAGGATAAATGGTCTTGTCTTCAGGCTGAGCGTGGATGCACGCACGAGCCGGGCCACCGTGGTCCAGCCGACGAGTGCAACAATGGCAACGATGCGGTAGAGACTGACGTTTTCTGAGCTGAGGATACTGTCCGAAAACCCCAGCTTGCCGAGATCTACAGCCGCCAGCACGATCAGCAACGGTAGAACCGGCAGCGCGATAACGCCGTCCGTCACGCGCATAACGAACGCATCGAACCGTCCTCCTGCGTAACCGGACACCAGACCTATCGCGGTGCCGAGGATGGCGGCAGCGATGGTTGCCGTCAGACCGACAAACAACGAAACCTGTCCGCCATACAGAAGCCGGACCAGCACGTCGCGGCCCAGTTCGTCGGTGCCAAGCGGGTTAGCAGGTCCCGGCGGCGCGTATCGTGCAAACAGATCGACGGCTTCGGCATCGACGCCCAGCAATTGTTCGACAACGGGTGCCATGACGGCCAAGACAGTGAGAACGCACAGAACGACTGCACTGACAACCGCGAGCCGATGCCTGAGAAAACGGCCAAGCACGGCGCGTGCCGGCGTCTCGGTAACGATTGCAGCTGCCTCGCTCATGCGTCGAGTTCCTCGTAGCTGATCCGCGGGTCGAGAGCCGCGTACGCAACGTCCGCCAGCAGATTGCCAAGTAGCGTCAGCGCGGTCGCCATCAATAGGCCGACAAGGGCAAGGTTATAATCGTTGCCCATGATCGCGTCGAAGATCAGCTTGCCCATCCCTGGATAAGCAAAAACGGATTCGGTTATGAGCGCACCGGAGAAAAGAACCCCGAGATCCAGCGCGATAACGGTAACGACCGGGATCATGGCGTTCCGTAAGGCATGACCAAGCACCACGCGGCTTTCGCCCAATCCTTTGGCGCGCGCCGTGCGGATGTAGTCCTGTCTGAGCGTCTCTATCATCGACGCACGCATGTAGCGTGTATGACCGCCGACGCCGGCAATGGTCAACGCGGCGATGGGGAGGATCAGGAATTGAAGCCGCTCCCACATCCCTGTCGCGCCGGCGGACTCAGCTGTGCCTCCGGCAGGTAGCCAGCCGAGGAACACCGAAAAAACGAGGATCAAGAGTATCCCAAGCCAGAATGGCGGCATCGAAATCCCGGCGAATGCCGCCAGATTTATTCCATAATCAGCCAGTGAATACGGACGTGTTGCGGCAAAGATCCCGGCCGGGAGGGCTATGGCAAGCGCCAGCGCCAGGCTCGCCAGCAATAGGACCAGTGTGTTCGAAAGTGCGGGCAGGATCGCTTGCCAGACAGGCGTCGCATATAGACGTGAATAGCCGAAATCGCCGCTCGCCGCCGCGGATAACCAGTTGAGATACCTGGACCATAGCGGTTGGTCGAGCCCGTATATGGCGCGAAGCCGGATCGCATCTTCCGCCGTCACGTCCGGGTCGGCGGAAATCATCAAATCGACCGGGTCGCCCGGCATCAGACCGATCAGGCCATAGATGACGATCGACATCACGAACAGCACGGCTAGCGAATGAATGGTGCGGCGGATCAGAAACGCAGACATGCGATGAGCCTACCACCCGTCGCGCGTTGGCGGGAACCGAAAGTGAATTACTTGGCGACCGACCAGTTCTCGACCCAGAGCGTCGTCGGAAACTGATGGCCCGTCGGTTCAATGCCTTTGAGCCACTTCGGAAGGACAAACGAGTTGGCTCGGAAATATAGAGGCAGAGCCGGCAACTCGGTTGCATATATGTTCTGCAGTTTCGCCCACATTGTCTTACGTTTGTCGCGATCGAGCTCCAGCTCGATTTTCTCGAGGAGTTCATCCATCTCCGAGTTGTTGAACCCGGTATAATTCTGTCCGCTCCAGTTGTTGGCCTCGGAAGGAATTTCCTCCGAATGAAGGGTGGTGCGCGGCACACTCTCGGGCGCCGAGATCCACGCGAACATGGCCATCGACGGAAACTTACGCTTGGTAACCGTTTCGCCAAAGAAAACACGGGCCGGCTCGTTACGGATATCGATGTCAATCCCGGCGGCTTTCCATTGGCTTTGCAGTACCTGCTCGACGAGTTCACGCGTACGGTTACCGGCCGTGGTCATGAGCTGAAAGCGCAGCGCTTCTCCGGCCGCATTGGCGCGCATCCCGTCGGCCTTTTTGGTCCAGCCTGCTTCGTTCAGAAGCGCGTCGGCTTTCGCGAGATCCAATTCATACGTCGCTACGTTCTCGTCGTAGACCCAGTCCAGCGGGTTTACGCCTGTATGAGCGACAGGTTGCTTGCCCCCGAACAACCGCTCCGAAATCGCTTTGCGGTCGGTGGCGTACATCAAGGCCTGACGAACCCGGATATCCTGCAGCACCGGATTGTCGAGCATCAGGTCGATGTGTTCGTATATCAGTCCCGGCTTGAACAGGATGTTGAATTTCGAGCCGTGACGCTTTTCGAATGCCAATGCCTGATCGACGTTGAGCCCAAGTTCTCCCGAAATCATGTCGATGCCGCCGGACAGCAGGTTCGCTTCCAGCGTTGTCGTGTTCTCGATCACACGGACCGTTATTTTGTCGAAGGCCGGAGCCTTGCCCCACCATTTCTGGTTCCGCTCGAAAACCATGTGCGAGCCGGTCTTGGCCTGCGTCATGACATAAGGCCCCATATAGAGGCCAGGGTTCATCGGGTCGGTGTCGAAGGCGGTCTGTGTTTTGTAGGCCTCGGGTTCGTTGAATTTTGCGCGGTCGATATGAGCCGGCAACAGATTCAAAGTCGAGAGGTTGTTGTAGTCGAACGTGCGCCGGTCGACGTGCAGGGTGAACGTTTTGTCGTCGATCCTGTCGATGGACAGGATGCGCCTGTACCCCTCGGTTGAAGCGACACCCGACTTGGGGTGTTTGCCGACTTCCCACGTGAAGATAATGTCATCGACGGTAATCGGGGTGCCGTCGCCCCACACGGCCTCGTCCAGGATCTTGTAGGTGACGGCGATACCGTCCTTGCCGTCGGGCGTCTTTTCCAGCTTCGCGCCGCCGTTCTCCAACGTCGGCAGTGTCTCGCAGAGGACACAGATGGTATTCCACGAGGCATCCATGGTGGTCAGCGGGCGCCGCGTGAGGCCGTGGACGTAAGACTTGGCGAGCATTGAATCGATGTTCGGATGAAACGTCGACGGATACTGCGTGATGCCGATCACCAGGTCGTTCCTCGCCTGGGCCGGTCCGGAGAGGACCGCGAGGCAAACCGCCAGGATAGTCCAGGCGGTAAGATGCTTTAACGATGTCATGCGGCCTCCTTGTCACCGGGTCGATCAGAGATTATCACGGGATGATCGCGTTACCAGTGAACTATCCTTAATCAGGGGCAACATGAGCAACGGTGTGACGATCTTCGGAGAGAATGTACTTCTGCCTGATGGGTGGAAGCGGAATGTTGCAATGACGATCGATGCGCGCGGCGATATCGTGTCGATCGAGCGGGATCGGGCTTTCGAGCCGGAACTGATGGCACGCCTGCCGGGGCCGGCGATCCCCGGCATGCCGAACCTGCATTCACATGCGCATCAGCGTGCGATGGCCGGAATGAGTGAATACCGGGCATCTGGTGCTGGATCGGAGGACAGCTTTTGGACCTGGCGCAACGTGATGCACCGGTTCGCGGAGATGGTGACGCCCGAAATTCTCGAGGCGGTTGCGGCGCAGCTTTATGTCGAAATGGTCAAGGCGGGCTACACGGCAGTCTGCGAATTTCATTACATGCATCACGGAACGGATGGCACGCCCTATGACGATCCGGCGGAAATGTCGATGGCACTGGTGCGCGCCGCGACGCGCGCCGGTATCGGTATTACGCTGCTGCCGGTACTCTACGAAACGGGTGGGTACGGCGGAAAGGAGCCCAATCCGGGCCAGCGGCGCTTCATTTCCGATCCCGATTTGCTGCTGAAGATCATCGATAAGGTCCGGACCGTGCACGCGAGCGACCCACAGGTGTGTGTCGGCGTGGCGCCGCACAGCCCGCGTCAAATTACCAAGGATGGCATGGAAGCCGTGATTGACGGACTGACGGCGATGGAAGCTCACGCCCCGATCCATATCCACGTCGCCGAGCAGGAGAATGATGTAACCGACTCCATCAAGCACACGGGTAAACGCCCGGTCGAATGGACGTTGGAGAACTTCAATGTCGGTCCGCGCTGGTGTCTGATCCACGCGACCCACCTGACGGATCAGGAAACACTTCAGATCGCGGCATCTGGTGCCGTGGCCGGGCTTTGTCCGACGACGGAAGCGAACCTGGGGGACGGCATCTTCCCGCTGCTCCCGTATCTGGAAAAGGGGGGGCGGTTTGGCATCGGTTCGGACAGTCATATCTCGGTGAGTATGATCGAAGAACTGCGCTGGCTGGAATATGGACAGCGACTGGTCAAGCGGCGCCGCAATCTGACCGCTGAAGGCCCGGGAGAATCAACGGGCGTGCGCCTCTATGACGATGCGCTTCGGGGCGGAGCGCAGGCATCGGGGCGTCGGCTTGGCAAGCTTGGCGAAGGGTGCCGGGCGGATTTCGTCGTGCTGAATCCAGCGCATCCGACGCTGGTCGGTAGAAGCGGCGACAGGCTGATCGATTCTCTGATCTTCAGCGGCAACGGGTTGCCCATTCAGGAAGTCTGGATTGCCGGAAAGCGTCAGGTTGTGAATGGCCGTCATGTGCGCGAGCAGGACACGCTGGATGTCTATACGAACCTTATCCGGTCTCTCGATTTTTGATCCCAACTTGGCCGATTTCAGCGATTTCGCAGAGAAATGGCTCTTTGTGATAGGCTTCTCGGTCGCTATGTAATAGAGCCATAGTTGATGAGGAAGCATTCGTTCATGAACCCGGAAGACCGGTCCGCCCGCCTGTCGCTGGTTTTTTCCAGCATTGGCCATACATACAGCCATCTGTTTCAGCCGCTTTATTATGTGGCGGTTCTGACGCTGGAGGACGAACTCGGCCTGAGCCATGGCGACGCCATCCAGCTTGCCGTGCTTGGCGGGATGTTGTTCGGGTTCGGTGCGCCGTTGGCGGGCTGGCTCGGCGACAGATTCGGCGCCGTGCCGATGATGACCGTGTTTTACGTCGGCACCGGCGTTTCGATGATTCTGACCGGGTTTGCAACGGCGCCGTGGCAAATCATGGCGGCGCTTGCGCTGACCGGCCTTTGCGCCTCGATTTATCACCCGGTCGGCATCGCATGGCTGATCCGGAACGCCAAGAGCCGCGGCACGGCGCTCGGCATCAACGGGATTTTCGGCGGTCTCGGCCCGGCCATAGCAGCGCTGACAGCAGGTTCGATCATTGCGCTCATGGGATGGCGCGCGGTCTTCTTCATCCCGGGTGTACTGATTCTCGTGACCGGCATTGCATTCGTCATGTTTGTGAATCGTGGCGTGATATTCGAAAGCAAGTCGGACCGCGCGCCGACGCCACCGGCGGAGAAGGGCGACGCGATCCGTGTATTTTCAGTGCTGGCGGTATCGATGCTGTGCACCGGCGTGATCTATCAGGCGACACAGGCGGGACTGCCGAAGGCATTTCAGATGCGCCTTGAGGATTTCATGGCAGGCGGCGTGTTCGGGATCTCGACGCTGGTCGCGGCTGTGTTCTTCGTTGCCGGGCTGATGCAGATGGGCGGTGGCTGGCTTGCCGACCGCATGTCGCCGAAGCTGGTCTATATTGGGGCATTCGCCGTGCAAGTGCCGCTGCTGATCCTGCTTGCAACCGCCGCAGGGCCGCTCGTGATCGTCGTCGCGGTGATGGCGATTTCAGCGAACCATGGCGGGTTGCCGGCAGAAAACGTGATTCTCGCGAAATATATTCCGCCAACGCGCCGCGCGCTGGCGTTCGGGTTCAAGTTCGTGCTCGCGATCGGGTTCTCGGCGCTCGGGGTGCAGTTGGAAGCGTCGTTGTTCGATTATTCGGGCGAGTTTTACCTGCTCTTCACGACGCTTGCTGTTATTGCTTTAGTCGGTGTATTCGCCGGGCTGGTACTGCCATCGGACCGCAAGGCCACGGTCGCCGCGCAGCCGGCGGAATAGGTTAGCCGCTCATCGCCTGATCCAGATCGCGGATCAGATCGTCTGCGTCCTCCAGTCCAATGGAAAGCCGGATCGTTTCATTCGTCGCACCCGCGGCCTGGCGTTGCTCGTCGGTCAGTTGCCGGTGTGTGGTCGATGCCGGATGCAGGATCAGCGATTTGGTGTCGCCGATGTTGGCGAGATGCGAGAAGATGTTGATCTTCTCGACCATCTTCACACCTGCCTCGAAGCCGCCCTTGAGGCCGAAGGTAAAGACCGCGCCCGCACCTTTCGGCAGGTATTTCCTCGCCAGATCGTAGTAGGGACTCGATTTCAGGCCAGCGTAGCTGACCCAGGCGACAGCGTCGTGACCCTCAAGATATTCCGCGACCTTTAGCGCGTTCGCGACATGACGATCCATACGCACATGAAGCGTTTCTGTCCCTGTCAGCGTATTGAATGCATTGGTCGGCGAGAGCGCGGGACCGAAGTCCCGGAGTGCCACGGCGCGTGCTTTCATCGTGAAACCGAAATCGCCGAACGTTTCGTAGAACGTGAGGCCATGATAAGCCGGGTCCGGTTCGGTCATGGTAGGGTATCCGGGGCCGCCCCTGGCGCATGTCCAGTCGAATTTACCGCTTTCAACGATGACGCCGCCGACCGACGTGCCGTGCCCCTGCAGGAACTTGGTCATGGAATGACAGACGATGTCCGCGCCCCACTCGATCGGGCGGCACAGATAAGGTGTCGCCAGTGTGTTGTCGACAATCAGCGGGATGCCCGCATCATTGGCAATGGCTGAGATGGCCTCGACGTCAAGAACCACGCCGCCTGGATTAGCCAATACCTCGACGAAGATCGCCTTAGTTCGTGGTGTGATCGCGGCCTTGATCTCGTCCGGCCTTGTACAGTCGACGAAGGTGCAGTTCCAGCCCAACCGCTTGAAGCTGACACCGAACTGAGTGATCGAGCCGCCATAAAGATTGCGGGACGCGATAAACTCGTCGCCCGGTTCCAGCAGCGTGAAGAACGTCAGAAATTGTGCCGCATGACCGGACCCGGCGCAGACGGCTGCACGACCGCCTTCGAGATTGGCAATCCGTTCTTCAAGTACGGACACCGTCGGGTTTGTCAGGCGTGAATAGATGAAACCGAACGTCTGCAGATTGAACAGGTCCGATGCATGTTCGACGTCATCGAAAACATAGGATGTCGTCTGATAGATAGGTACGGCGCGTGCGCCCGTGACAGGGTCGGGCTGTGCGCCGGCGTGAATGGTGCGGGTACCGAAGCCATATTCCGGCGGGCCGTCTTTTCTGGTGGTCATGACGCCTTATCCAGTTCCAGTGTCATGTGGGCGCTGAAGGGGTCTTCGAAGTAATCACCGAATGGCGGGCAGGGCGCAAAACCGAAGGATGCATATAGTGTTCTCGCCGCGACGAAGTCGTCCGTCGCCCCAGTTTCCAGGCTGAGCCGCTTGTAGCCGCGCTCCCGCGCCGTCTGCAGGATGTGTTCAACCATGCGCCGCCCGATACCAAGGCCGCGGGCGGCGGACAACGTATGCATCGATTTGATTTCGCCGTGCGTGGAGTCCAGTTCGCGGAGTGCACCGCAGCCGACCAGTTCATCACCACGCCAGACGGTCCAGAATGTGATGTCGGGTTTTCTGAGTTTGTCCAGATCGAGCGCATGTACGCTTTCCGGCGGCGAAATGGACCGCATGTGCGCAAGGTGCGTTTCCAGCAACTGGGCAATTTCCATCCCACGCAAATCATCGACACGGATTTCGACCGGAATGTCCTGCATCATGCTCACGACTCAGGCCGGCGCCTTGCGGCGTTTCGACGTGATGATGCCCGAATTGACACCGGACCAGCCAAGCTCGCCGAACAATCGGCCGTACTCAATCTTCGGGCAGCGATCCATCACGACCGTGAGACCCGCGTCCTCGGCACGTTTGGCAGCTTCTTCGTTGATGACACCTAACTGCATCCAAATCGTCTTTATGCTTTTTTCGTCTTTAAGCGCGATCGCTTCGTCCACGAGTTTTCCGGCGGCTTCCGAATTCCGGAAGATATCCAGCATGTCGACGGGGGTAGGGACGTCGGCAAGTGAGCCATAGGTCATGCGGCCCCAGATCTCCTTGCCGGCATGGCCCGGGTTTATCGGGTGGACCTGATAGCCTTTGCCGTTCAGGTACTTCATCGCAAAGTTGGACGGGCGCACCCAGTTCGGACTGGCGCCGGCCATGGCGATGGTCCGGGTGTCCTTGAGCACCCGGCGGATCAGGTCATCGTCGTAAACGAGGTCGCTCATCCCTTGAGCCCAAGCCTCTCACGCGCTTCTGCGACGGACGCAACGGACCCGCCGAGTTGATTAACGATGTTGCAGGCTTTTTCGACCAGCGCGGCATTCGAGGGTGCGAGGACGCCTTTCTCCAGGAAGATGTTGTCTTCCAGTCCGACGCGAGCATTACCGCCCAGCAGAACTGCCGCAGCAACCATCGGGAACTGGAAGCGCGAGATGCCGAAGGCGGACCAGACGGCGCCTTCCGGCAACATATCGGCCATGAACTTCATGGTATCAACGGTCGCCGGTGCAGCGTAGCTGATGCCGAGGCACAGCTGGAAATAGGGCGGCGCGTCGATCAGGCCGTCGGCGATCATCTTCTTGGCAAGGACGATGTGGCCGGTATCGAAAACTTCAAGCTCCGGCTTGGCGCCGGCCTTGCGTGCCCGGTCGGCCATGATGGCCAGATGATCGGGGTGGTTCAGGAACACATGCTGATTGAAGTTCATCGTGGCGACATCGAGCGAGCAGATCTCAGGCGACATCTCCTCGATATGCACGACACGCCGTTCCGGTTTCACCATGGTGCTGTCGGGCGACGCGCGGGACGGATCTTCCGGGTCGGGAATGAACCGCGCGCCGGGGCCCGTCGTCAGATTGATGATGACGTCCGTGTCGCTGTCGCGGATACGTTCGGTGACCTCGCGGTAGAGTGCGGGGTCCATGCTCGGTCGTGTGGTTTCGGGATCGCGTACGTGAATGTGGACAATGGCGGCACCGGCCTTGGCGGCATCGATGGCACTTTCGGCGATCTGAGCGGGGGTAACGGGGACAGCAGGATTTTTGTCGGGTGTCGGGGCCGAGCCGGTGACGGCGCAGGAGATAATCGTGGATGGCATGAATGTTTCCCTAAGTTTAGTTGTCGTTGATTAGTTATTTCTGTCCGGCCATTCCGGAGCCGGTGTCTTGTTCAGAAAACTGTCGATAGCCGCACGCGTGGCATCCGATTGCATGTTGCACGTGATGGCCTTGCCGGCGCGGTCATAGGCGGCGTCCATGCCTTCCTCGAGCTGGCGGTAGAACAGATCTTTGCCGAGCGCGATGGCCTCCGGGCTTTTCGACGCAATCTTGGCGGCCATCTCGTCCACCTCGGCATCAAGCCGGTCGACGGGCACTGCGCGGTTTATCAGGCCCCAGTCGACGGCCTGTGCGGCCGGGATTATGTCTCCCGTCATCAAGAGCTCCATTGCCTGCTTGCGGCCGAGGTTCCGGGTGACAGGCACAGACGGCGTCGAGCAATAAAGCCCGACATTAATGCCCGAGGTGCCGAACTTGGCCGTGTCAACGGCGATCGCCAAGTCGCATTGCGCGACCAGTTGGCACCCTGCGGCGGCGGCGACACCGTTGACCTTGGCGATCACCGGCTGCGGCAAATGGGTCATGGCCTGCATGTTCTCGGTGCAAAGCGCGAACAGCTTCTGCATGGCGGCTTCGGACGGATCGCTATGCATCTCGTTGAGATCGTGTCCGGCGCAGAACGCCTTGCCGGCGCCTGTGATGACGACGACGCGCACGGACGTATCGTCCTTAAGCGCCGTCAGATGGGCCTTCAGGTCCAGCATCAGCGGTGTTGAAAGCGTGTTGTAGTTCTCGGGCCGGTTCAGCGTCAGAGTGGCAATGCCATCCGCGTCAGAGCGCAGCACCAGGGCTTCGTTGCCTGCAGCGTCCATCATGATGTTCTCTCCCGGCCCAAGTGTCGCGAACCACCCGAAAATTGGCAAGGGCGGCGCTTCAATTGTTGAGCGCAGGATACATTGACGTTAACGTCAACGGAAATCACGAAATCACCAAAACGCGGAATGCTGCATCCATGCCAGAAATCACCGTTGCCGAATTCAACGATATCATCGCCGACGAGTTGCCTTGGGCGCACGAGCTGGGCGTCAAGGCGACCGAGATCGGGCAGGGGACCGCATCGCTGATGATCCCTTATGACGCCAAGATGTTGCGCCCGGGCGGCACCATGTCGGGCCCGACCATGATGATGCTGGCCGATGCCTGCATGTACGCGGTCGTGCTGTCCGAGATCGGCATCGTCAAACTGGCCGTCACGACCAATCTCAACATCAATTTCCTGCGGAAGCCGGAGCCGCGAAACCTCGTCGCCAAGGGCTCGATGCTGAAACTCGGCAAGCGCCTTGCGGTGATGGCGGTCGACGTTTATTCGGAGGGATCGGACGATCTCGTGGCGCACACGACGGGGACATATTCCATTCCGCCAAAGGGATAGCTGGAGATACGGTATTATAATACCATAATCGTAAGTTTCGGTTTTTAGGCGCTTTTTTCTTTGACTTCCCAAAAATTGCTGTCATATTCCCGCCCGCGCACCGCAGGGGCGGCGCGCTTTTGTCGTTTATACTGGAAATCGGAACGAGACAGATGAAAACCATTTCCGCCAAAGCCGCCGATATCGAGCGCAAGTGGCATGTGATTGACGCCGACGGCGTCGTCCTTGGCCGCCTTGCCGCCGTCATCGCAACGCGGCTGCGTGGCAAGCACAAGCCGCTCTATACCCCGCACGTCGACTGTGGTGACAACATCATCGTCATCAACGCCGAGAAAGTGCGTCTGACCGGCCGCAAGATGCAGGACAAGCGTTACTACCGTCACACGGGCCACCCGGGCGGTATCAAGGAAACCTCGCCGGAGAAGATCATTGCCGGCAAGTTTCCCGAGCGCGTCGTACAGAAAGCCGTTGAACGCATGATCCCGCGGTCGCCGTTGGGCCGTCAGCAGCTTTCGAAACTCCATGTCTATGCCGGGACCGAACACCCGCACGCCGCGCAGCAGCCGGAAGTGCTGGATGTCGCCGGTATGAACCCGAAAAACAAGAGGCAGTAATCGATGGCTGAGGAAACGAAAACCCTCGAGGATCTCAAGGATCTCGTCGACCCGGCGCTGGCCCAGGCTGCCGCCGAAAACCAGGCTCCGACCGAGCCGCAGCTGGACGAGCATGGCCGTGCCTATGCCACCGGCCGCCGCAAGGACGCGGTTGCCCGTGTCTGGATCAAGCCGGGCCGTGGCGTCATCACCGTCAACGGCCGCGAGTTCGAGCGTTATTTCGCCCGTCCGGTGCTGCGCATGGTCATCAACCAGCCGTTTGAAGTCGCTGGCCGTGAAGGTCAGTACGATGTCTATGTCACCGTCAAGGGTGGCGGGCTGTCCGGTCAGGCCGGCGCGGTACGTCACGGCATTTCCCGTGCGCTGTCGCTTTACGAGCCGACGCTCCGCGGCGCGCTCAAGAAGGAAGGCTTCCTGACCCGTGACTCGCGTACGGTTGAACGTAAAAAGTACGGCCGCCGCAAGGCTCGCCGGAGCTTCCAGTTCTCGAAGCGTTAATCGCTTTTACAAGTTCGGTATGGAAAGGGGTCGCCTTCGGGCGGCCCTTTTTCGTTGTGCGTTGTCGTCGGGTTCGGGAAAGCGCCGCACTCGTGTGGCGCTTTTTCTTGTGCCGGATTTCGCGAGGCTGCCGCCGTTAACGTAAAATGGCACCGCCTCGGCGA
This sequence comes from Rhodospirillales bacterium, assembly GCA_965262415.1. Taxonomy (GTDB): domain Bacteria; phylum Pseudomonadota; class Alphaproteobacteria; order Rhodospirillales; family Casp-alpha2; genus UBA4479. The sequence goes on along the minus strand of OZ253533.1, from coordinate 1,252,167 downwards.
TGGAAACGCGGATTCCTCACTAAGAATCAGATAGATAGAATGATAGGCAAAGCCAATCACTGCCATCGGATCAATATACTACACTTAAAAAATAGGAAGCGTAGACTTTGCAGCATGGTTCGCGTCGATAAAGGGCGGAATGACCTGAGCCATGTGAACCCAAGCGGCCGATCAAATGCACGGGCCGCGATTGCATCTACTAAGGAGGTAGCATCATGGACGGAGCTAGCGACAAGAATGCGGGCAGGTGCCCGGTAATGCACGGTGGCAACACCTCAATGAATGAACCCGTCACCAAATGGTGGCCGCGAGCGTTGAACCTCGACATTCTGCACCAGCATGGTGCGCGGACCAATCCGATGGACCCGGACTACGACCATCGCGAAGCAGTGAAAAGCCTCGACTTCGAGGCTGTCAAAGCGGACGTCAAGGCGCTGATGACCGAAAGCCAGGAATGGTGGCCGGCTGACTGGGGTCACTACGGTGGCCTGATGATCCGTCTTGCTTGGCACTCGGCGGGTTCCTACCGAATGGGTGATGGCCGCGGCGGTGCCGGTTCCGGCAACATCCGCTTCGCGCCGCTCAACAGCTGGCCCGACAACGGCAACCTCGATAAGGCCCGTCGCCTGCTGTGGCCGGTAAAGAAGAAATACGGCAATGCGCTATCCTGGGCCGACCTCATCATCCTCGCCGGAAACATGGCCTATGAATCCATGGGTCTGAAGACCTTCGGCTTTGGCTTCGGCCGAGAGGACATCTGGGGCCCCGAGACGGACGTCAACTGGGGTTCGGAATCCGAGTGGCTGGCCGCGAGTCAGAACCGCTTCGGCGACTCCGACGAAGCCGCGTCGCTCTACAACCCGTTGGCTGCCGTTCACATGGGTCTGATTTACGTCAACCCCGAGGGCCTCGACGGAAATCCCGATCCGGCAAAAACCGGACAGCTCGTTCGCGAGACGTTCGCCCGTATGGCGATGAACGACGAAGAAACGGCAGCCTTGACCTGCGGCGGTCACACCGTCGGCAAGGGCCATGGCACGGCCGCTGGTGCCAATGTCGGTCCCGAACCGGAAGGTGCCGGGATCGAGAACCAGGGCTTCGGCTGGATGAACGACGCACTCGACGGCAAAGCGACCAACGCCCATACGTCCGGCATTGAAGGCGCCTGGACGCAGAATCCGACGAAGTGGGACATGGGCTACTTCGACTACCTGTTCAACTACGAATGGGAACTGACGAAATCGCCGGCCGGTGCAAACCAGTGGAAGCCGATCGACATGCCGGAAGACAAGATGCCGGTCGATCCGACCGATCCGTCGGTCCGCCGCATGCCGATGATGACGGACGCGGACATGTCCATGAAGGTCGATCCGATCTACAACGAGATCTGCCAGAAGTTCATGGCCGATCCCGACTACTTCGCCGATTGCTTTGGTCGCGCCTGGTTCAAACTGACCCACCGAGATATGGGACCGAAGGCGAACTACCTGGGCCCGGATGTGCCGGGCGAAGACCTGATCTGGCAGGATCCGATCCCGGCCGGTTCGACCTCCTATGACGTCGATGCAGTCAAGGCGAAGATCGCCGCCAGCGGGCTCAGCGTTTCGGAACTGGTCTCGACCGCATGGGACAGCGCACGTACGTTCCGTGGTTCGGACAAGCGCGGCGGTGCCAACGGTGCGCGCATCCGTCTCGCGCCGCAGAGGGACTGGGAAGCCAACGAGCCGGCGCGTCTCGCAAAGGTTCTGGATGTCTTGGAGCCGATCGCGGCGGAAGCAGGCGCAAGCATTGCCGACGTCATAGTGCTGGCCGGCAACGTCGGTCTGGAGCAGGCAATCAAGGCTGCCGGAAGCAGTGTTGAAGTCCCGTTCACGCCGGGTCGTGGTGACGCGACGGATGAGCAGACAGATGCTGAATCGTTCGACGTTCTCGAGCCGCTCGCCGACGGTTTCCGTAACTATCAGAAAGAGAAGTACGCGGTGAGCCCGGAAGAACTGATGCTCGACCGTGCTCAGCTCCTGGGTCTTACGGCTGCTGAGATGACGCTTCTTGTCGGTGGCATGCGTGTTCTGGGTACCAACCACGGTGGCTCGAAACACGGTGTCTTCACTGACCGCGAAGGTCAGCTGACGAACGATTTCTTCGTCAATTTGACCGACATGTCCTACAGCTGGGTTCCGACCGGCGACACTTACGAGGTTCGTGAACGTTCCTCGGGTAACGTCAAATGGACCGCGACGAGCGCCGATCTGGTCTTCGGGTCAAACTCGATCTTGCGGGCCTATGCCGAAGTCTATGCTCAGGACGATAACGCAGAGAAGTTCGTGAAGGACTTTGTAGGTGCCTGGACCAAGGTCATGAACGCCGACCGTTTCGACGTTTCCTGATCGCATCTTGCTAGACAAGACGGAAGAGGGTCGCCTACGGGCGGCCCTTTTTCTGTTGAACGGGCTGGGTAGCTTGCGGCTGGACGTGGTTACGCGGTCATCGACCGTTTGATCGGAAATGAAACGGTAACGGTAGTGCCTTTGCCGACCTGGCTGGAGAAACTCAGGTGTCCGTCGTTCGCTTCGACCATCGATTTGACGATCGATAGCCCAAGGCCTGTGCCGAGCCGGGCCACATGCGCGTTCCCGTTGACCTGATAAAACGGCTGCGTGATCTGCTTGAGGTGTTCGTCCTTGATGCCGATGCCGGTATCGGACACGCGGAGATGAAAACCCAAATCATCTCGCCAGACACTGACCGTTACGCACCCTCCGGCCTCCGTAAACTTCAGTGCGTTTGAGACAAGATTCTGGACGATCTTGATCATCGAACGGTGGTCCGCATACAGGTGACGGGCTGCATCCGAATTCCGATACTCGAGCAAAATGTTTTTTTCCTGTGCGGTCTGTTCAAAGTTTCGGAATGCATCATTTACGAGCTCGTCGATATCGACGGCTTCTTCGTTGAAGTTTCGCCTGCCGGACTCGATTGCCGAAATATCCAGAATGTCATCGACGAGCCCGAGCATCTGGCGGCCACTGCGATGGATGTCTCCTGCGTAATCGAGATACTGCTCCGGCAGCTTGCCGAGAATTTCTGATTTGAGCATATCGCTGAAACCCAGGATGGCGTTCAGCGGCGTTCGGAACTCGTGGCTCATCGTTGCCAGAAACTCAGACTTGGCGCGGTTGGCCTGCTCAGCATGTGTAAGTGCATTACCCAACGCGTCCTCGGCGATCTTGCGCTCCGTAATGTCCGTCGCAATTCCGCAGATATCCTGAACCTTTCCATCGCGATCGAATATTGGAAACTTCGTGACGACATAGGTCCTGGGTTGCCCGTTGACGTGGAAAACCGCCTCGAACTGCGTGGTTTCACCGGTTTCGGCGACGATCCGGTCCTTGTCATCGTACATGCGGGCGTCATCTTCATTGAACAGTTCGTGAGATCGTTTGCCGATGATTTCATCAGAGGGAATACCAAATATTCGCTCAACCTCGTGGTTTACAAAAATGAACTCGCCTTCAAGATTCTTGATCGTAAGCATTGCAGCGGCGTTGTTCAGGATTGTCTGTGCCCGTAACTCGCTCTCGAGAAAGGCATCGACGAACGATGACAGGGTTTGCCCGACATCGTTGAATTCACGGATGGGTGATGCTTCGAACGTTGCCAGTTCGTCGCCCAAGTTGACCCGATGCGCATACTCGAAGAGGGGACGGGTCGCCCGTTCTATGACGTGGCGCAATCCCCAGGCAACCGTACCCGAAAACAGTATGAGGCCGGCGATCAGGAGGTAGACGACATTGAGATAGTTCTGCTTCAGTTCGTCAAACGCTGTCAGTGAAAATCCACTGTTCACCCTGATGGCCTCTGCGCCGGGCATCGGAAGAGCGGTATCCGCATGAAAATGACCCGCATGAGAATCATGACCGTTATTTTGAGCGCCGTGGACAAATTTTTCGCGAGATTGCGGCGGATAAACGCCGATCAGGGTGTTTTCGTACGTCACACCGACAAACTCGGCGTTTGTCTGACGCTGAAGTTCTCTCAACAGCGAAATGTTGTCGTTCAGAACGATGCCGCCATAAATGGACCCAAGAAGGCGGCCGCTTGCGGCTTCGACGACTTCACGGCGCGTCAGTAAGACCACATATCTGTCAGGCGCATTGCCGACGACGACTACCTGGCCATTTATAGGGAATGCACCTAGTCCATCCAACGTGTCATAAATCTCGAAAATGGAAAAAGCCTGCGTACCGACATCGATGTACCCGTCATTGCCGGCCAAACGGGCGAGCATAATGCCGAGTTGCCCTTCCTCTTGAGAGAAATAGATGCTCGAAAGCTGCTCGGTTACGCCATTAACGTCCCCGTCTGACATGGCTTCCTGAAGGCGAGCGTCCAAGCTTGCCAGTTCAAGTACTTGCTGAACATTACTCTGAAACGACCGGACAAGCAGCGTCGTAATCGCGTTTGTGTTTTCACGTTGTCGGTCGATTTCGGTTTCCAGCGCGCGCAGGCTGATAAAATAACCGCCCCCGAGTGCCGCAGCGGTCATCAGCGTCATGACGCCCAGAAATACGGCGACGATAAGCGTCGAGAGTTTGAGACCTCGCCGTTTATGCCTATCGAGAGTATCTGAACGCATAATCCTGTAGTTCTTTTAATTTTTCCGGCGACGTCTTTTGGTCAACAAGCTCAAAGTCACCCGAATACACCGTCGGTGCATGCGACTTGGCGATCCCGGCGAGATCGAACTTGATGGCTTCCGCCATCGCGACGCCGTTATCGTCATTCATACGCATGACGGTAAATGCCAGTTCACCAGATTCTATGGCTGCCAGCTCGGAAGAGCCGCCACCCCATCCGTTTACGAGAACCTCGTTGATTTTGCCGGCCTCTTTCAGGGCGTCGATCGCGCCCAATGCGATGTCGGTCGAGCAGGCATATATGAAATCCAGGTCCGGGTGATTTCTTATGATTTCTTTTGTCGCATTGTAGGCCCGCTGGCGGTCAAAATTTACGTAATAGGAACTCAGCAGCTTCGTATTCGGGTGTTCAGACATTTCCTGTCGGAATGTGCCGCCGCGCAGTGTGCTGACATATCCTTGCGGTCCAAAAAGAATCGCGTAGTTGGCGCCTTCCGGAAACGTCGATTTGTATTTATCGGCCAGTAACCTGGTCCCGACGGCGTGGTCGAAACCGACGTACATGAACGGCTGTTGCGGTTCAAAGGCGGCCATCGGGGTCGTGATGTTCTGGAGTATGACCTTCGTCGTTCCGTTGGCCATGACCCGCTCTATCATGCCGCGATGACGCAAGGCGTCGAGCGTAAAGACCATGTAATCGGGTACGCCAGCAAGGCCCTGATTAATAAGCCCGCTTTGTAACCGGAGCTCAGTGCCGGGTTTGGTGAAATGATTCTCAACGTCAATCTCGATCCCCAGTTCAGCCAACCGAGCATGAAATGAATCGACGCTTCGCCGCCAATAGTCGGAAACCTGCAATCCCGGGTACACGATATAGACACTTGCTTTGGCCTCGCTTGTACCCTCCAAGGGCACGGCCGGGCCGCGTACGATTTCTGCGAAACGGGCGGAAATCTCGTTCTGTTCCGGGTGTTTCTGCAGGTAGTCACTGAGCGTGAAATACCCGGGTATGGTCGTTTCCGCTGCTGCCGGAATCGTAGAGCTCAGCAGAAATAACGCGAGCGATACTCTGGTAACGAGTGATGCGTCTCGAATTGCCATCTTGCTGAATCCTCCAGCGCATTGGATTTATTGTGTTTTAACCCGCCGGAGCCAGCAGTGTGCTCTTTGTATTCGGCGCTCAATTAATCTTAACAGGTAAATTGGGTTCGGGTGTCAATCGGTTAAACGTATGAACGTCACGAATTCCGCGTTATTCAATCAATTGAGTCAATTTCGGATGACACGTACTCACCGTGAACTGCATGCTCGCACAACAATAAACGTGAGGAAACGATGAACATCGGAACGTTACCGGCGCGCCATGCCCGTTACAGGGGGGAACATCTGGCCGTCGTATTCAAGGATCAGCGGTTGACGTATCGGCAGTTGAATGCGCGGATCAACAGGCTCGCAAACGCGATGTTGGATGCGGGTATCAGCAAGGGCGACAAGGTCGCAACCATCCTGCCGAACTGTCTCGAATTGCTGGACTTATACTGGGCTGCGGCGAAGATCGGTGCCGTCGTCGTGCCGTCCAGCACGCTTCTCCAGGCGGCGGGCCTCAAGACACTGTTGAACAAGTCGGATTGTGTGATGGTCGTTTCCGCGCTTTCGTTTGCAGACACCTTGAACGAGGTGCGTGCAGATGTGCCGGGCGTGCGCAATGACAGGTGGATACTGACCGGTGACGATGCGTCGGACGGTTTCATTGCCTACGATGCTTTTGTGGACGGCCAGTCGGATGTCGAGCCGCCGGATGCCGGGATCGATCTCGAGGATCCCTATAACATTATCTATTCCAGTGGGACGACGGGGGAGCCGAAAGGGATCGTCCATTCCCACCGCATCCGGGGTAATTACGCGGCGATCTTCGCGGGCCAATGGCGCATGACGCCGGAAAGTGTCGTCATGCACGCAGGTTCGATCGTGTTCAACGGCGCATTTCTGACGCTGATGCCGTGGATGTATGCGGGCTGCACCTATGTCTTGATGCCGGGCTTCGACGCGGCCGAGGTGGTCGACGTTATTGAACGTGAAAAGGTGACGCATACCATTCTGGTGCCGTCACAGATCGTGGCCGTGATGAATCTGCCCGGCTTCGATGCGAAGCGACTGCAAAGCCTGGAAATGCTGCAGACGGTGGGTGCCCCCCTTCATTTCGAGCACAAGCAGCGCCTCATTGAAGCGCTACCGAACCGGTTCTACGAGCTTTACGGGTTGACCGAAGGTTTCATGACGGTGCTCGACAAGTACGATGTCGAGCGCAAGATGGCCTCGGTCGGCGCGCCCATTCCGTTTTACGAAATGAAGATCATCAGCGCCGATGGCACCGAGTTGCCCGCGGGTGAGCCGGGCGAAATCTGCGGTCGTGGACCGATGATGACACCTGGGTATTACAAGCGGCCAGACCTGACGGCCGAGACGATTGTCGATGGCTGGCTGCATACGGGCGATATCGGATATGTCGATGAGGACGGCTTCCTTTACCTCGTCGATCGCAAGAAGGAGATGATCATCTCCGGCGGCGTCAACGTGTTCCCGCGCGACATCGAGGAAATCGCCGTCGAGCACCCGGATATTTCGGAAGCCGCCGTGTTCGGTGTGCCGGATGACAAATGGGGCGAAACGCCGGTCGGGGCCGTGGTACTCAAGACCGGCGCAACAACCGACGCCGACACCATCAAGTCATGGATCAACGATCGCGTTGAGGCCAAGTTCCAACGCCTGAGCGATCTCGTCATCCTTGACGACATGCCGCGCAATGTTGCGGGCAAGACGCTCAAGCGCGAGATCAGGGCGCGCTATCTCGGCGAAGACGCTTAGGGCGTACGATCCAGAAAATCTCTCAGGATAGCTTCCCATTTGTGGGCATCAAGCATCGGCCCCGTGTGTCCGTACGGCGTATCGATCTCGTGGAACGATGCGTCAACGCCGTGGCTTTTCAATAACTCGACGGTGGGCGGACCGAGTTTGACATCGACGACGCTGTCCGAGTTGGCGAGCACATCGAGCAACGGTGCCTTGATCTTCGATGCGTCCGCCTTCGACGAGATGCCGGCTTCGTACAGCTTGTAGAGCGAGTTCGCGTCGAACTGATGTGCCCACTTCGTTGCGTTGGCACGGACGATTTGATCGATCGCTTCTGTTGTTTCGCCATTGTGTTTCAGATAGTCGCCGAGACCGTACCGGCTCAGCGTTGTAATCCGCGCTTCGATCATTTTTTCGCGGACACCGCCGGGTTCATCCTCGTGGCCGTAGTAGTGGCCGCCGTTCCAGCCGACACAGTCTTCGAACTGGCCGCGGATGCGGTTGATGTCGTCCATCGTCGTTTTGCGCTCAATGACGCCGGCGATGGGGACGAGGGCCCGCATCCGATCCGGATAGTTGGCGCCCCAGAGGAACGTCAGGTGCCCGCCGTAGGAATATCCGATCACCGCCTTCAATTGACCGCAGCCCAGATGATCGATCAGCAAGTGCTGGGCGCGGATCATGTCCTTCGTCGTGTACTTCGGAAAATCGGGCCCGTAGGGCTTCCCGGTTTCGGGATTGATGCTCGAAGGGCCAGAACTGCCGAATGCCGAACCGATCATGTTGGAACAGGCGACGAAATATTTGTCGGTGTCGATGGCCTTGCCCGGGCCGACCAGAAGATGGGCCCATCCGTCTTCGTCGCCGCCGGCATGCGGATGGTTGGTATAGCCATGACACATGAGAATGGCATTCGAGCCGTCCTCGTTCAGCGTGCCCCACGTTTCGTAGGCGAGTTCCAGAACCGGCAGCGTGGCACCAGTCGTGAGCTCGAAGTTTTCATGGGTAAATAGCCTGGACGTCGAGAGAATCATGGTCAGATACCTACACCTTTCATGCCGCCTGGCGGATAACGGGTGCCGGCAGTGATCCCCGGCGGAAAGGCGTCGGCAAGGGATGCCAGCTCGTCCGCGGAAAGGGTAATGTCCAACGCACCCAGATTTTCATCAAGGTATTTGCGTCGTTTGGTGCCGGGAATGGGCACGATGTCGTCGCCCTGTGCCAGCGCCCAGGCAATCGCGATCTGTGCCATTGTTGCGCCGTGCGCCGTCGCGACTGTCTGCAATGGACCGAGCAGGGGCTTGTTTTTTTGCATGTTCTCTTTTGCAAAGCGTGGATGGCCGAGGCGGCCGTCACCTTCGACGAAGGCATCGCGTGACGTGATGGCGCCCGTCAGGAATCCGCGGCCGACCGGTGCATAACCGACGAAGCCGATACCGAGTTCCCGGCATGTCGGCAGAATTTCGGCTTCCACGTCGCGTGTCCAGAGTGAGAATTCCGTCTGCAACGCCGTGATGGGATGCGTGGCGTGCGCGCGGCGGATCGTATCGACGCCTGCTTCGGAAAGGCCAAGAAACCGGACCTTGCCCTGTTCGATGAGCCTGGCCATGGCGCCGACGGTCTCTTCGATCGGCACCTGCGGGTCCACCCGATGCTGGTAATAGAGATCGATGACGTCGCAGCCAAGGCGCTTGAGGCTTTTCTCGCATGCTTCCTTTACGTATTCGGGACGGCCGTCCACCGGGCGCTCGGGGTTGATCTTGCCAAGATTTCCGAACTTCGTGGCGATGACGACCTGGTTCCATTTGCCCGCGAGGGCCTGACCGAGAAGTTCCTCATTCCGGCCCGCACCATAGGCATCTGAACTGTCGAGAAAGGTGCAGCCGAGTTCGGTTGCCCGGTGCAGCGTTTTTGTGGACTCTTCATCGTTTCTTTCGCCGTAAGTGGTGGACATGCCCATGCAGCCAAGGCCAAGTGCGGACACGTCAAGACCGCCAAGTTTACGCTGTTTCATGATTTTTCCTCCCCAAGTGAGGGGATGGTAACGGCATTTTCGGGATTACCGAAAGATTCAATGCGGGTGCGGAGCGGACTTTTCTTTTTGCCGGGAACTTGGCATTGAAGCGTATGACCTTTGACTATCTGACCGCTGCCGGGAAACGGCTCGAGTACACTTGGGTGCACCGTGAACCGGATGCGGATGAACCCGCGCTGGTTTTTCTGCACGAGGGCTTGGGGTGTGTTGCGATGTGGCGCTCGTTCCCCGCAGACCTTGCGGCGGCATGCGATATGCCGGGGCTCGTTTATAGCCGTGCCGGCTACGGTGGTTCGGAAGGAATTCAACTGCCACGGCCGATCACGTATCAGGAAGATGAAGCGCGTGATGCATTGACCGAGGTTCTCGATAAGCTGGGCGTCGAAAAGGCGATCCTGGTCGGGCATTCGGACGGTGGCACGATTGCCCTTATTCATGCCGGTTTGGATGAGACAGGCAGAGTGCTCGGCGCGGCGACCATGGCGGCGCATGTCTTTAACGAGGAAATATGCCTCGAAGGCATCCGAGAGGCGCGGCAGGTGTGGGAGAACACGGATCTTCGCGAAAAGCTCGAGCGCTATCACGGCGACAATGTCGACACCGCTTTCTTTGGCTGGAACGACACGTGGCAGCGAGACGATTACTGGCACTGGAATGTGGAGAAATATCTTCCGTGGATCACATGTCCGTTGTTGGTGATGCAGGGCAAGGACGACCACTACGGCTCCGAAGCGCAGGTCGACGCCATTGTCCAAGGCGCCGGCGGGCCGGCCGAGAAACTGATGATTGCGGATTGTGGACACAACCCGCATTTCGACCAGCCGGACGTGACGATCAACGCTGTTTCCCGCTTCATCCAAGTTTTAAATGACACGGCAGCCGGCGGACGTTAAACAGGCGCCATGGTTACGAGCATTTTCATAGACGGCGCCGAAGGCACGACCGGCCTTCAGATCAGGACTCGGCTGGAGGGGCGCGACGATATCTCGTTGCTGACCCTTGGCGATGCCGACAGAAAGGACGCCGGGAAGCGTGCTGGTATGCTGAATGCCTGCGACATCGCGATCCTGTGCCTGCCGGACGATGCCGCGCGCGAGGCTATCGGCATGATCGACAACCCGGACGTAAGGGTCATCGACGCGTCAACCGCGCATCGGACCGCACCCGGCTGGGACTATGGCTTTCCGGAAATGGATCCGGGGCAGGCGGCTGTTATCGCCTCGTCTAAACGGGTCGCGAATACGGGCTGCTACGCCGTGGCATCGGTGGCGATCCTGCATCCGCTGGTCGCCGACGGTGTGCTGCCGGCGGATTGGCCGGTAACCATCAATGCGGTCTCCGGATACTCCGGCGGCGGCAAGAAAATGATCGCCGGGTTCGAGGACCCGAATGCCCCGGACAAGATTGATACGCCCTATCGGGTTTATGGACTTAATCTCGGGCACAAGCACATCCCGGAAATCCAGCATTGGACCGGTTTGACACGGACACCGATCTTTGTGCCGAGTGTCGGGCGTTACCGGGAAGGCATGATCGTCCAGGTGCCGCTGCACCTGGCGGCGCTGCCGGGCGCACCGAGTGCGGAAGCTGTCCATGACATCCTGTTGGCGCACTACGAGGGACGCCGTTTCGTCACTGTTGCCGATCTGATTAAGGGCGAGGGGGCGCCGGTCCTCGACCCCGAGGAAATGAATGGCACCAACGAACTCCGGCTTCACATCTATGCCAGCAAGGACGGCACGCAGGCGGTTGTCTGTGGCGTGCTCGATAACCTCGGCAAAGGTGCGTCGGGGCAAGCGGTGCAGTGCCTGAACCTGATGATGGGCGCGCCCGAGGAAGCCGGTCTTCTGGAGCCAGTACTTCTCTAACCTCAGCGGTTCAGCAGGAATTCTTTCACGCGTCGGATCGCCTCGCGGATATTCTCCGTTGAGTTGGCGTAGGAGAACCGGACATAGCCTTCGCCCTGCGCGCCGAAACTGGTGCCGGCGATGATGGCAACGCCGGTTTCCTCCAGCAATTGATCCTGCAGCGCCTTGGCCGACATGTTCGTCCCTTCGATGTTCGGGAACGCGTAGAACGCGCCGCCGGGTTCAATGCAGCGGAAACCCGGCACCTGATTGAGTTCTGAAACGATCACCTTTCGGCGCTCGTCGAATGCTTTCATCATCTTGTCGACATCGTCCTGTGGTCCCTGAAGCGCAGCAATGCCGGCAAACTGGGTCGGTGCGTTGACGCAGGAGTGGCAGTTGATGGCAAGCCGCGTCGCATGCTTGGCAAGTTGCGTCGGCCAAACTGCATATCCCAGACGCCAACCGGTCATGGCATAGGTCTTCGACCAGCCATCGAGCATGATGACCCTGTCGCGCAGGTGTTCATATTCGAGCATGCTGACATGCTCGCGGCCGTCGTAGAGCATTCGGCCGTAAATCTCGTCCGAAAGCACGGCCACATGCGGGTGTTCCTCAAGGCCTGCCGCCAGCTTGTCCATTTCCTCGCGCGGTACGGTGCCGCCGGTGGGGTTTGCGGGGGAATTGATGATGATCAGGCGCGTCTGCGGCGTGATCAGGCCAAGCACTTCGTCGGCAGAGAACGAGAAACCGTTTTCTTCGTGCAGCGCCATCGGCACGGGCTTGGCGCCCGAGAACTTGATGACCGACTCGTAGATTGGGAAACCAGGGTTCGGATAAATGATCTCGGTACCGGGCTGGCCGAACATCATGACGGCGAAAAACATGGTTGGTTTGCCGCCAGGCATGACAACCACATTGTCCGGGTTCACTTCGCACTTACGGTATTTGAGGATATCTGCCGCGACCGCCTCACGCAGTTCCGGGATTCCGTTCGCCGGCGTGTAGCCGTGATGCCCGTCGCGCAGCGCTTTTATCGCGGCTTCGACGATATGCTCCGGCGTCTTGAAATCCGGCTGGCCGATCCCGAGATTGATCACGTCCATGCCACCCTGGGCCAGCTTGTTGGCGCGGGCGAGCACTTCGAATGCCGATTCAGTACCCAGACGGGCCATCGCATCGACAAGTTGCGGCATTGTTTTTCCTCCGGTTATTGCGTGGCGGCACTATGCCGATTAGCGTGCATGATGTCACCGTCTTAGAGATGCTTATACGTCAGTAGGAAAACAAGATCATGAATGGCGCTGAATCACTGGTCCGCACGTTGGCGGATTCGGGAGTTGATGTTTGTTTCGCCAACCCGGGCACATCCGAAATGCATTTCGTCGCGGCACTGGACCGTCTCGATCTGATTTATTGCGTGCTTGCTCTGCAGGAGAACGTGGCGACGGGCGCTGCCGACGCGTACGCGCGGATGACCGGGCAGCCGGCAGCGACGCTTCTGCACCTGGGGCCGGGGTTCGGCAATGGTCTTGCCAACGTGCACAACGCCAAGAAGGCGCGCGTACCGATGGTCAATATCGTCGGCGAGCATGCGACCTATCATATCGAGTACGATGCACCGTTGACGTCCGATATCCAGGGCATCGTCGGCCCCGTGTCGGACTGGGTCGTGACCACGAACAAGGCGGATGACGTCGGCATTGATACGGCGCGCGCCGTCGCCAAGGCCAAATCATGGCCAGGCAAGATCTCGACCCTGATACTGCCGGCCGATTCCTCATGGTCGGAAACCGATTTGACGAGCGAGCCCTTGTTGCCGGATCCGCCGGATCCTGTCGACCCGACGGACGTGAAGGTTGCCGCCAAGGCCCTGCAGTCCGGCAAGAAGTGCGTGATCTTCCTGTCCGGAGAAGTGCTTTACGGCGAGGGGCTGGAGAAGGCTGGCAAGGTCGCCGCCGCAACAGGGACGACATTGCTGGCGCAGACGTCCAATCGGCGGATCGACAGGGGGGCCGGACGTGTTGCGGTCAACAAGTTGCCGTATCCCGTCGATCATGCGCTCGAGACTCTCAAGGACTACGAGGCCGTGATTCTGCTTGGTACCCGCGAACCGGTCAGCTTCTTCGCCTACCCGGACAAGCCGAGCCGGCTTTCACCGGAAGGGGCCGACATCCTGAACCTTGCGGGACCCAATCAGGATACACTGGCGGCACTCGACATGCTGATCGAGGCGCTGGACGCAGCGGACGTAGCCCCGGAACTGGTCCAGGCCGAACCGGCGCCTGACGTCAGCGGGCTTTCCGGTCCGATCACGCCGGAAATCATTTCCAAGGCGTTTCGTGCCAATATGCCTGAAGACTGCATTGTCGTGGACGAGAGCATTACAACCGGCCGGGCGTTCTTTCCCGATAGCCGCGCCGCGCCGCCGCATTCATGGCTGCAGAATACCGGCGGCGCTATCGGTGTCGGTATGCCCTATGCCGTCGGCGCCGCGATCGCGTGCCCGGACCGCCGTGTCCTGGTCTTGCAGTCGGATGGTTCGGGCATGTACTGCAACCAGGCCCTCTGGACGATGGCGCGGGAAGGCTTGGATGTGACGGTGCTGATCTTTTCGAACCGGGCCTACCGTATCCTGGAAGGGGAGATGAAGGGCGTCGGCGTCGAAAAGATGGGCCACGTGGCGAAGGGGCTTTTCGGCTTGAATCAGCCGGAAATCGACTGGGTCGGTTTGGCGAAAAGCATGGGGGTGGATGCGACCCGGGTTGACGATGCCGCCGATCTGTCTCCTGCAATCGCCGATGCTCTCGGACGGGAAGGGCCTTACCTGATCGAAATCGTTTTCTAGGGGACGGGAACCGAATTCGATCCCTTGACGGGGGGCAAGGCAGGGTCTATTGAGTGCCACCCGACGGCGGGCCAGCCCGTCGTTTTGTTGTGGTGGCTGTAGCTCAGTTGGTTAGAGCATCGGCTTGTGGTGCCGAGGGTCGTGGGTTCGAATCCCATCAGCCACCCCATCCCTTCTCTATTTTGACGACCCGAAACGCAACGGGGCCGGCATCTCTGCAGGCCCCGGTCTGGTGGATTTCAGAGTCTATTAAGGCTTGATGTAGGTATAGCCTTGCTGTTGCAGGTGGCTCAGCTCGGCCACGCCGCTCGGCACGATGTTGTCGTCAAAAACTTCGAACAAGTCTTTCTCTTTGTTGATCTTGCGGCCTTTGAGCGTATTGGCGCAGACATTGAATGCGACGTTTTGCGTTTTCAGGTTCGTGACGTCGCTCTGCAGTTTCTGATTGGTCATGGCGCTTTTCAGAAGGCCAACGCCGTTTCCGTGAAGGACCACCTTGATCTCCATGTTTTCAGCACCGACCGCATTGATGTGGTTCTGGATATTGCGCAAAGCGCCACGGTACATCTTATCGCCATCACCGCCGTTGTAGTTGATGTGATAGACGACCTTCTGTTTGCTGTAGCGTTCATTCGCATCGGCGCTGCTGAGGCCGAAGCCGATGACAGCCAAGGTTATTATCAGGATGTGTGTCAGTTTCATCTTCGTGAGCTCCCAAATTAATTTTTGTTTTTTCCGATTCATATTCGGATATTAGAATATAACATCGGGTGGCCTATTTGTACAATTGGCCAATTTTACACTTGGAAGATTTGGGGGCGTTGATCCGGTGATCAGACGAAGAAGGTTTATTCCTGCGCGAGCCGTTTGGTATCTTCAGAAAAAGCTTTTAACAATTTTTCTCTGTGATTTATCGTTGTCTCGTTGAACAGTGTCGCCGTCATAATCTTGGTGATTTCGCCGGGTCGGTCCATGACAGGCAACCGCAGGTTCAGCTTGGTCTGCACGATACCTGACCTGGGCGCCCGAATGGCCACGTCGAACGCGCAGGGGGCTTTGGCGGCGAGAACGGCGTCGAGTTGTTTACGGGTCGCTTCGATGAAACTCGGTCCGAGGCTCTCCGACAAAAGCAGCCCGGTTTCGTCCGCGCCGTAATGGTTCGTATATTTGGTCCCCCAGAACCGGTAGCGAAAGTCCGTGCCGCCGTCGACCACGTCCACGACCAACGTTTGCGGCAAAACGATCGCCGGCAGGGAATAAAGCTCGATGTCGTCCCACGTCGGCGCTGCCCGGCCATTTGACCATGACCGCCACAGATCAAGTGTACGGTCCAACGGACTCCCTGCAGGGAATTCGCATGGAATCTCCTCGACATTAAGGACAGTATATTCGATGTCGTTGTTCGACACTGTCACTCCCCCGAGCGTTCTGACTTTTCGTCAGTTTGTGTATGCGGATTTTAGTTAGTGTTTTCCGTCGCGGCAGCGCCATTAAAACGGCAACCACGAATGCTCCGCATTATAGTGCAGATAACCGATGTTTGCCCCCGTGCGCAAGCCCACACCTGTTCTGATAGGCGCCAGCATGATGTCGCCGTCACCCTGGTAGTTCACGCCAAGCCCCGCCACGAAGTAAAATGTGCCCTCGATTCCGGGGAATCTTTTATAGATCGCGTCCTTGGAGGTTAGCCCGTAAACCAGAACGAACGTCTTGGAAGCGTTGCCGCCAACGTCAAAACCGATGCTCGGTCCCTGCCAGAAGATTTTCGATTCTCCGCCCGCCTTTATGTTCAGGTCGCCCTTGCCGTACCGCAGTCCGACAACAAAAGCGCCGCTAATTTCTTCACCGGCGATATATGCGGTCGGCCGGCCAAGGTCGGAGAATATTTTCTCGATGACTTCCGCCAAACCTGCTGTCGTGGCGCCGAAAAAGCCCTCGGCTGCGTTTGTGATTTCCTCGGCGGAGAACGTCTTTTCTTCATCCTGGGCATGCGCGGGAGCAGCAGAAAGAAGAAACGCTATCGCCGCGCCCAGTAAAAGCGTACGAACGCCCGTGCGTGGAAACCCGGTCATTTGAAATAGTCGACGTACCATTCGAGTTCCTCCTCAGGCATTTGATAAGACCCATCCGCGGCTTCGTGGATCATCGATTTTCCGGGTATTTTGCCGATCCGGCGTTGCAACGATACCGCGATGTCCGCACCTTGCCCGGCTTTCCATGCCAATGCACAAAGACCCTTGGCGCTGCCCGATGTCAGCATCTTCGCAACGTGCTTCGACGGCAATGCGGTCAGAAGTTCGTAGCTTCTTTGCAGAAACTCCAGGTTGCCCTCATCGATGGCATCGAGCACCGCGTACTCGTCCAGCTTTCCCGCCTTGAATAGTTTTTCGGCGTGTTTCGCATCGCGGTCGCCATCTTCTTTTTCGTCAGCAGCTTCACCGGCATCGATACGTTCCCGGACGGCAAGCCGCAGTTCGCGGGCGAGATCCTCTTCCATCTTGTTTGACGAGATCATGCGCTCGACCAATGCAGCACTGACGAATGTCGCGATGCGTTTCAACGTCGCCTTGGAGAGGCTGCGCCGGTCGACCAACGGCAGATGCAGATCCGGACGGGTCTCCGCATGCATGGCGATTTCTTCCATCAGTTTTTCATTGATCTCCGCCGTCTGGTTCCTGAGCAGCTCCGAGATCGCGGGATCGTCTTCCTGGTCCACGACGGCCTGCGACAAGCTGCCGGCCAGGTTGCGGCGGCGCGCGATCGCCTCGAGCGCACCGCCCCGCAGTCCACTGGTAATGATTTGCAATATCTGCTCGTCAGTCAAAAGCGGCGAATACTCGAGGATCGGGCCGGCCACAGTGATCTCGGCATCTTCCGCGAGGCGTTTGATGATGCGGCGAGGCACGTTGTGGAGATGCTTGATCTCATCGGAAAGGATCGCTCGGATCTGCGGCACCTGGTCCTGCGCGAGAATCTCAAGGACCTGGAACGTCATTTCTGCGAGTTGTTCGCTTTCGTCGTTCGTCAGGGTTGGGACCAGGCGCCCGATCTTGAATGCCAGTTCCTCCCGGACAGACTGATCGACGTCTTTCGCAAGGATGAGGTCCGCCTGAAGCGGAGAGCCATCGTTCTTCGCAACGGCCCGCCGGACATCGGCGTCTTCGTCGCTGGCGAAGAAGTAAAGGAACTCGGGTTCCAGGTCCTCGTGAGATGCGAGTTCAGCACGTGCTTTGGCATCGCCCTGTGCCGCAACACGCTTGGCTTCCTCGTAGCTCGGTTTTTTCTTGCCGCTTTTTGCGCGCTTTTTTGCGCTCTTTCTTCGGCCTAATACCCAATCGAGCATTTGCCTCTCCTGATCGTCCCTGAGATGCTATCGATCAACCTGCAATGTTACAACGTTGGCGAGGAGGGTCGTGTGACGAAAGACACTGCCGGGAAGGTCACTGCCGCGACGAGCGTCGGTACGAAACGATTTGCCGACCGGTTCGCTGCCGAAGCGGGCCAGTTCCGGAACGTTCTTGACCTGCATTGGTCGAGCGTCGGCATCGGAACCTATCTTGGCGAGGCGAATGACAAGACGGATGAGCAGGTGACGGCCGCCGTACGCCAAGCCGTGGCAGGTGGGATCAACGTCATCGATACCGCCGCAAATTATCGCCGTGGGCGGGGAGAGGTGTCTGTCGGTAACGCGCTCCGTGAAATACTCGACGCAAACGAGGCGAAGCGTGACGAACTGATCATATGCACCAAAGCGGGGTACCTGCCCACGCCCGCCGACGTTTTCAAAGACACCTATCTGGGCCGTGACGGGATCGGAGAAAGCGATCTTGTCGGCGGGAACCACTGTATTCATCCGTCTTATATTCGCGACCGGATAAGAAAGAGCCTGGAAGTCCTGGATTGCGGCCGGATCGACGTCTTTTATGTGCACAATCCGGAAGCACAGCTCGCACATGTCGAGCGAGGCGAGTTTGACAAGCGCCTTGCAGCGGCCTTCGAGGTTCTGGAACAAGAAGTGGATGCGGGACGAATTGGCTGCTATGGGCTCGCGACATGGCGTGCATTTCGCGCTTCGCCTGGTCAGCAGGGGTATATCTCGATCGCCGGTGCCAAGGCCCTGGCAAAGCGCGTTGCGGGAGACAGGCCCGATCATTTCAAGTGCGTACAGATGCCACTTTCCATCACCATGCCGGAGGCAATACAACGCCCGACGCAGTGGATCGGCGATGCCAGCGTGCCGCCGGTCGCGGCAGCAAGAATCCTGGGCTTGGCGACCGTGGCCAGTGGCAGCATCGGCCAGGGAAAAGTGCCTAAAATGAACGAGTCACTCGTCAAATGGCTGGGCGAGGATTTGGCCGACGATTGCCGGCGTGCTTTGCAGTTTACGCGTTCCGCGACGGGGCTCACCTCGGCACTGGTCGGCATGAAACAACAGGCTCATGTCGAGGCGAATATCGATGTGCAGCAACGCGCGCCGTTGCAGCGGCCTGTTTTCGAACTGATGTTCAGGAAAACGCCGGTTTAACGGCCGAAAGCAGGATCGTGTTTGGATCCGCCGCGGCACGACGGCGACGCCAGAATACGACCGCCACGCGCTTCCCATTCCTGGGGCGTGTGTGTTTCCATCGAAAGGGCATGAACCGGGCCTTGCAGTTCGTCTTTCAGCACGGAATTGATGACCTGGTGACGCCCGACCAGCCGCTTTCCGTCAAAAGCGTCGGAAACGATAATCAGCTTGAAGTGGGATTCCGAACCCGGCGGCACATTGTGCATATGGCTCTCGTTAATGACCTCGAGATGCACGGGCGCGACTGCGTCTGCGACTTTTTGCTCAATGATTTCGGCAACGGTCATGGGTAATCCCCGAAAATGTGCTTATGCCGAAGAATTGGGTATGCACCACGCCGGACGCAAGGGGGCATGTTCCGAGGATCAGCGTTTCCCTGCGCGTCGCTGCAAAAGCTGTGGCGGCAGGGCGTCGGTCATGCTCTTGAGGTCGTGTTCTACCACCTTCATCCGCTGCGTCAGGGTGTTGAGTTTCTCGCTGTTGCTGCCGATTTGGCTCTGCAGTGCCGCAACTTCGCGCTCCAGCCGGGTCATCTCCAACTGAAATTCACTGGTCTTCTTTTCGAACATGGACTGGGCCTCGCGGACTTGCTTGGCCAGATGACGGCCGTATTCCTCGAACGACGAATCCACATGTTTATTGGCATGGCTCGCGAGCCAAAGTGCACCTAGCGCAACCAGAACGGCAACGATAGCGGCAATCTCTGCCAAGTGATGATTCCCCGATGCGTGTTGACCCTGACAATCACAATCGGTGAATGTGAAACAGGAATCAACATATCTTGCGTTCATTGCGCCAAATTGTTGTGTCGTCGAGCAGCTTTGGGTGTTTTGGCTTGGGCGAGATTTCGCCGATCTCATTATTGAGTTTGTCGACAGTGCCTTGTTTCAGGCAGACGATCGGCGAGAACTTAGGAAATCTGCTGAAAAATCATACCTTTTCCCATGTGATGTGTGCTGGCGGGGCTGGTTGGTGCGCGGAATCGGCTTTTCCGGTTGAGTCGCAGTTTTGAGGTGTCCCGTCGATGACAAGCAACGCCCCATAACAATTTCGAGCCCATATCACGTGCCTTCTAATTGCGATTCGGTGCTTGCGGTTGAGGGATTCTGGCTCGCATCGGACGGCCAGTGCAAATCCCAGTAAAAAAACCGAAAAAGTGGCCCGCTTATCCTTGCTCACCGGGCAGTGAGACGGTATTCACTGTGGCGGCGGCGCTTCTGCGCGAACCGGTCCTATTGGTTCGTTTCTGGGTGGGGCAGCCGGTGAATGTCCTGGGAAAAGTTGGCCTGGTAAGGGCGTCGTGAAAACGGGGTCCATGGCCGTTGGGCGGGGAAAGACAGGCGGGTCCACGCATCCGTCGAGACGAGGAGTTTTTTATGTCATCGGATGCACAATCTCTGGAAATGAGAATGGCGAACGCAATCCGCTTTTTGGCAGCCGATGCGGTGCAGGCGGCGAAATCCGGACATCCCGGTATGCCGATGGGCATGGCTGACGCGGCGACGGTCCTTTTTACGAAGTTTCTGAAATTTGATTCTTCAAACCCCGACTGGCCGGACCGTGACCGCTTCGTGTTGTCGGCGGGTCACGGCTCGATGCTGATCTATTCGTTGCTGCACCTGACCGGCTACGAAGATATGACGATGGATGAACTCCGGAACTTCCGCCAACTTGGCGCGAAGACGGCGGGACACCCGGAATACGGTCACGCCAAGGGGATCGAAACCACGACCGGCCCGCTGGGTCAGGGGATCGCGAACGCCGTCGGTATGGCGCTTGCCGAGCGCATGATGAACGCGCGCTACGGTGACGATCTGGTCGATCACCACACGTACGTCATCGCCGGTGACGGCTGCCTGATGGAAGGTATCAGCCACGAGGCCATCTCGCTTGCTGGACACCTCAAGCTTTCCAAGCTCATCGTCCTTTTTGACGACAACGGGATTTCAATCGATGGCAGCACCGACCTTGCCGTTTCCGACGATCAGAAGATGCGTTTCGAGGCGTCGGGCTGGCAGGTACAGTCCGTGGACGGTCACGATCATGCCGCCATTGCTGCAGCCATCGAACAGGCTAAGGCGAGCGACAAACCGTCGATGATCGCGTGCAAGACCACGATCGGTTTCGGCGCCCCGACGAAAGCAGGGACTGCGTCGACCCATGGTGCGCCGCTTGGTGATGAAGAAATCGCAGGTGCCCGCGAGGCCCTTGGCTGGGACGCGGGGCCATTCGAAGTGCCGGCCGATGTCCTGGAAAGCTGGCGTACGGCCGGTAGCCGCGGTGCCTCGGACAGGGAAGCCTGGGAGGGACGGCTGGGTTCTTCGCCGAAATCGGATGAATTCAAGCGCGCCGTTGCGGGGACGCTGCCGGGTGGAATATCCGACGCCGTTGTCGCGCACAAAAAGCGGGTTTCCGAGGAGCAGCCGAAGTGGGCGACGCGCGTCGCTTCAGGTGAATCGCTCAATGTACTCGTTCCGGTCGTGACCGACCTGGTTTCGGGGTCTGCCGATCTCACGGGTTCTAATAACACCAGAACGCCGGATACGGCATCTGTGACGCCGAGCGATTTCTCAGGCCGTTACATTCATTATGGTGTTCGCGAGCACGGCATGGCCGCGGCGATGAACGGGATAGCGCTTCACGGCGGTCTGATTCCGACGAGCGGGACGTTTCTTGTATTCGCCGACTACATGCGGGGCGCCATGCGCCTGTCCGCTCTCATGGAGCAGAGGGTTCTTTACGTCCTGACACATGACAGCATCGGTCTTGGTGAAGACGGACCTACGCACCAGCCGGTTGAGACGATGGCGATGCTGCGTGCAACGCCGAATTTCCTGATGTTCCGGCCATGTGACGGTGTCGAAGCCGTCGAGTGTTGGCAAGCTGCGCTTGAGAATGCCGACGGACCGTCCGGCTTCGCGCTCTCGCGTCAGGGCGTGCCGACGCTCAGGACCGAACACACGGACGAGAACCTCTCTGCAAAAGGCGGGTATGTGTTGGCAGAAGCTGCGGCTTCCGAGCGCCAAGTGACATTGTTCGCGACCGGATCGGAAGTGCATCTGGCGACGCAGGCACGCGACGCACTTGAGGCCGAGGGCATCGGTACCGCAGTCGTCTCAATGCCGTGCTGGGAACTGTTCGACAGGCAGGATGCTGCCTATCGCAACAGCGTTCTAGGTGAGGGGACGGTACGTGTTGCTGTTGAAGCCGCCGTACGCCTTGGATGGGACAAGTACATCGGTCCCGATGGCGGGTTTGTCGGCATGAACGGGTTCGGTGCCTCGGCACCGGCCGGTGAGCTTTACAAGTATTTTGGTATTACTGCCGAGGCCGTCGTTGCCGCGGCCAAAGAAGGTCTAGCCTGACCCGGTATGCGGTCAGATCAATGTTGGAGGGTACGGACATGAACAAGCAGGAACTTTTTGAAACCGCCGTCGCGATGGTCGCCGACAACAAGGGTCTGCTGGCCGCCGACGAAAGCACCGGTACCATGGGCAAGCGCCTGGATTCTATCGGTGTCGAGAACGTTGAAGAGAAGCGCCGCGATTACCGGGAAATGATGTTCCGCTCGAATGGAATCGGCAGCTACATCTCGGGCGTGATCCTTTATGATGAAACGATCCGTCAGTCCGCAGCCGACGGCACGACGCTGGTCAAGATCCTCCAGGATGCGGGTGTCATTCCGGGTATCAAGGTCGACGCCGGTGCCAAGGAACTGCCCGGCCGTTCCGCCGAGAAAATCACCGAGGGTCTCGACGGCTTGCCCGGCCGCGTCGCCGAATACTATGAACTGGGTGCCCGTTTTGCCAAGTGGCGTGCGGTGATCGATATCGCTGACGGTATTCCGAGTCGTTACGCCATTCATACCAACGCCCATGCGCTGGCCCGATATGCCAAGATCTGCCAGGAGGGTGGTCTTTGCCCGATCGTCGAACCGGAAGTCCTCATGGACGGCAGCCACGACATCGACCGTTGCCAGGAAGTGACCGAAGAGGTTCTGGATGCGGTTTATAACGAACTGCATCTGCAGGAAGTCTATCTGGAAGGCACGATCCTGAAGCCGAACATGGTTATTGCCGGCAAGAAATGCGCGACCCAGGCGTCGCCTGAAGAGGTTGCTGCAAAGACCGTCGAAACGCTCCTGCGAAAAGTCCCCGCAGCGGTGCCGGGGATCATGTTCCTGTCCGGCGGTCAGTCGGAAGAGGATGCGACCCTGCACCTCGACCTGATGAATGCGTCCGGTGCAAACCTGCCGTGGAAGCTCAGCTTCTCGTATGGCCGCGCCCTGCAGCAGAGCGCGCTCAGCGCCTGGAAAGGCGACAATGCCAACAACCCTGCCGCGCAACAGGCGTTTATCGAGCGCGCCAGCGCGAACAGTCGCGCCTGCGCCGGCACGTACTCCAAGGCGGCCTGATCGGAGCTACTCATGGTCAAAATCGCACCCTCGATCCTGTCAGCGGACTTCGCGCGTTTCGGTGAGGAAATCCGTGCCATCGATGCGGCCGGGTGCGACTATGTGCATGTCGACGTCATGGACGGGCATTTCGTTCCGAACATGACGTTCGGGGCACCGATTATTGAAAAACTCCGCCCGCATACGCAAAAGCCGTTCGACGTTCATCTGATGATCGACCCGGCTCAGCCGTATCTGGAAGAATACGCCAAAGCGGGCGCCGATATCATCACGGTACATGCTGAGGCCGATAAGCACCTTGACCGCTCACTGCAGGTCATTCGCTCACTCGGCAAGAAGGCAGGGGTGTCGCTCAATCCGGCTACGCCGGAAAGCGTGCTGACGTATGTGATGGACAAGGTCGATCTGATTCTGGTGATGAGCGTCAATCCGGGGTTCGGCGGACAGAGCTTTATCCCGGCGCAGCTTGATAAAATCAAACGTATCCGGGAAATGATCGGTGACCGGCCGATCGAGCTTGAGGTCGATGGCGGCGTCAATGTCGATACCATCGCCGACGTGGTGGCTGCCGGTGCGGATGTGCTTGTTGCCGGGAGTGCCGTCTTCAAAGGCGATGACTACGCCAAGACCATCGGCGACCTTCGGGCTGCCGCCAAGGGCTGATCAACCGCCGGCGGGCAGAACAGAAAACAGATCCGAAGGCTTCGTTGCCAGATCGACCAGCAGTTTCAGCGCAACCGAAATTACCATCATCGCCAATAGGCCGCGTAGTTGCTCGCCCTTGAGTTTGGCACCGATCTGAGCGCCCAGTTGCGCGCCGATGACGCCGCCGACGATCAAGAGCAATGCCAGGATGATATCGACCGTCTGATTGCTGACGGCCTGCAGCAATGTGACATTGGCAGTCACGAAAATGATCTGGAACAGCGACGTGCCGACGACGACCACGGTTGGCATGCCGAGCAGATATATCATCGCGGGCACCATGACGAACCCGCCGCCGACCCCCATGATGGCGGACAGCAGCCCGACAAAAAAGCCGACGGCGAGAGGGAGGAGGGCGCTGATGTAGAGCCGCGACTTTCGGAAACGCATCTTGAAGGGCAGGCCATGCATCCAGTTGTGGATGTGACTCTTTTTACGCTTCTTCGCTTTTTGCGCCATCATCGCCTTGATGCTCTCGACCAGCATCAATGAACCGATGATACCGAGAAAGACGACGTAGCAGACGTTAACCACCAGATCGACCTGGCCGATCGACTTCAGGAACGAAAAAAGCCAGACGCCGACGGTCGAACCGGCGATGCCACCGATCAAAAGCACGACGCCGATTTTCACATCAACATTGCCGCGCCGCCAATGTGCCAGCACGCCGGAAATCGACGCTGCGACGATCTGGTTGGCGCCGGTGGCGACGGCAACGCCCGGTGGAATGCCGATGAAGATCAGCAACGGTGTCATGAGAAATCCGCCGCCGACACCAAAGATGCCGGACAGTGCGCCGATCCCGCCGCCGATACCCAGGAGCAGAAAAACATTTACGGATACTTCGGCGATTGGAAGGTAAATATCCATCACGATCCGGTTCAGTGAAGCCGGCTCGAGCGTCGGCGAATGAATTCGGGCGCAGCGTTGCTGCTCAGGTAATCAAGGCGATGTCTTCTTCGGTAAGGCTGCCCGGAACGATCGTCACCGGAACACGCAGCTTGCCCGCCATTTTCTCGACCAGATACGACACCAACGGACCGGGGCCATCGGTCCCGGAAGCGGCGCCGAGCACGAGGAGTGAAATGCTCTCTTCTTCTTCGATCAGATTGATGACCTCTTCGCGAAGGGCGCCTTCCCGAATATATAGCGCCGGCATCTGGCCAAGGCGCTTCTGCACGACCGAAGCGACGACATTGAGCATTTCCTCTGCTTCTTCGCGGGCTTCTTCGCGCATGCGCTCGCCGACAGCCATCCAGTGCTGGAACTCGGCGGGCTGAATGACATAAAGCAAGGCGACCCGGCCACCCGAGTTTTTGGCCCGCTGGCAAGCGAACTGCAGGGCGGCAGCGAATTCCTCGGTCTCGTCGACGACGCAGAGGAAGGTGCGGCCCGTCAACGGACGCGTCGGTGCATCGCCATTTTTCTGTTTTGGGTCGGTCCTGTCACTCATGGCTTACCCTCTTCTGAACGCGGCGTTCGCGAGCCACCCCGCAGCACAGGCGATGATGACCGCAAAAATACCGTACAAAAGCGATTGCTGATGAGCAAAGTCATAAATCTCTGCCTCAAGTCCGAATTTCCGAACGTTGAGCAGCGTCGTTTCGCTCGTGATTACTTCTTCATCCCGCACCAGATAGGTTTCGATCGCAAACTCGCCAACGGAAACGCTAGCGGGGAAGTTTATCGTGGTATGGAACAGCATGTCGTTCCGGAACAGGAGCGGTAAAGCATCTTCAGCATAAAGGCGCTTGCGAACCTTGTCGCGGACCAGGGCGGCACGGAATGCGATTTTCACCGCGGAATTCGGGTTTTCTTCGACCGTCGACATCTGGACCTCGTCCAGGCCGATCTGCAGGCGGGCCAAAGTATCCTCTGGCAGGATATCGAACACCGGCCGGTTGGATGCGACCCAGTAGTAGGATGGTATCCCCTCGAATGTCAGATTCTCCGTATTCACCCAGACACCGAGTTTGCGTTCCTTCAAATGAACGGTCTGATTTTCCAATGGCCCGCGGACGACCACAATAACGTCGCCTTCGCCGCGTTTGGCACCGAAAAGCAGCAACTCCGTCCCGGAAAAACCGGCCGTGATCTGGACGATCGGCGCTGACAGATCGACGACAAGGTCGCGGGCACTGAGGCTGGAAGCACCAAGCAGCAACGCCATCGAACAGGTCAGGGCTTTGAGCGCGTGCTTCAACTGCATCAGTGTCCTCCAACGCCGAAGTCGTAAGGATCGGCAGGGGCGACAACCAGATCGAACGTCAGCTTCAGGCAAACCGCGATAACGATCAACGCGAGCATGCCACGCAGTTGTTCGCCCTGCATACGGCCACCGAAACGGGCGCCGAATTGCGCGCCGATCACGCCGCCGATCAAGAGCAGCAGGGCAAGCACGATGTCGACCGCCTGGTTGGATACGGCTTGCAACACCGTCACGTTTGCGGTGACGAAGATGATCTGGAACAGCGACGTGCCGACCACGACGGCAGTCGGCATGCCGAGCAGGTAGATCATCGCCGGCACCATGACGAACCCGCCGCCGACACCCATGATCGCGGACAGGATGCCGACGAAGATCCCGATCATAATCGGCAGGATAGCGCTGATGTAGAGACGCGATTTACGGAATCGCATCTTAAAAGGCAGACCGTGCATCCAGTTGTGCGAGTGGCTTCGTTTCTGTGCCTTGCGCTTGCGTGCACGCATCGCATTGATGCTTTCGATCAGCATCAGCGATCCGATGATGCCCAGGAAAACCACGTACGAAAGTTTGATGACCAGATCGATCTGGCCCAGTCCCTTGAGGAACGTAAACAGCCACACGCCGAACGTGGATCCGATCACCCCGCCGATCAGCAGCAGGACTCCCATCTTGATGTCGACGTTGCCGCGCCGAAAATGGGCAAGTACGCCGGACACGGAACTGGCCACGATCTGATTGGCCTCCGTCGCCACGGCCACAGCTGGGGGAATGCCGATAAAGATCAACAACGGGGTCATCAGAAAGCCGCCGCCGACCCCAAAAAGCCCTGAAAGGAACCCGACACCCCCGCCCATCCCCAGAATGAGGAAAATGTTCACCGACATCTCGGCGATGGGCAAATATATCTGCATCGAGCGGCAGCTCCGGCCGGGCAGTCACGCCTGACGGCGAGGATGATTTTAACGTTTGATATCAAGCTTCTAGGGCAGCCGATTCGGAATGTCAATGTCGATGCCGGATTTCTGCCCGATTTCAGTGATAAACTTGTCTCGAATTCTGCGTTTACGTTTTATGCACGAGTTTGCGGCAAGACTAGCCGGACAGAACGTGTACTGGAACTCTGCTAAGATGGCCTCAATAGGTGCCCGCGCATGGAAGTTCCGGTTTGGATACTGACTGGAATTCGACGTGAGAAAGACGCCAGAACTGGTCGACGACACCGACAACAAAGCCGACGCCGAGGAAGAATCCTGGGCGGTTGAGGTCGAAGGCTCGCCTTATCGCTTCCCACTGCTTGCGAAGTTCGGCATTGCGCTTGGTGCGCTGGCGCTGCTTGCGGTCTCAACGGTAGCGCTCGCGCCGATGGTGATGCCCGCCAGTATGACCGTCTCGTATGCGGAAGGTATCATCAGCCGGGCCACAGGCGTTGACGTATCCATCAATGGAGATCACTCCTTTGCGATTCTGCCGTCACTTCGGCTGGAGGCGGAAAACGTGGTCTCCGCCAACCCGGATGAACCTGTCTCGCTGAACCTGCCGTATCTGGAGCTCGAAGCCGGTGCCTTCGGTGCGCTTGCGGGTAGTGTCGACCTGAAACGCCTTTTCCTGAGGGCTCCCCATATCCGGATTGAGACCGGGCGCGGTGATATGCCGGACAAAAGTGATGTAACGCCGGAGATCGATCGCGCTTGGGGCTGGTGGCGCGATATGACGGTGCAGGAACTGAAAGTAGAGAACGCTTCATTCGTTCTTGCCGATAGCCGCAGCGGCCGCATGCTCAAGCTCGAGCAGTTTGGCCTTTCCAACAATGTCTCCGCTAACGAGAACAGGGAAGACGGTCTGGTGCTCAATGGCGGCGGCATTTTGAACGGGCAGGCTATAGAGCTGGCCGTGACCACTTCTGACCCGCAGTTGTTGGTATCCGGAAATCGCTGGCCATTTGAAATCGTGATTAATTCCCAGCTGCTTAATGGGTCTTTCAAGGGATCAATGGCGGTGCGGGAACGCACCGTAGGCGATGGCGAGATCGTGATGGCAGGAGGCAATGCAGAAGCGTTGAATGCGTGGGTCGGACCGCTGCTGCCGTCACGAGGAGACAGGCCGGTTTCGCTCAATGCTCACGTCGACATGGCGGGCGACACCATCGATGTGCGGCGCATGGATTTGAACTTCGGGCATACTTCCATGAAAGGTGCCGTAACGATTGCCGGCGTGATGTCGGGTGCACCACACATGACCGGCCGGTTCGAAGCGGCGACGCTTGATTTCGGATCAGCGCCGGTCGACGAAGCCATGTCCTTGATGGAGGCGCCATTGATGATTCCGGGAATGCCGAGCGGGCGCATCGAAATCACGTGGCGTGATGCCATGTGGCGCAGCGCAAGGTTTGGCGCCGGCGACGTGTTGATCGAGCGCGACCCCGGAACGCGTCGTATGGTTGTCTCTCTCGAAGATACGATCGTTAACGGCGGCTCAATTCGGGGCACGCTGACGTTGGACGCATCCGAGGGAATGCGCGCGCTGAATATAGAAGGGCGCGCGGTCGGTATCGACGTGGGTCCGCTGTTGGGCGCCAGCGCCGACGCCGAAGCCCCGTCTCTCCGCGGTCTAACAAACATCGAGCTCAGTCTTTTCTCGGTCGGCGGTTCAGCACGGGAGCTTCTCTCGGCCTTGACCGGTGAAGCCGAAGTCGTGGCTCAGGAAGGTGCTCTGATGATCACCGAACTCATACAAGGGCTGGCACCGGAGGCGGGCAACAGCCTTGCCTTTAAATCATTAAACGCGACCTTCAAGATCGCTCAGGGGATCGCAGCCAGCGACGATCTGCTGCTCCGTTCGGACTCGATCAGCCTTGTCGGTAAAGGACGGATCGACTTAGCAAACTGGACGATCGACCTCGATATCGGCAGATTGGGAACGGACGGCGACACGCGGACCCTGCAACGCTACCGGGTCAGCGGACCGGCGGGCGAAATGCGTGTTGAACCGGTTAACGGTTCTTGAATCTGGGAGCCTTGTCTGAATGGTTGAGATCCTAAGTCTGCTGGGAGCGGCGGTAATCGCCGTTTTGATTTCCACGCGGCTGGGGCTCGGTTCGCAACTTGGTTACCTGGCTGCGGGGGCAATTATTGGCCCCTTCGGTATCGGTGTGATTACGGATGCCGAGAACCTCAGGCATATCGGCGAATTCGGCGTGGTTTTCCTGCTGTTCATGATCGGCATCGAAATGAAGCCGCAACGGCTTTGGATCATGCGCCGTCATGTATTCGGGCTGGGTGGATTGCAGGTATTGTTCACGGGCGCCGTTCTGGCGCTCGGTGTACATTTGGTCTTTGGCGCGGGTATAGAGACGGCGCTGGTAATCGGTTTCGGTCTGGCGCTCTCATCGACGGCGTTCGGTGTGCAGATGCTCTCTGAGCGCAACGAGTTGACAAGCCATCATGGCCGAAACAGCTTCTCGATCCTGCTGTTGCAGGATCTGGCCGTTGTGCCGCTGATTGTCCTGTTGCCATTGCTGGCCGTCGGCGAGATTGCCGTGACGACATCCATGGGCCTTGCCATGGTGCAGGCAGCGGGGATCATCTTGGTCGTGGTGCTCGCCGGACGATATGCCATCGGCCCTGCGATGCACGCCATCGCCAGGATCGGCAACAGCGATACATTCGTCGCGATGGCCCTGTTGCTGGTATTGGGGTTTGCCTGGGTGATGAATCAGGTCGGCCTTTCGCTCGCGCTGGGTGCCTTCATGGCCGGCGTCCTGCTGGCTGAGTCCGAGTACCGCCACCAGATCGAAGCCGACATCCTTCCGTTCCGCGGCCTTTTGCTGGGCTTGTTCTTTATGAGCGTCGGTATGAGCCTGGACCCGGAACCACTGGTCAGCCATGCGCCGGTTGTGATTGGCGCGACCATCACGATGTTGCTGCTGAAAACGGGAATTATTGTCGCGTTGTCGATGGCGTTCAAATCGCCGATCGCGGTGGCGATCAGAACTGGATTTCTGCTGTCGCAGGCAGGTGAGTTTGGCTTTGTGCTGTTTTCGCTCGCTGCGGCCGAAGGCATATTGCCCAAGTCCGAACTGGATATTCTGATCGCCGTCGTTGTATTGAGCATGATTCTGACGCCCGTAATGGTTCATCTGGGAGGACGTGTTGCCGAGCGTTTCGCCACGGCAATCCCCGGCGAAGTTCATGTGAATGTTGCCGAGGATTCTCGACCCGTTCTTATTGCAGGGTTCGGTCGTGTCGGCGAAACCGTCGCAAACATGTTGTCGGCGGCTGAGGTGCCTTATGTGGCTATCGACGCCGATGCGGACTGTGTCAAACGTGCGAGACGGCACGGTTATCATGTCTATTTCGGCAGCGCCGGCCGTCCGGAGGTCCTTCGGTCGGTGGGCGCGGAGCACGCTCGTCTCATTGTCGTGACGCTTGATGATCCGAAGGTCGCCGAGGCTATGGTGCGAACCGTCAGACGGCTATATCCCCATGTACCGATCCATGTTCGCGCCCATGACTGGGATGTCGCTGACACTTACAGCGAAATGGGGGTTGATCACGTCATGCCGGAAACCGTTGAGGCCAGCCTGAGGCTTGGTGCGGCCGCATTGGAAGCTGCGGGTGTCGATGACGAACGGCGGCGTGAACTTTTTGAGGATTTAAGTGCCGAGAACTATGCAAAAATGCGAGGTTTCCGGCGTTCCTGAGGAAGGCCGATGGCGCCGGTTCCGGCCGTGATTCACGGATTATTAACCACGTAGAGTCATCATCTTAGCGGGATATGCCGCCGGGGAGACTCGGTCGGACACTTGGGAGGCCATAGGGCGCTTGCATTCGATGTAGCCAGGCCGACGGAAAAGGGAGCGCAGTTATGCGCACAGCAGCACGAGCCATACTCGCCGCCGCACTGGTTTCCGGTGTCGCGGTGCACGCCGCCGCGGAAAATACGGGCGCAATCGGGACGTCTGCGACGGCACCCGGCATGGTGCCGCAGAATGGTATCCACCCCAACGTTGCCGCCGCAACACCACCGGCGGCTCAGGTAACGTCACCGACCGGGCTGCCGCCGGTGCCGGGTGTGATCAACACCAATCCGGCAAAGCCGATCGCGTATCAGGATGCGAAACGCGGCTTTATGCTCGTTGCGCCGCCTGGTTCCCGGTTCCAGGAACGGGCTGATGCCGAGCAGTTGTCGATCCAGTCTCGAAAAGGCTATGCGGTGAATGTCCAGACGGGCGATGCCAATCCCGCCATGAGCACCCCGGATATGTTCCACAAGCTTGAAATTCAGTACCTGGGTGACGGTAAGCCCTGGGCGCGCAAGGTTGATGAATCGGAACAAGTCATTGCCGGATTACCTGCTGGCGTTGCCGTCTACGAAGCAGGGTCGACCCGGACGAAGGTCGTCATCGCCCGTGGAACGAATACGGACTTCGTCATGATGTTCTTCGCGCCGATCAGCCACTTCGAGAAGTTGTCCACCGAGTTCGAATGGATATTGGCGAGCTTCCGGCCTGCGCCTGGTGAGAAACCGGCTGAAACCGCGACAGTTACCGAGCACAAGGAGAGTGCGCCGCCGCTTAGGGCGCAATCCGCGCCCGATGCAAATCCGGCAGGACGCCCAATGCCTGCCGAGCAGCCCCCCGCAGCGGACGTGCTGATATTCTCGGAGGCGGGATATGGCTACAGGATAGAGTACCCCGCCGCCTGGCAACTCGAAAAACTGAGCGCATTTACCAATGCTATCAGTGGTCCACAGGGAACACCGGCATATGACGCGATCGTTTCGCTTCAGAACGTGAAGCCGGCGGGTGAAGGAGACGTGGCGCGGATAGCACTGGACAATCTGAAGGCGAACCTGTCGCAACAGGCGCGCGCGGTTCAGTT
Organism: Rhodospirillales bacterium; assembly: GCA_965262415.1. GTDB lineage: Bacteria > Pseudomonadota > Alphaproteobacteria > Rhodospirillales > Casp-alpha2 > UBA4479. The sequence goes on along the minus strand of OZ253533.1, from coordinate 1,220,176 downwards.
TGTCGGTGAAAAACCGGTCACTTATGCCAAATACGGACTTACCTTGCAGGGTCATCAGTTCGTTGCGAGCTATGACCATCAGGGGCAGAGATTCCGCAAGTGGGCCCTGGTCATTCCGCGTCCGGAAGGGGGGATCGCCCATATCTGGTCATATACGGCGCCTTTGAACCAGTTCGACACGTATCGCCCTGTCGCCGAACAGATCCTGAACTCACTGAAAATTGACGGCTGACGGGTATCGCCGCCGGCGGCGTACGTGATAGTCTCGCACCATGCCGACGACGTTCCCCGCCGTAACAGGTGCCGTTGCACGTTTGTCTTCGTTCGCTCTGTTAATTTCAATCTGCATGACCGTCCCGGCGACGGCAGCGGACGCGCCCGATGCTGACGATTTGCTACGTCATTTTGACAATGTCGTTTTCGGTGCCGAGTACGATGGCGTCGGACAACGGGCTGAATACGTCCAGAAGTGGATGACGCCGGTACGGGTCTCCATCTCATCGATGCAGGGAAAGTTGATCGAAAAAGAAGGCGGTCAGCGGGAGCTGAAACTGGCTTTTGTGCGCCCTGACAAGTCATATGTCGATATGATCCGGAAGCATCTGACGACGCTGGTCAAACTGACGGGGACGGCTTCGGAAAAAAGCGATGCCAAGCAAGGCAAGCCGGCGAATTTCTTCATCAAATTCGTCCCGCGTCTTGCCATGGGACAACCCTTTATCGCGAAGGACGTGGAGCCTCAGATTCTTAAGAAGTTGGGGCAGGCGGGGGTATGCTATTTCTTGACCCGTTCGATTGCTACCGGTGCCATGTTCAGAAGTCTTATCGTCGTGAACAACGAACTGCCACCGGATCAAATGGACGCTTGCCTCCTAGAGGAAATGACACAGGCGATGGGTTTGCCCAATGACAGCGACCTCGTGAGTCCGTCCATTTTCAATCAGAAATCAACACGTCGGGATCTCACGCAGACCGATATTATTCTTCTGAGAACGCTATATGATAAACGGTTGCCGGCGGGCACGCCGCGGGCCGACGCACTACGTATCGGTCGCGAGATCATCGTCGAGCAAGTGGGCGGGTAATGCGTTGAAGCGTTTCCTCGGCACTGTCGCGATTTACACGGGTTTGTTGGCCCCCATTCCCTCAGCGGCGGAAACCATGCCGCCTCTACCCGATCTGCGCCGTTTTGCCGAAGATGTGGTGATCGGAGCAGCACCGGGCGCGCGGCTCGTAAAATGGCGTCGCGCACCGTCGATCCGTCTTGAAACCCTGGCGGCCGGACCACGTGATGCGGTGTCGAAACTGGCAGAGCCCGTTCCGGTCGAGACATCAGTCCTGCATTATCGAGCACTAAAACGGCATGTGAGCGCATTGGCAGAGCTGACCAGTCTGCCAATCCGTCTGATGCCGCGTGACATCGGCTCGGGTGGCGATATCACCATTACGATTGTGCCGCGGACGTTGATGGGGCGGCTGGACTATCCCGGCGTGCCGACGCGGCAACTGAACAATCTCATGGGACCCAGCCGTTGCTTTTTCCTTATCTGGCCGAATAAGGATTGGAGCGTGAGGAATGCTAAGATCGTAATTAACTCGCTGTTGAATGAAGATCACATAACCCATTGTTTATTAGAAGAATTAACGCAGACTTTGGGCTTGCCGAACGATAGCGAACGCCTGCGCCCGTCCATCTTCAACGAAACATCCATGCTTACCGAGTTGTCCGTTATCGATCGTGTCTTGATTAGAACCGTGTATGACCCACGGCTCGGCACCGGTATGACGCTAGGTACATTCCGTGAGGTCGCAGAGACGATCATCGGTACCTACACAGCGACCGATTAGGTGAAGTGCGCGCGGGGACATCGTTAAGGGTGTTGTCAGCCCGAAGCGCCAAGCTCATCAACGGTTTCCCACAACTGGGAAAGACCCCCTGTAAGGGTTTATTAACAACAACCGCCTAAACCCGTAAATGGACCCCTAGTCTTTGCGGGCGGGGCCAGGGAGCGGAAGGACCGGTCGCGTCGAGCGGCCGGATAGATGCATGGGCTTGGCTGAAAAGCTTAGATCGTCGACGCCGAAGCAGGGCAGTGAACTCGGCCGTATTTCTTATACGCCTGGTGGAATCTTCGACCTCGTCGTGGCGTCGGTGTTCATCAACCTGTTGGCGTTGGCGATGCCGCTGACGCTACTGCAGGTGTATGATCGCATCATCCCGAATTCTGCTCAGGGCACGCTGATCCTCTTGATCGTTGGCGTCGGTTCTGCGCTTCTGCTGGAGGCGTGTCTTCGGCAAGGCCGTTCATACGTTTCCGGTTGGATGGGTGCACGCTTCGAGCATCTTGCCGGGGTGGCTGCGGTCGAACGCCTGCTGAATGTCTCTATCGTCGATTACGAGCGCCAGGGATCAGGTGTCCATCTGGAACGCTTCAACGCGCTAGGTCCGCTCAAGGAATTCTATGCCGGTCAGGCCATTTTGGCGCTGTGCGACCTTCCGTTCGCTGTGCTGTTTCTGAGCGCCATGTATTATCTCGCAGGCCACCTCGTCGTGGTGCCGATCGTGCTGATCATCGTTTTCGCCATTGCCGCGATTATCGTCGGGAACAAGCTTCGCGGCGCGCTGGAAAGCCGGATGCTCGCTGACGACCGCCGGTATAGCTTCATTATCGAGGTCCTGGGCGGCATTCACACCGTCAAGGGTCTGGCGATGGAAGAACAGATGATCCGCCGTTACGAGCGTCTGCAGGAGACATGCGCAACCGCGGATTACAACGTTGCGCTGCATTCATCATCGGCGAGTTCGACCGGTGCATTGTTTTCGCAACTCGTGCTGTTTTGCGTTGTCGGCTACGGTGCGACATTTGTGATCGACGGTGAATTGACCGTCGGTGGTCTCGCTGCCTGCACCATGCTGGCCGGGCGCTCGATGCAACCGCTGCAAAAGGCGGTTGGTATATGGACCCGCTTCCAGTCCATCCAGCTTTCACTCGACCGGGTGCGCAAACTCTTCGAAATGGAAGAGGAAAAACCTTCAGGCCTGCCGCAACTGCCCGCAATCCGCGGCGGCCTGAAGATCGAGAATATGACGTTCACGTATGGCAAGAACAAGGACGGCGACGATCTGCCGCCCGTGTTCAAGGACATCAACCTGACAATCGAAGCAGGTGAAACCATCGGTATCACCGGGGCCGGTTCGAGCGGTAAGACGACGTTGCTGTACATCATGATGGGTGTGTTCGCGCCTTCGCACGGACGGGTCCTGGCGGATAATTTGGATCTTTACGAATACGATCCGTCCAGTATCCGCAGGCAGATCGCCTATCTGCCGCAGGAGGGCGTGCTGTTTAACGGTACGATCCTGGAAAACGTCACCATGTTCCGGGAAGAAAAAATCGACGAGGCGTTGGATATTTCACGCCTGCTCGGCCTGGACGGCGTCGTGGCACATATGCCGCACGGCTACGAAACCAAGGTCGGTGACGGCGCCGGTGACAAATTGCCGAAAGGGATCAAACAGCGTATCGCGATTGCTCGCGCCCTCGTCGATAAACCACGTGTGTTGCTGTTCGACGAGGCTAATGCCGCGATGGATAGCGCGGGCGACTCGACGCTCCGAAATCTTCTCGAACGGCTCAAGGGACGGGTGACACTGATCCTCGTGACGCCACGTCCATCCATGCTCAACCTTGCCGACCGCATCTTCGATATTTCTGACGCGCAGCTTGTAGAGCGGGTTCAGGAATCAGAGCGGCTTGGCAGCCCAACCGGAAAGGGGACCTGATCATGATTGCGAAACTCAAGAAGCTCGAGGCATCGGATGGCATCGCCGTCAACGCGATGCCGCTGGACTTTGAAAAGCCGCAGGCAAAGGCCGCGAAACCGGCAGGCCGCAGCCCTGAACTGCAAATGCTATCCGTTCCACGCGACGGTTGGCTGAGCGGGCCCGGGCGACGTTTCAACTGCGCCTGAACAGTAAGAACAGAGGTAGCGAACCCGGATGACTGGCATCCTGTCAAAGATCGAGGCGCTCGACGACGCCGATGAGTACGGCGTTGAAGCCGTCGATGTTGCCGTCGATCGGGTCTTTGGCGAAAAGGGCGCCGGACCGGTGCCGGAAAGCCGTTCTCGTTCGCCCGCGCCGCCGCAATCACTCGCCCCTGATGCCCCCGCGCCTGACGAGCGAGGGATTCCGATGCCGCCGCTTGGCGAGAGAAATCGTCCCGCACCCCGTAAACCCGAGCCGCCACGGGCGGCCCGCGGCCCGCGGCCCAACGTCAAGATGGAGCGGGCACCCGCACAACCGCCGACCGAGCCCGCCGCTCCCGCAGCAAAATCGTCCGCAAAATCAGCTGCTAAACCGCCAGCTCGGACGCCGCCGGCTGCTCCCGCGTCGAAACCGTCGCCTGCACAACTGCCTCCCTCGAAAGAGGATCAGGAAAAGGCTGCTCTTGCCGACAAAGCAGCTGCTGCGCTGAGTGCGCCCGCCAAAGGCGGCCGGGTACCACCGAGGTTACGAAAGCGTCAGGAACAAGCTGAAAAAGCCGAGGCAGGGACAACCCAGCCTCGGCCGCAGAAGCCGTCTGACACCCGAAAGCCCTCACAGCCTGCAGGCCGTTCCGCACCGCCCGCGAAGCCCGCACAAAGGGCGCCGGCGCCAAGGCCTCAGCAACCGAAGGCCGAAGAGGGTGGCCGACGCCGTGTCGAAATGCCGGAGCAGCTTCAGAAGAAGCCGCAGGGGAACACTCCAGCGCCGGCCGCGCCCAAAGCGCCAACGCCCGCACCGATAACGGCAACGCCTGCGCCCGAAGCGCCAGCGCCTGCACCCAAGGCGCCACCGCAGCCCCAACCGGCGGCGCGGAGACCGGATGGCGGTGGTCACTTGCGCTTGCCGCCGCCATTGCCGGAATTGCCGGGTGTGTTCGAACCGCTGCCGACGTTCGAGATGCCGGCTCCAGCGCACCCCCCTGGTGGAGCACCGGCGGCCATTGCCGAACGCGCGGCGCCGCCGCCACCATTACCTCCCGCGCCGCCAGGCGGTACGGGGGGAGGCGACGGTGGCGGAGACGGCCCCCGGCAAATGCCCGTACCCGAGGCGGAACCGCCGGCACATGACGAGCCGGCCCTGGCCTCGCTCAAGGAAGCGACAGACCTCTCAACCTGCCTGATGAGGCTTCTGCACGCGCTGAACTGGCGCGGCGACAGGCGTCATGTGGCAGAGGCGTTGCCGCACTTCACCAATCAGCTCGATATCACGTCGTTCCGCAACATCATGGCGACGCTGCATTACCAGAGCCGTCCGGTGAAGTTACGTCTGGCTGGCATCGATGACCGACTTTTCCCGTGTCTTTTCCTTCCCGAAGACGGTGATGCGATGATTCTGCTGGGGTACGAGCCGGCTGGTATTCGGGTCTTCGACGGGGGGCTTAACGAAGAACGGGTCGTTCCGCGTGCTAAAACCAAGGGGACAGCCTACTTTTTCAGCCCCGTCGACGCGGCGGATCTGCAAGCCGAACAGAGCAAGGTCGGTTGGTTCCGTGCCGTCTCAGAACGCTTCCGGGCGCTGGTCTATCAATCGCTCGGCATTACCTTCGTGCTCAACATTCTGGCACTCGTGACCCCCTTGTTCGTTATGGCCGTGTACGACAAGGTGGTAGCAACGGGATCACTGCCGACGCTCGCATTTTTTGCGTTCGGTGTCGGCGTCGCCATCGGCTGCGACATCATTCTACGCATGATCAGATCGAAGATCATGGCCTTCATCGGGGCCCGGCTCGACAACATTGTCGGGATCGCAATCTTCCATAAGATCCTGTTTCTGCCGCCCACCTATACGGAGCGTGCGACCATTGGTGCGCAGGTCGCGCGCATCAAGGACTTTGAAACGATCCGGGACTTCTTCACCGGGCCGATGGCGCTGGTGCTTTTCGAACTGCCGTTTGTGTTTATCTTTATCATCACCATCGCGGCTCTGGCGGGACCGGTCGTGTTTGTCTCCATCATCATGATGGCGTGTTTCTTCATTCTCGGCCTGATCATCTCCCCATTGCTCAGAAACTCGGTTGGACGTGCTGCCCGTGCGTCGTCGAAAAAGCAGGAGCTGATTGTTGAAACGCTCAGCGGCATGCGTGCCGTCAAATATTGCGGTGCCGAGGACAAATGGATGGAGCGGTTCCGCGAGTATTCGGCAACCGCATCCCTGAACAGCTTTTATACCGCGCAGCTCTCGGCCCTGATGCAGACCATTTCACATGTGCTGATGATCTCGGCCGGGTTGGGAACAATTATCTTCGGCGTGTTTCGGGTCATGAATGGCGATATGTCCGTCGGCGGTCTTGTTGCGTCGATGATTCTGGTGTGGCGCGTTCTCGCGCCGTTGCAGACAGCGTTCGTGTCGCTGACGCGCCTGACGCAGGTAAAGTCGTCGATCACGCAAATCAACAATCTGATGAACATCCGTGGCGAACGGGAACAACATGCGTTGGTGAACCCGATCAAACAGATCGAAGGTTTCGTAACGTTCGCCCGGGTATCCATCCGATACAGCCCGGACAGCGACCCAGCGCTGGTCGGCGTGAGCTTTGACCTGGAGCCTGGTGAGGTATTGTGCATCGTCGGCGGGAACGGTTCCGGTAAATCAACGGCCTTGAAGCTCCTCGCAGGCATGTATGCGCCGCAAGCGGGCTCCATACGGATTGACAATATGGATATCCGGCAGATGGATACCGTCGAACTTCGCCATGCAGTGGCGTATGTGCCGCAGACCGTTCAGTTCTTCTATGGAACCATCGCACAGAACCTGCGGCTTGCACATCCGACGGCAACCGACGAAGACCTTTATCAGGCATGTGAGGAAGCTGCCGTTCTGGACGATGTGCTCGCGCTGGCCCAAGGTTCCGGAAAGTGGAAACGGGAAGGATTTGAGGTGCGGATCGGGGACTCAAGCTCCGGACAAATGCCGACCAGCCTGCTGCAGCGTCTCAATCTCGCGCGCGGGTACCTGAAAAAATCGCCGATCATGTTGTTCGATGAGCCAGGCAACGGACTTGATTTCGCCAGCGACCAGGCTTTTATGAGGAATGTGGAGCGGATGCGCGGTGAAACCACTATTATGATGGTGACGCACCGCCCGAGCCATCTTCGACTTGCCGATAAGATTTTGTGGCTAGAGTACGGAAACGTACGCGCATTCGGAGGCGCCGAGGAGGTGCTCAAGCAGATGCCGAAGGATTTCGTGTAATGGCGGACGGATCGCAGATTACCGACCAGAATTACGGCGACCATCCAGCGGCGCCGGAAAAGGACCGGCGTAAGAAACTGCGGCGTGGCGACCGTCAGACGCGGTTCCTGGCGCAGTCAGTTATCCTTGAGGAAGGTGGCAGCTCCGGGCTTGTGCGGGGCGCGATGCTGACGATCTGTATCGTGATCCTGCTGTTCCTCGGCTGGTCGATGGTGACCAATGTCGACGAAGTCGCAGTGTCGTCCGGCGAAGTGATCCCTTCCGGGCAAGTGCAGGCGTTGCAGCACTTGGAAGGCGGCATCGTGAAGCAGATCCTGATCGAGGAGGGGCAGCTTGTCGAAGACGGCCAGCAGCTGATCATTCTGGACGAGACGGCAGCCGTGACAGAGCTGCAGAAACTTGAGGCTCGCCGCGCCGGTCTAGAAATCCGATCCGAGCGATTGCGCGCGCTTGGCACCGGTGGTGTGCCGGATTGGTCCAAGGTCGGCACGCGCTATCCGAACATGTTGAACGACCAGCAACGGATTTACGAAGGCTCGCTCGAAGCGTTCTTCAGCCGGCAGGAAACAATTCGCAAGCAGATCGAGCAACGCCGCGCCGACCTCGAACTGCTGGAAGAGCGAGAGCAGACTCTCAGGCGGACCGCAGAGATCTTTGCGGAAGAACTCGAGGTGCGAGAGAAGCTCTACAAGGAAGGGCTGACGTCGAAGATTTCCTATCTGGACGCTAAGCGCTCTATGAACACGGCACGTGGCGAGTTGGCCGATCTGTTCTCGGAGCGAGAACGTGCGACGGAAGCAATCAAGGAATCTCAAAGCCGGCTTGACGAGATCGAAACCGAATTCCGCGAACAAGCGCTGGCCGAACTCAGCGAGAGTGCAAACGAACTCATCCAGGTCGAAGAGGCTTTAGTGCAGGCCCGCGATCGGGTGCGGCGCTTGAAGATAACGGCGCCGGTTCGCGGGATTATCAAGGGGTTGAACATTCATACAGTCGGCGGCGTCGTGCCGCCGGGCGAGGTGATCACCGAAATCGTGCCGCTCGACAAGGAACTGGTGGTCGAGGCCAAGATCAAGCCGAGAGACGTTGGTCACGTCCGGATCGGGCAGCCGGTGACAGTCAAGGTCACGACGTACGACTTTGCACGGTTCGGCGGTATTTCAGGTGAACTGAAAGATGTCTCGGCTTCGACGTTCCTGGATGAGGAAGGCGAGCCTTACTACAAAGGTATTATCGAAATGGACCGGAACTACGTCGGGCGCGATCCGGCGCAGAACCGTGTCATGCCGGGCATGACCGTTCAGGCGGATATCAAGACCGGCAAGAAGACGCTTTTCGAGTACCTGCTGAAACCGGTTTACAGTTCGGTATCGACCGCGTTCCGCGAGCGTTGAGAATTCAGGCGGCGCGCCAGAGGGCGTGCGCCATTTCGATGACGCGCCGGGTTTCCGACCAGAGCTTGAGGCTGTCGAGGTCTTCCATTGGAACCCATCGGGCCTCTGCTGCGTCGCCGCCGGCAATCGGTTCTGCTCCTTCGGTCGTCGTCGCCCAGACGTCGACCAACGTATAGTGATAATGAATTCGGCCGTCGTCGGCAGGCGTGATTGAATCCACGACATCCACCAGCCCGCCGATTGTCGCGGTGAGGCCGGTTTCTTCCTCGATTTCGCGCAAGGCGGCCGCATGGACGGTTTCGCCCAGTTTCTGGGCGCCCCCAGGCAGGCTCCAGCTTCCTGCGCGTGGCGGTTTCCCGCGCTTGATCAATACGACACCGCGTTCACCGACAATGATCGCACCGATTCCGACAATGGGACGTGGCGGAAATTCGCGGCCTGTGTTCTGCGTCATACGTGCTCCCCGTTTCTTGAATTACATTCGTCATCGGATTTGAATAAAATGCAACCTGATCAGGTGTAGAAAACGCCGATTGAAAGAGCCGGGGGTAAGTGTGTCAGATATACTTGAACGCCGCACTCTTAGGGATGGCGACACCATTTTTCGCGAGGGTGAGCAAGGCAGCACAGCCTTTGTGGTTCAGGGCGGCGAAATCGTCATTACCAAGCTGATCAACGGTGAAGATACTGAATTGGCGACGATCGGCGCGGGCGGGATTTTCGGTGAAATGGCCCTGATCGACGAAGCGCCGCGGATGGCAACGGCCAAGGTCAAAGGCGGCGCAACGATTGTCACGATCACCAAGGCGATGTATCAGGAGAAGCTCAAGAAGACAGATCCGTTTGTCCGGGCATTGTTGAGAATTCTCGTGGAAACGGTTCGAGGCAAGTAGCAGGGCTTTTACCTGGATGTTTGAAGGTTTTGAAACCCGGGATGTTGCGGGGACGGACGGGGTGAAGATCCACCTTCGTGTCGGCGGGAGTGGTGCGCCGATATTGCTTCTGCATGGTTATCCGCAGTGCCATGTCTTGTGGCACAAGATGGCCCCAGACCTGGCGAAGGATCATACCGTCGTGTGCGCAGATCTTCGTGGCTATGGGGACAGCTCAAAGCCTGCAGGTTCGTCCGGCCACGAAAACTATTCCAAGCGTGCCATGGCGGCGGATATGGTGGCCGTGATGAACGCGCTCGGCTTCGATCAGTTTGTCGTTATCGGCCATGATCGCGGGGGACGAGTGGCGCATCGTATGGCGCTTGATCATCCTGATGCGGTAACGCGGCTGGTCGTGCTTGATATCGTGCCGACGCATACGCTGTTCGCCCGGACCGACAAGGCGTTCTCGATCGGTTATTACCATTGGTTCTTTCTGGCGCAGCCGGCCCCGTTGCCTGAACGGATGATCGGTGCCGATCCGGCATATTTCCTGGCCACGAAAATGGGTCACTGGAGTGCCGCGGAGGCGATCTTCGATGACGAGGCAATGGACGAATACCTCAGGTGTTTCTCCGATCCGGCGACGATACATGCGTCTTGTGAAGATTACCGGGCAGCGGCCAGTATCGACCTCGAACATGACGAGGCGGATATTGAACGGAAGGTCATGTGCCCGACCCTGGCGCTATGGGGCAAGCATGGTTTGATGCACAAAACGTACGACGTGCTCGAAACGTGGCGCGAAAAGTGTCATACCGTTAGCGGGAAGGCCGTCGAGAGCGGCCATTTCCTGCCTGAGGAAGCCCCCGAGGAAACCTTGCATGAGGTTCGTGTGTTTCTTGGTGCGAAGGGATAAGCGGCGATGACGCCACCGAGTTCAGACAAGGAAAACACGCCCGCCGACGAAACCGGTGCGTCACGCCCGCGCATGTCGCTTTCGCAACGGCTGCGGGCTTATCTGTTTGCCGGCATTCTGGTGACCGCGCCGATCTTTATTACGTTCTATCTGGCATGGCTGTTCGTGACCTTCGTCGACAGCAAGATCAATCCGCTCATTCCCGCCAAGTATAATCCGGAAACCTACCTGCCGTTCGCAGTGCCGGGACTTGGCCTGATCATTCTGATCATTGGGCTTATGCTGGTGGGAGCATTGACGGCGGGTTTCTTCGGCCGACTTTGGATGCGGCTTTCCGAGCGTGTCCTCAGCCAGATGCCGGTGATCCGCAATGTCTATTCCGCGGTCAAACAGATCCTTGAAACCGTGCTTGCACAACAGTCGAACGCTTTTCGCGAAGCCGTGTTGATCGAATATCCGAGACGCGGCATCTGGGCGATCGGGTTTTTGACGGGTCAGACAAAGGGCGAGGTGCAGAACCTGACGGAGGAGGAATGCATCAACGTTTTCCTGCCGACGACGCCGAACCCGACATCGGGCTTCCTGCTGTTCGTGCCGAAAAAGGATCTCGTGCCGCTGTCGATGACAGTCGAGGAAGCGATCAAAATGGTGATTTCCGGCGGTATCGTAACGCCGCCGGATAAACGCCCCGAGCACGAACAGAACACGCCCGTTGTCGCAGCACAGACGTACGAAGATCTCGACGTGCTGCGCGAACGGGAAGGGCGGCCTGTTCTTGTTGAAAAAGGGTCGCGGCCGCGTGAGCGCCTTGGTGAGGCCAAGGACAAAGACGGCGACAGCTGATCAGCCTGAGCGCAGGTAGCGGATTGCTGCGTCTCTCTCGAATAAATAAAGTAGCTGCCTGAGCGCCTGGCCGCGCTCGCTTTCCAATTCCGGATCGCTCCGCAGGATCAGTTCGGCATCGTCGCGTGCCATCGCCAGCAGATCGGCGTGCAGCGAGATATCAGCAAGCCGGAACTCCGGCAGGCCGCTTTGCCGCGTGCCGAGCAGTTCACCGGCTCCCCTGAGTTCGAGGTCTCTTTCCGCGATAACGAAACCGTCGTCTGTCTCGCGCATTGTCGTCAGGCGGGATTTCGCGGTTTCGCCGATGTGCCTGGCATGCAGCAGAAGGCACGTGGACTTCTCCGCCCCGCGTCCGATCCGGCCTCTGAGTTGGTGAAGTTGGGCGAGGCCGAAACGTTCCGCGTGCTCGATCACCATGACAGTCGCTTCCGGTACGTCGACACCGACTTCGATTACGGTCGTGGCGACGAGGACTTCGATCTCGCCGTCCTTGAAAGCGGTCATCACGGCGTCTTTCTCCGTGCCCTTGAGGCGCCCGTGGACAAGTCCGACCTTGCCGCCGAATATCGATTTCAAATGATCATAGCGCGCTTCCGCCGCTGCCATGTCGCTGGTTTCGCTTTCCTCGATCAGCGGGCACACCCAGTAAATGCGGGCCCCGGTACCGAGCGCACGGCTGACCGCTGCAACGACCTCGTCGATCCGCTCGTTCGATATCAGGACCGTTTGCACCGGTTGGCGGCCGGCAGGCTTCTCCATAAGCCGCGATACGTCCATGTCGCCATAGGCCGTCAGCATCAGTGTGCGTGGGATCGGCGTCGCCGTCATCACCAGCACGTCCACGGCACGCCCCTTGGCGGCAAGCGTTAGTCGCTGATGTACCCCGAAGCGATGCTGCTCATCGATCACGGCGACGCGCAGGTCCTTGTATTCGACATCATCCTGAAAGAGCGCATGCGTCCCGACGGCGAGGCGCGCCGCACCGGTTTTAAGTTTTTCCAATAAGCTTTCGCGGTTTTTTCCGCGTTCGCGCCCCGTTAGCAACAGGGGTTGTAGGTCTGCGGCCTCGGCCATTTGCGTAAGTGTGGCGTGGTGCTGGCGGGCGAGAATCTCGGTCGGCGCCATCAGGACGGCCTGACCGCCGGCTTCGACCGCGCTCAGCATCGCCATCAGCGCCACGACTGTTTTCCCGGAACCGACGTCCCCCTGCAAAAGGCGGAGCATCCGGTGTGCCGCCGCGAGGTCCGCATCGATCTCATCAATGGCGAGTTTCTGTGCGTTCGTCATTTCGAACGGCAGCGCGGCTACGACCTTTTCGCGCAGGCTGCCGTCACCTTGCAGCGACAACCCCTTGCTGCGTTTCATGTGTGCGCGAACCAGAGCCAGGGCCAGTTGATTCGATAGCAGTTCGTCGTAGGCGAGGCGGCGTCTCGGCAATGTGCCGGCATCCAGATCGCGCTCGCTTTCGGGCGTATGCACGGCATGCACGGCTTCCAGCCACGCCGGCCATTTCTCGCGTTCCACCAGCGGCCGGTCGAGCCACTCCGGAAGCGCTACGGGAATTTCGAGTGCGGCGGTCATGGCCTTGCCCAAAACCTTCAGGGAAAGTCCGGCGGTCAGCGGATAAACGGGCTCGACCTTGCTGAGTGCCTCGATCTCATCTTCAGTCCCGATGTGGTCCGGGTGTGTCATCTGCAGGCTGTCGCCGAACTTCTCGACCTTGCCGGAGACGACCCGGGTTTCGTTTTCCGGCAGGACCTTGTTCAGATAGTCCGACCTCGCCCTGAAGAACACGAGGTTCATTGCACCGGTATCGTCCATGCCGACGATTTTGTACGGTGAGCGCTTGTTGTAGGGCGGATAATGCTTGGTTATACGCAATGTGATGGTGGCTATCGCATCCGGCCGTGCGTCACTGATCTTCGGGCGACAACGCCGGTCGATGATGTCCGTCGGCAGGTGCCACAACAGATCGATGATATGCGGTCCCGCAACCTTTTCGATCAATTCAGCCGTGCGTGCACCGACGCCCTTGAGGGACGTCACCGATTTGAACAGGGGAAACAGGTTTTCTGGCCGCATTGATCGCTTTCAAGCCCTGACAATTGCCGGGGGACGGGCTATATCCTAGGCGCACCAGGTAACGACGAAAAGGACAGAGGTCTTGGACGACCGCCGAAAACGCCTGATCTATCGCGCAACGCATTGCGGCATGAAGGAGAACGATGTCCTTCTGGGCAATTTCGCGCTGGCGCGCCTTGCCGAATTGAGTGAAGACGAAACGGACCAGTTCGAGAATTTGATGAATCACTCGGACAATGACCTCTACAACTGGATCATCGGGCGAGAACCGACGCCGGACTTTGTCGACAGTCCGGTGCTCCGGATGATCAAGGAATTCAACGGTACGCTGTGAGTATTCCGGTCGAGAAAATGCTGGCACCGGGGCGGCGCGATGTCGGCCAGGCACCGGAAGGCGCCGACGTGCTGTGTGCCGCCCGTCTTGCGTCGGAAGGGGGCGATGTCCTGTTCGTTCTGCGCGACGACGCGGGGCTCGCAAGACGCGTCGCCGTAGCATCCTATTTTGCACCCGATACGGACATCGTCGAGCTGCCTGCTTGGGATTGTCTTCCCTATGACCGCGTATCACCGCGCCGTGCTCTGGTGGGACGGAGATTAGCGGCGCTGGGCCGTCTGGTTGATAGAAGTACCAGCGGGCGCTTGATTCTGACCACGGTCTCGGCGCTGTTGCAACGCGTACCGCCGCGAAACTTCCTGAGGGGCGCAGGCAAGGAACTCAAGCCCGGCACGCGGATCGAGCCTGATGAATTGATGCGGGATCTCGAACGGTTCGGTTTCAATCGTATCGAAACGGTTACGGAACCTGGCGAATATGCTGTCCGTGGCGGTATCGTCGATGTTTATGCGGCTGGCGCGGGCGGGCCTGTGCGGCTCGATTTCTTCGGCGATGAACTGGATACGCTCAGGACTTTCGACCCGGCGACGCAACGTTCGACGGGGGAAGTCGCTTCGGTCGTTTTGACCCCAGTCAGCGAGGCGCCGCTGGACGAAGACGCAATATCCAGGTTTCGCACCAACTATCGGGAAATGTTCCAGACCTCGGGTTCTGATGATCCGCTTTACGAATCGATCAGCGAAGGACGGCGCCACCAGGGATTTGAACACTGGCTGCCGCTGTTTCACGACAATCTCGAAACGCTTTTCGATTACCTGCCGGATGCCGCAGTCCTGTTTGACCATCAGGCTGAGGCGGCCCTGCAGGCACGCCGTGATCTGATTTCGGAGTATTTCACGGCGCGGCAGACGATCTCGGATGCCGATAGCGGTGTACCTTATCGCCCGGTTCATCCGGATTTGATGTTTGTGAATGAAAAATCGCTCGACGATGCTCTAAAGGGGCGCGCGGTCAGCGATTTTTCTCCGTATGAGACCGGCGGTACGGACATTGGCGCAACCATTGCGCGGGACTATGCCGACATCCGGATCGACCCCAATGCCAATGTTTACGAAGCCGTTGCGGCTGACTTGCGCCGCTTTACCGAAGCCGAGACCCGCACTGTCGTAGCGTGTTTCAGTGAAGGGTCCCAGGAACGCCTCAAGGGCCTCTTGGCTGAGCACGGCGCGCCGCCGCTGAGGACTGCAGACCGGGATGACGCCAAATCCGGTGAGGCCGTGATGGCCGTTATAGGCCTCGACCGCGGTTTTAATTTTGGGGACCTCGCGGTCATCACCGAAAGCGACATGCTGGGCGAGCGTATGGCGCGGCCGGGCCGCCGCCGGATCCGGCCGGAAAATTTCATCGCCGAGGTATCGTCACTGACACCGGGCGATCTGGTCGTTCATGTGGATCATGGTATCGGTCAGTTTCTGAACCTGGAAACGATCGAGGTTGGCGGTGCACCGCACGATTGCCTGCAGATCGGGTATGCGGGCGACGCGAAACTGTTTTTGCCCGTGGAGAACGTCGATCTCCTGACCCGATACGGATCCGAAGACGCGGGCGTGCAACTCGATCGCCTGGGTGGGGCAGCGTGGCAGGCACGGCGCGCCAAACTCAAGGAACGAGTCCGTGAAATGGCGGACGAGTTGATCAAGATCGCGGCAGCGCGTGAACTCAAGACAGCCGGTAAGTTCGTGGCCCCTGAAGGCGCCTACGATGAATTCTCGGCACGGTTTCCCTTTAACGAAACGGATGATCAGCTGGAAGCCATTCGCGATGTGCTGTCCGATTTGCAGAAAGGCCGGCCGACGGACCGCCTTGTCTGCGGCGATGTCGGTTTCGGCAAGACCGAGGTCGCGCTGCGGGCCGCATTCGCCGTCGCGATGGAAGGCAAACAGGTTGCCGTGGTGGTGCCGACGACGCTTCTCTGTCGTCAGCACTATATGAACTTCGCGGAACGGTTCCGGGGGTTCCCGGTGCGTGTGCGGCAGCTGTCACGCATGGTGACGCAAAAGGAGTTGAGTGAGACCAAGGAGGGCATGAAGAAGGGTGACGTTGATATCGTCATCGGCACGCATGCGCTCCTGGCTAAGGATGTCGCCTTTCGTGATCTCGGCTTGTTGATCGTCGACGAAGAGCAGCACTTCGGCGTCGCGCACAAAGAACGGCTCAAGGCACTGCGTGCAGACGTGCATGTGCTGACGCTGACGGCGACACCGATCCCCCGCACGCTGCAGATGGCACTGACGGGCATTCGCGAGATGAGCCTTATCGCGACGCCGCCGGTCGATCGCTTGGCGGTGCGAACGTTCGTGTTGCCATTCGATCCGGTGATCATCCGCGAAGCGATCCTGCGTGAGCAGTACAGGGGGGGGCAGACGTTTTATGTGTGTCCGCGTATCAACGATCTCGAGAAAGTTGCCGACCGTCTGCGCGAACTCGTCCCCGAGGTAAAAGTAGCAATGGTGCATGGCCAGATGCCGGTCAATAACCTGGAAGAGATCATTTCCCGGTTTTACGACGGAGCCTATGACGTGCTGTTGTCGACCAACATTATCGAGAGTGGACTCGACCTGCCGGCCGTTAACACGATCATCATCCACCGCGCCGACATGTTCGGATTGGCGCAACTCTATCAGCTTCGTGGCCGCGTCGGGCGCTCCAAGACCCGTGCCTATGCCTACCTGACGTTGCCGCCCGGTCAGTTGTTGACCAAGGCGGCGGAAAAACGGCTCGAAGTCATGCAAACCCTCGACAGTCTCGGCGCCGGGTTTACGCTGGCGAGTCATGATCTCGATATCCGTGGTGCGGGTAATCTGTTGGGTGATGAACAATCCGGCCATATCCGCGAGGTCGGTATCGAGCTTTATCAGCAGATGCTGGAAGAAGCTGTCGCGGAAGCACGTGGTATGACCGAGAATGAGGAAACGGACTGGTCGCCGCAGGTGGCGCTCGGCATGCCGGTGCTGATCCCCGAATGGTATGTGCCCGATCTGACGGTACGCATGGGGCTTTACCGGCGCATTGCCTGGCTCAAGGATGTGAATGAAATCGAGCAGACCGCAGCAGAGATGATCGATCGCTTCGGTGCAATCCCGGCGGAAGCCGAGAACCTGCTGGAAGTGGTCAAGATCAAGCAGCTGTGCCGGCGGGCCGGTATTTCGAAGCTCGATGCCGGGCCGAAGGGTGCCGTCGTTCAGTTCCACAACGATCAGGTGCGCGATCCCGCGAAGATGGTCGAATGGATTACGGCGCAGAAGGGAACAGCCAAGCTTCGCCCTGATCACAAGCTCGTCTTCTCAAGGTCTTGGGATACGCCCAAGGAACGAATGAAGGGGCTTGAGTACCTGGCTGGCGAACTCGCGACGGTAAACGGGCCTGACGTCTAGCCGTTCAGAAAAGCCTCCGTGAAGTCCTTCATGCTCGTGAACGAAGCCATGGGTGCGGCCAGTTCCGCGCCGAAACCCGTATGTCCAAGCCCGCGGCCCTCGCGGTTGATCCAGACAACGTCCTGCCCCAGAAGATTCGCCGGACGGACGTCTGCGCGGAGGCTTTGCGCGACGTGCAGAACCCTGTGCGGCGGGATGTCCCGCGCCGCCAGATCCGTAAGGCCGAGCACGAAGTGGCGCATTGCCGGCTTATAGGCCTGCGCCCGTTCGGCGGTGACAATGACGTCGAAACAGCTTCCGAGCAGGGCGTGCGACTTTGCGAACGAAGCATCGTCCATATTCGTGAAGGCGCCCAAAACAAAGCGTTCCTTCAGGCGGGCGAGGGCTTCGACGCTGTCGTCATAAGGTTGCCAGTCGCCGACCGAACTGCCAAACGAGACTTGCTCGGCTAAGTCCGGCGCTATGCCGTGCTCGTCGGCGACATAGGCAAAGGCGGACCGCAGGACCCGCGGATAGTCTCGGCAAGGTACGAGTGTTTGATAATGCGCCCGTGCCCGGTCGAAGGCATCGAGCAGGGCATTTCGCGATACAGATACGCCGTTGCGGTCGGCCCAGTTCTCAAGTCTATCGAGGATCGCGGGTTCCCAGTCGATCAGGGTGCCGTATACGTCGAAGGTGATTGCGTCGTAATTGCAGGGTTTCATGGCGCCGTCCTCTTGCCAAATTATCGATTATCGATAATATTGAAGTCCGGTTAATCGGAGTCAAGCACCATGCCCGTTCCCGCTGCACAATCGTCTCTCGGTATCCAGCAATTGCCGTCCATTCCGGAACGGATCGCGGATGCGCTCAGGCGCGAGATCGTGACCGCCGAACTCGCACCTGATGCGCCGATGAAGCAGAGCCACATTGCCATCCGTTTTGGTGTGAGCCAGGCACCGGTACGTGAAGCGCTCAACCAACTGATCGGGGAGCACTTGGTCGTCCATCATCAAAACCGCGGGGTTCGGGTGGCGCCTCTTGCCGCCGACGAGCTTGAGGAGGCGGCAAGACTTCGCATGCTGCTGGAGGGCGATCTGATCCGGGAGGCGGCAGGCGCATTTACGGCGGAAGATGCGGCCCGAGGCGAGGCCGCGCTCAACGGCATCGCTAAGGCGGATAACGACGGCGACCTCATGGCTGCACACGACGCTTTCCATGATGCCCTCTACGTGCCGGCGCAAGAGCCGATCACGCTCGATATCGTCCGTGGGTTGAGGGCTCGTTGTTCACGGTATCTTGGCTTTATGTGGAAGCATTCGAACAAAGCACCCTTGTCCCATGGGGAGCATCGTAAACTACTGGACCTCGTGCTGGCCGGGCAGGGCGATGCGGCGGCGTCTTTCTTGAAGCCTCATATCGAGGGCTCGACGGCGGCAGTGTTGGCGGTCTTGGCCGAATACAATCCGTCTGGCTAATGGACGACCGCTTCTCCGGCGGGGACCACCACGTTTCCTTCGCTTAGGGAAAGGTCGAGCTTCCAATCCGCTTTGACCGAGGTTGTCACGATGAGGTGGCAGAATGCGTGCATCAGCTGTTCGTTCAAATTGAAACGGATATCCGACCCGTCGGCCGTCTTGAATGAGACGCCGGTAATCTTGTCACCCGGGTGTATCTTGCCGCCGACCACGAGAAGCGGGCCGGAATTGGATGTGGTATCGACGGTGTCCGTTGCCGCAGGGGTGTCGAAATCGGTGCTCTGCACCGCTTCCTGGTGTTTCATGCCGAGGACGGCATCCTGAACGTCCTTGTCGACAAAGTGCGCGAGTTCCTGGTCTTTCGCAAAAGACTGTTTCAGCGCGCCCCACAATACGTGGATGAACCGGCGCGTAAGATGCAGCCGGTACTCCTTTTTGTCCTTGGTGGACAGGCGGAACAGGATCCGGTCTTCCTCGGGTACGTAGCTCATGGTCAACTGGTGGAGCGCACTCATCGACCTGCCTCGCCGAGTTTGAGCGCGGTTGCCTGACCGGCATTCGCCGCGTCCAGCACACGCACCAACACCTCTGGTTCCTGGGCGCCGGAAATCACCATGTTGCTCTCGAATGCAAACGCCGGCACACCATTGATCCCGAGGCGGTGTGCCCGGGCATTCTCTTCATAGATTTCAGCGACGTCGGCATTGCTTTCCAGATAGCGCTTGATCTGTGCGCGATCGAGGTCGAACTCGGCGCCGATCTCCGCCAGCGTATCCGTATCGCCGATGTCGACGCCATCGATGAAATAGGCCTCGAACAGCCGCTCGACCAGCGGGGCGACATTGATGCTGCGCGCGGCATGACGGATCAGCCGATGCGAAGCAACGGAATTTGGCGTGCGGCGAATCCGGTCGAAAGCGAAGTCGATCTCGACCGAGTGCCCGGCTTCTCCGATGGCACCGTAAACGCGCCTTACCCGTGTTTCCGAGCCAAACTTCTTGATCAGGTAAGCCGTGCGGTCGATGCCGTCAGGCGGCATGTCCGGATTCAACATGAAGGGACGCCACTTTATCTCGACGCGCGCGCCCGGCCGGAGCGTCAGCGCGCGCTCCAGCCGACGCTTACCGATGTAGCACCAGGGGCAGACGGTATCGAAGATGACGTCAAGCTGCATCCGCGTCTCCAACGAGCCTGCCCCCAATGTGGCAGCAGTCTTTTATCCGGTAAAGGCCTGCAGCCCTGTTTGTGCCCGGCCGAGAATCAGGGCATGGATATCGTGTGTGCCTTCGTAGGTAATAACCGTTTCAAGGTTAAGCATGTGGCGCATCACGTGATACTCGTCCGCAATCCCGTTCCCGCCGTGCATATCGCGGGCCATTCGTGCGATGTCGAGGGCCTTACCGGTCCCATTGCGTTTGATCAGGGAAATGCACTCCGGCGGACAGTTGTCTTCGTCAAGAAGACGGCCAACGCGCAGTACGGACTGCAGGCCGAGAGTGATTTCCGTCTGCATGTCCGCGAGCTTCTTCTGAATCAACTGGTTGTTGGCCAGCGGGCGCCCGAATTGCTTTCGTTCGAGCGTATACTCGCGCGCGGCGTGCCAGCAGAACTCGGCCGCACCCAGGACACCCCAGGCGATGCCGTAGCGCGCTTTATTGAGGCAGCCGAATGGGCCTGCAAGTCCGGAGACATTCGGCAAAAGCGCATCTTCGCCGACCTCGACATTGTCCAGTGAAATGTCGCCGGTGATCGAGGCGCGGAGCGAAAGCTTGCCTTCAATTTTGTTGGCGGAAAGGCCTTTGGCGCCTTTCTCGAGGACAAAGCCGCGAACCTTGCCGTCCAGCTTGGCCCAAACGACGAAGACATCGGCGATAGGTGCGTTGGAGATCCACATCTTTGAACCGGTCAGCTTGTAACCGCCGTCGATTTTCTCGGCACGGGTCTTCATGCCGCCCGGGTCGGAGCCGAAGTCCGGCTCCGTCAGCCCGAAGCAGCCAACCCATTCGCCGGTGGCGAGCTTGGGGAGGTATTTCTGTTTCTGCTCTTCCGTGCCGTAGGCGTTGATCGGATGCATGACCAGCGAGGACTGCACGCTGAGCGCGGATCGATAACCGCTGTCGACGCGTTCGACTTCACGCGCGATGAGGCCGTAGCAGACGTTGTTCACGCCGGCGCCACCGTACTCCTCGGGAATGGTCGGGCCGAGCAAGCCCAGTTCACCGAATTCGTTCATGATTTCGCGGTCGAAGTGTTCATTGCGATACGCCTCGAGCACGCGCGGCATCAGCTTATCCTGCGCGTAATCGCGCGCCGTGTCGCGCACCATGCGCTCTTCTTCGGTCAATTGCGTGTCGAACAGGAACGGGTCTTCCCATTGGAATTCAGGCTTGTTGGGCATTATTTCCTCTTGTTTGGTTGTACGCTCTTGGGCGCGTTCAATGATCGTCTGGCGACCTGGCCGGTGTGACGCCGACCATGCTGTCGCGGGTTATCAGTCGGGCGAGCTTGTCCTCGTCCCAACCCTCGGTGCCCGCCGGTCGTGCGGGGAGCACGATATACCTGAGATCCGCTGTCGAGTCATGGACGCGGACCTCTACGTTATCAGGGATTTGTGTGCCGAATTCCTTGAGCACCTCGCGCGGTTCCTTGACGGTGCGGCTGCGGTACGCACGGGATTTGTACCAGTCCGGCGGCAAGCCGATCAGCATGCGCGGATAGCACGAGCACAGCGTGCAGACGACCACGTTGTGTACATCGTCGGTGTTTTCGATGGCCTTGATCGGGATGTCACCAATGTCGATGCCGATCTCGGCAGCGGCCTTGCCGACGTCTTCGAGCACTCGCGCCTTGTAGGCCGGGTCGACCCACGCCTTTGCCACGAGTTTCGCGCCGAGCCCCGGTTCACGGCTGTCCATCAGCTCGATCTGTTGGCGCAGTTCATCCGCCGTGCAGATGCCCGTTTCGACGATCAGTTCGGCCACGGCCTGCGTCATCACCATGCGTTCGGTGAACGGGAAATCCTCGATGTCCGGCTGATAGGGATGATCGCCGTGATCATGCTCGTTCGTGTGATCGTGGCTCATTCGGCGGGCTCCAGCCAGTGTTCGTAGATGTCGACGACGATGGTGTCTTCCTTCGGTCCGGCATACCCGTTCCAGACATCGGACTGGCGGAACGACACCCGGTACAGCGGCACGTCGGGCTTGCCGTCGCGGCCGTAGGCGAGTTCTTCCGGATTGGGAAAAGTGCCGGCGATTTCCTGTACTTCGCCGTCGCAGCCGCGCACGAAGTAGGGTGTGCGGACATGGCCCGGCGGAAACGCTTCGCGCACGCGGACGCGGTCGCCGGGGGTGTAACGAAGCGCGCTCACTCTTCGGTCTCCCGGTCCTTGGTCCAGCGCGCCTCGACCTCGGCCATCTTCGTGCCGAGCTCGTCGACGGTGATCACGCCCTTTTCGAGCAAAAGGTTCGTGGCCGAAGAAATCCAGCGTTCGTAATAATTTAGCTCGTCATAGACTCCGGGGCCGAGCTCTTCGATGCCGCGCCGGAGCTCGTCGGTGGAGAGCAGTTTGCGGTCAGGCGTCGACAGCACCTTGACGATGGCGTCGACGCGTTTTTCCCACATCGCGTAGTCGTGCTCGCTGGTTTCGACCGGCCCCGCGTCGAGGCCGCCCATGTCATGATGCCGGCGGATGGTCATGGTATGCTCTCCTGTTGCTAAGGCTGGCATGGAAGCGGGGCTTCTTCAAGTCGCGACGCCCGGCATGAAGACAATTGGCATCAAGCTGCAAGAACCTGCAGGTATTACGTGTATCGCCGCATGCATTAACCGATTTTAGCCGTTATAAGCTGTGTTAGACCGAAAAACGATATTCCCGGGACGCCGCACGCATGTCACCACCCGATCACGTCTCTTCTGACGCAAACGCGACGGACGCCACGTTCCGCTCCGCGCTTCTGCACCTGATGGAAGATGCCTGCGCGACGCTCGATGCCGATGCCCGGATCGACGCCGTCAACGCCGGGATGGAGGAACTGTTCGAAACCCATCAGAGCAATCTGCTCGGCCGGCGCCTGCCGGAGATTTTCGAGACCGACGGCGGCAAGATCGAGGCCGCGATCGCCGACGGCTACGCGTGGGAAGCCGAGCTCGAGGCGCGGGAGGGACGCATGGTCCGCCTGCAACTCAGCCCGACCTACGGCAACGACGGCGAAATCGTGGGGTGGGTCGCCACGGCGCGCGTGATCGACCTGATCCGTAAAGCAACGAACGAACTTGCCGCCAGTTATTATGATCCGCTGACGAACCTGCCCGGCCGGACGCTCGTGCTGCGCCGCCTTTCGCTCGACATGCAGCAGACGCGCAAGGGTGAACAGCAGGTGACCGTGCTGTGCCTCGATCTAGATGGCTTCGACAGCGTCAATCAGGAACACGGCCGCGCGATCGGCGATCAGGTGCTGATCCAGACGGCGAGGCGCATCGGCCGCAGCATGCGGGCGTCGAACATCGTCGGCCGTCTGCAGGAGGACATGTTCGTCGTCGCCATTTCCGATATGCGCACGCACGAGCAGATCAACGCCGTCGCGCAGCGGCTTATCGCCGCCGTGGCGGTGCCGTATCAGGTGAAGGGCGTGCGCGACCCGGTCATGCTGACGGCGAGCGTCGGCATTGCCATCGCGCCTGAGAACGCAACAGACGGTGAAGATCTGCTGGCCCATGCCCAGGCGGCAGTCGATCTTGCCAAGCAGACGGGGACCGGCACCTATCAATTCTTTTCCAACGCGACCGGCGGCGAGACGCGGGAGCGGCGCTCGCGCGTCAACCGGCTGCGCCGCGCTATCGACGACGAGCAGATGCACCTGAGGTATCAGCCGAAGGTCTCGCTGGCATCGGGCGAGATCGTCGCCGCCGAGGCCCTGGTGCGCTGGCAGGATCCGGACTCCGGCCTCGTCATGCCCGCCGAATTCATTCCGCTTGCCGAGGACGCTGGCCTCATTGATCCGCTCGGCCGCAAGGTCCTGATCGAGGCGTGCACGACGCTCGCCAGATGGAAGAAGAACGGCATGCCGTTCCTGCGCGTTGCGGTCAACGTCTCCGCGCGCGAGATCGCCAGAACGTCGTTCTACGACGACCTTGTCCGGATCCTCGGCAACACGGGCATCGAGCCGGACTCGCTCGAGCTTGAAATCACCGAAAGCGCGGTGATGGAGCGGGCCGAGGACGTGATCCGGTCGCTACGCCAGATCCGCGAACTCGGCGTGCACCTGACGGCGGACGATTTCGGTACCGGGTATGCGTCGCTGAGCTACCTGCGCAGCTTCCCGCTCGACGGCATCAAGATCGACACCACGTTCGTCAGCGACATCGAAGACGGCGGCGGCGGGCTTGCATCGGCGGTCATCGCCGTCGGTCACTGCCTCGATATGAATGTGGTCGCCGAGGGCGTGGAAACCCGGGATCAGCTCAATTTCCTGCGCTGGCGCGACTGTGACGAGGTGCAGGGCTTCCTGATCTCGGAAGCTCTGACCGCAGACGACTTCGCCGCCATGGTCGAGAAGGGCCCGGTGCTTTAGGGCGGTTTGGCGGGCCCGCGCTTCCGGGAGCTTGAGAACTGTGCAGGAAGACGCGATACCTGTTACGGACGCTCGAGGTTTTCGTCGCCTGGCCTGCCGACCGGCGCAACGCGAGGAATGCGGATGAAAAATCGTGTCCCCTCTCCGGGAACGCTATGCATATCAATCGATCCGCCCAGAACATTTGTCGCCGCGTTGTGTGATATGAACAGGCCCAATCCGGTCCCGCCCTGTCCCAGCGTCGTCGTATAGAACGGATCAAACGCGCGCCGCCGGACATACACGGGCATGCCTTTCCCGTCGTCTTCGACGCAGATCGTGACAAACTCGTCGGTGTGATCCGTGACTTTTATCTCGATGGTTCCCTTGTCCCGCCCGGCAAGGCCATGACGTACCGCGTTATCGATCAGGTTGGTCAGAACCTGCCCGAGTTCACCGGGGAAGCTCTCCATCAGCAAATCATCCGGGACATCGACCTTCAGTTCCACGGGTTTACGTTTTATCGACGGGCTTACTGTCAGCACCACTTCATCGACGATTTCCTTGAGATCGAATTTACGGCGGCGCGATGCCGTCCTGTCCGCGGCAACCTCCTTGAAACTGCCCATCAGGGTGACGGCGCGCCGGAGATTCTGCTCCGAAATGTCGACGGCGGTTTGCACCGCGCCGATAAACCGCTCCAGTTCGGAGCGCCGCAAGCCGTCGCCAAGGCTCTCTTTGAAAACACGCAACCTGTCGCCCAGCGTCGATACAGCCATTTGGCTGTTCCCGAGAGGTGTATTCAATTCGTGAGCGACGCCGGCAACAAGACGGCCCAGTGCCGCCAGTTTCTCGGATCTGATCAATTCGTCCTTGGCCTGATTCAGTGTATCCAGCGCAGTCTGCAGTTCCGTATTGGCTCGCTTGAACTCCGCCGTACGTTCCAGGACGCGTCCCTCGAGGTCTTCATTCAGTTTTCTGAGATCGTCTTCGCGCCGTGCGATGGCCTCGGCCATGGCGCTTAGGTCGTCGGAAAGAATATTCAGCTCGATGATATCGCTTCTGGGCCAGGTCCGGGGAATATCGCCGGATGCAATTCTGTGCGCACTATAGGCGACTTCCCTCAATGGCCGGACAATCCGCATGGACCAAAAAGGGGATAGTAAAAGACCCGTCAAGACCGACCCGACAAGGAGCAGCACGACGACGATGACAACCTGTCGCAGTCGCGGGTTCTGCAGTCCTGCCGGAATCCGGCTCACGAAAAGCCAGCCCACGGTATCAGAATAGGCCGCCGACACGTGGAACTTCTTCCCGGCCAGCGTCATTGTTTCCGGCAGAGCCTGGCCGGTAAACGCGGCCTTGATAATGGGTAGCGTGGATAAATTGATCTGCTCGAACTGCCTCGGGTCGGTGTCCGCGACGACTTCGCCTTTCCGGTCGACGATCCAGTAGTCGAGGCTGCCTCTCTGGCCCGTGAGATTGCTGATTGCGATGAGTTCTTCAAGCGGGAGCTCGGCAATGACGGCGCCGGCCCCGTCCAACGGTATGGCAAGGCCGACCGTGACGGTTCCGGTAACAGCGGAAATATGCTTGTCACTCCACCGGATTTTGCCTTCGCCCAACGAAAGACTGTTTGCCAGATACGTCGAAAGGTCGATCCCGGTCAGCTCGTCCAGACGTTCATCGCTCAGATCCCTGATACTGGCCGCAACTAGTTTTCCCTCGCCATCAATGACGTAAACCGCAGCAAGACTGGGGCCGCGCGCGTTTTCGAGTGCCAACTTCAGGTCGTCTATAACACTCATGATGGGAATCCGCGTCACGAGGCGAACCCGGGCCTCGATCTCGTCCAGATGCCGTTCGATACGGGTGGAGATTTCAGTTGCCGCAAAAACGACATCCGCCTGGCTTTCATCGCTGATGTTCTTGGACATGGCTGCAATGATTGCCGAACCGACGACAAGCAATGTCAGAAGAAATGTACCAACAAGGAGAAGGACGACGGACGTTCGGAGTCTGAGGGCACCCAAGCCGATCATAGAGGCTGGAACTTCCCGTCCTTGACGACGACGAAGAACGCCTGGCGCTTCGCGTCTCCAAACGCGTTGAATTTCAGCGGTTGCTGAAGGCCGGCAATTTCATCGAGCGCGGGAAGGGCTTTACGAAGACCCTCAGCCTCACCGTTCGTCGCCATCATGCCCGCAAAGAGCATTGTCGCCGCGTCGTACGCGGCAATGCTGGAATATCCGGGCTCCTGTTGAAATTGTTCAAGATAGGCCTTTCGGAACTTCAGATAGCCCGGGGATTGATCGTTACGGTCATAGGATTGCACCACTTCCAGACCTTCAATCGCGCTGCCGCCGAGATTGAGCAACTTTTCCGACGCTGCCCATTCGGCAGCGATCAGAAGGATGTCCTTGTCCAGTTTCCGGATCTGTTGAGAAAGCTGTGCCGTATCGACGCCGTTTGCGACCATCAGAATCGCCTCGGCATCCCGCCCCAGAAGTAATCGTGCCGTGTCGGAATAGCCCCGGTCGGAAGTCCTGTCGAAACTGTCGCTGGTGACGACTTCACCTCCCTCCGCCTTGAAGGCGTCGGAAAATTCTTTCAGCCAGCTTTCCGAAAAAACCCTGTTGTTCGCGTCGACCGCCGCGGCAACTCGGCGCAGGCCCGCGTCCGCATAATGCTTCGCGTAAATCCGCGCGTTGTGTCTGGTTGTCCAGTTGATACGGAAAAAATAGTCATCCAGATCGGCAAACACCAACGAGGACACGGTCGGTGAAACGGTGACCACCTTCAGTTCGTTCAGGACGGGCAACATGCCTTCGGCAATGGAGCTGTTGTTTGGGCCGATGATCGCGGAAACCCCGGCCGCGTGAAGATTGCGCACGGCCTCGGCGGCAACCTGGGGACTGTTCTCGTCGTCGCGGATCAGGACTTCGACCATCCGGCCATCAAAGCCGCCGGCTTTGTTCAGGTTTTCCACGGCCATTTGCACCGCGTTCCTGGAGGCCTCGCCGATATCGGCGGATGGGCCACTCAGTCCGCCGATGAAACCGATCTTGACCGGTGTGGCGTCGTCACAGGCGACCAGAAAGGCCTGAGTGAACAGGACAAGGGCAATAGACCTAAGGCAACGGGCAGCCGGCTTGAAACGGTGCAGAAGCCCTCTTGCCGGATCGACGTCAATTCGGTGGATCGACGTCACGTTTTCTTCGTTTGGGGTCATGTTCTGCAACACTCCCTTCCGGGAAGCGCAAGTAAACCTTGGTCCCGGACATTGCATTGGACGCAATCGTCATCGCGCCGCCGTGTTTTTCGATGAGTGCCTTGGTCGCAACCAGACCGAGACCGAGCCCGCCTTTCCCGGACAGCAGCGGGTCGCCGTCTATGTTGAAGGGCTTCCCTAGGTTCTGCACCACTTCGGGACTGATCCCGCGGCCATCGTCAGCCACCGTGAGCAGCAACCCGCCGCGTTCCAGCTGCTTTGCCGTCACGCGGACGTTGCAATTGGGCGGATTGTGCTTCAGCGCGTTTGAGATCAGGTTCGTCAACATTGCGGTGACAGCGTTGCGGTCCGCGTTGAGCATGAGACGTTTGTCTTCCCTGGCCGGGTTTTCTTTGATGCGGATGCGGTTTCTCTTTCTTTCCGGTTCTTCCGCGTTGTTTCTGAGGTCCGGCAACTCGTCGATCAACTCACGAAGATCGAACTCGGCGATGTCCAGCGTCTCGAATTCTCCTTCTTCAGAGAATTCCAGCACGCTTTCCACCATTCTTTGCAACTGGCGGCCCGAATCAACGATATCCCACGCATATTCCTTGTATTTGCTGTTGCCGAGCGGCCCAAGCGTCTCGTTCGCGATCATTTCGGAAAGCCCGATGATTCCATTCAAAGGGGTCCTGAATTCGTGGCTCATGTGGGTAATGAACTTGTCCTTGGCCCGGTTAGCGGTCTCCGCTGACATCAGCGCGTCCTTCAATCGTATGGCCTGATCTGCAAGCCGGTGGAGGTCGCGGTACGACCGAAGGGCCGAATAGACCGTCGTCGCCAGCTTGGCGGCGGTCATCTGGCTCTTTTCCTTGTAGTCGTTGATATCATAGTCGCGAACGACGTTCAGTTCGGGGGCGAACCCGGGTTGGCCGGTGCGCAGCACGATACGCATCATGTCGTCTTTCTGTTCATTCCGTATCCAATGGACGAGATCCAGCCCAATGGTTTCCTGTTCCATCACGACATCCAGCAGAATGACGGCGATATCCTCTTCAAGGGCGATAACATTCTGCGCTTCGGCAGCAGAGTGTGCGCTCAGGATATTCAGCGGTCTTCCTTCGAAGTCGAAATCTTCGAGCGCGAACCTGGTTGCCTGATGGACAGATTCGTCGTCGTCGACGATCAGGATTTTCCAAGGCTGAAGGATGCTTCCCGGGTGAGCGGGAAGCGCATCATTGATGATGTTGATGTGTTCGTCCGACATGAACCTTCCAATTGTCCAAACCAGTAGACCGGTCTTTTTCCCCGTGTCCCCCAATACCTGGCCCGGATGCTAACAGAATAGTCTTCTAATGAGAATGAGGGATGACCGCAGAACTGCCGCCGGTTTCAGAATATTACAGGCGTGAGGTGTTGAATTCTACCAAAACCAGCATACATTAACCATTCAAAATGTAGGGAGATCGACAATGTCATTGCACGAGCTGGCGGACGATACGGCACGGGACGTTCTTGAGAAGCTGGGGCACGGAACGGACCGGTTGGCCGACGTCTCGCAAATTATCGAGGCGGCGCTTGAACAGTCCATCCGCAGCACAAACGAACGCTGCATCGAAGCCGTCAATATCTGTTGCAGCGCCGATCAGGATCTGGCGCACAAGATCGCCGAGGAACTGCGGCGGAAGGAAACGGCACTGATCGCCAACCTGTCGAGTTTGCGCTGATCCACGCCGTGGCCGCGTTGCGGATGTGGACGCCCCTGTTCTGCAACTTTAAGCTGGCATCCTGCGGTCGGGCAGGGCAGGCTCTTCAAAACCTCCCTCAACAATGGACCGGCCCACCAGCAGATGAACATGCCGCGGCCCGCAAAGAGGAAAGTCAGGTCCGTCTTTCTTTCCGACATCCATCTCGGGACGCGGCACTGCCAGGCCGAACTGCTTGTCGATTTTCTGGACGCGCACGACTGCGAACGGATGTACCTGATCGGCGATATCATCGATGGCTGGCGTCTCGAGCGGACCTGGTACTGGCCCGATGCACACGAAAGCGTCGTCGATGCCGTGCTCGGGAAAAGCCGCACCGGCACTGAAGTCTTCTACATTCCCGGTAACCACGATGAATTCGCCCACGATTTTGCCGGTCAGGTCGCCGAAAACATCCACGTGTCCGAAGAAGTCGTTCATGAAACGGCGGCCGGCCGCAGGTACCTCGTCATTCATGGCGATCAGTTCGATGTGGTTTTGCAGAACGCGAAATGGATGGCGTATCTCGGCGACTGGTTCTACGAGATCTGCCTGACCTCCAATACCTGGCTGAACCTCGTACGCAAGAGTTTGGGTCTGGGGTACTGGTCGCTCGGCGCGTTTGCGAAGCGGCACGTCAAAAGCTTCATTAACATCATCGGGCGCTATGAGATCGTTGTCGCAGACGAAGTCCAGCGCCGGGATGTTCACGGCGTCATCTGCGGCCACATCCATCATGCGGAAAGCCGCGACATGAACGGTATTCACTATGTGAACTCGGGTGATTGGGTGGAAAGCTGCTCGGCCGTGGTCGAGCATTACGACGGTACGCTGGAAGTGCTCTTCTGGACCGAACTGACGCACGCGCGCACCCGCCATGCGGCAATTCGGGCGGCGCCGGCTTTCGATGAACGCACACGCTAGGCAACCGGGGAAGATATGACCTCGATGCTGATCGTCACGGACGCCTGGCGGCCGCAGATCAACGGCGTTGTCCGCTCCTTGGAAAGCACCGTCAACGAACTTGAAAAAATGGGGGTCCGGGTCGAGATCCTGTCGCCTGACGCGTTTATGACCGTGCCGTGTCCGACATATCCGGAAATCCGTCTTTCGCTGACGCGTCGCGGCACCGTTATGAAACACATTCTCGATCATGGGTGCGAGCACCTTCATATCGCCACCGAAGGGCCGCTCGGCCTGCTCGCCGGCGCCGCGGCCCGGCGCATCGGCATGCCCTTCACGACGGGCTATCACTCGCGGTTTCCGGAGTATGCCGTCGCCCGCTGTCCGTTGCCGATAAGCTGGTTCTACGCCTGGTTCCGGCGCTTCCACAATTCCGGCAACGGCTGCATGGTGGCGACCGAGACTCTCAAGCGTGACCTCGCCGCCCGGGGCTTCCGCAATCTCAAGATCTGGTCGCGCGGTGTCGACGCCGATCTGTTTCGCCCGGTGGAAGGGTCGGTGCTGCCGCCGGATCTGCCACGGCCGGTTTTCATGAACGTCGGGCGTATCGCGATCGAGAAGAACCTGAAGGCGTTTCTCGATCTGGATCTACCCGGTTCGAAAGTCGTCGTCGGCGACGGTCCGCAGCTTGCGAGCCTGCGGCGGGAATACCCTGGCGTCCTTTTCACCGGCGCGAAGACCGGCGATGACTTGGTCCGGCATTTCTGCAGCGCCGATGCCTTCGTTTTTCCGTCCCTGACTGATACATTCGGGCTCGTCGTTCTTGAGGCGCTGGCGTGCGGCGTGCCTGTTGCCGCGTTTCCGGTCATGGGGCCGCGTGATGTGCTGGGCGACGGCAATGCAGGGGTTCTGTCCGGCGATCTGCGCCAGGCCGCGCTGGATGCGCTCGATATTCCGCGCGAACGCTGCCGGGCATGGGCCGAGCGCTACAGTTGGGAAGCGTGCGCACGGCAGTTCCTCGACAACGCCATCGAAGCGGAAGCGACATACCGGCGCGCACAGGACGGGTCAGGCGGCGGCCGGCGGCATTGAACGGGCCTTGAGGAGCGCATCCGTGAGCGCGCCGTCGGCATCGGTGACCCGGAGCGGATTAAAGCATTTCTCGAATTTCGACGGCAGCCGTACCCGTGGCGTATAGGCCGAGCGCAGTTCGTCTGTCATGGCGCAATAGGTCAGCGGCGGTTCCAGCAAGCCCTGACGCATCTGGCGGACACTGCCGACGTTGATATTGATGCTGCCGCCGAAGCGGTGCAGCGGCCGCACCAGTGCCAGCGCCGTCTGGTCCCAGTCGAAGTGCCGGCGCCAGTGCCAAGCATGCTTGAATGCGTGGCGCGCAAGGGCCGCCTTGCGTCCGCGAAACCGCAGAAGATCGGCGACGAACGGCACCACTTTTTCGAGCGGCTCCTTCGGCCACTCGACGACCTTCTGACCGTCCAGATCGCTCAGGCAGAGATCGGGCATCAGCCGCCCGGCGCCGGCGGCGGCGTCAAAGTAGGGGGTGCCGACGATCGGGATGGTCAGGGTCAGCAGGCTCGGCAGCGGAATCGTGTGGTCGTGCAGCGCGGCATCCAGCTGGCCACCCACCTCGGACACCGTCTGCTGCGAAAAATCCGCAATCATGCCGTAGTCGAAAAACATGCCATGCTCGGCGCAGATGCGGGTCAGCGTGCGCGGATCGGACAGGATGCTTTGCTTCTTGTTGAACGTCTTCAGGACGGCAGGGTCAAGGGACTCGACACCTGAGAACACCGCCTTGCATCCGTTCCGCGCCATCAGCTCGACGTTTTCCGGATGCCGGAAGAAATCGCCCGTCACCAGCGCGCCCCAGCCGCGGAACTGCCCCTGGCGCCAGCGTTCGCCTATCATTTCGACGCGGTGGTGAAAGCTTTCCCGGCTGCTGCCGTAAAAATTGTTATCCAGCACCATTACGCCGAGCACGTTCTTCATGGCGTCAAGTTGCCGATGGATGGACTGGTCGCTGTGCGGCACGTACGCCCGTTGCTCTCCGGTCAGCGAACAGAACGAACAGGCGAAGTTACAGTTCTTCGTAGTCTCCAGATACCCCACGCCCATCGACGGCCGGGCAAGATCGAACCGCGGCGCGCCGGTTTCGGAAACGCAGTCCGCACCGAACACGTCACGAATGATGTCGCAGACGTCCTCGACATCGCCCTGACTGACATGGTCGAAGACCTCGGCACAGAGGCCCGGCAGCGCACGTGCGATGGGGCCGCCGATCGCCGTCACGACGGTGGGATTGGCGTGGCGGAAATACGCGGACAGCTGATGCGTCCGGTCGAATGCCGATGTCAGTCCGGTGAACACGACCAGGTCCGGCCATTCGAACAGCTTCGGGTCGAGCAGGGTGCCGTCGAATACCTCGTCCCATACCCGGACCTGGACGTTATCGCGGTTGAAGTGACCGGCCAGGTAAATGGGCGCCATCGCGCGCGGAATGAACCACCGAGTCGGCGTCGATTTGCGCCACGGATTGAAGTAGGCGTTAATGATTAAGACGTTGCGGTTCTGGCTCAATGCCGTGTCCGATTGCTGTCTGCATGCGTCGTCGTTGACGTTCGCCGCCAGAATACCTTCGCAGACCGCACCCGTCCAACGGGAGGGGCCATCAAGGACCTGTCCCGGACCGGTGAGGTGTGGCATTGGAATCTTCGGCTGGTCGATGCCGCAACGGGGGTGTGGAAACTTCCTGCCCCAAAGGCCAGAATGACGGCGGGAGGATCAATGGCGGACGAAGCATCCACGCAACAAGCCGGCGAAGAGGCCGCGGTGAAACGCGGGCAGAAGAAAGGCCTGCGTATGCTGGCGCCGGATACCCGGGACGCCATGCTGTCTATCGCCGAGAAGGTTTCCTTCAAGGCGGGCGATCTTATTTTCGCGGAAGGGGATCAAACCAACGATTTCTATCTGATCGAAGAGGGGCACGTCATCGGCTTTCGTGCCGGTCACGGGGACGAGGTTGAATGGCAGGTGGCGCGGCTGGGCCCGGGTGACGTTCTGGGCGAGGTATCGTTTCTCGACGGTGGACCACGGCAGATCAGCGTGCGCGCGGACACGGACGGCACGCTTCTGAAGGTTCATCCTTTCGATCTTCTGGCGCTCGAGAATGGCGACCATTTCTACGACAATCTGCGGGCCAGCATCGGCATTACCGTCGTTGAGCGGATGCGGGTCAGTACCGAGAAACAGATTGCCGCCCTCAAGCGTCAGCTGGAAGACGCCAAGACGCAGCAGCAGTTCGGGCACTTCCTGCTGTTTACGATCTCGATTTTCCTGATTTCGACGATGCTGTTCTATCTCGTCGCCGAAGATTACGTGCAGGATGTCTACGATCCCGGGTTCTCGTGGCAGACGGTCTTTTTCCTGGCGGTGCCGTGCCTTCTGATTATCAAGTTGATGAAGATTCCGCTGGCGGATCTTGGCATCAAGCGGGAGGGATTTTGGCGCGCGCTTGTTGAATCGATCATCATCTGCATCGTCATCACGATACCGGCTGCCGTTTACATGTTCGGCTTCAGGGAAACGCCGGCAGGCGGCAGCACAGGGGTGACGGTCGACGGACTTTTTCTCGTCCAGTACCTCGCACATTCCCTGTTTCAGGAGGTCGGATCGCGCGGCCTGTTGCAGGGGCTGTTCCAGAAGTTCCTGAACGATACCAAGGGCCACCGCGCGATTTTCATGACGAGCGTCGTCTTTGCCTCGCTGCATATCACGTTCGGCATCGATGCCGTGGTGATCACCTTTTTCGCCAGCATCGTCTTTGGCTACGTCTATCTACGCCAGAAGAACCTGATCGGGGTAACGGTACTGCACTACTGGCTCGGCGTGCTGGCGGCGCTGCTTGTCGCCATCTAGGGGCTTCGTCCGGATGCCGGATGATGTGCCGCCCGCGCCCATTCGACAGGAAATCCACGTGCGGCGCTATTGGGCCTGGATGTCTTGCGGGTTGCACCACGTATTCCCGAATTCGGCGCGCAACTGGGTGCATGCGTCCCCGGCAGCGGTGCGGCTGGTGAACGGACCGGCGAACAGGTGCACGACCGTGCCGGTGCCGTCCGCGGCTGGCGTGTCCTGGTAGGTCGGCCGGATCCCGTCGTGGCCCTTGCGGATGAGGTCGCCGATCTCCGCCCACGCCGCCTCGGCGGCGGCTTGCGTCTCGAATGCGGCGAGCCGTGCCCGGAACGCGGCTTCCGTTTCGAGGGCTCCGCCGATAACGAAATCCTCGCCACCGAGGATGGTGCCGTCGTTACCGATTTCCACGTTGCGTGCCGGGACGTCAGGCAGCTTCAGGCGCGTCAGTTGCTCGGGGTCGATACGTAGCGTGTAGCGACCCGGGCGCAGGAAATCGAGAAGATAGAAGCCGTCATACTGCGAGCGGACCTCCTTGACGACGTCGCCCGACATGTCCACGAGCTGCACGTGCACATCGGAGACCGGTTCCGACCAGTCGCCGTCCCGGCGATATACGACGCCGTCGATCTCGCCGGTCGAAATTACGGCGAACGCCATTTCGCCGGGCACGCCGGGCCGAAGCGATACCTTGACCGCCTCGGGCGCGGCGATCCAGAAGGGATCTTCCAGGGAGCCGATATCGACCTCGAACGGGACCGGGCTGTAGGTGTCGAGCCCGGTGACGAAAGCGAGGCCTTCGGCATTGGTCTTTTGCGGCAGCTGCGCCCGTCCGGAACGGAACCCGACACCCTCGAGGGGCTCGTCGACGCCGTCGGTGAAGGCGCCATCGCCGTCCAGATCGCGGAACACCTTGACGGTCATGGTACCGCGCTCGGCGGTCGGCTTGGAGCTCACGCGCAGGCCGCCGTCCGCGGCATCCTTGCCCCAGGAATAGGTGAACTGCAGTTTGAGCGCGTAATCGCCGAGGTCGTCGTACTGTCCGTCGACACCGAGCGCGACGTAATCGACATCGGCACTGACGCCCATCGAGTAGGTCGCTTTCTGTGACCCGGTCAGCTCCTTGTTGATGCCGGCGCGCGCGTTGAGCGTCGGCGAGAGCCGCCAGTCGCCGGAAAGCGCCGCGGAATTGATCGTTGCTTCGGGGTCGATCGCATAGCTGATCTGACCACGTGTCCGGACCGCGCCGATCCTGCCGCCGATCTGAAGGGAGCCGCTGACGCTGGTACTGTCGGCGGATTCGGCCGGGTCCGTGAGGGCCAGGTTCAGGGTGTTGGTCACGGATGCCGGACCAATCGCCGTCGATAGCCTGTTCTGAAGTTCGGTCGAGCGGTCGCGTGACTTGTTGACGCTGTGGTTGACGGTCAGTGCATAGGGGATATGCGGCAAAAAGCCGCCGCGCAGGACGCCGTCGAGGCGCAGACGCGATTCCGATTCCAGCGGATCGGCCTCGTCGCTGAACTCCTCGCTCAGGAAATCGTTGAGATACGTGTGCTCGCCGAGCACTGTGACGCCGAATATATTGGTCTGGGCCGACAGCGTGCCGGCCCAGCCGGCGCCGATGTCCTTGGTCACGTCGGCGCGCGTATAGACCGGGCCGAGCGACGCGACCATACTTGCGCCACCGTAGGACCGGTGTCCGCCCTCGAACGGGATGCTGGCGAAGTTCGCACCGACCGAGAGCTCCTTGCTGAGGCCGTACTTGTACTCCGCGGTCATCCGTGATTTTCCCTGGAAGCCGTCCGTGTTGAGGCTGTCCTTGTCACCCAGCAGCAGCAGACTGTCCTGCTGGTTGGCGGACACCGCGTACAGGTGCTCGCCCGGCTTGATCTGCTCCGAACCGATGCGAAGCTGCTGGATCTCCTCGCGGCGCTGTCCCTGAGGACCGTAGAAAACCAGCTTGAGCACATTGACGCCGAACAGGAGCGGCACGTCCTCGAACAGATAGCGCCCGTCGGTCTGGGATTGGCGGAAATCGAGCAGAACCTCGTTCCGGTAAAGTTCGACCTCCCAGCCTAGCTGCAGGTCGCCCTGCAGCGTGATACGGTCGAACTCCACCTGCTGGCCGATGGGTTCATTCGATACGAAGGCGCCACGGCCGAGCGCGGTACGCGAGACGTGCGTCACCTGTGGTGCGAAGATATCGCCGACCGCGAACTGTGTTGCCTCAATATCCCCGAGAAGATCGCCGCGGGTGCTTTGCCGCCCCAGTTTCAGGCGCGCGATGCTCAGTCGCTCGGTGTCATCGCCGGAGAGGAATATGTCGGCGTTGAGCTTGGCCAGGTCGGCCGTGGCGAGGGTCGTGAAAGATCGTGTAAGTTCGGGCCCGTCGTCGCCCGAGGTGACGGTGAAGTTCACGGTCGTGTCGGAGACCGGCCAAGTGATCCATTCGTATGGTACCTCGACCTCCTTGAGATCACGCTTGTCGGTCCGGCGCTGCGAGAGTGCCTTTTCGCGGCGCTGATCACGTAGCAGGCGCGCCTCGATCGGCAGGGGCTCGCGCGATGTCACATCGACGATCAGATTTGGCAGGTCGAACTCGATGTCGACGGGGAACCAGACCGCAAGCTCGCGCACGTCGACGTAGATGTCGTCGGGCAACTGCTCCATGTAAGCCGGGTTCACGGTCCGGCTCTCGCCGGCGATGACGACCTGCCGGGCCGAAAGGTCCAGCGAGAACAGGCGATTCTCCTCAATGAACCATCCCTCCGCTCGACCGTTCTCGGGATCGACCTCGATGGGGAAATCGAAGAGCCCGACCACGTCGCTCAGTGGCAAGAGCAGGCTGCCCTGGTTGGGGTAACCGAGGATCGCATCGCTGAGGTCGAGACTGCCGAGGGTCATTTTCAGGATCAGCAGTTCTTCTTCCGAGCGCTCCGGCTGCGTATACGGGGTCGCCGGTGCTGGCGGCGGTGCCTGCCCGGACGCAGGCGCGGCAGGGAGGGACGGTGTCGGCGGGGGAGCCTGTGCCGTTTCAGGTGCCGGCGGCGGCATGTCCATGGAGACCGACTTGACCTCCTCTGCAGGCGGCATGTCGACGACATCGCCCTGTGCCTTGCCGGTCAGCGCCGCCAGTGCCAGCAAGGCGGCAAGAATCGTGCAGCGGATGCCGCGCCCTTTCCCAGTTGGCGTGTTCGTTTTCAACCGACCGCTTCGTCCCAGTTACCCGAAAGCCGGCCCGGCGCGCCCAGTGCGCCGCACAGACTCTCGCCGGTCATAGTGCGGCGATCATGGTTAAAGACGGCTTAAGCATAACGGCCCGGAAGTGCCACCCCGTGGGGCCGGCGCCACCAAAATTGTAAGGCGCTGTAAGGTATTTGTCCGATTATGTCAGCTTTCTGTAAGCTTCTGAAATAATTCGATTATTTTTTAATTCGTCATGTTTCTGTCAGGTAACGGCCTTACGAAATGGCGGTATCGGATGGTCAGCGACCGGCCGAGTTTAGACTTTCACTTCCCAAGCGATTGGGTTTCGACAAAAGGGTAAAGACCATGAAGAAGAACAACGTCCTCGGAGCGGTCGCGCTCATTGCCATGATTGCCATTCCGGGTGCCGCCAAAGCAGCCGACGCCACTGCCTCCGCAGCGGCCACGATTACGGCGCCGATTGCCATCTCCAAGACTTCCGACCTCGAATTCGGCTTGATCGCGCCGACCACCTCCGCCGGTACCGTGACCGTCAGCACGACGGGCACCCGGACGGGCGACGCCAACGTCGACCTGCTGTCGGGTGACGCGCCGACCGCCGCGTCTTTCGCTGTTTCCGGTGAAGCAAACCAGACCTTTTCGCTCGTGGTTCCGGCTTCGGCCACGCTGTCCGCGACTGGCGGTTCCGGCGGCGCAGACATGACGGCGACCCTGTCCGACGACGCTGGCGCGACGCCGACGCTGGACGGTTCTGGCGCCTCTTCCGTGAACGTCGGTGCCGCCCTGGCGGTCGGCGCCAACCAGGCTGCCGACAGCTATTCGGGCAGCTTCACGGTGACGGTGTCGTACAACTGATGACGAACGCGCCTCAGTCGAGGCTGGCGAGAAACTAACGACAGAAGGGCCGCCGGTTCATCCCGGCGGCCTTTCTGTTTGACGGTATTGAGCGCGACAGGACGGCGATTGCCGCTAAACATTTGATATTGAGATCAAACAAGGGCAGAATATGACGTACGATTCGTATCATTTACAGGGCGCACCATTGATGACTTCGGCTCGGCAATTCGGGGCACTTGCCATCGCATTCGGCATCGTCGGCAGCGGCGCGGTGCTCCTTGATGTGAGCGCACAGGCGGCACAGGCGACCGCGTCCGTCGGCGCGACCATCTACGGCGCCGGCAGCATCGGCACTGTGACGACCGAGACCACGGTGGTGCAGCAGACGACCGTAGTACGGCAGACGTTCACCGGATCGAACAGCATTCCGGCAATCCTCGTTTCGACGACGACCAACATCGGTTTCGATGCGCCGGCGCCGACGCCAGCCCCGGCGGCCTCTGGCGGCAGCGGCACGCGAACCGCCGCGGCGCCTCGTTTCCAGCGTTCCGGATTGGCGGTGGTGCCGGTCGGTCCGAGTGCGGCAATCGCCGTTGCCGGTGCGCCGAATCAGGCCTATGCCGTGATCCTGCCGCAGCAGACGGTATTTTCGAACGGTGCCAGCCTTGTCAGCTACAGCGGATTCGAACACAGCGCCGGGCTGACCCCGTCGCTTGATGCATCCGGCGCCGATGTTTTCAGTGTCGGTGCCGTGACCGCCGCTAGGCAGGCACAGGGCGGGCAATCCGGCCAGCAGCAATCCGGCGGTGACCAGCCGGCCGGCTCGCAGCAGACCTCCGCCGGAGCGGACGGTGCCGGTGCGGGCGAGCGGGAAACGGTTCTCGCGCAGGCATTTTCGCCCAGCGCGCC
This sequence comes from Rhodospirillales bacterium, assembly GCA_965262415.1. GTDB lineage: Bacteria > Pseudomonadota > Alphaproteobacteria > Rhodospirillales > Casp-alpha2 > UBA4479. Next base: position 1,181,310 of record OZ253533.1, on the reverse strand, counting down.
GTTCGTCAGCATCGTCGTTTCCTACAACTGAACAGATTTCCGAAACATAAAGACAGCCCGGACCTTTTGAGAGGAAGGCCTTACCCATGACCCGAACTTCGAAAGATCGCGGCCCGGCCGCCGCCACACGAATTGCCGGCATCGCCATGCTGGTGCTTGCTGCACTGCTTGGCGAGGGGGCAACGGTGGCGGCGCAAAGCGCCGGCGATCTGGTCGTTGCGCCGACCCGTGTCGTCTTCGAGGGACGTACCCGCTCGGCGCAGCTGGGTTTGGTGAACAAGGGTTCTGCAACGGCGACCTACCGAATTTCCGTCGTCAACATGCGTATGGAGCAGAACGGCAACATGGTCGAGATCGCGCAACCGGAAGAAGGCCAGAATTTCGCCGATCGGCTGTTCCGTTATTCGCCGCGACAAGTCTCGCTGGCGCCCGGGGCGTCTCAGGCGATCCGGATTCTCCTGCGCAAGCCGAAAGACCTGGCGCCGGGCGAATACCGTTCGCACCTGATGATGCGCGCCGTTCCCGACGTCGAATCACAGAGTGTCGAGGCGCCGGCGACCGGTGCTGCTGTACGGCTGATCCCGGTTTTCGGGATCGCCATTCCGGTGATCGTCCGTCACGGCGACTTGAAGCAATCGGTGACCATTAGCGACATGCAGTTCCTTCCGGCGGCACAGCAGGGCGATCTGCCGCGCATTCGTTTCAATCTCGACCGCAGCGGTGACCGTTCCGCGTTCGGCGATTTGACGGCAACGCTCAAGGCCGGTGGCAAGGATGTGGTCGTGGCACGGGTCATGCGGCTTGCCGTCTATACCCCGAATGACAGCCGCACCGTTGAGATGACGTTGCGCGTGCCGGACGGTGTCACTCTGTCCGGCAACCAGTTGCACGTCGCTTACCGGACGATTGCCGACGAGGGTGCCGAGCTGATGGCGGAAGCGACCGCAACCGCGCCATAGGCGTTTTTGCCGGTTTCTATTGATAGTCGACGTAGACGACGAATTCGTTGTCCCGCTTGTAATTGCCTTTCCGCTGATTGATACCGACGTGCAGTGTCGCGCCGATGTTGATCGTTCTCTTGCCGTTCTTGTTCAGGCGGATAGGGTTCGTGTTGTCCATGGTGAACGTGTCGACCACCATAGTATGCGACGAGGTTCCCTTGCGAATGGTGATCGATGTCGGCAGCGTCACGATGACATAGCTTTTCGGTTCGCCGAGTATCTGAAACCTTGCCCGCTTGACGACGCCGCCGAAGTCGAAGACCGCACCCGTGGTGGATGTGGTGTCGCTGTTCGGACTCAGAATGACGGTGCCGGGCGCGGCGATGTCGCTCGCGTACGTACCGAATTTTATGTCTCTTTTTTGAATGAGTTGCAGCGGCGCCGGTGTCTGCGCGCTAGCGGGGCTGCCCGATACCGTCTGAACGAGCGCGAGACAAATAATTGTCTTCAACAACGACGCCGTGAGCCGAGAAGAAACTTTCATTGCGGGCAACACCAGTCAGGAGTTCGATTGGTCCAGGCACATAATGCAGCATTCGGATGCGTGATTGCGCCAGTAACCGGCGCCGTTTTGCCGTCCATTCGGCGTCGTCGCCATCACGCATTCCTTACGCCATGTAACTAGCCGTGAAAGCTGAACGCCGCATGACAAGTTCGCGAAAAAGTGGCGCCTTCTGGACGGCGTCAATAATCCGCCGAGATCGTGAAGCTGCCGGTATAGTTGCCGGCGCTTTGTCCGGGCGACAGGTTCAGTGTGGCGCCGACCTTGATCGTAGCCCGTCCCTTGCTGCCGAGATTGACCGGGTTGCCCTGATCCATCGTGAAGCTGTTTATTGTCATCGTGCCGCCCGGTGTGGTGATGGTGACCGAAGCCGGCAGCACCACGTAGACATCGGCATTCTTGTCGCCGTTGATCCGGAACTCCGCGACATGCTCGCGGCCGCCGAAATCGATCACGCCGCCAGATACGGTTTTTATTTCGGTAATCGGGTTCAGGGTGACCGTGCCGGAGAGCGAGCCGTCCCCAGCTGCATCGCCGAAATCGAGATCCCGGCGCACGTCGATCGTTACCGGGGCGGGGCCGCCACCGCCGCCACCGCCGCCACCACCGCCACCACCGCCACCACCGCCTTTTTTGGCTTCGAGCGGAAGCGATGGCACCGAAAGAGCAAGCGCAATCAATGTGGTAGCGAGGATAAAGCGGATGCTGGATGTCATAACGAGGGGCCGGGTCAATACATGCGTCGGTAGCGACGAGCTATTGGATCAACCCATACCTGATAATCCTGAAGCACGCATGACAACTGCGAAAAAAATCGGTCTGCGCCGGTCATTCCGGTGTTGTTTACCGCCGTCGATCCCCTCAACGTTCTTGGGTCGGCGGTCCCATCCAGCGGGTGATTTCCTCGTGCTCTATCTCGAACAGGTCGAGCGCGCGGCCGACGCTCTGTCGCACCAGATCCTCGATGCTTTTCGGTTTGGCATAGAACGCGGGCATCGGCGGGAAAATGATCGCGCCTGCATCCGTGGCCCGGCGCATCAGCTCGATATGTCCGGCATGGTAGGGCGTTTCGCGGACCATCAGAACGAGGCGCCGGCGTTCCTTGAGGCACACATCTGCGGCCCGGATGATCAGGTTGTCGGCGTAGGAATTGGCGATCCCGGACAGCGTCTTGATGGAGCATGGCGCGATCAGCATACCGCGCGTCCGGTACGAACCGCTGGAAACGCAGGCTGCCTGGTCCCTGTTCGAATGAACCACCTCGGCCAGCGCCTTGACCTCGTCGACGCTGACGTCGGTTTCGATCTCGATGGTGCGGCGCGCGACCTCCGACAGGATCAGGTGTGCGGGTTGGCCAATTTCCTTGAGCAGGCGCAGGGTCTCGATGCCGTAAATGGCACCGGATGCGCCGGTCATGGCGATGAGGATCGGGTCGGACACTCTGGTTCTCCTGCCGGGATGGGGACTTTAAAGGTAAGATACGGGAAACGCACGGTTTTGGAGCACCGCGCATGCAAATTTCCGGACGCGCGCATTTGTTGTCTGATCCGGGTGCGCACGGTATAGAGGGGGATGGACATCAAGCTGCCGTTACTGGGTCTTGTACTTCTGGGCGTCGCCGCCTGCAGCGACGCACCCCCTTACGTTGACCGGCCGTACGAGATCAATCGGGAACTCGCGACCTTCCCCGAAGGTCCGCCGGTGACTGCCGGTACGGTGGTGACGGTCTGTTACAAGAAGTCGGGCGCGACGCCCGCGGAGATCAGGGCGCTGGCATACGAGGAGTGTGCCCGAGGCAACCTGAACGCGACGTTCAAGGAGCAGACCCTCAGTGCCTGCCCGTTAATGACGCCGAATGCGGCGATCTTCATCTGTACGGACGCTGTAACCGGCGACAGGCGACCGGCGACGGGGCCGGCTTCGGCAGACTCTGGAGCCTCCGCAGCACCCCTTTTCGAAGCACCGCAGCCAGCGGGTCTCGGCCGGACTTTTGGCACGATCGGCGCGGCGGACGTATCGACGACGGCAAAAAGCCAGCCGTACCCGACCTACCTGTTCAACAGTCCTCAGCCGCAACGCTGACGGCCCGACGCCGGACGGATCGCAAGATGCTTCAAGTCATTCTGGCGGGTGTGGGTGTGTACGTGCTGATGGTGATCTCGCTGTTCGTGTTTCAGCGCAACCTGATGTACCACACGCATTCGCCGCCCGTGCCTGTTCAGCAATCGCTGGTGCCGCATGCCGAGGAACGGTTCGTCGAAAGCGCGCCCGGGATCGAGGTCAGGTCCTGGTATCTGCCGCCTCGCGACGGCAAGCCGGTCATCGTGTTCTTTCACGGCAACGCCGGTACCATCGCGGACCGCGATTTCAAGGCTGCCCCCTGGCACGACGCCGGATACGGCGTCTGGCTTGCCGGTTACCGCGGCTTCGGCGGCAATGGCGGAAGCCCGACGGAAGAGGGGCTTTACGAAGATGCCCGTGCCGTGATCGCAGCGCTGACCCGCGAGGGCATCGCACCGGCGCGGCTCGTTCTTTACGGCGAATCCCTCGGATCGGGGATCGCCACGCAGATGGCGTTCGAACTGGCGCGCGCCGGCACGTCGGTGAAGGCGTTGGCACTCGAAGCGCCGTTTTCATCCATGGGCGCTGCTGCCCAGGACCGGTATTTCTATGTACCGGCCCGGCTGCTTGTGAAGGACAAGTACGAAAACATCGCCAAGATCGCCGCCATCGATGCGCCGCTGTTCATCGTCCATGGCGACGCCGACCGCGTCATCGGCCAGCCGCACGGCCGCGCCCTGTTTGCCCAAGCGAAAGAGCCCAAGAAAGCGCTCTGGATCGACGGCGGCGGCCACACCGATCTGTTCGATCACGGCGCCGGTCAGGCTGTGATCGCGTTCATCGAGGGTCTGGAATAACCCCTCATCCTTTGGAGGGGGAGGGGAGTTTAAAGCGTATCCCGCCCGCCGTGGTCGGCCGACCACTTGATCGGGTCTTCAAGGAATGCGCGCACGCCGTCCAAGGTCTCCTGCGGGAAATCGCCGCCGTTGGTGGCTTCCGCCAGTACGTCCTGCCACGTCGCCAGGTAGTGCAGCCTGACGCCCATATTGTCGAAGGTTTCCTCGGCACCCGGGAAAGCACCATAGAAAAAGACCACGAAGATATCCTCGACCGTGGCGCCCGCGTCGCGAAGGGCATTGACGAAGTTCACCTTGGAGCCGCCGTCGGTCGCCAGGTCTTCGACCAGGATCACCTTCGCACCCTCGGGCATGGAGCCTTCGATCTGCGCGCCGCGGCCGAAGCCCTTGGGTTTCTTGCGGACATAGAGCATCGGCTTGGAGAGGCTTTCCGACAGCCACGACGAATAGGGGATACCCGCCGTCTCGCCGCCGGCCATGAAATCGACCGCGGACATGTCGATGCCATCGGACAGCATCTCGGCGCCCATCTCGATGATGCGACGGCGTGCGTCGAGGAACGAGATCACCCAGCGGCAATCGATGTAGACCGGGCTCGCCCAGCCCGCCGTCAGCATGTAGGGTTCCTGCGGACGGAAGTTAACGGCCTTGATATCGAGCAGAAGACGCGCCGTTTCCATGCCGCGTGCGGTGGTTTTGATTGCTGTGTCAGACATGCTTTTTCCGTTCCTTGGGGTCGAGATGTCGGTGCACCGGTTTTAAGCGCTTCAGCCCGATAAGACAATCTGGCGTTGACTTGTCTGTGGCGTCACGCCATCCCACTTATCAGACCGGGAGTAAACGATGAACCGTCACGAACGACGCCGACAGGAAAGCCTTGGTACCGGCGGCGCAGAGCCGTCGGACGCAAAGGCCGTGAACACCGCCAAAGCGCGTGTTCGCGCGGCGGAGAAAAAGCTCGACACGGGCGATGTCGCCGGCGCCCTGTCGTCTCTGAAGGAAGCGCAGGCGCTGGACCCGAAGAACACGCGGGCATGGTTTCTGACGGCGATGATCGACCTGAACGCGGGGCGCATCACCGAAGCCGGCGATGCGATTCTCAAGGCTTCGCTGCTCGACGAGGAAGACATCAATATTCACGCCAACTGCGCGGCGATCATGAACCTTTGCGGGCGGCCGATGGAGGCTGAAGCTTCGGCACGTTTCGTGCTGGAACGGATGCCGGACATGCCCGAGGCGCACTGCAACCTGGGCGTCGCGCTGGAAGCACAGGGCAAGGTGGCGGATGCGCGGGAAGCGCTGAGCAAAGCGATTGACCTCAGGCCCGGCTACCCGGATGCGCTGATTTCGCTCGGCAATCTCTGGTTCCGCGCCGGCGATTACGTGTCCGCGGCGGAAAGCTTCGCCGCCGCCGTGCAGGCGCGGCCCGAGAACGTGATGGCCAAGACCAACCTCGCCGTGGCGCTCAGGCATCTGGGTGAACTGGCTGCCGCCGAGCAGCAGTGCCTGGAGGCGATCAGCCTGGATCAGGGTTACGCCGAGGCACATAACGCGCTCGGCAACGTGCGGCTGCAACTGGGTGACGTACCGGGGGCGGTCAAGGCGTTCGAGGATGCGGTCCGCAGGCGGGATGCCTATCCGGAAGCGCGTGCCAACCTGGCAGGCGCGAAGTTCAAGGCGGGCGATGTCGAAGGGGCCGAGGCGGCCTATCAGGACGTGCTGGAGCGCCACCCGGAGTTCGCCGAGGCGGCAATGGGCCTCGGCGTCGTGCTCCTGGCGCAGGGCCGTGTCGCCGACGCCGAGCGACGGTTCCGCCGCGCCGTCGAGATTCGCCCGTCGCTGGGCGAGGCATGGATGAACATCGCCGACGCCAGGGGGACGGACATCGACGACGACGACCTCAAGGTGCTGCGCGAACGGGCCAGGGACTCGCGGCTTGCCGAGGAGGACCGCATCGCGTTCCTGTTCGCGCTTGGCGGCGCGGAGGATGCGAAGGGCGATTACGCGGCTGCGGCGGATGCCTACCGGCAGGGAAACGAGCGCCGCCGCAAGCAAGCCGAGAAGGCCGAAACCGCTTTTGACGCTGACGCCTTTGATGACGAAATAAATAATGTTATCAGTGTTTTGTCCGGAGAATCTCTATCGGCGCTGGAATCGATCGGCGATGCCGAAGCCGAGATGATTTTCGTCTGCGGCATGCCGCGGTCCGGCACGACGCTGGTCGAACAGACACTGGCGGCGCACCCTGCGGTGACGGGTGCGGGTGAGGTGGATATCCTGAGCGGCCTGCTGGACGACTACCCGGGCGATGTACCGCATATGGACGCGGCGGCGGCCCGTTTGCTGGCCGATACCTATCTCGCGCGATTGCCGGTGGCGCCCCGAGACGGACGCCGGGTGACTGACAAGACGCCGCAGAACGTGTTCTTTCTCGGCCTGATCCAGGTGCTGTTCCCCAAGGCAAAGATCGTGCACTGCCGCAGGGGTCCCGACGACGTGGTGCTCTCCAACTACTTCCAGAACTTCAAGGCGGGCGGGCTCGACTGGACGACGCGGCTCGACGACATCCGCCGCTATGCCACCGCGGAAGCACGCATCATGACACACTGGAAGGATGCTCTCGCGATCGGCATCCACGAGGTCGCGTATGAGGACATGGTCGAAAACCCCGAAGCCGAAGCCCGGAAACTGCTGGAATTCTGCGGTCTTGAGTGGGACGACGCAGTGACGCGGCCGCACGAGGCCGCAGGCACGGTGCTGACGGCGTCGAACTGGCAGGTACGCAAACCGGTCTACAAGACGTCCGTCGGCCGCTGGCAGCATTACAAGGAGCTGCTGGGGACGGCCGGGTGACGGACAACAGCGATATCTGGGTGCTGCTCGATGACCGCGCCGGGAACCGGTCGCAGGCGCTGGGTGTGGCGGAGCGCCTCGGCCTGCCGTTCCGCGAGATGGAAATCCGCTACGCCATGATGGCGAGCCTGCCGAACGTGGTGCTGGGTGCCTCTGTATCGAGTCTCGACGCGTCTTCCAAAGTATCGCTGCACGCGCCGTGGCCGAAGCTGGTGATCGCCGCGGGCCGACGCACGGCGCCCGTCGCGCGCTGGATTAAAAAACAAAGCGGCGAGGCCGCGAAAATCGTGCAGATCATGGATCCCGGCAGCGGCGATGCGGCGTTCGACCTGATCTGCCGCCCGGCGCACGACGGCGGCATCAAGACGGCGCCCAACATCATGACAATCGCTGCCGCACCGCACCGCATGAGCGCGGATGCGCTTGCCCGGGCGCGCGATCACTGGCACGCGCAGGTCGACGATCTGCCGCAGCCCCGGACCACCCTGCTGATCGGCGGGTCGACCCGCAAGCATACGTTCACCCCCGCCATGGGCCATACCCTGGCACAGGCGGCGAGCGATGCTGCAGCGGCGCTCGGCGGCAGCCTGATGGTCACCACCAGCCGCCGCACGGGCGGTGCGGTGGATGCAATCCAGCACGAACTGAAGGTACCGCACCGGCTCTATCACTGGGACCAGGGCGGCGAGAACCCGTATCCGGGCTTTCTCAGCATGGCCGACGCAGTCATCGTCACGGGCGAGAGCGTGTCCATGTGTTCGGAAGCCGTGGCGGCAGGAAAACCAGTGTATATCGCGGCGCCCGCCGGACTGATCTCGGCCAAGCATGCGCGGCTGCATGAAACGCTCTGCCAGGGCGGACATGCGCGCATGTTCGACGGCCGCGTGCAGCTCGACTGGACGCCGGCGCTGCTCGATACCGCGGCGGACATCGCGGATGCCATCCGCGCGCGCGGTTTCGTCTGATGCCGGATCTCTGCGCCAACCTGATGTACCTGTACAACGAACTGCCGCTGATGCAGCGCTTTGCGGCGGCCAAGCGGGCCGGGTTCGATCTGGTCGAGTATCAGTTCCCCTATGGCGAGGACGCGACGGACCTGCGCTGGGCGATGGACGAAGCGGGGGTCCGCATGCGGCTCATCAACACACCACCGGGGGAGACTGAGAAAGGAGAACGGGGGCTTGCCGCGCTGGCCGACCGGGAAGAGGCGTTTCGCGACAGTTTCCTGCTGGCGCTTTCTTATGCACGGGAGCTCGGCTGCCCGCTGATCCACGTCATGGCCGGGATCGTGCCCGAGGCCGAACAGGACTTCGCAACCCACGTCTACGCTGAAAACTTGCGCGTCGCCGCGCGCCTCGCGGAAGCGGCGGGCGTCGGCATCGTCATCGAGCCGATCAACGGCACCGATCTGCCGGGTTATCTGCTGCAGCGGACAGCGCAGGCGCGTGCCATCATCGCCATGGTCGGCGAGGCTAACCTGGGCCTGCAGTACGATGCCTATCATGCGCTGATGAATGGCGAAGACCCGGCGGAAGGCGTTCGCGCCAACCTTGACCTGATCCGGCATATTCAGATCGCCGGTTTTCCGGGACGACACGAGCCCATCGCGGACGGGTGCTACGACATGGGCGGCTTCATCGAGCTCTGCGACATGCTGGGCTACACGGGCGCCATCGGCTGCGAATACACGCCCGCGGACGGCACCGAGGCGGGACTATCGTGGGCCAGCCGCTACGGGATAGGCGTCAGCTAGACGAGGTCAGCCGCCAACCGTCTGACCTTTGGTCAGCCACCCGTCATCGTATGGCGCTGCTCGCCCAGTTCCTCGATACCGAAATTCAGGCTTTCACCCGGTTTCAGGTAACGCTGCGGCTTGCGCCCGGAACCGACGCCGGGCGGCGTGCCGGTGGCGATGATGTCGCCCGGCATCAGGGTGATGCGCTCGGAGACGAACGCCACCATGTGGCCGACGTCGAAGATCATGGTCTTGGTGTTGCCGTCCTGCATGCGTTCGCCCGAGACATCGAGCCACATGTGCAGGTTCTGCACGTCGGAAATATCGTCGGGTGTCACCAGCCACGGACCCAGCGGGGCGAAGCCCTTGTAACTCTTGCCCTTGGTCCACTGTCCGGTGCCTTCGAGCTGCCAGGCGCGTTCCGAGACGTCGTTCATGATGGTGAAGCCGGCGATGTACTTCATGGCCTCGGAACGGGCCACGTTCTCGGCCTGCTTGCCGATGACGATGGTGAGTTCGATCTCCCAGTCGGTCTTGGTCGAACCCGGCGGGATGGCGATATCGTCGAACGGCCCGGTGACGGCGTAGGGCGATTTGAGGAAGATCACCGGCTCGGACGGTAGCGGCATGTTCAGCTCGGCGGCGTGATCGGTGTAGTTGAGGCCGATGCAGACGACCTGACGGATATCGCCGACCGGCGCACCGATGCGGACATCGTTCGAGACCTTCGGCAGGCTTTCCGGATCGAGCTTGGCCAGCCTGGCCAGCCGGTCGGGGGCGAGCGATGCGCCCGCCAGGTCATCGACCTGATCCGACAGGTCGCGAATGTGTCCCGCACTATCGATCATGCCCGGCTTCTCGGCGCCGGGGTTGCCGAAACGAACGAATTTCATGATGTCTCACCACTCCGAGGTCTTGTTTTTTTCAGGGTAGGTCGCCCGAATGGGCGCGTCCAGTATATCGCGCGCAGGGGCGCGTCGCGTTCGATAAAACTTTTCTTCAATGTGATGAAAATCATATGCATTTCAAGGTTTTCAACGTACTCACGGGAAAACTGTGAGGAGATACGTGCCTTGAGCATCGCATACCGTGAATTGACCCATCTGGTCGAACGACTTCACCGCCGCCTTCTGGACGTGGTGCGCGCCGAACTGACCCGCGCCGACATCCATGATCTGAACGGCGTGCAGGCCTTGCTGCTGGCCAACGTCGGCGAGGGCGAGATTGCCGTGCGCGACCTGGTCGAGCGCGGCTACTATCTCGGCTCCAACGTGTCCTACAACCTGCGCAAGCTGACCGAACTCGGTTACCTCAAGCAAAAGCCGACCAAGCACGACCGGCGCTCGGTCACCGTGATCCCGACGGAGAAAGCGAAAAAGGCCGTTGCCGCCGTGCGTGCGGGTGAAGAGGCGCATGCGGCGCAGTACCGCGACGCGCTCTCAGGCATTTCCGATACGGAAACGGTCTGCGAGGCGCTCAAGTCGCTGGAGCATGTGTGGACGGAGAACCTGTCCCGCGCCGGCGGGTAACGCTTAACGCGTCATCCTCGCGAAGGCGGGGATCCAAACCATCCCTCGAGCCTGTGGATTCCCGCCTGCGCGGGAATGACGAAATCGAATGTGCTTAAATATCTCTAATGCCCGGAAGGGCCGAAGGTCCGACCCGAGACCCATGGCGTGATTAGCCGACACATCTGAATAGGTCCCGGCGCCGTGGCCGGGAAACAATAGCGCAGCATTTTTAAATCCCGATATCCTCGACGTCGCTGCCCTTGAAGTAGGGCAGGTCATCCTCTTTCGAGCACCCGAGCGTCACGATGCGCTCGGTGATCTTGATCGCGCGCTGGTACTTGGTTTCGCTGTCGCCGCGGTCCAGTTCGTTCAGCACGGGGCCGACGATCGCGGCACCGTAGTTCGCCTGCAGGGTGCGCACTTCGCGGCGCGTATCCAGACCATCGGCAATCCAGCCCAGATTGAACTCCATCTGCCGCGCCACGTCGCGGCCGTTCAAAATGAGCTCGCGGCGCACCTCTGCCTCCGTCCGGAGTGTCTCTTCCCAGTACTGGCTTTCGCTTTCTGCGCTTTCAGCGGACGAACGGACGAACGCCTCGCAGAACAGCAGGTAGGCGATCTCCTTTTCATTGGCGGTCCGCCAGGCGCTGTCGGCGAGGCTGTTCCACACCGATACGTTCAGGCCGTCGTAAATCTCGGGCACGCGCGAGAAGAAAATCCGATGCAGTTTGTTGTCGTTGAACGTAAGGTCGAGCCGGCGTTCCTTATAGATATCGATGGCCGAATACGTGCCGCAGACGGGGCAGGCATCGCCGTCGACGTCGCCCTTGCGGTAAATATGGGAACACGGGCGCCCTTTGGAGATATCGTTCTTGCAGAGAAGGTAGGTCTCCGGGTGCTCTTCATCATCCTGCTGCTGACCGATCCAGTTGAAGCGGTTTTGAAACTGGAGGTACGAGCGGGGCGGGCTCCACAGCATCCACTTCAATTTCTCCACCGGGCCGAACGTGGCCCAGTTGGAACTGACGTCGATGACGACGCATTCCTTTTTCCCGGGCGAGGAACGGAGCCCGCGGCCCACGGACTGTCCCCACAACACCTTCGACAGTGTCGGGCGCATGTGCACGATGATGTTGCACTCGGGGTTGTCCCATCCTTCGGTCAGGACGCCGACCGAGACGAGTGCCTCGATATCTCCCTTGTCATGCGCGGCAAGGATGCGCCGGCGTTCGCGGAGCGGGGTGCCGGCCGTGATGATCGCCGCGCTGATGCCGATCTCGCGAAGCCGTTCCTCGGTGATTTCCGCGACCCGTATGTCGGGACAGAACCATGCCGATATCGGCGCTGCGTCAAGCGCCGCGCGCTCCTCCAGATAGGCATGGGTGGCATAGTCGAGCATCGACGACTTGATGATTTCGTCGGTCAACTGGGATACCGGGAATTCTCCCGAACTGACATCGATGTCATCCAGGTCAAGGTCGTGCACGAAATGCGGCCGGTAGCGCGGCCTGACCAGGATGCCCTCGTCGATCAGATCCTGAATATCGGCGCAGTCGATAATGGCATCGAACGCGAGGTTCAGCTGGTCGCGCTGATCACCGGTGCGCCGTTCGGGGGACGCCGTCAAGCCCATGAAATGGGCATCCGGCTTCCCCTGGTCGCGGAACATTTCGATGATGCGCCGGTACCCACGGCCATTCGGCGAAACCCGGTGCGCCTCGTCGACGATGATCAGGTCCGCCTTGGGAATTGCGTCTTCGAGAACCTCGCGCGCGCGCATGCTCGTCGACAGCAGGATGTCGTAGTCCGTGAACGCTTCCCCCTTGTCCGAGACCTTCAGCGTCCTGACCCGACGCCCCTTGAGCAGCGCCGACTGCAGCTGGTCCAGCAATACCAGCCGGTGACACAGCACCAGGACCTTCTTTCCGTCATAAAAACGATCGATGATCTCGCGGGCCAGAACCGTTTTACCGGCGCCGGTGGGGGCCTTCAGGATGAACCGTTTGTAGCTCGCCAGGATGGACGGAAAGTCGTCGATGATCGTCTGCTGCCAGCGCCGGAGGTCCATACTTCAGAAAGTCTTTCTCGTTGATTTGCAGCAGGCGCGCCGGCGCAAGTGGTCGAAAATACCAGTTTACTGTCTGCGGCGCACTTTTTGTAGCACCGTGTTCAACGGGTTATCCAGTAGCGTCACATTTTCATCCAGTAGCATCACACTTAATGCGTCATTCCCGCGTAGGCGGGAATCCAATGCTCGGCGGATAGTTTGGATCCCCGCCTTCGCGGGGATGACACAGCATATTCGTAAATCACGGCGTTCCTTGAACAGCCCCTCATCCTGTCCTTCTCCCATTTTGGCTCGCGCCAATTGGATTGGCGACGGAGAAGGGACTCTCGCTTGAATTGGGCATATTACCCTCTCCTGGGGAGAGGGTGGCGCGAAGCGCCGGGTGAGGGGTCTTGAGCCCTAGATATCGATATCCTCGACGAACCGGGCGTGTTCCTGGATGTAGTTGAAGCGCAGTTCCGGCTTCTTGCCCATGAGCTGCTCGACCAGACGTGCGGTCTGCTTGGCTTCCAGTTTCTCGTCGTCGGTGTGCGTGCCCGGCACGGTGACGCGGATCAGCGTCCGGTTGGCGGGCGCCATGGTGGTTTCCTTGAGCTGCGCCGGCGGCATTTCACCGAGACCCTTGAAGCGGCTGACCTCGACCTTGCCGCGGCCCTTGAACTCGGTCTCCATCAGCTTTTCGCGGTGCACGTCGTCGCGCGCGTACATGGTCTTGCCGCCCTGCGTCAGGCGATAGAGCGGCGGCATCGCGAGATAGAGCGCGCCTTCCTCGATCAGGCCCGGCATCTGCTGATAGAAGAACGTCATCAGCAGCGAGGCGATGTGCGCACCATCGACATCGGCATCGGTCATGATGATAATCTTTTCGTAGCGCAGGTCGTCGATCATGAACCGCTCGCCGATGCCGCAGCCCAGGGCCTCGATCATGTCGGTTAGTTCCTGGTTGGCGCGCATCTTGTCGACGGTGGCGCTGGCGACGTTCAGGATCTTGCCGCGGAGCGGCAGGATCGCCTGGAACTTGCGGTCTCGGGCCTGCTTGGCGGAGCCGCCGGCGCTGTCGCCCTCGACGATGAAAAGCTCGGTCCCCTCGCGCGTATTGTTGGCGCAGTCGGCGAGCTTGCCGGGCAGACGGAGGCGGCGCGTTGCCGACTGGCGCTTCGTCTGTTTGTCGTCGCGCTTCTTGAGCCGTATCTCGGCGCGTTCGATGGCGTGCTCCAGCAGTGCCGTCGCCATTTCCGGGGACGCCGACAGCCAGTGATCGAAGTGATCGCGCACCGATGTCTCGACCAGCTTTTGCGCGTCGGTGGTGGAGAGCTTTTCCTTGGTCTGGCCCTGGAACTGCGGGTCGCGGATGAACACCGACAGCATGATATCGGCGCCGCCCACCACGTCCTCGGCCTGCAGCTTCGCCGCCTGCTTGTTCTTGGTGAGCTCGCCATAGGCCCTGAGGCCCTTGGTCAGCGCACCGCGCAGGCCCAGTTCATGGGTGCCGCCGAGCGGCGTCGGCACGGTGTTGCAGTAGGAATTGAAGAACGCGTCCTCGTCGACCGGCCAGGCGACTGCCCATTCGACGCGCCCGGCGTCGTTCGGGAACGTTGCGTCGCCGGCGAACGGCGTGTGCGTCATGGTCTTCCGGCCCTTGAGCAGGCTTTCCAGAAAGTCGCCGAGACCGCCCGGGAAGTGCAGGGTCGCGGTTTCCGGTGTGTCGTCGTCGGACTTGAGAATCTTGGGGTCGACCGACCAGCGGATCTCCACGCCCCGGAACAGGTAGGCTTTCGAGCGCGCCATGCGGAACAGGGTCTGTGGCTTGAAACGCGCGCCGGTGCCGAAAATCTGCGGATCTGGCAGGAAGGTGATGGTCGTGCCACGGCGGTTGGAAACGGCGCCACCATCCGTCAGTTTGGTTTTCGGCTTGCCGCGTTCATAGATCTGCGTCCACAGCTTCTTGTCCTTGCAGACCTCGACCGAGAGGGTCTCGGCGAGCGCGTTGACGACTGATAGGCCGACGCCGTGCAGGCCGCCCGACGTCGCATAGGCGTCGCCGCCGAACTTGCCGCCGGAATGCAGCGTCGTCAGGATGACTTCCAGTGCCGACTTGTCCTTGAATTTCGGGTGCGGATCGACAGGGATACCGCGCCCGTTATCGCGGATGGTCAGCCGGTACTCGGCGTCCAGCTCGATCTCGATCCGCGTCGCATGGCCGGCGACCGCCTCGTCCATGGAGTTATCGAGGATTTCCGCCGCCAGGTGGTGCAGCGCACGCTCGTCGGTGCCGCCGATGTACATGCCGGGGCGGTGGCGGACCGGCTCCAGGCCCTCGAGGACCTCGATATCCTTGGCGGAGTAGCTGTCCTTGGTGCGGCCGCTGTTGCTGCCGTCGGCCTTTGTAGACGATTTCGTGGTGGCCTTCTTGGCGGCGGACTTGGTCGGCTTCTTGCTCACGGGGTCACTGGCCTTCTTTTTGCCCTTGCCTTTGGCGTTACGGGCGCTGGTTGTGGTGCCGGCCTCGGTGTCGCCATTGCCGAACAGATCCCCCATATCACCACTACGTTCCATGTGTGTGTAATCCCCAGTGTACCGTCAGTAAACGACGAGCCCGCGTGAGCCCCGAAACCCCTGTTAAACTGCGCCCACTTTACGCGGACAGGTAACCTGCATCAAGGATGATAAGGTATATCGGTGCTATCTTCGCACCCATATCTTGTATATATTCCGTTAACCGTCATTGGCGAAAAACTGCGAAAACATGCTGATCAGAGACGAATCCGCGGACGATGCGGCGGCGATCTCGGCGCTTGTCGCCAAGGCCTTTGCCGAAACCGTTTACAGCGACGGCACGGAGTCCGCGATCGTTGCCGGGCTTCGCGACGCAGGCGCGCTGACGCTGTCGCTGGTCGCCGAGATCGACGGCGAGATCGCGGGGCATATCGCGTTTTCGCCGGTAACGGTGGCGGGCAGTCCGGGGAACTGGCTCGGCCTCGGACCTCTCGCGGTCGATCCCGCCCGGCAGCGCACGGGCATCGGCACAGCGCTGGTGCGCGACGGGCTCGCACGGCTGAAAAGCGGCGGATACGGAGGCTGCGTCGTGTTCGGCGACCCGGCCTATTACCGCCGCTTCGGCTTCAATCCGGACAGCGGGATGACGCTGGAAAACGCGCCAGCCGGGTATTTCATGATCCTGCCGTTCGCGGACGGGGTTCCGTCGGGCGAGGTCCGGTTTCATGACGCGTTTGGCGTTGCATCCGGCGGCTGATCTGGTTGAATCGGCTCCCAACGCAATCATCGACCTAAGGAACGGCCAGACATGAGCGATAACGGCGCCTCCAATCCGCCCCAGGAACAGCCGCGCGGCGAGCTTGCGCTGCGCACCCTTGCCATGCCCGCGGACACCAACCCATCCGGCGACATTTTCGGCGGCTGGGTGATGGCGCAGATGGATATCGCCGGCGGCATCACGGCGTGGAACCGGGCCGACGGCCGCGTCGCAACGGTCGCCGTCGACGGCTTCACGTTCCACCGGCCGATCTTCGTCGGCGACGTGGTGTGCTGTTACTCGGAGGTTGTCAGGACCGGCCGCACGTCGATCACCGTGCTGGTGTCGGCCTGGGTGCTGCGCGGGCGCCGGCCCGACCAGCGGATCAAGGTGACGGAAGGGACCTTTACGTTCGTCGCCATCGACGCCGACGGGAACAAGCGCGAGGTGCCGCCGCTGGAGTCCCTTCCGCACTAGACCCAGGGGGGCGGCCCCGGGTTTCACTGTCAGATCAGCATCATCGAGATGTAGGCGGAAACGAACAGCGTGCCGAGGGCCAGAAACTCGCTCAGGAAACGGCCTGCGTTGTGCCACTTGTTCATGATTTTCTCCTCCGTCCGATACGCCCGACCTGCGGGCTTGGTTTTCTGCCAAAGCAGGAACATTAAAAGAACATTATAAGAACAAATATGGAATTTCAAGCGTTTTTCAACTCCAGACTTGATCTCAAACGCGCGTATGCTCACGCTTGGGAAACGTTAGTTGAGGAGGGTGTCCAATGCGGTCACATGTCATGCCGGCAGCGCTTGCCGCGCTCTCTCTGCTGATCCCGGCATCGCTCGCGGCGGACGAACCGGCGGTGCTCGACGCCACGGTCCGGGCCAATGCGGACGGCACGTATGCTTTCAACGTCACCGTCTCGCACCGCGACGAGGGCTGGTCGCACTATGCGGACAAGTGGGAAGTCCTGGGCGGACCGGACAACAGGGTGCTGGGAACGCGGACCCTCTATCATCCGCACGTGGACGAGCAGCCGTTCACGCGCAGCCTCGGCCGGGTCGAGATCCCGATCGGCGTCACCGAGGTGACGATACGGGCCTTCTGCAACACCACCGGCCCCGGCGCCAGGACGTTTACGGTGACATTGCCGCCGAGAAAGTGACGGCGCTTTCAAATACGCTGTCATCCCAAACTTGATTTGGGGCCAATTCTCATGCTTCGAGACGCTTCGCTCCTCAGCATGAGGAGGTCTGGTCCTCATCCTGAGGAGGCCTGAAAGGCCGTCTCGAAGGATGGATCCTGAACCAAGTTCAGGATGACGAACTTTTTGAGCTTTACCCCCGCCCGTAGCGGCGCATCAGGGCGTCGTGTTCACGTTGGCGGCGGCGGACTTTCGCGTATTCGACCGCGAGAACGACGGCGATCAGCGGCGAAAGCAGGCTGACGCCGATCGCGAGCATCCAGACAGACACAAATGTCAGACCCAGAATTGTTACCTCGGACAGGAAAAAGCCGTCTGCGGCGGCGCCCAAGGTGAAAAGCCATGTCGCGACACAGAAAATCACCAGAAGCATGGCGCCCGCGCGCAGATCGAGGGCGCGCTCCTCGATAAGCTGTTGTTCGACCGGCGCGAAGATCAATCTGAGGTTATCGTCGCGAACGGTCATCGGCTGGGATGATGCGGGTTTTGCCATGATTCCTTATAGAGCGTTGACGCCGACGCGCATATGCGTGCCGTCATAATAGCCGGGTTAGGACCAGTTGTCGTCCTAATTTAACTCGCGCGCGGCTGGTCCAATGCCGGATTATCCCCGTAATCGAAGGGGGATGCGCAAGGGCCCCTCGGTTAGCCCCGATATGAATCGGTGCGGCGATTGGTCTAAACATTGAACGGATTTGACCACGTTGGTTCGGAGTGAACCGCAAATGCACGTTGAAACGGCCCAGGAACGGCATCAGGCCATGGCGGTATCCCTGTTGTTCGGGGTGCTCGGTATTGCTGCGATTACGTGGCTGTCGCTTCGGGTGACGCCGGACATGGAGAATGTCGCGCTGGTATTCCCGCCGTCTTTCAGTGGCGACCAGACGCTCGAGGCGGTGGCGCGGGCGGACGGGCGCATCGCGCGCTTCGGCGCTGCCGGCAATGTGGTGATCGCGAATTTCACGGGCCTTGAGGCCGACCGGATTCTCGAGAGGACGGGCGCGCTAGCGGCCATGAACCCGCTGGCGCCCGGCGCCTGCCTCTCTCTCGGTATCGAACAGTAGGAACAAAGACAATGACGGCAACCGACGCACTGCGGCAGACGACCGCCAAGTACCTGATCCCGTATCTTTTCGTACATGTGCCGGTGGTCTGGCTGACCGGCATGATCACGGGCAACGATGCGCTGATGCCGACGGCGCTGGCCGCCGTGTTCGCAGCGGCGCCCGCGGTTTCGTGGCGGCTGACCGGCACCGGGCCGCTGACGCGCTACCTGACCGCGGCGTCGTTCATGTTGATCGTCGCCGTCCTCGTCTATGCGTTCCGCTCGCATCCCTGGCAGCTCGACATTCATATGTATTTCTTCGCCGGTCTGGCGATGCTGCTGGGCTTCGCCGACTGGCGGGTCTACGCGGTGGCCACCGGCGTTGTCGCGGTGCATCACCTGGCGCTGAACTTCACCGTGCCTTTCTGGGTCTTCCCGCAGGGCGCGGACTTCTTCCGTGTCGTGCTGCATGCCGTGATCGTCGTCGTCGAAACCGCGGTGCTGGCCATCGGTACGCTCAAGCTGGTCGCCGCACTGGACGAAGCCACCGTTGCCGTCCGCGACGCCGAGGAAGCATCGAGAAAGGCGGAGATCGCACAACGCGATGCCGAAGCCGCGTTGGGGCAGGCCGAAGTGGCACAGGGCGAAGCCGAAGCCGCCGGACGCGAGGCCGCGGAAGCATCGCGACGCCAGGTCGAGGCCGAAGCCGAGAGCAAGGCCGAGCGCGAGCGTGAACTGGAACTGATCGCGGCCGACTTCGAAGTGCAGGTCGGCGGGATCGTTAAATCGGTGAACAATGCATCCGCGTCGCTGAAATCGCTGGCGCTGGCGATGACGAGCGCGTCGGAAGAGGTGCAGGGCAGCGCCCAGGACGCGAGCCAGACGACGTTGAACATTTCCGGCAACGTCGATGCGGTGGCCGAGGCGTCGAAGGAACTGGCGGCATCGGTGCGCGAAATCTCGGCGCAGATCGGCAAATCGAACGAGACGACGTCGCACACGGTGGAACTGAGCACGCGTGCATCCGAGAACGTGCGCAGCCTGACCGACAAGGTCGGCGAGATTCACAACTTCGTCGAGGTCATCAGCGGTATCACCGAACAGATCAATCTTCTCGCCTTGAATGCCACGATCGAGGCGGCGCGCGCCGGGGAAGCCGGCAAGGGCTTTGCCGTCGTCGCCAGCGAGGTCGGCAATCTGGCGAGCCAGTCGGCCAAGGCCGCGGAACAGATCGAGCAGCAGATCAACGACGTCGTGTCGTCGACGGAGCAGACCTCCGCCGACATCGAGGCCATCGGCACGTCGATCGAGAGCCTGCGCGAGGCCGCTTCCATCATCGCCGCTGCGATCGAGGAGCAGGGCGCGTCGACGCAGAGCATCGCCGACAACGCGACGCAGACGGCAGGCGACGTGTCGACGTTCTCGTCGCTGGTCGGCAATGTGACGGACGGTGTCGCCAAGAGCGCCAGCCAGGCACAGGATCTGCTGGACGCCTCCAACGCGCTGCAGGGCGAATCGGAGAACCTCGCTCGCGAAGTGCAATCGTTCGTGACCAAGCTTCGCCCGGCCGACGAGATCGCGGAAGCGAGCTGAGCGGCCCGCTGGTGTCGGTTCTCATAGAAAGTGAGAAATTTCTCACATTAATGAGAAACTTTAAGCGCGTCCGGTTCCCCTGCGCATACCGGACGCGGTATCCTGGGGACGACGACGGCCGTTAATAGCCAGAAGCGGTCGATCAGTTGTTTGCTTCCTCCAGTAGCCATTCAACGAATAGCGAGCGTGTCTGGCTGTTGGGTGGATCATTGTCGAGGTGAACGACCCAGAAGCCATCATCATCTTTGTGCATGATGGATTTGATCGCGGTCAATCGCCCGGACGCCAAATCGTCTGCCGCAATAAAGCTCGGAACAACAGCATAACCTTGACCACTTATCGCTGTATCAATCGCCAAGGCGGTTTGGTTAAAACTCAGAAGCTTGTGTTGTGGTTTAAAACAGTGTTCCCCAAGCAAGGAGTTCCAGTGTCTGTGACTATCTTGGATTAGCGGTTGATCCACGAACCACTCTATGGAAACGTCCGCATCCGGCGGCGATGCGACGGATTGACCACAAACAATAACAAGCTCGATAGGTGCTAGCATATTGGCAATAAGTTCATCGCTCGTGGGTTTTGATCCCTGTCGAACGGCAACATCGGCATTCTGTGTATGGAAGTCTGTTACAGCCTCCGTCGCGATAGTCCGCACCTCGATGTCGGGATTGCGCTCTAAAAAGTAGGGCAGTTTGCGAACGAGCCATTTGGATGCGAATGACGGTGGCACGCTGACTGATATTGAATTGGTGCCCGTTCTTAATTCCTCTGTGGCCTGATCAAGGACGGCCAATCCTCTTGCGATACCATTATGGTAACGGAGGCCAACGTCAGTAAGCGTGACGCCCCGTGGTAGCCGTTTGAACAGAAGGATCCCAAGGTCGGCCTCGAGTCCCCTTATCGATTGAGCAACCGCGCCTTGAGTCACATTCAATTCATCAGCGGCGGATCCAAAGTTTAAATGACGAGCCGCCACATCGAACACCCTAAGCGCGTTAAGTTTCGGATTTCGCACCATAATGATCAAAGGCTGTAGAAAAACTACTGGATATGCAATGACAAATGATTAGTCGCTGAGCCTAGAGAGGTATATTTTCCCGCTCTCTCAGAGAATTGGAGGTTCCAATGAGCATCAATAAAGTTGCAGTCATCACAGCAGGCGGAAGCGGCATGGGCGCGGACTCAGCGCGCAGGTTGGCTGATGACGGATTCAAGGTCGCTATCTTGTCGTCGTCCGGAAAGGGCGAGGCACTGGCAAATGAGTTGGGTGGTGTTGGGGTCACCGGGTCCAACCAATCGAATGGCGACCTAAAGAAACTGGTCGATCTGGCGATGGATAAGTGGGGCCGCATCGACGTTCTGGTGAACAGCGCAGGACATGGCCCCCGCGCTCCTGTGCTGGAATTGAGCGATGAAGAATGGCATACAGGCATGGACGTTTATTTCTTGAACGTGGTCCGTCCGACTCGCCTTGTCACACCGATCATGCAGGATCAAAAGGCAGGCGCGATCATCAATATTTCAACGTTCGCAGCGTTTGAACCTGATCCAGTGTTTCCGACCTCAGGAGTATTTAGAGCGGGTTTGGCCGCATTCACCAAGCTGTTCGCTGACAAGTATGCAGCCGACAATGTACGAATGAACAACGTGCTGCCCGGGTTCATAGATAGCCTGCCCGAGAAAGAGGAGTTCCGTTCACGTATACCGATGGGGCGATACGGGAGTTCGCTGAATGAAATCGCTTCAGTGGTGGCGTTTCTTGCATCGGATGGAGGTGGATATATCACCGGACAGAACATTCGGGTCGATGGGGGAATAACCCGTGCCGTCTGACGTGGCCGTTTCGACCTTTAACGGAACCAGAGTAGTACTCGTTATCAAGTGGATCGCGTCCATTATCCAGATCATGGGATATGCGGCGACTGCGTTCGGAATGACGCCATGGAACCTTTATCTGTTTGTGGTTGGCGTGGTTGGTTGGTTCGCAGTCGGCGTGCTTTGGAATGACAAGGCGATCATGTTGATCCATATCGTGGCACTAGGCGCCATGCTTGCCGGAATGACGGCCTCATGACCGCTCAGGGTCATCAGCGGCCACCCGCTCGATTCCCGAAACCCGTCGGCTCTGCGGGTCTACCGGGCCTCCTAGCGTTCGATCTAGGACCATAGTGAAAGGACGGCGGATTTCTCCGGCCGCCCTTTTCGATAGCTCGACGCTCTGTCGCAAGGAGGAGATACGGTTTCGACAGCTGGCACCGTTCCTTTGATCCGAAACACAAACGAAAAGACCCCCGCCATCGCTGGCGGGGGTCCCCACGGCAGGGCTTACGCCCCGGGTCCGCGTTAGGAAGAGTAGTACATCATGAACTCGACCGGGTGCGGCGTGTGTTCGAAGTTGTAGATTTCTTCCCACTTCAGATCCATGTAGCCATCGATCTGATCGTCGGTGAACACATCGCCCTTGGTCAGGAACCCGCGGTCCGCATCGAGGCTTTCGATGGCTTCACGCAGCGAGCCGCAAACCGTCGGCACGTCGGCCAGTTCTTCCGGCGGCAGGTCGTACAGGTCCTTGTCCATGGCATCGCCCGGGTGGATCTTGTTCTGGATGCCGTCGAGGCCGGCCATCATCATCGCCGAGAAGGCGAGATACGGGTTGGCGGTCGCATCCGGGAAGCGGATTTCGACGCGCTTGCCTTTCGGCGAACCCGAGAACGGGATCCGGCACGAAGCAGAACGGTTGCGGGCCGAGTAGGCCAGCAGCACCGGCGCTTCGAAGCCCGGGATAAGACGCTTGTAGGAGTTGGTCGACGGGTTGGTGAAGGCGTTAATGGCCTTCGCGTGCTTGATGATACCGCCGATGTAGTAGAGCGCCTCGTCGGAGAGATCGGCGTAACCCGAACCGGCGAAGTTCGGCTTGCCGTCTTTCCAGATCGACTGGTGGGTGTGCATGCCCGTACCGTTGTCGCCGGCAACCGGCTTCGGCATGAAGGTCGCGGTCTTGCCGTAGGTGGCAGCAACCATATGCACGCAGTACTTGTAGATCTGCACGTTGTCGGCAGCGCGCACCAGCGTCGAGAACGCCATGCCCAGCTCGTGCTGCGACGGCGCCACTTCGTGGTGGTGCTTGTCCATGACCAGGCCCATTTCCATGCACACCGAGACCATTTCGGCGCGGATGTCGTGCGCCTGATCGACCGGCGGTACCGGGAAGTAGCCGCCCTTGACGCCCGGGCGGTGGCCCAGGTTGCCGTCATCGAACACGGTGCCGGTGACATACGGGCCTTCTTCGGAGGTGAAACCGTAGTAGCACTCGTTCATGTCGACCTTGTAGCGGACGTCGTCGAACACGAAGAATTCCGGCTCGGCACCGAAGTAGGCAGTGTCGCCGATGCCGGTGGAGCCGAGGTAGGCTTCGGCCTTCTTGGCGACGGAGCGCGGATCGCGTTCGTACGGCTGACCGTTGGTCGGCTCGACGATGTCGCAGTTCAGGATCAGCATCGGCTGTGCGGAGAACGGGTCCATGACCGCGGTCGAGGCGTCCGGAATGAGCGCCATATCCGATTCATTGATGGCCTTCCAGCCGGCGATCGACGAGCCGTCGAACATGATGCCGTCTTCGAAGGTTTCTTCTTCGATGAAGTCGGACACCATCGTCAGGTGCTGCCACTTGCCGCGCGGGTCCGTAAAGCGCAGGTCGACATAACCGATTTCGTTGTCCTTAACGTACTTAAGAACATCGCTCGGAGACTTAATATCCAATCCCATTTCTAGTCCTTCCTTCCTAACTCGGTGTGGTTTAGTTGATTATCCGTTGAGCGGGAACGATGCGGCGACGCCGTCAGATGGCGTCGTTGCCGCGTTCGCCCGTTCGAACACGAATGGCTTCCTCGACAGGGGTGATGAAGATTTTGCCATCGCCGATACGGCCGGTCTGGGCCGCCTGCTGAATGGCCTCGACGGCACGTTCCAGCATTTCGTCCTCGACGACGATCTCGATTTTTACCTTGGGCAGAAAATCCACGACGTACTCGGCGCCGCGGTAAAGCTCGGTATGACCTTTCTGACGCCCGAAGCCCTTGGCTTCAATGACGGTGATGCCCTGCAGGCCGATTTCGTGCAATGCTTCCTTAACCTCATCGAGCTTGAACGGCTTGATGATCGCTTCGATTTTTTTCATTGATGTTTAAACCCCTCGGTCAAACGCGGTCGGCGGCGGTTCGCCTGACTTGAAATATGAAAACCAATAGTTTCACGCGCTAAACAGCACGGATCGTGCCAATTTTTACCCGAAAGGCACCTTCCTTTATTTATAAGGGGTTAGGGGCTTTTTCTCAGTTAGGTGCGAGGAAATCGGGCACTTTTAAATGCATATTTATTAATCAGATGGCGATATTTTGACCTCTTTGAAGAGGCCTTCGGCGGAGACGTCAGGGGCAGGGACCCAAATTTTCGCCTGAAATTGTGGACTTTTTTCAGGATTTGTGAAATTATACGTCTTCATCTTGAGGATCTAACCAGCAAGTGAGGTCGTCCAGACGCCTAAGCCAAGGTAATCGTTAGTAAAATTCGAGTTTGAAGAATTTTGCTGCAGTGCAGCATTTTTTGTTGCGCCGCGATTACAATGGTATTACAAGGCGGGGCATGACTTATGAGGATCGCTTAAGGAGTAACGAAGATGCAACGCTTGGACTTGGTAAAATTTCTCGCGGACGAAGCGTCCGCACTGCTCGCCCGCGAAATGCAGGGCGGCGACGTTGATTCTGCCTGTCTGGATGAAGCTGCAGAACTCCTGAATCTGAGCAATCGTATCATGGCCCGCACCTCGCCGATGGTTGGAAAGGACTTAATCCACCAGGAGGCTGCCTAATGGCTTCTCGAAGCTCTGATAACAAGAAACCGACGTCCGATCGCCCCGAGCAGCACAAAAAGCGCAAGTGCTTGATGTGCAGCGAAAACTTCCAGTCTCACCACTACGGTGAGCGGGTGTGCCCGTCTTGCAAGGGTACGGCGGCGTGGCGCGAAGGTGCTGCAGCGTAATTCAGCGCAAGAGCAATCTTGTATGACAGGGCCCCGGCATCGTCGGGGCCTTTGTCGTTTCGGGGCTCAGACGGACGACTTTTTCAGATCGTCGAACGAGACGATTCGGCCCGCGATGGCGCTGGCAGCCACGGTTTTGGGACTTGCCAGCCAGACCTTGCCGGGCCCCGATCGCCCGGGAAAATTCCTGTTTATCGCGCTGACCGTCACCTGATCCGGGTTCAATGACAGGCCGGGGCCGCATCCGGCGCATGCACCGCAGGCTGGTTGCAGGATTTCGGCGCCGACGGCTTCGAAAGCAGCCAGATAGCCGCGTTCCTCGCAGTAGTCCCGGACCGCCGTGGTGCCGAACTGCAGATAGAGATTCACGTTGTCCGGCACCTTGTATCCGCTGTCTGCGGCCCATTTCAGAACTTCATGGTAGCCGTCGAAATCTTCCCGCTTTCCGGCGGTGCATGACCCGCCATAGGCGATATCCACCGAAATTGTGTCGGCGAGATCCAGCACCCTGAGGCCGTTGCCGGGATCGCCGGGCGACGCCAGCATGGGCGAGAGCCCGGCGCAGTCGATGTCAATCACCTGCGCGTACCGGGCGCCGGGATCGCTTTTCATCCAGGGTTCAACATTGAAATCGATGCCGCGCCGTTCCCTCAGGAACCGGCAGGTTTCGGCATCAGGGGCGAAAATGCCGCTAAGACCGCCCATCTCGGCCGTCATGTTGGTGAATGTCGCGCGTTCGTCCGTCGATAGTTCGGCCGCTGCCGGCCCCCCGAATTCGAACACACAGCCGATGCCGCCGCCTTCATGGACGAACGGATCGGCCAGCAGGTGCAGCACGATGTCCTTGGCCATGACACCGGCGGGGATCGTGCCGTTCAGATTGACGCGAACCGTCTCCGGCACCTTGATGCGGGTCAGACCGGTCATCAGCGCATTCGACATCTCGGTGCTGCCGATCCCCGTAGGCCAGTGCGCCCAGCGCACCGCAATGCGGCGTGTGAGAATCCGTGCCC
The DNA here is from genome assembly GCA_965262415.1 of Rhodospirillales bacterium. Taxonomy (GTDB): domain Bacteria; phylum Pseudomonadota; class Alphaproteobacteria; order Rhodospirillales; family Casp-alpha2; genus UBA4479. Next base: position 1,155,583 of record OZ253533.1, on the reverse strand, counting down.
GCCGCCAGTTGACCCGGCAGGACATAGTGCTCGGTCATCATGGCGTGGGAAATGCCTTCGGACCCTTCCTCACCCTGCAGATAGCCGTGATCATGCAGGCCGTACTTGCCGACGAAGGCGCGGTGACCGTCGGACATGCGCCGGATTCCGGGCGTCCGGTCCGCCTTCGCGTTCACTTCGGGCCGGTGCGCATACGAGTAATGATCCTCGAACGAGACCACGGTGGCGGGATCGTGGAATGTGAGGCCGTCGCCGAAGAAGGCTTCCAGCATATGGCCGCACATCGCCGTGTAGATGTCGTGGAAATAACGCCACGCCGGGCGCACGAAGCCCGCAGATCCGGTCGTCAGGTCCCAGGGCTTGCCGTCGATCTCGACCGCATGGCGGGCAATGATCTTCTCGACGAGGGTTTTGGGGCCGTCCTGAGTGCTCTGCCGCGCGGATATCGCCTTTGCCGTCGGCGCAATCTTCTGGCCGTACCCAAGCAGGCCGCCCGCACGAAGGATGTCCTTGGCCTGCTCGTCGCGTCCTTCCAGCAGATCTTCGATTTGGATCGCTTCGCCGGAGCGGATACGGTCGATCAGGCCGAAATCCGTCGATGTGAAAAGCCCGAGGTTGTCCGCATTCTGCCGGTAAAGCCGTTCGAAGCTTTCGGCGATGATCAGCTTGATACCGGCGCGGATCTCGGAAAGCGGGCTGTGTTCGCGCGACGATCCCTTGCCGTAACGCATGCCGCCGACGATCACGGAAAAACCGCCATCAAGAATAGCGGCCTCGCCGATCGGTGTCTGTCCCTGCGTTTCGAACCCAGTGTGTGCGAAGCGGGCAATCTTCTCATCGTAGTGAACGAGCGTCGGGATCGGCGTGATCTCGTCGGTGGAAACGTCGCTTCTGAACGGGTGCGCCTCGTCCGGCGTCAGGTCGGCGCCCGCAAATTGCGCTGCCAGCTTCGCCGGGTCGTCCGACAAAAACAGAAAGCGGCCCGGAAACTCGATACGTGTCATGTCGCGGAACTTTGCCTGAATGTTCAATCCCCGGGGACACTCTACACCGCTGATCCGGGCAGGGTAAAACCGCCTCGTTGCACGGCTGTCCGGGACGACTGGCCTAGCTTTCCAGCGCCGCCGTTGCACGCATGACGGCGATGGCCGTCATCGCCGGGTCGGTGCCGACCGGACCGGCATCGATGATATCTTTCCGGTCCAGCCGGGCGATGGCAGCCCTGATATCGTCGATCGCGTGGCCGCCGGGGGCTGCGAACAGGCCGACGACGGCGGCGGGGCCGTCGATGTCGGCTAGCACGTCGTCCAGGAAGGGGGCTTCTTCGAGGGTGGCCAGTCGGACCGCGCCGAAATCGCCCGCCTGGGCCAGACGGTTCACGTGCACCTCGCCGGCTGCTTTCGATTCAGGGCGGCCGCCGGAGCCGTGCGCAACCAGAACAACGGTTGCCCGCGCCGGATCGAGACCGGCACTTTTCAGTGCCCGCCGCGCCTTTTCACGGGCGATGTCGGCAACGGCTTCATGCGTGCCGACGGGGGGCGTGACGGCGATATGAGGGCTGCCGGGCCGTTCTTTAAGCGCGCACTGGAGTTTCGCCGATATCGCGTCCGCCAGATAGCCGTCCGACATCATGAACGGCACGATCACGACCGTCTCCGCGTCGATATCCCCGGCGATGTCGGCGGGGGCCGTGTCGCCCAACAGGAAGGCCGTCACGACCTGGCGGAACGGGCCTTCGTCGGACATCCGCGCGGCGTGAGCCGCGACTGTCGCATTGGCGTCGGGACGGCGCGCCGACCCGTGTGCGGCGAGCACGACGCAGACGTTCCGGGTTTGCGTATCGACAAGGGACATGCGGTTCTGCTTTCCTGCGGTTCAGGTATTATCCGTCCGGCGGCGTTCTTCGGATCACCGCCCGGGCGGATTAATCGGCTACCATTCACGTGTATCATGGGCTTCGCAGGTCACCTCTGCAATCCACCGTGCATACCCAATCTTAACGACCGGAAGCGTATGTTTCACGCCATGAACTCGAGACCTGCCGTCGCACTGATACTTGCCGTTCTGGCCGCGCCCGCCGCGGCGTCGGATGACATCCGGGAGCTGAGTAGCGCGGTTGCCGCCGCCGGTCACGACGTGCCCGCGCCGGATGTGCTGCGGCGCGCCTGCGATCGCGATGCGCTCTGCGTCGCCCGTTTCCTGAAAGACCGTATCGGTGACGGCGCGGCGATCGTGCCGGCTGAGCCGGATGCCGACAAACCTGAAGGTTGGACACGTAAGCCGCCGATCGACATCGTGACGCTCGGCGCGGACGGGCGGCTGATCATCGTTTTGCGCCGGTTCAACACCCGTGCCGTCGCCAACGCGGTGCTCGGCGCGGGCAGGGAGGACGAAACGAAGGTCAGTAGGATCATCCTCGATCTCAGGCGCATGAATGGCGACGGCAACCTCGACAACATGCGCCGCGTCGCGTCGTTGTTCATCGGCGAGCGCGAGCGTGCCTTCCAACTCAGACATTCGACCGGCCGCGCCGTCGACTGGACCGTGCCGAAACCGATGCTCAACCTCGGCCGTACGCCGGTCGAAGTCTGGGTCGACGGCGACGTGGACGCCGACGCCGAGCTGTTCGCTGCCATCCTCCGCAAGTATGCCGGTGCCCGGGTACTGGGCGAGGTGACACGCGCCCGCGGGTACCGGGTCGAGTCCGTCCCCGTCACCCACGGCTGGGCCCTCGAAATTCCAACCGGCAGGCTCTCCGTTCCCGGTGAGGACCTGACCGGCGGTGTTATCCCGGACGGTCCGGTACCGGAGTAAATATCACTTTTGTCATCCCGGGCGAGTCGGCGATTGCCGGCGAGACCCGGGACCCATTGCAAAGCATGCTGCAAGCCGTTCCATGGGTCCCGGATCGGCAAGTCTCGCATTCGAAAGCTAATCGCTTTCGGCTCGACTAACGTCCGGGATGACGATTGATTGACGTCACAAACTTTTCACTTGAGAAAACACTACAAATATTCTTGTAGTGTTGTATGGAAAGCGACAATGCAATAGCGGCGCTCGGCGCGCTTGCCCAAAGCGACCGGCTGGCGGCGTTCCGGCTGGTGCTCGGCGCTGGCAAGGCGGGCATGGCGTCAGGGCATATCGCCGAGGAACTCGGCGTGCAGCCGACCCGCATGTCGTTCCATCTGAGCACGCTGGAACGCGCGGGTGTGCTTTATTCCCGGCGCGATGGACGGCATGTCCGCTACGCCGTCAATCTTGACCTGATGCGTGATCTGCTCGGTTTCCTGACCGAGGAATGCTGTGCCGGTCACCCGGAAATCTGCGCGGAACTGAACGGCGGTAAAACGGCCCGAGAGTTGGAGGAAATTTCGTCATGAATAACGGCAACGACAACAAGCTGAAGAATGTTCTGTTTCTGTGTACCGGCAACTCGGCGCGCTCGATCCTTGCCGAGGCGATCCTGAACCGCGAAGGGATGGGCCGGTTCCGTGCCTTTTCGGCAGGTTCGAACCCGACAGGCAAGGTGCATCCCTATGCGCTCGACCTCCTGAAAGCGAACAATCACCCGGTCGACGAATTGCGCTCGAAAAACTGGGACGAATTCGAGGCGGACGGCGCCCCCGAGCTCGATTTCGTGTTCACGGTCTGTGACAACGCCGCCGGCGAAGTCTGCCCGATCTGGCCGGGACAACCGATGACGGCGCACTGGGGCGTGCCGGATCCGGCAGCAGCCGAGGGTACGGAAGCCGAAAAGCGGCTGGCTTTTGCAGATACCTACCGTTTCATGACGAACCGGATTTCGATCTTCGTGAACCTGCCGTTGCGCTCGCTCGACAAGATGAGCCTGCAGGCGCGTCTCAACGAAATCGGGCAGACTCTTCCCGACAGTGCCTGAGCAGAGAGTGACCTGAATGACCATGCATCCGTTTCAACGCCGCCTGCTGTCGGAATTCGTCGGCACGGCGGGCCTTCTGGCGACCGTCATAGGCTCGGGCATCATGGCCGAGCGCCTGGCCGACGGGAACGTCGCCATTGCGCTTCTCGGCAACACCATCGCCACCGGTGCCATGCTGGTCGTGCTGATCACCGTTTTCGGTCCGCTCTCGGGGGCGCATTTCAATCCGGCCGTGACGTTCGCGTTCATGCTGCGCAAGGAAATCGAAAAGAACCACGCGCTCGTCTACATCGTCGTTCAGGTGGCAGGCGCGGTGACCGGCATGATCGTCGCCCACGCCATGTTCGAGGAGCAGATATTCCAACTGTCGACCAAGGTTCGCTCGGGCCCGGCGCAGATGTTCTCCGAGGCGGTGGCGACGTTCGGTCTCGTGCTGACGATCTTTGGCGCCGTTCGCCATCGCCCGGACGCGGTGGCGTGGATGGTCGGTCTCTATATCACGGCAGCCTACTGGTTCACGGCATCGACCAGTTTCGCCAACCCGGCCGTCACCGTCGCGCGTTCTCTGACGGACACGTTTTCCGGCATCCAGCCCGCGGACGCGCCGTTCTTCATCCTTTTCCAGTTTCTGGGGGCGGCCTTCGCCGTGTTCGTCGCCGGGCATCTGGCGTATTTCGACAAGGACCCGGACTGATCACGCCGTCGTCCCAAACTTGATTTGGGACCCATACGGTTCGGCATGTGAGCAGAAAAATTCATGGGCCCTGAATCGAGTTCAGGGCGACGGTGATTAATTGCATTGTGGGCGAGAGCTTCATACGCTTCCCGTTCACTGCACGAAAGCCGCATCATGCCTGCCAATACCGACCTGCCGCCCGTCTCGCAAACACTGGCCGAGTTCTCCGCCGATCTCAGGTGGACCGACCTGCCCGACGATGTGCGGCACAATACGAAACGCTCTTTGCTCAATTTCTTCGGTACCGCGTTTGCCGGTGCGCATGATATTGCGCTCGATACGGCGGCGGCGGTACTGGATGAATTCAGGGGGGCAGGGGACGCGACCCTGATTGGACGCGCAGCGACGGCGGACCCGATGACCGCCGCGTTCATCAACGGCGCCGCCGGCAACGTGCACGACTACGACGACACGCATATCCGCACCGTGATCCATCCGACGGCACCGGTCGCGCCGGCGATCCTCGCGCTGGCGGAACGTCAGAAGGTGAGCGGCGAAGGTTTCCTTCTGGCGCTTGCGCTCGGGACCGAGGCCGCATGCCGCATCGGCAACGCCGTCTCGCCCGGGCACTACGCACGCGGCTGGCACATCACCGCGACATGCGGCGTGTTCGGCGCAGCACTGGCGGTGGGAAAGGTGCTGGGTCTAGATGCGGCGAAAATGAACAATGCGCTCGGCGCGGCATCGGCACAGTCGTCGGGCCTTGTCGAGACGCTCGGTTTCATGGCGAAAAGCATCGGTGTCGGCGGTGCTGCGCGTGGCGGTTTGCTGGCGGCACTGCTGGCGGAACGGGGCCTCGACGGCCCCCAACGCCCGCTGGAAGGGCCGCGCGGATTCCTGCGCGTGACCGGCGACAATCCGGATTTCGACGAGGTCACGGGTGATCTCGGCGGCCGCTGGGAAGTGCTGAACAACATCCACAAGCCCTATCCGGGCGGGGTCGTACTGTTCCCGGTGATCGATGCCTGCATGGACCTGCTGGAACAGGGTGTTCCCGTGGACGTGATTGCGAAGATCACGCTTTTCGGGAATCCGCTGCTGCGCCAGCGCGCCGACCGGCCGTACGTGACGACGGGCCGCGAGGCACAGGTGTCGGCACAGCACGCAGTGAGTGCGGTACTGCGCTCCGGCGAGGCGGGACTTAGGCAGTTTACCGATGCGGCCGTTGCCGATCCGGGCAACCTGGCTTTCCGGGAAAAGGTCTTCATGGCGGACGAAGACGGTATCGACGTTGCCGGTGTGCGCATGGCCGTCGAACTGATATCGGGCGAAACGCGGGAGATCGTCGTCGACGGCGCGCGCGGCACGGACGCCCGGCCGCTCACCGACGAAGAGATCGAGACCAAGTTCCTGACCCTTGCTGCCGACTATGCCCCGGACTGCAAACACGCACCGGCGCTGGTCGACGCGGTGTGGTCGCTCGATCAGGTCGACGATGTGGGCACGGTCATGAAAAAAGCGCGGCCCGTGAAGGCCGCGCAATAACGCACTGGGGGAGACCGGCGGCTCAGCCGCTCTTCTTCATGATCTTTTGATCTGACCGTTATTTTGACGGAAACAGTGCCGTCTGATGAATACGTAATTCCCGCAATTTCCGGCGATTGATCCAGATCATTCCGCCTAGCCGGCGTGCGTGTTCTAACGGCGTCATGCAGGTGTACAGTCCGTCCAAGTTCGTGCATTTCCCGGATCACATCACCGCGTTGCGCGAAGGCCGCGTCATCGCGCCGGTGCATGTGCGCATCAAGCCGATCAACCGCTGCAATCATGCCTGCTGGTACTGTGCCTACCGTGCCGATCATCTGGCGCTTGGCGAGGACATGGATCTTGGTGACCGCATTCCCGACGCCAAGATGAAGGAGATCGTCGGTGACCTGGTCGACATGGGGGTCAAGGCGGTGACGTTCTCGGGCGGCGGGGAGCCGCTGCTCTACAAATCGCTGCCGGAGCGCATCCGCGACCTGGCCGAAGGCGGCGTGCGCGTCGCCAGCCTGACCAACGGGTCCAACCTGAAAGGCCGCATGGCGGACGTGTTTGCCGAATACGGCACCTGGATCCGTGTCTCCCTGGATGCTTGGGATGACCGAAGCTACGCCAAGAGCCGCGCGATCAAGGAAGGGGCCTACACCTCCCTGATGCAGAACCTGCGCGATTTCGCGAAGCGCGGCAGTTCCTGTGTATTGGGCGTCAGCTTCATCGTTGACGAAACCAACTGCGGACACATTGCCGACGTCTGCCGCCAACTGCGTGACGCTGGCGTCGGCCACGTCAAACTGTCGGCAGCGGTTGTCTCCAACGACGTGCATGACAACAATGTCTACCATCGCAAGCTGGCCAGTGTCGTTGCCGCCGAGATCGAGCAGGCGAGAGTGCTCGAAGATGGAAACTTCCGGATCGTTGATCACTACCACGAGATGGAAGATCGCTTCGAGAAATCCTACGGCAGCTGTCCGTACCTTCAGTTCCTGACCGTGATCGGCGCCGACTGCAACGTCTACACCTGTCAGGACAAGGCCTACACGGAAAGCGGCAAGCTGGGCTCCATCGCCAAACAGAGCTTCCGCGCGCTATGGGCGTCGGACGCGCTCCGCAAGCGCGTCTATGAGCTCGACCCTTCCAAGCGCTGCCGCCATCACTGCGTCTCGCACGTCAAGAACCAGGCGCTGCATGAGCTGCTATCGCTCGATCCCGACCACGTCCCGTTCGTTTAGATAGTCTCAGGCCGCCGACCAGCCCTGATCGACCGGCAGCACCGCACCGTTGATGTCGCGTCCCGCGTCGCTGCACAGGAAGGCGACCAGGTTGGCGACGCTTTCCGCCGCCGCGAAGCGGCCGGACGGGTTCTTGCCGTCGAGGAACTTCGCCGTGGCGGCGGCCTCGTCGATGCCGTCCGCTTGCATGATCGCGTTGATGGCATTGTCCGCGTTGGTCGCACGCACGGCGCCGGGGGCGACGGCATTGCATGTGATTGACAGCTTGGCGACTTCGAGCGCGACGGCACGGGTCAGCCCGATCAGCGCGTGCTTTGATGTGACGTAGCTGGCCCGGTCGACGGCGCCGATGGAGCCGTAGATCGAGGACATGTTGACGATGCGGCCCCAGCCTCTTTCCTTCATGCCCGGCATGGCGTGATGGATGGTACGGAACGCCGAATTGAGATTGACGTCGATGGCGTGTTCCCAGTCGCCGGGGTTGGTGTCTTCGACGGCGCCGAAGACCCGCGTCACGGCGTTGTTGACGACGATGTCGATGCCGCCGAAACGTTCGATCGCGCCGGCGCAGAGTGCATCCAGCGCGTCGCCGTCGCCGACGTCGCATGCCTCGTACACGGCGGTGATACCATGCGCTTCGGCGAGCGCATCTGCCTTCGGGCCGACCACGGATGTGTCCTCGATTCCGTTCATCACCAGGTTGCAGCCGATGGACGCCAGCTTGTCCGCCACCGCGTAGCCGATGCCGAGCGAGGAGCCGGTGATCAGTGCCGTCTTTCCCTTGAGCATCTGCGTCAGTCCTTCGGCTTGTCGATGACGTTGACGACGGCGGGCCAGTAATTGTCGCCGAAGCCGCTCTCGATGGTCTGCTCGAACAGCGTCTTCACGTTTTCCGCGCCCGGCAGCGTGCGGCCGATATCGTCGGCGAGTTCGAGAGCGTATGAGAGGTCCTTCTGCGCGTAGATGGTGGAGAACGCCTGCAGCGGAAATTCGCCCGGCAGCAGCGCCTTCATACCGTGGTTCCTAAGCGCGAAGCTGTCGCCCGAGCCCTGTGTCAGCGCATTGAACAGCACGTCACCGTCCATGCCCGCGTGGCGCGCGACGGTGAGCGCTTCGGAAAGCGCAACCACGTTCTGGAACAGCACCATGTTGTTGAGGATCTTGACCATCTGCCCGCAGCCGACGCCGCCGCAATGCATCACGTCCGACGCGAAACAGCCGAGCAGGGGCTCGATGCGCTGGAAGACGTCGTCGGTGCCGCCGACCATGATGGCGAGCGTGCCCTGTTCGGCGGCCTGACGGGTGCGTGCCACCGGTGCGTCGGCGTACCGGATGCCTTTTGCTTCCACCTTCGCGGCAAGCTCGCGCGAAAGCGTCACCGGCGAGGTCGAAAGATCGACGAACACGGCGTCCGGCGTCATTGCATCCAGCAGTCCGCCTGCGCCGAGCAGGATATCCTCGACCTCATTGCCGCCCGGTAACGAGACGAACACCACATCGGCGGCCGTTGCCGCTTCGGCGGCAGAGGCTGCGGCGACCGCGCCTTGCCCAGCGAGACGTGCCAGCGGTTCGGCGCGGACGTCAAAGGCGCGGACCTCGTCGAGACCAGCGCTGGCCCGTTTGCTTGTCAGGTTGCGGCACATGGGCTCGCCCATGACACCCAGGCCGATGAAGGCGGCCGTTTTCAGTATCGTCATCGTTGATTGCTTCCCCCTGTTTCAATCCTTGTAAGCATAACCGGGACAGCGTTGCACATTTATTTTCTCCGGTGCGTCGGCCAATCCGGCTATAGTGAGGTTGAAATCCGATCTGAAACGGGACGAATTGGGAGGCTTGCGTGACGTACGACCGACGCCTGAGCGACAAGATCATTCATGCCCACAAACAAGCCTGCGAAGAGGGGGCTGTCGAAGTCGCCCGGCTTTTGTTCGATGCGCTGGAAATGCAGCTGACATCAATCGGCGGTTCGCTTGCCGACAAGCGCAAGGAAATGCCCGAGGTGAACGAGGCTTACGAACTGCACCATAAGTTTCTGCAGCAATAAAATCGGTACGGACAGGCTCAGACGTTGCTGAAGACGGGCTCGGTCCTTTCGCGCGCGAAGTCGTAATAGGCGAGGCCGATACCGTAGTCCACCGCACCGGTCGCAGAAAAGCAGGTAAAGAACAAGGCGGTTGCCAGGCGGTACTTCTGGTCGTCGCCGTTTTCTTCGTAGCGGACGACACGGCGCGTGTAGAATGACTCCCCGTGCTGGTAGGCCCGCCGGTACACGTTCATAAATAATTCCTTGTGGTCATGCCCCGTATAGAGCTTGTCGAGGTAATTGCCTTGCAGCGGCTTGGGGTAGTTCCGTTCCACCTCCGAGCCCGCGAACTTCATCAGCAGCCCGTCGTCGATGCCTTTCCTGAAATCAAGAATGTAGATGTTCGGCACCAGTCCGGGCATCGACATGAGATCGATATTCGCCATGTTAGGGCGGTCTTCGCTTGGTCCGGACGCGAGAACGTGCTTCGAAAATTCGATGAACCGGGGATCGGTTGTAATGCTCTCGATGACGTCCAGGCGGCTCAAAGTAACGGTCCTTGCAATGCACTCCAGGCGCATATTCTGGAAATAGCAGAGCCGTGTGTCGACCGAAATCAGGACCAACACGTATGCGGCGGACGCGGGCGTGGTGGCCGTGCTGCCCGCTTCGGCATCTGCGGTGATTTGCGCACGATTGGCTCCGTTCACCGCACGCCACGCCTCCATACACCAAGAGCCCCGATCTGAGGCCCTTGGTGTATGGCGGTGGGGGTGGGATTCGAACCCACGGTACGCTCTCACGCACAACGGTTTTCAAGACCGCCGCATTCGACCACTCTGCCACCCCACCGGTTGCCGGGTACGAAACGTTTGCTGCCGGTTGCCCGGGCGGCGGACTTTAGCCCCCGGCCGTGCCGGGCTGCAAGGGCCTAGAAGACGGTTCGCTTCACGCCGTTCGGCGCGCCGTGTATCATCGGAAAACCCTCATATGCCTGAAAACCCGCCGTCCCTAGGATAACAGGGCTGCGAAAGCTTGGGAGAGCTCAAATGCAGAGCATCATCGAGTACCTTTTCGGGGCGGCGTCGTTCATGCCGCACGGTTACTGTTTGTTGTGGCGCCCCGACTTGGTGGCACTGCACGCCGTTTCCGATGCGCTGATATTCCTCGCCTATGCGTCGATCCCGGCGGCACTGGTGGTGTTCGTCCGGAAACGTCCGGAGATCGAACACCGGACCACGATCGTCCTGTTTGCGATGTTTATTTTGGCCTGCGGGCTCACGCATCTGGTGGGGATGGTGACGCTTTGGCAGCCGGCGTATGGCCTGCAGGGACTGATCAAGGCGGCGACGGCGATCATCTCCCTTTTGACGGCGATCGCCATCTGGCCGCTATTGCCCAAGCTCTTGAAGGTCCCGAGTCCCAAAGCCCTTCAGGTGCTGAACAGGGACCTGGAAAAGGTCAACGCGGAACTGAAGCACGAAATCGCCGAGCATGAGGTCACCCTCGCCGAACTGCGCGCCATGCGCCGCGAGCTTGAGGTGCGGGTCGAGGAACGTACGCGCGAACTCAATGTCGCCTACCGCGACCTGGAGCAGGTGAACGAGGACCTGTCGACCTTCGTCCACGTCGCGTCGCACGATCTCAAGGAGCCGTTGCGCGGGATCCGGCACTATGCGGAAATCGTCGCCGACGATCACGCGGACGCCATAAGCGCGCAGGGCAAAAAGGACTTGAACGCGATTATCCGTCTCGCCGACCGGCTGACGGACCTGATCAATTCGCTGCGCGACTACAGCCGTGCCGGCAATGCCGATGAAACCGTCGAGGATGTGGACCTGAACGGCGTGCTGGCCGAGACCGTCGACAACCTGCAGTCGCTTATCGACGATTCCGGCCTCCGGATCGATGTGCCGCACAAGCTGCCGGTCATCCGTTGCGCACGCGCGCACGCGCTGGCGATGATGCAGAACCTGATTTCAAACGCAGCCACGCATTCGAACGAGAGTCCGCACGTGGTGATCGAGGCCAGTGACGACGGCGACGGTGCGGTCCGGATCGTCGTCAGTGACAACGGTCCGGGCATCCCCGATGGGCTGCACGAGGACATCTTCAAGATGTTCAAGCGTGCGGCCGACCCCCGCAGGGGCGAAGATAACAAGGAATCCGGGGGCACCGCGGTGCACACGACGGGTATGGGGCTGGCCATCGTCAAAAGAATTGTCGAGCGCTACAACGGGACGATCAGACTGTATCCGTCCTCGCAAGGCGGCGCTTCGTTCGAGCTGATGCTGAGGGCCGTGTAAGCACGATGAAGCAAAACGTGATCATACTGGTCGAAGACAGCGCCGCGGATGCACGGGTCGTGACCCGTGCGATCAATAAACTCGGCGATCCGACAATATCCGTCGTGCATCTGGAAACGGCGGAGCTTGCAATCGAGTACTGCGAGAAGAACGCCAAACGCACGTCCAATCATAAACAGATCGTGCTGATGGACCTGAATTTGCCGGGCGCAGACGGATTGAGTTGCCTCAGGCACTTCAAGAGTTCTCCCGTCCTGAGACACATTCCCGTCATCGTTTGGACCACCTCCGACCAGCCGCGCGACATTCAGCGATCCTACGAACGTGGCGCGAACAGCTTCGTCACCAAGCCGATGGGCTTGAACGCCGTATCTGATATGGTCAAGGACCTATGCCACTACTGGTTCGAGCGGGCGACGCTGGCATGAGCGGCGGAATCCGGGTCCATGCCAGAACCTTGTTTTTGCTGCGGAATGGCGAGCCCTGTGGTAAATTGCCTAAAATTTAATGAAAATGACGGTGAAGCCGAAAGGCCGGGCCGTATATGTGGGTGGCTGGGGCTGGATGAAATGACACATAACCCTTTGATTTCTAATAAGGTTTTTCGATCTGCCGGCGCTGTGTTTGCGCTCGCCGGATTGCTGTCCGCGGGTGGGGCGGCGCCACAAGCGGCTGCCGACGAGACCACGCCGGCCAGTCAGGCGCAACAAACCGACGATCCGCTGGAGCACGTCAACCGCTTCACGTCCGGGTTCAACAGAGCTGTCCGCGGCGCGCTTATCGACCCGCTGGTCGACGGCTACCAGTACGTGACACCGGAACCGGTGCAGGACTCGGTTTCGAATTTCTTCTCCAATCTGTCGGAACCCGTGACCGCGGTGAGTTCGCTTATCCAGGGCGATACGGACAACGCGCAGAACGCGACTGGCCGGTTCTTTGTCAATTCGACGATCGGCATAGGCGGTCTGAGCGATCCCGCGACGGATATGGGTATGATGCAACGCCGCGAGGATCTCGGGCAGGCAATGGCCGTCAACGGCATGTCGACGGGGCCGCATATCGTGCTGCCGATCCTCGGTCCGAGCAACCTGCGTGACGCCACCGGGGATATCCTGACGGGTTTGGCCAGTCCGCTGCCGCTGGTGGTTCATGCTGCGGACGGTGGTGTGCGTTACTCTACCTATCAGGACGATATTCAGGCTCTTGAGCGCAACTCGCTTGATCCGTACGTGGCGGAGCGTGAAGCTTACGAGCAGAACCGGGAATATCAGGTGAGCAACGGTGCCGTCGAGGAGCAGAGTTTCCCGACGCTGGCGGATGATCAGGGACCGACGCTCGCGACCAATCCGCAGTAATCCGTCCAGGACGGTATCGAATCGATGCGCTTCCCTTGGTAGCCGCCACGGCGTGCCGCAAGTATCTTGTCGCCGGCAGCTTTCGGCGGCGCGCTCCCTGCCGAACCGGTAAGAGAAATTAAATCAATATAATCATAATCTTGCCTCATTGATCTCATATCAAAGGTGAGCGCTGTATTGGCGCGCGTGCGGGACATCGTTGCCGACGAACCCGGTGCGGGTTAAGCAGTTTTCAGGTAGGCGCGATGTTCTTTTATCTGTCTAAAATCTTCTGGTTCGTCGCCAGTCCCGGCAATGCGTTTCTGATCGCCTTGCTTTCGGGGCTGTTCCTGGCGTCGACGAGGTTCAAGCGCATCGGCAAGTCGTTGGTCTGGCTGGCGGTGATCTTCGCGCTGGTGGCGACATTCGTGCCGGTCGGCCCTTATATGCTGAAGCTGCTCGAGGACAGGTTCGCCGCGCCGCATGATTTGCCGGACCGTATCGACGGTATTGTGGTGCTTGGCGGCGTCATAGATCCGGTCAATACCGAGGAACGCGACCGGGTGGCGATCAACGGTGCCGTCGAGCGGATCACCGAGTCCGCTGCATTGGCGAAACGCTATCCGGACGCCAAGCTCGTTTACTCGGGCGGTTCCGGATCTCTGACCCGTCAGGACGTCAAGGAAGCGGATTACGTCATCGAACTCTACGAGGCGCTGGGGATTGATCGGAGCCGCGTCATCCTTGAGCGCGAAGCCCGAAATACGTGGGAAAACGCAAAGTACACGATGGAGATGATGGCGCCGAAACCGGAGGAGACATGGATTCTCGTCACGTCCGCTTTTCATATGCCGCGCGCCGTCGGCGTGTTCCGCCGTGTCGGCTGGGAAATGATCCCGTATCCGGTTGATTATAAGATCGCCAAATCGCCGTCGTTCCCGGGACCGCTCGATTTCGGCGCCGGCCTGGGCGGCATGGCAAACGCGGGGCACGAATGGATCGGCCTGATCGCGTACTGGCTCACCGGCAAGAACAGCGCCGCTTTTCCAAAACCCAGGGCGTCGGAGGCGCAATGACCATTTTACGAAACGTACTGGCGGCAACGGCTGTCGTGACTTCGCTCATGACGCCTGCCGTGGCCGATGCGGCGGAACCCTTTGCGGATTGGCTCAAGGGTTTCCGGGGCGAAGCGGCGCGCGCCGGGATCAAGAACGACGTTCTGGACAAGGCACTCGGGACGGTGACGCCAATCCCGCGGGTTCTGGAACTCGACCGGCGGCAACCGGAATTCATGCTGACGTTATGGCGCTACATGGAACTCTATGTACCGGACAAACGTATCGCGCAGGGCAAGGAACTGCTGAAGACGCACGCCAAGCTGCTGGCCGAGATCGAGAAGAAATATGGCGTGCCGCCCCGATTCCTGGTCGCCTTCTGGGGAGTGGAAACGGACTTCGGGCGTAACTTCGGCGCCTTTCACATGCTGAGCGCGGTGGCCACGCTGGCCCACGACGCCAGGCGTGCGGATTTCTTCAAGACACAGTTCATGTCGGCGATCCGGCTTGTCGGCATGGGCGACGTGCCGGTCGACGTAAAGTCATCCTGGGCCGGCGCCATGGGCAACATGCAGTTCATCCCGACCACGTTCGAAGCCTATGCCGTCGATCATGACGGCGACGGCAAGCGCGATCTGTGGAACAGCCTGCCGGACGCCTTCGCGTCCGCTTCCAACTACCTGAGCCGGGTCGGCTGGCAGCCGGAGTATACCTGGGGCAGGGAAGTCACTATGCCGGCGGGTTTCGATCTATCGCTGGCCGGATTGCACACTAGGAAAAAGATGGCCGAGTGGCAGGCGCTCGGTATTCGCAAGGTCGGTGGCGGTAACTTGCCCGGTGCGGACATCGAAGCGTCGCTGCTGCTGCCCGCCGGTGCCGCCGGACCGGCGTTCCTGGTCTACAAGAACTTCCGTACCATCATGCGCTGGAACACGTCGCAGCTGTATGCGATTGCCGTCGGCCACCTTGCCGACCGGTTTATCGGGCTGCCGCCGCTGAGTGTGAAAAAACCGGCCGACGCGCAGATGCTGCGCTTTGCGGATATCGAGGAGATGCAGCGCCTGCTGACGCGGATCGGCTTCAATACAGGCGGTATCGACGGCCGTGCCGGCCCGATGACGCGGGACGCCATTCGCGCGTTCCAGAAAAGCGTCAATCTTCCGGCCGACGCACACCCGACGTTCGGCCTTCTGGAACGGTTGCGGGCGGCGGCGAATTAGGCAAAGCGGACGTTGAGGTTCGGTTCGTTTTGTGACACAAGATGATGTGATTCAAATGCACGCTATGGCAAGATACGGTGCATGTTGAAAGGGGAGCAGGACGTGGGGACAGCACGGAAATGAGGGCACCGCGACTTCGGATCATCGGCGCGATGAGTGCCGTCCTGCTGCTCCTGGCCGGTTGCGCGGAAACCCAGTTTCTGATCCATACCGCGAAACGGGTCTCGCGCAGCGACGAAGCGCCCGCCGACGGCTATTACAAGGTCGGCAAGCCCTACCAGATCGACGGCATCTGGTATCACCCCGAGGAAGACTACGAATACGACGAAACGGGCATCGCGTCGTGGTACGGTGCCGCCTTCCACGGCAAGCTCACGGCGAACGGCGAAGAGTACGACATGAACGCGCTGACGGCGGCGCACCGTACGTTGCCGATGCCCAGTTTCGTGCGTGTGACGAACCTCGAGAACGGCCGCTCGCTGGTGCTCAAGGTCAACGACCGCGGCCCCTTCGCGAAAGGCCGGATCATCGATATCTCTCGGCGCGGCTCGCAACTGCTGGGCTTCCAGCAGCAGGGAACGGCACGCGTCCGTGTGCAGATTCTCGCCGATCAGTCGCGCGCCGTGGCGGCCCGGCTGCAGAACCGCGAGGATCTGGCGCGCGTCGGATCGCCGATCACCGTAGACAAATTGCCGAAAGCGAGTGTGAGCGCGGAATCCCTGCCGGCTCCCGGCGGTGCCGAAGCGTCGCCCTCGGTAAGCGGGACGCCGCCGTCGCAGACGATCGAGACCGCGTCGGCCGATCCGCTCAGCCCGACCGGCACAATCCCGAACACCACCGCGCCGTCCGAGACCGTGGCGCTGAATTCGAACCCGGAGGCCGCCGTCCGCCAGGAACCGGTCAAACCGACATCGATATACGTTCAGGCGGGTGCCTTCGGCATATACGAGAATGCCAACAAGGTGCGGGCGCGGCTGTCGCCGCTCGGCAGCGTGTTTCTCGATCAGGTGCTGATCAACGGCAAGGACCTTTACCGCGTCCGCGTCGGGCCGATCGCGGATGTGCAAAACGCAGATGATGTGCTGGCGCAGGTCATCGGTACCGGTTTTCCCGATGCCCGTATCATCGTCGACTGACGCGTCACGAAATCGACAAAGTTCATGGCCTAGTATGGAGTTATGCAGAACATAAAATCGACCACCGGAACGGCGATTGCGATTTTCGCGCTCTTCGCCGGCGCCCTTGTGCTCCCCGCGAAAGGCGCGGCGCAGGGGATTGAAACACAGGCCCGGGAGGCCATCCTCCTCGACCCGCAGACCAACACCGTGCTTCTGAACAAGGACGGCGCTACGAGTATGCCGCCCGCATCCATGAGCAAGATGATGACGGTGTACATGCTGTTCGAGAGCCTCAAGGACGGCCGCGTTTCGCTCGAGGACAAGTTCCGGGTGTCGGAAAACGCCTGGCGCACGGGTGGCGCCAAGAGCGGATCCTCGACCATGTTTCTGCCGCCGAATTCCGAGGTAAAGGTCGAGGACCTGATCCGCGGTATCATCGTGCAGTCCGGCAACGATGCCTGCATCGTCGTCGCGGAAAACCTCGCCGGCTCCGAGGAAGCCTTCGCCAAACGCATGACCGACAAGGCGCGCGAACTCGGCATGATGAATTCGACGTTTGCCAACGCGACCGGGTGGCCGCATCCGGAGCACCGCACCTCCGCCCTTGATCTCGCCATACTGGCGGAACGCACGATCAACGATTTCCCCGAATACTTTCACTACTACTCGGAACGCGAATTTACCTTCAACGACATCCGGCAGGCCAATCGCAACCCGCTGCTGTACGGCTATGCGGGCGCGGACGGGATGAAGACGGGCCATACCGAGGAAGCTGGTTACGGTCTGACCGGGACCGCGACGCAGGGCGATCGCAGATTGATCGTCGTGGTCAACGGTCTCGAAAGCAACAGGGCGCGTTCGACCGAGTCGGCGCGGCTGCTGGATTGGGGATTCCGCGAGTTCGGCAACTACGCACTCTTCAAGGCCGGCGATACCGTGGAAATCGCGCCCGTCTGGCTCGGCACGGCACCGACCGTGGAGATGAAGATCACCCGCGACGTGCACATCACCATGACCCGGAAGGCGCGGCGCAACATGAAGGTCACGGTGCGTTACGCATCGCCGATCCCGGCGCCGCTCGCGGCCGGCCAGCAGATCGGCACGCTAACCGTCGAGGCGCCCGGTTTCGAAACCATCGAAACGCCGCTGACATCGGCGGCCGACGTCGGCCAACTCGGGATGTTCGGGCGGCTGGGCGCCGCGCTCGAGTTCCTGCTCTGGGGCGAGAGCGGTTGAGGCGCGCCTGAAATGAGCGGTCCGGGAGGCAGACCAGAACAAGGAAAGTTCATAACCTTCGAAGGCGGCGAGGGTGGTGGCAAATCGACCCAGGTGAAAATGCTCGCGGCGGCACTGGAACGCGCCGGGCAGACCGTCGTCGTCACCCGCGAGCCCGGTGGTGCGCCTGAAGCCGAAGTCATCCGTGAGCTACTGGTTTCGGGGGCTGTTGACCGCTGGTCGCCGATGGCCGAGGTGCTGCTTAACTACGCGGCGCGGGACATGCATGTCCGCCAGACTGTCCGTCCCGCGCTTGAACGCGGCGACTGGGTGATCTCCGACCGGTTTTCCGATTCCACCATGGCCTATCAGGGTTACGGCGGCGGTGTCGAACCGGCGCGCATCACAGGCATTCATCAAGCCGTACTCGGAGACTTCAAGCCAGACCTGACACTGATTCTGGACCTGGATGTAACTGATGGCCTGGCCCGTGCCGGGAAACGGCTGGTGGAGGCGGGGAGCGCGGAGGACCGGTTTGAGCGCATGGAAAGGGATTTCCATCATCGTCTGCGCGACGGGTTTCTTGAAATCGCGAAGCTGGAACCAGTACGCTGCCGCGTGATCGATGCATCCGGAGATATCGAGGCCGTGGCGGAAAATGTACGCAGAACCGTTTCCGAAATGCTGGGAGTATCGCTCTCATGAACGCGGAGACGGCGCAGGTCCTCGATGACGAAGACTCCGGCCCGCGCCATACCGCCGACCTGATCGGTCATGCGGATGCAGAACACACGCTTCTGAATGCCGTCGCCGGTGGCCGGCTGCCGCACGCGTGGCTGTTCACGGGGCCCAAGGGCATCGGCAAGGCGACGCTGGCGTTCCGTTTCGCGCGTTATCTGTTCACACATGCACCGGGTGCCGGGACCTCGGCGGCAGGCGGCCTGTTCGCCGATGACGATATCCCGGCCGAGCTTCCCGATAGCCTCTACGTCGATCCGGAACGCCCGGTGTTCCACCGCGTCGCGTCCGGTGGTCACGGCGATCTTATGACCGTGGAACGCAAGCTCAACGACCGCGGCAAGCTGTCGACGCAGATCCGCGTCGAGGATGTGCGTGCCGCCATCGACTTCGCGCACCTGACATCGAGCGAGGGCGGCTACAAGGTCATCATCGTCGACGGTGCGGAACTGATGAACCGCTCGTCGGAGAACGCGTTTCTGAAAATTCTTGAAGAGCCGCCCGCGCATTGCGTCATCATCATGGTCAGCCACAACCCGGGCCGGCTGTTGCCGACGACCCGGTCGCGCTGCCGCACGCTGTCGCTGAAGCCGCTTTCGATCGAGCAGGTGACGGACCTGATGACCCGGCACATGCCCGAGGTCGCCGCCGGTGAGGCACACGAGCTGGCGCGGCTTTCGGAAGGCAGCATCGGCCGCGCAATGTCGCTGGCGGCAGGCGGCGGACTCGAAATTTACCGGGATGTGGTTAATATCTTTGCGTCGCTGCCAAATCTGGACGGCGCGGCGGTGCAGGCACTGGGGACCAAGCTTTCTAAGGCGGGTGCCGACGACGCCTATTACTCCGGGATCGAGCTTTATCGCTGGTGGCTGTCGCGGGTCGTCCTAGCAGCCTCGCGAGGTGCCGAGGGGGATGCGAGCCTGAGCGCAGAAGAGCAGGGGATTGCCCAGCGTGCCGCGGCGACGGCGATCCTGCCGATCTGGCTGGCACGTCTCGATCAGGCGGAAAGCATGATCCGCAGCGCCGATCCGCTGAACCTGGATCGCAAACAGGTCATCCTGTCGCTGTTCCTGTCGCTGGCTTAAACTCAAACTATATCGTCATCCCGGGCGATGGCGGCATTGCCGCCGAGACCCGGGGCCCATGTTTCGAGCCGACGGTGATCAGAATTGGGTCCCGGATCGCGGACGTCGCTATCCAAATCAATGATTTGGAGCGCCTTCGCGTCCGGGATGACGAATGAGGCGAAGCTTGACCGCAAGCCCCTTGCACCGTACCTAAAGGCGCGATTTTCGCATGGAAATTTCCCAGGGAACACCGATGTCCGACAAGCCGACCTACTACGTCACGACGCCGATCTACTACGTCAACGATGCGCCGCATATCGGCCATGCGTACACGACGCTGGCGTGCGACGTGTTGGCGCGTTTCAAGCGCCTCGACGGCTTCGACGTGCGTTTCCTGACCGGCACCGACGAGCACGGCCAGAAGGTGGAGAAATCGGCGCAGGCGGCGGGCAAGGACCCGCAGACCTTCACCGACGAGGTGTCGCAGAACTTCCGCGACCTGGCGGATTTCATGAACTTCAGCCACGACGACTTCATTCGCACGACCGAGGACCGGCACATCAAGGCGTGTCAGGCGATCTGGAAGAAGCTGGAGGAGGCGGGCGATATCTACCTCGACAACTACGGCGGCTGGTACGCGGTCCGCGACGAAGCATTCTATGGCGAGGACGAGCTGACCAAGACGCCGGACGGCAAGCGCATCGCGCCGTCGGGCGCCGAAGTGGAATGGGTCGAGGAGCCGAGCTACTTCTTCAAGCTGTCCGAATGGGGCGACCGGCTTCTGGCGCACTACGACGCCAACCCGGACTTCATTCTGCCGGAAAGCCGCAGGAACGAGGTGACGAGCTTCGTGAAGGGCGGCCTCAACGATCTTTCGATCTCGCGCACCACCTTCAACTGGGGCGTCAAGGTGCCGGGCGACGACGCACATATCATGTATGTGTGGTTGGACGCGCTGACCAACTACATCACCGCTGTCGGCTATCCGGAAACGGAAAGCGGCAATTACGCCAAATACTGGCCAGCCGATCTGCACATGGTCGGCAAGGACATCCTGCGCTTTCATGCCGTCTACTGGCCGGCGTTCCTGATGGCGGCCGGGCTGGAGCCGCCGAAACGCGTGTTCGCGCACGGCTGGTGGACGAATGAGGGCCAGAAGATATCCAAGTCGCTGGGCAACGTCATCGATCCGATCGAGCTTGCGGGCAAGTACGGCCTCGATCAGGTGCGCTACTTCCTGCTGCGCGAGGTGCCGTTCGGCAATGACGGCGATTTCTCGCACACCGCTATGGTCAACCGCATGAACGGCGAGCTGGCCAACGACTTCGGCAACCTGGCGCAGCGCGTGTTGTCGATGATCACCAAGAACTGCGACGGGAAAGTGCCGACGCCGGGCGAACTGGTCGACGACGACAATGCGCTGCTGGGCCAGGCACAGGCCCTGCTGGCTGCCGTCCGCGAGCATATGGACCGGCAGGCCTTCAACCATGCCCTGGAGGCGATCTGGACCGTGATCCGCGCCGCCAACGCCTATGTTGATCATCAGGCGCCGTGGAAACTGCGCAAGGAAGACCCGGCGCGCATGGAAACAGTGCTTTACGTGCTGGCCGAGACCATCCGCCATC
This sequence comes from Rhodospirillales bacterium, assembly GCA_965262415.1. Lineage (GTDB taxonomy): Bacteria > Pseudomonadota > Alphaproteobacteria > Rhodospirillales > Casp-alpha2 > UBA4479. The sequence goes on along the minus strand of OZ253533.1, from coordinate 1,134,537 downwards.
TGGCGGTCCTGTGCCAGCCGGTGATGCCGGATACGATGTCGAAGATGCTGGATCAGCTTGGTGTGCCGGCTGATGCGCGCGGTTTCGAGGCGCTCGGCGACTCGGGCGCACTCAAGCCCGGCGCCGAGCTGCCCAAACCGGAAGGGGTTTTCCCCCGCTTCGTTGAGGAAGAACAGTCCTAAACCCCGACGTCGTTGCTTGCCCGCCATTCCGGCGAAGGCCGGAATCCAGCGCGCAAGAATGTTGAATGGCGTCGTTTAGGCTTTCCTGGACCCCGGCCTGCGCCGGGGTGACGCCGGTTTCCTTGACTCCATGACCTGCTTGGCCAACATGGCCCACATGACAGACAGCAAACAACCGCCCGTGTTCGAGACGCCGCTGATCGACAGCCACTGCCATCTGGATTTCCCGGATTTCGGCGAGGAACTGGACGAGGTCGTGGCGCGCGCCGGTCGCGCCGGAATATCGCACATGGTAACGATCTCGACGCATCTGAGCCGGTTCGAGGGCGTACGCGCCGTCGCCGAGCGTTTTCCGAACGTGTTCTGCACCGTCGGCATCCATCCGCACGAGGCCGGCACCGAAAAGGAAGTCTCCGCCGACGAGCTGGTCGAATTGACCAATCACCCGAAAGTCGTCGGCATCGGCGAGACGGGGCTCGATTTCTATTACGAGCACAGCCCGCGCGACGTGCAGGAACGCCAGTTCCGCACGCATATCGAGGCGGCGCGCCGTACCGGTCTGCCGCTGATCGTGCATACCCGCGATGCCGACACCGATACCATCCGAATTCTCGAGGAGGAGCACGGGAAGGGCGCTTTCCCAGGCCTGATCCACTGTTTCAGCGCATCGCGGGAACTGGCCGAACGGATGGTCGGGATCGGCCTCTATATCTCGTTTTCCGGCATCGTGACCTTCAAGAAGGCCGATGAACTGCGCGATGTCGCCAGGATCCTGCCCGAAGACCGCATTCTGGTGGAAACCGACAGCCCCTATCTGGCGCCCGTGCCGCGCCGCGGCAAGCGGAACGAGCCCGCGTTCACGGCCTTTACCGCGGCCAGGATCGCCGAGGTGCGTGGCGTATCGGCGGCTGAGATCGCGCGGACCACGACAGCCAACTTCAAACGCCTGTTCGCCAAGGCCGGCGCCGCCATCGATGCGGACGCCGCATGAGCGCGGATACCCGGGCGAAAATTACGTTTCTCGGCACCGGATCGTCCAGCGGTGTGCCCGGGATCGGCATCGGCTGGGGCCGCTGCAATCCTGACAATCCGAAGAACACGCGTCTCAGGCAGTCGATCCTGGTGGAAATGGGCGGCAAACGCCTGCTCGTCGACACGTCGCCGGATTTGCGCCAGCAACTGCTGCGGGCAGGTGTCGAGGACGTTGATGCGGTGCTCTTTACGCACGCCCATGCCGACCACATGAACGGCATCGACGACCTCAGGGGCGTCAACAAGGCGATCAAACGGCCTTTGCCGGTGTTCGCCAACCGGGCGACCCATGCACATATCCGGCAATGTTTTGCGTATACCCTGAAACCGCTGCCGGACGACTTCAACGGCGTATACGTGCGTCCCGTGCTCGACATGACCGAATTCGAGCCCGGCGACGTTCTGGACGTCCTCGGTGTGCGTGTCGGCTCGTTTTTGCAGGATCATGGATATTCGGAAACGGTCGGTTTCGAGTTCGGATCGTGCGTCTATTCGACCGACGTGAAGGTGCTGACGGATGATGTCCTGACGCGTCTTTCGGATGCGCATTTGGACGTATGGATCATCGGCGTGTTTCGGTGGGAAGAACACTGGACGCATGCCCATGTCGATCTCGCGCTCGAGTGGATCGATCGGGTGAAACCGAAAAGGGCGATCCTGACGCACATGTCGCCCGATATCGATTACGATGAACTGATGGCATTTTTGCCCGATGATGTCGTGCCGGCTTTCGACGGTATGACGGTCGAGATTGCATCTCGCGGGGGAGAGATTTCCATTTCCGGCTGACGTGCGCTGGCGGCCGCTTTTTATTTTTTGCCTGCGCTATATGACGTTAAGTCGAATGATCATAAGTTATTGTTTTTATTATAAAGTATATAATTTTCCATAATATACATTATGCGACTTTTGTAGGTACGAATGCGGGGGCTCCCCCCGGAAAATGAAGCGATTGGAAGCGCCATGGACGACACCAAGCCGACCCCGAACGACGCCTGGCCCACCGCAACGACGGACGATCTGCTGCGCATCATGGCGAAGCTGCGCGACCCCGATGGCGGCTGCCCGTGGGACGTCGAACAGAACTTCGCGACCATCGCGCCGTACACGATCGAGGAAGCCTACGAGGTCGCCGACGCGATCGAGCAAGGTGACATGGAAAGCCTCAAGGGTGAGCTTGGCGACCTTCTGTTACAGGTCGTCTTTCATGCCCAGATGGCGTCCGAGGCCGGTCATTTCGATTACGCCGACGTGGTGCACGGGATCTCGGAAAAGATGGTGATCCGCCACCCGCACGTGTTCGGTGACGGTTCCGTCGCGGATGCGGATGCGCAGACCCGCGCCTGGGAAGACCAGAAAGCGGCCGAGCGGGCCCGCAAGGCCGAGGCCGAGGGACGCACGCCCTCTGTGCTCGATGACGTGGCCCGTGGCCTCCCTGCCCTGATGCGGGCCGAGAAACTGCAGAAGCGTGCGGCGCGGGTCGGCTTCGACTGGCCGACGCCGGCACCCGTGTTCGACAAGGTGCGCGAGGAACTGGACGAGGTTCGCGACGTGCTCGCCGATGGCGGCGATCCGGCCGCGGTCGCCGACCGGCTTGAGGACGAACTGGGCGACTTGCTGTTCACCTGCGTCAATCTCGCCCGCAAGCTGGGCACGGATCCGGAAACGGCGCTAAGGCGCACGATCTTCAAGTTCGAACGCCGCTTCCGTGCCGTCGAGGACATGGCCGCAAAGGACGGCAAGTCGATGAAGGACTACGACATCGACGGCCTCGAGGCGATGTGGGTCAAGGCCAAGGCAACGGACTGAGCCCGGTTCTGGCCCCCGCGCCCTCTTCCGCATTACGCCTTTTGTTGTCTACTAGTAGATAGTCCGGTGATTATATAGATGACTGAACAAGTTGAGTCGCCGGAGATTGAGATCACCCCCGAGATCATCGAGGCGGGTGTCATCGTGTATCGTCGTCTGGTTCCTCCTGACGGATTTCCCCTAACTGACGAACGAGATGTTGTCCGAGAGATAGCCATGGCTCTTCTTGCCAAGGCGAGGTCCTAACAACGAGCTTCACCAGGTCAAAGGTTGCCTGCCCTATGCGGTCGCTGGTGTCGAAAATTTGGGATACCGGATGGGGAAGAGGCTCCCCGAAGTGAATATTAAGCTTATGGGCTTGGGGTTTCACGACCTTGGTGCTTCTCTGCCAGCGCAAAATCTCCTCGTCGTCTGTGATCCATACATCGTGGATTATCCGGTTTCGTTCCGGCCTGAGTTCATTATCGATTGTGTCTAGAAGTTCTTTGAACTGTTTAAACCATTTATCTGATAGCTTATGCTCATAACCAGCCACCATCAAAATGCGTAACTTTGTTCGAATATCGCAGTTTGATGTTATTGCGGAGGTGATGTTGCGGGAGGGGGTTTGCATCAAAACGCTGAGCGTGATGTCGATAGCGTTCTCCATTGCTCCCCATCTTCGGCAAATTATACCAACCGCTGTATTGAATTGATCCGCATCTGGGTGAGTGGGACGTTTTCCGGCCATGGCAGACAAACCTAAATCAGACGATGAAAAGAGAGACGAGGTACTAAAGCGGATGTTGAACACGCCGCCGAAGCCTCATAACTCATAAGAAGCGGGAGCCCGAAGGCCCCCGCCCGTCTAGCGAAAAAGCCAAATCAAAACCGCGATCCACTTAAGGATTTCGGCCAGATCAACCTTAACTTCGACTTTGTAACTTGTTGGGGATTGCATGATGCGCGCCCCTTCAAGTTCGCAGCGCCGCGAACCAAAAAGGTTTGCGGTTGACGCGGTCAGGAACGGATAAGCCGCCGTTCATGACATTACCGGCTCACTCTTGGCATTCTAGAACTGCCGCCAGTGACCCCACTGCCTCCTTGGTTGCCGCCGGTGTACGGCTATGGGGGTTGCCCCTGCCGCTCCATTGGCCCCAAGGGTAGGACGCGGGTTGCCCGCCGAAGGGGTGCCCGGCTTTGGCATGCCGGACCCTTCACGGACCCGCAACGTTTAGAGTGAGCCGGTTTTTATTTCGAGTCGAGTATTTTGCGCAAAAATACTCGGTATAGCTGATGGGACAGCCTTGGCTTGGACGTTCGCCCCGTCACCAATCCGCCGATAGATGAAACAACCTCCTCCGTCGCCCTGAACTTGGTTCAGGGCCCATGGTATCCTTCGAGACGGCTCCGCGAAGGTTGCGATGCCGTCTAAGGATGAGGGTACAAAAATAATCCTCATGCTGAGGAGCGAGCACCGCGAGCGTCTCGAAGCATGGATCCTGAACCAAGTTCAGGATGACGGTCTTTTTAGTTCTACTAGTAGAGCTCGATCATCCCCGGCCCGGCGGCCGCTTTCCGGCGATGGTGATGAGCCGCCTGAAGGTCGGGCACTCCAGGTGGCTGGGTGCCGGACAGTCGGCGGCGTGGCGCAGGCCGTCGCGCATCGCCGTCAGCTTTTTGATGGTGCGGTCCAGTTCGTCCGCCTTCGCTGCCAGTTCATTGCGGTCGATGCGGGGCGTGCCGTCTTCCGCGAACATGGCGCCGATCTCGTCCAGCGTGAAGCCGGCGTGACGGCCGAGCGAAATCAGCGCCAGCCGGTCGAGCACGTTGGTGTCGAACACGCGCCGGAGCCCGTTGCGCCCGACGGCGCGGATCAGGCCCTTCTCCTCGTAGTACCTGAGCGTTGAGGCCGGTAGCCCCGATTGCCGGGAGACCGCCGCGATATCGATGGTGCCGGGTGTCATTTCCTGCGCGCCCTTTCCCGCCTTGACCTCAAGTCGACTTGAACTTGTAACGTGCCGGAAATCGCTCGCTAATACAACTGGACGGAGGATGAGGTATGGAGCACGATTTCTGGCGCGAACGCTGGGCCGCCAACCAGATCGCCTTTCACGAAAAGGACGGCAACAAGCTGCTCCTGCGGCATTTCGACGCCATCGCCCTGTCCGAAGGCGCGCGCTATTTCGTGCCGCTGTGTGGGAAGACCGGCGACATCGCGCAGCTGCTCATCAAGGGCTACCGCGTCGTCGGCGTGGAACTGGTCGAGGACGCCATCCGCCAGCTGTTCGAGGAACTGGGCGTGGCGCCGGAGATCACGGAGGTCGGGCCGTTCAAGCGCTATACCGCCGAGGACATCGAGATCTTCGTCGGCGACGTGTTCGCGCTGACGCCCGAGATCCTGGGCCCCGTCGATGCGGTCTATGACCGGGCCGCGCTGGTCGCCTTCCCCGCCCATATGCGGGCCAGGTACGCGGCGCACGTGGCGGGCATCACCGGAAACGTGCGGCAGATGGTGCTGACGTTCGAATACGACCAGTCGGAAATGGACGGTCCGCCGTTCGACGTCGACGCCGATGAAATCCGCGCCCTTTATGCCAATGTATTCAATATCGACCTTGTCCGCCGAAAGGTCATCCCGCAGGGTCTCAAGGGTCAGGTCGAGGCCAACGAGGTCGTCTGGCACCTGACACCGAAATAGCAACGCAGACGGAGCAGAATATGAAGCTGGTTTACCTCGTTCAGTGGAAGGACGACCCTTTTGACGGTCTCAGGGCTGGGCATCCCGATATCACGTTCGTCCGGGCAACGTCGGAGGCGCACGCGATCGAGGAGATGGCCGATGCCGAGATTCTTGTCGTCGGCGGGCCGTTCTACCAGGGGGAACTGGCGGTGGCGGCCAACACGCGGGCGCCCAAACTGCGCTGGATCCAGTCGATTTCCATCGGCATCGACCAGTTCGAAAAAGGCGGCGTGCCGGCGCAGGCGGTGTTCACCAATGCCGCCGGACTCAAGGGTGGCACGGTCGCCGAGCACGCCATCGCCATGCTGCTGGGCCATGTCCGGGGCGTAGCGCAAATGGCGGTGAACAAGACGACGAAGACCTGGGGGCGCGACGCGCTTCGGGCCGAAATCACCGGGCTCGACGGCCTCAACATGCTGGTGCTGGGTTATGGCTCAATCGGCCAGGAAGTGGGCCGCAAGGCCCGCGCCTTCGATGCCCGCGTCATCGGCATCAATCGGTCGGGTAACCCTGCGCCGCACGCGGACGAGGTCTATCCCGTCTCAGACCTCGCGCAGCACCTGCCGGACGCCGATGTCGTCGTCTGCACACTCCCCCTCGCCGCCGAGACCCGGCACATGATCGGCAAGGACATGTTCGCCGCCATGAAACCGAGTGCGATCTTCGTCAACGTCGGGCGCGGCCCGGTGGTCGATCAGGATGCGCTGAGGGCGGCGCTCACCGACGGGGAGATCTCGGCAGCGTGCCTTGACGTGTTCGAGGACGAGCCCCTGCCCGCCTCGGACCCACTCTGGGACATGCCGAACGTGATCATCTCGCCGCACATCGGCGGCAACGGCGGCCGCATCCCGGAACGTTTCACCGCGCTTGTCGGCGAGAACATCCAGCGCCTCAAGGACGGCCGCGAGCTCATCAACCAGCAGACCATCAACGCCGCGGCGGCGGAGTAAGTCGTCTACTAGTAGATCGTGCTGGACGATCATGAAAAGGGCTGCTGGACCTTTCATACCTGAGCGTATGAAAAGGCAGCCTCACGTCTACATTCTTGCCAGCAAACCGTTTGGCACGCTCTACACAGGCGTTACGTCGGACTTGCCGTGCCGGATTGCCGAACACCTGTCCGGAAAAGGGTCGGCCTTTACGGCTAAATATCACGTGAAACGTCTTGTCTGGTTCGAAGCCTTTGCGGATATCGAAACTGCGATTGCCCATGAGAAACGGATCAAACGTTGGCGGCGTGACTGGAAGATTTCATTGATTGAGCGTTTGAATCCTCGCTGGAAAGACCTCTCTGGAAACATTGGTCCAATGTAATTTTCGCAGTTAAAACAATGTCGTCATCCCGGCCAAGCGAGCATTGCGAGTGCAGAGCCGGGACCCATTTCCACACGGGCAACAAACGGTTCTGATCTGAGATAGGTCCCGGATCGCAAGTCTTGCTTGCGAAAGCCTTCGGCTTTCGGCGCGACTAGCGTCCGGGATGACGGTTGGGTTCTACTAGTAGAGGATTACTCCGCCGCCGATTTCTTGCCGATCTCGCCGTCCATGAGAAAGTCCGGGACACGGCAGCCGACAGTGCAGCAGCGGCCGGGCTGGCGGTCGGGCAGTTTGCCGTCCATGCGTTCGGTCAGGTCGCGGTCCATCAGCTGCTGGGCGATTTCCTTCTTCTCGCCGATCGGATAGTTGCGCCATATCTCGCGTTTCATGGCCTCTGGCGAGCCGCCGCCGTGCAGCGAAATCACCGAATACCAGCCGCCCTGGTGGGATGCCGTCAGATCCTCGATCAGACGCGACGCCTGCAGGCGCTGGCTCGCGGGGATGTCGTCGCGGCCCTTGAGTACTTCCGAGAGCGTGCCTGCGGTCTCCGGGTTGTGGTCTTCGTCCGGGCCCGGCAACGCCACGATCAGGCCGCCCGACACCGTGTGCGAGAGCCGGTGCATGTCGTAGATCTGCGTCGCCATCAGCAACTTGCCGATGTTGGAAAAGACCGGCTCCGGCATGATGTTCCCGGACCCGTCCTTCTGGCCGTAGATCGAGGCCGCGACGCCGGTCGCAAAGAAGCCTTCGACGATCTTGATCAGCTCGACCATGTCGTCGCGCAGGTGCGCGTGGCGGTCGCAGTCGAGGCCGTTGGCTTCGATCATCAGGGCCCCCGCCCCGATCAGCAGGTCGCCGAACCCGGCGCGCGCCGCGATGCAGGACTGGCGGTGGTGCGTGGCGTAGTTCTTGGTCACGTCCTCGGAATGCGCCACTTCACCGTTCAGGAACACGCGCTCATGCGGAATGAAGACGTTGTCGAAAATGACGACGCCGGTGGTCTGGCCGTAGCGCTTGGAAAACACCGCCGCATCCTCGCCGGGGCGGCCCGACGGGCGGCAGACAATGGTCACACCCTCGGCATCCACCGGCACCACGCCGGCGACGGCGAACGCCTTGTCCTCCGGGCCCATGGCGCGGCACGGCATGACCAGGAAGCCGTGCACGTAGGGCGCCGAGGTGACGATGGCCTTGGTGCCGGAAATGACGATGCCGTCGGCCCGTTCCTCGACAACGTGGACGTAGGTATCCGCGTTCGCCTGCTGGTGCGGCTTTTTCGAGCGGTCGCCCTTCGCGTCGGTCATGGCGATGGCGTAGTTGTAGCCGTTTTCCTGCGTCTCGATCATGAAGTCGCGGAAGCGCTGGAAATAGCCCGTCCCCTCTTCCGCATCGCACTTTTTGGTCGCCTGATAGAGCCCGTTGAAGGCGTCGTGCACCAGGTAGCGCTGCGAACAGCCCGACTCCCGGCACATGATGCGGACGGCTTCGAGCTTTTTCAGCAGGTCGTCCGGTGTGCGGTCGATCTGCGTCATGCGATCGACGGTCTTGCCGGTCTCAAGCTCGACCGCCTTCATCAGCGGCGCCAGTTCCGGGTCGGCCGCCATGTCGTAGGTCACGCCGATGGCGTTGATGCCCGGCTGCAGGCGCGGCTCGTCGGGAACACTTTCGATGCGCTCGCCGTCGATGAACACGCGCGGCTTGAACGGACGCAGGCTTTCACGGTATTCGGCGAGTGAGGCAATCATCGAAGTTTCTCCCGTAATGCGTTGATATTTATATCTTTCCGAGCTTTCTGAGAACGCCCGCAAGGTCGACCGTGCGCTGCGCCTGCGCGACGATCGGATAGTCGACGAAGTAGCCGTCGACCTGGATCGAGGCGACGCCGGCGGCTTCCGCCTCGGCGAATGCGGCGACGATTTTTTCCGACCATTCGATGCTTTCGGCGGTCGGGGTGAAGGCCGCGTTGGCCGGGCCGATTTGATCGGGGTGAATGCACATCTTGCCCTGGAAGCCGAGCGCACGGACGGTTTCGCAGGACTTGGCGAACAACTCGTGCTCCTTGATGTGGATGTAGACCGTGTCGATCGGCGGCTCCAGCCCGCCCAGCCTCGAGGCCAGCACCATTTCCGAGCGGATCGGCAGCAGTTCTTCCTCGGTCATCGACCAGTCCATGCCAAGATCGCGGGTATAGTCCCCGGCGCCGAAGGCGAAACGCTTCACCCGCGAGCCGCACTGCACCATGTCGCGCAGGTTGGCCGCCCCCTTGGCGGTTTCGATGATCGGCAGCAGGTCGATGCTGCCCTCTTCCATGCCCTGATCGCGTTCCAGGTTGGCAATCAGCCATTCCACGGATTTCAGGTCTTCGACGCTTTCCAGCTTCGGCAGCATGATGCCGTCCAACTCCGGGCAGACGACGGCGCAGATATCGCCATAGCAGAACGTGGTGTCGTAGGCGTTGACGCGAACGAATGCCGCGACGTCGCGCGGCTTGGCGAGGGTTTCCCTGACGATATCCCGGGTTTTGACCTTTTCCGCGATGGCGACGGCATCCTCGAGGTCGAGGATCACCACGTCGGTATCGAGACCGAGCGCCTTTTCGACGCGCCTGGGGTGGTTGCCCGGGGTAAACAGGTACGTGCGGTGCGCGTGCTGTCTCATATCACGCCCTCCTTCGAAAGCTGGTCGATCTCGGCGTCGCTGAGGCCCAGCCACTCGCCGTAGACCATCTCGTTGGCCTCGCCCAGCGTGGGCCCAAGGTGCGTGATTTCGCCGGGTGTTTCCGACAGCCTGGGCAGCGCCGTCGGCACGACCACGGGGCCGACGCCCGGCACCTCGACCGTTTCCAGCGTGCCGCGTTCCCGGAAATGCGGGTCAGCGAAGATGTCGGCGATGGAATTGATGGCGCCGCAGGGCACGCCGGATGCGGTACAGACCTCGATCACCTCGTCGCGCGGCATCGAGGACGTCCATGCCTCGACCTGCTGCAACACGGTCTCGCGGTTGGCGAGGCGTTCCGCCTGATCGCCGTAATTCTCCCAGAGATCCGGGCGCTTCATGGCATGCGTCAGGCGCTCGAACATCTTGTCGGTGGTGCACGCGATGGAGAGGTATTTGCCGTCGCCGGACGGGAAATGCCCGTGCGGACAGGCATTGACCGTGCCGGTGCCTTCAGGCTGGCGCACGAAGCCGTCCTTGGCATATCGCGGCGCGATCTCGTCGAGCGCGCGGAAGATGCTCTCGTAAAGCGCGCAGTCGACGACCTGCCCCTGCCCCGTCGCGTCCCGATGGCGAAGCGCCATCATGATGCCGATGCAGCCGTACATCCCGGTCATGTAGTCGCCCAAGGACGTCGAGCCCGGCGTCACCGGCGTCTCGCCCGGTGTGCCCGACAGGAACGTGAGGCCGCCATACGCGTGCGCGATGCGCGCGAAGCCCGGCCGGTCCTTGTAGGGACCGGTCTGGCCGTAACCGGAGACGCGTAATAGCACGAGACCCGGATTGATCTCGCGCAACACATCCCAGCCGAGGCCCCACTTTTCCAACGTGCCGGGACGGAAGTTCTCGGTGACCACGTCCGCGGTCTTGACCAGTTCCTTGAACAGCTCGGCGCCTTTTGCCTCACGCAGGTTGAGCGTGATGGAGCGCTTGTTGCGCGCTTCCGTCAGCCAAGCGAGCGAACAGTCCTCCAGCGGCGTCTTGGTGCCATAACGGCGCCACGGGTCGCCGCTGCCCGGCTGTTCGATCTTGATCACCTCGGCGCCGAACTCGGCCATGATCGAGGCCGCGAACGGGGCTGCGATGAAGCTTGCGATGTCCAGTACGCGGACGCCGCCCAAGGGTTTTTCCTGTGGTTTTGGACTGGGGTTCTGGTTATCGGTCATGAATTCGGATGCTCTCCCCAAGCATTGTGCAGGCGTTATCATGCGCCCGTTCGACGAAATTTAAACACTGTTTAAAAATTAAATCAATGTTGAATTTTCAACGAAACGCGGCGAAACTGAACGCCGATATTGGTCCCGGAGTCCGACATGAGCAAGCCCGACACCCGTAAACAGCAAGACAGGCGCCAAGCCGCCGTCTCCAGCATGAAGCAGTCACTGATCCTCGATGCGGCACGCGCGATCTTCGAGGCTGACGGGATCGAGGGGGCGTCGATCCGCGCCATCGCCAAGCGCGCGGGTTACACGCCGGGCGCGATCTATTTTCATTTTTCGTCGAAAGAAGACATCTACGCAGCCCTGCTCGACCAGTCCCTCGATCAGGTGGTGGCGCATGTGCTGGACGGTTTCCCGGCCGACAAGGCGCCGCTGGACCGCATGCGGATCGCCGGACGGCGCATTTTCAATTTCTATGCCGACAATCCGGGCGAACTCGATCTCGGGTTCTACCTGTTCCGCGGCGGCATGAAGCCACATGGACTGGGCCGTGAGCGTGACCGGGATCTGAACGCCAAGTTCCTTGCGGCGCTGGCGCCGTTCAAGGCGGCGTTGATCGATTACGGCTATCCTGACGCCGAAGCGGACGCCGAAACGGCCGCGTTCTTTGCTCATGTCGCCGGGCTTTTGCTTCTGAAACAGACGGGCCGGATGCGGCTTTTTGCGACGGACGTGGACACGCGGGTCGACGCCTATATCGATCAGCTCGAACAGCGCGCGGCGCGCGACGGCGCGGTCCGCGAATGGACCGAAAGCCACGGGGACGCCTGATCATGCACATTCACCTCGTCCACGCGCATCCGGAGCCACAATCTTTCACCGCCGCCATGCGCGATGTGATCACGGATACGGCGACGGACATCGGGCACACGGTCACCGTATCGGATCTCTACAGGATGAACTTCAATCCCGTGATGTCGGCGGCGGATTTCGGCCAGCGGCGCGACCCAGAACACCTCACGTACGCGCTGGAGCAGCGTCACAACTGGAACGAAAACACCCTCGCCCCCGACATCGCATCCGAGATCGCGCGTGTCATGAGCGCCGACGTTCTGGCGTTCACGTTCCCGCTGCAATGGTTCGGCACGCCGGCCATCCTCAAGGGCTGGGTCGAGCGCGTGTTTATCTCGGGGCCGTTCTACGGCGGCAAGCGTGTCTACGGCGCGGGTGGTCTCGCCGGCAAGCGGGCGTTCGCGGCGTTCGGCCTTGGCGGGCGCCCGCACATGTTCGGTGCAGGGTCGATCCATGGACCGCTGACGGACGGCATGATGAAGCATTTCTTCCAGGGCACGCTCGGCTATATCGGGCTTGAAGTACTGGAACCCTTCATTGCCTGGCACGTGCCGTACGTTTCCGAGGCCGACCGAGAGCAGATGCTGGCCGATCTTGCGACGTACGTGCGCACGCTGGATGACCAACCGGTGCTCGAGATGCCGGACCTCGGCGATTTCGACGAGACGTTTGCACCGAGGTAAGGCTTGTCATCCCCGCGAAAGCGGGGACCCAGTCATGCCGCCCTGGAAGTTTCTGGGTTCCCGCTTTCGCGGGAATGACAACTCAGCAGTAATTCTTGACCTTCCGGTTACTGGAAGCCCTATCTGATCGGCGATTGCCACTGTTGACGGAACCATCATGCAAAGACGTGAATTCCTCGGTGTGACAGGCGCTGCGGCGCTCTCGCCCGTACTTTCGCCCATGCTGCCGCGCCTTTCGTATGCCGATGGCAAACCGCACCGCACGCTCAGGCCAGGTGTCGGCAACGCCCCATTGATGGGGACGGACAAGCCGCCGACCGAGGTCTGGTCCTACAATGACATGTGTCCGGGGCCGGTCATCCGGGTCCCCCGCAATCAGGAAGTCCATGTTCGCGTGGAAAACGCGCTCGCAGAACCCACGTCCGTCCACTGGCACGGCATCCGCATCGACAATGCAATGGATGGCGTGAGCGGGCTGACCCAGGACCCGATCAATACTGGTGCGAGCTTCAGCTACAAGTTCGCGTCGCCGGATGCCGGCACGTTCTGGTATCACTCGCATCACCGGTCGTGGGAACAGGTCGGGCGCGGCCTTTACGGTGCGCTCATCGTCGAGGAGGACGAACCGGTCGCTGTCGATCAGGATCTCCTGTTCATCGCCGATGACTGGCTGCTGAACGACGACGGCTCCATCGACGGCGGCTTCGGCAACGTTCACGACGCTTCCCACGGCGGGCGCATGGGGAACTGGCTGACCGTGAACGGTGATACCAAGCCCACTTACCGCGTCCGCCCCGGCGCGCGGGTGCGGCTGCGCTGTATATCCGCCGCCAATGCACGGATCATGGCGTTCGCGTTTCCCGGCCTGAACGGTTGGGTTGCCGCGATCGACGGGCAGCCGCTGGCAACGCCCGAACCGCTAGATGATGCGCTCGTCCTGGCACCGGCACAGCGCGCCGATCTGATCGTGGATATCCCGGCAACGCCGGGGGCTGAATTCGATGTGATGGAGGTCTCCATCGATCCGCCGATCGGCGCGGCGACCATCGTCGTCGAGGGCGAGCCGGTGCGAGCGCAAGTGCTGGATGAACCGCTGGTGTTGCCGGCCAATCCAATCAATAAAATTAACTTGAATCTGGTAAATTCATTGAACGTGGATCTGGTCATGGAAGGCGGCGCCATGGGCCGGATGCGAGGTGCCATGCACAACGGCCGCATGTTCGACATGCGCTCGCTGGTGCTGGACCAGGGTCAGGCGTGGGCGTTCAACGGCGTCGCCGGGCGAACGGAGACGCCGCTGGCCAAGGTCGACCTGGGGCGCACGCTGACGGTCAACATGGTCAACGACACGCGCTGGCCGCATGCGATGCACTTGCACGGCCACCATTTCAAGGTCATCGAACGCAACGGCCAGATGGTCTCCGGGGCGGCGTGGCGCGATACCGAACTGGTCAACGTGGGCGAGAAAGTGCGCATCGCGTTTGTCGCCGACAATCCGGGCAAGTGGCTGTTTCACTGCCACATGCTGGAACACCACATGGCTGGTATGGGCACGTGGATATCGGTCGGCTGAATTTGGGGTGACGGGGTTGATATGGGGATTTATCATCGCTCCATGATCAAAAACCTCCCCTGCCGCCCGCTCAAGGCGCTCTGCGCACTGGCGCTCGTGTTCGTGCTTTCGAGCTGCTACATGCCGATCCGCTTCGATGCCGAGATCGACATCAACCGCACCGGTTACTACGACTTCATCTTCGATGGTTACCTCGCCAAGGTGCAGCTTTATCAGGACCTCAAGGACCGCAAGATCGGCCGCGACGAGGAAGCCGAACAGGTCCAGCTGATCAAGGACGACTTCGCGCGCGACCCGGCGGCATCCGAGTTCAAGTACTACGAAAAGGGCCACTTCCACATCACCTACAAGCGGTCCGGCGATCTGCTGAAGACCAAGACGATGACGTTCTTCCGACGGAACGAGTACATCCTCGGGATCAGCTACAACAAGAACACCGGCCAGATCACGATGCTCGGCAAGTCGATCAAGCGTGACATCAAGGATCGGCTGCGCGCGACTGGACTGGATATGTCCGGTGAGCTCAGGCTGTTCACCGACGGCCGTGTCGTCAGCCACAACGCGACGACGGTGAAGCCTTTCGATTCCAAGGGCCCGAACTACAAGATGTACACGTGGAAGATTCCGAACTTGCTGGCACCGACGCCGGTGCTCAAGATCCAGGTCCACGCGCCGCAGTCCTAGTCCCTGCCCGCCCCCAAAACGAAACAGCCTCTCCTGCAGGAGAGGCCGGTCCGGTTCACTCGTTTTTCGGAAATTACTTGCGCGTCAGGCGGCGGATGAGGCTCGACGTATCCCAGCGCTTGCCGCCCATGGTCATGACTTCACCATAGAACTGGTCGACCAGCGCCGTGACCGGCAACTGGGCGCCGTTGCTCTTGGATTCCTGGAGCGCAATGCCCAGATCCTTGCGCATCCACTCAACCGCGAAGCCGAAGTCGAACTTGTCATCGGCCATGGTGTAGCCGCGGTTTTCCATCTGCCACGATCCGGCGGCACCCTTGGAAATGCAGTCGACGACCAGTTTCGCATCGAGGCCGGATTTCTGCGCGAACGCGAGGCCTTCGGAGAGGCCCTGAACGAGACCGGCGATGCAGATCTGGTTGACCATCTTGGTGAGCTGACCGGCGCCCGCCTTGCCCATCAGGGTGACGGCGACGGCATAGCTGTCGATCACCGGCTTGGCAGCGGTGAAGGTTTTTTTGGTGCCACCAACCATGACGGTCAGCTTGCCGTTCTCGGCACCGGCCTGGCCGCCGGAAACGGGGCCATCGAGGAAATTGATACCCTTCTTCTTGCACTCGGCGTCGATTTCACGAGCGACGATGGCGGATGCTGTCGTGTGATCGCAGTAAGTCGCGCCTTTCTTCATGCCGGCGAGAATGCCGTCCTTGCCGTAGACGACGGAGCGCAGGTCGTCGTCGTTACCGACGCAGGAGAACACGAAATCAGCGCCCTTTGCAGCCTCGGCCGGGGTCTTGGCAGCCTTGCCGCCGTATTCCTTGGCCCACTTCTTGGCCTTCGCGGCGGTGCGGTTGTAGACGGTGACCTCGTGGCCGTTGTTTTGCAGGTGGCCGGCCATCGGATAACCCATAACGCCGAGACCGATGAATGCTGCTTTTGCCATGATGGAATGCCCCCCAGGGAATGATTGTGAGAAAGAAAGAAATTGAAATCGTTAGTCGCAATATAGGGATTGCCCCCGCGCCCTGCCAACCCCCCTGCACCTCGCTCTCGGGCAATCAGCCGGGCTTATCGAGGCGGGCATAGAAATTGCCTTCCCAGATTTCGGGCGGCGTGGCGGCGACGCGGTTGAGGATCGCCTGCAGCAGCTTGTCGAGGCGCTGGCGGTTCGGGCTGCCGAGAAGATGCGCCCAGCAGTTGCTGCATGAGAGCCCCGCGGCAACGGCCATCTGACGGATGCTTTCAGGCGTGTACTGCGCAAGATGCGTAAGATCACCGTGCTGGAACTGCAAGCCCCACGGCGAGGATGCGTTTGGCATCTTCAGGATGATCGCACCACCCGGCTTGAGAATGCCGTCGAGGCCGTTCAGCAGTTGCAAACCGTCCTCGGGCACGAAATGTTCGAACACGTCGAACATGAAAATTCGGTCGTAGGGCGCCTCGGACGTCGCTTTTTCAAGAAAGGCCCAGACATCGGTCGCCTCGAAACTCTCGCGGACCGGCGCCGGAATAACGGTGCCGAGCGATTTGTCGAGGTCGATGGCCTTGAGACCGGTGACGCCTTTTTCGTGAAGATAAAGTAGGAACTGGCCCGTCCCGCAACCGATTTCAAGACACCGCATATCGGCGGAAAGTCCCGCCGGCGCCCAGACCTCCCGGTCGAAGCGCCCGGCATGCTTTGCGGACAGCGCAGGCGTCGAATAGCTCTTCGATGCCCCGTAGGTTTCATAGAAAATCGACATGCGAACGTGGCTCCGATGGCGCCGGACAGGCGCGGCGAAAGAGGATTGAGTGAACCACACCGGCCGTCCGCTGGAAACCCCGTGACCTGCCCGAAAAGCTTGATTGCGGTACGGCGATGGTGGACAAACCTTTATGCTTGCCGAAACGCTCATCGCACCCGCCTTGCCCGTCCAGCCGTTCGTGACATCGGACCTGCCGTTGATCGCGAAACTGGCGCGGGCCGCGCACCACCGATATCGCAAACGCTGGGCGAAGCGGTTCGGGAAAAAACCGGTTCGGCTGGTATACGATCTCGCCCAGGATGTTCTGAAACTGGGCGGGCGCGGTGCGGTAACGCTGCAAACGCCTTCGGGTGCGAAGTCGGCGACGTTCGACGCGCGGCATCCGCACTTCGGCAGTATTTATTTCGGCCACGATGCCGCCGGCTACGAGCCGGATGTCTCCGGCCTGCTTTCCTCCTTGCTGACCGGGTCGCGGACGTTTTTCGATATCGGCGCCAACTGGGGGTACTTCAGCTTCTATGCGGCGTCAGTGTCGGGCTATGACGGTGCGATTCACAGCTTCGAGCCGGCGCCGGTGACGCGTGGGGACCTGACCGGCCTGATCGACGATTTCGGCCTCGCCGCGAGAATCACGGTGCACGGCATAGCGCTCTCGGACGCCGACGGCACTGCCGTCATGGCAATCCACGACAAGGAAACCGGCCTCAACCGGATCGCCGGCAGCGGGTTCGGGCGCGAGGGTGCGGGCCGGGTCGAAGTTCCCGTTCACCGGCTGGACGATCTGAACGTACGCCCGGACGTCATCAAGATGGACGTCGAGGATCACGAATTCGAGGCGCTTTCGGGTGCGCGTGAGGTGCTGGCGCAAAGCAAGCCCTTCATCATCGTTGAGAGCTGGTTGACGTATGAGAAACCGACACGGACGCTGCGCGCTCTGCAACTGCTGGAAGACGCCGGGTACATCCTGTTTCAGCCGGCCTGGCAAGTGGTGACCGACGACGGGCCGGCGGTTCTTCCCGATCCTGGCGGACGCATGCCGGGTGACGGCTGCCGCCTTGCCATCGTGCCGTTTGCGAGTGAACAGCGCTTCATGCTGCCGCAGCAGATGAACGTTTTTGCCTGCCATGCGGATCGCGTCGAAGACCTCAAGTCGGGCGGCTTCTCCACCTTGGCGAACGGGTAAACTCGATGATGCAGCGTGCCGCATCGTATGCGCTTGTCGCCGTTGCCGTGTTTGCGGCGCTCAACGTTCTCGGCATCGGTTTCACGTACCTGTTTTATCCCGGGTACCTTGATACCGGAGAGCCGAATATCGTGTCGTTGGCCTGGCGTTTGCTGGACGGTCACCCGGTCTACTTGCCGATTGACGACGCGGAACGGACGACCAATCTGTACGGACCCTATCTTTATCTCATTCATGCCGCCGTATTTTCCGTATTCGGCGCGGACGTGTTGATCGGCAAAGCGCCGGGTATCGCGGCGCTTGCCCTGACACTTGTGGCATGCGTCATGGCGCAGCGTGGACGCGGCCGGACGGTGATGGCATTTGCCCTGAGCTGCACTGCAGGCGTGGTTGTCGTGAACCTGCCGGCGAGCATCTGGGACCGGCCGGAAACGTTCATGATGCTGAGTGCCGCGCTTGGCGTCTGGGTCAATAACACGGTTGGGCGGGGCACGGCATTCCGGGTCATCTGCTTCGGACTGCTGATCGGCGTCGTCATCGGGTTGAAGGTCTTTGCAGCGCTCTATTTCCTGCCGTTCGGAATCCTGATGCTGGTGCGCGACGGGATCAAGGCTTGCATTGCAACGGTCCTGATCGCAGCCGCGGTGACCGCATTGCCGTTCGCGACGCCGGTGTTCGAGTTCCGTTATCTGATGGACCTGGTCGGCCTTATGGCGGACAAGCCGAATTCACTGCCTGAGCTGGTCAAGGTCCTCCGTTACGCCGGGTATTACGTTCTGCCGCCGCTGGTATTCGTGATGTGGGCCTGGCGCACGATGCCGGGCGAAGAGCGCCGCGACGTCGCAGCGATGTCGCTGGGGCTGGTGTTGGCCATCGCAGTCGTCTGTTATCCGGCGCAGAAACCGGGGGCCGGTATGTATTACCTTTTGCCCTTTGCTGCCGTGGCGTTTGACCTTGCCGCGCGCGGCCTGGCGCGGCTGTCACCGGCGACGCCTGCGATGGTGACGGCGGTGTTGATCGCTGTCGTGATGAACGTGACGGCGATCCCGGCAGAAAAACGATTTGCCCGCAATCTCGACTGGGACAGCGCGACGGCGGTTGCTGCCGAAATAGAGGCGATCGCTGCGGACTACACCGGAAAAAGCATTGAAATCGGCATTGGTAACAGCAACGAAAGCTATCGCCGAACCTATCAGCGTACCCGGCTGGTGTTTGCCGGACACCCCTATTCTCTCGATACCTCGATCCTGATCGATACCACGGCATGGGGCATTGAAATCACTGCCGCGACGCGGGCGCTGATCGAGACCTGCCGGACAGATATCTGGCTCGTGCCCGCCGGCGAGCGCCCGTTCGGGTGGATCGGCTATTACGGCAAGGACGTCTATGGACAGGCATTTCGCGATTCGTTCGACGGTGCCTATAAAAAAACCGAGAGCCGCAAATTCTTCGATATTTACCAGTGCCGGAAGCGGTCCTGACGCGCAATGCGGCAATGGGCCTCAACTTAAGGATATCCGCCCTTTAGAGGGCGATTAAACCTTGGCCACATGGTGCGAATGTTGTATACGCCCGGGCAATCCTGAAGGTTCAATTCCGCATGTGTCCGACAACCGTTGACCGGTCGGTGACGCGGGCGAAATCCACGAATGGGGACGAGGGTTTATGAAGCTAGCTGACTATGTCATCGATTTTCTGGGCGATCAGGGAATCGACAAGGTTTTTGTTCTTTACGGGTCGGCGAACGGCCACCTGATCGACGCATTCACGCGCGCCGAAAAGACGGAGTATGTGGCCACCATGCACGAACAGGGCGCGGGCTTCGCTGCCGAGTGCTACGGCCGCGTCAAGGGCATCCCGGGAGCCGCGATCGCGACGTCAGGTCCGGGCGCGCTCAACCTCGTGAATCCGATTGCCAACTGCTTCTATGAATCGGTGCCGTGCATCTTCATCACCGGCAATATCAATTCCCAGTTCATGCGTCCTGACCCCAGCGTGCGTCAGGTCGGCTTTCAGGAAACGGACGTCGTCTCGATCGTCGAATCGATCACCAAGAACGCGGTGATGATCACCGATCCCAAGGACATCCGCTACGAGATGGAAAAAGCCTTCCATCTTGCCAAGGAAGGCCGTCCGGGGCCCTGCGTGATCGACATTCCGATCGACATCCAGAAGGCCGAGATCGAACCCGACGAGTTGTTCAGCTTCGATTCCGACGCTGCGCGCGTGCACTACTCGACCGACATTGTCGATCAACAGGTGGAGCAGTACATCGAGGATCTCAAGAAGGCCGAACGCCCGGCGTTCATCGTCGGCGGCGGTGCGCGCATCGGCAACGCGGTCGACCTGGTTCGGGAAATCGCCGAAGTGGCGATGGTTCCGGCCTACCCCACCTGGAATGCGCTCGATATCATCACGTCCGATTTCGAGTACTACGGCGGCCGTATCGGCACCTACGGCGGCGCCGGGCGCAACTTCGGCATCCAGAACTCGGACCTCTTGATGGGGATCGGATCGCGGATTTCCGGCCGTATTACGGGCGGCAACATCCACACGTTCGCACGGGAGGCGAAGAAATACGTTGTCGATCTGGACAAGGCGTTGCTGCAGCCGCGTCTGCAGCAGGTGCCGTTCGATGTGAACATCCTCTGTGACGTTCGCGATTTCTGTCAGCGTCTGCTGAAGCGGCTCAAGGAAGAGCGCGCCGCCGGCAACCTGCCGACCCACGAGAAGTGGAATGCGCAGTGCCGCGAATGGCGGATCAAATACGATCCGGTCCGTCCGGAGATGTTCAACGACGGCGCCTATACCCACGACAACAAGGAATACGTGCACCCGTATGCCTTCATGCGCCGTTTGTCCGAGAAAATGAGCCCGAACGACATTCTGGTCTGTGATCTCGGCGGGACGTCGGTGGTCGTCGCGCATGCGTTCGAGACCAAGTTCGGCGAGCTGTACCTGACAAATAACGGCAATGCGCCGATGGGCTTTTCCATGTGTGGTGCGATGGGCGCGTGGATGGCCGATCCTGACCGAAACGTGGTCGCTATCATCGGCGACGGCGGCATGATCCTGAACATTCAGGAACTGCAGACCATGAAGAACTACGGGATGAAGGTGAAGACGTTCATCCTCAACAATCACATCTACGGCATCACCAAGGCGTTCCAGGAGACCAACTTCCAGGGCCGCTGCGAGGCCTGCGGTCCGGTCGGCTACAACCCGCCGAATTTCGTCAACGTGGCCAAGGGTTTCGACGTGCAGACCTTTGAAATCTCCAAGAACGCGGAGATCGACGGCATGATCGACACCGTCATGGCGTTCGACGATGGCCCGGTCGTTTGCGACGTCAACATGCACGAATACCATACGTACGAGCCGCGTATCTTCGGCTGGTCGACCCCGGTGGAGGACATGTACCCGTACCTGCCACGCGACGAGTTCCGTAATAACATGTTCATCGAGCCGATCGAAGGGTGGGAAAATCCGGCCATGCCCGACATCGTCAACCCGAATTCCGCGACGCCGGGTACCGAGGGTACCCGTACCATGGAGTAAGCGGCGAGATGTTCTATCCGCTCGCGGCGTCCAGCTGGGACGACGAGGAAATTGCCGCGATCCAGCGCGTGATCGACAGCGACATGTATACCATGGGCGCCAACGTGACGGCGTTCGAGGAAGAGTTCGCGGCCTATCACGGCAAGAAGTACGGCGTTATGGTGAACTCGGGATCGAGTGCGAACCTGATTGCTGTCGCTGCGCAATTTTTCAAGAAAAACAATCCTTTGAAGCGCGGTGATGAAGTGATTGTTCCGGCCGTTTCATGGGCCACGACATACCATCCGCTGCAGCAGTACGGGCTCAAGATGAAGATCGTCGATGTCGAGCTGGATACGCTCAACATGGACGTCTCGCAGCTCGAAGACGCGCTGTCGCCCGACACCAAGATGCTCGTTGCCGTCTCGATCCTCGGCAACCCGTGCGATCTCGACGTCATGCGGGACTTCTGCGACAAGCACGGCCTCGTCTTCATGGAAGACAACTGCGAAAGCCTGGATGCGGAACTGAACGGCAAGAAGGCCGGCACCTTTGGCGACGTGAACACCTTCTCGTTCTTCTTCTCGCACCACATCGCCACCATGGAAGGCGGCATGATCCTGACCGACGATCTGGAGACGTATCATCTGATGCGCGCACTCCGGGCGCACGGCTGGACCCGTGACCTGCCACAGGATTCCCCCGTATTCGAAGGCCGCAGCGATGACTTTTTCGAGGCTTATCGCTTCATTTTGCCCGGCTACAATGTGCGGCCGACCGAGATGTCCGGCGCCATCGGCAGGGAACAATTGAAGAAACTCCCCGGTTTCACGGCGCAGCGCCGCAAGAATCTGGCGCTTTTCAACGAACTTCTGGGCCCGGACGAGCGCTTCATCATCCAGCGTGAGAACGGTGCGCATTCCAGCTTCTGCTTCCCGATCATCCTCAATCCGGCGATGAACATCGACCGGGGGCGGGTGTTCGAGGCGCTGGCTGCTGCGGATATCGGCTACCGGATCATCACCGGCGGCTGCATCCTGCGTCATGACGTGATGAAGTTTTACGACTACGAGACCGTGGGCGAGATCGCCAACGCTAATATCGCGCACGATAACGGCTTTTTCTGCGGCAACCACCCGCACGACCTTGAGCCACAGATAAGGAAGCTTTACGAGGTGCTGGATGGGGCGGCGCAGCCCGCCTAAGCCCCTGCTTGTCATCCCCGCGCAGGCGGGGATCCAGGAAGGGTGAGATATTTGACGACTGGGTTCCCGCTTTCGCGGGAATGACGACAAAGGAGCGGCTCGATCATGAGCGAAAAACTGAACATTCTCGTCACCGGCGGTGCCGGATACCTGGGCTCCATCATGGTGCCGGCGTTTCTGGACCAGGGCCACAAGGTCACCGTGCTCGACAACTTCATGTTCAAGCAGAACCCCCTCGCCCATGTCTGCGCCAATCCGGATTTCGACGTGGTGCGCGGCGATGCCCGCGATGCGGGCCTGATCAAGGGATTGATCAAGGACGCCGATGTGGTGATCCCGCTGGCTGCCCTCGTCGGCGCGCCGCTCTGCAATAACGACCAACTCGGCACCACGAGCATCAACCGTGATGCGGTGGTGATGCTGGCGCAACTGCTGTCCAAGGATCAGCGCATTCTGATGCCGATCACCAATTCCGGCTATGGCATTGGGGAAAAAGGAAAATTCTGCACGGAGGAAACCCCGCTGCGGCCGATTTCGCTTTACGGCACGACCAAAGTCGAGGCCGAGGCCGCGGTGCTGGAACGCGGCAACGCGATCAGCTTCCGTCTCGCCACCGTGTTCGGCATGGCGCCGCGTTTTCGGCTCGACCTGTTGGTCAACGACTTCGTCTACCGCGCCGTCAACGACCGCGCCGTGGTACTGTTCGAGGCTGACTTCAAGCGCAACTACATTCACATTCGCGACGTGGCCCGCGCCTTCGTCCACGGGCTTGAGAACTTCGAGACGATGAAGGACGAGCCCTACAACGTCGGCCTGTCGGATGCGAACCTGTCGAAGCGCGAGCTGTGCGAAAAAATCCGCGAGCACGTGCCGAGCTTCGTCTTCATGGAAGCGCCGATCGGCGAAGACCCGGACAAGCGCGACTACATCGTCTCCAACGAGAAGATTGAGGCGACCGGTTTCAAACCCGCCTACTCGCTCGATGATGGTATTGCCGAGTTGATCAAGGGCTTCCGCATGATCCGCAACAGCCAGTACGGCAACGTTTAGCGGTAGATATTGTCATTCCCGCGCAAGCGGGAACCCAGAACGTGGCAGTGCGGTTGATCTGGGTCCCCGCTTTCGCGGGGATGACGTAAGATGATATAAACGCACAGAATCATTGTATTTAACGGAACCCGCATGACCTCGACCCGACCCGATCTTGTCCTCGTCAATCCCGGCGGCCGTGAGCGCATCTATCAGCAGCTCGGCAACGAGCTGACGGCGATCGAACCGCCGCTCTGGTGCCGCCTGATCGGCGGCTACGTGCGCGACAAGGGCCGCGATATCGTGATCCTGGATTCCGAGGCCGAGAGCATGGGCCCGGAGAGCGTCGCCGAGCGTATCAAGGACCTGAACCCGAAGCTCGTCGCGATGATCGTGTTCGGCCACCAGCCGTCGGCATCGACGCAGCAGATGGTCGCCGCCGGCGAAACGACGCGTGTCATCAAGGACGTCACGCCCGATATTCCGGTGATCTTCGTCGGCGGGCATGTTTCCGCGCTGCCGGAGCAGACGCTGAACGAGGAAGCGGCGGAATACGCCTGCAAGGGCGAAGGCCCGGAAACCGTGAACGGCTTGTTGGATGCCATCGACGCGGGATCGACGATCGACGCGCTGACGGACGTTCCTGGCCTTGTCTGGATGAAGGACGGCCAGTTCACGATTAACCCGGCGGCGCCGTTGATCAAGGATCTGGACGCGGAACTGCACGGTGATGTGTGGGACCTGCTGCCGATGGAGAAATACCGCGCCCACAACTGGCAGTGCTTCGGCGAACTTGAAAACCGGATGCCATATGCGTCGATCTACACCTCGCTCGGCTGCCCGTTCAAATGCGTGTTTTGCTGCATCAACGCGCCGTTCGACATCAACCGCTACCGCATGCGTAAGCCCGAGAAGGTGGTCGAGGAAATCGCCATGCTGCGCGAGAAGTACGGCGTGAAGACGTTCAAGATCATCGACGAGATGTTTGTGCTCAACGAGCGCCACGTGATGGCCGTCTGCGACGGTATTATCGAGCGTGGTATCACGGACCTGAACATCTGGGCCTACGCGCGGGTCGACACGGTCAAGCCGCAGATGCTGGAAAAGCTTCGTAAGGCTGGGTTCCAGTGGCTGGCGCTGGGCATCGAGTCGGGTTCCGACCTTGTCCGTGACGGCGCCGACAAGGCCTTTGACCAGGAAGAGATCGTCGGCATCGTCCGCATGATCCAGCAGGCCGGCATCAAGGTTGCCGGCAACTTCATCTTCGGCCTGCCCGACGATGACATGGAAAGCATGCAGGCGACGCTGGATCTTGCCGTCGAGCTCAACTGCGAATACGCCAACTTCTACTCGGCGATGGCCTATCCCGGCTCGCCGCTCTATGCGATGGCGATCCAGAACGACTGGCCGTTGCCGGAAAGCTGGGCCGGCTATTCACAGCACAGCTACGACTGCCGCCCGCTGCCGACAGAAAAGGTCTCGGCCGCCGAGGTGCTTCGCTTCCGCGATCTCGCGTTCCACGAATATTTCGAAGGCAAGCGTTACCTCGACATGGTGACGCAGCAGTTCGGCTGGGATACGCGCAAGCATATCGAGGAAATGGCCGAGCACCGCCTGAAACGCCGCCTCGTCGAGGAACTGGAGGCGGCGGAGTGAGGCGTGAGCCTCATATTGCCGCGTTTGCAAGTTCGTCATTCCCGCGAAAGCGGGAATCCACCCTTATGCTACCTCGCCCTTTATGGATCCCCGCTTTCGCGGGGATGACGACGAGATTGCCTGATGTCTGACGCCCTTTCCAACATCGACGTCGTCGTTCTGGCCGGGGGTCTGGGCACCCGCATCCGGCCCGTTCTGGGTGATGTGCCCAAGCTGCTGGCACCGATCAACGAGCGCACCTACCTCGATTACCTGCTCGACTGGCTGCAGGCTTTCGGCGCCCGGCGAGTAATCCTGAGCCTCGGCCATCAGGCGACCCGCATTGTCGATTACGTGACGGCGATGCCGCGCGACGGCTTGGAGATCGTTCCCGTCATCGAAGATGAGCCGCTGGGCACAGCGGGCGCGCTACGCCATGTCCGCCAGCACGTCGCCTCCGAGGTGTCGCTGGTCATGAACGGCGACAGTTGGACCGGGGCCGATCTCGGTGCGTTGGCAAAGGCTCAAGTGACAGAGGGTGTGCCGGCGACTTTGCTCTGCGTCAAAGTGCCGGATGCCGGCCGGTTCGGCCAGATCGAGACCGACTCGGCGGGCCGAATCCAGGCATTTCGCGAGAAAATCCCGGGTGCCGGTGCCGGACTGATCAACGCGGGCGTTTATGCGTTCGGGCCAGAAGCGTGGGAAATGCTGGAGCGTATGCCGGGGCCGTCGCTGGAACGGGACGTTTTTCAGGCGCTTCCGCCCTCGTCGCTTGCCGCTTACGACGCGGGTGACGTACCTTTCATCGACATCGGCACACCCGAAAGCCTGGCCCGGGCGGCCCGGGTGATCGGCAATGTCGCCGGAGACAGGGGGACTACATGATTATCTGCCGGACACCGTTTCGTGTCTCGCTCTTCGGCGGCGGAACCGACTACCCGAAATGGTACGAACAGCATGGCGGCGCCGTGCTCGGGTTCGCCATCGACAAATACTGCTACATCTCGGTCCGGCGCCTGCCGCCGTTTTTTGAGCACAAGCACCGGATCGTCTATTCGGTGGTCGAGAACGTCAAATCCATCGATGAAATCCAGCACCCGGCGGTCAAGGGCGTGCTTTCCGAGCACAAACCCGACGAGGGCGTGGAAATCCACCACGACGGTGATCTTCCGGCACGTTCGGGCCTCGGTTCGTCGTCGTCCTTCACCGTCGGTCTGACCAACGCGCTTGCCGCTTTCGAGGGCAAGATGATCTCGAAACGCGACCTGGCGCGCGAAGCCATCCGGATCGAGCACGAGGTCATCAACGAGAAAGTCGGCTGTCAGGACCAGATCTGGGCGGCCTACGGCGGCCTCAACCGGATCGATTTTCTCAAGACCGGCGATTTCGACGTGCAGCCCGTGATGGTCGACCGCCACCGCCGCGAAGACTTGCAGGACCATCTTCTGCTGGTCTTTACCGGCCTGTCGCGTCTGGCGCCGGTCATGGCCGAAAAGCAGATCGAAAACATCGATGCCCGGGAGAAACAGCTTTCCGCCATGCATGCCATGGTCGACGAAGCGCTGGCGATCCTGGTCGACGACGGCCGCCCGATTTCGGATGTCGGCAAGCTGCTGCACCAGTCCTGGCTGTTGAAGCGCGAACTGGCCGACGGCGTGACGACACCGCTGGTGGACGAGATCTACGAGGCGGCCATGGGCGCCGGTGCATCGGGCGGCAAGCTTCTCGGCGCCGGCGGCGGCGGCTTCATGCTGTTCATCGTCGAGCCCGAAAAGCAGGCCAAGGTGCGTGCTGCGCTGAAGGACCTGGTATCGGTCAAGATCGCTATCGACAACGTCGGCTCCAAGATCGTGGTCTACGAACCGGACGGTCTGGAATACGCTTGATCCGGCAAACCTTGACAGTTTCGTGTCGGCGCGGATATTGACGCCATCGAATTTCCGGGGGACCCGACGTGACCGAAGCCCGTACTGACAAGAGTATGATTTCGCTGGTGTTTTCGTTTCGCAACGAAGCGGACGTGCTGGAAGAACTGATCGCCCGCGTGACCAAGATGTTCGACGGCGTCGGCTGTCCGTACGAAGTTCTTTTCGTCAACGATCTCTCCACCGACGACTCCCTCGCGATCCTCGAGAAACACGCGTCGGCCAACAAGGCCATCAAGATCATCAACATGGCCCGGAACTTCGGTGTCAGCGAGTGCGTGCTGGCCGGAATGAAGTACGCCAAGGGCGATGCCATCGTCTACATGGACACCGATCTTCAGGACCCGCCCGAGGTCATTCCCGAATTGATCGAAAAATGGCGCGAAGGCGCCGACCTCGTCTATACGCGCAGGCTCAGCCGCGACGGCGAAACGGCGTTCCGCCTCTGGGCCACCAAGATGGCCTACAAGGTCATCAATTTCCGTTCCGAGATCGACCTGCCGGTCGAAGCGGGGGATTTCCGCCTGCTGTCGCGCCGTGCCGTCGACGAGTTGCTGAAACTCGACGAGGCGCAGCCGTATCTGCGCGGCCTGACCCAGTGGATCGGCTTCGAGCGCGCTGAGGTGGCGTACCGCCGCCAGCCGCGCGCCGCCGGTGAAACCCACTTCCCGGGTGTTTTTTCGCGTGGACCGGTCAAGACCTTCGTCGACGGCCTGACGTCGTTTTCCATGTTTCCGCTGCATCTCGTGCTTTATGCCGGATTGGCCGGCACGGCGCTGGGCGCGGGCGGTCTCGTTCTGACGGGCCTTGCCGCGCTGATCGGCTGGAGTTGCGCGGTGGCCGGCTGGGTGTTCTTCGCCCTTTTGCTGTGGGGCGGCCTGATGACCGGCATGGGCATCGTCGGGCTCTACATCTCGCGCATCTACCGCGATACCCGCAATCGGCCGCTCTATATCGTCAAGGATACGGTCAATTTCGATTAACTGACCGCGCGAGGTCACATCAGTTCGTCGGCGCGGATTGCCAGTTTCGCGAAATCGTCCCACTGCGTCATCGCGCCACAGACCCCGAGCGACTGCGCATTCAGACGTGTCGACAGCCGGTAGGGCTCGTCGGCGTCGATCCGCCGCGCCCTGCCCCCGGCTTCCTCGACGATCAGGACGCCCGCGGCGTGGTCCCACGGCTTCAAAAGACCACCATACCGCGCGAAATCGAGTTTGCCGGTCGCAATGTCCATGTATTCGCGGCCGACGCAGCGGTAACGCTCGGTGATCCGGGGCAATGGCTGCGACAGCTCTTGTGCCGCCCGTTCCAGACGGCCGCGCAGTTTCCACCCCGCCGTCATGACGCCTTCGTTGAAGGGTTTCGCCGGCCGGAACGCTTGGGTGATCACTCCGGCCGGGTCCTTCATCCAGGCACCCTGGCCCCGGATCGCCCAGACGGCGTCTTGCGTGATCGGGTCAATGATCCAGCCCGCCGCGATCTCGCTGTCCATGGCGAGGGCGACGATGACGGTGAACGGCGATTTGCCGTGCGCAAAGTTGTGCGTGCCGTCGACCGGATCGACGATCCAGACCGGCCCCGGTTCGGCCAGTGCCTTGAGCATGCTGCGGTCGGCCTCGTAGCCTTCTTCGCCGACGACGCGGCTGTCCGGCAGCAGCGCCGTCAGGTAGCGGCTCAGTGCGGCTTCGGACTCCTTGTCGGCGATGGTGACCAGGTCGCCCGGTTTCTTTTCCGAGATTTCGTGATCGGCGAGCGAGCGGTAACGCGGCAGGATTTCCGCATCCGCCACGTCGCGCATGATGTCGAGCACCTGCGCAGGATTGTCGAGAACGTGCTTCATCAGTTGATATATAGGTCCCTGTCGCGGTGATATGCAGCCGCCGCATCGTCGAGGATCTTCTTCGCCTCGTCGGAAAACTCGCTCCGCTGCATCAGGGCCTGCGTGACGAAAGCGGCGAAGGTCACGGCCTCGCCCTTGCCGCGCAGATCGAACGCGGCGGCGAATTCGTCGAGCTTGATATGGATATGTTCGCGCGCCATCACGTTGAGCTGGCGTTTGACGTAGCGGTTGGTCAGCCGCCACTTGTTCTGGGCCTCGCGGGTCGCCATCGGCGCCTCCTCTACTAGTAGAAGCGCCTGTGTATCCGGTTTGGGGCGCGAGGTCACGACGAACGTATTTTTTGAGTGGACTTGCCTGATTGCCTAGTTCAACTAGTGGTAACTTAAATATTACTGTTACGATTTTAGGCGTTTTCGAATTGATCGCTGAACTTCATGGAATTCAGCAGTGAACAGCATTTTTACGCACTCAGTTGGTACGGCGAAGATACTGGATATATCTTCGTATGTCTTTTCTCCGTTTTGCAGTTCGACGAAAAACTGCTCACGAAATTGAAATGGACACAAGAGTTCTAACCCAAACATATTTGCGAACATCTCGGAGGCAAATTGAGGCTGGTTCGCCATCTTGGCGATAAAATCTCTTAGTGGAACTGGAAGCACTAAGGCATTTATTAAATCGATCAATTCGTCAGCATTTCTTACTCTCCCGTCATGGATGAGTAAATGGGCCATCTCTTTGCAAACTACGAAGCGTCTCTCAGCTTCGTTCAATCCATCCAAATAATAGATATCTGCAACTGTATTAGGTAATGCGTAAACGGCTGGTGCCCTTTCGTATATTTCAATTTTTCCTTGTATACGTGTATCGGCGATCAATTTCCCGGTTGGAACTTCTATAAAATGGATTTCATCCACTGGAGATTTCGCCACAATCGCGTCTTTAATATCATCAAGTTTTATTGGGAGAAGATGAAACTTATCATTTCGACGAAGTTGTTTATGTACCTCTTCGATTTTTTCAAAAACGTCGTCCATGTGAGGTTCACTCAAGTAATTTGATAAAAAAACGGGCCACTAACATGGCCCGTTTTTTACAGTAAATTGAAGCGCTAATTATCGCAAGGCGAGTAATTAACGAAGGACGTGGGAAAAGTCCTTCTGTTCAAATGCTTCATCAAAGTTCTCATGGCGACGACAATCACCAGCTTCAACCAAATCGTCGATACGATTTGCTTGAGCGATGAAATCATCGACAGTGAACTGGTCATGGGATCGCACAAAAAATTTTGTGTCGATCAACCCATTTGCCCGTTTTTGCTCAAACCGGGCGATTAGTTTTTCTCGCTCGGTCATCATCGTTCTCCTTCCTAGAGGGTGCGCAAAGCATTAAGCGCTCGTTAATATTGTTATCGCGCAGACTATATCAAACAAACAGTCTTGACAATTCGTAAATGGAAAGATAGGCGCAAGATTCTACTTAAATTACCGATAGTTACTTAACATGAGATATTGTGGTTTAAAAGCCAATTTTGAGCATTAATGCACAAAATATGGGCACAAATAAGGCGAATCGGATGGGTAAAAATTACTTATTAAACTTGATCGTCACTAGATGTAGTGTCCAATTCTGACGTTTAAAGCCATATCAAACGAAATTGTTGACTGAATTCACCGCGGCTCCAGCGGCGTTTCGAACTTCTGTTCGAATCTGGCGGCGACGTCGGGCGCGATGCGGAGGTCCAGGTGGACACCGGCCTCTCTGTCCTCGCGCGACAGCACCTCCGCGCGCTCGTAGAGCCACGCCAGCGCGGCGCCGTTCTCGAACGGCAGGTCGATGGTCCGGTGCAGGTAGTGGCTGGTCAGAATGTCGTCAACCACGTCCAGCAGTTCGGCGCAGCCCGTCCCCGTCATCGCCGAGATCGGCACCGCCGCCTGGTTGCCGATACGCGCCCGGTTGGTGATGAACTCGCGGGTTTCGTCGTCCAGCAGATCGACCTTGTTGAGCGCCTCGACCACCGGTTTGGCATTGGCGTCGTCGTCGTTGGCGGCGCCGTCCGTGGGCACCACGTGGAGTTCTGCCATGACGTTCAGCACGTCGGCCTTCTGCGATTCGGTGTCCGGGTGCGCGACATCGCGGACGTGAACGATGACGTCGGCCTCGATCACCTCTTCCAGCGTGGCATGGAACGCCTGCACCAGTTCGTGCGGCAGGTTGGACACGAACCCGACGGTGTCCGACAGGATCGCGTCGCGCCCGCTCGGCAGCCTGAGCCCCCGCATGGTCGGATCGAGGGTCGCGAAAAGCTGGTCCTGCGCGACCACGCCGGCCTCGGTCAACCTGTTGAAAAGAGTAGATTTTCCGGCGTTGGTGTAGCCCACCAGCGCGATCACCGGATGCGGCACCCGGCGCCGGGCGGCGCGGTGCAGGTCGCGCGTGCGCGAGACGTCGGCCAGGTCCTTTTTCAGCTTGTCGATGCGCTGGCGGATCAAACGCCGGTCGGTCTCGATCTGGGTTTCGCCGGGACCGCCCATGAAGCCGACGCCGCCGCGCTGGCGTTCGAGGTGTGTCCACGAGCGGACGAGCCGGCCCAACTGATAGGTCAGCTGCGCGAGGTCGACCTGCAGCCGCCCTTCCCGCGTCCGCGCCCGGGCGCCGAAGATCTCGAGAATGAGCCCGGTGCGGTCGAGCACCTTGGCGCTCCAGGCGCGTTCCAGGTTGCGTTGCTGGACCGGCGTCAACTGCGCGTCGACGATGATGACCGGCTTGGGGGCTTCCTCGTCGGCGTGATGGAGGTCTTCGAGCACGTCTGAAATGCGCTCGACGACACCGCCGCCGATCAGGGTCGCGGGCTTCGGCTGCTTGATGGTGAACGCTTCGGCGTGCGCGATGTCGAGGTCGATGGCCATGGCAAGGCCGACGGCTTCCTCGAGCCGCGCCTCGCGTTCACGGCCGTCGGTCGCGTCTGCGCCGATTTCAGGATGCACGACAACGCAGCGTTCGCGCTGCGGACGCCGATCTATGCCGCCGCCAGCGCCCTGCTTACTCACGCATCCTCGGCTGAATCGTCCTTTTCCGGCTCGAACAGCTGAACGGGCGTCGACGGCATGATCGTCGAAATAGCGTGTTTGTAGACAAGCTGGGTGTGACCGTCCCGCCGCAGCAGGACCGAGAAGTTATCGAACCAGGTCACAATGCCCTGAAGCTTGACGCCGTTGACCAGAAACACGGTGACCGGCGTCTTGTTCTTGCGAATGTAATTAAGGAAAACGTCCTGCACGTTTTGGGGTTTATCTGCGGACATTCTTTATTCCCCCTGTTCGTCGCCACGTTTTCGCGGCGGTTTATAGGTTTTTCCGTACCTTAGGCGCGGATTTTTTGTTCCAAGCGAAGGAGATTACATGGATTGCAGGAAATTGCAAAGCGATTGGCAGTTCCCGAAATGATGGACCGGCGGATGTTCGCCGAACTCGCCGTCGCCGGGTGCTTCCGGGCGCAACAGCACGGGAATGCAGCCCGTATTGATCGCGCACGTCAGGTCGATGTCGGCATCGCCGACGAACCAGACCTTCGGCCCCGGTTTGAAATCCCCCTGCTCCAGCGCCATATGCACCGGCGCCGGGTCCGGTTTGTCCCGGTCCGCATCGAATGCGCCGACAAGGGCGGAAAAATGCCGGTGCCAGCCGAGCGACTTTGCTTCCTTTCGCAGGTAATCGCCGCGCTTGTTGGAAACGATACAGAGATAAAACCCGGCCTTTGTCAGGTATTCGAGCATATCGTCGGCACCGTCGAGTGGTTTGATCGCGTCGGCGTGGATTTTGGCGTAGCGCTTGTAAAAGACATCGGACGCGTCTTCCCACTCGTCGCCGAAAATCTTGGGGAACCGGTCGCGCACGGATTCCCGCACGTTGGCGCGGGTTTCGTCGAGCGTCCATTCGCGCAACCCAAAGGCGCGGTAGGTCGTGTTGAGCGCATCGTGGATCACCGGCCAACTGTCGACCAGCGTGTTGTCCCAATCGAAAATGAGAGCGCGGGGTTTGGTGGATAGATCGGTCATAGCGTCTTCAAACCCATTCTCGTCATTCCCGCGAAAGCGGGAATCCTGTCATCCCGTACGATACCCTTTCTGGATCCCCGCCGGCGCGGGGATGACGGGTACAATTTGCATTCAGTTGCAGACAAAATACCGATCAGAAATACTCGAGCTGGACCGAGAACATCTTTTCGACCTTGCGGATCACGTCGGCGGCGGCGAACAGCACCACCCGGTCGCCGGCTTCGATGACGGTGTTGCCGCTCGGATAGATCGTTGCGCCGTCGCGGACGATGGCCCCGATCAGAACGCCCTGCGGCAGCTTGGCCTCGCGGAGCGGCGTGCCGACAAGCTCGGACGTCTGCAGCGCCTCGGCCTCGATCAGTTCACCGAAGTCCTCGCGCAACGTGTGCACGGAGTGAATCCGGCCGCGGCGCACATGCTGCAGGATCTTGGACACGGTGATATTGCGCGGACTGACCGTCACGTCGATGCCGATGGAACCGACGAGATCCTCGTAACTTTGGTTGTTGACCAGCGTGACCACGCGCGAACAGCCGAATTTCTTCGCCAGCAGGCTGGAAAGGATGTTCGTCTCGTCATCGTTGGTGACGGCGACCACGGTCTCGGTACCGGCAACGTTGGCTTCTTCCAGGATATCCTGGTCGATGACACTGCCGTTGATGACGATGGTCTTTTCCAGTTCGCCTGCGATCTCCTCGGCGCGTGCCTTGTCGTATTCGATGATTTTGGCGCGCACCCAGTCGTGGTTCTCCTCGAGCTCCTTGGCGAGGAACATGCCGATGTTGCCGCCGCCGAAGATCAGAAGGTTGCGGGCTTCGCGCTCCTCATGGCCGAAGGCGACCATGGCTCGGTCAATCTGGTCGCTGTCGACGACGAAATAGACCTCGTCGCCGGCCAGCATCTGGTCCTCGCCCTTCGGCACGATCGGCTTGCCGTCGCGGATCAGGCCGACGATGACGATGTTGAGGTCCGGGAACAGCTGCGACAGCTGACGCAGCGGCGTGTTGACCAGCGGGCAGTCCTCCTTGCAACGCACGCCGAGCAGTTTCACCTTGTTGTCGACCAACGGAATCATTTCGAACGCGCCCGGCACCTCAAGGCGGCGCGTGACCGCACGGGCAACCTCGATCTCCGGCGAGATAATGACGTCGATCGGCATATGATCGCGCGAGAACATGTTGGCCCACATCGGCTGCAGGTAACTCTGATGGCGGATGCGCGCGATCTTGGTCGGCACGCCGAACAGCGAGTGCGCGACCTGGCACGCGACCATGTTGGTTTCGTCGGCCAGCGTCACGGCGATGATCAGGTCGGCATCGCCGACGCCAGCGCGTTCCAGCACGTCCGGGTGCGAACCGTGGCCGACGATGCCGTTGACGTCATGCGCGTCGGAAATCTGCCGGACCAGGTTTTCCGACTGGTCGACGACCGTCACGTCGTGGTTCTCGAGCGCCAGATGGCGGGCAATGTTGGAGCCCACCTTCCCTGCGCCGCATACGATGATCTTCATGCCCGAACCCGTACCTTCTGGTTGCTGCTAAGTGCTGTTGCCCTGAGTGCTACTGTTTGTCCTGGCCGCGGACGCCGAGTGACTTCAGTTTACGATGCAATGCCGATCGCTCCATACCGACGAACTGCGCGGTTTGCGAGATGTTACCCCCGAAACGCTCCACCTGGGCAAGCAGATACTCGCGCTCGAACATTTCGCGTGCGTCGCGAAGCGGCAGCGACATGATCTCCGCATTGCGTTCGACGTCTACCGACGGCGCGTTGCCCATGATCTCGGGCGGCAGCATGTTGCCCATGATCGGTTGCGACGGATCGCCAGGCGCCATGATCAGGAGCCGCTCGATGACGTTTCTGAGTTCGCGCACATTGCCGGGCCAGCCATAGGTCTGCAATGCCGCCAGCGCGTCGTCCGAAAATTCGCGCGACGCCTGGCCCGAAACGTTGGCGGCGGTGCTCATGAAATGGCGCGCCAGAACCGGAATGTCGTCGCGCCGTTCGATCAGCGCCGGAATATGGATCGGTACCACGTTGAGCCGGTAATACAGGTCTTCTCGCAGATTGCCGGCGTTGATCTCCGCCGTCAGGTCCTTGGTCGTGGAGGCGATGACCCGGACGTCCACCTGAACCTGCGCATTGCCGCCCACACGCTCAAAAATCTGTTCCTGAAGCACACGCACGATCTTGCCCTGGGTTTCCAGCGGCATATCGCCGATCTCGTCCAGCAGCAGCGTACCCTGGTGCGCGCGTTCGAACATGCCGACCTTACGGCCGATGCCTTCGCCACCCTCGGTGCCGAACAGCTCCGTTTCCATCCGGTCCGGATGCATGGCGGCGCAATTGACGACGCAGAAAGGCCCTTCCGCCCGTTTCGACTGCGCATGCACCAGACGCGCGATGACTTCCTTGCCGGCGCCGGGTGGACCGGAAATGATGATCCGCGAGTTGGTCGGCGCGGCGCGGTCGACGGCCTGGCGGACCTCCTTGATGGAAGCCGAATTACCGAGCAGATCGAGGGACGTCCCGGCGCGCACGCGAAGCTCGGCATTTTCGCGCCTGAGCTGCGCGGCCTCGGTCGCTCGTTCGATCAGCAGCAAAAGACGGTCGGCGGTAAAGGGTTTCTCAATGAAATCGTAGGCGCCGAACTTGA
Organism: Rhodospirillales bacterium; assembly: GCA_965262415.1. GTDB lineage: Bacteria > Pseudomonadota > Alphaproteobacteria > Rhodospirillales > Casp-alpha2 > UBA4479. The sequence continues at coordinate 1,098,993 of OZ253533.1, read as the reverse complement.
TCGCCTGCACGGCCGTTTCCACGGTGCCGTGGCCGCTCATCATCAGCACCGGCACGTCGGGATGGTGTTCCTTGATTTCCTTAAGGATGCCGATGCCGTCGAGCTGGCTGCCCTGCAACCAGATATCGAGAAGCACTAGGCTCGGCTCGCGGCTTTCAACCGCATCAAGGGCGGTGCGTGAGTCCCGCGCTTCGCGGGTGTCGAAACCTTCGTCGCGCAGGATCTCCGAGGTGAGTAAGCGGATATCTTGCTCGTCGTCGACGATGAGAATGTCTTTGGCCATCGGTTCGTTTCTTGTCGTTATTAATTCTTGTCAGGTTGCCGCCGCGGAAGATTGGGCGTCGACGCCGTCGTCTTCTGTCCCTCCCGCTGCGTCAGCGCGAGGGAATCGAAGCGTGACGTCAGCCCCGCGCGGCGAACGGTTCGTCAGGGTCAACGAGCCGCCGTGTTCTTCCATGATCTTTTTCACGATGGCGAGACCAAGTCCAGTCCCCTTCGCGCGCGTCGTCACATAAGGCTCGGTCAGGCGGTCCTGGTTTTCCTCCGGAAGTCCTCGGCCATCGTCGCTTACGGTGACCGCAACTGAACCGTCGTCGCCGTCGGTTTCGATACGAAGCGTGACCTTGCCTTCGACTTCGGCGGCATCTTCGTCGCGCGCGCCTTCGATGGATTCGGCGCCGTTTTTAAGCACGTTGGTCAGAACCCGTGAGACCTGCCGCGCATCGCAAGGCACCATCACATCGTCATCCGGCAGGTTTAGCTCGTAGCTGATGTCACCGTCGCGGTTGCGTTCCAGGAATACCGCCTGATGGCACAGTTCGGACAGGTTCTCCAATTTGATGCTCGGCTGCGGCATGCGCGCGAACGAAGAAAACTCGTCGACCATGCGGCCGATGTCGCCCACCTGACGAATAATGGTTTCGGTCAGTTTGTCGAAGGTTTCCTTGTCGCTCGAAATTTCCTTCAGGTATTTCCGGTTGAGGCGCTCAGCGGACAGCTGGATCGGCGTCAGCGGGTTCTTGATCTCATGGGCAATGCGGCGTGCCACATCCGCCCAGGCGGCTTTTCGCTGCGCCGACAGAAGCTCGGTCACGTCATCGAACGTCACCACGAAACCGGCGATGCTGTCGTCGAGGAGTTCGGCGGCAACACGGACCAGGAATGTTTTCTGGCCGTCTTTCTGGTGCACCGTGATCTCGGCCTGCTGGAGCCGCTCCGGCCGCGCCCTGGACTGTTCGATCATCTCGGCAAGCTCTGGGACGACTTCGGTCAGCTTTTCGCCGATGTGGTTCTGCAGGTTCCTGCCCAAAAGGTTCGACGCCGAGCGGTTCGGCAGGTTGATGCGCCCCGCTGCGTCGAGACCGACGACGCCGGCCGAGACACCGGACAGCACGGCCTCGGTAAAGTGACGCCGTTCGTCCAGTTCGACGTTTGCCGCGATCAGGCCCTGCTGCTGTGAATAGATGCGCTCGGTCATGTTGTTGAACGCGTGACCCAATGTGGCGATTTCGTCCTTCGCCTCCTTGGCGTCGACGCGCACGGAAAGATCGCCTTTCGAAACCTTGTCGGCGGCGTCGATCAGCTTGGTAACGGGTTCAGCAAGCTGTGCCGAGACCGTCATGCCGATCCAGATCGCCGCCAGGATCAGAATGAAGACGGCGATGGCATAGATAAGCACGAAGCTGATCTGCACGCCGCTTCGCGTCGCTTCCAGCTGATTGTATTCGTCGAACGCCTTGCGAATGCCGGCGATGTGCTGCAGCACGCGCGGGTCGACAAAGCGTTCGACCAGAAGATAGGCGTCAACGAACCGGTTGAGCTTTACGAGCGCACGAACCTTGTCTTCGTTTTCCGAGCCGAGCAGCGTGACCTCGCCCTTGTCCGCTTGTTCGAACGCGGAGGGCGGAATTTCCTCGATCACCGTCGAGAGCGCGAATTCCGAGCGTGCCAGCGTATTGCCGAGGCTGTCGATCACGACGGCTTCCGGAAGTTCCCGAAGCGACGCGTTCGCGGTCAGAATTCGGTTGAACTCCCACGGGTTGGCAATCAGCGTCGGCGCGTTCAGGTTGAGGACGTAGGCGACGCTGTAGGCCTGATTGGCGATATTCTGGCGGTGCTCCTTGAGGTAAGCCTCGGTCACCTCCGCGGACTCACGGAGCGCACCCGATACGCGGTCATTAAACCAGGCTTCCAGTCCGAAACTGAGCGACAGGTACGAGAACACGGCGACCAGGAGTGCCGGCGTTACGGCGATCATCGCGAACAGCATCACGAGGCGGCCCTGGAGACCGGCACCGGCGCGGCCGCTGTTCCGTGCGAGCCACAGCGTCATGACCCGCCTTGCGACGACGATACAGAGCGCCAGAAGCAGAATACTGTCGATTGCCAGAAGCCAGCGCAGTTCGTCGACCCGCTCGCGCACCGCAGCGGTATCGGTCATCAGCGAGACGGTGGCGATCCCCGAAGCCACGGCGGCGATGGCGAGCAGGAAGGCAAAGCGACGTTGCAGGCTGCTGTTGGAGAGCCTTTCGCGGAACGTGGGTGCCGACCCCGCGGTCATTCCGATCCCTTGATGATCGGGATGCCGAGTTCGCGGATCTTCTTGCGCAACGTGTTTCGGTTGAGGCCGAGCACCTCCGATGCCTTGACCTGGTTGCCGCGCGTTACCTGCAGCGTCTGCATGATCAGCGGGCGCTCGACCTCCCTCAGCACACGGCCGTAAAGTCCGGCTGCCGGCAGTGCGCCGTCGTGCGCGCTGAAATAGTTCTTCATGTGTGCGTCGACTGCATCGGCCAGACCGCTGGTCTGCACCACGGCGCTGTCGCCCTGGCCGCGGCCGTCATTGAGCTCCGTCGAGATGATCTCCGCGTCGATGACTTCTTCCGAATAGAGTGCGGCCAGCCGCTGCATCATGTTTTCCAGCTCGCGGACGTTACCGGGCCAGTCGTGCTGCTGCAGAAGGTCGAGCGCATCGGGCTCGATGATTTTCCACGGCAGCCCTTCGTTGGCGGCACGGCCCAGAAAATGGCGCACCAGTTCGGGAATGTCCTCGGTCCGCTCGCGCAGCGGCGGCAGGCGGATCGGCACGACGTTGAGGCGGAAATAAAGATCCTCGCGGAACAGCCCGCGCCGGATCAGCCGTTTAAGATCGTGGTGCGTTGCGGCGATCACGCGCACGTTGGCCTGGATCGCGTTGCGTCCGCCGACCGTGGTGTATTCGCCTTCCTGCAGAACCCGCAAAAGCCGGGTCTGCGCCTCCATCGGCATGTCGCCGATTTCGTCAAGGAACAACGTGCCGCCGTTGGCCTGTTCGAAGCGCCCCGACGAGCGGTTGACCGCACCGGTGAACGAGCCCTTCTCATGGCCGAACAGTTCGCTCTCGATCAGATCGCGCGGGATCGCGGCGACGTTGACGGCAACGAACGGTTTGCCTTTGCGTTTGCCGTAATCGTGCAGCGCGCGGGCGACGAGTTCCTTGCCGGTTCCCGACTCGCCCGTGATCATTACCGTCAGGTCGGTCGGCATCAGCCGCGCCAGGGTACGGTAGATTTCCTGCATCGCCGGCGAGCGTCCGATCAGCGGCAGGTTTTCCTCCATGCCCTGTTCGGAGGCGCGCTCACCGCCCAAACTCGGATCCTTGGAGCGGGCCTCGAGACCGCGTTTCACCACGGAGACCAGCTCCGCGAGGTCGAACGGCTTCGGCAGGTATTCAAATGCGCCCCGCTCGGTCGCCTTGACGGCGGTCAGCAGCGTGTTCTGCGCACTCATCACGACGATCCGCAGATTGGGGCGGATGCGGCGGATTTTCGGCACGAGATCGAGGCCGTTTTCATCGGGCATGACGACGTCTGTGATGACCAGGTCGCCGTCACCGTTCTCCACCCACTGCCACAGCGTCGCTGCGTTGCCGGTTGAGCGCACTTCATAGCCGGCGCGCGACAGCGCCTGCGTTACAACGGTGCGAATGCTGTCGTCATCGTCGGCGACGAGGATGGTCGCGGATTCAGCCATCGTTTCCTCCCGTTTCATCCTCTGGCTTGAACATCGGGAGCATGATCCGGAAGACGGTGCGCCCTGGAATACTGTCGAACTCGATGACGCCGCCGTGGTCGCCGACGATCTTGGCGACGAGCGCAAGACCGAGGCCGCTGCCTTTCGGTTTCGACGTGACGAAGGCATCGAATATATAGCGTTTCATGTCGTCCGGAATGCCCGGCCCGTTGTCGCGGACCCAGATGGTCAGCGGCAGGTGGACCCGGTTCTCGAGGCCGGGCAGCGCGAAGCGCACACCCTGGCTGTATGCGGTCCCCAGCGTGATCTCGCCGCCCACGCTGCCGACGGCCTCGGCGGCATTCTTGACCAGATTGAGGAATACCTGCACGAGCTGGTCGTGGTTGCCCCAGACCGGCGGCAGCGAAGGGTCGAACTGATTGTGGAAGCGGACGTGTGAGCCGAAGCCCGTTTCCGCGAGGCGCTGCACCCGGTCCAGAACCTTGTGGATGTTGACCGCCTCGCGCTGCAACGGCACGCGGTCGGAAAAGACCTCCATCCGGTCGACGAGACCGACAATGCGGTCGGCTTCGTCGCAGATCAGCGTTGTCAGCTTCTTGTCTTCCTCACCGGCACCCTGCTCCAGCAGCTGTGCCGCGCCGCGAATGCCGGATAGCGGGTTCTTGACCTCGTGCGCGAGCATCGCCGCCATGGCGGTCACCGAGCGTGCCGCGCCCATGTGGTTGAGCTGGTGATTGATTTTTTCGGCGATAGAACGGAGCTGGATGACGATGGCGACGGCGCCCGGATCCTCTGGAATGCAGGACACCTGGACGTCGACGGCGTGCGAGCCGATGCGCGGGCTTTCCAGCGTGACGTCGTACTCGGCGACGACGCTTCTGAACCGCCGTGCCTGATTGACCAGCGCCAGGACCGGGCTGTCGGCCGGCATCAGAGCGTCGAGTGACTGTCCTTGCAGGTACGTCGCGCTGCCGCGAAACAGCTGTTCCGCCGCCTGATTGATACGGCGGATCACATTCTCGCCGTCGACGACGACGACGGTACTGGCGAGCGAGTTCAGAACGGCTTCCGCATCGACGTCGGTGCGGGGTGATTGATCGGCGAGCGCAGTGGAATTTTCGGCCATTTCTTAAGCCGCAAGCTGCTCGAGATTGGCGGCATAGAAGTCCCGGATCAGAATCTTTACGGCTTCCGGGTCGGTCATCTGATTGACCTGAGAACGGAAATCAGCAGAATCCCGCAACCCTTTGGAATACCAGCCTATATGCTTCCGTGCGATGCGAATGCCGGCTTGTGTGCCATAGTGATCGAGGATGTCTTCGTAATGGGTCAGTACGGTTTCCATCTGGTCTTCGAGCGACGGGTCCGGAAGTTCGCCGCCCTCGCTGAGGAAATGCTGGACCTGCGCCGGGAACCAAGGACGCCCGTAGGTGCCGCGACCGATCAGCACGCCGTCGGCGCCGGACTGCACCAGCGCTTCCCGGGCGTCTTGCAGTGTGTTGATGTCGCCGTTCGCGAACACCGGCAGGCTGACCGCTTCCTTGACGTTGCGGATGAAGCGCCAGTCCGCGTGCCCCTTGTAAAACTGGCAACGCGTGCGGCCGTGCACGGCAAGTGCCTGAATGCCGCTCTCCTCGGCAATCCGCGCCAGTTCCGGCGCGTTGCGGGAACTGTCGTCCCAGCCGGTCCGCATCTTCAGCGTCACCGGAATTTTCACCGCCTTGACGGTGGCTTCCAGCAGCTTGCCGGCATGCACGAGATCGCGCATCAGTGCGGACCCGGCATCGCCGTTGGTGACCTTCTTGACCGGGCAGCCCATGTTGATGTCGATCAGTGCCGCACCCCGGTCTTCATTGAGGCGCGCCGCCTCTGCCATCACGTCCGGCTCGCAACCTGCAAGTTGCACCGACATCGGATGCTCCTCGGCGCAATGCGTTGCCATCTTCATGGTCTTCTTGGCGGCGTAGACCATGGCCTTGGAGGCGATCATCTCGGACACCACGAGTCCGACCCCCCAACGCTTGACGAGACGGCGGAACGGCATGTCGGTCACGCCTGACATAGGCGCCAGAACCACCTGTCCGTCCAGTTGCACCGGACCGATGCTGATCGGTTTCAAATTAAACAATGTTGCACCCCTCCAAGAGTTGCACACAAATTAGGCAAATCCGGCCGAAATGCAATGATTTTTAAGAGTTTATATCAGCCCAGAAGGACATCCGTGACGAACTTCACGCCAGGATAGCCGAGGGTGAGCATCAGATAGGCCAAAAGCACGATACGCGCGGCTTTGCGGCCCCTGAGGCCGTACCGTGCCTGTGCAAAAAGCAGCAGTCCGATGACGGCGAACGCGGCCAGCGTGAAGATCGTCTTGTGATCTGCGGTCAGAAGCGCGCCCCCGCCGAGCGCATTGAGCACGATCCCGGTCACCAGTCCGAGGCCGAGCACGATCTCGCCGACGAGCAGGAAACGCAGTACGAGGCGGTCGCAATCCGTAATCGACGGCAGCACACCACCGAGCAGCGGCTTGTCCTTCCGCTTCAGCGCGCGCTCCTGAAGAAATGCCGCCCATGCGGCGACGGCGGCGAGTGTCGCAAGTCCGTAGGTGGTGACGGCGAACGCGATGTGCAGCACCAGCAGACCCGTCGCGCCGCCGGAAACCGGTTCATGCGGCGCGTGCTGCCAGGCGAAACCGAGCACCGCGAGAACCAGCATGTAGCCGCTGAGCAGCGGCGCCAGACGCCAGACGCTCCTGACCAGTGCCGAGAACACCAGAAACAGCCCCATGGTGGCGGCGATGGTGACCCAGATCGAGGTCGAGAAGTCAGCCTGCCAGGCGTGTTGCGAACGCACGGCGACGGCGCTCGCGGGGCCGACGCAGGCAAGCGCGGAAACGGCCCAGAACGCGGCATTGCGCGCGAAATGGGTCCGCCATGTCAATGCAATGGCGGGTACCAGTGAGGCAATCGCGGTAAGTCCGAACAGCAACCCTGTCTGCATGCTGCACCATCGCGCCCTGCCCGCGTTTTGGCAAGGGGTATGAACCGGCGGAACAGCCGGGGTTCTCGGGGGTTATGGCTTGGCAACGCCGTTGGCGGCGGGTAAAGCTCTACCCCCGAATATTGCATGCCAAGCCGAAGGAGCGCACCCGATGCCGGGTACTGCGGTAATCATCGTTGCAGCCGGTCGCGGCCACAGGTTCGGTGCGGAAATGCCGAAGCAGTTCCTGCGTGCCGGCGACCGTCCGTTGATCCGCCATGCGGTCGAGGCATTTATCGCGCATCCGTCGATCGACATCGTTCTGCCGGTCATTCATCCGGACGATGCCGGGATCGTTGCGGATGCCCTGGACGGGCTCTCGTACATGGAGCCGGTGGCCGGCGGCGCGGCGCGCCAGGACTCGGTCCGCAACGGGCTGGAGGCCTTGGCAGACCTGGCACCTGATATCGTCCTTGTACACGATGCGGCGCGGCCGCTCGTAGCGCACGACTTGATCGAACGGGTTCTGGACGGGCTGGGTACGCACCCGGGGGTCGTCCCCGGCCTTCAGGTTGTCGACACCCTCAAGCGCGCCGATGCCGATGGCGTGATCGCCGGCACCGTGTCGCGCGACGGCCTGTGGCGGGCGCAGACGCCGCAGGGGTTCAGGTTTGGTGCGTTGCTTCAGGCACACCGTACCGTGGCTGGACAGGAGCTGACCGACGATGCCGCCGTGATGGAGGCCGCCGGGCACAAGGTCTGCGTTGTCGCCGGCGACGATGCGAACCTGAAGGTAACGACCCCGGACGATCTTGGGAAAGTGGAGAAAATGATGGCGCAGAGTGCGGGGAAAACGGCCGGTACGGGATTTCGGGTCGGCAACGGTTTCGACGTGCACAAGCTCGGCCCTGGCGACCATGTAACCCTTTGCGGGGTTGAAATTGCCCACGATCAGGCGCTGGTCGGCCATTCCGATGCCGATGTGGCGCTGCACGCGCTGTGCGATGCGATTTTCGGCGCATTGGGTGACGGTGATATCGGCAGCCATTTTCCGCCGAGTGACGAACAGTGGCGCGGCGCGCCGTCCGACCGCTTTCTGGTTCATGCCTGCGAACGCATGCGAGAACGTGGTTTCGAGCTGGCGAACGCCGATATTACGATCATCTGCGAGCGGCCGAAAATCGGGCCGCACCGGGATGCCATGCGCGCGAGGATAGCGGATGTGGCGCGCACTGAACTTTCACGTGTATCGGTGAAGGCGACAACCACGGAAAAATTGGGGTTTACCGGGCGTGGCGAAGGGATTGCCGCGCAGGCCAGCGTCCTGTTGATTTCGGAAAATTGATCTTCTGGTCCGTTGACCCGAACGCATGATCGGTTACATTTTTATGCTTTAGGGGTCGGGAGGCAACCGGGCGGTGAACAGCCCCCCGTGAAACGCACATCGAATGATTCAAAAACATACCTTCAATCAGGTAGATGTGTTGCTGATCGATACCGATCTCAACGCGCGTCAGGGCGTGCGTACGATCCTCTCGAACAACGGGTTCTCCAACGTGACGCTGGGCACCGACCTTGCCAGGGTGCGGGACGCCGTCAGCACGCGCATGCCGGACCTGCTGCTTTGCGGCACCGAGTTTCCGGACGGCAAGATCACCGACCTGCTGCGCGAAATCCGCATGAACAAGATCGGCAACAATCCGTTTATGCCGATCATCATCCTGCTATCCGAACCGACACCGGATCTGGTTAGGGGGATCATGGGGGCCGGTGCCGACGACGTCGTGATGAAGCCGGTGTCGACCAAGGCGCTGCTCGACCGCATTCACACGCAAATTCACCGGCGCAAGCCTTACATCGTGCAGGAAGAATATCTCGGCCCGGCCCGCAAGGGTGACGACGTGTCGCGCGCGATCGATCCGCCGAACCCGCTGCATGCCAAGGCAACCGGCGGTCAGGTCAACTTTCACGAGATCGAACGCGCGATCGACAATGCGCTGATCGAGGTCCGTAACCGTAAACTGGAAAACGCGGGACCGGAGATCGCGGCGATGGTCGGCCGGATCGTGCCGATGTTGGATAACAAGCCGAAGGTCACCGATGTCGCGCTCGGCGGCCTGCATATGCTGATCGAAATGAACGGCGACCTGATCGGCCGTCTTGCCGGCTCCAAGTACGACCATGTCTCGGAGTTATGCAAGGCGATGGTGACCGTCTCGAGGCGTCTCTGCGACCACGCCGGCGGGCCGCCGGACCAGACCCAGGTCAAGCTTCTGAAACCGTTGTCCCAGGCCATCCAGGCCGGTTTTGCGGGGGGCATCAACTCGGCCGATGCGGCGCGCATGATCGTCGAGCGTATCGGCGTCAAATAACTCCAGCCGGACGCATGTTCAGGTCTCAGCCGTGCCCACAGTCTCTGCGGCTATCCAGTCAATGAACTGCTGGTTGCCGCCGACGATCGGAATGGCGACGACGCAGGGGCAATCGTAGGAGTGCTCCATCTTCACCAGGTCGCTGGCGGCGTCGACCAGTTCGCGTTCCGTCTTGGCGATCAGAAGCGCCTCGCCGTCTTCCTGCACGGCCCCCTCCCAGCGGAAAATCGACGTCAGGCCGTCGATGACATTCGCGCAGGCTGCAAGGTTTTCATCGACCAGCGCCCGGCCGATGCTGATGCCCTCCTCGCGGTTCGGGACCGTTATGTACAGAATGACCGGATCCGCCATCGCTCTCTCCCTCTACGTCTGCCGGAGACAATCTCGTTCTTTGACGCGCGCGCAAAGTAACGTACCATGACCGTCTGACCAAGTAACGACGGCTGGCAATAAGGGCCGCACTTGGCGGGAGGTGGAGAAATGAGCAACGCGGATGGCGGCGTGATGCCGTCGCCTAATGCCGATACCGGCAAAAGCGGCAAACGCGCGCCGCAGCCTAACGACACACAGCTCCGCTGGTTGCAGCGCGGCTTGGAACAGCCGGGCGGAAAACTGCCGCTGTTCGACCGTATTGGCCAGAAAGTCAGCGAACAGACGGTTCGCAGCTGCATTCGGCACGGCTGGGCCGAGCCCTGGTTCAACAACCCGATCAAGCCTGACTGGCTGGTCTGCCGTTTGACGGACAGCGGTCGCGATATCGCGGCGGCGTCGCCAACGGTGGCGGACGAAGACTGACCGGCAGTTGCGCACATTGACATGAACCAGCAGGACCCGGCTGAACCGGCGATCAAATCAGTGCTGATCTGTATCAACCGGCGGTTTCAGGCCGACCAGCCGTCATGCGCGCAGCGCGGTTCGGTCGCGCTCGCCGATGCGCTGGAAGCTGGTATCAGTGAGCGCAAAATCAACGTGGCGGTCGAGCGGATCAAGTGTCTCGGCCAATGCACCAAGGGGCCAACGGTCCGGTTTGCACCAGGCGGCAGGTTCAACCTGGGCACCTCGATGGATGATCTGCCGGAATTGCTCGATGAGCTGGAACGGCTTTGCGGACTGCGCGACGACGATACTGGCCCGCCGGTTCATCTTCTCGGTTCGTAAAATTTGCACGGTTTTTTCGGAAAATTGCCTGCACTGTGACATACGTCACAGGCGGCGCGGGAACCGGCTGTCATAGTCTCTCTCGTAAGGATGGATTTCTTCACAGAATCCTCCCTTCCCTCAAGAGCACAAACTTTGGCCGGGTCTTCGGATCCGGCCATTCTCTTTTGGCACTCCCCCTGCCGCTCCAAACCCGTTCTGCTTACGGTGAAGCTTTTCTTAAGAGCTTGCCGTCATCATTTCGCAATCCTGATTCGCTGCTTATTGGCGGTGGTCATGTGCCTGCGAAACGAGCCTGGAACAACAGCGACATGAAGATTCTATCAGCAAGTAAGAACTGCAATCTCATAGATGCCGAAACGCCGATTTCCGCTGCGTTCCGCGAATGCGTCGATACCTGGTACGATCTCAGGGACGGCGCCGACCAGCCGATCTGGCAGATCGATCATCTGATGATGTTTCCGCCGCCGCTGGTGCCGTATGCCAACGTGACGCGCTGGGAGCCCGGCATAAGTGACCACCGATTCATTTTCTGGGGCAGCGGGCGCACGGACATGATGAATTTCAATTATACGTCGCGGCCGTTGAGCGAGCTGCAGCCGAATGTCTATGCCGACCTTGTCCGTTCCGAGCTGATCGAGGTTCTGGCTGCCGGTGTGCCGATGAAATCGACCGCAAAGGTGCGCCTCAGCGACGGCACGACGACGAAGGTGGACAAGGTCAGGCTGCCGTTCCGCAGCAGTGACGGCGAGTTGACCACGGTCCTGTCGTTCGACGACGTGGAGCAGTTCCTGAAACGCTATTACCTGTCCTGGGCGCGGCCGATGAGCCGGGAACAGGAAAAGGACGCGGTCGTCGAGTGAAGGGAAGGATGGTCGGGAAGACAGGATTCGAACCTGCGACCCCTGCGCCCCCAGCACAGTGCTCTACCAGGCTGAGCTACTTCCCGACCGATGTGCGCCGCCTGTCAGTCAGGGGAACGACGCGAGGCGGAATATAGTCGCCGTACCACCGGGGTCAACAAAAAGCGGCAGCCATCCGGCATGTGAAAAGCAATAATGCCCGCCACCGTGAACTTGGTTGGGGGCCCATGTTTTCCCGTCAAGCAGCCGATGCGTTTCATGGATCCTGAATTGAATTCAGGGTGAAGACGCGGGGTGAATAGTCAGGACGCTCTTTGCACCAGTTGTTCGTGCAAGCCCTTGAGGTCATTGACGATTTCGACAAGTTCGTCTCGCACGGACTTGTCGGCAACGGTGGCGGTATCGTGAACCTGTTCCGGTGCCGGCGCGACAGGCTGGTCGGGTGTCGATGTCCCCTCGCCCAGCGGGACCTTCGCCTCGTCCTCGTTGACGAAATTGCGTACGCTGCCGCTTTGGCGCAGCAGCTTCTGCACGCCTTTGATCGTGTAGCCGTCGACGTAAAGCAGGTCACGGATACGTCTGAGTAGCTGGAGGTCGTCCGGTCGGTAATAGCGCCGGCCGCCACCCCGCTTCATCGGCTTTACCTGTGGGAATTTGGTCTCCCAGAAGCGCAGCACGTGTTGCGGCAGGTCGAGCTCCGTCGCCACTTCGCTGATGGTGCGAAAGGCGCTGGCGGATTTTTCCGCTTTGTCCGCAGTGCGGTCGTCAGGCGAGCTGTCGCTCATCGGAGACCTTCTTAAATGTCGGGAACTTCGCTTGGTTTACGAATTTCGTTGATGCGGCTCTTGAGAACCTGTGAGGGCCGGAATACCAGCACCTTGCGCGGCAGGATCGGAACCTCTTCACCGGTCTTCGGGTTGCGGCCGATACGTTGGCCTTTCTCGCGAACCGAGAAACTGCCGAATGACGACACCTTCACGGTCTCCCCCTTAATAAGAGCGTCGGCCATATACTCGAGTACGCTTTCCAAAAGGTCGGCGGATTCGTTGCGGGATAACCCGATTTCTTGATAGACGGCTTCGCCCAGATCAGCTCGCGTTACGGTCTTGCCCGTCATAGCAACGCAGCCTCCCCCTTGTTGTCATTTCAGGAAGCGTATCCTTGACCGGGAAATCCGTCAATATCAAAGGGATGGCCGATTTTATCGGTTAGTGGTGCCGTGACTGGGAAGACACAATAAATTGCGTGGGATGCCATATCCCAACAGATCGACCGGGAAAAAAGTGAAAAGTTTTCCGCTACCAGCGGACCAGACCGGCGCCCCAGGTCAATCCGCCGCCCATTGCTTCGAGCAGGACCAGGTCGCCACGCTGGATGCGGCCGTCCTTGACCGCGGTATCCAGCGCCAACGGGATCGATGCCGCCGACGTATTGGCATGCTTTTCGACCGTCAGAACCACGTTGTCCTCGCTCATGCCGAGTTTCCTGGCCGTTGAATCGATGATGCGCTTGTTGGCCTGATGCGGCACCAGCCAGTCGATGTCGCTGCGCTCCAGACCGTTGGCTTCCAGCGCCTCGTCGACAATGGATGCCAGGTTGGTGACGGCATGGCGGAAAACTTCGCGCCCGTTCATGCGAACGTGGCCGACCGTCTGCGTCGTCGAAGGGCCGCCGTCGACGTAAAGAATGTCATAGTTGGACCCGTCAGAGTGGATATGCGTCGACAGGACGCCGCGCCCCGAGTTGTGGCCCTTCCCGTTGCCGCCGCCAGACGGCTCTACTTCCTCGTCCGAAGCGCGCATCACGATCGCGCCGGCGCCGTCACCGAACAGCACGCATGTCGAGCGGTCGTTCCAGTCGAGAATACGCGAAAAAGTCTCGGCGCCGATGAGCAGCGCCGTTTTTGCCTGACCGCATTTGATGAAATTGTCGGCGACGGCAAGTCCATAGACGAAGCCCGAACAGACGGCCTGCACGTCAAACGCGGCCCCGTTGGTCATGCCGAGGCGATGCTGGACCTTGGCGGCGGTCGACGGAAAGGTGTTGTCCGGCGTGGTTGTCGCGCAAATCACGAGATCGAGTTCGGTGGCGTCGATGCCCGCGTGCTCCAGCGCCCGGTTTGCCGCATGAACGGCCAGATCAGAGGTATACTCCCCTTCCGCCGCGATATAACGCTGCCCGATGCCGCTTCTGGAGCGGATCCATTCATCGGATGTATCCACGGTCTTGGCGAGTTCATCATTTGTGACACAGCGTTCCGGCAGGTATGAGCCGCAGCCGAGAATTTCCGAACGTATTTTCATGTTAACTTGCAGCAGCCTCGGACTGTTCGACATCCCCCGTCTCATCGCCGATCTTGGCGTTGTCGCGGTCCTCAAGAAGCTGTGCGCAGTCTTCCTTGATGCCTTCGTTGAAATTGTTTCGGACAAGATTGACGGCGACGCCGATGGCATTGGCGAAACCGATGCCGTCCGTGCCCCCGTGACTCTTGACGCAGATCCCGTTCAGGCCGACGAACATCGCACCGTTGTACTGCCGGGGGTCGAATTTCTTTTTGAATTGAAGCAGGGCCGGCCGTGCGATCAGGGCGCCCAACTTGCCGAAAAGCGAAGACGTCAGTGCACTTTTCAGGAAATGGCCGAACATGGATGCCATACCTTCGGCGGTTTTCAGGGCCACATTGCCGGTAAAGCCGTCGGTGACGATGACGTCGACGGTGCCCTTGGCGATGTCGTCGCCTTCGACGAAGCCATGGAACCGGATCGGCAGGTTCGTCTGCTGCAGCAGTTCGGCCGCGCCGCGGACCGCCTGGTTGCCCTTCATGTCTTCGGCGCCGACATTCAGAATGCCGACCTTCGGATGTTCGCAGCCCAGCACGTTGCGAGCAAAAACCTCGCCCATCACGGCGAACTGCAACAGGTTGTCGGCGTCGCATTCGATGTTGGCGCCAAGATCCAGCATGACGGTCTCTTTGCGCATCGTCGGGAAATAGGTCGCGATCGCCGGGCGGTCGATGCCGGGCAGCGTCTTGAGGACGAACTTCGCCATGGCCATCAGCGCGCCGGTATTGCCGGCGGACACGACCGCGTCGGCTTCGCCCTCGCTGACGGCGTTGATTGCAAGACGCATGCTGGACTGGCGACCCGCGCGCAGCGCGACGGCCGGTTTGTCACCGCTGCCGATGACGTCGGGCGCATGGCGCACCTCGGATGCTGCCAGCGCCGCCGGATAGCTCTGCAGAATCTCGTTGAGCCGCACCTCGTCGCCATACAGCAGAAACCGCAGGTTCGGATTCTGCCGCGCGGCAGCGTCAACTCCGTCGATGACCATCTCGGGGGCGTTGTCGCCTCCCATAGCATCGATTGATAGGGTCAAGCGTGTGGTCAATGCCTCGTCCCGATAACGGAAGCCCGAATCAATTTCAGTTCCGCATCATACGGGCCTAAAAGCCCGCTTAAAAGGGAGTTAGGCCAGCTCTTCGACGGCGGCAACTTCGCGGCCGTTGTACGAACCGCAAGACTGGCAAACGTGGTGCGGACGCGAGAACTCACCGCAGTTGGCGCATTCGACGAGGTTGGACGTATCCAGCGCGTGATGCGCACGACGCATGTTGCGCTTCGATTTCGAAACCTTCTTCTTAGGAACGGCCATTTCTAATTTCCTCTTTGTCTGCTCGTTTCCGAACGAGCGCGCTTTATTAGAGGATTTGGGGCGTCGCTGCAAGACGTGAGGCACAAATATCTGCGCAATTCCCAAATCCCGATTATTGCCATTAATCCGTTGATTTCATTTTATCTTTTAGAGAGGACAGGACCGAAAACGGGTTCTCGGGCCGATTATCTTCGGAATTCTCGCCCTGTGGCGGCTCGAAAACCGCGCCGGGCGCGCGTGGATACGCCGGAATATTGAGCGAAAGCTCCTCGATAACGTGCTCGCCGGCGTCAATCTTGCCCTCGATGATCGGGTCCGGCTCCTCGATATCCGGATCGGTCAGTTCCTCGTCGTCAAATGCGCTGAGGCCTGCCATCGGATCCGCATCTTCGGCAAAGGTGCGGTCGATCTCGAACGCGATCGTTGTTGTCAGGGGATCACCGGTAACGACGCAGGTCTGCACGATTTCCGCGCGAATCGAGCCGCGCAGGGAGTATTGCCGGCCCATCTCGGGCTGCAGCTTCACCGAGCCTTCAAGGCCGTTCAGCGCCACCAGCCCGAGGCGGTTGGCGACGGCTGCAAGTTCGGACGGCTCCGGATCGAGGTCGATCGTGCGCCCCTTGGGCGGCAGGCCGTCGACTTTGAAAAGTCTCGTGAATTCCAGCGTATCCGTCATGCCCCGCCCTTCCCGTCTGCATCGATATCGGCGAAACGGATATCACCCTCAAGCAGCGGCGGCGTGGGCAGTGCGGCGAGGGTCGCGTCTTCACGCCGCACATGCCGGGCGAGCCGCTCAAGACTGGCCTGGACCGGGTTCGTCCCCCGTAAGGGATAGTGCGCCAGCGCGCTTTGCAGCGCCTGATCTCCCGTCTCTGCAAGGGCGTCTTCGTAAGCCTTGATCCGGCCGTAAAAACTCTCGGCCAGTTTCTTGACCTTTTTGCCGACACTGATGTCGCCGACGCCGAGCTCGCGCAGGTTGGAATCGATGTCCTCGAACATGACGTCAAAATAGGCCTGCGCGATGTCTTTCGCGTCCGGCTCCGTCTTCAGGCGGCGCAGCACGAGAAATGCCGTCAGCGCCAGCATCTCGAAACGACCTTCCGGGGAATCCGGCACGCCCAGTTCGGTATAGAACGCCGTGCGTCGCGCTGCATGTATTGTTTCGGCGTACAGCGCGCGTGCGGTTTCCATTTCAGGTTTTTCGCCGAACAGCGACTTGAGCGAAAACATCGGGCGCGCAATCCTCTCGGTCCATTGACAATGGTCGATGCTGGCGGCACTGTCGCCTTTGTCCGGCGCCGCCTGCGTAAGGCGCCATGCGGCGCCGTTACGGGAGCATGATGTAGGATGCGAAGCCCCTTGAGAACAAGGTCTTTTATTGCCGCCGTCGCCATCGTCGGTGTCGTCGGCCTGAGCGCATGCGCGCCGCGCGTCGCGCAGCGGGGCGCCATGCCTGACATCGACGCGATTGCCGCCATCACGCCGAACAAGACCACGAAAAGCGAGGTTGAACGCAACCTGGGCTCGCCGTCCAGCATCAACATGTACGGCGAGGAAACGTGGATGTACGTTGGCGAAACGACGGAAACACTCGCTTTCCTTGAGCATGAGGTCAACGAGCGCAGCGTCGTCCTGGTGACGTTCGACAAGAACGGCGTGGTCACGGATGTGAGTTCGCATGGCCTCGACGCTGCCCGGAGTATCCAGCCGGTCGAGCGCAAGACGCCGACGGTCGGCAAGAAGATGACCGTCATCGAACAGCTGATGGGGAACATCAACCGGTTCGGGAAGATCGGCGAACAGGAGTAGCAGCCAGCTTATTTTGGTCGCGCAGATGAAAAAGGCCCCGGCTTTCGCCGGGGCCTTCGTCTTTTCGGTCGCGATTGCTTAGGCGAGGATCGCCAGCAGCAGGATCGCGACGATGTTGATGATCTTGATCATCGGGTTGACGGCCGGGCCGGCGGTATCCTTGTACGGATCACCGACCGTGTCACCGGTCACCGCGGCGTGGTGGGCGTCGGAGCCCTTACCGCCGTGGTTGCCGTCTTCGATGTACTTCTTGGCGTTGTCCCAGGCGCCGCCACCGGCGGTCATGGACAGAGCCACGAACAGGCCGGTAACGATGGTGCCAAGCAGCATCGCGCCGAGTGCCGAGAAGGCGGAGGCCTGATCGGCAACCGCATTGATGACGAAGTACATCACGAACGGCGCCAGCAACGGCAGCAGCGACGGCAGGATCATTTCCTTGATCGCGGCTTTCGTCAGCAGGTCGACGCACTTGCCGTACTCCGGCTTCGTGGTGCCTTCCATGATGCCCGGCAGTTCCTTGAACTGGCGGCGCACTTCGACAACGACGGCAGCGCCGGCACGGCCGACCGCCATCATGCCCATGGCACCGAACAGGTACGGCAGCATGCCGCCCAGGAACAGGCCGATCACGACGTACGGATCCTGAAGGCGGAACGTGACGTCAACATCCGGGAAGTAGTACTTGAGGTCGTAGGTGAACGCCGCGAACAGCACCAGCGCGGCAAGACCGGCGGAGCCGATGGCGTAACCCTTGGTGACGGCTTTCGTGGTGTTGCCGACCGCGTCGAGCGCGTCGGTGGTGTTACGAACATCCTCCGGCAGGTCCGCCATTTCGGCGATGCCGCCAGCGTTATCCGTTACCGGGCCGAAGGCGTCGAGCGCGACGACCATACCGGCAAGCGCCAGCATTGTGGTTGCCGCGATGGAGATACCGAACAGGCCGGCATACAGGTACGACACAATGATGCCCGCCGAAATTACGATCACCGGCAGTGCAGTCGCTTCCATGGAAACGGCGATACCCTGGATGATGTTCGTGGCGTGGCCGGTTTCGGACGCCGCGGCCACCGACTTCACCGGACGGTATTCGGTACCGGTGTAGTACTCTGTGATCCAGACGATCAGGCCGGTTACGACAAGGCCGACGACGGCGCAGACGAACAGGTCCGTGCCGGTGACGACGACACCGTTGCTCATGGCGAACTCATTGCCCCAACCGAGCAGGTACGAGACCGTGCCGCCGATGAGGATCGCCGAGATCACCGCCGACGCGATGAAGCCCTTGTAGAGCGCACCCATGATCGACTTGGACGGACCAAGCTTGACGAACCACGTCGCGATCACAGAACCGATGATGCAGACGCCGCCGATGACCAGCGGGAAGACCATCATCTGTTCCTGCGCGGCACCGGTGAAGAAGATGGCGCCCAGCAGCATGGTGGCGACCACGGTTACTGCGTAGGTTTCGAAAAGGTCGGCCGCCATACCGGCGCAGTCACCGACGTTGTCGCCGACGTTGTCGGCGATCACGCCCGCGTTGCGCGGATCGTCTTCCGGGATACCGGCTTCGATCTTGCCGACGAGGTCGGAACCGACGTCCGCACCCTTGGTGAAGATACCGCCGCCGAGACGGGCAAAGATGGAAATCAGCGATGCGCCGAAGCCGAGCGCGATCAGCGCTTCGAGTATGTGGCGCATTTGCGCCGCATCGTTCGGATCGAACATGCCGCGCAGAATGACGTAGTAACCGGCAACGCCCAGCAGCGCGAGACCGACGACAAGCATGCCGGTGACTGCACCGGACTTGAATGCGATATCGAGACCGCCCTCAAGACCCTTGGAACGCGCGGCTTCCGTGGTACGGACGTTGGCGCGGACCGACACGTTCATGCCGATATAACCGGCGACACCCGACAGAATCGCACCGATAAAGAAACCGATTGCCACCGGCACGCCGAGAAACAGGCCGAGCAGGACGCCGACCACGACGCCGACGCCGGCGATCGTCATATATTGACGGTTCAGATAAGCAGCGGCCCCTTCCTGAATGGCGCCTGCAATTTCCTGCATGCGTTCATTTCCGGCGGGCGCCGAGAGAACCGAGCGGACCGCGTAGGCGCCATAAACCAGGGCCAACGCACCGCAAACGAGAACCAAAACGTAAATGGAAGACATCCCCTCCCCCTCATACATAAAGCACCGATCGTGGGCGAACCGACACCATGTCATGCGCCCGCAAAATTACCGGCTAGAACTTGGAGAAAAAGCCACCGGTGCAAAAAGCGCGGCGAAAATGCCAGAACGGTCGGGATAAAGCAATATGCGGTTTTCGCCGTGTGGAATCGGCAAAAATTGACAGATTTCAAGGCGATCCGGAAAAGCCTTTACTGCTGTGGGGTGTCCAGCAACGATTGAATCAGAACGCCTTTTACGATCCCTTTTTCGCCGGCGACGCGGTCGGCCACAAGCTGCAGGCGCTGCTTGAGAGTGGGCAGGTCAATGCGGCCGAGTTCGCTTAACATGCGTGGCACGAATGCGTGCAGATCCTTCAGGAACGCATCCTTATACTGTGGCAACATCCGCTTGATATTAATAATGTTTTCGTTTCCAGCAGTCTCGATTTTGACTTCGAGCTGGATGGTCGTGGCAATGGCGCCGCCCTGTACGACATTGACCAGAAGCGGTTCCATGTCGACGAACAGCGCTTCCGGCACCTCGATCTTTTTCTTCGCCATTTCGACGGCCATTTCCGGTTTCTCGAACGGGCCGAGGCCGAACCACTTCATGGCACCGATGGTCGCGCCGGCGACGAGGAGCACAAGTGCGAAGATCAAGAACAGTCGTTTCATGCCGGATTGCCCCGAGTGAGGATGAGGATGCGTCTAAAGCACCTGAGGTGATTCGCATCAATTTACAGGTGTGCCCGGGCCCGCATCAAGTCCCGGCGAAATGGTTATATCCGCCTCGCTCCAGCGGCATCGCCGTGCCATCCGCGCCGATCACGGTGACGCCGCCTCTGCCTTCGGCAACTTCACCGATTGCGGTCACCGGCACATCGCCGGCCGGCGGCGCGGCGGAAGCGGTAAATGCCAGCTCATAATCATCGCCACCGGTCAGGATGGCGTTGATCAGTGCCGGATCGCCGTCAATGGCGGCACGCGCGGCATCGGAAAGCGGTACCCGGGGCGCGTCGATGCGGATTGCGGCGCCGGAAGCAGCGGAAATATGGCCGACGTCCTGTACGAGCCCGTCGGATATATCGATGCATGCCGTGGCATGGCCGACGAGCGCACGTCCGGCGGCAATGCGGGGTGCGGGGCGGCGAAAACGCGCGGCGAGATAAGCAACGTGCGGCTCGGAGACGCTGGTCAACTCCCCTCTCGCCGCCTTAAGGCCAAGCGCGCCGTCGCCGATAGTGCCGGTCACGTAGACGGTATCGCCGGGCCTGGCGCCGCCGCGGGTTAACGCGCGCCCGTCCTCGATCTCGCCGATCGCCGTCAGCGAGAATGTCATCGGACCGGTCGTCACGACTGTGTCCCCGCCCAGGAGCGGAAAATCAAAGGCGTCGACCCATTCGCCGAGACCGGCGGCAAATTCCTCGATGAAAGCGCCGTCGGTTCCCTTCTTCCAGGCTGCCGCCAGCGTGAACCCGACAGGGGACGCGCCCATCGCTGCGAGATCGGAGAGGTTGCTGCCGCAAAGCCGGTGCGCGATGTTGGCCGGTGTTTCATCTTCCAGGAAATGAACCCCCTGGACGATGGCATCCGTAGTGATGACGTGCGCGAACCCGGCCTTGGATGGTATTGCGGCGGCATCGTCGGTAAGCCCGAACGATGCGGCGTCACCACGGGTCAAAGGCGCGAAGTAGCGATGAATGATATCGAATTCGTCAGCCATGTGTTCCCTAGCACTTCCGCGAGGATGACAAGAATGATGGGGGCAGCGTTCGCCTTCAGGCCGTTTCGCCCGGGGCCTCGAACTCATCCGCCCGCAACTGCCGCGCCACCGTGTTCAGGATGCCGGCAATCAGCCTCACCTGCTGTCCGTCCTCGTCGAAAAAGGCGTCAGCCACCGACGTGTAGGCATTGATGACCGTTTTCGCAGGGACATTGCGCCGCGCCAGAAGTTCATAGGTCGCGGCGCGCAGGACGGCCTGAACCACCTTTTCCAGGTCTTGCAGGCGTCGTTCGTCCCGCATCCCCGGTTCGAGCGCCGTCTCGATTTCCGCACGCCGGGAAGCGGCACCCGCCACCAGTTCCTTCAGGAGTTCCGGTTTGGGCCGCGCCATTTCCTCGATGACGTCCTCGTCAGCCGCTTTCCAGCGTTCGGCGGCGAAAGATGCCAGGACGTCGTCGACCGGCGCGTCGATCATATCGAGTTCATAGATCGCCTGGACGGCGGCGAGCCGTGTTGCCGCTGGCCGCGGATCGTAAGCCTTAGCCATCCTCGCGTCCCCGGAAATGATGCCTGAGTTCGATCATCCGCAGCACGGCCGCAGCCGCTTCGGCGCCCTTGTTTTTCTGAGCGGGATCGGCGCGGACTTCGGCCTGTTTCATGTTCTCGCAGGTCAGGATCGCGAACCCGAGCGGAAACAGGTGCTCGGTCGTTATATTCATCAGCGCCCGGCTCGCTTCCCGGCAGATGTGATCGTAGTGGTCCGTTTCGCCGCGGATCACGCAGCCCAAGGCCATGATGCCGGCATATTTGTGGTGCGGATCCTTGAGGCCCGCCTGGATCGCCATTTCGCACGCCGCCGGCACCTCGAAGACGCCGGTTACGGGCAGCCGCTCGATGTCGTAGCCCGCTTCGGCAAAAACCGGTTCTGCGCCGCGGACCATGTCATTGGCGATTTTTTCATAGTAACGGGCCTCGATCACGAGGATCGTTTTTTCGTTCGCATGTTGGGTCGGCATGTTTATTCCCCAGCAGGCGGGATCGCGCGCTGTTCGACAACGTTCAGGTCGTAGCCGTCGATCCCGACGATGGTGCGCTTGGTGTTCGACAGCAAGATCAGATCCTGAAGCCCGAGGTCGAGCAGGATTTGCGCGCCGACACCATAGTCGCGGAGCTCTTTTTGTCCTTCAGCCGGTTCTCCCAGTCTCGCGCGTACGCGGTCGGACAGCGAACGCGGATAAGGTTCCCGGATCAGCACGACGGCCCCCCTGCCCTCGTCTTCGATCATGCGCATGGCCTGTTGCAGCTCACCACTCTTGCCGCTCTGCGTATCGCCGAGCACGTCATCGAGTACGTTCAGCGCATGCATGCGCACCATTGCCGGTGCATCACTTGATAGATCGCCTTTGACCAGCGCGATGTGCTCCGCATAGGCGACCTTGTTGACATAGACGCACATCTTCCAGTCGCCGCCGAAACGGCTGGTGAAATCCATTTCCGCGGTCCGCTCGACGACGCGGTCGTTCCGCAACCGATAGGCGATCAGATCGGCGATGGTGCCGATCTTGAGGCCGTGGTACTGGGCGAAGGTCACGAGGTCGGGCAAGCGGGACATGGTCCCGTCCTCGTTCATGATCTCGCAGATCACGCCGGAGGGATTGAGACCGGCCAGTCTGGAGATATCGACGGCGGCTTCGGTATGCCCGGCGCGGACCAGAGAGCCACCGTCCCGGGCTTCCAGGGGGAACACGTGCCCCGGCGACGCGATGTCCCCGGCGCCCTTGGTCGGGTCGATGGCGACCGCGATGGTGCGCGCCCGGTCGGACGCTGAAATACCCGTCGTCACGCCTTCGCGGGCCTCGATCGAGACCGTGAACGCAGTTTGGTGGCGCGAGCCGTTGCGCCGGGACATGGCCGGCAGTTCGAGTTCCTGAACCCGTTCCGATGTCAGCGCCAGACAGATCAGGCCGCGCCCGAACTTGGCCATGAAGTTGATGACGTCCGGCGTCGCCATTTGCGCCGGAATGACGAGGTCGCCCTCGTTTTCCCGCTCTTCATCGTCGACCATGATGAACATGCGTCCGTTGCGCGCATCCTCGATGATGTCCTCGATCGGCGACAGGAAATTATCCGGATCGGCCGTGGCACGCGCCACCTGCTGCTTCGAGACGACCGATGGATTTCTGTTGGCTGACACGGGGTTATCCCTTCACGTCGTTGAGACGGGCAACATAACGTGCGAGCACGTCTATTTCCAGATTTACACGATCACCGGCCTGCAATTTGCCGAGCGTCGTTTCGCTTTGTGTGTGCGGAATGATGTTCACGGAAAACATGCTGCCCAATACGGTGTTGACCGTGAGCGACACGCCGTCGACCGTGACGGATCCCTTTTCGGCGATGAATTTGGCGAGACTTTCCGGTGCCTCGATGTCGATCTTGAGCGAGCCGCCGACGGGGCTGAGGGCGTGGACCGAGCCGACACCGTCGACGTGACCGGTGACGATATGCCCGCCGAGTTCATCGCCGACCTTGAGCGCGCGTTCGAGATTGAGCGGCGTGCCGTCCCGCCAGTCGCCGGCGGTGGTCTTGTCGAGCGTCTCCTGCGAGGCCTCGACCGCGAACCAGCCGTCGCTCTTTTCGATTACCGTCAGGCACGCACCGGAACAGGCGATGGATGCGCCGATCGCGACCGTCGCCATATCGTAGCTCGTGGCGATGTCGAAGCGGGTATCGCTGCCCCTGGTGACGGCTTTGACGGCGCCGATATCGGTAATAATGCCGGTGAACATGAGCGCTTATTCCTCGTTTCCAAGGCGGAGGTAGCGCTCCAGCACGTCCCCATCAAGCTCTATTGTCGATATGTGCCGGAATTTCGGCGCGTTTTCCGGGCTGTTGACCGCCATCGGCGCAATTGCCGGCATACCATCACCGCCCATCGTCATTGGTGCGCGGAACCACGCGATCTCGTCGATCAGCCCGGCATCTGTGAACGACGCGGTCAGAGCACTGCCGGCTTCCAGCAGCACCCGGGTCATGCCGCGCTCGGCCAGGGCGGTGAGGATCATATCGGGCGAAATCCGTCCGCCCGTTACCGGCGGCAGATCGATGATCGTGGCGCCCGCGCCGGTCAGGAGCGCGGCGCGTTTCGGATCGGCGCCCTCGCTCGCCAACAGCCACAAAGGCGCTGTCTCAAGCGTATCGAACAGCTTTGCCGCAATATCGATTTCGAGCCTCGGGTCGACGACGACGCGCACCGGCGAGCGGTCCAGCATGCCGGGCAGTCGGCAGGTCAGCTCGGGGTCGTCTTCACGCACCGTGCCGATGCCGGTCAGAATGGCGTCGTTTTCCGCCCGCAGCAGATGTCCGCGGGCACGGGCCTCGGGGCCGGTGATCCACTGGCTCTTGCCGTTACGGGACGCGATGGCGCCGTCCATCGTTGTCGCGGTTTTCATGGTGACCCAGGGACGGCCATGGCGCACGGCGGTAAAGAACCCGGCGTTGAGCCGGCTTGCTTCGTCCGCCAGCAGCCCGCTGCGGACATCGAGACCTGCCTCCTTGAGGCGTTCGAGGCCGCTGCCGGAAACACGTGGATCCGGATCGGTGACGGCCACGGTCACGGCGGAGATGCCCGCAGCGATCAGGGCCTCGGTACAGGGGCCTGTTTCGCCCTGGTGATTGCAGGGTTCCAGCGTGACATAGGCGTGCGCACCCTTTGCGAGTTCGCCCGCCTGAGCCAGCGCTTCGGTTTCCGCGTGCGGCCGTCCGCCGGGCTGTGTCCAGCCGGCGCCGACGACGCGTCCAAAGCCCGATGAGCCAAGATCGGGGCGGATCAGCACACACCCGACGGCCGGGTTCGGCGCGACACGGCCCAGCCCGCGTCCGGCCAGCGAAAGCGCCGCGCGCATATGCGCACGGTCCACTGGTGTAAAAGTGGATTTAGTCGGCGTTTCCGTCACCTATCTGTTCAACAAACTCCTCGAAGTCCTTGGCTTCTCGGAAGTTTCTGTAAACGGAAGCAAAGCGGACATAGGCTACCTGGTCGAGTTCCCGCAGGTTCTCCATGACCATTTCGCCGACCACTTTGGTGGGAATTTCGGACTCGCCCAAGGTCTCCAGCCGGCGCTGTATGGAATTGACGATGCGGTCTATGCGGTCTTCCGGCACCGGCCGCTTGCGCAGCGCGATCGACAGCGAGCGCGCCAGCTTGTCGCGGTCGAAGGGTGACTTCTCGCCGTCCTTCTTCACGACCACCAGTTCGCGGAGTTGCACTCGCTCGAACGTCGTCCAGCGCGCGCCGCAGGCCGGGCAGAAACGCCTGCGCCGGATCGCCGCGTTATCGTCCGTCGGGCGCGAGTCCTTGACCTGAGAGTCGTCATTTCCGCAAAACGGGCACCGCATCGTCTAAATCCCCCTAAATGGCCGCCCCCTCAGGCGTCCGGATAAATCGGAAAACGCTGGCAAAGCGCCTTCACTTCTTCACGAGCCGCCTTTTCGGCGGCGGAATTGTCACCGTTCGACTTGGCCAGCGCTTCGAGTACGTCGCTGATCATGTGGCCGACCTTCTTGAACTCCCCGGGACCGAAGCCGCGCGTCGTGGCGGCCGGCGTTCCCAAACGAATACCCGACGTCACCATCGGCTTTTCCGGATCGAACGGAATGCCGTTCTTGTTGCAGGTCATACCCGCGTGCTCGAGGCTCACCTCGGCGGCATTGCCCTTTACATCCTTGGGCCGCAGGTCGACCAGCATCAGGTGCGTGTCGGTGCCGCCGGAAACGATGTCGAAACCGCGTTCCTTCAGTGTCGCGGCCAGGATCTTGGCGTTTTCGGCAACGGCCTTTGAATAAGCGACGAATTCCGGCGTCAGCGCTTCACCGAAGGCGACGGCCTTGGCGGCGATGACGTGCATCAGCGGACCGCCCTGCAGCCCCGGGAACACGGCGGAATTGATCTTTTTGCCGATGTCTTCGTTATTCGACAGGATCATGCCGCCGCGCGGACCGCGCAGTGTCTTGTGCGTGGTCGTCGTGACGATATCGGCGATCGGTAACGGCGACGGATGCACGCCGGTGGCAACCAGGCCGGCGAAGTGCGCCATGTCGACCATCAGCAGCGCGCCGACGCTGTCGGCGATCTCGCGGAAGCGCTGAAAATCGAGCGTGCGCGGGTAGGCCGAACCGCCGCAGATAATGATTTTCGGCTTGTGTTCCCTGGCGAGCGTTTCGACCTGATCGAAGTCGACCAGGTGATCGTCCGGCCGCACGCCGTACTGGACGGCGTTGAACCATTTGCCGGATTGCGCCGGCGGTGCGCCGTGCGTCAGGTGACCGCCGGCGGCAAGCGACATGCCCATGATGGTGTCGCCCGGCTGCAGAAGCGCCATGAACACTGCGCCGTTCGCCTGCGCGCCGGAATGCGGCTGCACGTTGACGTACGAGCAGCCGAACAGCTTTTTGGCCCGCTCGATGGCGAGGCTTTCGGCGACGTCGACGAATTCGCAGCCGCCGTAATAGCGGCGGCCCGGATAGCCTTCGGCGTACTTGTTGGTCATGATGCCGCCCTGCGCTTCCATGACGGCGCGCGACACGATGTTCTCGGATGCGATCAACTCGATCTGGTCCTGCTGACGCGCGAGTTCGTCCGTGATCGAGCCGTACAGTTCCGGGTCGCGCTCGGAAAGCGGCTGATTGAAGAAGTTCTGGCAGTAATCGTTGGGATAGGCCGCGGCGGCGTTGCTGGACATAATGGTCTCGGTTCCTCGGATAAATCAGGTTTTCGGGGTGGCAAGCTTGTCAACGCGCCGGGCGTGACGTCCGCCTTCAAATTCAGTCTCTAGAAATGCTTTCATGGCGTCGCGCGCGATTTCGGAACCGACCAATCGTTCTCCGAAACAGACCACATTCGCGTCGTTGTGCTGGCGCGCCAGTTGCGCGGTCAGCGCGTTGGTCACCACAGCGGCACGCACGGCCGGGTTGCGGTTGGCGGCGATGGAAATGCCGATGCCCGAGCCGCAGACGAGGACGCCCTTCTCTGCCTTGCCGTCGGCAATCGCTTCGGCAACGGCGAAGCCGAAATCCGGGTAGTCGACGCTGTCCGGGCCGTTGGTGCCGAGATCCAGCACATCGTAACCCGCCGCTTCGAGATCGGACTTCAGGAGGGATTTGAGATTGAGACCGGCGTGATCGCAGCCAATTGCTATGGTTTGTCCAGCCATCGTTACGCCAATTCCGAACCGGTTAAGAACGACCACCCCGAAACATCCCAGCGGACGTCCACGAGAAGTTAGCGCTACATACCATATCTAGCGCGCGCGTGCCAACAGGTGGCTACGTTTCGGTGCTTGGTTTTTTTAGAACCAGCGGGTGCCGGTCAGACGAAGATATCGGTGCGTCGCGGAAACGCCTTCAGTGCCTCGTGAATGCGGTGCGCCTGGCGCACTTCGTCCGAGTTCTGCGGATAGTAGCGCTGCGTGTACTCGACCCTGTCCGACCACTGGCGGATATAGTCGCGCGGGCGGTCTGGCTGCGGCTTTTCGCCGGTGAGTGCGCCGATGGTGCGTTCGAAATCGGGATGCAGGTCGGGCTGAAACGCAAGGGCCTCGTAATCCTCGAACGAAATGACGCCGGCGGCATAGAGGTTCTGGCTGTAATCCTGCATTTCGCGCGGCGTCATATGGCGAACATCGGGAACACGCGGGCCGCCGGGCGGCGGTGCCAGTTGTTCCACCTTGCGCGTAAGGAGTGCCTCGTAAACGCCTTCGGCCGCAGTGGGCTCGGCGATATCGCCGCGGCCCGCATCCCGGTATGCGACGAGGGCGCGGCTCTCGCCGTGCCGCGTGATGTCGGTCGCGTCGTCCTGGCCGGTCTTTTCCTCGCGTATCGGCGGACCGACATCGAGACGCCGGATATCGAGCGGTACGGGCGGTTGATCAATCCGCATAAAAATGTGCTCCCATCTGTGTGTTATTGGGAGCAAGCGGCGTGCCAGTCACCGGGTCTTTTCAAATCAATGGTTTATCAAAGGTTAACGGCTTTCCCGGGCGTTGATGACCCGGCAAATTTTGCCGGTCTGGCAGGATCTGCCGCGTCGCCAATCGCGCACGTGTGATCGCTGTCATTGGACAGGAGGCGAAAAAGCGCTGTAAGATTCCGGTCAACTCGCGGCACAAAAATGCGCCGCTTTGCGGGAGGCCGTCATATGGCCGATAAACCGGCGGAAATCCGCCACGTACCGATAGCGCTGAGCGCAGTCGCGATGGTCCTGGGACTGGCCGTCTCGCCGGTCGCGGGCGCGGCGACGGTGCTGAAGCCGGATACCTCCTTCACCTCGCACCGCGCACTTTATGAAATGTCGCTCAGGTCGACCGAGCACGGCTCCAACGTCGCCGATGCCGACGGCACGATGTTTTATCGTTTCGAAGCGCTCTGCGGCGGCTGGGAGGTCGAGTCACGTGTCGCCCTGCAGCTGCACTACGGCAATGTCGGCGCATCCGAGGTCATCGAGACCACCTGGACCTTCACAAGCTTCGAAAGCTACGACGGTTCGGAACTGACATACACCGTCGATCACAAGCGCGACGGCATGATCCAGGAAACGTTTGCCGGCGAGGCCGGAAAGGACAGCAGCGGCGGCGGCGCATCGTTCGATGACGACCTGATGACGTCCGTGGCCCTGCCCTCCGAGACCCTGTTTCCGGCGGAACACCTGCGCCTGATGCTGGATCACGCGAAACGCGCCAAGGGACCGTTCCGCAAGGTGGTCTTCGACGGCGCGAGCACAAGTAACCCTTATTCGGTTAATGCCTTCGTGATCGGGCCGGTCCACGGGCAACCCGCCGTGGCGGCGACCAACTCTGCAAACAACAGCAGCGCCATGCTCGTCGGCGCATGGCCTGCCTCCATCCGTCCGCTTGAGACATACCGGATCCGGATGGCGTACTTCCCGGTCTCCGGCGCGAAGACGGTGCCCGAGTTCGAGATCGAGGTGGACTACCGCGAAGACGGGATCGCCGAACGGATGATCCAGGACTTCGGCGACTTTGCCCTCGACATCACGCCAAGCCAGGTCGAGCTACTGCCCGTCGCTGAGTGCGAGTGATTTAGCCCCTCACTCGTCGCGTGCTCCCTATTTCATATTTAGCTCGCGCCACCCTCTCCCGAGGGAGAGGGTTGGTATTGCGTGAGTTCCTTCTCCATTTTGGCTCGCGCCAAATACATTAGCGACGGAAGAAGGACAGGATGTGGGATCACCCGTGCGGTTTCAGGATCTGGCGGATGGCCGTGCCGGCGGCAAGGTTCTCGAAGCCTTCGTTGATGCCGTCGAGCCCCAATTCACCTGTGCGCAGCTTGTCGACCGGCAGTTTGCCGTTGCGGTAATAATCGACGAACCGCGGCATATCTTCGGGCGGTGAGCACGATCCCATGTAGCAGCCCTGAATTTTGAATTCCTTGGCCGTCAGCATGTAGGGCTGAAGTTCGAACACCGCATCCGCCGGGGTCAGGCCCGCGAC
Organism: Rhodospirillales bacterium; assembly: GCA_965262415.1. Taxonomy (GTDB): domain Bacteria; phylum Pseudomonadota; class Alphaproteobacteria; order Rhodospirillales; family Casp-alpha2; genus UBA4479. The sequence goes on along the minus strand of OZ253533.1, from coordinate 1,069,746 downwards.
CGTGACCGTGCCACCGGCGCGGAGCGACGCATACGCCGCTTCCATGCCCTTGACCGTGCCCGACAATTCGATGGCGTGAACCACGCCGCCGCCGGTCAGGTCCTTGATCTTCTCGGCGGTGCGTTCGGTGCCGTCCCCTGCGTTGACGGTAAAGTGCGCGCCCAGTGTCTTGGCGAGCGCCATTTTCTCTTCGTTCAGGTCGACGGCGACGATGGGTTCCGCGCCCGCGAGCGCCGCGCCCATGACGGCGGAAAGCCCGACGCCGCCGAGCCCGAACACCGCAACCGGTTCGCCCGGTTGTGCCTTGGCCGTGTTGGTGACGGCGCCGACGCCGGTGATGACAGCGCAGCCGAACAGGGCCGCGTCCTCGAACGTGATGTCGTCCGGAAGTTTCACCACGGATGACCGATCCACCACCGCGTACTCGGCGAAGCACGAAATCCCGGCGGCATGGCTGATCGGCTTGCCGTTGACGCTCAGCCGCTTGCCGCCGCCGACCAGCTCACCCTTCATCTTGCTGTCGAAGCTGGCACCGCAGAGGTGCGGGCGACCGTGCGTGCACTCGTAGCATTCGCCGCAACTCATGACGAAGACCATGACCACGTGATCGCCTTTCTTCAGGTCGGTGACGCCGGGGCCGACCTCGCGGACGATGCCCGCCGCCTCGTGGCCGAGGACCGCCGGAATGGGCCGGGGACGGATACCCTCGATGGTCGACATGTCGGAATGACAGAGACCGGCGGCGCGGATTTCGACCAGCACCTCGTGCTGTTTCGGGCCGTCGAGATCGAGCGTCTCGATCACCAGCGGGTTGGACTGCGTGTAGGGTCTCGGCAGACCCTGTTCATAGAGCACGGCGCCCTGCATCTTCATGAGCTTCTTCCCTTCTTCGTTTTTCGGACGGGATCAAACGACGATGGAACCGTCGTCCCGTTCATTGTGGTTCTTGGCGATGACGTATCTGAGCTTGCGGATGGCGGTCTGTTTCAATGCCTCTTCACCGACGGTCGGGTCACCGACCATGGTGATTTCCGTGTTCGAGCGGGGATCGATGGCCGTGACACGCACGTATGATCCCACATGGTGGAACTCGAACAGCACCTCGCGCAGATAGACGTCTTCGGGCTTCATACGACCAAGTATATGGGGATTTCGGGGGATGAAAATAACCGTGTGCCCTCACCGTCATCCCGGACGCGGCGACCGTCCGGATTTCAATCCGGCAACGGGCGGCAGCGATCCGGGACCTATTGTGCGGTATGCGTCGTGTTGAGAAATGGGTCCCGGATTGTAAGCCTCGCTGCCGGAAACGATGTTTCCGGGCTCGCCTAACGTCCGGGATGACGGTTTCTAGCTAAACCGTCACATATTCCGGCGGTACTTGCCGCCGGCCTCGAACAGCGCGTCGGTGATCTGGCCGAGCGAGCAGACGCGGACCGCATCCATCAGCACGGCGAACACGTTTTCGTCGTTGGTCGCCGCATGCTGAAGCCGCTTGATCATGTCGGCGCAGGCCTTGTCGTTCCGGGTCTGGAAGTCGCGGAGCCGCGTGATCTGGCTCTGCTTCTCTTCCTCGGTCGAACGCCTGAGCTCGATCTCCTTGTCTTCCGGCGGGTTCGGATTGCGGTACGTGTTGACTCCGATGATCGGCAGCTCACCGGTGTGCTTGAGCGTTTCGTAGTGAATGCTCTCTTCCTGGATCTTGCCACGCTGGTAGCCGGTTTCCATCGCGCCCAGCACGCCGCCGCGCTCGGTGATGCGGTCGAATTCCATCAGCACCGCTTCCTCGACCAAGTCGGTCAGCTCGTCGATGACGAACGAGCCCTGATTCGGGTTCTCGTTCTTGGCGAGGCCCCATTCCTTGTTGATGATCATCTGGATGGCGATGGCGCGGCGCAGGCTTTCCTCGGTCGGCGTCGTGATCGCCTCGTCGTACGCATTGGTATGCAGCGAGTTGCAGTTGTCGTAGACCGCGATCAAGGCCTGCAGCGTGGTGCGGATGTCGTTGAAGTCCATTTCCTGCGCGTGCAGCGAGCGGCCCGACGTCTGGATGTGGTACTTGAGCTTCTGCGAGCGTTCGTTGGCGCCGTACTTAAAGCGCATGGCGGTCGCCCAGATGCGCCTGGCAACGCGGCCCATGACGGAATATTCCGGGTCCATCCCGTTGGAGAAGAAGAACGACAGGTTCGGTGCGAAGTCGTCGATGTCCATGCCGCGTGCGAGGTACGCTTCGACGAACGTGAAACCGTTGGCGAGCGTGAAGGCGAGCTGGCTGATCGGGTTCGCGCCCGCCTCGGCGATGTGATAGCCGGAGATCGAGACGGAGTAGAAGTTCCTGACCTTGTGATGCACGAAATACGACTGGATATCGGCCATCATCTTGAGCGCGAACTCGGTCGAGAAAATACAGGTGTTCTGGCCCTGATCTTCCTTGAGGATGTCCGCCTGCACGGTGCCGCGCACGGTCGAGAGCGTCCAGTCGCGGATCTTCTCGATTTCTTCATCCGTCGGCGCGCGGCCGTTGTCTTCCTCGAACTTGGCGACCTGCTGATCGATGGCGGTGTTCATGAACATCGCCAGGATCGTCGGCGCCGGGCCGTTGATGGTCATCGAGACCGACGTATTGGGCGCACACAGGTCGAAACCGTCATAGAGCGCCTTCATGTCGTCGAGGGTCGCGATGGAGACGCCCGAGTTACCGACCTTGCCGTATATGTCAGGACGCTCGGCAGGATCGAAACCATACAATGTAACCGAGTCAAACGCGGTCGACAGCCGCTTGGCCTCAGAGTCCTTGGAGAGGAATTTGAAGCGCGCGTTGGTGCGGAACGGATCGCCCTCGCCCGCGAACATGCGGGTCGGATCCTCGCCCTCGCGCTTGAACGCGAACACGCCCGCCGTATAGGGGAAGCTGCCCGGCAGGTTTTCCTTGAGGAGGAACTTTAGCAGTTCGCCCTCGTCCTCGTACTTGGGCAGCGCCACGCGCGAAATCGGATTGCCGCTGAGCGTTTTTCGCGTCAGGCCATAGCGCACTTCCTTGTCGCGGATCTTCACCACGTATTCGTCGCCGGAATAGCTTTCGACCACTGTTGGCCATATCTCGATCAGTTTCTTGGCACGCGGGTCGATGGCGTCTTCGCGCTCGGCCAGCAGTTTGTCCAGATCGTCGGTGGACGTGCCACCCGCTACCTCGAGCATGCGCTTGGTCTCACGCAGCTGCTGACGCTCGCGCGCGATCTTCGATTGCTCGCGGATGGTCTTGTGATAGTCGCGGACGGTTTCCGAAATCTCGGAGAGGTACCGCGCGCGTTCCGGTGGCACGATGGTCTGTCCGGGCTCGGATACCTTGGTCGTGACCGGTTCGATGATGCACGGCGGCGCGTTGAAACCTTTGTTGGCAAAGACCGTCAGCAGCTCCTGGTAAAGCGCGGTCACGCCCGGATCGGCGAACTTGGAGGCCATGCAGCCGAACACCGGCATGTCCTCAGGCGACGTGCCGAAGGCTTCGCGGTTGCGCTGCACCTGCTTGCGGACATCGCGGACGGCGTCCAGCGCGCCCTTGCGGTCCATCTTGTTGATGGCGACGCAGTCGGCGTAATCGAGCATGTCGATTTTTTCGAGCTGGCTCTGCGCGCCGAACTCCGGCGTCATGACGTAAAGCGAGACGTCGACCAGATCGACGATGGCGGCATCTCCCTGCCCGATCCCCGGCGTCTCGACGATGACCATGTCGAAGCCGGCGGCCTTGGCGGCGGTAATGATGTCAGGCAGGTATTCCGGCACCTCGGTCTTGGAGCCTCGCGTGGCGACGGAGCGGAAATAGACATTCGGCGCATCGATGGCGTTCATGCGGATCCGGTCGCCCAGCAATGCGCCCTTGGTCTTCCTGCGCGTCGGGTCGATGGCGATGACGGCGATGTTGGGCTCGTCCGAATAAAGCCGGAAACGGCGGATCAGCTCGTCGGTCAGTGACGACTTGCCCGCGCCGCCCGTGCCGGTAATGCCGAGCACCGGGGTCTTGTCGTGCTTGGCCGCCAATTCGCGAAGTTTGTCGAGGTCACCAGAGGGCAGCTTGCCTTTCTCGATCGCGGAAATGACGCGCGCCAGATCCCTGTGTTCGGCCTTTGCCAGATTGCCGAGTGCCTTCGGCAGGTCGTCCGTCGGATCGAAGTCCGAGACCTCGATCATGTGCTGGATCATGCCCTGCAGGCCCATCTGGTGGCCGTCTTCCGGCGAGAAGATGCGCGTCACGCCGTAATCGTGCAGGTCCTTGATCTCGGCCGGCACGATGACGCCGCCGCCGCCGCCGAAGATCCTGATGTCGGGACGGCCCGCTTCCTTGAGCAGATCGACCATGTACTTGAAGTATTCGACGTGCCCGCCCTGATAGGACGAAAGCGCGATGCCCTGCGCGTCTTCCTGGATGGCGGCGTCGACGACTTCGGCGACGGAACGGTTGTGGCCCAGGTGAATGACCTCGGCGCCGCCCGATTGCAGGATGCGGCGCATGATGTTGATCGAGGCGTCGTGGCCGTCGAACAGGCTCGCCGCGGTCACGAAACGGACCGGATTGGTTGGCGTGTAGGGCTTGTTCTGCGCCGTGCCTTCGGCCTTGCGCTCGGCGGTCTGCTTGCCGTCGTCTGGCATGATGATCTCTCCCAAGATATGCCGTCGGATTGTAGCGGAAAGCGGCTCGCGGTTCGAGACTTGCCGCGTTCGCTCAACCTTCCCTTTACGTTAACGTAAACTTATCACGGGCCGTGTTTCGGGTCAAAGGGTCTGTCATTGCGTCCCACACCAATCCATCCAAAAACGCACCGCACCCATGCAAAAAAATTCAATTGATTTTTTGCATGAATGGGCGGTATAGCGCAGTTTAGATGGCGACCGATAATCCGTGTGAAGCCGTTGATCTTTCTACTGGAACCTTGAATGAATACTAATGCTCCGGCTCGTGGCAAACGCCTCCAGGTGGGCGCGCGTCTTGGCCCCATTTCCGATCTTGAAGCCCACCTTCCCGAAGACTGGTGGAGCACCCTTTTCGACGGCCTTTATTTGCTGACCGACGGCGACGTCGTCGAGAACGCGGAAAACACTCGTGCCGAGATTGACGCGGTCATCGCCGCCACCGGCCTCTGCCCGGGTGATGCGATTACGGACCTTTGCTGCGGCCAGGGCCGTCACGTGATCGAGCTGGCGTCGCGGGGCTATGGCAGCCTTACCGGGATCGACCGCTCCCGCTACCTGATCCGCCTTGCCCGCCGCCGCGCGCAACAGGCCGGTCTTGCCGACAAGGCCGTGTTCCGCGAAGGCGATGCGCGGACGCCGCGCCTTGCCGAGGCAAGCCAGGACGCAATCCTGATCATGGGTAATGCGTTCGGTTACTTCTCGTCCGACCAGGACGACCAGCGCGTGCTGAAATCCTGCGCCAAGGCGCTGCGCTCGGGCGGTACGCTCTTGCTCGACATTACCGACGGTGAATGGATCCGCGCGAACTACGAGGCGCGGTCCTGGGAATGGATCGACAAGCACCACTTCGTTTGCCGCGAGCGTGCGCTGTCGTCGGACCGCGATCGCCTGATCTCCCGCGAAGTGATCTGCAACGACGAGAAAGGCGTGATCGCCGACCAGTTCTACGCCGAGCGCCTTTACAGCTACGAACGCATTTCCGAGAGCCTGCGTGAAGCGGGCTTCCGCGACATTGCGCGCCACGAGACCGTCGAGACCAAGTCCGACCGCAACCAGGACCTTGGCATGATGGCGCAGCGTATGCTGCTGACCGCCGAAGCGCCAAGGCGCGAACGCCCGGTCAAGCGCGGCCAGAAGACCGTCGACATCACGGTCGTCATGGGCGATCCGCGCCTGCCGGACACGGTCAAGCGCAACGGCCAGTTCAACCAGGAAGACTTCGACACCATCGATGCGCTCAAGGATGCGCTCAGCGACACCGAGGGTTTCCGCTTCACGTATCTGGACAATCACAAGTCCATGGAACGCGATCTGCAGGTGTGCGAAAGCCAGCTCGTCTTCAACCTGTGCGACGAGGGTTACCGCAACGACGCGTTCAAGGAACTGCACGTCCCGGCGCTGCTGGAAATGTATGACCTGCCCTACACCGGCGCCGGACCGGGCTGCCTCGCCATGTGCTACGACAAGGCGCTGGTGCGTGCCGTCGCGCAGTCGATCGACATCCCCGTGCCGCTGGAAACGTTCATCCGCGCGGGCGATCAGTCGGCGACCCTGCCGGCCGTGTTCCCGGCGATGCTGAAACCGAACTTCGGCGATTCCAGCATCGGCATTACCAAGGACGCGGTCGTTCATGACAACATGGCGCTGTTCGACTACCTGGAGAAGCTGCAGTCGGAATTCGCCGGCAAGCCGCTGTTGGTGCAGGAATACCTGACCGGCAACGAATATAGCGTCGGCGTCATCGGCAACCCGAAACAGGGCTTGCGCGCCCTGCCGGTGCTGGAGGTGGATTATTCCAACCTCGATCCGACCCTGCCGAAAATCCTCGGTTACGAGTCAAAATGGCTGCCGGACAGCCCCTACTGGACGCAAATCCAGTACAAGCAGGCGGTGATGGACGAGGTGCATGAACAGGAGATCGTCAGCTATTCCTTCAAGCTGTTCGAACGTCTCGGCTGCCGGGACTATGCGCGCTTCGATTTCCGCGCCGCCGCCGACGGCACCATCAAACTTCTGGAAGCGAACCCGAACCCGGGCTGGTGCTGGGACGGCAAGTTCAACCTGATGGCGGGCTTCGAGGGGAACTCCTATACGCAGCTTCTGCAGCGCATCCTGAACGCGGCATGCGAGCGGTACGGCATCCAGCGCTGACGTTGACATAAGGGGTGCATCGGCGTTTCATCCGCGCAACGAAAGTCCAGAAGCGGAGGAAACACCATGGACGAGAGCAAGATGCACCCCGAGACGCTGGCCCTGCATGCCGGATACCGCAAGGACGACACCAACGCGGTTGCGGTGCCGATCCACATGACCACGTCATATCAGTTCGACAGCACCGAACACGCGGAGAACCTGTTCGCGCTGAAGGAACTGGGGAACATCTACTCCCGCATCATGAACCCGACATGCGACGTGATGGAAAAGCGTGTCGCCGCGCTCGAGGGCGGCGTTGCCGCGTTGGCCCTGGCGTCCGGACAGGCCGCTTCGACGTTCGCGATCCTCAATCTCTGCAAGGCGGGTGACAACTTCGTCTGCTCGACCGACATCTATGGCGGGACGTGGAACCTGTTCCAGAATACGCTCAAGGACCTGGGGATCGAGTGCCGCTTCGCCGATCCGGCGGACCCGGAAAACTTCCGCAAGCTGACGGACGACAAGACGCGCTGCTACTACGCGGAAACGCTGCCGAACCCGAAGCTCCAGGTGTTCCCGATCAAGGACGTCTCCGACATTGGCCGTGAACTCGGCGTGCCGCTGATCATGGACAACACGGCGGCGCCGATCCTCTGCAAGCCGCTGGAACACGGCGCGGCGGTGGTGCTCTATTCCACCACCAAGTACATGGGCGGGCACGGCACGTCGATCGGCGGCATGCTGGTCGATGGCGGCAATTTCGATTGGGAAGCGGGCGGCGCACGGTTCCCGACCCTGAACGAGCCGGACCCGAGTTATCACGGCGCGGTCTGGACGGAAGCCGTGAAACCGCTCGGCCCCATCGCCTACATCATCCGCGCGCGGGTCATCCTGCTGCGCGACATGGGTGCGGCCATGAGCCCGTTCAACGCCTTTCAGTTCATTCAGGGGATCGAGACCCTGCCGCTGCGGATGGAGCGCCATTGTGCCAACGCCGCCAGGGTTGCCGAGTTCCTGAACGGTCACGACAAGGTGGAAAGCGTTATCCATCCGTCGCTGCAGTCGGGCGATCCGGCCAAGCGGCGCGATGCGTACCTCAAGGGCGGCATGGGCGCGCTCTGCGGGTTCGAGCTCAAGGGCGGCAAGGATGCCGGGCGCAAGTTCATCGACAGCCTCGAACTGCTCTATCACGTCGCCAATATCGGCGATGCGCGCTCGCTCGCCATTCACCCGGCCTCGACCACGCATTCGCAACTGTCGGCGGAGGACCAGGCCAAGGCCGGCGTCACGCCGGGCTACGTGCGGCTTTCCATCGGCCTCGAGCACATCGACGACATCATCGCCGATATCTCGCAGGCACTGGACAAGGTCTGACGCTTACCCCCTCACCTAACCTCTCCCCCTCATAGGGGGAGAGGGATAAGGTAAGCGCGATGGTCATCCGTGAGTCTCTCTCCCCCACCCGTGGGGGAGAGAACAAGTGAGGGGGCTAATCTGCCGTTGGTTCCAGTTGCCGGCGATTGTTGCGAAGTTTTCGAATTATCACGGCAACAACGGCAAGGTTTACCAAAAACAAAAACGGGACAATAAGCAGCAGCTCCGTTCTTTTCTCTGGGGCAACGAATGCCAACCAGATGCCCCCACCGATCAAAACAAGAAAAAATAACTCAGTGAAAACCAGAACCGGCCAGCTTAGGGAATTTGCATCGCGGTTTGAATCTGGGGCCTGCCGACGTTTTGCGTGACTTTCTCAAGTCTGTTTGTTGTCTGCCTTACTCGGAAAACATGGAAAGCAGTTATTGCGGCCCAAAGCGGAATGGCAGTCCAAAAGCTACCGCTGACAAAGATTAGGACGGATGAGATTGCGAGCAGAAAATAAAACTGTATGTGAATTCGCTGCAGTTTTTCCTTCGTGTCGTCGGAGTCAACGACATACCCCTCGCCTTTAACAATTACACCCGCCGGAAAGAAGACCGTCCTTCCGGCATCAACTTTCAGAATTTTGGGTGTAAACGCAGGTCGTCCAATTGACATGGGCAAATGTCACCTCAACAGAAAATTGAGGCCATTATAAAATATCTATCGAGTTATTGCATTGTTGGCCGGAACGGGGCCTGCGCCGGAGTAACGCGCTTGGTCACGCATTAAAATCGAGGCCCCAGTCGCGGTAGCGCTCGGGGTCGTCGCCCCACTTCTCGCGCACCTTGACGAACAGGAACAGGTGTACGCGGCACTCGAACATGCCTTCGAGTTCCTTGCGCGATGCGGCGCCGATTTCTTTGATGCGCGAGCCCTTCTTGCCAAGGACAATGGCTTTCTGGCTGTCCCGTTCGACGAAGATGACCTGCTCGATCTTGATCGAGCCGTCATCCTGCTGGGTCCAGGTTTCCGTCTCGACGGTCGCCGCGTACGGCAGTTCCTGGTGAAGCTGGAGGTAGAGCTTCTCACGCGTCACCTCGGCGGCCAGCAGGCGCGACGGCATGTCGGAAATCTGGTCTTCCGGATAAAGCCACGGGCCCGTCATCATGCGTTCGGCGCAGAACGCGACAAGGTCGTCGACGCCGTCGCCGGTCAATGCCGAGATCATGAACGTATCTGAAAAGAGATCGAGATCGCTCAGTTCCTGCGCGAGCGTCAGCAGTTTTCCCTTCTCCGCCGCATCGACCTTGTTGAGCACGAGGATCGGCGCCGTTGCCTTTGGTTTGTCTTCCTTGCGCTGTTTCAGGCCTTCGATGATCGAGCGCGTGTTGCTGTCGAGGCCTTTCGCGGCATCGATCATCAGCAGGATCACGTCGGCGTCGCCTGCCGAACCCCAGGCACTCGCGACCATGGCCCGGTCGAGCCGGCGGCGCGGCTGGAAGATACCGGGGGTGTCGACGAACAGGATCTGCGCGCCGTCCTTGATGGCGATACCGAGCACGCGGGTGCGTGTCGTCTGTACCTTCGGCGAAACGATGGACACCTTGGCGCCGACCGCCTGGTTGACGAACGTCGACTTGCCGGCGTTGGGCGCGCCCAGCACGGCAACGAAACCGGCGCTTGTCTGCTGATCGTCGATCATTTTTCGTCCTTTTCGATGTGAGCCAGCATGGCCTCGGCGGCGGATTGTTCGGCGGCGCGCTTGTTGGTCCCCTCACCTTTCGCCTTCGGGCGGCTCGGCACCGCGACCTCGACCGTGAACATCGGCTGGTGGTCCGGGCCTTCGCGGCCGACGGTTCGATAGCTCGGCAGGCCCAGACCCCGGCCCTGCGCCCATTCCTGCAGCGTCGTCTTCGGGTCCTTCGGCGGGCGCCGGTTTTCCCGCATCATTTCGGTCCAGTGGGCATGGATGAACGCGCGCGCCGCGTCCAGACCGCCGTCGCGGTATATCGCGCAGATAACGGCTTCGGTCGCGTCGGCCAGCACGCCCGGGTTCTCGCGCCCGCCGGTCAGGTGTTCGCCGTTGGAGAGTTTCAGGAGATCTGCAACGCCGATGGCATCGGCGACGCTTGCCAGTGCGTCACGCTGTGCCAGCGCGGTGAAGCGATAGCTGATCTCGCCCTCTTCCTCGTCCGGATAGGCCTTGAGCAGCATCTCGGCCAGCACGAGGCCCAGCACCCGGTCGCCGAGGAACTCCATTCGTTCGTTTGATTTCAGGCGCTGCGACGTAGCACTCGAATGCACGAGCGCGTGTTCGAGCAGGCCGATGTCCTTGAAGGTGTAGCCGATGGCGGCTTGCAGCTCGTCGAGGCCGCCGCTCATTCGATCCCCGTGAAGAAGCGCGACGGGCGCAACTTGTCGAGCCATGTCCAGATCTTCCACGCCGATCCGTCTATGGAGAAGAACAGGAACTCGGCGCGGCCGACGAAGTTCTCCTTCGGCACGAAGCCAACCCCCGGGAAGCGCGAGTCGTTCGAGTTGTCGCGATTGTCGCCCATCATGAAGTAATGGCCGTCCGGTACGGTGAAGACCTGGGTGTTGTCGCTGCCGGGGTTGTTGTCGCGTTCCTCGACGATCAGGTGTTCCTTACCGTTCGGCAGTGTTTCGATGTACTGCGTGATGCGCGAGAACTGGCCCGGTGCGGCTTCAAAGATATGATCGTCGATCTTTCTGCGCTCAACGGCCTGCCCGTTAATGTGCAGGATGCCGCTTTTGACCTGGATGCGGTCGCCCGGCAGGCCGATCACGCGCTTGATGAAGTCCGTCGAATTGTCGCGCGGCAGTTTGAACACGGCGACATCGCCGCGCTCAGGCTCGGTGAACAGAATGCGGTCGCCCGGAATCAGCGGCAGGCCGAACGGCAACGAATAACGGCTGTAACCATAAGCGTACTTGGAAACGAACAGATAGTCGCCAACCAGCAGCGTCGGTACCATCGAACCGGACGGAATGGAGAACGGCTCGAACGCCGCCACCCGGATGGAAAGCGCGATCAGCACCGCATAGATGACCGTGCGCATGGTCTCTTTCATTCGTCGCTCCCCAAGGGCTTACCGGCGAAATTCGGTCCAAGGCGGATGGACCGCCACAGGGGCGCGATATGGCCAGCCGAACCCCCGGCTGTCAAGGGAGAGAGCCGGATTCGGGCGCGTCAGCCGCCCAGCCACTGATCGACGGCGGGCTCCAGATTTTCCCATGGCCGGAAGCCGATGGTCAGCGCGACCGGCGTTTCGCCCTCGGCGACGCCGACAAGCGTTGGAAATCCGGTAATCTGCGAGCGTTGCGCGTAATAGAAATCAGCCGTTGTTTCCTGCTTGGTGTCCTCGTCGGCAAAGGCGATTTCGAAGTCGCCGAGCGGAACCCCGACTTCATTGGCCAATTCCGCCAGTACCTTGGGATCGGTGGTATCCTTGTTCTCCGCATAGAACGCCTTGTGCAGCCGCGCCAGCATGGCGGGTGCCAGGTCCGGCGCGATGCGGCGGACGGCAACGACGGCGCGGCATGCAGGCTCGGTATCGTAGGTGAAATCGCTGCGTTCGAAGAACTTGAAGTCGAATGGCTGGCCGGAGGCTTCGGCGACGTGGTCCCAGTGATTGCGGACGTAGGCCTTGTCCTTGTCGGTCATCACGTGATCGGTAAACGGCCTCAAGCCACCGACGAAGATCTGCAGGTCGGCCCGGTCGCCGACCTTCTCCCTGAGCTTCTCCATCACCGGCGAGAAACCCCAGCACCACGAGCACATGGGATCGGCGAAATAGAGCAGTTTGCGGTCCATGATATGGCTCCTTTCCCCCAACATAGGGATCGTGGCGGACGCATGAAACCCTTGCCCTCGGGCGGTTCGATCTGGAAACTGTGCCCGATTGCCGCCCAGGAGACTTTTTGACGATGCCGAACCCGCGATTTCCTGCGACCCGCATGCGCCGCAACCGCCGTACACCGTGGCTGCGGGATCTCGTGCGCGAAAATGTCCTGACCCCCGCCGACCTGATCTGGCCGGTATTCGTGATCGAGGGAACGGGCGAGCGCGAAAAGGTGGCCTCCATGCCTGGTGTCGATCGGTTGTCGTGCGACTTGCTGGCGGCGGCGGCAAAGGACGCGCGCGGTCTCGGCATTCCGATGATCGCCATCTTCCCGTTCGTCGATCGGTCGTTGAAGACGCCGGACGCCAGGGAAGCCTGGAACCCGGACAACCTCGTCTGCCGCGCGGTCAAAGCAATCAAGGATGCCGTGCCGGACATTGGCGTGATGTGCGACGTGGCGCTTGATCCGTTCAATTCCGACGGCCACGACGGCATCGTCAAAGGCGACGTCATCCTCAACGACGAAACCGTCGAGTGCCTCGTCAAACAGAGCATCTGTCAGGCCGAGGCCGGATGTGATGTGATCGCGCCCAGCGACATGATGGACGGCCGCATTGCCGCGATCCGCGCCGGGCTCGACGAGAACAGCCTCGAGCACGTGGCGATCATGTCGTATGCGGCCAAATATGCGTCGGGCTTTTACGGGCCGTTCCGCGATGCGGTCGGCTCCGGCGGTGCGCTCAAGGGTGACAAGAAGACCTATCAGATGGATCCGGCCAACACCGACGAGGCATTGCGCGAGGTCGAGATGGACATCGACGAGGGCGCCGACATGGTCATGGTCAAGCCGGGCCTGCCCTATCTCGATATCGTGCGTCGCGTGAAGGATACCTTCGGCATGCCGACGTTCGCCTACAATGTTTCCGGCGAGTACGCGATGCTCAGGGGCGCGGGCGATGCGGGCTGGCTCGACTATGACACCGTCATGATGGAAATGCTGCTGGGCTTCAAACGCGCCGGCGCCGACGGGGTCCTGACGTATCACGCCATCGACGCGGCGAAGATCCTGAACGTTTAATCCCCGTTGTTCAGTGCCCGGGCTGGGTCGATATTGTTTCAAACAGGAGGGCTAACGGTGGCCAAGAAATTTCATTTGATCAGTTCCGTCACGTGTCCCTGGGTGCAGCGTTCCGTCATCGTGATGCGTGTTAAAGGCGTCGATTTCGACGTCACGTATATCAATTTGCAGGATCCGCCCGACTGGTTTCTGGAAATGTCGCCGCATGGCAAGGTGCCGGTACTGCAGGTGGATGACGTGACACTTTTCGAGTCGAACGCCATCTCCGAGTACCTGGACGAAACGCTCACGCCGCGCCTCCACCCTGAAGACCCGGTCAAGCGCGCGCAAAACCGTGCCTGGACGGACTTCCTGCCGACGTTTGCATGGGGGCCAGGGCTAAACGACGTTACCTACTGTGCATCGGCCGATGATCTGCCGAACGCCCTGGAAACGGCGCGCGGGCGGCTCGCTCCCCTTGAAGAGACGATGGGCAGGCAACGCGGCAACAACGGGCCCTATTTTAACGGTGAGACATTCTCGCTGGTCGATGCCTCCTACGGGCCGTTTTTTCAGCGCTTTGCGATCTCCGAAAAAGTACTGCAAACCGGGCTTTTGGACGAGTTCCCGATTGTGAAGGCCTGGTCTGACGCCCTGCTCTCCGACGACAAGGTGACCGGCGCGGTGCCGGACGGTTTTGACGAGGCGTTTCTCAAGAACCTCGAACGTCGCGGCGCGCTGGCCTGGAAGCTGATGTCCGCCGAAAGCGCGGCCTGACCTCTGACGTGTGCCAAACTTTGCCTTTTTGGCAGGTTTGGAGGGCATTTTGGCAAGCGTGCCGTGAATTCACATGTTATGTGCTTCATCGGTAAATTGACACTTTTCTTGCTTTCATGACGTTGTAGTGCACCACATCGATTTTCGGGGAGAACTTGCGTGTCCAAATCCGATCGACTGTTTACCCCGATATTGATCGCCGGGAGCGCCATCCTTCTCACCAGCTTCGCGCTCCGCGCCAGTTTCGGCCTTTTCCAGATTCCGATTGCCGAGGAATTCAACTGGCTCAGGTCCGAGTTCTCGTTGGCGATCGCGATTCAGAACCTCGCCTGGGGGATTGGACAGCCGATCTTTGCCGCATTGGCCGAGAAATTCGGTGACCGTAAGGCGATAGCGCTCGGCGCTGTGACATATGCACTGGGCCTCGTGCTTTCCAGCGTCGCCGTCACGCCGGAAGCGCACCAGATGCTCGAAGTCCTGGTCGGTTTCGGCATTGCAGGTACCGGTTTCGGCGTGATCCTCGGCGTCGTCGGCCGTGCTGCGTCGGACAACAACCGCTCCCTCGCGCTTGGCCTGGTGACCGCTGCGGGCTCCGCCGGTCAGGTCGTCGGCCCGCCGATTGCCGACGCGATGCTACGCTACATGTCGTGGTCGGAAGTGTTCGTCGTCTTTGCCGCCATCATCATGCTGACGCTTTTCGCGCTGCCGTTCCTGAAATCCGGCGAGACCGGTGGAGGTTCCATGGGGCCGGACGAATCGTTGATGACGGTGCTGAACCGTGCCCTGCGCGATCCGTCGTTCGCGATGATCTTTTTCGGCTTTTTCTCGTGCGGTTTTCAGCTGGCCTTCGTGACCGCGCATTTCCCCGCCTTCATCACCGAGGTCTGCGCCTCCATTCCGCCGGACAGTCTGATCCGTGCCGTCGGCGTCAACTCGACGACGGCGTTGGGCGCGTTTTCAATCGCACTGATCGGTCTGATGAACATCGTCGGTACGATAACCGCCGGTGCGCTCGGCAAGAACTGGTCGAAGAAATACCTGCTGTCGATTGTTTATGTCGGCCGCACCATTGCCGCCGCGGCCTTTATCATGGTGCCGATGACGCCGACGACGGTTGTGCTGTTCTCGATGGCGATGGGCGGGCTGTGGCTGGCGACGGTACCGCTGACTTCAGGACTCGTGGCGCAGATTTACGGCCTCCGCTATATGGGCACGCTCTACGGAATCGTGTTCTTCTCGCACCAGTTGGGCTCTTTCCTGGGCGTCTGGCTGGGCGGCTACATGTACGATATCTACGGGTCGTACGACATGGTCTGGTGGGTCGGTGTCGGCGCAGGTGCGTTCTCGGCGATCATTCACCTGCCGGTCAAGGAAGACCCGCGCGCGCTCCCCGTTCCGGCTTAGTCAGCCGTTCAGCCAATCCTTGACGATGCGGATCTGTTCCGGATCCATCAGGGCGGGCGCATGACCGCAATCGGGGATCGTGACGACGTCGGCTCTGGGCCCGCGCTTTGTCATTTGATCGGCGGTTTCCGCGCTCAACAGGTCTGAGCTCTCGCCCCTCAGCACCAGCACCGGGCATTCGATCCTGTCCCATACGTCCCACAGGTTCACGTCCTCGATGGGCCCGGAGCAGAATACGCTCGCGATATCCGGATCGTAATGCAGGCGGCTCCCGCCTTCTCCGTCGGGGACCGACGAGGTTGTCGCCAGGTGCTTCCACTGCTCGTCTGTCAGATTGCCGAACGGCGCGTGAACTTCGCGGAGATACGCCTCGACTGCGTTAACATCCTGGAATGACGGCGCGGCGCCGACGTAATGACAGATACGAACTAATGCTTCCTTGGCGATCAACGGACCGATGTCGTTGACCACCAGCTTGCGGATCGGCGTGCCCGGTGTCGCCGCCAGCAACATGCCGATGATGCCGCCCATCGACGTGCCGATCCAGTCGACGCGCTCGGCGCCGATGTGCGCCATCAGACCCGCCATGTCGTGCATGTAATTGGGGTACGCATAATGGGCAGGGTCATCCAGCCAGTCGCTTGCACCACGCCCGGCGACGTCGGGGCAGACCACCCTGCCGTCCCCCGACAGGGCATCGGCAATAACGTCGAAATCACGGCCGGAGCGCGTCAGGCCGTGCACGCACACCGTTGCCTTGCGGCCAGCCTGGTCGCCCCAGTCGGTGAACGAGATGCGGTGGAAGCCGCCCGGGCCGAGCGACAGGAAGCTTCCGGCACGTGGCGGCTGCGGGATCATGATCAGATGATCCCGTCTTCGCGCAGCTTCGCCAGTTCATCCGCGCTCATGCCGAGCACGTCGCTCAGTACGTCGTCGGTGTGTTCGCCAATGGTCGGCGGTGCCAGGCGTGCCGTCGTCGGCGTACCGGACATCTTGATCGGGCTGTTGATCAGCGGCACCTTGGCGCCGGTCGCCGGCTGCTCCATTTCGATCTTCATGTTCCTCGCCAGCACATGCTCGTTGTCGAACACCTGATCCAGCTTCCAGATCGGGCCGCAGCTGACCGAGTTTTCTTCCAGTTCCTTGAGCCAGAAATCCATCGGTTTCTGCGCGATCTTCTCGCGCAGAATGGGGATCAGCTTGTCGCGGTTTTCAAGGCGCTTTCCGTTGGTGGCGTATTCTGGGTCTTCGGCAAGTTCCTCGCATTCCGCCACCTTGCAGAAGCGCTGGAACTGACCGTCGTTGCCGACCGCGAGAATGATGGCACCATCCGACGTTTCAAACGCCTGATACGGCACGATGTTCGGGTGCGCGTTGCCGAGGCGCGGCGGCACCTTGCCCGTGGCGAGATAGTTCATACCCATGATGGTCGAGAACGCGACCATGACGTCGAGCATGCCGATGTCGATATGCTGGCCCTCGCCCGTCACTTCACGGTGACGCAGCGCGGCGTTGATCGAGACGGCGGCGTACATGCCGGCCATCAGATCGGCAACCGGCACGGCGGCCTTCATCGGTTCGCCGTCGGGTTCGCCGGTCAGGCTCATGAAGCCGCTCATGCCCTGGATCAGGACGTCGTAGCCGGGCCGCTTCGCATAGGGGCCCGAGTTGCCGAAACCGGTGATCGAGCAATAGATCAGGCCCGGGAACTCGTCCTTCAGGTCGTCGTAGCCGAGGCCGTACTTGGCCAGACCGCCGGTCTTGAAATTCTCGACCAGTACCTGCGACGTCGCGATCAGCTTTTTCGCCAGCGCCTGCCCTTCCGGCTTGGAAATATCCAGCGTGATGGAGCGCTTGTTGCGGTTGGCGGCGCAGAAATATGCAGCTTCCGAGGTGTCCTCGCCGTTTTCGTCCTTGATGTACGGCGGTGCGAACTTGCGCGTGTCGTCGCCAGCGCCCGCGCGCTCGATCTTGATGACGTCGGCGCCGAGATCGCCGAGCATTTGCGTGCAACTCGGACCTGCGAGAATACGGGTGAGGTCGAAAACGCGGATACCTTCCAACGGTCCGGGCATTTGATGGTAACTCCCTAAGTGTTTTTTATTCGCGCATCGTTCTTAGCATGCAGGTTCCGGTGATCAAGACTCTGGCATACCACGTCAGTTGCGGAATCGCTCGGCCAGACGCCGCCTGGCAGCCGGCATATCGGCGTCACGATGCTGGAAGACGTGATTCTCGAGAAAATAGCCGGTGAGCTGCAGACCGCCCGCGATATCGGCGTCGGCACCGCTGTCGAGCAGGAACGCCGGCAACGGCAGCAGCCGTTCCTTGTACGGCTGGGCGGCGGCGGTCGAGACCGCCCTGCCCGTGCGCGGCGATACATAGGTCAGGTCCTCGGTCGTACCTGTCGCGGCACAATGCGCAAGATCCAGTCCGAAGCCGAGTTCGGCCAGCAGACCGATTTCCCACTTCACGTAGATCACCGGCCAGACCGTGTCGTCATCAAGCGATGTCAACAGAACCTCGAGGCCGTCCAGCACTGCCGGGTGCGCCTGGCGTTCCGGCAATGCGGCCTCGATCAGCGCGCAGGCGGATGTGAGGGCGGCCAGCTTGCGGGCGTCACTGAGGGCCGACGCGGCGTACGCCGTGACCGGCTCGACGGTGTACGTGCCCAGGTGTTCCGGCAGACGCGCGTGCCAGCGGGCCTGCACTTTGTTGCCGGGTTGCAGGATGCCGCTCATGCGCTTGCCGCCGCCGCCGCGCACGAGGCCCGCGTGTCGGCCATGCGTCCGCGTCAACACGTTGACAATCGCCGACGTCTCGCCGTGTTTGCGCACGCTGAGAATGATGCCGTTGTCCTGCCAGTCCATGTGCGGAGTTTATGATGTGGTCGGGTAGATGACGATACCCATTGCTCGTCATCCCGAACGTGATTTGTCATCCCGACAATTTTACCGTTGAAGCTTCGGCGTGCGGGCCACAGATTGGCCGGAAAGGAGATCGGATATGAGCGACGACAGTTTCAAGGACCCCGCGACCATCGCAGCGTCGATGATCGGCATTTCCGATGTCGAGACCGGTGACGTGGCACCGCACGTCAAACCGGCAACGACCTACAAGTACGGTCAGGGCTATGTCTATTACCGGGACGACGGTCCCGGGATGGCCGATACCGAAGAGGTGCTGAACCGGCTCGAAGGCGGCGCCGGTGCGATGGTGTTTGCGTCGGGAATGGCGGCGGCGACGTCCCTGCTGGTCTCGCTTGGTCCCGGTGCGCACGTGATCGCGCCGGAAACCATGTACTGGTTCCTGAGGAATTGGATGCTCAAGGACGCGCCCGATTTCGGGCTTAGCGTCTCGCTCTATCCGAACGGCGATCTGGATGCCATGAAGGCGGCGATCCGGCCGGGTGAAACCAAGGCCGTCTGGGCCGAGACGCCGGCCAACCCGGATTGGTCGGTTACCGATATCGCGGCGGCGGCGGAGATCGCCCATGCCGCCGGCGCGAAGCTGTTCATCGATTCAACGGCGGCGCCGCCGGTCATCACGCGGCCTCTGGAACTGGGCGCCGATGTCGTCATGCATTCGGCGACCAAATACCTGAACGGGCATTCCGACGTACTAGCCGGTGCGCTCATCACCAGGGAAAAGGATGAACTGTGGGGCAAGGTGCACCATGCGCGCGCCAGCATGGGCTCGACCCTGGGCGCGTTCGAGAGCTGGCTGCTGCTTCGAGGCATGCGCACACTCGATGTCCGCATGCAGCGCCATTCCGAAAACGCGATGCGCGTAGCCGAAGCGATGCTCGGCAATCCGGCGGTTTCGCATGTACTCTATCCCGGCCTGCCCGATCACCCTGGACATGCCGTCGCCAAGAAGCAGATGAAGGGCTTCAGCGGCATGATGTCGACCCGGCTTTCGGGTGGGCCCGAAGCCGCTGCACGCGCGGTGGAGCGGACGAAACTGTTCCGCAACGCAACCTCGCTCGGCGGGACGGAAAGCCTGATCGAACATCGCGGCCCGGTCGAAGGGCCGGAAAGCCCGACACCGCAGGATCTGCTGCGCTTGTCTGTCGGATTGGAAAATGCCGATGATTTGATTGCCGATCTGGAACAGGCCCTCGGGCCGTAGACGTCAGTCAGCACAGGGAGTTTTCGATGCAGATTTCCCGGCTTCTTGCGGCGATGTTTGCCGTTTTGCTCGTTGGTTCTCCCGCAACGGTTGGCGCGGCCGATGGCCCGACCGCGCCAAAAGGCGTCAGCGGCGAGGTCACGGGGACGATTCCGCTAGGCGGCATGTTCCATAGCTCGGATGGCCTTCAGATGCGCGCTCGCGAAATTACGATAGAGCCTGGCGGCTGGATTCCGGTGCACACGCACAAAAACCGCCCGGAAATGGTTTATCTGCTGGAAGGCGAAGTCACCGATCATGTCGTTAGCGAGGGCCGTAAGGCCGTTGGCACCGCCGGTACGACGATGACTGTGCCGGACGGCGTCACGCACTGGATCGAAAACACCGGGGATGGCCCTATTCGCGCCATCGTCGTCGATATCGTGCCGGTAAAGTAAAGTCTCCCGAACAGAGGGTGCGCCCGCCGCCGCAGGCATTGTGATAAATCAATGCGGAGCGATTTGCCGAGTATTAAAATGCCGGAACGATAGAACTGATTATGGAACCGGCAGGATATGGCCGACCGGCACGACAAGTCGCCTGAAAAGCCGCATCCGCAGGGCAGTGACGGCGCGCATCAGCATGCGGACGACGCTGCCCAGCAGATCGCCGATGACCTTGGGCCGCTGGCCGAGCCGGTGACGCCCACGCTATCCCCGTCCGTCGAGCAAGCGCATCTCAGCGACGACATGCCGCTCGACGATAACGATCTCCTTTACAGCACGGTGCATCAGGGGGACTACCTGACCGACGCGGAAATCGTTGAGGGAATGCCGAAAGAGCCGGTTGAGCCCTCCGATGCGACGTTCGACATGCAGCGGCCGTCGACAGAAGAACCGGTACCGCACGCACTCCCGCCCCGGTCCGAGCTTTCCACGGATGTCGATGATTATGCGGAAGGTATTGCGCGCGAGACGGAATACGGCCGCTTCGAATTGACCAGTGGTGATGAGGAAAGCCCGGGTGACGGTGAAGAAATACCGCTTTTCGAAGGTGCACGCGCGGCGGCTGCCGATGTAGCGAAAATGACCGTTCATTCGCCATTTGGTGAACAAGTCGGCGCACCACACGTTTCCGAAAGGGCGAGTACACCGACGGACGTGACCGAGCCGACAGGAGCGTCGCAGCCGACCCTCCCAACCGGACCTACGACGCCAACGGCGCCCACGACCCCCACGACGCCGACCACACCGACGACGCCCACCACGCCCACCACGCCCACCTACCCTACGTCGCCGACGACGCCGACGTCGCCGGCGGAACCTGTCGCCCCGACGCAGCCTCCGGACCTTCCGGAAATTACGGGCAGCGCGGGAGACGACCGATTGACCGGGACCAGGAATGACGATGCCATCCTCGGCATGGACGGCGACGACAGGCTGAATGCGAAAGGCGGCGACGACTGGATCGATGGCGGCGCTGGTGCGGACGATATTGTCGGCGGTTCCGGGAATGACATCCTGATCGGCGGCGACGGCAATGATGACCTGCAGGGCAAGGGCGGTAACGACGAGCTATACGGCGATGCCGGCGACGATGTCATGCAGGGCGGCACGGGCGACGACCTGATGTATGGCGGAGAAGGCAATGACGATATCTCGGGTGACGGCGGTGACGATCAGATCTGGGGCGGCACCGGTGCGGACACTATATCCGGCGGCACGGGCATGGATGAAATCATCGGCGGGACCGGCGATGATGTGATCTCCGGAGACGGTGGTGCTGATACGATCTGGGGCGGCGAAGGCGCTGACACCATCGAGGGCGGTGGCGGTGATGACCTGTTCTATGCCGAGGCGGGCAACGACGTGATGTCCGGCGGTGCCGGTGACGATGTTTTCTACGGGGGCGCGGGCGACGATGTCGCGTCAGGCGATGGTGGGAACGATCTGTTCATCTTCGGCTATGACAGCGGCAGCGACCATTTCGCCGGCGGTTCGGGATGGGCCGACGCCATTCAGCTCGAAGGTATCGAAGTCGGACCTGACGACGGCGTCTGGTCGTTGGAAGTCGACGGCGATATCGGCTGGGAAGAAGTCGACATGGGGCTTGTGTTCGAGGAAAGTGCGAGCGGCCGGATCGAGCTTGCCGACGGGTCCGAGCTAACGTTCGAAGATGTGAACGAGATTTCCTGGGGCGGATAGCCGAGTGTCGCGATCAAGCCGGCGGGTAATAAAGAAACTCCAGCATCACGCAGCCGTCCTTGGTGAAAAACGGGCCGTGCGGCACATGCGGCGGGCGGGCGGCGTAGGTGCCGGCGATGAGCGTTTTCTCCTCGTTCTCCGGCGTGCCGATGGTGAGCGTCCCGGAAACAATGAAGACTTCCTCGCACCAGTCGTGAACCGAAAAATCGGCTGAAACCGTCCCCGCCGCCCAGCGCGTTATGCGCGTGACGGCACCGGACGCATTTTCGAAGCGGCCCGAAAGAACCTTGGTCTCAATTCCCTCGAACCCGTCAACGGCTTCCCAACCGTCCTCGTCCAGGGCGTAGAAGAACTCGCGGTGCTCTTTCGGGAACGAGCCGAAATTCCCGGCCGCCGTCATGTCGACGGATCCGCGGAAATGATCACCATGGCGTGCGCCATGGGATATTCGTCGGTCTGTGAGACATCGACCTTCGCCGTCATGCCGTGGGGCGTCAGCTTGTCGAGGCGCGCCTTGGCCCCACCCTTCAGTAGCATGATCGGCTGCCCTGTCGGCAGGTTCTGGACCACCATGTCGCGCCAGAAGACGCCTTGGCGGAAACCGGTGCCGAGTGCCTTGGCGCAGGCTTCCTTGGCGGCGAAGCTCTGCGCGAAACTGGACGCCGGGCTCTGCCGACGCATGGCCTTTTTGATTTCGTACTCGTCGTAAAGACGTGCAATGAAGCGCTCACCGAAGCGCTCCAGCGTGTTTTCGATCCGCCGGATGTCACAGAGATCGGTGCCGATACCGATAATCACGCCGAGCGTTCACCCCGCGCCTCGGCGCGGGCCTTGTCCATCAGCGACCGCATGCGGCGAATGGCGCTGTCGAGGCCGGAGAAGATCGCCTCGCCGATCAGGAAGTGGCCGATATTGAGTTCGACCACGTTGGGGATCGCCGCGACTGGGCCGACCGTATCGAACGTCAGGCCATGCCCGGCGTGGCATTCGAGACCGAGGTCGTGGGTCGCCGCCGCCGCCTCGATGATACGTTCCAGTTCTGTTGCGCGCGCGTCGCCATCCAGATCGCAGTAGCGGCCGGTGTGCAGCTCGACGATGTCGGCGCCGAGCTTGGCGCATGCCTCGAGCTGATTGGGATCGGGTTCGACGAACAACGACACGCGAATGCCCTTTTCCTTGAGCGCGCCGACAACCGGCTGCAGCGTTTTGAAACCGCCGGCGACATCCAGACCGCCTTCGGTCGTCCGTTCTTCGCGCTTTTCCGGCACGATGCAGGCTGCGTTCGGCTTGTGGCGCAATGCAATCGCCAGCATTTCGCCGGTTGCCGCCATTTCCAGGTTGAGCGGCAGTTCGAGAGAGTCCATCAGGCGTTCGATGTCACCATCGGAAATGTGTCGGCGATCCTCCCGCAAATGCGCGGTGATGCCGTCGGCGCCCGCCTTTTCGGCCAGCTTGGCGGCGTGGACGGGATCGGGATGGACGCCGCCGCGCGCGTTCCGGATGGTGGCTACGTGATCGATATTGACGCCGAGACGAAGTGCGTTGCTCATGCCGCCTCTCCGTGTTTCTGCGGTAAGCCGTCGACCAATTCGACGGCGCGCGCCTGACGGCGCGTCTGTGCGGCTATTTTGTAGCGTTCGATCACCGGTTTCAGCAAAAGGAAAAACGTTACCCACACAATTACCGACGTCGGTATTGCCGACGCCAGCATGGGCGTAAGGACCGGCATGGCGTGTTCGCCGATGTACGCCCAGTCGCCGCGCAACGTCGCTTCGGTGATGGTGCCGAACAGTGCCGAGAAATCCATCGCCTCGGCATCGACGCCCTTCTGCCCGAAGCCCATGGCGACGCCTGACTTGTAGAGCCATATCCAGATGAACGGGAACGTCCATGGGTTGCCGACGACCGTGCCGATGACGGCGGCGACGATACTGCACCGCGACAGCCAGGCGCCGAAGGCGGAAAGAAGGATGTGAAGGCCGATAAACGGCGTGAACGACATCGCCGCGCCCCAGGCGAAACCGCCGGCAATTGCATAGCCCGAACCCGGCAGGCGGCCGATCCGGTAAAGCAGGTATCTGAGTGAACGGCGCCAGCCCATTTCAGGCCATACGCTGGCCATGGCTTTACGATGAACGGGTAAGGGATCGCGGCGCTTGAACATTCCCAAAACGTAGCGATTGCCGGGGAGCTTGGAAAGAAACGTTTTGGTGAACTAGCGCCGGAGCGTGAGCGTGTCGCCCTCGACGCCGAACGATGTCAGCCGCTCGAGAAAACTCATGCCGAGTAACGATCCGCCGAGACCGTCGTTCATGACCGCAGCGCGTACGTCGGTGACGACGATACTGCCGACGGAAAGTCGCGCGATCCGGACCGGGGCACCGAAGGCGGTGCCGTTCGCGGTCTGGAAACGCTGTGAGAATTTCAACTCGTCCGGGTTCAGGCCAGCGCGTTGGGCATCGTCGCGGGTCAGGACGACGACACTCGCCCCGGTGTCGACCAGGAATTGCACGCGTGCGCCGTTGACCTCGGCGGAGACGTGAAAATGACCGTCGCTGCGACGGTTGAATGTGATCTCCCCTGCCCCGGTTTCGGTGGCGCGGGATGGTACGAGCGCACCCGAGAGCCTGGAACCGATGGCGGCAAATTCATCCTTGAGGGTATAGCCGGTGACGAGGACGAGCCCGATCATCACCCACATGAATGCCGCTTTCAGTGCCCCCTTCAGGTTGAGGCGCGGCGACAGCACCAGCCCGGCCCCGATCAGCACCATCAAGGCGAACGCCCGCACCAGGTTGGCCTGGTCGATATCGCTTTCGAGCGAGCCCGGAAACATATCGGCGAGGAACCAGATTAACGCGGCGACGCCAACGCACCCGATCAGCAGGATGAGAATACGCGGGCTCATCTACTGGCCGCCTCCCAGCTGTTTCAGGACATCGTTTGCCTTGTTGATCCCGCCCACGGCGGCTTTCTCCATCCACTTGGCACCTTCGGCGCGATCACGTGGCACACCGTCGCCGTTGAGCAGCATGGCGCCGAAGATATAGGCGGCTTCCGGTACGCCGTTCTCTGCAGCGGCCCGCGCCCATTGCGCAGCAAGCACCTTGTCGGCAGCGACGCCGTCACCCTGCCAGTACATACGCGACAGCTCGTACTGCGCCTGACCATGGCCCGCTTCGGCGGCTTTTTCGAACCAGCCGCGAGCGGTGCCGGAGTTGGCATCGACGCCGATCCCGCGGCCGTAAATGAGTCCGAGCTGGAACTGGTCTTCGGGATCGGTGCTCTGCGAAAGGCGCGCCAGCTTCTGCCGGGTCTGCATCGCCTGATGCTGCTTGGCTTTCGAGACGGCGCTGCCGGCGACGCCGCTCTCCCGGAGCGCGTCGATATAGACGAGGTAGTCCTTGAGGATCGCCGGAACATCCGGGTTCAGCCGGTCCCACGATTGAAGCGCGGCACGGTTGTTCTTGCGCTGCCAGGCCTTGAAGTCGGCGCACCAGTGCCCTTCCAGGACCTTGCGGAACTGGATCATGTCGTGCTTGCCCTTGTCGAAACCGAGGTCCTGGTAGGCCTTTTCCTGAAACAGATACGCCTCGCACTCCAGATCCACCTCACGCACATTTTCAAGGTGCCCGCGCAGGTGCTGTGTGCCATGCCCGGTCAGCTCGTGGGCCAGCACGGGCGCCAGATCGCGCGCCTTCCACTTGCCGCCGAAGCGCCCGACCACGGTCAGGAAATCCTTTGTCCTGCCGTCCGGCTGGTAAAAGTCCGGCAGGAAGGCAGCGATGGTGACTTTGGAAAGTTCGCGCTGCGGAAAAGCCGGGTCATAGACGATGACAACGTTCCCGGCCGCCTTCAGTTTCTCGATTGCCCTGGCGTTGTATGCCGAGCCGTCATAGAGAATGTCGAGTGCCGCCTTGACCGCCGCCGCACCTGTTGCGGGTGGCGCGATGTCGATATCGTATATTTTGTCCTCGGGCGCCGGTTTGCCGACGACCTCTACGCCCCTGTGGGTGAACTGGACGATGTCGTCCCTGGCATTGGCGTCGCCGGGCGGCATCGCAGCAAGGATGCCGGCGGCGACAAGAAGCGGCACTTGGGCGCGAAGCGTCATCGGCTCGGCAGCTCGAACATCATCAGGAGCGTACGTTGCTCCCGCCGATTAAAATTGTCGTCCGAGATCAGGTAGAGATGCGTCGCCCCGCCGCGTCCCTGAATGGCCTCGATCCCCTCGAAGTTGTCGATGTTCATTGGCGGCGCGAAGCTTCCGAGCAATTCTCCCGAGATCGTCGCCCCCGGTTCGATGTCGGCGGCGGCAATGCGTACGATGCGGATACGCACGCCGGCGCGCGGCGTGAAGTAGCGCTCCAGCACGGCCACATCGCCGTCAGGCAGGGTCGCGGCGCCGGTCGGCCGGAACCCGTCGGACGCCCTGTAGGTCAGCACGTCCCAGCCGTTGCGGCTCGATACCCAGCCGACGCGAACCGGCTCGTCGGGCGAGCCTTCGGAAATCGCCAGCAAGCGGCCGTCATGCAGCAGCGTTAACGCCTCGATCCCGTCGTTGCCGGGCATGGATGCGAGCTCATCCGGCGGGCGCAGGACGCGCGGTGCCGTCGAGCCCGGATCGTAGCGCCAAAGACGGTGGTCCCGTTCGAACGCGACGATGATCTCGCCTTCGACACCGGGGCTCATGGCTTCGGCATCCGTCCAGCGTTTGCCCCTGAGCGGGGTGCCGTCGAGATCGGCGAGCGTGCCGAGGTCCGCCTTGTCGACGCCATTGAGGTTGCCCGCACCGTCATAGCTCAACTCGGCGGAGAACGAGACACCGGCGTCGGAGACGCTGAGCATGCGCCGACCGTCCGCGCTCAGGCCGAGGCCTGAAAATCCGCCGAAGCGTGGATCGCGTGAAACGAGGTGCAGCCCGCCTCGGTAGACAAGCTCGTCGACCGATCGCTCATCCGGCTGGCTGTCGTTCAATGGGATGGGTGTCACAGTGAGCTCGATTGGCTCCGCGCTCGCGATGATCGGTGTCGCCGCCAATGTCAGAGTCAGCAAGGCTGTGCGCAGGATTTTCATGTGCATGTTTTAACATGGTGCTCGTCGGCCCGAAAGAAATCCCGACGCGATGAATTTTTCATGGCGGGGCGTGACGGGGCCGAATTTTCGGATAACATCCAGCCCATGAAATTCATTCATCTGACCGATCCGCATCTGACCGCATCCGGCGAACTGTTCGAACTCGATCTGGATGCGCGGTTGCGCGCTGCTGTGGACTCCATCAACCGCCGCCATGCCGACGCCGAACTCGTCATGATTACGGGCGACATCGCGCACTGGGGAGAGCCGGAAGCGTATAAGCGTATCCGGGACGCCCTCGGTGGCTTGAGCATGCCGTGGTACCCGCTGGTCGGGAACCACGATGTGCGGGATGCGTTTTTCGCCGGGCTGCCCAATGCCATTGCGGACGATGAAGGCAAAGCCTGCTTCCGGCTCGATACCTCTGCGGGACCGTTTCTTGCCCTCGATACCCTGACCGAGGGCACCCACGCCGGGCAGATCGACGCGCGGCAACTCGACTGGCTGGACGGCGAACTTTGCGGCATAGAGAGCGGTTTCCTGTTCATGCACCATCCACCGGTGCGCACCGGGATCAACGGTATGGACCGGATTCCGCTGTTGAACCCGGACGACCTCGCGGCCGTGCTCGACCGGAATCCGGGAAAGGTACGGCACATCTTTTTCGGACACATGCACCGCGCCTTTCACGGCAGCTGGCGCGGCATTCCTTTTTCGACGGTCAAGGCAACGGCACATCAGGTGGCACCCATCATCGACGGCGAATCACCCCTGACGTCGAGCCGTGAGCTGCCCGCCTACGCCGTGGTGCTCGTCGGCGATGACCATGTGCTGGTGCACGATATCTCGTATCTCGAAGAAGAGACCGAATTCGCCTATAACCGCGACTCTGGCCGGTCAGCGGCGGATTAATCCTGCCCGCGTCACCAAACCTTCACGACAGTTTCACCGGCGGATGTGTTAGCCGGGCGTAACCGAAACAACCGGGGTGACCATCATGGGCTGGTTGCTGACCATCATCCTCACCATGCCGTTGACGACGGACGACGTCGAGTTCCGCATGTGGTTTTCCAAGGAGAGCTACTGCACCTTCGCCATCGAGAAGTTTTCGGAAAAGCCGTTCATGCAGCGCCTGCCGGACGGCAGTGAAGCACCGGGCGCGCTGAAAAGTGCCACGTGCCGCGAACTCGGGAAGGACGAGCAAGCGCTGGTGCCGGAACATCTGGTATGGAAGGTGAAACCACTCGGCGGACTGTTCGACCGCAATTGAGAGTGTTACGGTTGCGCCATGACAACCGCCGACGACCTCCCCTACCCGTTTCATGACCGCCAGAGTCCCGCCGGTGACGAGGTCTTTTTCGACCACGTGGCCTGGATGGTGCCTGACATGGATGCCGCGTCGGCGCAGTTCGAGAAACTCGGCTTCGTGCTGACGCCCTATTCCGTGCACGGCAATCGCGATCCGGAAACCGGTAAGCGCTTGCCGCAGGGGACGGCCAACCGCCTCGCCATGCTGGAGACCGGCTATATCGAGCTTCTGTGCGAAGCGGGTGATGTCGAGGCGCCGGTTGTCGACGACCTGCGCGCGCGCCTGAACCGGTACATGGGCGTGCATCTGCTGGCGTTTTCCCACGCCGATGCGGACGCGTCTTACGGCCGCATCGAAGGTGACGGCTTCCGCCTGCAGCCAATGGTGCACCTGAGGCGCGATGTCGAAGCCGCCGACGGATCGGAGGCCGAGGTTCAGTTCAGCGTCATTCGCGCCGCCTTCGACGAGATCCCGGAAGGCCGCATTCAGGTGCTGACGCACCACACGCCGGACCTGATGTGGCAGAACCGCTACCTCGCCCGCGCCAACGGCCTCACGGCGATGGTCGACGCGGTGATCTGCGTCGAGACACCGGCTTCATCGGCCGAACGCATGGCGACATTTCTTGCGAGAACCGCAAAGATTGTTGATGACGACGAGGCCTTGGTCGTGACCGATCGTGGCGGGCTTTGCTTCGTCACGCCCAAGCGGCTTGCAGACGTCGTACCCGGGTTTCAGCCGCCATCGCTGCCGTGCACCGCGGCCATCGGATTCACGTCGGGCGACATCGAAAAGACGATCGCCTATTTCACGGATGCCGGGATTATGCTTGTCGATACCGGGCCGGCGCTGATGGTCATGCCGGAAGACGCGCTCGGCACCGCGATGCTGGTCTACAAATAACGCCGTTACCCGGCAGAATGTGCACGCATATCGTGTGTGCGGAGGACCTTCTTGCCGGTCCGGCGACCCCAATGCGCCATTAAGTGATTGTTAAACAATAATATCGCGTTTGGCATCGAACTTGCTGATAACTGGCTGAAAAAGCATGAAAACAGCTGGTTGAGGGCAAGCGTCATGTCGTTATCCATTGATCAGGTAAAATATTTCATTCCGTCATATGTCGCTCAAAATCAGGCAACCGCCGGTATATCCGGCGAAGATGCCGATGCAGCGGGAGTGTCGACCGCCGAGGACGCGACGACAAAGACTGCACCGCCGCCGATGCCGGCATCGCAGCTTCTGGCGGACGGCGATATCCGTCTGTTGATCCTGCGCGGTATGAAGAACGACGGCGTCGAGGATTACGCGGCCGTGCTTGAGGAGTTCTACAATGATCCGGCGAATATGGACGATCCGGTTGGCTTCCTTCAGAACCTGAGCCGCGAGGGTGTCGAAATGTTGCGTAAGGCACAGTCAATCGGCGCGGCGACGCAAATCGATATTTCGCAGCTCAGCAAGGAAGAAGCATTGAACTTCATTCTGCCACAAAGCGAGAAAGTCGACCTCGACAATGACGGCCTCGTCGCCGGAGCCGGTGGCGGCAAGACGTTCATGTTCCCGCCGCCGAATGCGCCTGAATCGGTGAAGGATGCGTGGGCCGATGTAACGGATGGCATGAGCGAGTCCGAGATCTTCCTGATGTCCGGTAAATTCGCGATGCAATTCATGCTTGCGAACATTCGCGTCGATGACGACGGCAACGTGACCCGCATCGAACCGGGCGATGCAGGGTGGCGCAACATCTTTGCCGAGGATGGCTATTCCTATCGAGAGGCGATCGACGAATTTCAGGCCGGTAACGAGTTTTCCCGCCGGGACAATACCGCTGAGATGTATGAACGCATCAAATCTCTATTGGCGCGGCTGGAGAATGTGTTCGCTGCGCACGGGATTGCATAACACGGCAGGTAACGTAGGAGATCAGCGTGTGCCGGCGCGCCGTGCCTGCTTGGGATCGGCGCCGTTTTCATCGAACAGTTCGGCCAGGCGCGCCATCATGGTACCGCCCAGTTCCTCCGCATCAACGATCGTGACGGCGCGACGGTAGTACCGGGTCACGTCGTGGCCGATACCGATAGCGGTCAGTTCCACGTCCGACTTGGTCTCGATGTAGTGGATGACCTCGCGCAGGTGGCGTTCCAGATAGTTGCCGGGGTTCGCCGACAGCGTCGCATCATCGACCGGTGCACCGTCTGAAATGACCATCAGGATGCGGCGCTGTTCAGGCCGTCCCAGCAGACGGTTGTGCGCCCACAACAGCGCTTCGCCGTCGATGTTCTCCTTCAGAAGCCCTTCGCGCAGCATCAGACCGAGACTTGGCCGCGCACGGCGCCAGGGCATGTCGGCGGACTTGTACACGATGTGGCGCAGGTCGTTGAGACGGCCCGGGTTCTTGGGCTTGCCGTGCTCGACCCATTTCTCGCGCGAGGTGCCGCCCTTCCACGATCGGGTCGTGAAGCCGAGAATTTCGACCTTCACACCACAGCGTTCCAGCGTGCGGGCAAGGATGTCGGCGCTCATCGCGGCGACGGTGATCGGGCGGCCACGCATGGAACCGGAATTGTCGATCAAAAGCGAGACGACGGTGTCACGGAACTCGGTATCGGATTCCATCTTGAACGACAGCGGAGCGACTGGATCGATGACGACGCGTGAGAGCCGCCCGGCATCAAGCATGCCTTCCTCGAGATCGAATTCCCAGGACCGGGTCTGCTGTGCCAGCAGGCGGCGCTGCAGCCGGTTCGCCAGTTTGCCGACGACACCCTGCAGGTGCGAGAGTTGCTGGTCGAGCTGATGGCGAAGTCGCGTCAGTTCTTCCGGATCGCAAAGCTCGCCCGCATCGGTAACCTCGTCGAATTCGGTCGTGTAAGCCCGGTAGGGCTGGTTGTCGCCTGTATCGTTTCGGCGCCAGTCGGGATCGTATTCGCTCGGCCCCGCCGGCTCTTCCTCGCCCTCGCCCGGGTTCATGTCGTCTTCCATGAACTCCGGATCGAAATCCATGCCCTCGGCGGAATCGCTGTCTTCGGATTCGCCCGCCATGGAACCGTCGGCATCCATGTCGGCATCGGATTGTTCGGCGTCCTGATTGCCTTGTTCGTTGTCGTCGGATTCGGACTGCTCGTCTTCTTCCGGCTGATCGTCGGGCGGCTCGTCGCGCAGCAGATCGAGCGACTTCAGCATCCGGTTGACGGCCTTTGAGAAAGAGTCCTGGTCGGTCGCCGACTTGATCAGGTCGTCGAGATCGCCGGAAATCTTCTTCTCGATGTCCTTGCGGTAGAGATTGACGAATTCCTTGGCGGATTCCGGCAAGGCGCGGCCCGAGAGATGCTCGCGCACCAGCAACCCGACGACTTCCGGCAGCAGCGCGTCGTCGCGTTCCTTGATCCCGGCATAGCCCTTGGCGCGGCAGCGTTCTTCCAGAAGCGCCTGCAGGTTGTCGCCCGCACCGGCAAGACGCTGCGTGCCGAGGGCTTCGCAACGCACCTGTTCGACAGCTTCATAGACCCGCCTCGCGTCGGCGCCATCCGGCATGTTGGCCTGATGAGTCTCCGCGTCGTGGTGACGCAGTCTGAGCGACAGGGCATCCGACATGCCGCGGAAGCGCGACATGGCTTCCGGGCTCATGTTCGCCTGCGGCGTCGGCAGATGAGCGGTTTCGGCGGTCAGACCGGGCGTGCTCTGGCCGTACTGGACCTCAAGGTCCTTGGCGTGACCGATCGCGCGCAGCGTCGATGCAGTTACGCGTTTCCAGAGCTCTGCCGGGTGTTCGTTACCCAATGTCCGTCCTTCTTCGGCCGGGATTTACTGTAGGACCGCGTTGGCGGCGGATTCCGGCAGTTCCTCGCCCATCGCACGCTGGTAGTACTCGGCAACCACCGGGCGCTCCAGCTCGTCGCACTTGTTGAGGAAGGTGACGCGGAAGGCATAGCCCAGATCCTTGAAGATCTCGGCGTTCTGCGCCCACGTGATGACGGTACGCGGCGACATGACGGTCGAGATGTCGCCATTCATGAAACCGGCCCGGGTCATGTCGGCCAGTTCGACCATGGCGGCGAGCTGCTCCTTGCCTTCGTTGGTGTTGTACGACTCGCACTTGGCAAGCGCGATATCCACCTCGGCGTCGTGCGGCAGGTAGTTCAGCGTGGCGACGATGTTCCAGCGGTCCATCTGGCCCTGGTTGATCTGCTGCGTGCCGTGATAGAGGCCCGTCGTGTCGCCGAGACCGATGGTGTTGGTCGTCGAGAACAGACGGAAGTACTTGTGCGGCCGCATCACGCGGTTCTGGTCGAGAAGCGTCAGCTTGCCCTCGACCTCGAGCACACGCTGGATCACGAACATCACGTCAGGCCGGCCTGCGTCGTATTCGTCGAATACCACCGCTGTCGGGTTTTGCAGCGCCCACGGCAGGATGCCTTCGCGGAATTCGGTGACCTGCTTGCCGTCCTTGAGGACGATCGCGTCCTTGCCGACGAGATCGATACGGGAAATGTGGCTGTCCAAGTTGATGCGGATGCACGGCCAGTTGAGGCGCGCCGCCACCTGTTCGATGTGCGTTGACTTACCGGTGCCGTGATAGCCCTGGATCATGACGCGGCGGTTGTAGGCAAAGCCTGCCAGAATCGCCATCGTTGTGTCGCGGTCGAAACGGTACGCGTCGTCGATGTCCGGAACGTGCGGATCGGCTTCGGAAAAAGCCGGCACTTCCATGTCGCTGTCGATGCCGAACACCTGGCGCACCGAAAGTTTGATATCCGGTTCCTGCATCAGAAGCGGCTGGGATTGATGGGTAGAGGTCATACGCGCGTTCCCGTTCATCTGACCGGTCGCCCGAAGCGATCCGGCGTTAATGTCTCTTCGTCATCCATATAGGGATTCTGTTCGTTCGGTGTTAGGGGCAATCCCCAGGGGCGTCAAGGATTTGTGCCGTTTTCCGGCGCTTTTAGGACGTGTTTTCTTGTTACTGGGACAATTGCCCGATGAGCGGACTCAGATGACGAGGAAATGTTTGAGCGTCTCATAGGCGTTGCGGACTTCCTTGAACTTCTCTTCCGCTGCCTTGGTGCCGCCGTTGGCATCCGGGTGGTGCTTCTTGACCAGCTCCTTGTAACGGCCTTTCAGGTCGTCCGCGCTGACCGGGAGTTGCAGTCCGAACACGGCGAGCGCGGCGCGCGTCGGCGCGTCGGCCTGCGGCTGCCCGGAGGTCGCCGTCTTCTCGTCGAACAGGCCGAAGTCGTCGATGAAATATTCGGGATCGAAGCCGAACGGGCCGGTCCCGGGTTTGGGCCCCTTCCCCGCTGGTGCCTCGCGGTCGCCGATCGGCCACGTGGGCCGGTTCCAGACCGTATCGTGACGCAGGGAGTTTTCTACTTCCTCGTCGGACATGCCTTCGAAGTAGTTCCAGCGGCTGTTGTACTGACGAATATGTTCGAGACAGAACCAGCGGTATTCACGCAGTTGCTCGCGTGAGCGCGGCGCCTTGTGGTCGGCTTTCATGGTGCACTCGGGCCATTCGCAGACGCGGATGTCCTCTGCGACGTCGTCGCGCATGTCCAAGGATGGATGGAGCTGTTTTCGTCTAGCCATGGCCGATAATGTGCGCCTTTCCGGAAAAGATACAAGCTTGACAGAAACGTTTTTGATGCCGTGACAGATGTCGGTACGGCGTCTAGGATTTCTCAGGGATCAGGGGTGTCGAACGCGAGTGTGCGCGCCCCTCTGGGAGCACGCGGGGAATTCATGGCGGAGCAAAATTCCATCGGCGGCGACGCGGGCGAGGCAGCCGATGCCGACCGTTACGATGCGCTGTTCGGGCGCATCCCGCTGACCACCGAAACGTCGCAGACGCTGCAGTCCGAAGAGCCGAAAAAGGGTTTCTGGCTCGAACTCGCCGAGAACGAGGGCTACGAGCGGCTTAATCTCGCGGCGACCTATCTTGCGGTGTTCTTTGCGCCGATTGCCGCGTTCCTCGAGATGCTCGGCGGTACCACGGAACTGTACTGGTCGATGGAAGCCGCGCGCTGGGTTGAAGCGCTGATGGGCATCTTCTTCATGTTCGATATCTGCGTCGGCGCACTGGCGTACGGCATGAAGTATTTCAAGACGCCCGCGGCCTGGATCAACATTCTGGCCGTCGGCGCCACGGGTGCATCTTTCCTGGCTGGCGATGTCGGTATCGCCAACCCGCGGGTACTGCGAATCCTGCGAACCGTTCGCGCCGTCGCCAAGGTTGGATTGGTACAGAAGGTCGGTACCCGTGAAACCGTGCTCGGCGCCGAGATGTTGTCGTCCATGGGGCGCGACGATGCGTGGTACGCCGTCGGCATATTGCTGCTGATCAGCATGCTGGGCGATTTCTCGATCGGTCATTACCAGCACTTCAGCGATCCCATTCTCGAGATCATCATCTACGCCGGCATGGTCATTGCCGTCAGGTGGAAGGCCGAGCGCAACGTCGAACGTGTCGGCAAGGTCTTCATGGACCGTCTGCATGAGGCCAATCAGGTGATTCTCGCCAAGATGCGGGAAATTCCGGGGCTGGAGGATGCCGACGAGATCATCCAGCGCCGCGCCGAGGAAGCCGAGCGGGAAGGCCGCCATCTCAACGAGATCGATACCCTGATCGAAGCGATCAGTATGATCATTTCCAACCTGCGCCGCTTCATCAGCCGCCGTGCGTTCCTCGAGGCCAAGGGTGAGCGTGTGATCCCCACCCGCTCGCCGGTGGCGCTGATGTTCACCGACGTGGCCGGGTTCCAGGCTATGACGCACGAGTTGGAAAAGGACATCCTGCCGGTGCTGAAGACCTATCTGGGAGAGATGAATCGCGGCGTCACCCGGCATGGCGGCGACATCGACAAGTTCCTGGGCGAAGGCATTTTCGCGTATTTCCACAACAACGAAGACCCGCGTACCAGCGCGAATGCCGCCTTCGATGCCGCGGTCGAGATGCACAAGCTCTCGGAAGCGCTGGAGGTTGCGGGTGGCGTTTGGGAGGAATTTCTCAAGGGCCGGAACGACTGGGAAGGCCGGCGTAACTTCAACACGCGTTTCGGTCTGCATTGGGGGCTCGTCGTGGCGGGGCCGGTCGGCGACGACGACCGTGCCGATTCGACCCTGATCGGCGACAACGTCACGCTGGCGTCGCGTCTGGAAAGCCTGAACGAGTTATACGGCACGCAGATTCTCGTCAGTTCTGATTTCCACGAATGTCTGAGCGCCGACCGCCGCGTCCTCTGCCGACGCGTCGACCGGGTCGTGTTTGCCGGCCATGAGGAGCCGGTTGATCTATACACCGTGGATATCCGCCAGCCCCCTGTCGGGTTCCTGCTGGCGTTCGAAAAGGGCGTGAATGCATATCTGGACGGTGACTGGGGCGTCGCGCGGGGTGAGTTCCTGCTGGCGCGCGAAGCGCTTCAGGAAACCGACGACGATCCGGATCCCGCGACGGAAACACTGATCAAGCGGATCGAGGACATCAACTCGTTCTGGCAGAAAGCGGTGTCGCACTTGCGCGAACGCGTTCCAGAGGACGTGACCGAGGATACCGCAAATGCCCTCGCCGACCGGCTGTCCGGCGATACCTGGCTGCCGCCGCACGAGTGGCGCGGTGCCTGGCGCATCATGGATTGAGGAAAAACCGTGAAATTGGCGGGATTTCGCCCGTTTAAACCTGCACGGAATGCTTGACGGCATGGGGTGAAGCCCCTAAAAGACCGTCCATCGGATCGTGCTGACGCGCGGTCCCAAGTTTTTTGTACGTATTTAGTGCGGCGCCAGGCGCCCGAGATTGAGGACCGAGACAATGTCCAAACGCTGTGAACTGACCGGTCGCACCGTTCAAACCGGCAACAACGTGAGCCACGCGATGAACAAGACGCGTCGCCGCTTCCTGCCGAACCTGCAGACCACCTCGCTGTGGTCGGATGCACTGGGCGAGAACGTCCGTTTCCGCGTCACCGCTTATGGCCTGCGCACGGTCGAGCACAACGGTGGCCTCGACGCCTACCTGATGAAGGCCGGCGAAGACAAGCTGAGCACGAACGCCCAGCGCGTGAAACGCCGCATCAAGCAGGCGCTCGCCAAGGAAGCTGCTGCTTAAGCGCTTTTAAAGAACCTGATGGAAGAGGCCCGCTGTCATGGCGGGCCTTTTTCGTTATGTAGTGCTGTTGCCATCGCCGGTTTTACCGTCGCGCCGGCCGTTCCGCGTCTTGAGCAGCAGGTTGAACGGGAACTCCGCGACGACCCGCAGCCCCGCGATCGACGAGATGTTGCGGATGGTGCGTCTTGCGTCCGTGAAGACCTCGTTGATGACCGCGCGCTGGTCGATTTCGCCTTCCTCGCGCACCATGGCGAGTCGGTGCAGTGAATAAAGCCCGATCAGTGCCGCCATCACGAAATAGAAATCCCAGTGCTCAAGCCTGATGGTCTCGATGGTGACGTCGTGATCGCCGCTGTCCCAGCGGAACAGGATCGAAAACTTCTGATGCGCGAAGAAATCGGCACAAAGACCGCCGATAACCGGCGCGATACCGGCGGAGAGCGAACTGACGAGGCTATTGGTTGCCAGGTATGACGTCGAGTTGCCGCGCGGCGCGAGCTTCATCGCGATGTTGGTGGTGGCGATGCTGACCCCTGCCGTCGCGACGCCTGTCAGCACGTGCACGCCGGCGAGGATGGCGATCACCGCCCAGCGCGTCTCGGTGGCGGTGGTGAATATCCACGCGAACGTGCACGCGATGAAAAGTGGAGCCGCCACCACCAGCACCGCCTTGTTCGACATGCGGTCGGCGATCCGGCCGAATGATTTCAGCACGATGATGTTGGCGATCTGCGAACACATGGCGAGGACCGTTACCGGGAACAGGTCGAGGCCCAGCCGCGTCAGCATATGCACCGTAAAGAACGGTGCCGCCAGATTGGCGGCGAAGTTCCATGCCGCCAGAAAGAACATCAGCTTGCGGAAATTCTCGTCGCGGAAAGGCTCCGAAAGCCTTTGCGTGAGGTCGAGCGGCCCGCTGTCCGCCGGCATGCGGGGCTCCGACATCCGGGTCATGCAGTAAATGCCGACAAACCCCGAGATCATCGCGACGCCGAAGATGGCCGCGTAGGCGTACTTGATATCGAGCCCGGACCAGCCGGTCCAGCTGTCGATAAATCCGGAAGCGGCGATGCTGGCGAGCATGCCGATCGCCGTCATGTACGTCAGCCGCCGTCCCATAAGACGGCCGCGTTCCCTGTCGTCGATCAGGTCCCTGATCCAGGCGTTCCAACTGCACCCGACAATGGCTCCCATCCCGTAACGGAGGCAGATGGCGACGAAGAGTATCGGCAGCGACAGCACGGGGTCGCCAAGCAATGCCGCGACGGGCAAGCCAACGAGCGCAGTGCGTCCGACAACCCCCGCCGTGACGCAGATCAGGCGGCGATTGCGGATTTGCTCGACCAGGACGATACCGAGAAGCTGCCCCAGGCTGGCGAGCGACGGCACGGCGGCGATCAGGCCGATAAAGGCATTGGATGCGCCCAGGTGCAGTGCGAACGCCGTCATGAAGGTGCCGATGGCCAGCGTCTCCATGACCTGCGCGGCGATCCCGTTACCGAGAAGCCAGCGCTTGGTCTCCGCATAATCGGCCTCGCCGACGGTTTCGGATGGCCTTAGGTCAATGTTAAATTTATTCAGCATTGTCAGAGCTTTAAGCTAAGCATAACCATTGGCGACGAAAGGAGGATGTTACCATTCCGTTTGTGTAAGGCAATCGGGATGAGGCCGCCCCTACTCATTTGCCGTCGTCCTGAATTTGGTTCAGGGCGCAGGAAAAAGCCCCGGACGTGCCGGGGCTTTTTTAGTTCGTATAATCCCAGATCAAGTCTGGGATGACAGATATTCAGACTCAGACGTTGAACGCGCCCATGCCGGGATAGACGGACACCGGGCCCAGTTCTTCCTCGATGCGGATCAGCTGGTTGTACTTTGCGATCCGGTCGGAGCGCGAGAGCGAACCGGTCTTGATCTGGCCCGCGTTCGTGGCGACCGCGATGTCGGCGATGGTCGCGTCCTCGGTCTCGCCGGAACGGTGCGAGATGACCGTCGTGTAGCCCGCACGGTGCGCCATCTGCACGGCCTCGAGGGTTTCCGTCAGCGTGCCGATCTGGTTGACCTTGATCAGGATCGAGTTGGCGACGCCCTTCTCGATACCGTCCGCGAGGCGTGCCGGGTTGGTGACGAACAGATCGTCACCGACGATCTGCACCTTGTCGCCGATTTCGTCGGTCAGCATCTTCCAGCCGTCCCAGTCGTCTTCCGACATCGGGTCTTCGATGGAGATGATCGGGTACTTCTTCACCAGGTCGGCCCAGTACTTGACCATACCGGCGGCGTCGAGAGTCTTGCCCTCGCCTTCGAGCACGTACTTGCCCTTCTTGTAGAACTCGGTCGAGGCCGCATCGATGGCCAGAACCACGTCCTTGCCCGCCTTGTACTTGGCGCCCTTGATCGCCTTCATGACGAAGTCGAGGGCCTCGGTCGTCGACTGGAGCGCCGGTGCGAAGCCGCCCTCGTCGCCGACGTTGGTGTTGTGACCGGCGTCGGAAAGGTCCTTCTTCAGGCGCTGGAAGATCTCTGCACCCATGCGAATGGCGTCGGCGCACGTATCGGCGCCCACCGGCATGATCATGAATTCCTGGATGTCGATCGGGTTGTCCGCATGCTCGCCGCCGTTGATGATGTTCATCATCGGCACCGGCAGCATGTGCGCGTAGACCCCACCAATGCCCCTGTAAAGCGGCAGACCAGCTTCTTCGGAGGCCGCCTTGGCGCAGGCCAGCGACACGCCGAGCATGGCGTTGGCACCGAGATTGCTTTTGTTCTTGGTACCGTCCAGTTCGATCATCACGTTGTCGATAAAGACCTGCTCTTCGACATCGACGCCGACCAGCGCCTCGAAGATCTCGTTGTTGACCGACGAAACGGCCTTCAGCACGCCCTTGCCGCCAAAGCGCTTCTTGTCACCGTCGCGCAGTTCCACCGCTTCGTGCGCGCCCGTCGACGCACCCGACGGCACCGCGGCGCGGCCCATGATGCCGGTTTCCAGCAGTACGTCGACTTCCACGGTCGGGTTGCCCCGGGAATCGAGAATTTCACGGCCGGTAATGTCGATGATCGCAGTCATGGTGTGTGCTGTCCTGTCTCTGGATGTCAGTTGCCCTGCGCGAGCGTTTCCGGCGCGGGCTGGGATTTTGCGAGAGTATCAAACGCCATCAAGTCTTTGATGACATTTTCAAGATTTCCGATCGGGATCATGTTCGGCCCATCCGACGGCGCGTTGTCGGGATCCTGATGGGTTTCCATGAACACGGCCGCGATGCCGAGCGATACGGCGGCGCGCGCCAGCACCGGCGCGAATTCACGCTGACCGCCTGATGAGCCGCCCTGCCCGCCCGGCTGCTGCACGGAATGGGTGGCGTCGAACACCACCGGGCAGCCGGTCTCGGCCTTCATCGTCGGCAGGCCGCGGAAATCGGTCACCAGCGTGTTGTAGCCGAAGCTGGCACCGCGCTCGGTCACGGTCACCTGGTCGTTGCCGGTCGACAGCACCTTGTCGACGACGTTCTTCATGTCCCAAGGCGCCAGGAACTGGCCCTTCTTGATGTTGATCGGCTTGTTGGTGTTGCCGGCGGCCAGCAGAAGATCCGTCTGGCGGCACAGGAACGCCGGGATCTGCAGGATCGAGACGGCGTCCGCAACCGCGGCGCAGTGCGCCGGTTCGTGCACGTCGGTCAGTACGGGCAGGCCAGTCACCTCGGTCACTTCCTTGAAGATCGGCAGCGCGTCCTCGAGTCCGATGCCGCGCTTGCCCTTGAGGCTGGTGCGGTTGGCCTTGTCGTAGGATGTCTTGTAGATGACGCCGATGCCGAGCTTGTCGCCCAGTTCCTTGAGCCTGCCCGCCATTTCCAGCGCGTGCTCACGCGTTTCCAGCTGACACGGCCCGGCGATGATGCCGAGCGGTTTCTGGTTCGAGAGGCTGACGGGCCCGACGTCGACGGTGCGTTGTTCGATCATGGGGTTCTGATAGCGCCTAATGCCGCCTGTTGAAAGGGTTTAGCGGCGACGGGCCAGTTTTCTCTTCACTTATTGAAGCGCTGGAAGACCAAGCCATTCTCTAAGTTCCTGATTGCTCAATGTCAGCTTAGTGGAGTTTTTGTATTCTTCTTTGTCGAAGTATCTAGTGCGGAAGGCTTTATAGTGAAGAGAGAGAAACTTAAACGTAAGGTCCCGAATAGTTGTTCGAGGTGTGCCGATGTCAATTAAACGGTTAATGCTTTTAAGATCTGTGCGAAGGTTAAATCCAAGTGCATTTATCAGCCCCATGTACACACAAATGCTTTTGGGCTTCTCGGAGTAGTGTGCTGGGACGTAGATGGTCGAACTCTTGATCTCACCCATCTCGTCTAGATTGTATTCGTTTTCGACGTAACATTTGTTGCCATCGATCCCCTTTTCACGACGTTCGGGGATATTCACATTCGTTATTATCAAATTTACGTCTGTGCTCGTAGTGTCGACGACGTCGGAACCAAGATTCGTCCATAACTTAATGCTCTCCAATCGGTTCAATGCCATGCTGCGTATCGTCGCTGAAAAATTACCTTCGAACGAATACTTGATAGTGTTGATCCTTTTCCAAGCCCAGTTGGCGACGTCGTATTTTTTGTCCAGTTCGGCATCACCCGTCGTTTTGTCGAAGACCAGTTCTTGGACAAGCTCAATTATGAGCTCATCAACTTTCTTTTGAGGCAGATTGCTGGCTCGACGATCTTTGTCTTCGTTCAGATTTTCGTCACGAGCAGCCGAGGCTGTATCAACATATCCAGTTACACACACGCAAATCGCAGTGGCAAAAACCATGAACCTCCAACATCGGGCGATCATCACTTGATTCATGTTGACCTTCATCATTCGTCGAGTGATCCCGGATGTTTGTCACCGTCCTAGT
Source organism: Rhodospirillales bacterium (assembly GCA_965262415.1). Lineage (GTDB taxonomy): Bacteria > Pseudomonadota > Alphaproteobacteria > Rhodospirillales > Casp-alpha2 > UBA4479. The sequence continues at coordinate 1,028,770 of OZ253533.1, read as the reverse complement.
TTTAGATCTCCCGCTTTCGCGGGAATGACAACATTGATCTTTCGCTACACCAGTCGCGACTGGTTCACGGATGCACGGATGAACGACGTGAACAGCGGGTGCGCGTCGAACGGCTTGGATTTGAGCTCCGGGTGGAACTGCACGCCGATGAACCACGGGTGATCCGGGTATTCGACGATTTCCGGCAGGATGCCATCCGGCGACATACCCGAGAACTTGAGCCCCGCCGCTTCCAGCCGTTCCTTGTATTCCGTGTTCACCTCGTAACGGTGGCGGTGCCGCTCGGAAATAGAGCCGTTGCCGTAGATGCTCATCACCCGGCTGCCTTCGGCCAGGTCACAGGCATAGGCGCCGAGCCGCATGGTGCCGCCCATATCGCCGTCGGAGCGGCGTTTTTCCAGCGCATTGCCCTTCAGCCATTCCGTCATCAGGCCGACGACGGGCTCGTCCGTCTCACCGAACTCGGTCGAGCTTGCGTTCGGGATACCGGCCAGGTTCCTTGCGGCCTCGATCACCGCCATCTGCATGCCGAAGCAGATGCCGAAGTACGGAATGCCGCGCTCGCGCGCGAACTTGGCGGCGAGGATCTTGCCCTCCGCGCCGCGTTCGCCGAAGCCGCCCGGCACCAGAATGCCGTGCGTGTCTTCGAGGTATTCGAGCGGCGTGTCGCCCTCGAAGATCTGGCTGTCGATCCAGTTGAGTTTCACTCGGACGTTGTTGGCAATGCCGCCGTGATCGAGCGCTTCGGAAAGCGATTTGTACGCGTCCAGCAGGCCTGTGTACTTGCCGACGACGGCGATGGAGACCTCGCCTTCCGGCTTGGTCTTGCGCACGTGGATGTCCTTCCACGTCGTCAGGTCGGGGGCCTGCGCCTTGATGCCGAAGTGGCGGCAGACGACGTCGTCCATGCCCTGCTCGTGATAGCGGATCGGCACCTCGTAGATGCTCTTGGCATCGAGCGCGGGGATGACCGCATCCTCGCGGACATTGCAGAAAAGCGCGATCTTGCGGCGTTCCCCTTCGGGTAATTCTTGCTCGGAGCGGCACACCAGCATGTCCGGCTGAATCCCCAGCGACAGCAGTTCCTTGACCGAGTGCTGCGTCGGCTTGGTCTTCAGTTCGCCCGCCGCCGCGATATACGGGATCAGCGTCAGGTGCATGTACATCGCGCGCTCGCGGCCGAGATCGTTGCCGAGCTGGCGGATCGCTTCGAGGAACGGCAGTCCCTCGATATCGCCGACCGTGCCGCCGATCTCGCAGAGGATGAAGTCCTCGTCCTCGAGATCGGAAACGACGAATTCCTTGATGGCGTCGGTGATGTGCGGAATGACCTGGATCGTCGCGCCCAGGTAATCGCCGCGGCGTTCCTTGGCGATGACGTCGGAATAGATCCGTCCCGTCGTCACGTTATCAGACTTTTTCGCGCCGACGCCGGTAAAGCGTTCGTAGTGACCGAGGTCGAGGTCGGTCTCCGCCCCGTCGTCGGTGACGTACACTTCGCCGTGCTGATACGGGCTCATCGTGCCCGGATCCACGTTGATGTACGGGTCCAGTTTACGGAGCCTGACTTTGAAACCACGCGCCTGGAGAAGCGCACCGAGTGCTGCGGAGGCTAGACCTTTACCGAGGGAGGAGACCACGCCGCCTGTAATAAAAATGAATCGCGTCATGGGCGGACACCATACATCGAAAACCGGGTCTGCCAACCGGGCAATTTGGACACACGTGGAGGCACCTCCGGTGAAACGTCACCGGAGGGTGTGAGGCTTTGATTTTTCATTAGTTTTGAGGTGTCGGGGTCGTCGGCTGCGGCACCGTCGGCGTCGTCGAAGGCGCCGTCGGGGTCGAGGACTGGGCCGGTGCCTGGTCGAGAATCGAACCCGATTCGCGGCCCTGGCTTGCCATGATCGCCAGAACGATACTCGTGATGATGAAGCACGTTGCCAGGATTGCGGTGGTCCGGGTCAGCACGTCCGCTGCCGCGCGGCCAGTCATGAAACCGCCGCCGCCCCCGCCGCTGCCGCCCATACCGAGCGCACCGCCTTCGGAGCGTTGCATCAGGATCACCCCGACGAGGGCAATCGCAAGCAACAGATGAATGACGAGAACAACCGTTTCCATAGCGTGTTCGTCTCCTGACCTCTGAACGGGCCGTGTTCTAACGACTTCGGGGCCGTTTGGCCAGCCCGGAATTCATTTCCATCAGATAGTCTCAGGACGCGGCGTCGGCAATGGCCGTGAAGTCCTCGGCCTTGAGGCTGGCGCCGCCGATCAGGCCGCCGTCCACATCGGCGAGTGCCAGCAGTTCAGCGGCGTTCGACGGCTTCATCGATCCCCCATAAAGAAGCCGGATGCCGCCCGCAGTCGCATCACCGAAACGGGATGCGAGACCGGCGCGGATCGCGGCGTGGACCTCCTGCACTTCGTCCGTGGTCGGTGTGCGGCCGGTACCGATGGCCCAGACGGGTTCATAGGCAACGACCAGTTTTTCCGCCGTGGCACCGTCCGGCACCGAGTTCGCGACCTGCGATCCCACGATATCGAGGGTCTTGCCGGCATCGCGCTCGGCTTCGGTCTCGCCGACACAGACAATGGCGGTCAGACCGGCGCGCAGCGCGGCTTCCGCCTTGGCGCAGACGTCGGCGTCGGTCTCACCGTGATCGGCGCGGCGTTCGGAATGGCCGACAATGGCGTAGCTGCAGCCGAGATCTGCGAGCATTTCCGCGGCAACGTCGCCGGTATGCGCGCCCGATGCGTTGGCGTGACACGTCTGCGCGCCCAGCTTGATATCGCTTTCCGAGATCATGGCGCCGACCGGACCCAGATACGGAAACGGCGGGCAGACCAGCATTTCGACCCCGTCCTTGCCCGGCCAGGCGACCAGACCGTCGATCAGGGTTACCGCCATTTCGCCGCTGGCATTCATTTTCCAGTTACCGGCGATCAGGGTCGTGCGTTCAGCCATGTCCGTGTTTCCTCTGAATAATGATTTTCGCCCGCTAGATACCACGCGAAACCGGGGCCTTCAATTCGCCAACGCGGTATTGCCGCCCCCTTCCCCGTTCCCTATTATGCCGCCGCTTGCGGGTCGTTGCTGCCTTGCGTAACCGGCCTCGGGCAAGAAACGGAAAACACTGGGAATTTTAGCATGCTCCAAGCGATCCGAAGCAAAACGGCGTCTCTCGTCGTCAAGTTACTGGCCGGCCTCCTGATCATCAGTTTTGCCGCCTGGGGTATTGAAGACTTCATCGGCACCAAGGCGTCCGAGCTGACCGTGGCATCTGTCGGTAACACGGATATCGATCCGGTCGAGTTCGACTATGAACTCAGTCGCGAGACGCAGCGCCTGCGTCAGATGTTCGGCGGCCAGCTGACCGAAGAACAGATCAACAATCTCGGAATTGGTAACGCGGTCCTGCAGCGCATGATCAACGATGCCGCGCTGGCCGAAAAAGCGTCCGACCTCGGTCTTCTTGTTTCCGACGACCAGGTGACCAAGGCCGTTCACAGCGACGAAACGTTCAAGGGGTTCGACGGTAATTTCAGCCGCCAGCGCTTCAACGAAGTCATGCGTGCCAACGGTTTCCCGGAAGCGGTCTATATTGAGCGTGTCCGTGCCGACATTGCGTTACGCCAGATGCTTGGCGCCGTCGATAATGCCCCCGCCGCGCCGAAAAAACTGACGGAGATGCTGCGCGCCTTCCGGTTCGAGAAACGGACCGCCGACACCCTGTCGATTAAGGCCGCCGACCAGCCGGATCCGGGCCAACCGACGGATGAGCAGATCAACGAGGTTTACGAAGACCAGGCGCAGCGCTTCACGGCGCCGGAATACCGCAAGATCACCTTCGTGCATCTTGACCCCGCACTGCTGATGGATGATGTCCAGGTGACCGAAGAAGAACTGCAGGCCGCTTATGACGCCAACGCCCAGAACTATATCAAGGCCGAGCAGCGCGACGTGCAGATGATCGTCCTGACCGAGGAGGAAAAAGCCACCGAAGCCGCCTCGATGCTGGCCGAGGGTCAGGATTTTCTGGATGTGGCTACGGGCTTCGCCGAAATGGAAGAAGCGGCCGTGAATCTGGGTACCGTGACCCGTGAAGGCCTGCTGCCCGATCTCGCCGACGCCGTTTTTGCCGTCGACAAAGGCGCCATCGCCGGGCCGGTCAAGTCGCCGCTCGGATGGCATATCCTGAAAGCCGTCGATGTCGATCCGGGGTTCACCAAGACGCTCGACGAGGTTCGTGACGCGGTCACGCAGATCGTCAAGCGCGAGCGTGCCGTCGATGCGCTCTATGATCTGTCCGCACGCTTCGAAGACCAGATCGGCGGCGGCGCCACGCTTGAGGAAGCAGGCAAAAGCGTTGGTGCCGACGCGGTTGTCATTGATGCCGTCGACCGCGACGGTCTGACGCCTTCTGGTGCCGAAGCCGCCGGTCTGCCCGATCTCGCCAGTTTGTTGCCGGTGGCGTTTGCCGCCGACGAAGGCATTGAGAGCGAGCTGACCGAAGCGGGTGACAAGGGCTTCTTCATGCTGCGTGTCGACAAGGTCATTGCGCCGGCGCTGCGTCCGCTGGATCAGGTGCGCGACGACGTGATCGCGGCCTGGAAGGATATCGAGCGGACCAAGGCGGCCGAGCAACAGGCCAAGGAAATGGCTCAGCTGATCAATGGCGGTACTCAGTTCGCGACGCTGGCGGGCACCGTGCCGGCGGAGATCGAGACCGTGGGGCCGATTTCCCGCAACGACCGCGACAAGGCGTCAGCGTCGGTCATCGCCGAAATGTTCGAGCTCGAAGCCGGCAAGGCAGGCATTGCGCGTATCGGCAACGACTACAAGGTCGTCCATCTGCGTGACGTGACGGGGCCTGTCGCCGGTGAAGGCGGCACGACCATCGCTGAACTGGATGATGTGATGGATCAGGACGTCGGCCGCGACCTGTCGGCACAACTGATCGAAGCCATGCGCAGTGAACTGGGCGTGACCGTCAATCAACGTGTATACAACGCCGTGATCGCGCCGGGCCAGTTCGACCCGCGCCAGCCGCTCTGATACCGGGGCGGATTGATGAACGTTCAACCCGATGTCGATGCCTTTCGGAAGCTTTACGAGAGCGGCAAGACACAGGTGCTGTGGTCAGAGATCGTCGCCGATCTTGAAACCCCGGTATCGGCCATGCTCAAGCTGGCGGCAGACCGGCCCAACAGCTTCCTTCTGGAATCCGTCGAGGGCGGCGCAACCCGCGGCCGGTATTCGATCATCGGTTTCGATCCTGACCTGATCTGGCGCTGCTTTCCCGGTGGCGCGGAAATCAACCGGAGCGCCCTAAGCGACCCGGAAACATTCGTCCCCTGCCCGGTTTCCGAACGCGATGGCGCCTTGGCGTCGCTGCGCGCGCTCGTCAACGAATGCCGTTTCGATGTGCCGGAAAACCTGCCGCCAATGGCGTCCGGCCTCGTCGGCTACATGGCGTATGACATGGTGCGTCTTGCAGAGCGTCTGCCGGACGATAATCCCGATACCATCGGCGTGCCGGACAGTATCTTCCTGCGCCCGACGGTGATGGCGATCTTCGACTCGCTGAAAGATTCCGTATTTATCATCACCCCGGTATGGCCGGCAGACGGTGTCGATGCGACTGCCGCACGGGCCGATGCCGAGAAACGGATCGCGGCAACCATAGAGGGACTTGCGAAAGATGCGTCGTTGCCGAGGGCGGACAACGACAGGCCAATCACGGAGCTGACGCCCAAGTCCAACATGTCACGCGAAGAGTTCCATCAGGCGGTCCGGACGTGCGTCGACTACATCCATGCCGGAGACGCGTTCCAGATCGTGCCGTCGCAACGTTTCAGCGTACCGTTCGAAATGCCGCCGTTCGCATTTTATCGCTCGCTTCGGCGTCTGAATCCCTCGCCGTACCTGTTTTTCCTGAATTTCGGCGCGTTTCAGGTCGTGGGTTCCAGCCCCGAAATCCTGGTCCGCGTCCGCGACGGGCGGATCACGCTCAGGCCTTTGGCCGGTACCCGGAAACGCGGGGCGACGGCGGAAGAGGACAAGGCTCTGGCCGAGGATCTGCTCAGCGATCCGAAGGAACTTGCCGAGCATCTGATGCTGCTTGATCTTGGCCGCAATGATGTCGGGCGCGTGGCGAAAATCGGTACGGTTACGCCGACCGAACAGTTTACGATCGAGTATTATTCTCACGTCATGCATATCTCGTCGAATGTCGAAGGCGACCTGGCCGACGGCAAGGACGCGCTTGATGCTCTGTTCGCCGGGTTCCCGGCCGGGACCGTTTCCGGGGCGCCGAAAATCCGCGCCATGGAGATCATCGACGAGGTCGAACCGAACCGGCGTGGCGTCTATTCGGGCTGCATCGGGTACTTTGGTGCCAACGGCGACATGGATTCGGCGATCGCTCTCAGGACCGGCGTGATCAAGGACGGCACGCTTTATGTGCAGGCGGGCGGCGGTGTCGTCGCCGACAGCGATCCCGAGTTCGAGTATCAGGAGTCGGTCAACAAATCCCGCGCCCTGATCCGCGCCGCCGAAGATGCCGTCAAGTTCGCAGGCTGACTAGTCGCTGACCCGGACCACCGCCGAAATCGGCACGAGCTGGAACCCTTTCTCGTCAAGCTTCGGCAACCATTCGGCGAGTGCTTCAATTGTCTTGTCGCGTGGATGGCCGATGGCGATGGCGAGACCTGTCTTGCGTGCAATCTGTTCCATGTGTCTTAGTTGCCGGCGGATTGCATCCAGATCGTCCTCGTGATCCAGGAAAACATTCCTCACTGCATAGGGAATGCCCCCGTCACGTGCCGTTTCATGCGCGACTGAGCGACCGGAGGTCACCGAGTCGAGGAACAGGTATCCGCGTTTCTTCAACACTTCGACAACGACTCTCATGCTTTCGGCGTCAGACGTAAACCGGCTGCCCATGTGGTTGTTGATGCCTACATAGCCGCTCATCTGATCCAGATTCCAGACGACGTTCTTCAGAAGCTCGTCTTTGGGCATGCCGCTCAACAGCACGTTCGGCCCCGGATTGATGGATGCCGAACTCGGTTCCATCGGTACGTGCAGCATTAATTCGTGGCCGGCTTTTCGTGCGGTGGTGCCCTGCTTCGTCAGATCCTCTGCATACGCCATGAACGAGATGGTCAGCGGCCCCGGCAACTCGATGGTCCGGCGCGCACGCCGTTTATCAAGGCCGACGTCGTCGATCACGACGACGATGCGTGGCTTGCCGTCGTCCATGCTGACCGGCAAGGCAAACCGCTGCCATGGCGGCAGTGTATCGGCCCGCGTGCGCTGAAGCTCGGCGATGTTTTCCGGCAACGCATATTCAGGTGCCGGCAGCCGCGCGGTTTCGACCGGTGGTGGTGCGACCGGCTCTTTTTCGTCCTTTACCGTTTCGGACGGCGGCTCCTGCGGTGCTGGGGGGGCCGCTTCCCTGATTTCCAAGGTTTCCGTAGCTGTATGCGCCGACCCGGCGGCGCCATTGCCAAGGTCGATTTCGGCATCCGGTTCGGGTAATGCGATCCGTTTCAGGATGCCGCCGCTTTCGATGATGATGTCTCTTGGCAGGGATTCTTCATACGTGCCGTTCGTTGGCTCGTGCCCATGCGCGGGTGCGGTTTCCTTGGTCACCGGCTTTGGCTGAGGCGGCGGTGCAGGTGCGACTTCCTTGCCCAGGTAGTAACCGCCGAACACCCCGCCGAGCGCCATGACAATCAATAGCCCCATCCGCACGGGGTTGAGTCCCATGCTCCGTGCGATGCCGTTGTTCGGGCGCGGCCAGCCGGAGAGTTTTTCGCGTCCGGATCTTGGATTATTGGCCGGGTTAGGAGCCACGAGGCGTATTCCGCTGCATTGATAAATAGCTGCCGTCTGCCTATCGCAACGCTGCCGGAGGGTCAATCGCCTGAATAATCGGAAACCCGGCCCAAGTACGTGGCCATTAGGGAATATGTCAGGTTCCGGTCAGCCCGATCACATATATGAAACTCCATCAGCATGCCAGAAAGGCATCGTTAAGAAAAAACGTTGTGTGGCGAGGGACGAAAGCATGAAATCCTATGATCTTAGCCAGTTGAACATACTGGTTCTGGAAAAGCATTTGCTGGTGCGCAAGCTGCTGACGGACGTGTTTTCGGAATTCGGCGTTGCAACGGTGTTTTCGACCGCTGATCCGCGCGACGCCTACAAGTATTTCAACGATTTCGACGTCGATATCGTGTTCTGCGACTGGACGCCGGATCTCGACGGGATGGCCTTCGTACGCCAGATTCGCCAGGCGCTCGATACGCCCAACCCCTATGCGCCGATTGTCGTCGTGACCGCGAATACGGAACTGCGGCACGTCTGCCATGCGCGCGATAACGGCATGACCGAGTTCCTCGCCAAGCCGATCTCGGCGAAGACGATCTATGCGCGTCTGTGCAGCGTTATCGAAAACCCGCGTCCTTTCATCCGGGTGAGCGACTTCTTCGGGCCGGACCGCCGCCGCCGCGCCAGCAACAACTTCAGTCACGGGGATCGTCGGCGCGCCGTGTGAACGACCGGCCGGGCGTCCTAAATCCTTGAGTTGGCTTGACCCTTTCGGGTCCGCGAGGCATTGTTCGGCAACGTTTTAGCGCGGGGCCGGACCATGTTTCTGCTGATCGATAATTACGACAGTTTCACCTACAACCTGCTGCACTATCTGGGTGAACTCGGCGCCGAAGTGACGGTGCGCCGAAATGACGAGATTTCCGTCGACGATGCCATGTCCATCGGCGCCGAGGGCATTGTGATCTCGCCGGGACCGTGCGACCCCGACAAGGCCGGCATCTGCCTCGATCTGGTCGCCGCTGCCGCCGACAGGGCCCTGCCGGTGTTCGGTGTGTGCCTTGGTTTTCAGGCCATCGGTCAGGCATTCGGCGGCAAAATCGTCCGCGCACCCGCGCCGATGCACGGCAAGATGTCGCAGATTACCCACGACGGCACCGGCGTGTTCCGCGGTCTGCCCTCGCCGATCAAGGCGACACGGTATCATTCGCTGGCAATCGAGCCGGAAACCCTGCCCAACAGCCTGATCGCCATCGCGCACAGTGACGACGGGGCGATCCAGGGTATCCGCCACGCCGCGCTGCCGATCCACGGTGTGCAGTTCCACCCCGAGAGCATCGCATCCGAGCATGGGCACGATATTCTGAGGAATTTCATCGATATGACGCGCGGCAGGGAGGCGGCCTGATGAGCGATGACATGAAGCCGATTCTGAACAAGGTCGCCGCCGGACAATCTCTCAGCGCCGACGAAGCCGAAGCCGCGTTCGGCATCATCATGTCCGGCGAAGCGACACCGGCGCAGATTGCGGGCTTCCTGATGGCGCTCCGTGTGCGCGGCGAAACCGTCGACGAGATTACGGGGGCGGTCAGGACCATGCGTGCCAAGATGGATGGCATCAGCGCGCCAGAGGGCGCCATCGATGTCGTCGGGACCGGTGGTGACGGCTCGGGCACCTTCAATATTTCGACGGGCGCCGCGTTCGTGGTGGCGGGCGCCGGTGTGCCGGTTGCCAAGCACGGTAACCGGGCGCTGTCGTCCAAATCCGGCGCAGCGGACGTGCTGTCGTCTCTGGGCGTAAATCTTGATGCGGATTTCGCGGTTATCGAGAAAGCCATCGCCGAAGCCGGCATCGGGTTCCTGATGGCGCCGCGCCATCACAGTGCAATGCGTTTCGTCGGCCCGGTGCGTGTCGAGATGGGCATTCGCACGATCTTCAATATTCTTGGCCCCCTCTCCAACCCGGCCAGCGTCAAGCGGCAGTTCACCGGGGTTTTTGCAAAAGAATGGCTGCGGCCGATGGCGGAAACGCTCGCCAACATGGGCTGTGAGGCGGCATGGGTGGTAAACGGCTCGGACGGTCTCGATGAACTGACGACGACCGGTCCGACGTATGTCTGTCAGTTGGCCGGCGGCAAGATCACCGAATTCGAGGTCACGCCGGCCGATGCCGGTCTGCCGGACGCGACACTGGAAGAACTGAAGGGCGGCGATCCGGAAGCCAACGCAGAAGCGATCCGTGAACTGCTGGCGGGCACGCCGGGGCCTTACCGTGATATTGTGGTGCTGAACGCGGCGGCATCTTTAATCGTCGCTGGCAAGGCGGGCGATCTCAAAGAAGGCGCGGCCCTCGCGATGAAGTCCATTGACGACGGGGCCGCACGTGCCGCTCTCGATAAGCTTGTCGCCATCAGCAACACCTGACACCGGCTTCGGAACACGACATGAGCGACGTACTGGCAAAAATCTGCGCGGAAAAGCGCGAACATGTTGCGGCGACCAAGGCATCACGACCCATGGCCGATGTCGAGGCGGCGGCGCGTGATCAGGCGCCCACCCGCGGTTTCATCCGCTCGCTGCGGGCCAAAATGGATGCCGGTGGATACGGGCTGATCGCTGAACTCAAGAAAGCGTCGCCGTCGAAGGGGCTGATCCGCGAGGATTTCGATCCGCCTTCCCTGGCGCAGGCTTACGAAGCAGGCGGTGCCGCTTGCCTGAGTGTACTGACCGACAAACCTTATTTTCAGGGCGACGACAGTTATTTGATTGCCGCCCGCAACAGCGTAACGCTGCCGGTACTACGTAAGGATTTCATGGTTGATCCGTATCAAATCGCGGAATCGCGTGCGCTGGGCGCCGATTGCATTCTCCTCATCATGGCGGCGCTCTCGGACAGCGAAGCTGCGGAACTGGAAGAGGCCGCCACCGGGTACGGCATGGATGTGCTGGTCGAAGTCCACGATGCCGTGGAACTCGAACGCGCTTTAAAGCTCAAATCCCCGCTGCTTGGTATCAACAACCGCAATCTCAAAACGCTGGAGGTCGATATCGCGACGACCGAAGCTCTCTCCGAAAACGTGCCGGATGACCGCATCATGGTCTGCGAAAGCGGGCTCTTCACCCGCACCGACCTCGACCGCATGTCCCGTGTCGGGGCCCGGTGTTTCCTGATCGGCGAGAGCCTGATGCGTCAGGACGATGTGACGGCGGCCACTCGCGCCCTGCTCGACCCGGAAATGGCGGCCTGAATGGCGGATTTCACGCATATCGATGCCGACGGCAACGCGGTCATGGTGGATGTCTCGGGCAAGGCAGATACCGAACGCACGGCAACAGCGAAAGCCAGCGTCTACATGCAGCCGAAAACCCTTGCCAAGATCATGCAGGGCGGCGTGAAGAAAGGAGATGTGCTCTCGGTCGCACAACTCGCCGGTATCATGGGCGCCAAGAAAACGCCCGACCTGATCCCGCTCTGTCATCCGCTGGCGCTGACGTCGGTCAAGGTCCACCTAATCACGGACCCGGACCGCAACGCGGTCGACATTGAGGCGACCTGTAAGCTCAAGGGCCAGACAGGTGTTGAAATGGAGGCGCTGACGGCGTGCTCTGTCGCCGCGCTCACGGTCTACGACATGTGCAAGGCGGTCGATCGCGGCATGCGTATCTCGGACATCCGCTTGACTCACAAGGCAGGCGGTAAATCCGGCACCTATGAGGCCGAGTAGATGCTCAGTATCGAAGAAGCGCTCGACAAGATCAGAAGCGGCATCACGCCCCTGCCGACCGAGGAAATCTTCGTATCCGATGCCTTGGGCCGGGTGCTCGCAGAAGACGTCATTGCGACAGTGAGCCATCCGCCGCAGGCGGTTTCCGCGATGGACGGTTATGCTGTCCGTGCCGCGGATGTCTCGGACGCCCCTGTAAACCTCAAGCAGATTGGCGAAGCCGCCGCCGGCCACAAGTTCGAAGGCGAGGTCGGCCCCGGTGAGTGCGCCCGCATCTTCACCGGCGGTGCCTTGCCTCGCGGCGCCGACAGCATCGTCATTCAGGAAGACACAGACGCCGACGGGAACACGGTTACGATCAAGGGGACGCCCTCACTCGGCGAGTGGGTCCGGCCCGAAGGGCTCGATTTCGCGGCCGGCAAGGTGCTGTTGAGCGCAGGACGGATCATGACAGCGCGCGATGTCGGTCTTGCCGCCGCGGCCGGTACAACCTGGATCCGCGTGCGCCGCAGACCGAGAATTGCCATCCTGTCCACTGGAGACGAGATCGTCATGCCGGGAGCGCCAATGCGGCCCGACCAGATCGTCAGCTCGAATTCCGTTGCTCTGGTGGCCTATGCCCAGACGCTCGGCGCCGAGGGGACATCCATCGGGATAGCCGAAGACCGGCCGGAAAGCCTGCGCGCGCGCCTCAATGACGCGACCGGGTTTGATATTCTGGTGACGTCTGGCGGTGCCAGTGTCGGCGATCATGATCTGGTGCAGTCCGTTTTCGGCGACGAAGGCCTTGAACTTGGTTTCTACAAAATCGCCATGCGGCCAGGGAAACCGCTGATCTTCGGCAATATCGGCGGCACGTATCTGCTGGGACTGCCGGGCAATCCGGTCTCGACCGGCGTGACGTCGGCGATTTTCCTCAAAGCGGCGGTGGAAAGCATGCTCGGTATCGCGCCGGGTCCGCTTTATCAGGCGGCAAGGCTAGGTCGCGGCCTGGAGGCCAACGGCAAACGTCTCGATTTCATGCGTGCCCGCCTGGAGACAAGCGACAGCGATCTGCCCACGGCGACCCCGTTCGAGCGTCAGGACAGTTCCATGATGGCGGCATTTGCCGATGCCGACTGTCTTGTCATGCGTGAGATCGGCGCGCCGGCGGCGAAAGCCGGCGATGTCGTAAAAATAGTGCCTCTAGCATTTTCAATCCTTAGGTTTTAGTTTTCCGGTACCGGCGGGCCAATTCCCCGGTTGACATCGAATGAGAACTTATGTAGAACATTTTATGTTTGTTTTTCATTTGTTCCACTTCTGATCCCGAGATGATCCCCTATATCTTGGGTTTGAACCGGCAGGAGCCTCAATATGCTCACCCGTAAACAGTATGAACTCCTGATGTTCATCGACGAATCGCTGAAGAAGAACGGGGTCTCGCCGTCCTTTGACGAAATGAAGGAAGCGCTCGGGCTGAAGTCGAAATCGGGGATTCACCGCTTGATTACGGGGCTTGAGGAACGCGGCTTCATCCGCCGCCTCGCCCACCGCGCCCGGGCGCTTGAAGTGCTCAAGCTGCCCGATAACGCAACGCCTGCCTCAAGGGCGGCTGCGGACGTGACGCCGTCGTTCAAGCCGAAGGTGATCGAGGGCGAGTTCTCGATTGCCGGGGCACATCTGGCGGCGGAGACTGCGGAATCGGTCCAGTTGCCGCTTTACGGGCGGATTGCCGCCGGCACGCCGATCGAAGCGTTGCGCGATCCGAACAATTTCATCGACGTGCCCGCCAGCCTGCTGTCCAACGGCGATCATTATGCGCTCGAGGTCGACGGCGATTCCATGATTGAAGCCGGCATCCTCGATGGTGACACGGTCATCATTCAACAGACCGACACCGCCGAAAACGGCGCCATTGTCGTTGCGCTGGTCGATGACGGCGAAGTGACGCTCAAGCGGCTGCGGCGCAAGGGCGCCTCGATTGCGCTGGAGCCCGCCAACGCGGCTTATGAAACCCGGATATTCGGCCCCGACCAGGTCAAGGTTCAGGGCGTGCTCCGGGCGCTCTACCGCTACTACTGAACCCGGCCTCTTTTGGCACGGACTGGCCAGTTCACCCAGGGGCGCCTGCCCCGCTCCCCATTGACGGTTTCGATGACCGGACCAGCGTCGGTGAAAGTGATCGCGTGCGTGCCGTATCGCCAAAGGTCGAAACGGTCGACGATTCCCCAAGGCGGTCGGCAGTTGTTCCGTACGGGGATCGTCGCGACAATCATCCAGCTCCGCCGGCAGTCGTCGGAAATCGTCGCGGCATCAAGAGATATCGCCACCAGCCGCTGGCCAAGTGTCATGGTGCAGCCGAGACGGTCGCAACGCAGCCTGCCTTGCGTCTCTTCCGCTTCGGGCCGCCACGCCGCCGGTTTAGCGGAGTTTCCTGTGCGTTGCCGCCAGTCCTCGGCCTCGAAACGCGCGGCCCGGCCATTTGACGTCAGGAACGCGGTGTTCTCGTCCCGTACGGCGATCAACCGTCCATTGCCGTCGATAAGGATGTCCGGCGATGCCGTAAACATCGGCCCGAGCAGACCGATCGCCAGGAATGGAAGTGCTGTCAGTCGCCAGCGATGCCGCCACAAGGCAAGCCACAGTCCTGCAATTGTGACCAGACCGAGCGACCATCCGGGCGGCGCGGCGAAATCGACCGCGGCGCCAGGCAGGGCAGCCAGGTATTCGGCACAGGACAGGATCACATCGATCCCGGCGCACATCGTCCGGAGCGGCACGGCTTCCAGACCGAACGGCATGGCGGCAAAAGTGGCTATTCCGGCCGGCATGACCCAGAACGCCGCAACCGGCACGGCGACGGCGTTTGCGGCGAGGCCGAACGCGGCGGCATGCTGGAAATGATAAATGGCGAACGGTGCTGTCGCCGCGCTGGCGACGACGGTTGTGAGCAGAACACCGCCGGCATAGCGCAGTGACCCGTGCACGGGCCCGCGCGCACGTCCTTGCCCTGCCCGTGCTCGCCTTGCGCTGATGAAGGCGTAAACCGAGATCAATGCGGTGACGGCGGCAAATGACATCTGAAATCCCGGCCCGATCAGACTTTCCGGCCGGAACATCAAGATGACTGCCGCGGCCCAGGCGACGCTCCGCATGCTCAGTGCGCGCCGGTCGAGCAGGATTCCGGCGAGCATCAGGCCGGTCATCAGGAACGCCCGCTCCGTTGGGACCGTGAAGCCGGCCAGTACGGCGTACGCAAACGCCGCCGGGATCGCCGCTACCGCGGCCACCTTTTTGGCGTTCAACCGCAATCCGACGCGGGGAACGGCTGCAGCCAGGAAGCGGATGGAAGCAAAGACAATGCCCGCGACCAAGCCGATATGAAGGCCCGAAATCGCCAGCAGATGCGCGATACCGGCATCGCGCATGATCGTGAGGACATGCTCGCCGATATAGCCGCGCTTGCCGGTCAATAGTGCTGCGGCGACGGCACCGCTGTCGTCCGGATGCTGCCGGTAGATCTTTGTAGTCAAGCCGAGCCTTACCCGCTCGATAGCCCGCAGTACCCGTTCGGCTGCTGGGGGTGCGCGTGCCCGCGTGCCGTCCTCGTCAATGTCTCCGAGCACGAATCCGAAAGCACCGATACCGAGGAAATAGGCATGGCGCTGGAAATCGAATGCGCCCGGCATGGTCGGTGGTGGGGGTGGCCGCAGGATGGCGGTCATCCTGACGCGGTCGCCGGGGAGAAGCTGGCCCGCCCCTTCCGGATACTTCCTGACACTCAGCCTGATCCTGATCGGACGCACGCCATCGGGTATCCGTGGGATATAGGGATCGGCAATGACGAGACGCACGCCGGAATGCCGGGGCTCTACATGCTCGACCGTGCCGCTGATACGGATCGGTCCGGTCCGCTTATCCAGTATCGGCGCGGCCAACGATTCCGTCCGCCATTGTGCACAGGAAAGCCCAAGTGCAATGGCGGTCGAGCCTGCGAGCAATATACGCCCCGGGTCGGTGGAGACTGCAAAAAACAGTCCGAGGCAAAGGACGGTGATGACCGGGCCCAGGAGAACCGGCGGCTCGACCGGCAAGGCGAAATAGACAGTGATACCGACGCCGATGCCGACCGGCAGCCAGAGCGCCCATTGCGCGCGCTCAGCAAGACAAACACGCCGGATGTTTTCAAACGCCCTTGCGATCCCCATATCCACGGTATGCAAGGTCTTGCGCGCTAATTTCCCACCATGCGCGTTTATGCTGCACACGCGAGATATTTGTGATAGATACTCCCCGCGCCCCGTGTCCAGGGCGTGTTTCTCGAGGAGATTTCATGCCCGTCGTTACCCGTTTTGCCCCCTCGCCGACCGGATTTCTGCACATTGGCGGTGCCCGCACCGCCCTGTTCAACTGGCTTTTCGCGAAACACCATGAGAAATACGGCGACGGCGGCACGTTCCTGCTCCGGATCGAGGATACGGACCGGGCTCGGTCGACCGACGAGGCAGTCGCCGCGATCTATGACGGGTTGAGCTGGCTCGGCCTGGACTGGGACGGCGACGCCATTTCCCAGTTCGCACGCCGTGAGCGCCATCAAGAAGTGGTTCAGCAGCTCCTCGACAAGGGCATGGCGTACAAATGCTATTGCACGCCGGACGAACTGGCGGAAATGCGCGAAGAAGCCCGCGCCGAGGGCCGGAAACGGATGTACGACGGGACCTGGCGAGACCGGGACCCTGCGGAAGCACCAGACGGTGTGCAACCGGCGATCCGCCTGCGCGCGCCGCTTGAAGGCGAAACCGTCATCGAGGATCTGGTTCAGGGCCGGGTCGAGGTCGCCAACGAGCAACTGGACGACATGGTTTTACTGCGTGCCGACGGCACGCCCACCTACATGCTGGCCGTCGTCGTCGACGATTACGACATGGGCATCACGCACGTCATTCGCGGTGACGACCATCTGGTCAACGCATTCCGCCAGGTGCAGCTGTTCAGAGCTATGGACTGGCCATTACCGCAATTCGCCCATATCCCGCTGATTCACGGGCCTGACGGCGCCAAGCTGTCCAAGCGCCACGGTGCACTCGGCGTCGATGCCTATCGTGATATGGGCTATCTGCCGGAAGCCCTCAGGAACTATCTGATGCGTCTTTCGTGGTCGCACGGCGACGAGGAAATCATTTCCACGGAACAGGCGATCGAGTGGTTCGGACTGGATGCCGTCGGCCGTGGTGCGGCGCGCTTTGACTTCCAGAAGCTGGAATCGCTCAATGGTCACTACATTCGCCAGGCAGACAACGGGAGGTTGACCGAATTGGTCATGGAACGTCTGCAAGATACCCTTGATGGAAAGCTTGCCGAAGGGGCGGCTGACCGGGTAAAAATGGGTATGGATGGATTAAAGGAACGAGCGAAAAACTTAAAAGAACTAGCTGAAAATGCTGTATTTTATGCGATTTCACGTCCGCTTCAACCGGACGAAAAAGCCGCGCAGATCCTAACCGACGAGGCCAAGCAGACACTCACCGCTTTCCGCGCCGATGCGGCCGGAATCGACGAGTGGACGGAAGAAAACATTCAAGCCACCGCCAAGGCTTACGCCGAAGCTCATGAGTTGAAGCTCGGCAAGGTGGCGCAACCGCTTCGCGCGGCTGTAACGGGCACCACCGTTTCGCCCGGTATTTTCGAGGTGATGGCCGTTCTTGGCCGTGACGAAACCCTCGCCCGGCTGGATGACGTGAACTAACACGGCACCGGCGCCAACAACGACGCGTTTCCTGCGGGGGACGTGCCCGCGGTCAAAAAATGGACCGCGCCCAACAGAGGAGAGACCTGAATGAGCAGTAACGAAAGAAGCTTTACCCTCACCGACAACGCCAGCGGCGACAGCTGGGAACTGCCGGTGATGCACGGCACGTTGGGCCCCGATGTCATCGACGTTCGGAAACTCTATGCACAGACGGGCTGTTTTACCTATGACCCGGGCTTTACCTCGACGGGTAGCTGTGAATCGAAAATCACCTTCATCGATGGTGACAACGGCATCCTGCTATACCGCGGCTATCCGATCGAACAACTGGCGGAAAAGTCCGACTTCATGGAAGTCTGCTATCTGCTGCTGTACGGGGAACTGCCGACAGCCGACCAGAAAGCGAAGTTCGAGCACGACATCACGTATCACACGATGATCCACGAGCAGATGAACACGTTCCTGCGCGGGTTCCGCCGTGATGCACACCCGATGGCGGTGATGTGCGGTATGGTCGGCGCGCTGTCGGCGTTCTATCACGACTCGACCGACATTGCCGATCCGAAACACCGTATGGTGTCGTCGTACCGCATGATTGCAAAGATGCCGACGATCGCTGCGCTGGCGTACAAGTACAACCTGGGCCAGCCGTATGTGTATCCGAAGAACAAGCTACGCTATGCGGAAAACTTCCTGCACATGATGTTCTCCAATCCGTGTGAGGAATATGAGATCGACCCGGTTCTGGCACGCGCCATGGATGTGATCCTGATCCTGCATGCAGACCACGAACAGAACGCTTCGACGTCGACTGTGCGTTTGTCCGGCTCGTCGGGCGCCAACCCGTTTGCCTGCATCTCCGCCGGCATTGCGTCTCTCTGGGGACCCGCGCACGGCGGTGCCAACGAAGCCGTGCTCAACATGCTTGAAGAGATTGGCGATAAGTCGAATGTCGGCGCGTTTGTCGAAAAAGCGAAGGACAAGGACGATTCGTTCCGCCTGATGGGCTTCGGTCACCGGGTCTACAAGAACTTCGATCCGCGCTCGCGTGTCATGCGTACGCAGTGCCACAAGGTTCTTGACGCACTCGGCGTTCATGACGAACCGCTGCTTGAGATCGCGCTTGAACTCGAAAAGATTGCTCTTGAGGACGAATACTTCATCGAGAAGAAGTTGTACCCGAACGTGGATTTCTACTCGGGGATCATCTTCAAGGCGATGGGTATTCCGACGACCATGTTCACGGCGCTCTTTGCCGTGGCCCGTACCGTCGGCTGGATCGCCCAGTGGAACGAGATGATCGAGGATCCGAGCCAGAAGATCGGCCGTCCGCGTCAGCTCTTCACCGGTGCCGAGCAGCGCGACTACGTGGATGTCGGCAAGCGCTAAGCGCGCACAAAGGTCACTCTTCGGCGGCGCGGGAGCAATCCCGCGCCGTTTTTTTATGGAGATGCGACGACGAGCACGACACGCGCGGCGGCAACGGATGGCTGTGCGTCGCCGGGTTTCAACGCGCCGAGTGCTTCCGCGACTTCTGACATCTGTTCCTGCTTCCCTGTACCGGACCGCAACAGGTCGGCAAGTGCCGGCGTCATCGCTGTCGGCGTACAGTCTTCCTGGAGGAATTCCGGGATCGCCGGCTTGTCGAGGATAAGATTGACGATCGAGGCGTATTTGACACGGATCAGGCGTTTGGCGAAAAAAGCCGTCAGCGGTGACAGCCGGTATGCAATCAGGCTCGGCACGCCTGCCATGGCCAGTTCCAGCGATACCGTGCCGCTGGCGGCAATGGCCGCGTCGGCGGCGGCAAAGGCGTCGTACTTTTGCGTCTCGTCATCGATGATCAGGGTGTTGTCCCATTCGGAGGTGCGGACGCGGACCTCGCCGGAAATGCTTTGCAGAGTCGGCACTACGATGCGGCACGGTCCGACGATCGCCGTGGTACGGCGGATCGTCTCGCCGAAGATGTCGACAAGGCGGGAAATCTCGCTCATGCGGCTGCCGGGTAAAGCCAGCAACACGCGCTCGTCCGGCCCGATCCCGTGCCGCTCGCGGAACGCTTTACCGTTCCCCTTGTCGGCACCGCTTTCAAGGATCGAATGTCCGACAAAGGTCGCATCGACGCCGGCGCGCTCGAAATACGGCGGTTCGAACGGCAGCAAACACATGACGTGGTCGACCAGCCTCGCCACCTTCTTTGCCCTGCCCGGCCGCCACGCCCACACGGATGGTGCAACGTAGTGCACGATCCTGATGCCGGATCCGGCCAGCTTCTTTGCGACGCGAAAGCAGAAATCCGGTGCATCGATGGTGACGACAACGTCGGGTTTCAGGCGGCGGATATCCTCGGCCGTCTCGCGAATTCGGCCAAGAATATTCGGAATACGAGGCAGCACCTCGGCAAGGCCCATGACGGTGAGATCGTCCATGGGAAACAGGCTCTCGAGGCCACTGCTGGTCATCAGCGGTCCACCGACGCCTGAGAATTCGATCTCGCGGTCAGTAACGATGCTCTTCAGCCCGTCCATCAGTCTATGCCCGAGAACATCCCCAGAGGGCTCGCCGGCAATCAGATAGACGTGCAGCGGCTCGCTCATTGCCAGTTTCCATCCCCATCGGCGCCGACCAGAAAGATTCCCGCCTCGTCGGCCGCGTCCGCCGTCCCGTCCCGGTCGATCAGAAAGGCATTCCCGGCCTCGACGACGACGCCGTTCAGACCGGCCGCCTTGGCGTTGCGGATCGTCTCGGCGCCCACCGTCGGTAGGTCGGCGCGGCGTTCCTGTCCGGGCTTGAGCGTCTTGCCAAGGACACCGCCGGTGTTGCCGCTTGCCGCAAGGCGCCGGAGCATGGCGTCGGTGCCGTCGGCATCTTCCTCGGCGATGACGACGCCGTCCCGGACGACGGCGGCCTGACCGGCGTCGCGGGCGCCGAGTGCCTTTGCGGCGGCGAGGGCAGCCACGACATCGCCTGCAAAGGATGCCGGGTCGGCTGTCCCTATCCGGCCGCGCGGCATGAGGTATTCAGGAAGCAAAGCGTCGGCACCGAGGACGTTGAAACCTTCATTTTCCAGCGCCCTGATCAGGGCCGACAGCAAACCGTCGTCACCGAGCGCGGCGGCACCGCTGGTGGCGAAGAACTTTACCCCCCACCAGTCTGGGCGTAGTTCCTTCATGCCGGGCCGCCGAATGGTTCCCGCCATGACGAGCGCATCACAGCCTTCTTTCTTGAGGTTCTTGATGGCGGCACCGCCGGCGCCCAGCCTGATCACCGCATGGCTGTCGTCGGCAAAAGCACCGGGATCGCCCTGTCCTTCGAAGACGATGACATGAAACGCCTGATCGTTGCGGCGGCACGCGTCACGGACAAGCTCGGGGAGCGCGCCCCCGCCGGCCAGAATGCCGATCCGTTTATGCGGCATCTTCCATGTGCGGCTGACAAATACGGCGAGATGAATCGCTCTGGATGAAGTTGACGATCTCCATCACGGGCTCGTTGTTGGAAAAATCCTCGATCACGTCCTGCAGGCGCTCCGCCATTGTGCCTTCCTCGGCGAAAATCATGCGGTAAGCTTTGCGGATTTCGTGAATCATATCGCGCGAGAAGCCACGGCGCTTGAGGCCGACGATATTCAGGCCTTCCAGCTTGGCGCGATTGCCGGTCACGGTGCCGTACGGGATAACGTCGTGCTCGACGCCGCTCATGCCGCCGATCATGGCATGTTTGCCGATCCGCACGAACTGATGCACGGCCGATAGCCCGCCGACGATCGCCCAGTCCTCGACAATGACATGCCCGGCCATCGTCGCGTTGTTGACGAGAATGACGCTATTGCCGATCTGGCAGTCGTGCGCCACGTGTGCACCCACCATGAAAAGGCAGTCATCGCCGACACGTGTCACCAGCCCGCCGCCGTCGGTCCCCGGGTTCATTGTGACGTGCTCGCGGATGACATTGCGTTCGCCGACGATCAGTTTGGACGCTTCGCCTTGGTATTTCAGATCCTGGGGCTGATGACCGATGGAGGAGAACGGGAAGATACGTGTCCCGGCCCCAATGCTGGTGTCGCCGGCGACGACGACGTGCGACATCAGTTCGACTCCGTCGCCAAGAGTCACGTCAGCCCCGACCACCGAATATGGTCCAATTTTCACACTATCGCCCAATTGTGCTGCAGGGTCGACGATCGCCGTCGGATGAATATCGGTCATGTCCGTTTCCTAATCCGCCTGATCAACGATCATTGCCGTAAAAACGGCTTCCGCCATGACCACGCCGTCTGCCCGTGCAACGCCCTTGAAGCGCCAGACCTTGCCGCGACCGTGCTCCTTGTTGACCTCGAGATGGAGCGTATGGCCGGGCAGAACCGGTTTGCGGAATCGCGCGCTGTCGATGGACATAAAATAAACCAGCTTGTCGGAAGCCGTGTCGTCGAGCGCTTCGATAACGACGATGGCCGCCGTCTGCGCCATGGCTTCGACGATCAACACGCCCGGCATGATCGGATGGCCCGGGAAATGACCCTGAAAGAAAGGCTCGTTGACCGATACGTTCTTGATGCCGGTCGCGCTTTCGCCCGACTGGATGTCGACCACTTTATCGATCAGCAGGAACGGGTACCGGTGCGGTATCCGCTCCATGATGCCGGTGACATCGACCTCATGGCCGGTGGTGGTTTCCGCGTCCATCCCTAACCCCCTTTCTTCTTGGCCATGCGCTCGATCATGGCAACTTCCTTGAGCCACATCCGAACCGGTTTTGCCGGGCTGCCGCCCAACTCCTGGCCTGGTTCGACATTCCGCATGACGCCACTTTGTGCAGCAATCCTGGCACCGCTGCCGATCTTCAGGTGTCCGGTCAATCCAACTTGTCCTGCCAGAACGACGAAGTCACCCAGTTCCGTGCTGCCGGAAATACCGACTTGGCTGACAATAACGCAATTTTGTCCAATCCGGACGTTGTGGGCAATCTGCACGAGATTGTCGATCTTGGTGCCGTCGCCGATCAACGTGTCGGGTCCGGTGCCGCGGTCGATCGTCGTATTTGCGCCGATTTCGACGCCGGCGCCGACGATCACACGTCCGAGCTGAGGTACCTTCACGTGACCGCCCGGCCCCATGGCAAATCCGAAACCGTCCTGGCCGATCCTGACGCCGCCATGGATGATCGAGTGAGCGCCGATTTTCGCGTGCAGGATAGTGGCGTTCGCGCCGATCCGGACGTCTTCCGCAATCTGTACGCCGTCGCCGATCACGGCACCCGCCGAGATGATGCTGTCGTCACCGACTTCGGCGCCTTTGCCGATCACGGCGCACGGTCCGATCTCCACATTGTTGCCAATACGGGCATCGCCAGCGATGACGGCGGCGGGATGGATTTCGCCGGTCGATGCCGGCATCGGATAGAACATAGCCGCGACGCGCGCATAGGCATGATAAGGCTCGGGCGTTACCAGCAAAGCCATGCCGTCTGGCGCCTGGTCAACCACGTCCGGCGCGACGATACATGCGCCGGCACTCGAACGTCGGAAATTCTCGGTGTACTTTCGATTGTCGAGAAAGCTGACATCGGCCGCAGAGGCCTCGTCCAGCGGCATGACGTCGTCAAACGTGATGGCCGTGTCGTCGGCGTTCACGATTTCCGCACTGGCCGTCTCGGCGATGCGCGCCAGACTGAACGGCCCGGCATTGGAAAAGAACCGGGGATCAGCCATTGGTGCTAATTTTTCGGCAAGTCGACCTGAACGGTCGGCAGTTTTTGGTCGAGCTCTTTTAGCACCTTGTCCGTAATTTCGAGGTGCGTTTTGACATAGACCACTTGCGAGAAACGCAGAATAATACCGTAACCTTCCTTGTCGGCCATCGTCGCCACAATTTCGTTCAGTGCACGTTCGACCTGCACCATGGCGTTGGCTTGAGCCTGTTCAAGAGTCTGACGCCGCTTCTGAACCAGTTGCTGCACTTCGACGACGCGCTGCTCGAACTTGCGGCGTTCCTCGGCGAATGCTTCCGGCGCCAGCAAGGACTGCTTTTTCGCCAGCTCCTGCTGCGCGAGGCGGAGCGCCTCTTGCTCTTTCTGGATCTCGCCCTGAATCTTGTTTTGATAGTTGATGATCTGCTCGCGGATCGACTTGACGGACATCGCATCGCGCCGAATTTTGCCGATGTTCAGAACGACGGAAATGTCGGGAACCTGTACCCCGGCGGCAGTTTGCGCGTATGCAGGTGCCGTAAGCGCTGCGACGGCGACGAATGCCATTGCCAACGATGCCGCAAAAATTCTTACCAACAAAATGGCCTCCTAAAATCTCGTGCCGAAATTGATGCGCACGTATTCTTCTTTGTCGAAATCTTCGCTCATGACCGGATAGGCAAAGTCTACGCCAAGCGGACCAAACGGCGACGCCCAAGTTATGCCTGCACCGACGCCCATACGCAATGAATCCTCGTCGGCGGTCGTCGAATTCGTGGGCGACAGCGAGCCGGCGGATCCCAGATCGGTGAAGATATGAGCACCGACCCCGAGTTCTTCGGGCAAACCTGTCGGGAAACTCAGAGCCAGCGATCCGCTGTACATCCATTCGCTTCCCAGCGCGTCGTCGGTCGCCGTATCGCGAGGACCGATGCCCGAGGTTTCGAAGCCCCGCACGTCATCGCCACCCAGGAAGTAGCGTTCCGCCAGCGCGACGTCTTCGCCCAGCCCGACGATGTACCCGGCTTTCGCTTTCGTCGAAATGACCCACTGGTCCGCCAGCGGGTAAAAATACGCCGCGGTGGCCGTGTTTCTCAAATGCTGGAGGGAGCCGCCCAGACCGGCAACGTCAGTGTTGAGTCGGAGCGCGTATCCTTCTGTCGGTTTAATTCTGCTGTCGCGCCTGTCATAAGAGATCGTATGGCCAATTTCCGAGAGTGTCTCTTCGCCTTCCTGCGCCTGAATCAACGTGGACGCACTGCCGTCGACGTCCGTGATATCAGTGATCCGGAAAGTATATCGCCAGCTTTCGGACAGGTTCTCGGTAATTCCGTAGCCCGAACGCAACCTGAAGCCGGTACGTTCCAGGTCAAAAGAACTGGTGTCCTGCAGGTCCCGGGTCGACCGGAATATATCGAAGCCGGCGCTGAGTTCGCGTCCCAGGAAATACGGTTCTGTAAAACTGAGGTCGATCTGCGAGGCTTCAGCCGCGAGCTGCAGCTTGAGGCTCAGGTCCTGACCCCGTCCGAGGAAGTTCGTCTCGCGCAGGCCGATATCACCCAGGATACCGACGCTGGATGAGAAGCCTGCACCCAACGTGATCTGCCCGGTTGGTTTTTCTTCGACGTTGACATTGATGACTGTCTTGTCCGGCGCAGAGCCCGGCAATTGCTCGATATCGAGCTTCTCAAAGAAACCGAGATTCTGTATTCGGGTCTTCGATCGGCGTAGTTTCGACGCGTTGAAGGCATCCCCTTCCACCAAGCGGAACTCGCGGCGGATGACCTTGTCGAGCGTTCGGACATTGCCGGAAATATTGATGCGTTCGACAAAGACACGCGGGCCCTCATTGACCACGTACTTCACATTGATCGACTTGTTCTCTCGGTCACGGTTGATCCGCGGCCGAATATCGACGAACGCGTACCCGAGCGTACCGACAAGTTCGGTGAGGCGGTCAATCGTCTTTTCAATTTCTTCCGCGTCGTACCAGTCACCGGTTTCGACTTCGATTGCGGATTTCAGGTCGTCGTTCTCAAGGTCTTTTAGGCGCGCATCGATTTCTATCTCACCGAACTGATACCGCTCCCCCTCTTCCACCGCAAACGTCATAAAGAACGATTCCTTGTTGGGAGTCAGTTCGGCGATAGCGGTATTCACCTTGAAATCGGCATAGCCGTTTGTCAGGTAGAAACGGCGCAGCAGTTCGCGGTCCAAATTCATGCGATCCGGGTCGTACACATCGTCCGTCGAGAAGAAGCGCCACCAGGCGGACTCGCGTGTCTGGATCACCTCGCGGAGGCGGCCGTCGCTGAATTCCCTGTTCCCGATAAACCGGATGCTGCCAATTTTGGTTTCCACACCTTCATTGACTTCGAACACAAGATCGACACGGTTCTGCTCGAGCTGGATAATCTTCGGGTCCACCGAGGCAGCAAACAGTCCGCTCTGACGATAGATCGTCAGAAGCCGTTTTACGTCGTCCTGGACCTTGGTCCGCGTGTAGATGACACGGGGCCGAAGGGAAAGCTCGGCCTCGAGTGTTTCTGTGGTGAGTTCGTTGTTACCCTCGATCGCAATTCTGTTGATGATCGGGTTCTCAACAACGTTGACCACGAGTGTGGTGCCCTCGCGCCGCAGTGAAATGTCGGCAAAAAGTCCTGTCGCGAAGAGGCTCTTAAGTGAACGGTCGATGCGCCTGGGGTCGAACGGATCGCCCTCCTGGATAACCATGTACGACCGCACTGTACCGGGATCGACGCGTTGTGCACCGCGGACCTCGATTGCACGAATGGTATCGGCCTGGGCAAGCTCGACGGCATCGCTGGCAGAAGCGTCTATGGTTAACAACGAAAGCGGCCCCATGGCCGCTGTCATCAACGCAACCGCGGTAAGCCGGGCCAATCCCGTCACGCTATTCTCCCCATTCGTCTAGCCTTAAAGGCTATCCGGCGCTAAAACATTCTGATTCAAGGCCTTATTGCCTAAAGTCCTAGCACCCTGACGATATCATTCCAAGTCACAGATACCATGAGAATCAGTACCAAGGCCAGACCAATTCGGAAACCGTATTCTTGCGCCCGTTCTCCCAACGGGCGCCCGCGGAGGGCTTCGATTCCCATGAAGAGCAGATGACCGCCATCAAGAATGGGAATGGGAAAGAGATTGATCAGGCCAAGATTGATCGACAGCACGGCCATGAAGAAGAAAAGCTGAAGCGCGCCTTGTTCCGCTGCCTGCCCCGACATCTGTGCAATCGCAATCGGGCCGCCCAGGTCCTTGAAGTTCCCCTGCCCGATCAGCAGCTTGCCGATATTGTTCAGCGCCTGGCCCGTTATCGTGACGGTTTTCTCGATGCCGAACCACGCTGCGGTCAGCGGATTCAGCCGCTGATGCTCGCCGATGATTCCCTGCATCCGTATGCCGAGGCGGCCGACGGTCTTGCCGTCCTGATCAACCGCGTCCGGCGTGACGTACAGTTCGACCTCTCTCGTGTCTCGGGTCACTACCAGCGGCAAGGACTCGCCGGGGTTTGCTGAAACGATTTCCTGAACGACCGAAGGGTTGTCTATCTTTGCCTCGTTCAGGCGGACCAGAACGTCGTCCGCCTGAAGCCCTGCCGCTGCAGCGGCCGAACCCGGAATGACCTCACCGACGGAGACGCGTACCTGAGGGACACCGACCGACATGGCGATGGCGGCGAGTACCAAAACAGCAAAAATGAAATTGATCGCGGGGCCGGCAAATACGATGGCGGCGCGTTGCCCGACGGTCTTGTGAGCAAAGGAAACCGCTTTTTCTTCTTCGGAAAGCTCTCCGGACGAATGTGTTTCTTCGCCGGCGCCTTTTTCGAGGAAGGACTGGGCACTGTCAGCCTCGCCCTCCTCGGCCATGCCAAACATTTTGACGTACCCGCCGAGCGGCACGGCGCTGACCCGCCAACGTGTGCCTGCTTTGTCGTACCAGCCGAAAATTTCAGGCCCAAAACCGATGGAAAATACTTCTACGCGGACACCATTGCGCCGTGCCACCCAGTAATGCCCCCACTCGTGAACGAACACGATGATCGAGAGGACGACCAGAAACCAGAGCACGGTGTTGAGGGTGTCGAATTCCATTGTGAGCCTTTATTCGTTCGTTATTTTGCTTCACCAGATATGCGCGTACAGCGGCTTCCCGTCAACACGCAGCGAGCAAAAATCCAACGTTATCTGCCGGTTGCGGCCGTGTTCTCGCCGGCGCGGCGGCGTGCTTCCTCGTCCACGGCGAAGACATCGTCGAGCGACGACAGGTTTTGCCGCGGCATCCGGTCCATCGTCTCTTCGACAACTCTGGCAATATCGAGGAAACCGAGGTCTTCGCTGAGGAAAGCCGTGACGGCGACTTCGTTGGCCGCATTGAGAACGGTCGGAGCGGAACCGCCGATATCGAGGGCTTCGCGGGCCAGCCTGAGCGCCGGAAAACGTTGCGGGTCGGGGGCTTCGAACGTCAGCGTCCGGATGTCTTCCAGCTTCAGGCGCGGCGAAGGCGCATCCATCCGGTCCGGCCAGGCCAGCGCAAAGGCAATCGGGGTCCGCATGTCGGGCGTTCCGAGTTGCGCCAGTACCGAGGCATCGACGTATTCGACCATGCTGTGAATAACGGACTGAGGGTGAACCAGGATGTCAATCTGTTCACCGCTGACCGGGAACAGGTGGAAAGCTTCAATAAGCTCCAGCCCCTTGTTCATCATGGTCGCCGAATCGACCGAGATCTTGGCGCCCATGGACCAGTTGGGATGTGCAACGGCTTCCGCAGGCGTGACCGAGGTGAGCGTATCCAGCGCACGTTCGCGGAACGGGCCGCCGGATGCAGTGAGAATGATTTTTTCGATGCGTTCCGGACGCTCGAAGTCGAAAACCTGATAAATGGCGCTGTGCTCGGAATCGACCGGAATAAGGCGCGCATCGGCACCGGCGACCTCGCGGCAGAAGAATTCGCCCGCCGAAACCAGACATTCCTTGTTGGCAAGCCCCACGATCGCCCCCCGGCGGACCGCTTCAAGCGTCGGCGCAAGCCCGGCGGCCCCGACGATGGCGGCCATCACCCAGTCCGTCGGGCGCATTGCGGCCTCGACCAGCGCATTCCGCCCTGCCGCCGCTTCGATGCCGCTGCCGGAAAGCGCCGATTTGAGATCCTGGTAACGGTCTTCGTCCGCCACGACGGCCATCGCCGCGCCGACCTCGATTGCCTGCTGCGCCAGCAACTCGACATTGCTGTTGCCGCTTAGCGTATCGACCTGGAAACGCTCCGGAGAGCGGCGTATCAGGTCAATGGTATTGCTGCCGACCGAGCCGGTGGACCCCAGAATGGTAACGGACCTTGGCGCATGGCGTTCGGCGGTGACAGGCTTGACTACAGCCACGGCAATACACTCCGGCCAAGGGTGAAGTTCAGGACGGCAATTGCGACGGCGCCGGCGACCAGGGCGTCGACCCGGTCCAGCACGCCGCCGTGCCCGGGGATCAGCGAGGAACTGTCCTTGATGCCGAAGTGTCGTTTGACGGCGCTTTCGAACAGGTCACCGGCCTGGCTGGCGATTGCGACGACGGCCCCCCAAAGCGCCAGCGACAGGGGCGGTTCCTCCCAGTAGACAGCAAAGGCGCCGGCGATGATCGTGGCGCAGGAAACGCCGCCGACAAATCCGGCCCACGTCTTCTTGGGGCTGATTTTGGGCGCCAGCTTGGGCCCGCCGATGCTGCGTCCACACAAGTAGGCGCCGATATCCGCGCTCCATACGATGGCGAACAGCCACAGGATCGTGATCATGCCGGGTGTGGCGTCGCCACGCAGCCAGATCAGAATGCCCGACGGGACAGCGATATATAGTGCGCCTGCGAACATCCACGGCATATTGCCGCGGCACATGCGCGACCACTCCCAACCCATGATCACAGCCGCGACAATCACCAGCGCCGTGAACCATGGAGGGCCGAAATAGACTGCTGCGATCGCCGGGAGCGCCATAATCACCGCCGATACTGCGCGGAGGCTGAGCCCGGACAATCGGTTTTCAGATGTGGCTTGTGCCGAAACGGCGTTCACGTCGGCCGTACTCCTTGATCGCCTGGGCCAGATCGTCCGTATCGAAGTCCGGCCAGTGCTTGTCTATAAAAACGAACTCTGCATAGGCCAGTTGCCACAGCAGGAAGTTGCTAATGCGTTTCTCCCCGCTGGTGCGGATCAACAGATCCGGGTCCGGAATATCGTGCGTATAGAGAGCCGACCCGAATGCGGCTTCGTCTATTTCGTCCGGCGCGATCTCGCCATTGACGGCGCGCTCGGCCAGCGATCGTGCCGCCATCACCATTTCATCGCGCGAACCGTAGCTGAGCGCCAGAATCAAGGTCATCCGCGTGTTTTCCGACGTGCGCTGTTCCGCATCGTCGATCGCGTCGACAATATCCTCGGCGAGACGCGACCGGTCGCCGATGACGCGGAGGCGAATGCCCTTCTCGCAAAGCGTATTTACTTCCTTTTTAAGGTAGAGGCGCAATAGCCCCATGAGATCTGCGATTTCGGTTGCCGGACGCTTCCAGTTTTCCGAGGAAAAGCTGAACAAAGTCAGGTATTTGACGTCATGTTCTACGGCTGCTTCCAAAGTTCTGCGCACGGCTTCCGCGCCGGCTTTATGACCCATGCTGCGCGGCTTTCCGCGGGCATTTGCCCAGCGACCGTTTCCGTCCATGATGATCGCCACATGGACCGGTACGGTGGCATCTTCCGACGTGGTTAGCGGCGCAATGCTCATGGTCAGACCTGCATGATCTCCTGTTCTTTGTGAGACAGCGCTTCGTCAATCGCCGCGATGTGCTTATCCGTCAGTTCCTGAACTTCCTCGGAATAGTCGTGGAGTGCATCCTGCGGAATGTCACCGTCCTTTTCGGCTTTTTTAAGGTCATCAAGCGCGCTACGGCGGACATTGCGCACGGCAACCTTGGCGTCTTCCGCGTATTTGCCGGCGACCTTCACCAGTTCCTGGCGGCGTTCCTCGCTCAGCGGCGGAATGGGTATCCTTACCAAAGTCCCGTCCACGGCCGGATTGAGGCCAAGGCCGGAATCAATGATCGCCTTCTCGACAGCCTTGACGTTGGCTTTGTCCCAGACCTGGATCGACAGCATCCGCGCTTCCGGCACCGAGACGCTGCCGACCTGGTTTAGCGGCATGTTCGCTCCGTAGCAATTGACCTGGATCGGATCCAGCAACGTCGTGGACGCCCGTCCCGTGCGCAGGCCGCCGAATTCCTCGTGCAGCACCTCGACGGCTCTCGACATCCGGTGATCGATATCCTTGCGTGCGCCGTTGATGTCACTCATCAACGCCTCCCTTAATCTTTGTTGTCAGTGATTGTCGTAAACGTTCCCTTTCCGGCGACGACATTGGCAAATGCGCCCGGATTGTGAATGGAAAAGACCAAAATGGGAACTGCGTTTTCCCGCGCCAGCGCGATCGCCGATGTGTCCATCACCCTGAGATTCTTCGTTAGAACTTCCTGATAGCTTAACTGGTCGTACCGCTCGGCGTTTTTGTCCGTTTTCGGGTCGGCGGAGTAAACCCCGTCAACCTGCGTACCCTTCATCAGGGCGTCGCAGTTCATTTCGACAGCGCGCAGCGCCGCTGCCGTATCGGTTGTGAAAAACGGGTTGCCGGTGCCGGCGGCGAAAATGACGACGCGGCCCTTTTCCATATGGCGCACCGCACGGCGCCGGATATAGGGCTCGCAAACCGCCGACATGGGAATAGCCGAAAGCACGCGCGTCGCGACGCCCTTGCTCTCTAGCATGCTCTGCATGGCCAGTGCATTCAGCACGGTCGCCAGCATGCCCATATAGTCGCCGGTCGTACGTTCGATGTTGGCAGCGGCCAGTGAAACGCCGCGGAAGATGTTGCCGGCCCCGATAACAAGGCAGACCTGCACGCCGTTTTCGTGAACGGATTTGATTTCTTCGGCGATGCGGTCGACGGTCGCGGAGTCTAGCCCGAAGCCCTGATCTCCCATCAACGCCTCACCAGACAGTTTAAGCAGTACACGCTTATATTTTTTGGGTGTACTCATTCCCGCTCCCTGTCCAGATCATAACCGAACACGCTTCAACCGTGTAAAAGAAAAGGCCGAATCCCGGCCCATTTCCTTAATATAACAGGGTTCCCGGATGTCACGACCGGAAATTGGTGCGGCACCCCCGGAAGGATGCCGCACCAAACCCTTGATTAGTTGCCGCCCGCGGCTGCGGCGACTTCCGCGGCGAAGTCTTCTTCTTTCTTTTCGATGCCTTCACCCAGCACGAAAAGCTTGAATCCCGCCACTTTGACGGCGCCACCGGCTGCTTTTCCGGCGTCTTCGACGATCTTCTCGACCTTGCTTTCGCCGTCGATGACGAACGTCTGTTCGAGCAGGCAGACTTCCTCGTAGAACTTACGCAGGCGGCCTTCGACCATCTTCTCGATGATGTTGTCGGGGCGACCCGATTCGCGCGCCTGTTCAATCAGAACCTGACGCTCGCGTTCGACTGCGTCCTGGTCCAGGTCGTCACGGCCGACCGACTGCGGACGCGCAGCGGCGATGTGCATGGCGAGCTGCTTGCCGACGTCCTCGAGGCCGTCGGTACCGCCTTCGCTTTCCAGCGCAACCAGCACGGCGATCTTGCCGAGACCCGGCACCAGCTGGTTGTGAATGTAGCTGGCGAGGACGCCTTTCTCGACGGAGAGAGAGGCAATGCGGCGGATGCTCATGTTCTCGCCGATGGTGGCGATGTTGTGGGTCACTTCCTCGGAAACGGTGCGGCCCGTACCCGGATAGTCCAGACCGTTCAGCGCGTCGATGTCGTCACCGGCGTCGACGGCAAGCTTGGTGATATTGCTGACCAGCGTCTGAAACGAGTCGTTGCGGGCGACGAAGTCGGTTTCTGCGTTGACTTCGCTGACCGCACCTTGGGTGCCTTCGATGTGCACACCGACAAGGCCCTCGGCGGCAACGCGGCCGGCCTTTTTGGCGGCAGCCGCCAGACCCTTGGTGCGAAGCCAGTCAACGGCGGCTTCGAGGTCGCCGTCGGTTTCCGCCAGCGCCTTTTTGCAATCCATCATGCCCGCGCCGCTTTTCTCGCGCAGTTCCTTAACCAATGCTGCAGTGATCTCAGCCATCGTTCTTCCTTGTCATTCCGAATTAAGTTCGCGTCGCCGGGGGCACAGGAGGCCGCGCCGCGGCCTCCGTTCCCGGGACGTTGATCAGCCTTTGGCTTCTTCTTCAGCCGGTGCGTCGACTACGGCTTCGGTCGTCACGGCTTCAGGCGTAGCTTCGGCAACAACGGCTGCAGCAGCCGGCTCGACCGGGAGTTCTTCGGCCGGCGCTTCGCTCTCGCCGATGTCACCGCCGGCAACGCCGATTTCGGCCTGGATGCCGTCGAGCACCGAGCCGACCATCAGGTCGCAGTAAAGACCAATGGCGCGGATCGCGTCGTCGTTACCCGGCACCGGGTGCGTGATGCCTTCCGGATCGGCATTGGAATCGATGACGCCGACGACCGGGATGCCCAGT
This sequence comes from Rhodospirillales bacterium, assembly GCA_965262415.1. Lineage (GTDB taxonomy): Bacteria > Pseudomonadota > Alphaproteobacteria > Rhodospirillales > Casp-alpha2 > UBA4479. The sequence continues at coordinate 996,214 of OZ253533.1, read as the reverse complement.
TTGTTGGCTTCATTGATCGCGATGTCTTCCTTGGTCGTATCGATGATGACCAGGATATCCGGCAGGCCGCCCATGTCCTTGATGCCGCCGAGCGCGCGCTCGAGCTTTTCCATCTCACGGGTCAGCATGAGCTGTTCTTTCTTCGTCAGCCCCTGAATCTCGGATTCATTGCCGAGCATCTCTTCAAGGTCTTTGAGACGCTTGATCGAGTTCGAGATCGTCCGCCAGTTGGTCAGCATGCCGCCGAGCCAGCGGTGGTTGACGTAGTACTGACCGCAGCGCTTCGCGGCGTCGGCGACACGCTTTTGCGCCTGACGCTTGGTGCCGACGAACAGCACGCGTCCGCCCGCCTTGGTGACGTCGCGGACAGCGACCATCGCCTGATGAAGCAGCGGAACAGTCTGTTGCAGATCGATGATGTGGATACCGTTACGGTCGCCGAAGATGTACGGCGCCATCTTGGGGTTCCAGCGGCGGGTATTGTGACCAAAGTGAACGCCAGCTTCAAGAAGCTGACGCATCGTGAAATCGGGAAGCGCCATAAGCCTTTTTCCTTCTCCGGTTGAGCCTCCGCAGGTGTGGCCGGACAACCCGGCACCGGAACGACAGTGTTCATGAATTTGCATGAACGGCCGCAAAACCTGCGTGCGAAATCGGGCGTGGTTTACCTGTTGGCGGCGCGGAATGCAAGCCGCTTTACGCGGGTCAGCAAATTCGGCTTCTCCTCAGGCGGAAGCGGCTTCGGGGCAGGAAAGGAGACAACGTTGGGGCCTAAGTCCTCATGCTTGGATTTGGCGTCCGCATTGGCGAACCCAAGCACGGCGACAACCAGCGCGACCGGAAACAGCCAGACCAGGCCGAAGGCAAGAAATCTAAGAATATCAGCGGCTTCAGCGCTCATTTTCACTCCCGTACCGGGATTTTAACCCGATACTTGCCGTGCGAGAACAGTTTCGTTCGTTACGAATTGTGAAGCCGGACCAAAGAAAACAGCGAATGCCGCCAAATGGCCCTTTCGAAATTTGGTTACTTACGCAAATTTCCAGCCAATTGAGTTTTGGAGATGACTAATGACAATCACGAACGATCTCGGCCAGCCGATCGGCTTCCCCCTTTCCGACTGGAAACCCTGCGATCCACCGCCCCGGACGCCGATGGAAGGCCGCACCTGCCGGCTTGAGCTGTTGGATCGTGACAAGCACCTGAGCGACCTCTATGCCGCCTTCAGCACCGACATCGAGGGCCGGATCTGGACCTATCTGCCCTGTGGACCGTTCGAAACCGAGGCGGATTACCGGGCTTGGGTCGAGGACGCCTGCTTTACCGGTGATCCCCTGTTCCATGCGATCATCGATCTGGAAACCGGCAAACCGATCGGCGTTGCCAGCTACTTGCGGATCGACCCCAAGATCGGCTCGATCGAGGTCGGACACATCAACTATTCCCCGCTTCTGCAACGGTCCATTGCCGCGACCGAAGCCATGTACCTGATGATGGCGCGCGTGTTCGACGAGCTCGGATACCGGCGCTACGAGTGGAAGTGCGACAGCCTCAACGCGAAATCCTGCGCGGCAGCGACGCGTTATGGATTTACATTCGAGGGTATCTTCCGTCAGTGCACGATCTACAAGCAACGCAACCGGGATACTGCCTGGTACTCGATCCTGGACAGCGAATGGCCGGCATTGAAAAACGCGTTCCAGACCTGGCTCGATCCGGCCAATTTCGACGATGACGGCCATCAGAAACTGGCGCTGTCGGACCTGACGGCAAAGGCACTGGGGCAGTAGTCCCTCACCCGGCGCGCTTGAGCGCGCCACCCTCTCCCCAGGGAGAGGAAAATAGGTTTACGAGAGTCCCTTCTCCCTTGGGAGAAGGACAGGATGAGGGGTAATCGCCTACAACTCCCGGACGTCGAGAATGCCCGGCAGCGAGCGAACGGCGAGTGACAGCTCGTGCGAGAGCGCATAGTCGTCGCCGAGGTTGATCAGCACTTCTTCGTCCCGGTCGCGGATCTTCGCCGTCACCAGCACCTTGCCTTTCTTGCGGCGGCCGTTGCCGTTTCCGTTGGCATCGCGGTCGCGGCCGAGCACTTCCTTGAGTGCGGGCAGCGGGTCGGTGCTGTCGACGAACAGGTGCATTTCCTTGGCTGCGTTGGCAGCTTCCTGCGCGGCGGCATCGATGCTCTCGAGGCGCTGGATCGTCATGCGCGGCTGATCGCCGTCGAACGATATCGCGCAATCGAGGATCATCGAGTTCCCGGCCGCCAGCAATTCCGCGTACTGCGCCAGGACTTCCGAAAACGCCGTCGCCTCGAAAACCCCGGACGCGTCCGAGAACGAGATGAAGGCGAAGCGTTTGCCGGTCTTCGACGTCATTTCCTTTTTGGAGACGAACGTGCCCGCAAGCCGGACAGCGCCGGTCTCGCGCGCGGCGATCACTTCGGCCGACGAGCGCACGCGCTTTCGCGCCAGCACGCGTTCGTAGGCGTCCAGCGGGTGCGCCGACAGATAGAAGCCGACGGCGTCGAATTCCTCGCGCAGCCGGTCCATCGACTGCCAGTCCTCGATGTCGGGCAGGCGCACTTCCTCCGGTTTGGCATCTTCACCGCCGAACAGCCCCATCTGGTTCGAGTTGCGGTCGTTGGTCGCCATGCTGGCGACGGCGACGATGTTCTCGATTCCCCGGTGGACGCGGCGGCGGTTGGCATCCAGCCGGTCAAACGCCCCGGCCCGTACGAGATTTTCGAGCTGACGCTTGTTGATCTGATGCGGATCGATGCGGTTGGCGAAGTCGCTCAGGCTTTCGAACGGACCGTTGTCCATGCGTTCGTGGACAAGCGTGTCCATTGCCGCGGCACCGACATTCTTGACCGCCGACAGGGCATAGCGGACGCCGTCTTTTTCACCGTCCGGCGTGCTTACCGTCTCGACGGTGAACGAAGCCTCCGATGCATTGATATCCGGCGGCAGCAGCGGAATCTGCAGCCGGTCCAGTTCCTGGCGGAAGATGTTGAGCTTGTCGGTGTTGCCCATGTCGAACGCCATCGAGGCGGCCATGAATTCTACCGGATGGTTGGCCTTCATGTAGGCCGTCTGGTAGGCGACGAGCGCATAGGCGGCGGCGTGCGATTTGTTGAAACCGTAACCCGCGAACTTGTCGACGATGTTGAAGATGTCGTCGGCCTGCTTCTCGTTGACTTTTTTGGCCACGGCGCCATCGACGAACAGTTTCCGCTGCGCGTCCATTTCGGCCTGGATCTTCTTACCCATGGCGCGCCTGAGCAGATCGGCGTTACCGAGCGTATAGCCCGACAGCACCTGTGCGATCTGCATCACCTGCTCCTGGTAAATCGGAATGCCGAAGGTTTCCTTCAGCACGGGTTCCAGCGTCGGATGCAGGTAGTCCGGTTCTTCCTCGCCGTGCTTACGCCGGACGTAGCTCGGGATATTGTCCATCGGGCCCGGCCGGTAGAGCGCCACGACGGCGATGATGTCTTCGAAGGTGTCGGGCTTGAGGCCGCGGAGCACGTCGCGCATACCGGCACTTTCCAACTGGAATACGCCGGTGGTGTCGCCGCGGCTGATCATTTCGTAGGTCTTGCGGTCATCCAACGGGATGGTGACGAGATCGAGTTTCTCGTCATCTGCCCCCCGCTTCGCGTTAACGAAGTTCTCGGCCTTGGTCAGCACCGAGAGAGTCTTGAGGCCGAGGAAGTCGAACTTCACCAGTCCGGCGGATTCCACGAACTTCATGTTGAAACCCGTGACCGGCATGTCCGAGCGCGGGTCGCGGTAGAGCGGGATCAGTTCCTCGAGCGGCCGGTCGCCGATGACGACGCCCGCCGCGTGGGTGGAGGCATGGTGGTATAGACCTTCCAGCTTGCGGGCGATTTCGACTAGTTCGCGTACGTCCGGTTCGTTGGCGATCAAGTTGCGGAGCTGTTCTTCGCCCTTGATCGCCTCGTCCAGCGTCACCGGGTTGGCCGGGTTGTTCGGCACCATCTTGCAGATCTTGTCGACGAAGCCGTAGGGCATTTCCAGCACGCGGCCGACGTGCCTGAGCACGGCGCGTGCCTGCAGCTTTCCGAACGTGATGATCTGCGCGACATGGTCGCGGCCGTACTTCTGCTGAACGTAGCGGATCACCTCGTCGCGGCGTTCCTGGCAGAAGTCGATATCGAAGTCCGGCATGGACACACGTTCGGGGTTGAGGAACCGCTCGAACAGCAGACCCCAGCGCAGCGGGTCGAGATCGGTGATGGTCAGCGCCCAGGCGACTACGGACCCGGCGCCGGAACCACGTCCCGGCCCCACCGGAATGTCGTGATCCTTGGCCCATTTGATGAAGTCGGCAACGATCAGGAAGTAACCGGGAAAGCCCATCTGGTTGATGACGCCGAGCTCGTAATCCAGCCGTTCCCGGTATGGCGTTTCCGCTTTCTTGCGGGCCGCGTCGTCCATGTCTTCGGTGAAGACATGCGCTTCCAGCCGCCCGGTCAGGCCTTCGTGTGCTTGACGCTTGAGTTCGTCCGCTTCGGTCAGTCCTTCCCCGCAGTCATAGGGCGGCAGGATCGGAGCGATTTTCTCAACCGTGACGGCACAGCGGCGTGCGATGACAAGCGTGTTGTCGACAGCTTCCGGCAGGTCGGCAAAGAGTGCGCGCATCTCGGCCGCGGACTTGAAGTAGTGATCGGAGGTGAGCTTCTGGCGGTCCGGTACGGAAAGCACCGCGCCCTGCTTGATACACATCAGTGCATCGTGCGCGCGGTGAAAGCTCTCGTCCTTGAAGTACGGCTCGTTGGTGGCGACCAGCGGGATATTGCGGGCGTAGGCCCAGTCAATAAACTGCGGTTCGGTTAATTTTTCCTCCGGCATGCCGTGTCGCTGAATTTCAACATAAAGGCGATCCGCAAACGCCCGTTGAAGCTGGTCGAGGAACGCATTGGCTTCCGTCGATTTGCCCATCCGAATCAGGCGACCGAGCGCGCCGTCGGCCCCGCCCGTCAGCAGGATCAGGCCGTCCGCATGTTCGAGCAATGCTTCTGACGTCACGCCCGGGCGGTGCGCGTCCTCGCTGTCCATATAGGCGATCTTCAGCAGCGTCAGCAGGTTCCGGTAGCCGTCGTCCGTCTGCGACAGCAGCACAACGGCACCGTCCTCGAATTCCTGCTTGGCACCGGGTTGGGCGTCTTCGGCGAGTTTGATCGAGAGCTGGCAACCGATGATCGGCTGCACACCGGCGTCCAGCGCCGCGCCTGAGAACTCTAGCGCGCCGAACAGGTTGTCGGTGTCGGTCAGGCCCAGCGCCGGCATCTCGTGCTCGGCCGCGAGCTTTACCAGGTTCTTGGCCGGTATTGCGCCTTCGCAGAGCGAATACGCGCTGTGGGTCCTGAGATGTACGAAATCGGCGTGCGACATGATGTGGAGAGGATTCCACATCCCGGCGCCAAAGTCACCAGATGTTGCGCCTGTTCACAGGTTTATCCACAAGAAAATGGCATTTCTGTCGTTGCTACTTTGTCTTGGCAACCGGTCCGCCTTCAGATGGCACCGGTTACTTGACGACCGGGTTCTTCGCGTCGATCCAGGACACGATCCCGTCTTTCACGTTGTAGACCTTTTTGTAGCCCGCCTGTTCCGTCAGCATCTGTGACAGCACGGACGTGCGGTTGCCGGTCCGGCAGATGAGGATGATCTCGTCTTCGGGGGACGCAATGGCCGCGAAGGCGGCGGGAAAATCGCGATTGAAGCGGCCGTTCTTGTCGAATGCGGTCAGGAGCTCGCTGTCTTTGACAACACCGGTCTGCTTCCATTCGTCATCACGGCGGATGTCGACGATCTTGACGCCGCGCGCCAGCATTGCCTTCAGCTCGTCATTGCCGATGTTTGCATACTTTGGCGGCGTGACGGCAATGAGTTCGATATCGAACTTCAGCGTCGCATTCGGCGGGATGACACCACCGGCACCGCGCGGCCCGTATGCCAGTTGCGGCGGAATCACGACTTCGCGGCGTTCACCCGTCCGCATACCTTCGACGCCGACATCCCAGCCGACGATGACTTCGCCGACGCCGAGTGTGAACTGGAACGGCTCGCCGCGATCGCGACTGGAATCGAACTTTGTGCCGTCCTCGAGCCACCCCGTGTAGTGGACGGAGACGCGGGAATGCCGAACGGCCGTATCCCCCGTGCCTTCCGTGATGGTCTTGAAGTTAATCTCCGAACCTTGTTTCGCCGCGCTCCCGGGCCAAGCCGGCACCGCCAGAATCAGTGCAAGGAAAGCGATCAACAGATGTTTCTTGGCCATGGAAAGCGTCCCTTCAGTTTCATCAGCCGGGAACGAGTATCCCGTTCTCGACGCGGACGATGCGGTCCATGCGTCGGGCGAGATCCGGGTTGTGGGTCGCGACCAGCGCCGCAAGCCCCGCGCCGCGCGCCAGGTGCATCAGGACGCCGAACACGTCATCGGCGGTTTCGGGATCGAGGTTGCCGGTCGGCTCATCGGCCAGCAGCACGCGTGGCGATGCGGCCAGTGCGCGGGCGATGGCGACGCGCTGCTGTTCGCCGCCGGAAAGCTGGCCCGGACGGTGGTTGCCGCGCTCCGTCAGCCCCATCCATTCCAGCAGTTCGCGCGCCCGGCTGCGCGCCGTCGATTTATCGATACCGGCAATGATCTGTGGGATCGTGATGTTCTCGATCGCCGAGAACTCGGGCAGCAGGTGGTGATACTGGTAGACGAAGCCGATGTTGTAGCGGCGGATCTTGGTGCGGTCGTCGTCGCCGAGGCCGACGCAGGACTGTCCGTCGATGCGGATGTCACCGGACGTCGGCTGCTCCAGTAGGCCGGCGATCTGCAATAGCGTGGATTTGCCGGCACCCGACGGGCCGACAAGGGCCACGACTTCACCGGCACCGACCTGCAGGTCGGCACCCTTGAGAACCTCCAGGGTGCGCTTGCCCTGCTTGAAGGTCCTCGTGATGCCGCTGAGTTCCAGAACCGGGCCGGTGTTGGCGTCATTCATAGCGAAGCGCCTCCGCCGGATCGATGCGGGCCGCGCGCCAGCTCGGGTAAATGGTCGCCAGGAACGACAGACCGAGGCCCATCAGGACGACGGCGGTGACTTCCGTCGGGTCGACGACGGCAGGCAACTGCGACAGGAAGTAGATTTCGGCGGCGAACAGGTCCGTGCCGGTGAACCCCTCGATCCAGCGGCGGATGGTTTCGATGTTGGCGGCGAAAGAAAGACCGAGCGCGAAGCCGAGCGACGTGCCGATGACGCCGACGCTGGCACCGGCGATCAGGAAAATGCGCATGATCATGCCGCGTGTCGCGCCCATGGTACGGAGGATCGCGATATCCCTGCCCTTGTCCTTTACCAGCATGATCAACGACGAGATGATGTTGAACGCGGCCACGAGGATGATGAGCGTCAGGATCAGGAACATCACGTTGCGTTCCACCTGGATGGCGTTGAAGAAGCTGGAATTGGCGCGCTGCCAATCATGGACGCTGGCCTGGCCGCGTAGCGCGCGCGTGATACTGAGACCGACACCCGGCGCGTTTTGCGGATTGTCGATAAATACTTCCAGATTGGAGACGGCGTCCGGCAGCTTGAAATAGATCTGCGCAGCTTCTAACGGCATGAAGACGAACCCGGAATCATACTCGTACATGCCGATCTCGAACGTGCCGACGACCTTGAAGGCGCGCATGCGCGGCACGGTGCCGAACGCGGTGACGTTGCCTTTCGGCGAGATCAGCGTGATGCTGTCGCCGATCCCGATCCCCATGCTCTGTGCGAGGCGCGCGCCGATCAGGACCACATTGTCACCCTTGAAGCTGTCGAGCGAGCCTTGCTTGATGTTGTCGGCGACAATGGCGCGTTTCGCCAGGTCTTCGGCTTGTATACCCCTGACGATCGCACCCTTGGCGACGCCCTTTGCGGACGCCATCACCTGCCCTTCGATCAGCGCCGTAACGGAGACAACGCCGTCGAGACCCTCGATCTTGTCGATGATCGGTTCATAATCGGTCATCTGACCGGCGACCGGGCCGTAGATGCTCAGATGGCCGTTGATGCCGAGGATGCGTTCCAGAAGTTCCTGGCGAAAGCCGTTCATGACCGACATGACGATGATCAATGTCGCAACGCCCAATGCGATGCCGACCAGAGAAAACCAGGCAATGACGGAGATGAAGCCTTCCTGGCGGCGTGCGCGCAGATAGCGCATTGCCATCATCCATTCGAACGCTGAAAACATCTGCTGCCGTTAACTCCCAGAGCCGTGCGTTGAAGCGGCCGCACGTCGGGAAACCTTATCCGGTTCAAGCGTGTAGCCAAGCGGGTCGCTTCTTGTAATGGATGGCGTCCGGGCCATCAACCGCCGAGACCGTAGTCGAACAACCTGCCCCCGCCCGCGACGGGGGCGTTGATACCGGCGAGCCGCAGCATGTGCCAGCCGATCACCTGATTGCTGCAAAGGACCGGTTTGTTCAGCGCGGCTTCTGCCTCCGGAACAATTTCCCAGGCGCGAAGGTTCGTGCATGACGCGAACACGGCATCACAATCACCGGCGCCGATTTCCAGCATGGCGTCCAGCGTCGACCGGGGCGAAATGCGGGCGACCGTCTGATCGTCGATCTGTTCGAAAGATCCGTATGATGACACCGTAATTCCGGCGTCTTGTAATGCCGCGATCAGTGCATCGGTGACCTCAGCGACATATGGGCTGACCAGGCCGAGCCGGGCCACGCCCAGCGACGCGCAGGCGGCTTTCAGTGCGCTCAAGGGGTTCGTCACAAGCACACCGGGATGCGCCGCCTGCACCAGCGCTGTTACCCGGTCCTCGCCAAGGATTGTTGCACCGGATGTGCAACCGTAACCGATGACGCCGATCCCCGTTTCGTGCGGCAGCATGGCGGCGGTTTCCGTCATGCTTTCTCCCATCATGCTGAGTGTTTCCGGCCGGACTTCCGGCATGCTGGGGATGCGATTCTGATAGACCCTGAGGCCGAGACCGAGAAAGAGCCTGCCGAGCTCGAACTCCATCAACTCATCGGTTTGCAACACGATAAGACCCATTGCCGTGCCGCGGTCGATGTCTAGGTCGTAGGAAAGCGGCATGACGATTATCCGATCACGGGCATTTCGGCGGGCGCGCGCCGGCTCAGAAGTTCGGGCGCGCCATCGCGGATGACGATATTCTCCTCGTGCACCATGACTTTCCCTTCCGCGAACGTCATCCCGGGCTCCAGTGTGATGACCATACCGGGTTCGAGCACGGTCTGATCCGTCGGCATGTTCGACGGCCACTCCGTGAGCTGCATGCCAAGACCATGACCGAGCCTGCCGACATCGTTACCCATCGCGCCACCCTCGTCCATTACCTGTTGCATCGCCTGGAACAGTCCGGCGCAGGTCTCACCGGGCCGCGCGGCGGCGAGGCCGGCCTCCGTTGCACGGTAGACGACCTCGTGCGCGCGCTTCGCGCCGTCGTCCGGTTCTCCGAAGGCGTAATTGCGGTCAAAGTCGCAGAAATACCCGTCGAATGTGGCGCCGGTATCCAGGATCAGGATATCGCCCGGCTGGCTTTGACGCTCCGAGGGCGGTGAAATGATGTCGGCATACCCGCCTTCTCCCAGTCCCCCGACCAGAAAGGCAACATCGTCCGCGCCGGACTCCAGCGACACGGATTTGAATGTTCTGAAGATCTCGATTTCTGTCATGCCCATGGAGATGTGATCCGGCAGCACCTCGAAAACACCGGACATCACTCCACAGATATAACGGACCTTGTCGATCTCCAGTTCCGACTTGATCATCCTGAGCCGCTGGATCACGGGCGATGCGTCGACGAATTGCACCGGTTCAATCAGTTGCGTCAGCCTGTTGAAGTCGTTCAGTGACATGCGGAGTGACGTTTCAGGCCCCATGGGCAAGCCGACCCTGCCGTTACCGCCCGTGATTTCGGCCAGTGTACCGGCAAGAAGGCTGATGCCCTCGTCCGACGGTACCGGCGCCGGCCAGGTCCGGATGTCGTCGACCCAGGTCCGCGACATGCACTCCGCGCCGATCGTCGGAATAACCGCAACAGGCTTGCCGCTGGCCGGAACAACCACGAACCAGGGCCGGGTCGGGCTCTGCCAGAACGGCGTCAGAAAACCTGTGAAGTACCGGATTTCCGGTTCTGTAAGAACCAGCAACGCGTCCAGTCCGCTTTCCGCCATGCGTTTCTGCGCACGTGCAGTACGGGCGGCAAACTCGGAATCGGGGAAGCCGCGTGGCGGTGCTGGCGTCGTGATCAAACCCGCAAAACTCCTGAAATTTGGTTCAACCGTATCCGGGATCGTCCCCGATTCCAATGGTTTACGGCTGAGACGCCGCGCAAACGCTTGTCACAATTCTCAATCTGATGGAATATCGTTGCAGTGCAGCAAAGGGGGGCATAATGCTGGATTCCTATTTCAAACTTTCCGAACAGGGGACGTCCGTCCGGACCGAAGTCATTGCCGGTGTCACGACGTTTCTGACCCTGGCCTACATCATGTTCGTGAACCCGTCGATCCTGGCTGAAACCGGCATGGATCGTGGCGCCGTTTTTGTCGCGACCTGCCTGGCGGCGGCAATCGGCACGCTGATCATGGGGCTGATCGCGAACTACCCTGTTGCACTTGCGCCGGGTATGGGGCTCAACGCCTACTTCGCCTTCGGCGTCGTCCTCGGCATGGGATATACGTGGCAGGTCGGTTTGGGCGCCGTGTTCATCTCCGGCGTGCTCTTCCTTATACTCAGTCTGCTACCGGTACGGGAGTGGATCATCAACGCCATCCCCGACGGCATGAAACGCGCGATTTCCGCCGGTATCGGCCTGTTCCTGGCGATCATCGCTCTCAAGAACGCTGGTTGGGTCGTGGATCACCCGGCAACCCTGGTGACGCTCGGTGATGTCGGTTCCGCCCCTGCCCTGTTGTCCGCGGCCGGCTTTATCCTGATCGCTGTTCTGTTCTCAAGGAAGGTGCCGGGTGCGATCATCATTGCCATTCTTGCCGTGACGGGTGCCGGGATATTACTGGATGTATCGCCTTCTGGCGGCATCTTCTCCATGCCGCCGTCACTTGCGCCGACCTTCATGCAGATGGACATCGCAGGCGCGATCAATGTCGGACTGATTTCTATCGTGTTCGCATTTCTGTTTGTTGACCTTTTTGACACGGCAGGGACGCTGGTCGGTCTGGCGCACCGCGGCAAGCTTCTCGACGCCAACGGCAAGCTGCCGCGGCTCAAGCGTGCGTTGCTGGCTGATTCGTCTGCGACGATAGCCGGTGCGGCCCTCGGGACCTCGACCACCACCAGCTACATCGAGAGTGCAGCCGGTATCAATGCTGGCGGCCGCACGGGACTGACGGCGGTTGTCGTCGCTCTCCTGTTCCTGTTCTCGCTGTTTTTATCGCCGCTGGCCGGTACGATTCCCGCTTACGCGACGGCGCCCGCGCTTCTGTTCGTTGCCTGCATCATGGTGCACGGCATTGTCGAAATCGACTGGGAGGACATAACCGAAGTCGTGCCCGCTGTAATCACGGCGATCACCATGCCGCTGACGTTCTCGATCGCGACCGGGATCGGGCTCGGCTTTATCAGCTATGCGGCGATCAAACTCTTGGCCGGCAAGCCCAAGGAAGTACCCGTTGCGGTGTATGTTATCGCCGCTGCGTTCATCCTTAAGTTCGCTCTGATTTAAGATCGTAATATATCAGCGCGTTTTTTCGTAATTTTGTGTCTTTTTTAATGACACAGAGGAAGATAGCGCTTATAAAAACGGACGCTTTCGGGAACGGGACTATCCCGTTATCGGCCCGAGTGCGGGGGGAAACCTAAACAAAAAAAATCGCAAGGCCTGAAGGCCTTGCTTTTTGTTTGTGGACCCCGCTTTTCCGTTTGCACGGATCTTTGCGTTAAAGTCTGAAATCAGCGTCGTCGTGAACGTTCATGCCATCCAGCATGAGAAGCTGCGCCGCGCTCGCGTCTTTCGATGCATAGATGTTGGCGATGTACTCGGTATTTCCGACGCGGACCGGCGTCAGAAGGCGGGTGTAGGCATCGCCCTCTTTGCGGTCCAATTCCTCCCAGAAGTCCGGCAACTGTGCCGAGGTCAGCAGAAAACCGGCATTCCACTCGTCTGTCGGCCGCCAGGCGAGCCCCGGACATTCGTCGAGCGTACAGACCCCGTCGCCCTGCAGATGGCCTGGAAACGTCCCCTCGAACCATTCGCCGCCGAGCGGTTCCAGCACAGACGCATCAGGGCCGCCCGGCCGCATGCGTCCATAGATACAAAGCCGGCTCGACGCGCCCATCGTGCTGCTGAAGGCCCGGTCGGCTTCCAGGTCCGGCGCGTCCAGACCGATCCGCCTGCGGTTGACGTCGATGATCCGTGCCAGCAGTTCCACGGTGCAGCTTACTCCCGGAACGAAATCAGGCCGGCGTCGGCGACAAAGTAGAAAATGACCCAGATGATGCCGCTGATCACCGTGCATACCGCGATTTTGCGCCACATCATCGGTTTGACCGGCGCGCCCGGTTCCTGCCCGGGCTCGAGCTCATGTTCCTCGGGGCGGCGAACGCCGAACGGCAACGTGATGAACAGGACGAGCCACCAGATAACGACGTAGACGGCCGATCCCGTTATCCAATTGTCCATGTCAGGCCTGTTCCAGCTCGACGAGCGTGCCGCAGAAATCCTTCGGATGCAGGAACAGGACCGGCTTGCCGTGCGCGCCGATCTTCGGGTCGCCGTCGCCGAGCACACGCGCACCTTCCGCCTTCATGCGGTCGCGGGCTTCGAGAATGTCATCGACTTCATAACAGACGTGATGCATGCCACCGGACGGGTTCTTATCCAGAAATGCCTGGATCGGCGACGCATCGCCCAGCGGATGCAACAGCTCGATCTTGGTGTTCGGCAGTTCCACAAAGACCACGGTGACACCATGATCGGGCTCGTCGATCGGCGCCGAGACCTTGGCGCCGAGCGCGCCGCGGTAGACACCGGCAGCCTGTTCTAGGTCGGGCACGGCAATGGCGACGTGGTTTAGTCTTCCTATCATCGATTTCTCTCTTTCAAGCGCTTAAACCTAAATTCTGATCAGATGAACATCCGTGATCGGCTTTTTGTCAAGCAATCGCCGAAAGGCACGGCGCGCCGCCAATCTCACGGTTTCGGATACTTCCTCATCGTCTTTCATGGCCCTTTTCGGGAGCCTTTCAATGGCTTCGTACACATCGTCGGCGACCTGATCGAGAACGCGGTCTTCTTCATCCGGTTCCAGCATACCAGTGGTGGAGATCATCATATCGCCTATCGGCCTGCCATCCTTGTCAATGCAAATGGTGACGACCGCAGTGCCGTTCCAGAGCCCCTGCACGCGGCTCCGCATCGCCTCGCCCTGCATCGGGATCATCCGGTTGCCGTCATAGACCAGACGCCCGGACGGTACATGATCGATCACCTCCGGTGTGCCAGGGGCGAGACGAATCATACCGCCGTTCTCGTTGACGATGGCATGCGCAACCTGACACTCGCGCGCCAGCGCGGCATGCTGTTCAAGGTGACGGCGTTCACCGTGGACCGGGACCGAAATTTGCGGCCGTACGTGCTGGTACATTTCAACGAGTTCTTCCTGGTTCGGATGGCCCGAAACATGGATATGCGCATCCGAGTCCTCGACGATGCGTACACCACGCCGCGTCAGGTTATTCTTCATCGTACCGATTCCAATTTCGTTCCCCGGGATCACGCGGCTGGAAAAGATGACGGTATCCCCCTTTCCCATCGTGATGCGCGGATGGCTGTCGGTCGCAATCCGGGACAGTGCCGCGCGCGGCTCACCCTGGGAGCCGGTGCATATGATCAGCTGTCGGTCGTCCGGAATGTAGCCGGAAGCTTCCTCGTCCAGGAACGGTGCCACATCATCCATGTAGCCGCAGTTGCGTGCCGCCGTCGTCGTGCGCTGCAGGGACCGGCCCGCAAGGATCACATCGCGCCCACAGGCCTCCGCTGCCTTGGCGACGGTATGCAGGCGTGCGACGTTGGTAGCAAAACAGGCGACGGCGACCTTGCCTTCGCATTTGCCGATGATCTCGGTCAGCGCTTTCGCCAGATCGGCCTCGGAACCGGAATGGCCCGGCGAGAAGACATTGGTGCTGTCGCAGACAATGGCGAGAACGCCATCGTCGCCTAGACGGTTGAGCGCCGCTTCGTCTGACACCTCGCCGATTACCGGATCAGGATCGAATTTCCAGTCGCCCGTGTGCAGGACGGTGCCGAGCGGAGTCTTGATGGCGATACCGTTGGGCTCCGGAATCGAATGGGTCAGTGTGATGAGGTCCAGATCGAACGGGCCGACTTTGAAAGCGCCGTCCAGCGGTACTTCGTGCAGTTCCACCTCGTCCCCGAAATCCGTCTCCGACAGTTTTCGTTTCAGGATCTCCATAGTGAACGGCGTCGCGTAAATCGGGCAGCGCAGCCGGTCCCAGAGATAAGGTACGGCGCCCAGGTGATCTTCGTGTGCATGCGTCAGGACCAGCCCGGCGAGCCTGTCACGTCGTTCCTCGATAAACGACGGGTCGGGCGTGATCAGATCGACGCCCGGCGGGCTGCCGTCGCCAAACGTGACACCGAGATCGATCATCAGCCACGTCGGATCCTTCGGGTTGCCGAGACCATAGAGGTTCAGGTTCATCCCGATCTCTCCGGCGCCGCCCAGCGGCAGGAAAAGCAGTTCCTCGCTCATCCCCGGTTCAGTTTGTTGATGGTGTGAAGGCCGCGCAGGGTCAGATCGTTGTCGGTCTCGCTGATCGACGGGCATGCCGACGAATAGAGCTTCGCCAGCCCGCCGGTCGCGATCACGTTGAGATCGGGAACATTCAGCTCTTCCCTGATGCGCGTGATTACCCCTTCGATCATCGAGGCATAACCGTAATAGATGCCGGACTGCATGGCCGTGATCGTGTTGGTGCCGATCACCTGGCGCGGTTTACCGATATCGATGCGGGGCAGCTTAGCAGCGGCCCGTTGCAGCGCCTCGAGCGACAGATTCACCCCCGGCGCAATCACGCCGCCCTCGTAAGCGCCGTCTTTCGAAACAACGTCAAACGTTGTCGCTGTCCCGAAGTCGACGACGATGAGCGGCCCGCCGTATGTGGCGTGCGCCGATACCGTATTCACCAGGCGGTCGGCACCGACCTCGCCAGACCGGTCGACGTGGACCTCGATGCCGAGTTCGACATTTTCGTCGCCGACAACCAGTGCCGTGCAGTCGAAGTACTTCTTGGCGAGGGTCCGGAGGTCGAAAAGATTCTCCGGCACCACGGTCGCGATGATGACCTCGTCTATGTCGTCGCGGCCGAGGTCCTCGAGCGCCATGAGCTGGCGTAGCCAGACGGCCAGTTCATCCGCCGTCTTCGCGGTTTTCGCCGCGGCACGCCACTGACCGACGATCTCGCCTTCATTGCTGAAGACCGCGAAAACCGTGTTGGTGTTGCCGCTGTCGATGGCGAGCAGCATCAGCCCTCCTTCGCAGGCGTAAAGTAGACGTCACCTGCTGCGATCTTACGGATATTGCCGTCCTGGTTCAGCATCAGTGCGCCGTCTTCGGCAATATCCTCGAAGACGCCCTGCAGCGTATCGTCACTGAGACGGACGGTGATCTCCTTGCCGATTCCTTCGGCGCGCCATTTCCATTGCTGCCGCACCGGCTCGAAGCCGTCCTCGACCCACCGTGCTGCCCACTCCATGAAGTGCCGGGCATAGGCTTCCAGAAACACGGTATCCGGAATCATCTGTCCCTGGTCGACGAAATCTGTCGCCGGAAACGGCGTATCCTTCGGGTGTGATTTCAGGTTCACCCCGAGGCCGATGATCACGTATTCGACAGGCTGTCCCGCTTCCGCCTTGGTTTCCAGCAGCAAGCCGCCGATCTTGGCGTCGTTCAGCAGGATATCGTTCGGCCATTTGAGGCGGCATTCGAAGCCCGGGTCACAAACCTCGCCCACGGTATCGAACACGGCGCAACCTGTGACGAAACTGAGTTCCGCGGCACGGGATGCGGGCACGTCCGGCCGGACGATGAGCGATGAGTAGAAATTGCCCTTGGGGCTATCCCAGGTGTTGCCGCGCCGTCCTCTGCCCGCCGTTTGTTCGCGGGCCCAGATCAGGGTGCCGTCGGGCGCGGCATCCTCGCCCTGATCGGCGAGCCGGCGTGCTTCCGACATAGTGCTGCCGACGGTCTCAAGCGCGATAAGATTGTAGACCGCCGGTAGCCTGGGAGCCGGATGCTCCTCGCTCATCCCGCGAATAGTGCGGCCGCTGCAGCGGCGGCACTCGACAGAATGGGGGCAGGATAGACGAAGAACAGGATCACGATCACCGACGTAATCCCGATAACGAAGCTCATCTCACGTCCGATCGGCGTATCGAAATGATCGAGCGGCTCGTCGAAGTACATCACCTTGATGATACGCAGGTAATAGAACGCCCCGATTACGCTGGTTACCACACCGATGATCGCGAGTGCATAAAGCTGCGCGTCGATGGCGGCGACGAACACGTAAAGCTTACCGAAGAAACCGGCGAGCGGCGGAATACCCGCGAGCGAGAACATGAACACGACCAGCGTGGCCGCCAGCAACGGCTGTGTCTTGCCGAGCCCGGCGAGGTCGTCGATCCCCTCGACCATGCGGCCGCCCCGGCGCATGCAGAGAATGCAGGCGAACGTGCCCACGTTCATCACCAGGTAAATTGCCAGATAAACCAGCACGCCCTTTACGCCCTGCTCCGTGCCGGCGGCAAGACCGACAAGCGCGTAACCGACATGCCCGATCGAACTGTACGCCATCAGACGTTTGATGTTGCGCTGGTTGATTGCGGCCAGGGCGCCCAACGCCATGGACAGCACGGAAACGACGATGATGATCTGCTGCCAGTGAACAAGCAGGTCGCCGAACGGGCCGATCATGACGCGAAGGAACAGCGCCAGCGCCGCAATTTTCGGCGCAACGGCAAAGAACGCCGTGACCGGCGTCGGTGCGCCTTCGTAGACGTCCGGCGTCCACATGTGGAACGGCACGGCGGAGACTTTGAACGACAGACCGGCGAGGATGAACACGATGCCGATGACCAGACCGGTCGAGACGTCGCTGCTGCTTGAGAAAAGTGTCGCCAGGGCGTCGAAGTTCGTTGTCCCCGCAAAACCGTAGACAAGCGACGCGCCATACAGCAGCAGGCCAGACGCGACGGCGCCCAGAACGAAATACTTTAGCCCCGCTTCCGTCGCCCGGTTGTCATCACGCTGGATGGCAGCGATCACATAGAGTGACAGAGACTGCAATTCGAGACCGACATAAAGACTGACCAGATCGTTGGCCGAGATCATCAGCAGCATGCCGAGCGCGGCGAACACGATCAGAATCGGAAATTCAAAGCGTGCGACGTTGTGCCGCTCCATGAAATCGCGGGATACGATGATGCCAAGCGCGGCGGCGATCAGGACCAGCGCCTTGCAGAATACCGCGAACTGGTCGGTTACGAACATATCGGCGAACGTCACGGCACGCGCACCGGCGACAGGCACCAGCAGGAACACGGCCAGGATCAGCGTCACGATCGACAGCATGGAGACGATCCTGAATGTCGCCTCGTCGTTGTCGCTGAGCCCCCCTTTCTGGAACACGCCGAACATCAACAGCAGCATGATCACGCCAGCCAGGAACAGTTCCGGCAGTGCGGGGACGATATTGGGCATTTCGGCCATTGGCATCGGCTCTTCCCCCTATCGGCCAGCAAGCTCGAGCATGCCGCTCTGAGCAAGTGAGGTTTCCACCTGATTGATCAGGTGCTCGACGGAGACGTGCATGAAGTCGAGGAAGGACGACGGGTAAATGCCCATCCAGATCGTGATAATCAGCAGCGGCGCGAAGATAGCGATCTCGCGGCGGTTCATGTCCTTGATCTTCATCAGATTTTCTTTTGTCAGCTCGCCGAAGATGATGCGGCGATAAAGATAGAGGGTATAGGCGGCGCCGAGGATCACGCCCGTGGCCGCGAAAGCCGCGACCCAGGTGTTGGCCTTGAACGCACCGACCAGAACCAGCACCTCGCCGACAAAGCCACCGGTGCCCGGCAGGCCCACGGACGCCATGGCGAACACCATGAATGTCAGCGCATAGGCCGGCATTCGGTTCACCAGCCCGCCGTACGCCGCAATCTCGCGTGTATGGATCCGGTCATAGACGACACCGACCACGAGGAACAGGGCAGCGGATACGACGCCGTGCGACAGCATCTGGTAGATCGCACCCTCGATCCCCTGCGTCGTCAGCGTGAACGTCCCGATGGTGACGAAACCCATGTGCGCGATCGACGAGTACGCGATCAGTTTTTTCATGTCTTCCTGCGCCAGCGCAACGAGCGATGTGTAGATCACCGCGACGATGGAAAGCGTATAGATCAGCGGCGTGAAGAACAGGCTGGCTTCCGGCATCATCGGCAGCGAGAAGCGAAGGAAACCATAGCCGCCGAATTTCAACAGCACGCCGGCCAGGATGACCGAGCCGGCCGTCGGTGCTTCAACGTGGGCATCAGGCAGCCAGGTGTGGACCGGCCACATCGGCACCTTGACCGCGAACGATGCGAAGAACGCCAGCCACATCCACTTCTGGACGTCGATCGGGAAGTCGTAACCCATCAGTTCGATAACGTTGGTGGTGCCGGCGTAATGATACATGGTCAGCATCGCGACCAGCATCAGCACCGAGCCCAGAAGCGTATAGAGGAACAGCTTGAACGCCGCGTAGACACGGCGCGCACCGCCCCAGACGCCGATGATGATGAACATCGGTATCAGCACGGCTTCGAAGAAAATGTAGAACACGAACAGGTCGAGAGCACAGAACATCCCGATCATGAAGGTTTCCAGGATCAGGAACGCGATCATGTATTCCTTTACCCGTTCCTTGATCGAGGTCCAGCTGGCGAGCACGCAGATCGGCGTCAGCAGCGTCGTCAGCATCACGAACAGCACGGATATGCCGTCGACCCCCATGTGATAGGAAATGCCGAAGTCTTCCATCCAGGCGTACTTTTCGACCCACTGGAAGTCTGCGGTGGTTTTATCGAACGAGTACCACAGCAACAGGGAACCCAGAAACACGACGCCGGAAACGAACAGCGCGACATTGCGCGCGTTCTCCGCGACCACTTCGGGATCGTCGTGACGAATGATCAATATCGCCAGCACGCCGACGAGCGGCGCGAAGGTCAGGATCGTGAGAAGCGGCAAATCAAACATTCTGTCCTCAAGACCCTTTCGTGAACATGTACCAGCTCACCAGCGCGGCGATGCCGATCAGCATGGCGAAGGCGTAGTGATAGAGGTAACCGGTCTGCAGCGCGGCGACGCGGCGTGCCATGACGCGCACAGCATTGGAAATGCCATCCGGGCCGCAGCCGTCGATCAATGCGCCGTCCCCACCCTTCCAGAGGCCGCGGCCGATGGAAAAGGCCGGGCGAACGAAGAGCTTGTCGTAGAGCTCGTCGAAGTACCACTTGTTGAGCAGGAACTGATAAATGCCCTGGAACTTCCCGGCGATCATCGGCGGGATGTCCGGGCGCTTGATGTACAGGACCCACGCCGTGCCGATGCCGATGGCGCCGACGATCAGCGGTGAGTACTTGACCAGCGCCGGGACGTGATGCGCGTTTTCCAGTGCCTGGTGATGCGGCAGCATCAGGATCGCTTCGCCCCAGAAGTTTTCCATGCCCTCGCCGACGAACAGGTTATACGGCACGTAACCAGCGGCGACGGCGCCGATCGCCAGTACGACCAGCGGCAGGATCATGACTTTCGGACTTTCGTGAACGTGCGCCAGGGTCTTTTCGTCAGCGCGGGACGTGCCATGGAACGTCATGAACAGCAGCCGCCACGAGTAGAACGCTGTCAACAGTGCCGCCAGAAGACCCATCGCAAATGCATACTGTCCGACGCCTGAATGTGCCGCGTACGCGGCCTCGAGCACGATATCCTTGGAGAAGAAGCCTGCGAACGGCGGCACGCCGGCCAGCGCCAGTGAGCCGATCCACATCAGCGCGTAGGTGACCGGGATCATCTTCCAGATGCCGCCCATCTTGCGCATGTCCTGTTCATCCGACATGGCATGGATGACCGACCCGGCGCCGAGGAACAGCAGTGCCTTGAAGAAACCGTGCGTCATCAGGTGGAAAATGCCGGCGGAATAGGCGGAAACGCCGCAGGCGAAGAACATGTAGCCGAGCTGTGAGCACGTGGAATACGCGATCACGCGCTTGATGTCGTTCTGCACGCAACCGATCGTCGCCGCGAAGATCGCCGTCGAGGCGCCGACCACCGTCACGACATCCAGCGCGGTCTGCGAATATTCGAACATCGGCGACAGCCGCGCGACCATGAAGACGCCCGCCGTGACCATCGTCGCGGCATGGATCAGCGCCGACACCGGCGTCGGACCTTCCATCGCGTCCGGCAGCCAGGTGTGCAGGCCAAGCTGCGCAGATTTACCCATCGCGCCGACGAACAGCAACAGGCAGATGATCGTCATGGCGTGGAAGTCGACGCCGAAGACGTTGAGGATTGCGTCCTTCTGCCCCGGCACGGAGTCGAAAATTGTATCCAGATGGATCGTGTCGAACAGCACGAACGTCGCGAAAATGCCCAGCGCGAAGCCGAAGTCGCCGACACGGTTGACGACGAAGGCCTTGATGGCGGCGGCGTTGGCGCTCGGGCGCTTGTACCAGAAGCCGATCAGCAGATAGCTCGCCAGGCCGACCCCTTCCCAGCCGAAGAACATCTGCACCAGGTTGTCGGCGGTGATGAGCATCAGCATCATGAAGGTGAACAGGCTCAGGTAGCACATGAAGCGCGGCACCGACGGGTCGTGGTGCATGTAGCCGACGGAATAGATGTGGACCATCGCCGACACGGTGCAGACGACGATCATCATCACCGACGTCAGCGTATCGACCTTGAGCGCCCACGAAAGCTCGAACGAGCCCGACGCGATCCAGGTAAAGAGCTCCGTCGTGCGTGCGTTGCCGTTCAGACCGACGTCAAAGAAGATCACCACGGCCAGAAGCGCGGAGATCACCAGCAGACCGCAGGTCACGACCTGCGAGGCGAGGTCGAGCGTGTGCTTGCGGTGCTTGTCGGCGTCGATGCTGGCAAACACCATGACACCGGCGATAATCGAGCCGACGAGCGGCAGAAATACGAGGATTGTCTCGATCATGCGGCTCAGCCCTTCATCATGTTGACGTCTTCAACGGCGATGGAGCCGCGATTACGGAAGAATACCACCAGGATCGCGAGCCCGATGGCGGCCTCGGCGGCAGCCACGGTCAGCACCAGCATGGCGAATATCTGGCCGACCAGATCGCCGAGGTGCGTCGAGAACGCCACAAGGTTGATATTGACGGCAAGCAGCATCAGTTCGACCGACATCAGGATGATGATGACGTTCTTCCGGTTCAGGAAGATGCCAAAGATGCCGAGAACGAACAGGATCGCGGCGACCGTCAGATAATGTCCAAGACCGATTTCCAGCATCAGATACCCTTCCCGATCTCGACGTCGCGCAGCTTCACGGATTCTTTCGGATCGCGCATGACCTGATCATGGATGCGCTGCTTGTGCACACCCGGACGGCGGCGGTGCGTGAGCACGATGGCGCCGATCATCGCGACCAGCAGTACCATGCCCGCTGCCTGGAACAGATAGATGTACTTGGTGTACATGATCTGACCGATGGCATGGGTGTTGGTGATCTGATCAGGCGATGGCGCGGGTGCTGCTGCCAGCCCCGCAGCTTCGGGCGCGAACGACCATGCACCGACCGCGAAGACCAACTCCACGAAAAGAATGACGCCGATCAACGCGCCGACCGGCAGGTACTGCAGGAAGCCCTGACGCATTTCGACGAAGTTGATGTCGAGCATCATGACGACGAACATGAACAGCACCGCGACGGCGCCGACATAGACGACCACCAGGATCATGGCCAGGAACTCGGCGCCCATCAGCACGAACAGTCCTGCCGCATTGAAGAACGCCAGGATCAGGAACAGCACCGAGTGCACAGGGTTGCGCGCCGAGATCACGAGGACGCCGGAGGCGACCGCGACCGCGGCAAACATGTAAAATGCAAACGCCTGTATCATATAACCCCCAAATACACCCCGTCCGTTAACGGTACGGCGCGTCGATCCTGATCCGTTCCGCCAGCTCGGTTTCCCAACGGTCGCCGTTGGCCAGCAGTTTGTCCTTGTCGTACATCAGCTCTTCACGCGTTTCCGTCGCAAATTCGAAGTTCGGCCCTTCGACGATGGCGTCCACCGGGCAGGCTTCCTGACAGAGACCGCAGTAAATGCACTTCACCATGTCGATGTCGTAGCGCGTCGTGCGACGCGAGCCGTCGTCGCGCGGTTCGGCCTCGATGGTGATGGCCTGCGCCGGGCAGATCGCTTCGCACAGCTTGCACGCGATGCAGCGTTCTTCCCCGTTCGGATAACGGCGCAGCGCGTGTTCGCCGCGGAAACGCGTCGACAGCGGGCCTTTTTCGTACGGGTAGTTGACGGTGACTTTCTTGCGGAAAAAATAGCGCAGCGTCAGCGACATCCCGGAAACCAGTTCCGAGAGGAAGATCGTGCGTGCGCCGCGTCCTATGAAGCTCATGACGTACCCCTCTTCCTCTTACAGTACCGGCGCCATGTCGAAGGCGACGAGGACACCGGCGACAACCGCGACCGCGGCCAGCGACAGCGGCAGGAAGACTTTCCAGCCCAGCCGCATCAACTGGTCATAACGGTAACGCGGGAAAGTTGCGCGCACCCAGATGAAGATAAACAGGCAGAATGCGATCTTCAGCGCCAGCCAGATCGGACCCGGGATCCAGTTGAACGGCGCGATGTCGAAAGGCGGCAGCCAGCCGCCAAGGAACAGCAACGACGTCATCGCCGACATCAGGATCATGTTCGCGTATTCGCCCAGGAAGAACAGCGCGAAGGTCATCGCCGAATATTCGACGTTGTAACCGGCGACGAGCTCGGCTTCCGCTTCCGGCAGGTCGAACGGATGGCGGTTCGTTTCAGCCAGCGTCGAGATGAAGAAGATAACGGCCATCGGGAACAGCGGAATGACGTACCAGAGGCCGCGCTGCGCCTCGACGATATCCGACAGGTTCAGCGAGCCGGCGCACATCAGAACCGTGATGATGATCAGGCCCATGGAAACTTCGTAAGATACCATCTGCGCCGCCGAGCGCATCGCGCCCAGGAACGCGTACTTCGAGTTCGATGCCCAGCCCGCCATCAGGATGCCGTAGACACCCAGCGACGAGATCGCGAACAGGTAGAGGATACCCACGTTGATGTCGGCCAGCACCATACCTGCGTCGAATGGAATCACCGACCATGCCACGAGCGCCAGGATGAACGTGATCATCGGCGCAGCGATGAACACGCCACGGTTGGCGCCCGTCGGGATGACCGTTTCCTTGAGGAAAAGTTTCACACCGTCGGCAATCGGCTGCAGCAGTCCGAACGGGCCGACCACGTTCGGACCCTTGCGCAGCTGCATGGCGCCGATGACCTTGCGTTCGGCCAGCGTCAGATAGGCGACGGACAGCATGACCGGGGCCACGATGGCGACGATCTTGGCCAGCAGCCAAATGGTCGGAATGATGTAGGTGTCGAGCATATCAGCCATCGGTGCCGGTCATCTGTTCGGGGCTGCCGAGGAATGTCTCGGTGCACTTGGCCATCGTTTCAGAGGCCCGGCTGATCGGATCAGTCATGTAGAAATTGCTGATCGGCGATGCGAATGGCTGGGAAGACACGTTGCCCGCAGTGCCGAATTCGCCCCAGGGTGCGGCGGTAATGCTGTCAATACCCAGGAAGTTCGCGTTGGCATCGACGAGCTTGCTGCGTACGGCCCGGAGATCACCGACATCAATGGATTTGCCGAGGACATCCGAAAGCGCGCGGATGATCGTCCAGTCCTCGCGTGCGTCACCCGGCGGGAACGCGGCGAGACGGCCCAACTGGACACGGCCCTCTGTATTGACCCAGGTCGCGTTCTTTTCGGTGTAGGCGGCGCCCGGCAGGATCACGTCGGCACGGTGCGCGCCGGCGTCACCGTGATGACCCTGATAGACGACGAACGCACTGCCGAGCGCGTTCATGTCAATCTCGTCGGCGCCGAGCAGGAAGAGCGCCTGAACGTCGCCCTTGCCACAGGCCGAGATGATTTCATCGGTGGAAAGACCGCCCTCGCCCGGCACGAAACCGAGATCGAGACCGCCGACACGGGCGGCGGCAGTATGCAGGACGTTGTAGCCGTTCCAACCCGAGGACTTGTCGATCATGCCGTACTTGTCGGCGATTTCGCGCGTAAGCGCCTGAACGGCGGCCCCGTCTTCGCGCGCCAGTGCGCCCTGCCCGACGATGATCATCGGCCGGTTGGCGGCGTCGAGCACCTTACCGAACGGCGAACTCGGATCGAGGACGGCCTGAAGGTCTTCCGGGCCGGTGCCGAGATGCGTGTAGTCGTAGCGCAGGTCGGCCGCTTCGCCAACGAGGCCGATCGGGAATTTACCGGCCATAAAGCGCTTGCGGATGCGTGCGTTGAGGACCGCGGCTTCGACGCGCGGATTGGAACCCACCAGGAGCAACGCGTCGGCGTTCTCGATTCCGGCAATGGTGGAGTTGAAGATGTAACCGGCCCGCAGCGACGGATCGATTTTAGAGCCGTCCTGGCGGCAATCGATATTGGGTGAGCCGAGATTGTTCATCAGCGCCTTGAGCGACACCATGGCCTCGCAATCGGCCTGATCGCCGGCTATGGCGGCGATTTTCGAACCCGACAAGCCGCCGACTTTGTCCTTGATGGCGGCGAACGCCTCGTCCCACGTCGCGGGCTGCAGCTTGCCGCCCTGGCGGACATAGGGACGGTCGAGCCGCTGACGGCGCAGGCCGTCGCACGCAAAGCGCGTCTTGTCGGAAATCCATTCTTCGTTGACGTCTTCGTTGAGGCGCGGCAGCACGCGCATCACTTCCGAACCGCGTGCATCGACCCGAATATTGGAGCCGACGGCATCCATCACGTCGACGGTTTCGGTCTTCTTGAGTTCCCACGGGCGTGCAACGAAGGCATATGGCTTCGACGTCAACGCGCCGACCGGGCAAAGATCGATGACATTGCCAGAAAGCTCGGAATCGACGGCTTTTTCGAGGTAAGACGTGATCTCCGCGTGTTCGCCACGGAACAGCATCCCCATGTCGGTAATGCCGGCGATCTCGGTCGTGAAACGGACGCAGCGCGTGCAGTGGATGCAGCGCGTCATGATCGTCTTGATCAGGGGGCCCATTTCCTTGTCTTCGACGGCGCGCTTGTTTTCTTTGTAGCGCGAGTGGTCGAGGCCGTAGCCCATCGCCTGGTCCTGCAGGTCGCATTCGCCGCCCTGATCGCAGATCGGGCAGTCCAGCGGGTGGTTGATCAGCAGGAATTCCATGACGCCTTTGCGCATCTTGTGCACTTCCGGCGTGTTGGTGTGCACGACCATACCGTCGGCGACCGGCATCGCGCAGCTCGCTACCGGCTTCGGCGCGCGTTCGAGCGCGACGAGGCACATCCGGCAGTTGCCGGCGATCGACAGCCTTTCATGGTAGCAGAAGCGCGGAATTTCGATCCCGACCTGTTCGCAGGCCTGAAGGACCGTCAACCCGGCGTCGACTTCGACTTCCTTACCGTCGATTGTCAGTTTCGGCATAGTTGTCCTTACCTTCCCTGCGTCACTCTGCGGCTGCCGGCTGTCCGCCGGCGCCACGCTGTTCCATCAACGGGCGGAAGTGTCGAATGAGGCCCTGGATCGGCCATGCCGCCGCGTCGCCGAGCGCGCAGATCGTATGGCCTTCCACCTGTTTCGTGACTTCCTCCAGAAGATCGATTTCTGCCGGGCTCGCATCACCCGCGCAGACCCGTTCCATCATGCGCCACATCCAGCCGGAGCCCTCGCGGCATGGTGTGCACTGTCCGCAGCTTTCGTGCATGTAAAAGCGTGACAGACGCGTGATTGCACGGATTACGTCGGTCGATTTGTCCATCACCATGACGGCGGCGGTTCCGAGACCGGACTTCTGTTCCTTCAGGGAATCGAAATCCATAAGAACGGTCGAGCAGGTTTCCTGCGTGAGCAAAGGCACGGATGCGCCGCCCGGGATGACAGCCAGCAGATTGTTCCAGCCGCCGCGAACGCCGCCCGCGTGCTTTTCGATGAGTTCCTTGAGCGGGATGCCCATTTCCTCTTCGACGGTGCACGGCTTGTTGACGTGCCCCGAGATATTGAAAAGCTTGGTGCCGGTATTGTTCTCGCGGCCGAGCCCGGCGAACCACTCCGGGCCGCGGCGCAGGATTTCCGGCACCACGGCGATGCTTTCCACGTTGTTGACGGTCGTCGGGCAGCCCCAGACACCGACATTGGCCGGGAACGGCGGCTTCAGGCGCGGCTGGCCCTTCTTGCCCTCGAGGCTCTCGATCAGCGCCGATTCCTCACCGCAGATGTAGGCGCCCATGCCGCGGTGAATGTAGAAATCGAATTTCCATCCGGTGCCGCAGGCATTGTCGCCGATCAAACCGTTTTCATAAGCCTCGTCGACGGCACGCTGCAGCGCTTCGGTTTCCCTGAAGAACTCGCCGCGGACATAGCAGTAAGCCGCATGTGCCTGCATCGCGAAGCACGCGATCAGCGCGCCCTCGATCAGCTTGTGCGGGTCGTTGCGCATGATCTCGCGATCTTTACAGGTGCCAGGCTCGCCCTCGTCGGCGTTAATGACAAGGTAGTGCGGCCGTTCACCCACTTCTTTCGGCATGAACGACCATTTCATGCCGGTCGAGAAGCCCGCGCCACCGCGGCCACGGAGGCCGGAGCCCTTGACCTTCTCGATTATGTCCTCGCGGCCAAGCTCGATCAGTTTCTTGGTGTTGTCCCAGTCGCCGCGTTTGCGCGCGCCGGCAAGACCGGGGTCTTCAAGGCCATAGATGTTCGTGAAAATGCGATCGGCGTCTTTAAGCATCAGTTATCCCCCTTTTCGGAGACTTTCTGAGCACGGAGATCTTCCTGGTGCGTCAGGCTGGTGAGACCGCCGAGCGGCTCGCACGTGTAGCGTTCCAGCTGGGAGCCCGTCTTCGGTTGCTTGCCGGCCTTGAGGTCATCCAGAATCTGCTTGGCTGCGTCGCTGTCCAGGTCTTCATAGTAATCATCATTGATCTGCATCATCGGTGCGTTGACGCAGGCGCCGAGGCATTCGACTTCAAGCAGCGAGAACTCGCCGTCTTCGGTCGTCTCGCCGCTCCGGATACCGAGTTTGTCCTGGCAGGCGCGCATGATGTTGTCGGACCCGTTGAGCCAACACGGCAGGTTCGTACACACCTGAACGAAGTGCTTCCCGACCGGTTTCAGGTTGTACATCGTGTAGAACGACGCGACTTCCAGAACCCGGATCGCCGGCATGTCGAGATAATCCGCAACGTATTCAATGGCCGGCATCGGCAGCCAGCCGCCGCACTGGCGCTGTGCGATATCGAGCAACGGCATCACGGCGGAGCGCTGGCGTCCGTCCGGATACTTGGCGATGGCCGCATCGGCCTTGGCCTTGTTCTCGGCGGTAAACTCGAAGGTTTCAGGTGCATCGCTCATCGGTCGATCTCCCCGAACACGACGTCGACGGAGCCGATGTTGGCAACCACGTCGGCGAGCATGTGCCCCTTGGATATGAACTCGGTCGCCTGCAACGAGGCAAACCCGGGCGCGCGGATCTTACAGCGGTACGGTTTGTTGGTGCCGTCCGAAATCAGATAGACCGCGAACTCGCCCTTCGGCGCCTCGACGGCGCAATACGTTTCACCGGCCGGCACCTTGAAACCCTCGGTATAGAGCTTGAAGTGGTGAATCAGCGATTCCATCGAATGTTTCATCTCGGAACGCGACGGCGGCGTGATTTTATGATCGATCGACTTGGCGGGCCCGATCGGCATGTTTTCAATGGCTTGCCGGATGATCTTCACACTTTCGCGCATTTCCAGCATACGGATCAGGTAGCGGTCGTAGCAGTCGCCGTTGGTACCGACGGGAATCTGGAACTCGTACTTTTCATAGCCGTCGTAGGGCTGTGCCTTGCGCAGATCCCAGGCAACGCCCGAAGCGCGCAGGTTTGCGCCCGTGAAACCCCAATCCTGACACTGTTCGGCGTTAATGACGCCGATGTCGACGGTGCGCTGCTTGAAGATCCGGTTCTCGGTCAGCAGGCTTTCCATATCGTCGACGATCTGCAGGAAGCTCGGGCACCATTCGTAAATGTCGTCCAGCAACTGCTGCGGCACGTCCATGGCGACGCCGCCGGGACGGAAATAATGCATGTGCATGCGCGCACCGCAGGCACGCTCGCAGAACTCCATAAGTTTTTCACGATGCTCGAAGCCCCACAGCATCGGCGTCATGGCGCCGACGTCCATGGCGAACGCGCAGATGTTCATCAGATGGTTCAACAGACGGCCGATTTCCGCGTAAAGAACGCGGATCGCCTGCCCGCGCGCCGGCGCTTCGATCCCGAGCAGCTTTTCGGTGGCCAGTGCGAACGCATGTTCCTGGTTCTGCGGCGACGAATAGTCGAGACGGTCGAAGTAACCCACCGATTGAACGTACGTCTTGTGTTCGATCAGTTTCTCGGTGCCCCGGTGCAGCAGACCGATATGCGGGTCGGCCCGTTCGATCACCTCGCCGTCCATTTCGAGGACGAGACGCAGCACGCCGTGCGCCGCCGGGTGTTGTGGACCGAAGTTGATGTTGAAATTCTTGATCTGGCTCTCGGCCATTACTTCGCCTCCTCTTCGGCGGCATCTTCGGCCTTTTCGTCACCGGGCAGCATGCGTTGCACGCCTTCCCATGGGCTGAGGAAGTCGAAGGAACGAAATTCCTGGGTCAGTTTCACCGGCTCGTAGACGATCCGCTTCTGTTCGTCGTCGTAACGGATTTCGACATATCCAGTCAGCGGGAAGTCCTTGCGCAGCGGATGTCCCTCGAAACCGTAGTCGGTCAGGATGCGGCGCAGGTCCGGGTGGTCCGTGAAAGCGACGCCGAACATGTCCCAGACTTCGCGCTCCCACCAGTTGGCGGCGCTGAACAGGCTGGTGACGCTCTCGACCGGCGTATCCTCGTCGGTTCTCAGTTTGACCCGAATGCGGTTGTTATGGGTCATCGACAGAAGATGATAGACAATCTCGAACCGCTCATCGTCGTCCGGATAGTCGACGCCGCAGACATCGAGCAGCGTCAGGAACTGACAGTTGGCATCGTCTCTCAGGAACTTCATGACCCTGAGCAGGTCGTCGCGGCGAATGCTGACCGCCAGTTCACCCAGACGAACGGTCACATCCAGCACCGACTCCCCAAGGGTGTCCCGGATATAACCGCCCAATTCCTTCAGAGCTTGATCCATGTCGATCCGTGCGTCTTTAACAGTGAGCCATCAACGGAACAGCGTTCCGGTGCGTTTGATCTTTTTCTGCAGCTGAAGAACGCCGTAAACCAGCGCCTCCGCCGTCGGCGGGCATCCCGGCACGTAGACGTCGACCGGCACGACCCGGTCACAGCCGCGAACCACGGAATAGGAATAGTGGTAATAACCACCGCCATTGGCACAGGACCCCATCGAAATGACGTAGCGCGGCTCGGCCATCTGGTCGTAAACCTTGCGGAAGGCGGGCGCCATCTTGTTGGTCAGGGTGCCGGCGACGATGATCACGTCCGACTGGCGCGGTGACGGCCTGGGCACGACGCCGAACCGGTCAAGATCGTAACGGCTGACATAGGCGTGCATCATTTCAATGGCGCAGCACGCAAGACCGAATGTCATGGGCCAGAGCGAGCCCGTGCGCGCCCAGTTGACCAGCTTGTCGACCGACGCGACAACGAAACCCTTGTCCTGCAGCTCACCGGTGACCTGGCGCAGAATCTCGTCCTGCTCCGCACCCGGCGGCAGCGGTGCCGGCTCGGTCAGGGGCGTGGTTGTTACTCCCATTCGAGCGCTCCTTTTCGCCATTCATAAACGAACCCGATGGTCAGGATGCCGAGGAAGACCATCATCGACCAGAAACCGAAGACGCCGATGTTGCCGAGGGAGATGGCCCACGGGAACAGGAATGCGACTTCGAGGTCGAAAATAATGAAGAGAATTGCGACGAGATAGAAACGAACGTCGAACTTGTGGCGGGCGTCTTCGAAAGCTTCGAAGCCGCACTCGTATGCAGACGACTTTTCCGCGTCAGGGCGCTGAGGTGCAACAATAAACGAACCCAGTACCGCAATGCAGGCGATGGCGGTGGCGATCCCCAGAAATACCAGGATCGGAAGATACTCGCTCAATAAGCCTTCCAAAGCTTTTCTCTCCCCGGTTTTGGCCCGGTCGTCCTCGTCGCGGGCACATTGGCAATCCCGCTAATTGACTCAACGGTAGGCGTTTAAGGTATGCCCCACAAGGTTCTATTTATCAATGCCCTACTGCCTCTTGGAGCAGGTTTTTTTCGCACTTGCAAATAGACTTGGGTGCAAGGCTGAACGTTCGTTTCAAGGTGCAGGAAACAAGGTCCAAAGATGCCGGGGGGAATGTCAGGATTTTCAGAGAAAGTGGCGGGAGTGACGGGACTCGAACCCGCGGCCTCCGGCGTGACAGGCCGGCGCTCTAACCAACTGAGCTACACCCCCTTGTAGGGGCCGTCAGGGAGCATCGCCACCCGACGGAAGCGATCATCTAAAGCACCCCCACATGGGTGTCAAGCGATGACGTTCGACATTCTGAAACAATATTCTGGCCGTCAGCCGTAATTATTTTACGAGCGGCACATTGAACTCGAACACGCTGATGATTTGGCCGATGTCCTGGCCGTTCGAGGACGCATATGGGACGTGCAAGACCTCATACGTCACGTGTTTACGATGATAGATATGCTCGATTCTGGCACGTGATAACACGGGCGCGCGGTTCTTGACGATGCCGCGATACAGGTTCAGCATTTTTTCTCTCATAGCGGCCGGTTCGTAGCTGCTAACACGTTGGCCGGTCGCCTCAGAACCCAGGGCCCGGCAAAGTTCGGTGCCCCAGAACCGGTTCGAAAAATCCGCACCGCCGTCGATAACATCTTTGACCGACATCTGATGTGCGATCAAATAAAGGTCCATCAGTTCGACGGACGAGTAACGCGGCAATTCGTCGGCGCGCGATTTTTGTGCCAGCCAGTATTCGGCGAGAGTCTTCGTCGCCAGTTGCTGGCAATCGTCAATACTTCCTGCTGTGATTGGTTGCGATATCGGCAGCACAAAACAGACCTTCCGACGGATGCGTAATCGTTGCACCTTAGCATAGCCGAGCAATCAGCCGGAAAAGAGAAGTTTCCGGTAACCGAAATGTTCGAATTGGGGGGATTTGGTGGGCGGTGACGGGATCGAACCGCCGACCCTCTCGGTGTAAACGAGATGCTCTCCCAGCTGAGCTAACCGCCCTTTGGTGCGCCTCTAATACTGCCTTGTGGGCCTGACGGCAAGTGTTCGAATGAGCGCACAAAGAAAACGCCGACCACATGGGCCGGCGTCTTCGCAAGGTATGCAGCGCGCAATCAGTTGACGGCGTCTTTGAGACCTTTGCCCGCTTTGAACTTCGGCTGTTTCGAAGCCGGGATCTGGATCGTTTCGCCCGTGCGCGGGTTGCGGCCGGTGGTCGCTTTCCGGTTCACAACCGAGAACGTACCGAAACCGACAAGACGAACTTCGCTACCGCCCTTCAAGGCGCTGCTGATATTGTCAAACACCGCGTCAACGGCTTTGGCTGCGTCGGCTTTGGTCAGGCCCGCAGAATCCGCGACAGCGGCGACGAGATCATTTTTATTCACGGCTCATGCCCCCTTATTACAAGGTTTGAGGATAAAACTTACATCCGTCCACCGAACGAACAATGTTCGTATGCCGGTGGCCGGTGCTCGCGATGAATCTAGTGCGCAGGCTTCGAAATCGTCAATTGAACACCCTGTGGAAGCCGCAGAAATCTGCGGTTTTTTGGGGGGTGAGGCGTAACCTACCGTAAACAAACGACTATTTTGGGCAGTTTATTAACGCCGATATTCGGTGATCTGGCAAAAACGGCCCGCAAAGCCCGGATTTCTGCGGAAAACACGCGAAATCGGGGCTCCGATTCGTTTCCTTACAATTTTATCGATCCGGAAACGCCAAACAAAAAGGGCGCACCGTTCAAGGCGCGCCCTTCTTTGAACATGTCATGAGCCCGATCAGTGCTTGGTCAGGTCTCCCACCTTGCCCGTCTCATCCGGCGTCTGTGCGGCAAGGGCGGCGGCTTCCGCTTCGTCCTCTTCCGACCACTCGATCGGCGTCAGCGGTTTGGAGAGCGCGCGTTCCAGAACCTCGTCCACGGTCGTAACCGGCACGATTTCCAGGCCTTTCTTCACAACGTCCGGGATATCCGCCAGATCCTTCTCGTTCTCCTGCGGAATAAGCACGGTCTTGATGCCGCCGCGCAGCGCCGCAAGCAGCTTTTCCTTGAGACCGCCGATGGCAAGGACGCGGCCACGCAGCGTCACTTCGCCGGTCATCGCGACTTCCTTGCGTACCGGGATTCCGGTCAGCACGGAGACGATCGACGTCGTCATGCCGACGCCCGCCGACGGGCCGTCCTTCGGCGTTGCGCCTTCCGGCACGTGCACGTGGATGTCGCGCTGGTTGAACAGTGTCGGACGAATGCCGAACGTGTGCGCCCGCGACTGCACGTACGATTTGGCGGCCTGGATACTCTCCTGCATCACGTCGCCGAGCTTGCCGGTGATGGTCATCTTGCCGCGGCCAGGCACCATGATCGACTCGATCGAGAGCAATTCGCCGCCGACTTCGGTCCAGGCCAGACCGGTCACCACACCGACTAGATCTTCGGCTTCGATCTCGCCGAAGCGGTACTTCTTGATGCCCGCGTATTTCTCAAGGTTCTGAACGGTGACCTTCACCTCCGAGCATTCGCCCATGAGAATGTCCTTGAGCGCCTTGCGCACCAGGTTCGAGATTTCACGCTCCAGGTTCCGCACACCACTCTCGCGGGTGTAATAGCGGATCACGTCCAGAAGTGCGTTGTCCGAAATCGACCATTCGCCGTCCTTGATGCCATGTTTCTCAATCTGCTTCGGAATCAGGTGGCGCTTGGCGATCTCGACCTTCTCATGCTCCGTGTAGCCGGACAGGCGGATGATCTCCATCCGGTCCAGAAGCGGTCCCGGCATGTTGAGTGTGTTTGCCGTGGTCACGAACATCACATCCGAAAGATCATAGTCGACTTCCAGATAGTGGTCGTTGAAGGTGGTGTTCTGTTCCGGATCGAGCACCTCGAGAAGCGCCGAAGCCGGGTCGCCCCTATAGTCGTGTCCCATCTTGTCGACTTCGTCGAGCAGGAACAGCGGATTGGACGACTTCGCCTTCTTCATCGACTGGATGATCTTGCCCGGCATGGACCCGATGTAGGTGCGCCGGTGGCCGCGGATCTCGGACTCGTCACGCACGCCGCCGAGCGACATGCGTACGAAATTCCGGCCCGTCGATGCAGCGATCGATTTGCCGAGTGACGTCTTGCCGACGCCCGGAGGGCCGACGAGGCAAAGAATCGGCCCGGTCACCTTGTTCGTGCGCTGTTGCACGGCAAGGTACTCGACGATCCGTTCCTTGACCTTCTCAAGTCCGTAGTGATCGGCATCCAGGATTTCCTGGGCCTTTTTGATGTCTTTCTTGATGCGGGTCCGCTTCTTCCACGGAATACCGAGCATCCAGTCGAGATAGTTGCGGACCACGGTGGCCTCGGCGGACATCGGCGACATGCTCTTGAGCTTCTTCAACTCGGCCAGCGCCTTTTCCTTGGCTTCCTTGGACAGCTTGGTTTTCTCAATCTTTTCCTCGAGTTCAGCCGTCTCGTCACGGCCGTCGTCGGTTTCACCGAGTTCCTTCTGAATGGCCTTGAGCTGTTCGTTCAGGTAGTACTCGCGCTGCGTCTTCTCCATCTGGCGTTTGACGCGGTTGCGGATCTTCTTTTCGACCTGCAGGACGCCGATCTCGGCTTCCATGAAGCCGAGCACCCGCTCAAGGCGTTCGATAACGCTCTCGACTTCGAGCAGCTCCTGCTTTTCTGATATCTTGATTGCGAGATGCGACGCGACGGTGTCGGCCAGCTTCGAGGGATCTTCGATCTGGTTGAGCGACACCAGCACTTCCGGCGGAATCTTCTTGTTCAGCTTGATATAGCTTTCGAACTGGTTGACCACCGAACGGGAGATCGCTTCGAGTTCACGTTCGTCACCCATCTGTTCGGTCAGGCGCGACGCTTCGACCTGGAAGAACTTGTCGGTTTCGGTGAATTCGTCGATGCGGGCGCGCTGAATGCCCTCCACCAGCACCTTGACCGTGCCGTCCGGGAGTTTCAGCAGCTGCAGTACCGTTGAAACGGTGCCGATCTGATAGATCTCGTCCTTGCCCGGATCGTCGTCCGCGGCGTTTTTCTGCGCGACCAGCAATATCTGCTTGTCGTCCTTCATTACGTCTTCGAGGGCACGAACCGACTTTTCCCGGCCCACGAACAGCGGAACGATCATGTGCGGAAATACGACGATGTCGCGCAACGGCAGAACCGGAAAGTCTTCTTTTTGGTTTTGAGTCTCGCTCGATGTCATTCGTTCGCTCCATTGTGGCCGGAAGCCGCTAAATCCCCCGTTCCCAGCGGTTTCCGAAGGTATGCTCGATTATTATGAAGGTGGGCTGAATCAGGTCGTTGTGCAAGGGCTAACGCCCGAGATAAGGGGGAATGCCCGACCTAGTTGCGGACCGTCAACCATGTGCCCCAAGAACACCCTGGATGGCGGCGTGGACCCTGCGCCCCGACACGGTGGGGTAACGCCCAGACAACGGTATTTACGATTAATGTCTTGTAATCGTGACGCTAATCAGGACGCCGACGATTCAACGTCGTTCTTACGGTCGGCATAGATGAACAGCGGTGCTGCCCCTTCGTCGACGGTGTCCTCGTTGATCACGATTTCCTCGACGCCGTCCAGCCCCGGGAGGTCGAACATGGTATCCAGCAGAATATTTTCCATGATCGAGCGCAATCCACGGGCACCAGTCTTGCGTTCTACCGCCTTCTTGGCCACCGATTCGAGTGCTTCGTCACGGAACGTCAGCTGGACGTCTTCCATCTCGAAAAGACGCTGATACTGCTTCACCAGCGCATTCTTCGGCTTGGTGAGGATCTCGATTAGCGCAGCCTCGTCCAGGTCTTCCAGCGTCGCAATGACGGGAAGACGGCCGACGAATTCCGGAATCAGACCGAACTTCAGCAAATCTTCCGGTTCGACTTCGGCGAGGATTTCGCCGGTCTGGCGATCGTCCGGCCCGCGCACGTCCGCACCGAAACCGATGTTGGTGCCACGGCCCCGGCCGGCAATGATCTTGTCGAGCCCGGCAAATGCACCACCGCAGATGAACAGAATGTTGGTCGTATCGACCTGCAGGAACTCCTGCTGCGGATGTTTGCGCCCGCCCTGCGGCGGCACCGACGCGACGGTGCCTTCCATGATCTTCAGCAGCGCCTGCTGCACGCCCTCGCCCGACACGTCCCGGGTGATCGACGGGTTGTCGGACTTGCGGCTGATCTTGTCGACTTCGTCGATATAGACGATGCCGCGCTGTGCGCGCTCGACATTGTAGTCGGCGGACTGCAACAGCTTGAGAATGATGTTTTCGACGTCCTCGCCGACGTAACCGGCTTCGGTCAGCGTCGTCGCGTCGGCCATGGTGAACGGCACGTCGAGAATGCGCGCAAGCGTCTGCGCCAGCAGCGTCTTGCCGCAACCGGTCGGACCGATCAGCAGAATGTTCGACTTGGCCAGCTCGACGTCGTTCGACTTGCCACCGTGTCCGAGACGTTTGTAGTGGTTGTGAACGGCAACCGAGAGCACGCGCTTGGCGCGAGCCTGACCGATCACGTAATCGTCGAGCACCTGACAGATGTCCATCGGGGTCGGTACACCCTCGCCGGATTTCACCAGATTGGTTTTGTGCTCTTCGCGGATAATGTCCATGCAAAGCTCGACGCATTCATCGCAGATGAATACGGTCGGGCCGGCGATCAGCTTGCGGACTTCATGCTGGCTTTTGCCACAGAACGAACAATAAAGAGTGTTCTTGGCGTCACCACCGCTGCCGGACTTGCTGCTCATAGGGACTCCTCGATCCGTACGTTCTCTAGAATCGTTATGTTACCCGCCGCGAGAGGGGCCATACAATCCCCAATGTGTCGCGGCCTATACCGAATACCGGTCAACAAACCGTGTGCTGAAAAAGCCGCCGTTTGTCGCACGCGTCAGTCTTCGTCGTTCAGCCGCGGCCGTTCGATGACAACTTCGTCGACGAGACCGAACTCCTTGGCTTCTTCGGCACTCATGAAGGTGTCGCGATCGACGGCTTTTTCGATCTTTTCGAGATCGTTGCCGGTGTGCTCCACGTACATGTTGTTCAGGCGCTCGCGAAGTTTGAGGATTTCGCGCGCCTGGATCTCGATATCCGATGCCTGACCCTGTGCGCCGCCGGACGGCTGGTGAATCATCACCCGCGAGTTCGGGAGTGCATAGCGTTTGCCCTTGGTCCCGGCGCAAAGCAGCAGCGAACCCATGGATGCAGCCTGACCGATACAGACGGTCGACACGTCCGGTCGGATGTAGCGCATCGTGTCATAAATCGCGAGACCCGACGTCACGACGCCACCCGGTGAATTGATGTAGAACGAAATGTCCTTGTCCGGGTTTTCCGATTCCAGAAACAGAAGCTGCGCGCAGACGAGGCTAGCAACGTCGTCGTGGACGGCACCGGTCAGGAAGATGATCCGTTCCTTAAGGAGACGCGAGTAAATGTCGTAGGCACGCTCGCCACGGTTGGTGGTTTCCACCACCATCGGCACAAGCGTATTCATGTAGGTGTCCAAAGCGTCAGACATTCCCGGTGTCTCCCTTGTGTAACTGGTCATTCCGAAATAATCCGCGAAGCCCGGCCATGCAAGGACTCAGTTGCGGATATTCGATCGGGCAGGTGCGCGGCAGCCGGGTTCAAAACGGCTGCCGCAGAACCGGATCTATGGCGATCAGCCTTCGTCTTTCTTGGCGGCCGGTTTCTTTTTGGCGGCGGCCTTTTTCTTCGTGGCCGCTTTTTTCTTCGGCGCGGCCTTCTTGGGCTTTTCGTCCTGTTCTTCGTTTTCGGCTTCGATTTCCTTCACCAGTTCTTCCATGGTGGCCGTCTTTTCAGTGACTTTCACCATCTCGAGAATGAAATCGATGATCTTGTCTTCGTAGATCGGCGCAGCAGCCTGCTCGAGGGCCTGCGGATTCTGTTTGAAGAACTCCATGACCTGCTGCTCCTGACCCGGGTACTTACGGGCTTCCTGCAACATCGCCTTGTTCATGTCATCCTGGCCGATCTGGATGTTGTTGTTGCGGCCGATCTCGTTGAGCAGCAGACCAAGCCGGACACGGCGGTCGGCCAGTTCCCGGAACTCTTCGGCCTGCGCTTTGTCGGGCTCGATTGCGTGCGCTTCTTCATGGTCCTTGTCGTCCCCATGCGCGGCGTCCGAACCGTGCTGCTCATGCTGCCACTGGTGCATGATGGAATTGTATTCCTGTTCAGCCAGACGCGGCGGCACATCGAAGTCGACCAGGTCGGCGAGTTTGTCCATCAGGCGGCGTTTCACGAGCATCCGGCCGTAGTCCTTGAACTCGCGGCCCTGCTCTTCCCGGATCATCTCGCGCAGTTTCTCAAGGTTTTCGGCACCGGCCAGCTTCGCCAGATCGTCATCGATCGGTGACGGCTTGGCTTCACGAATTTCGGTGACCTTGACTTCGAACACGGCATCCTTGCCGGCAAGCGCTTCGGCGCCGTACTCGTCGGGGAACTTCACGTTGACTTCGACGTCGCTGCCGGCGTTGACGCCGATGAGCTGGTCTTCGAAGCCCGGGATGAAGTTACCGGAGCCGAGTTCGAGGTTGTACCCCTCGGCCGAACCGCCGGCGAACGCTTCGCCGTCAACCTTGCCGACAAAGTCGATAACGACGATATCGCCCGACTTGGACTTGCGGTTTCCGGAGATCGGCTCGGAGCTCTTGTTTGCTTCGGCGATCCGTTGAAGTGTTTCTTCGACGTCTTTTTCCTCGACCTGCGGGACCAGCCTTTCGATGCTGATCTTGCCGAAGTCCGGAAGGTCGATGTCCGGCAGGATGTCGAAGGACATGGTGTATTCGAGATCCTTGCCGTCCTCGAAGGACGTCACTTCGTATTCGGGCTGACTGACCGGACGTACGCCTTTTTCGGCCATTGCCTGCTCCGACGAGGTCGTCACCGCACTTTCGAGAATTTCACCCATTACCGACGGGCCATAGCGCTTTTTCAGCAGCGATACCGGCACCTTACCCGGACGGAAACCCGGCAGAGATGCGGTTTTGGCGATTTCCGCGAGCCTGTGGTTGACCTTTTCCTCGATTTCGCTTGCCGGGAGCGCGACCTTGTATTCGCGGCTCAGACCTTCGGATTTGATTTCAGTAACCTGCATCGGAATTCCAGACATTCAATCGTTTGAGACAGCTGATGGATAAACTCCACCGGGCTTCGGCGGCCGGCACTTTGACAAAACTGGTGCGGGCGGAGGGACTTGAACCCCCACGACTTGCGTCACAGGTACCTAAAACCTGCGTGTCTACCAATTTCACCACGCCCGCCCGAGATTGCATTGAGCCAACCGGCCCAATGCGCCCCGCCCCGAAGCGGTGCGACACTCTACTTATTTAGCCTTCACTGTCAATCGCAAGGAAACGGCGAATTTACGCGGTTTTCTGGCACTGAGGTCTAACCTTTGAGCAGGCTGCGGACGCTGCTCGATGTCGAGACCTTGCCGCGCGCGCTGTAGGCCTCGTGGTTATCCTCGATCTTGCCGAGATGATACAGGTAATTGACCATCATGCCGGCCGATTGACGAATACCGTTCGTGGACGTATCGCCAAGCCAGTTGATGCGCTCGATCGCGGCGCCGTTGGAAAGATGGAAATGCGCGACCGGGTCTGCTGCCCTGCCCTCGCGGCGTTTTTCCTCGGCCAGGTAGCGCGCGCAGAGCCGCATCAGCGGGGCCTTCAGCGCATCGGAGACGGCCGGGTCCTGATACCATGTCGGATCGTTCAGAATGTCCTTCACAGCGCCCTTCAGGCCCTTGGTCTTTTCCGTCGCAGCCTTGAGTGCCTTGCGCTCCGCCGGCAGCAGGATCTTTGGATCGCCGGCCGAGAACAAGCCATCCAGCCACTTCCGGAAGCCCGGGATCGGCGACAGTGTCGAGAATGCCTTCAGGTTCTCGAAGTCCTCGCGCAGTTCGGCGACGACGCGCTTGATCAGGAAGTTGCCGAAACTGATCCCGGCAAGACCCTGTTGGGCGTTGGAAATCGAATAGAAAATCGCGGTATCCGCCGCGTCCGGGCTTAACAACGGTGCGTTTTCGTCGAGCAGTTCCTGCACGTTTCCGGCAATCCCGTTAACGAGGGCGACTTCGACGAAGATCAGCGGCTCGTCGGGCATGCGCGGGTGGAAAAAAGCGAAGCACCGGCGGTCCGAGTCCAGCCGGTTTTTCAGGTCGTCCCAACTTTTGATGGCGTGGACGGCCTCGTAGGCGATCAGCTTCTCGAGAATGGTCGCCGGGGTCTTGTCCCAGGAAATCTGCCTGAGTTCGAGGAAGTCGACATCGAACCAGGAGACGAGAATGCCTCGCAGGTCGCGTTCGAGCGCCTTCAACGCCTGATCTTCCCTTGAGAAACGGAGCAACTCGGCGCGCATGTCGACAAGGAATTTGACCCCGTCCGGCAACGCGTTGAACTGTGTCAACAGACGCGTTCGTGGGGCTTCGAGAGCTTTCTTCAACAGATGCTCGGCATCCCGGCGGTCATTGTCGTCGTCGGCGAGCTGAACGGCGTCCATGGCCGCATCGACCTGTGCCGGATCGGTGTCGAATTCACGCGCAAGGACACTCAAAAAGCGTTTGCGGCCCTTTTCGTCCAGCGCGAGGTAGACCTGTCCCAGCTTGGCCGCTTCGGCGCGTGCGGAGACCTCACCGCCCTTGTTGTTGAGGCACGCCAACATCTGCTTGCGCAGGGTCTCCAGATCGGAATCCGGCAGGTCCGGCCGCGCCATGGCGGTCGAAAGGTCGTAACTGGTACCCGCTATTGCCCGCCAGCCGTCGCGAAGATTGCTGATCGTGCGATCCAGGAAGCTTGTCGGTTCACCGTCCATATCGTTCTAGGTGCCTTTGTTTTCTGTCGGAATCATGGCTGTCGCCAATGTATATAGTATCAGGTGTTAGGTTTCGCACAAATTGGCAAAAACGCCGGGTAATGCTTCGGTGAGGTCTTCCGCGATCAGGCCGGGTCCGATCCCTGCAGCAGCGGCGCCATGACACCAGACGGCCGCTGCGGCTGCTTCGAACGGCGGTGCGCCTTGTGCCAGAAAGCCAAGCGCGATGCCCGCGAGCACGTCGCCTGCCCCAGCCGTACCAAGCCATGGCGGCGCGCTGGAATTAATGGCGGCGCGGCCGTCGGGGGCGGCGATCACCGTGTCCGCGCCTTTCAGCACCACCACCGCGCCGGATATCTCTGCAGCCTTGCGGGCTCGCGCAACCTTGTCGCCCTTGATATCGAACAGGCGCCGGAACTCACCTTCGTGCGGCGTCATCACGCATGGACCGCGAATCGCATCGAAAAGGTGGCGCGGTTCTTCGGCAAACGACGAAATCGCGTCGGCATCGAGCACGGCAGCCCGCGATCCGCCACCAAGCGCTGCCAGGACCATGTCCCTGGTCTCCGCACCGACGCCAATACCGGGGCCGACCAGCACCGCATTCCGGCGTGGGTCAGCCAGCGTGTCCGCAAGCGACTCACGCGTTTCGACAAGATTTCCCGGATCGCCTGCCAGATACACCGGCAGTGCCTTTTCCGGCACGGCGAGCGTCACCAGTCCGGCCCCTGCCCGCCGTGCGCCGCGTGCCGCTAGCCGCGCCGCGCCGGCCATGGCGTTGCTGCCCGCGATCACGGCATGACCGCGCGTGTACTTGTGGTCGGTCGGCTGGCGGATACCGAAGACCTTCGTTTTCCAAATGGCCGGCAAATTCTCGTACCGCTCCGGCCGGATTGCCGTGAGCACGCTCTCGGGAATGCCGATGTCGATCACATGAACGTCACCACAGTATTCCCGCCCCGGATACAGAAGGTGCCCCGGTTTCTTGCGGAAAAAGGTAACGGTCTCCGTTGCCGGGATGGCGCAGCCCATGACGGCGCCGCTGTCGCCGTTGATGCCGCTCGGCAGGTCGACCGCGATTGTCGTCAGTTCCAGAGCTGCCGCCGCGTTGATGACATGCGACGCGACGCCGTCGATGTCGCGGGCAAGGCCGGCGCCGAAAAGCGCGTCGACCAGAACGCAGTT
Source organism: Rhodospirillales bacterium (assembly GCA_965262415.1). GTDB lineage: Bacteria > Pseudomonadota > Alphaproteobacteria > Rhodospirillales > Casp-alpha2 > UBA4479. Next base: position 954,546 of record OZ253533.1, on the reverse strand, counting down.
CTCCTCAAGCACCATCGGCGCGAGCGGCTCTACCGTTCCGGTCCAGCGCTTGAAATTCGCCAGCGCGTCGCCTTTGAGGTGGTTGGGATCGCCGAGGCAGGCAATGCGTACCCGGTGCCCCCTGTTCTTCAGATAACGGGCCGCGACATAACCGTCACCGCCGTTGTTGCCGGGGCCGCAGAGCACGACGATAGGTCGCCTGCCCGCGAGCCGCGCGGCACGTTCCGCGACGGCGCGCCCTGCGTGCTCCATCAGCGTCAATCCGGGTGTGCCAGCGCGTATCGCCAGCTCATCCGCGGTCGACATTTGCGCCACAGTTAATAGGGCATTCTTATCCATCCGGGAATCGTACACGGCTCGGGGCGCACGCTAAAGATATCCTGCGTGCTGCAATGAAAATTTATGAAACAGGCAGTTGAGGGCCCTAACGGGCATTGAGAGAGACCGTCGCCCAATCTATGCTTTCAGCAATCGATCCGTCCGAACAAGCGGTTGGAACAGGGAGCGCTGAATGCCCGCACGTATTATCGCCGTTGCGCAGCAAAAAGGCGGCGCCGGCAAGACGACAATCGCTGCACAGCTCGCCGTCGCCTGGTCTGCCGATCGCAGCGTGGCCCTGATGGATATCGACCCGCAATCGAGTTTGACCGCCTGGCACGGCTTGCGCATCGCCAACGACAAGAATGTGCCGGAAATACATCTAAGCGACGTTTCCGGGTGGCGGGTCGGCACGGAACTGGATCGGCTCCGGGGCGGATACGACATCGTTTTGATCGATTGTCCACCGCATGCCGAAACGGAAACCAAGAACGCCATGCGTGCGGCCGATCTTGTCGTCATTCCGGTACAACCCTCGCCCATGGACGTCTGGGCGACGACGCCGACGGCATCTTTTGCCAAGGACCAGGGCACCGATGTGCGCCTCGTACTGAACCGGGTGCCGCCCCGGTCACGTCTCGTCGAGACGGTTCAGGGGTTTTTGAAAAAGGACGACCTGGCACTGACGACAGCAACGCTCGGTAACCGCGTTGCCTTTGCGGCATCGATGATGGAAGGCCTCGGTGTGACGGAAAGCGAGCCGTCATCGCAGGCTGCAGATGAAATCCGCACGCTTGCAGCGGAACTGGAGAAGGCAGCGAAATGATCGAATTTTCCCCGTTTATGCTTGGTCTGCATGCCCTGTTCGCCGTTGTCTGGGTGGGGGGCATGTTCTTTGCCTACCAGGTCCTGAGGCCCAGCGTGCCGGCGATCGAGCCGCCGCCGGAGCGACTGAAGCTCTGGAACCGCGTATTCGCACGTTTCTTCTTCTGGGTCTGGGTGTCCGTCGTCCTGCTGCCCGTCACCGGTTACTGGCAGGTCTTTGTCGATTTCGGCGGATTCGGTGGCGCCGGGCTTCATATCCATTGGATGCACGGCACCGGCTGGGTGATGATCGCGCTGTTCGTCTATCTGTACCTGAAGCCATATGCGCGTTTTAAGGCCGCCGTCTCGGACGAGAACTGGGATGTGGCACGGCAGAACCTGGAACGGATTCGCCTGATTGTCGGGACCAATCTGGCGCTCGGTCTTATTACCGTCTTGCTGGGGTCGACGGGACGCCTTTGGACGTAGCCTCTATTTGGTCAGTTTCGCTGTCAGATTAATCTCATGCTTCAGTGTCTGGTGAACCGGACAGCGTTCGGCAATCTCGAAGATCTTTTGCCGTTGTTCGTCGGTCAGGTCACCGCTGAGTGAAATTGCCGTGTCGATCCGGTCGACCTTGCCCGTCTCTGTTTCACAAGTCTCGCAGTCTTCCGCATGGATCTTCTCATGTCGCAGCGTCACGGTCGCGCGCTGCAGCGGCCAGCCCTTGCGTTCGGCGTACATACGCATGGTCATCGATTTACAGGCACCCAGTCCCGCCAGCAGAAAGTCATAAGGCGTCGGTCCAGAATCGTTGCCGCCGACGCTCAACGGTTCATCGGCGCGAAGAAGGTGCCGGCCGCCAATGGATATCGCGTTCGTGAAACGTCCCTTTCCGGTCTCTTGCACGACAACCGCGTCATCGGCCGCCTGCACCTCTGAAACGACGGCGCTATCAGGCGCCGTGGACAAATACCGCTCGGCCCAGGCGGCAATGACGTTGGCGCAATACACTGCATCGGCGCGTTTTGAGAGCAAGTGATCGGCATTATCGAGAGAGACGAAGCTCTTCGGGTGCTTTGCCGCGACATAAATCTCCTGTGCATTGTCGATGCCCACGATGTTGTCCGCCGGTGAATGAAAGATCAGCAAGGCGCGGCCCAGGTGGGCGACGATGTCACTGAGTTTTTGGGCGCGAATATCATCGAGGAACTGCTTTCTGATGCGAAACGGACGGCCCACCAGGGTGATCTCGGCCTCTCCCTCTTTCTCGATGCGGCGGATATCGTCGCCGAAGTTATTGGCGACATGTCCCGGGTCGGCCGGTGCGCCGATCGTGCAGACGGCTTCGACTTCGTTGATGCGGGGCGCTGCGGCAAGCACCGCGGCACCACCGAGCGAGTGGCCGATCAGCATCTTCGGTGCGGCCAGGTTCTGACGCATGTAGCCGGCGGCGGCGACGAGATCGCCGACGTTCGACGTGAAGTTGGTATTGGCGAACTCGACTTCACTTGCGCCGAGACCCGTGAAATCGAAGCGCAGCACGGCGATTCCATGAGCCGTCAAGCGCTCTGCAATCCGGCTGGCGGCAAATATGTCCTTGGTGCATGTGAAACAGTGCGCAAATAGCGCATAGGCGTGGACCTCGCCGTCCGGCATATCCAGCCGCGCCGCCAGCATATCGCCGAGCGCCCCCTCGAATTCGATTTTTTCACTTTTCGTCACGGTTAGAGCCCTCGTTTCGGGACAGTGCCATAAAATGCGTAGTGGTCATCGTTGATCAGTTCTGGGTCGACTGCCGAGAAAATCCTCGAAACAGTCGTGCCGTCGTTGCTTAGCGGAAGACGGATAGACAACCTGCAGGAGTTGAGCCCTGTACGGGTCACGATCGGCGTCTGACAAAGGACAGCGCGGCCGTTCCTGTAGACGGCTTCATACTCGTCGCGATTGCCTTGCCGCATGATTTCGTCGGCGATATTGCTCAACAGTTTCCCACTCATTTCGGCACCGATCAGGTTCGTTCTCTCCGTTCCCCAGAAACGGAAACGAAAATCGAGAGGATCGGTTTCGACATCCACGACAACCGACCAGGGCAACAGTTTCGGCGGAATGAACTCCAACGAGAGTCCGGATTCCAGTGGCAGGTCGGGCGATTTCGGCAAGGCTCGCCAGATATCGTAGACCGCGCGGAAATTCTCCGGCAGTTCCGTGTCATCGTCGATGTCCTTGATAATGATTCCGGTCATGACCCTCCTAGAATATCACGGTTCGGGCGCGGCATTGGAATCTGTGAGCTCTTCTATGCCGGTGTGAACCAGGATGCGTTTCGTTTCTCGGCAAAACTCAGCAGACCTTCCGATGCCTCGTCGGTTTGACGCTGGCCGGAATGGCCTTCAGCCAGGCTGGCAGCGAGTTCGTCATCGATAAAGAGCCCCGACGTTTCGAACAGAATATGTTTTGTTGCCGCAACTGCGCCTGGACCGTTCATCATGATGCTGTCGATGATCTTCGCTCCGGTCGCCTCCAGTTCACCGCGTGGACAGACGGTGTGAACGAGACCGAGTTTCTCTGCCGTAGCTGCATCGAACCGTTCGGCGGTGATCGCATATCGGCGGACCTGCCTCGGGCCGATGGCGGCTGCCAGTTGCGGAATGATCGGACCGGCGTGCAGGCCCCATCGGACTTCCGCAATAGAGAACATGGCATCGTCCGAAGCGATGACGACATCGCAGGCGGCAATAATGCCGGTTCCGCCGCCGAAGCAAGCGCCGTGAACAAGCGCCACCGTTGGTTTCATGAGCTGATTGAGTTCACGGACGGCGTCCGTGGTGCGTTCCGAAACGTGAAGGTTTTCTTCGGGCGTTCCCTGCCGCACCTCGTTCAGCCATGCGAGATCCGCGCCTGCCTGAAAATGCTTGCCGTTGCCTTTCAGGACAATCGCCCGCACGCCATCGTTCCGGCCGAGTTCGCGAACACCGTCCAGTAACTTGAGGACCATATCCCCGTTGTATGCGTTGTTCACATGCGGTCGGTTGAGCGTAACGGTCGCCACACCTCGGTGATCGATATCGCAAAGTACGCTCGGCTGTTCGTCGGACATTATTTACCCCCGGAATTTCTGCCGCGCCGATATCGGATCGCGACTGGACAAAACGATTGTGGTCCCGATTATTAGCGGCATGAAAAAGCACGCTTTTACAAGACATGATGTCGAAGACATCAAAAAGGAACCCGGATACAGCGGGTTTTTCGATCTAAACATCTGCTCGCTTCGCCACCGGAAGTTCAACGGCGAGTGGACGCCCGAGATCAAGCGCGAGATATTCGAACGCGGGCACGCAGTCGCAGTCCTGCCGTACGACCCGGTACGGGACACGGTAATGTTGATCGAGCAATTCAGGCCTGGTGCGTATTTTGCGATGAATTCGCCTTGGTTCGATGATGACTCCTCGCCTTGGATTTACGAGGGGGTTGCCGGGATGATTGAACCGGGAGAACAGCCTGAGGACGTTGCGTATCGGGAAACGATCGAAGAGACGGGGACGGAACTCACGGATCTGATGCTCGTGAGTCACTATCTCGTCAGCCCCGGCGGTACGACGGAATCGGTGTTCGTCTATGTCGGTCATGCGGATCTGTCGAATGTGAACGGATATCACGGCGTCGAGCACGAAGGTGAGGATATACGGCCGTTTACCGTGCCTTTTCGCGAGGCCTACGATGCGATCGAGAATGGTCTCGTCAACAATGCAATGACGATCGTCGCCTTGCAGTGGCTGATGTTGAATAAGGACAAGGTACTCGCCAAATGGAGTTGATGGATTCTGTCTGGCCGGTGCTTGATCGGCTCCGGCAGCGTCGATAATCTCAACACTGCTAAACAGAACAAAAGCAAATTCCGACCGGGGAAATCATCAATGGATATCAAGACGGGTTTTGAAGATGCAGTCGGCAACACGCCGCTGATCAGGTTGTCCGGCGTCTCGGAAGCCACCGGTTGCGAAATATACGGAAAAGCCGAGTTTTTGAACCCGGGTCAATCCGTCAAGGATCGTCCAGCGCGGCAGATGGTGCTGGATGCGGAGGAAGCGGGCATCCTGAGGCCGGGCGGTACGATTGTCGAAGGCACCGCCGGCAATACCGGGATCGGCCTCGCCCTGATGGCGAATACCCGGGGCTACAAGTGCAAGATCGTAATCCCCGAGACGCAGAGCCAGGAAAAAAAGGACATGCTGCGCCTTTGCGGCGCGGAACTGCTGGAAGTCCCTGCCCTGCCTTTCTCCGATCCGAACAACTATCAGCATATCGCGCGCCGCCTGGCTGAAGAGACGGCGGAGACGTCGGAAGGCGGCTGCCTTTTTGCGGATCAATGGAACAATCTCTCCAACCGCAAGGCGCACTACCTGACCACAGGTCCTGAAATTTGGGAACAGCTGGACGGCAAGGTGGACGGATTCATTTGCGCTGTCGGTACCGGCGGGACACTTGCCGGCACGTCCACATTCCTGAAAGAGAAAAATCCGAAGATCGCCATTGGATGCGCCGACCCGCTGGGCGCGGCAATGTACAACCTGTTCAAGAACGGTGAAGCGACGGCATCCGAGGGCGGGTCCATCTCCGAGGGGATCGGTCTTGGCCGTGTTACGCCGATTATCGAGGACATCACCGTCGATTATCCGTACATGATCCCGGATGAGGAGGCATTGCCGCTAGTGTTTGATCTGCTGCAACATGAAGGACTGTGCCTGGGTGGTTCTACGGCGATCAACGTCGCCGGTGCGGTTCGTCTCGCAAAGGACCTTGGCCCCGGTCACACCATCGTCACGGTGCTGTGCGATCCTGGTTCCAGGTACCAGACCAAACTTTTCAATCCGGCGTTTTTGAAGAGCAAGAATCTGCCGGTTCCTGCATGGTTGGAGTAAATTCATGTCATACGTCAATCAGGATGCACTCGTTTCGACGGAGTGGCTTGCCGACCATCTGAAAGCGCCGGATGTTCGCATCGTGGATGCGACCTCGTTTCTGCCCGGAACCGGAAGAAATGCGAAGGCAGAGTACCGGGGCTGTCACATTCCGGGCGCCGTGTTCTTTGACATCGACGACGTAGCGGATGAAACCAGCGAACTGCCGCACATGATTCCCTCGCCCGAGAAGTTTTCGAGCCGGGTCAGGAAGCTGGGGCTTGGTGACGGCAACCGCATCGTCGTGTACGACGCAAACGGCGGCGGTATGGCCGCGTGCAGGGTTTGGTGGATGTTTCGCCTCTATGGTCACGAAGATGTTTCCGTACTGGACGGCGGGTTGCCGAAATGGTTGGCGGAAGGTCGCGCAACGGACGATTTGCCGCCGGTACCGAAGGAACGTCATTTCACGCCGCGTATGAACAATTTCCTCGTCCGCTCGGTCGATCAGTTGATCGACAATTGCAAAACGCAGCGTGAGCTCGTCGTCGACGCCAGAAGTGCCGGTCGTTTTGCCGGAACAGCGGATGAACCGCGCGAAGGCCTGCGCAAGGGGCATATGCCCGGCAGTGTCAACTTGCCCTTCAACCTGCTGATGGATAAAGACGACAACTTTACCTTCCGTTCCGCCGACGAGATCAAGAATATCTTTGATAGCGCGGGTATTGATTTCAAAAAGCCGCTGGTTGCGAGCTGCGGATCCGGTGTGACGGCGTGCGTCATCGCCTTTGCCGGGCATTTGATCGGCGAAAGCGAAATCGCGGTTTATGACGGCTCCTGGACCGAATGGGGTAGCCGCCACGACACGCCCATCGATACCGAGTAGGCCCGATGGCGGAAAATACGCCCGCCGAAATCGAAACGGTTATCACTTATCTTGAGATGACGGCGCCGCCAGGCACGCCGCCCCCGCCGCCGCCGATGGGGCCGCTAGCCATCATGGTCGCAGAGAATCCGACGGTCTCGTTTTACCGTTACCTGTACAATACGGTCGGTGCAGACAATCTGTGGTGGGAGCGCCGCATCATGCCGGACGACGACTTGCGTGCCGCCATTCAGGCGGAAAACGTCGATCTGTTCGTGCTCTACGTCGCAGGTGTGCCGGCCGGCTATTTCGAGCTCGGTGATCTGGAGGACGGCAAGCGCATCGAGCTTGTTTACTTCGGGCTGATCCCGGATTTCATCGGTCAGGGATACGGCGCCTATTTGCTACGGACCGCCGTTGACGAAGCCTGGTCACGTGGGCCGGAACGCGTCACCGTGCACACCTGCAATCTTGATCATCCGAACGCGCTGCAGGTCTACCAGCGTGCCGGGTTCCAGGCTTATGAACAGGAAACCCGGCTCATCGAGGATCCGCGGACGCTCGGTATTTTCGACTGACGGCCCCATAATGAGAGACGGCCCGCCTCGTTTCCGAGTAGCGGACCGTCTCACCATCCCCCCTCTGGGATAGTCCTTGTCGGTCAGTGACCGAGAATCTGGCTCAGGAAGAGCTTGGTACGTTCATGCTGAGGGTTACCGAAGAACTCTTCGGGCTCGTTCTCCTCGATGATTTCACCACCGTCCATGAAGATCACGCGGTCGGCCACGGTCCGGGCAAAGCCCATTTCGTGCGTGACGCACAGCATGGTCATGCCGGTTTCAGCAAGAGATACCATTGTATCCAGCACTTCCTTGATCATTTCCGGGTCGAGCGCCGAGGTCGGCTCGTCAAACAGCATGATACGGGGGTTCATGCAGAGCGAACGCGCGATGGCGACACGTTGCTGCTGGCCACCCGAAAGCTGCCCGGGATACTTGTGTGCCTGCTCCGGAATCTTGACCTTGGAAAGATATTCCATCGCCGTCGCTTCGGCTTCGGCCTTCGGCGTCTGACGCACCCAGATCGGCCCCAGCGTGCAGTTGTCCAACACCGTCAGGTGCGGGAACAGATTGAAGTGCTGGAACACCATGCCGACTTCGCGGCGAATGGCGTCAATCTGCTTGAGGTCGTTGGTCAACTCGATCCCGTCGACGATGATCTGTCCCTTCTGGTGTTCTTCCAGTCGGTTGATGCAACGGATCATCGTTGACTTACCGGAGCCGGACGGACCGCAGATGACAATCCGTTCGCCCCGTTTGACGTGCAAGTTGATGTCCTTGAGGACGTGGAAATCCCCGTACCACTTGTGCATGCCGATGATCTCGATCAGATCGTCGTCCCCGGCTGCCGATGCAACGGGCGTTTTGCTTGCGGCTGCGTTTACTTCACCCATGACTATAAGTCCTTTCCCTGTTGCGCCGTGGCGCTCATTGACTGAGCGCGTCTTAGCGCTTGTAACCCTTGTCCAGTTTCTTCTCGAGATAGATCGAGTAGCGTGACATGCCGAAGCAGAAGACGAAGAAGAACAGTGCGATCGAGACATAGATCTCGTTCGACAGTCCGTTCCACTGTGCGTCGGCAAGTGACGACTTTCCGATCCCGAGTACGTCGAGAAGGCCGATGATCAGCACCAGCGTCGTGTCCTTGAACAGGCCGATGAAGGTGTTGACGATCCCCGGAATTGAGATCTTCAAGGCTTGCGGCAGCACGATCAGACGCATCGACTGCCAGTACTTGAGGCCCATGCTGTCGGCGGCTTCGTACTGTCCTTTCGGAATAGCCTGCAGACCGCCGCGGACAACCTCGGCGATATAACCGGACGAGAACAGCGTCACCATGATCAGCACCCTGAGCAGAAGATCGAACGTCGTCCCCGGCGGCAGGAAGTAGTTGAGCATGGTCGAGGCCACGAACAGCAGTGTGATCAGCGGCACGCCGCGGATGAACTCGATGAAACAGACCGAGCACGACTTCACGATCGGCAGGTGCGATTGCCTGCCAAGCGCCAGCAGAATGCCGAGCGGCAAAGAGAACGCGATGCCGGTCACACCGACAACCGTGTTCAGCATCATGCCGCCGAATTCATCCGTTCCCACCGGTTGCAGTCCGAAACCGCCAAGAAGCAGCCAGCCGGCGATCAGTGGGTAGACGCAGGAGAATATAAGGCCTGGTTTGCGGAACGGTACGTGGTCGAACAGAACCGGCACCAGCGCAAGACAGAGCAGGATGAACGACATGTTCACCCGCCAGCGTTCCGCTGCCGGATAGAACCCGTACACCAGAATGTTGAAGCGATCGTTGATGAATGCCCAGCAGGCGCCGCTGCCGAGTTGGCGGCATTCGTCGCGATTTGCGGCATTCATGACGGCGTCGAGGACGGCCCAGTCAAGCAACGGCGGGACGATCTTGTACAGCAGATAGACCGCCACGATCGTCATGAGCGTATTCACCCACGACGAGAACAGATTGGTCCTGAGCCACAAGAGGACTCCACGCTGCCCCGCGGGGGGCGGCATGTCCGGATGCTGGCCGGGAGGATAATGTTGTGCGACTTCACTCATGATCTATCCCCCTCACCGCTCTACCAGCTTGATACGTTTGTTGTACCAGTTCATGAACGCCGAGATCATCAGCGAGATCACGAGATAAACCGCGATCACGAGGATCATCGTTTCCATTTCCTTGCCTGTCTGCATCAGCGAGATACCGCCGAGCGTGGCGACGATGTCCATGTAGCCGATGGCGATGGCCAGCGAGGAGTTCTTGGTCAGGTTCAGATACTGGCTAGTCAGTGGCGGGATGATGACCCGAAGCGCCTGGGGAATGATCACCAGGTTGAGAATGCGGCTGCGCCGGATACCCAAGGCGCCTGCTGCTTCCCACTGCCCATGACTGACGGAGAGGATGCCGGCCCGGACGATTTCGCCGATGAACGCCGCCGTATAGAGCGATAGGGCCAGCCATAGCGCCATGAACTCGGGAAGTACGACCATGCCGCCCTTGAAGTTGAAACGCTGGAACTCGGGGACATCCCAGTTGATCGGTGCGCCGGTGATGAAGAAGACCACGACTGGCAAACCGATGATCGCGGCCACCGAAATCAGGAATACCGGATAAATCTTCCCGGTTTCATCCTGCACTTTCTTGGCATGGCGGCGGAACCAGATCGTAAACCCGATCCCGACCACAAACGCAATGATGGTCGCCCAGAACAGGGGTTCCATCAGCGGTTTGGGGGCAAACACGCCGCGGTTCGAGAGGAAGAACAGATCCGCCAGATTATATTCCGTGCTGGCGACTTTTGGGTGCGGTAATGCGTGAACAATGATGCCGTGAATCAGCAGGATGTGCAGAAGTACCGGCACGTTCCGCGTGAATTCGATAAACACGTAGCTGATTTTGTTCAGCAGGAAATTCGGCGAAAGTCTGAGAATGCCGAGTATGAACCCGAGGACCGTGGCGAGCGCGATGCCGCAGATTGCGACCAATCCCGTATTCAACAGGCCGACGACACCAGCGCGAAGGTGCGTGTCACGAGACGTGTAGTCGATCAGCGACTGGTTGATGTCGTAACTGGCGGGTTCGCCGAGAAAATCGTAACTGAAAGTCTTGCCCACAGCAGCAAGGTTTGCGACTGCGTTTGTGAGAATAAATGCGAAGAAGCCGATCAAGGCTGCCATTGTCAGAATTTGCAGAATAACAGATCGGGCTTCGCGGTTCGTCCACAGTTTACTAAGGGCTGAGCGCCCTTCCATATCGTGGTCCGCGGTGGTTGTGTTCATTGGCCGTCCGTCCCCCGGGTTGTACACACAGCAAGGGCGTCCGATCGTGGCCGTCCCCTGCGACACCTCCCTGCACCTTCACCCATTTTTTATCGCCGTGTATCGGCATGCGGGTGTTAAGTGCGTGAACTTCGACGGGTGGGCCGGCAGGACCGTGCCCACCCGCAAAGTTCGTGACGTCAGCTTACGCCGACGGCAAGTTCCGGATCAACGGAACGGCGGCGTGTACTGAAGGCCACCTTGGGTCCAAAGCGCGTTCAGACCACGCTCCAGAGCAATCGGCGTGCTCGGGCCGATGTGACGATCGAAGATTTCGCTGTAGTTACCGACAGCGGAAATAACCTTCACGACCCAGTCTTTCTGAAGACCGAGCATTGCGCCGAGGTCACCTTCGGTGCCGAGCATCCGGTTGATTTCCGGGTTGTTCGTACCTTTGGCGAGTTCAGCGACATTGGCTTGCGTGATGCCGAGCTCTTCAGCGGCGAGCGTCGCATTCAGGACCCAACGGATCGTGTCACCCCACGCGTCGTCACCCTGACGAACGGCCGGGCCAAGCGGTTCTTTGGAAATGATTTCCGGAAGAATCACGTGATCTTTCGGGTTCGGGAACGTCGAACGCGTCGCGGCGAGACCGGAAGCGTCCGTCGTGTAAACGTCGCAGCGGCCAGCAAGATAGTTGGTGCGCGACTCGTCGTTGGTTTCGATCGGAACCGGCTCGTACTTGATCTTGTTGGTACGGAAGAAGTCGGCGAGGTTCAGTTCGGTCGTCGTGCCGGTCTGGATGCAGACCGTCGCGCCGTCGAGGTCCTTGGCCGATTTAACGCCGAGCGACTTCGGAACCATGAAGCCCTGACCGTCGTAGTAGTTGACGCCAACGAACGTCAGTTTGACGTCGACGTCACGCACGAACGTCCAGGTGGTGTTCCGCCAAAGCACGTCACCTTCACCGGAGTTCAGGATCGTGAAACGGGTTTTACCGGTGGCCGGTACGAACTTGACCTTGCTCGCATCGCCGAGGACCGCAGCGGCGGTCGCACGACAGAAGTCGGCGTCAAAGCCCTGATAAACGCCAGCGGAATCCGTGTATGCGAAACCGGCAAGACCGGTCGACACGACGCAACGCAGTTCGCCACGTGCCTTCACATCGTCCAGCGTCGCGGCACTGGCGGCGGTTGCACCGATCGCCATAACTGCCGCAGCAGCAGCCGAGATAAATGCAGTTTTCTTCATAGTGATTAAGCTCCCTGAAGACTTCATTTTACGTATTTGTCTGACCGGAAAAACAACACAGTCCCCCAGCAGACCCGAATCCGTAACACGATTCACGAACGGCCCTCAAGACGAAACGCAATGTTCCCATAACATTCTGTGATGGATCACAACGCTCTACCGCACTGCAGAAATGAAAAAACCCATGATTCCTCTGTAATACGGCCCTATCGCCAAGCGCCCGCCGCTCGGTTAATGTCTCGGCGTCAAATGTGCAGAATGAGGGACACCATGAGTGACGACTTGAAGGGCAGATACCGTCAGAACACGATCCTGGCTCACGCCGGACTGGATCCGGAAGGCAACCAGGGCATCGTCAATCCGCCCGTTTATCATGCCTCGACGATTACCTTCCCGACGCTCGAACAGTTCGAAACACGGGACCGTCCACCCTACCGGGGGCCGCAGTACGGACGTTCCGGTACTCCGACGCAGTTCGCTTTCGAGGCTGCGGTCACGGCGCTGCACGGCGGCCACAAAACGGTTGCCTATCCCTCCGGGCTCGGGGCCATTGCCGGCGCCGTCAATACGTTCGTGAAGAACGGAGATCACATTCTGGTCGCCGATACCGTTTATGGACCGACGCGTTCGCGGGTGAGCGGCACGATCCTCGGCCGCGCCGGGGTGGACGTCGAATTCTACGACCCACTGATCGGCGCCGGGATCAAGGATCTGGTACGCGACAACACGGTCGTCGTTTATCTGGAGAGCCCGGGCTCGATGACGTTTGAAGTGCAGGACGTCCCCGCCATCGTCGGTGCTCTCGAAGGAAGCGGCATCGTGACCATGATCGATAACACCTGGGCGTCCGGCTATTTCTTCAAGCCTTTGGCGCTTGGCGTCGATGTAGTCATCGAGGCGGCGACCAAATACACCGTCGGACACTCAGATGCGATGCTGGGGACCGTGACCGTCGCCACCGAGGAGCACTATCAGGCGCTCAAGGGTATGGCGAATAGCTTCGGCTACCATGCTGCGCCTGATGACTGTTACCTGGGGCAGCGCGGCCTGCGCACGATCGGCGTTCGCCTGGAGCAGCACTTCAAGAATGCGATTGAGGTGGCAACCTGGATGCAGGGACGCGATGAAGTGAAACGCGTCATGTACCCTGCCCTGCCGGAGGATCCCGGTCACGACATCTGGAAACGGGATTTTACCGGTGCCAGCGGTCTGTTCAGTGTCGAACTTGTTGATGCACCGAAGTCGGCCGTTGCGGCGATGCTGGATGGCTACGATCTGTTTGGCATCGGTGCCAGCTGGGGCGGATACGAGAGCCTTGTCATCCCCGGATATCCGGAAAAGATCAGGACCGCCAAGCCTTGGACCGGCTCCGGCCCTGTGGTTCGCTATCACATCGGTTTGGAAGACCCGGCGGACCTGATCGATAACCTCACCGCTGGGTTTGAACGCTTTAACGCTGCGAGAAAATGATGAGTAACGACGTCGCCGACAAAATCATAGAAGAACTGGCCTTCAATAAAGACGGTCTCGTTCCCGCCATAGCGCAGCAGGCCGATACCGGTGAAATATTGATGATGGCATGGATGAACGCGGACGCCGTTCGTGAAACCATTTCCACCGGGCGTGTCTGCTACTGGTCGCGCTCGCGTGGTGCGCTTTGGCGAAAGGGCGAGACGTCCGGTCAGGTCCAGAAACTCATCGAGTTCCGCTGGGACTGCGACAACGACACGATTTTGCTGCAGGTCGACCAGACCGGTGTTGCCTGTCACACCGGACGCCGGAGCTGTTTCTTCAAAGCGGTCCGTGATGGGGATATCCAGGTGATTGCGGACGTGGAGAAGGATCCGGGCGAGCTCTATTCCTGACGATTACGCGGGTGCTTTACGCCTTGCCGGCATGTTGATGAGAATGACGCCGGTGACGGCGGCTGCAATCCCTGCGCCGATAATGGGGGTGATCGTTTCACCCAGTATGGCTACACCAAGCACCACACCGACACCGGTTCGCAGGTAACCTTGGCTTGCCGCCCCCATTGAGCCAAGCGTGCGCAGCAACCGGAAATAGATCATCAGCGCGACACCGGTGCAGAACACCCCCAACGCAACGGCGGCCATCAGGGATTTCGCGGATGGCGCGATGGTCCACGGTCTGTCGACCGCGAGGCTCAACGGTATCATGACAACAGATGAAAGGATCATCGCGGTTGCGGCGGTGACTGTCGGGCTCAGGCTCGAAAAACGTTTCCCGTAAATAGCGGCGCAACCGTACAGCATTGCAGCGAACAGGATTGCGAGTTGGGCGCCGACTTCCTGACCCAGTCCCTGCAGTGCATCCGTGCCGACAATCAACACGACACCGCCGATCCCGAGGCAAGCTCCCGCGAGCCTGCGCGGGCTTGTCGATTCATGGCGCGTCACAAAAAACGTAATGAGGAACACCCACAGTGGCGACGTGGAGTTCAGGACGGTGGCCAGGCTGCTTTCCACATACTGCTGTCCCCATGCAAGGATCGTCCAGGCGCCGAAGCTGTTCAGGAATGCCTGCAACAATAGCTGCATTAGAAGGCGTGGTTCCGAAGGGATCCGCTCTCCCCGCCACCAGACGATGGCCCCGAGCAAGACCGCTGCAATCGTCACCCGAAGTGCAATCAGGGTTACCGGCGGGATGGTCTCGACCCCGATCTTCAGAAACATGTAGGAAGATCCCCACAACAGTGCGAGGAGCATGAGCAGCGCGTATTCGGCACCCTTGTGTGACTGACTGGAGATCATTTGAAACCATCCGCGGAGAGGAACGCGGATTATAGGCACGGTTTATTGGAAAAAGCTTCGATTGAGGTCGAAATATGAATGTTGTTCAGGCGCACCTTCACGTTGCTGCTCGATACGCCGCCCGGCGCAGAAGAATGCCTTCAAGGATATCGAACGCAGGTGCACTGATGGTCAGGAACTGCGCAGCGAGTTCCATCCCGCTTTCGCCGCCGGTACGGACGACGCGTGCCGTCACCAGGACAGGCCACATTTTGCTGCCTGCGCGGCCGATGCTGTCGAGCTCGAACACGTCTCCCGATACGAGCACCCCGTCATAATCGCCGATCAAAAGGCCGCCGAGGCTCCAGTTTATTGTTTGATAGAGTTTGCCGCGGATGCCGACACAGAGTTTGGGGTTATTAAAACGGGTCGCCGAACGTCTGTGGTACCCGGCCTTGATGCCGAAATCGGACGACTCCTGATCCGGCCAGATTTGAAGTGCGGACATTCTGCCCTCCAGTACGCCTTGCGACTGGAAGAATCGTAGCGGGTAACATGTTAAGAAATCCTTGCCGGCGATGCCGGGGCGTCGCTAGCCGCGGGCGCGCTCGACCGTGTTGACGGCTGTAGACGCCCGCATCGCGGCAATGATGTCGGCCAGATGCTTCACGTCTTTCACTTCGATGTCGATCAGCATATCGAAGAAATCGATCTGCCGGTCGGCGATCTTTAGGTTCGAGATATTGCCGCCGTTCTTGGCGATCAGCGTCGACAGATCGCCAAGCGCCCCCGGCGAGTTGACCACTGTTACATTCACGCGCGCGACATGCGCCTGTTCGGCGCCGTCGGTATCCCATGCGACATCGAGCCAGCGTTCGGGTTCTTCCTGGTACTGCGCGAGCTTCTCGCAGTCGATGGTATGAATGGTCACACCCTTCCCTGTCGTCACGATGCCGACGATACGGTCGCCCGGCAGCGGATGGCAGCAACGCGCGTAATGCATGGCCATGCCGGGAATTAGGCCCGTGATCGGGACGCCGTCGCTCGTGCCCTTATTTGACTGAGAACGGGAGATTGGCACGATCTTGTCCGACTTGTCGGCGGACTTCAGACGCGGATAAACCGACTCCACCACGGCGCGGGCGGTGATATGACCAGCCCCGACCTGCGCGCACAGGTCGTCGACGGTCGGTTGCGAGAAGGATTTCAGGACACCCTGCAACCCCTTCTCGGTCATGTCGTTGCCCGATTCCTTGAATGCGCGTTGCAGGATCGAACGGCCGAGCGCCTGATACTGATCGCGTTCCTGGGAGCGGACAAAGCGGCGGATGCGCGCGCGCGCCTTGCCGGAAACGACGAACCTTTCCCAGGTGGGCGACGGCGTCTGCGCCTTGGAGGTCACGATCTCCACCTGATCGCCGTTTCGGAGCGTCGTGCGTAGCGGCATCATGCGGCCGTTGATCTTGGCGCCGACGCATCTGTCGCCGATCTCGGAGTGGACCGCGTACGCAAAATCCACGGGTGTCGCGCCGGCCGGCAGGCTGATGAGTTCGCCACGCGGCGTAAAAGCGAACACCTGATCCTTGAACATCTCGAGTTTTGTGTGTTCGAGAAACTCTTCCGGGTTCGATGCATGCTCGAGGATTTCGAGCAGCTCGCGCAACCAGCGGTACTGCGGTCCATCGCGGCGTGCGGCATCAATGGTGCCGCCTTCCTTGTAGTTCCAGTGCGCGGCGACACCACTCTCGGCGATTTCGTGCATCAGGTGTGTGCGGATCTGCAGTTCGATGCGGTGGTTCTCCGGCCCGAACACGCCCGTGTGCAACGACCGGTAGCCGTTGGGCTTGGGCGTCGAGATGTAGTCCTTGAAGCGGCCCGGCACGGTGCGGTACGCCCCGTGCACAACGCCGAGCGCCCGGTAGCAGTCATCGACACTGTCGACGATGATGCGGAACGCCATGATGTCGGAAAGCTGTTCGAATCCGACGTCATGCTGCTGCATCTTGCACCAGATGGAATATGGCGATTTTTCACGGCCCTGAATGTTGGCCGAAATCTCCTGCTCCGCCATAAGCCGCTGCAGTTCCTTGATGATACGTTCGACGAGATCGCCGCCCTGGTTCCGCAGGAATTCGAGGCGGCGTACGACCGATTTGCGGGCATCAGGGTTGAGTTCCGCGAAGGCGAGGTCTTCCAGCTCCGTCTTGATTTCACCCATGCCAATGCGTTCGGCGAGCGGCGCATAGATATCCATGGTCTCCATGGCGATACGCTGCCGGCTCTCGGGTTTCTTGACGTACTTAAGCGTACGCATGTTGTGCAACCGGTCCGCCAGCTTGACCAGCAGGACGCGAATGTCCTCGGACATGGCGAGAAGGAATTTCCGGAAATTCTCGGCCTGCTTGGCCTTGTCGGAAACGAAGTTGATCCGGGTCAGCTTGGTAACGCCGTCGACGAGGCGTGCGGTTTCCTCCCCGAACAACTTTTCGATATCCTCGTAGGTTGCTTCCGTGTCTTCGATGGTGTCGTGCAGCAAAGCGGTGACAATGGTGGCCGTATCCACCTTGTACTGGGTCAGGATGCCGGCGACTTCAATCGGGTGCGAGAAGTATGGATCTCCCGATGCGCGTTTCTGTGAGCCATGGGCTTTCATGGCGAAAACGTAGCCACGGTTGATCGCGTCCTCGTCCGCGCTCGGGTCGTAGGACTTGACCTTCTCCACAAGTTCAAACTGCCGCATCATGATAAATCAGCTTAGCATGCTTCTATCTTGCGGCCCAAGGCATTGTTGCGGCGCAATAAAAAACGGGGACCAAAAGGCCCCCGTTTTCGCGAAATCTCTCTGGAAAATCAGTCGTCGACGTCTTCGTCGACGTCTTCAAACATGATCTCGCCGGCACTGTCAGAGTCCGACGCGCCGTCGTCGATCGACATGGTCTTGGTCAGTGCTTCGATTTCGTCGTCACCGGCACCGCCCTCGCCCGCGAGTTCCTGGCGGATCGCCATATCGTCCACCAGATCGTCTTCGGGTTCGTCCTGCTCGACGTGGCGCTGCAGGCTCTTCACCAGATCTTCCTTGAGCTCGTCCAGCTGGACCGTCTCGTCGGCGATCTCGCGGAGCGCTACGACCGGGTTCTTGTCGTCGTCGCGGTCAACCGTCAGCGCCGCACCGGCGGAAATATGACGGGCGCGCTGTGCCGCCAGAGCAACGAGCTCGAAGCGGTTAGGAACCTTTTCAACACAATCTTCGACTGTGACGCGGGCCATCGGCGTTCTCCAGTTCAATATTCAGGAAAGTTGCGCGGTTTATAGGGATAACTTGAGCTTCCCGCAAGGGAAATCGGGCACAAAAAAGACTTGGAACCTATAGAGTTGCGGGATGATCAATGCAATGCTTCGAGTGACTAGCGCTGATTACCAACAATTAGTGGTGGCGACCCGTGATGCGTAAAGAACAAGACCTTGAAAACCCTCAAGCACTTGAGGAAGAACGGAGTTCGCTGAAAAAAACTACGATGAGAATTGTTGCATCCTCTGTCACAGTCGCAATTCTGGGATGGTTCGCGATATTCTCTGGTTTTGAGCTTTCTGATCGCGGCATAGGCAAAATATTTGTTGGCACGATTGTCGGCGTCATAGGGCTTATAGCGTTCGTATTGATCGGGATGGCCAAGGCGGACCAGAAGAAAAAAGACCGGATGAAATAGTATGCGCGGCTATGGAAAGAAATGAACTTGGAAAAGTAGTAATCTACGACGATTTCGTCCATTCCGTCCCGAAAACGCCATCGGCGTCGGGCATGGGACGGCACTCCTGATCCTCAGGAAGCTCGGCGATCAACTCGTCGATGGATTTTCCCGATATCGGGTGCCGCCAGTCAGGGGCGATTTCGCGCATCGGCAGCAGTACGAAGGCGCGCGAATGCATTCTCGGATGCGGTACGGAAACGTGATGCCTTTCGCGGCTTTCCAGCACCGTGTCGCCGTGCGCGACGACGTCGAGGTCGATGGTTCTTGCTGCGTTAGCGACGGTGCGTCTGCGGCCCAGTTCTGCCTCTACTTCGAGGACCGCTTCCACCAAGTCGGCGGCATCCAGTGTGGTCTCGACGGTTACAACGCCGTTGACGTACCAGGGCTGGTCGCTGACCGGTACGGGCGCGCTTTCGTACCATCTGGAACGTGCCGTCACCTTGATTCCGCGCTGTTCGAGGATTTGCAGTGCAGCACCGCACGTCGCACGCGGCGCGCCGAATGTCGGGCAGGTCAGATTGCCGCCTAGGCCGATGAAGATCACTTGTCGAGATTCCCTTGTGAGAACGGGGGGGGCTCCTTACCTAAAGAATTGAGGCCACCTGCGTCGAGTGTTTTTGCGACGCATGGGATTTTGTTTACGTCATGCGGCTTGCCGCGGACATATATTTCAAGAGGTTTGTCATGCAGATTAATTTGCAGGAGCGCGTTGCGCTTTTTATCGACGGATCGAACCTTTACGCCGCTGCCCGAGCTTTGGGTTTCGATATTGATTACAAGCGCTTATTAGATGTTTTTCAGAAAGACGGTCGGCTGATCAGGGCGTTCTATTACACCGCCTTGATGGAAGACCAGGAATACTCCCCCATCCGCCCGCTGGTCGACTGGCTCGACTACAACGGCTACACCATGGTGACCAAGCCGACCAAGGAATTCACCGACGCGGCCGGCCGCCGTAAGATCAAGGGCAACATGGATATCGAGCTTGCCATCGACGTCATGGAAATGGCGCCGCATCTCGATCATATCGTGCTGTTTTCCGGCGACGGCGACTTCCGGCGCCTGGTCGAGGCGGTTCAGCGCAAGGGCGTCCGTGTCAGCGTGGTATCAACCATCAATTCGAGCCCGCCGATGATCGCCGACGAATTGCGCCGCCAGGCGGACACGTTCATCGAACTTTCGGATATTCAGGGGGAGATCCAGCGCGCGGGTGCACCGCGGAAGCCGCCGCAGGAAGATTTCGTGGACGACAGCCTGGATTACGAAGACGAACCGCATCTCGCTTGATGTTTGCGGAACCTGAATATTCGTGCGGCTTGTGTCCGCGCCTGAAGGCGTTTCGCGACGACAACATCCGTGCCCATCCTGACTGGTACAACGGGCCTGTCCATGCGTTCGGCGAGCTCGATTCCAGGTTGCTGATCGTCGGTCTCGCCCCGGGCCTCAAGGGGGCTAACCTGACGGGGCGGCCGTTCACCGGTGACTATGCCGGCGATCTTCTGTACGCGACGCTGCTGCAGAACGGTTTTGCCCAAGGGAACTATGGAAAAACCAGGGATGACGGCCTTTCCCTTGTCGACTGCCGTATCACCAACGCGGTTCGATGCGTGCCGCCGCAGAACAAGCCGGTCGGCGCCGAGACGGCGACCTGCAATGCGTTTCTGGCGAAGGAAATCGCCGCCATGCCCAGGTTGACGGCCATTCTTGCCTTGGGGACGCTCTCTCATGGTGCGGTCCTGTCAGCACTTGGTCTCAGAAAATCAGCCTTCAAGTTTACCCATGAAGCGTGCCACGTCACGGATGGCGGCCCGGCGGTTTTCAACAGCTATCACTGTTCTCGCTATAACACGAACACCGGGCGGCTGACCGAGCAGATGTTTTCGGACGTCTTCGCAAAAATCGGCGATTTTCTTGGCCGCTGAACGTGCGGGCCCTCTTCCCGTCATCGATCGAAGGCGTTATTCTTGCTGAAAAGAAGTTCTTTGACGGGGGTTAGTGTGAGCGCCGATATCATCAACCTGAATCAGTACCGCAAGGCCAAACGCAAGGACGAAAAGCGCGACAAGGCTGCCGAGAACCGGACGAAGTTCGGTCGCACCAAGGCCGAGAAGAAGGCCGAAATCAAAGAGCGCGAAAAATCGGAACGTTTGCTTGCCGGCAAGAAATTGCCGGATACCGCCGACGATGACAGGGAAACGCCTGTCTGATTGATCCGGATCAGTCGGCTTCTTCCGGGTCCAGCAGCCGGTGCATGTGAACGATCACGTATTTCGTATTCGCATCATCGACATGTGCCTGACTTGCTCCGCGCCATGCCGTTAGCGCGGTCTGATAGTTCGGATAAATCCCCACGATATCGAGCTTTTCCGTATCGACGAAGTCGGTGCCCGACGGATCGGCAACTTCGCCGCCGAATACCAGATGCAGAAGAGGTTTGTCGCTCATGTCGCGCGTCCTTACGTCCATTCATGGAATTTTCGGCACCATAGCGAAGCGCTCCGGCGCAAACAAATACTGATCGCGCTCTGCGGCTAGAACGTCGGGCCGCCCGAAATGATGGTCCGCCAGAGCGTTCTTTGCTTGCTGGGGTCAAGATCCTTGGTGGTCGCGGAATGCATGACTGCCGCATTGTCCCAGACCAGCACGTCTCCGGCATGCCAGTGGTAATCCATCCGGTACTTGGCCTGCAGACAGTGATCGAAGATTTCTTCCATCAGTGTATTGCTCTCGTTCTCTGGCAGACCGTCGATCCTGACGGTGTAGGACGGCGTGATGTAAATCGCCTTGCGGCCGGAGATCGGGTTGGTGCGCACGACAGGGTGCAGGCATTCCGGTGGTGACTGCACCTGACCGGTCTCGAACAGGTCGCGTTTCTGGTGCGCATAGAAATGCCATGCCTTCAGACCGTCCAAGCGTGCTTTCATCTCGTCGGGCAGGTCGTCGTAGGCGGCGGTCAGATCGCAGAACAGCGTATCTCCCCCCTCCTCCGGTACTTCCAGCGCATACAGCATGGTCGCCTTGGCGGGTTCCGGTTTGTAGGCGACATCCGAGTGCCAGAAGGTCCCGGCATCCTTGAGACCTGTAGGTTTTTCGTTCTTTATCCGGTTGCTGAGTACCATGATCAGGGGCTCGTCCGGATGGTGATACTGCTTGAATACATGCGGCTCCATGTCGGGGCCGAACACCCGGCTTGCCGCGACCACGTCATTCGTGCCCAGGCCGAATTGGTCCGGGAACGAAAGAATATGATGCTCGGCAAAGGCGTCGATCAATTTACGGTGCAGATTTTCGCCGACCGGTTGCGAGAAATTGACGCCACGGACATAGGCGCCGAAACCGTTTTCGAATGGTTCGATATTGAGGCTCATTGATGTCTTCTCCCAAGGAGCAACATTAATGACCCTGCCCGGATATCGGCAAGACTTGCCTCGCTTATTCCGGGAGAACGGCTTCCACCGCTTTGACGATTTTTGGCGCATCGGGCGCGGTCGTCGTCGAGAACCAGTCCTTGAGCGAACCGTCCGGCGCGATCAGGTACTTGTGGAAATTCCATTTTGGCGAGCCGAGCATGCCGACTTCGCCTGCTGCCCAGCGATAGAACGGATGAGCATGTTGGCCTTTGACCTTCTGTTTCGTGGTCATCGGAAAATCGATGGCGAAATTGGTTTCGCAGAATTCCTTGATCTCACCTTCGGCACCCGGTTCCTGCCCGCCGAAGTCGTTGGACGGCACACCGAGGACAATCAGGCCCTTCGCCTTGTATTTGTCGTAAAGGTTTTGCAGACCTGCATACTGCTTGGTGTAGCCGCAAAACGACGCCGTATTGACGACGAGGACGGCCTTGCCCTTGAACGAAGCGGCCGGCATCGGCGTACCGTCAATGCTTGTGAAGTCGAAATCGTGGAACGACATGGATTGTGCCTCAAACGGATGTGAAGCCAAAAGCCCGGTCAGCAGAACAATGGCGGCTAGAACTCTCATGTCCTTCTTACGTGGTCCGTGCCGGATCGGATTTCAAATACCCTCGAACCAGACCACGGCCGCGACGGCATCCCGGACCGCCGTCTCCTCATTCTCATATTGCACGCCGCCGTAACCGCCGACGGCAAACCAGCCGGACGGGTCTTCGACATCGCGGCGGAATTCCTCGAAGCCGATGGATCCGTCAGGGCGCCGGAACACGTCGACGCAAAGGCTGCCGTCGTCGTTGTTAACCGAGTGAAGAACCGTTACGCGTAGCGCTCTTCCCGCCATGGGTCCCCCTCGTTGTGATAGCCCAGCGCTTCCCAGTAGCCCTTTACATCCTGTTCGAGGAACGTGATCTGACGGACCCACTTGGCGCTTTTCCAGAAATAGAGCGACGGGATGACCATGCGGACCGGACCGCCGTGTTCGCGCGAGATCGCCCCGCCGTTCCAGGTGTGCGCGAGAAGCGAGTCCTCCGCAGAGAAGCGTTCCAGCGTCACGTTGGTCCGATAGCCGTCATGGGCATGAAAGATGACGTGCTGCACACCCGGTTTCGGGCATACCAACTCGATCAAGTGCCTTGCCGATACGCCTTCCCACCGGTTGTCGAGCATCGACCATGCCGTGACGCAGTGAATGTCGGCGCCGATCGTCGATTGAGGCAAGGCGTGAAACTCGTTCCAGTCGAAAGATGCAGGGCGCTCGACAGCGCCGCAGATATCCAGCGACCATTGGTCGTGCGGAATGACCGGCTGATGGCCGAGATCGAGAACCGGCCACTCCTTGACGATTTCTTGCCCGGGCGGTACGCGCGGACCGCGGTCCCGTCTCGGCGGTTGACGGCGCTCGTCGACGGCTTTCTTCTTGGCTTCGACAAAGCCATTACGGGCGGGTTCTGGTGCGTCCTTGAATTCGGCGAGTGTCGAACCCGGCTTACCTGCGAACAATTCAGCGTAGCGATCGTCGTCGCTCACTTGCGCAGGTCTTCTTCAAGGCTGAGCGCCACTTCCGTGCCGGCGAGCTGCAGGCGATACACCTGGACGTTTTCGAGCACCCGCTGCACGTAGTTACGGGTTTCCTTGAACGGGATCAGTTCGATCCAGTCGATGGCATCGACATCCGGGTCACGCGGATCGCCGTTCTGTTTCATCCATTGGCGGACGCGGTGCGGTCCGGCGTTATAGGCGGCGATAGCCATCGGCAGGTATCCAGCGTAATCGTCGATTAACTCGGCGATATAGGACTGGCCGAGCGACAGGTTGTAGTCCGGATCGGACGTCAGCTTGACCTTCGAGTAACGCAGCCCCGCTTTCTTGGCGACGCTTCTTGCTGTGGCCGGCATCAGCTGCATCAGGCCGCGTGCACCGGCGTGGCTGATCGCCTTGGTGTCGTACTCGCTTTCCTGGCGGACGATGGCGAGCACGAGCGAGGTTTCAGGCGTGTCCACTTTTATCCTGCGCGGCAGCTTCGGTGGTACCAGGGTCGGGTAGCCGCCGGCGACGAAGTGCCCATGGTCCTGCAGGGTTTTCTTGGTAACACGGATCGCGAGATCCGGGCGCCCGCTGAGCCGTGCCAGACGTGCGGTCAGGATGTGCCAGTCCGGCTGATCCTCAAGCGACGCGATATGAAGGATCAGCGAATAAAGCCGTTCCTCCTCGCCGGCCGCGGCCAGCATGCGAACGGCTCGGACCAGTTCGTTATTGTCGAAGCGCTTGCGGATGTCTGCGTCGACGGTGGGATCCGGCGGCAGGCGCAGCCCCTTGCCGGGCTTGATCTTCGCCGTCGCCAGCTGACCGTAGTAACTGGTCGGATACTGTGCCGCCGCGGCATACCATTTGCCCGCTTTCTCGGAATCTCCCGCCTTCTCGACGGCGCGCGCCAGCCAGTACGCTCCACGTGACAGGCTGACCGGGTAGTTCACGTTGTCGTAAAGGCGCTGGAAGTGCTTCATCGCCTGTTCCGGCTCATTCAGGAACCGGAGCGCGATCCAGCCCGACATGAACTCCGCCTCGGCGTGATCTGCGGGATGGTCCACGGTAAGGCCGTGCTGCGCCGCGACCCGGTAAGCTTCGGAGATGAACCCCTTTTCGAGGAGCTTGCGCGCCATGATGGAGCGTTCGTCCCACCAGCGGTGCGGATGCGGCACGCCGGGCGGCAGGTCTTTCAGCAGATCATAGGCGCTGTCGAGGCCCTTTTTTCGCCGCCAGCGGAGACGTTCGTACACGAGGCCCGCGTCGTTCTTGAGACTGTCGGGCACCTGGGCGACGAGATAATCGACGTTGCCGCGCATACGTCGTAGCGACGTGCGCGCCTGGATCAGCTTCCGGTACTGGGCATCGACCCGGTAGATCATGCGCTGCGCCGGCCAGTAACGCCCGTCCCACATCAGACGGTCGGCACGGGCCCGGTTGTCGCCGAGCGTGAGGTGCTTGCGGAACTTCCTGTAAAACGCCTTCTCGTGCGATTTCACGAAATTGCCGTGGACCCAGATATCCTTGATCATGGCGACACCGCGTTTCACATCGCCGGAACGGATCAGCGCATCGGCCAGTTTTTCGCGGCCGATGGTGGATGCCGGTTCGCGGTCGCCGAACCAGCCGATAATCAATGCCGGGTCGGCGTTGGCGTCCATCGCCTCTTCGGCACGCGCCAACAGTCGGCGGCTGCGCGGCCAGTCCGGGTTCTGATTGATGAAAGCGTCGATGGCGTCGAAGTCGGTACCGAAGCCACCCTGAAACAGCACGTACCAGGAGACGATCTTGCGCGCCAACGGGTTGTGTAATCGCCGGGCATGGAAATCAAGGCGCTTCTTGTTGCTCTTCTCAACCTGCTTAAGGGCAGCGGAAAACTCCCGTGCCTCGGCAGCGGAAAGCATGTCCGCGGCCCGGGCCTGAGAGGATGCTCCCCCCTGCCACAGCACGCCGATCATCAAAACGGCAAATAGAGTCCGCAAACTTCCGCTCATACCAAATCCAAAGCGCCAGTCACCTCGACCCGCACCATCATATCGCGATCAGGATTATCCCGACAATATGGCCGCGTAAATGTCACGAACTTGTTAAGATCAGGGCGTTGAGCAAGGCAATGACCTGCGAGCGGTCTTGCTCAGGCCAGCCTCGGGATATATGTTCCGGGGCTGTTTTATTCTATAGCCCCAAGGAGGGAACGATGTTTAAGGGTTCATTCGTCGCTTTGATCACCCCATTCAAGAATGGTTCGGTGGACAAATCGGCGTTCAAATCCTTCGTCGACTGGCAGATTGCCGAAGGGACCGACGGTCTCGTTCCCGTTGGGACGACGGGCGAGTCCCCGACCCTTTCGCATGACGAGCACGACGAAGTCATCGAACTGTGCATCGAGGCCAACAACGGCCGCGTGCCGGTTGTCGCGGGTACCGGATCGAACTCGACCGCGGAAGCGATCCGCCTGACCAAGCACGCCAAGCAGGCAGGTGCGGACGCGGCGCTGATTGTGACGCCCTACTACAACAAGCCGACGCAGGAAGGCCTTTATC
The DNA here is from genome assembly GCA_965262415.1 of Rhodospirillales bacterium. Lineage (GTDB taxonomy): Bacteria > Pseudomonadota > Alphaproteobacteria > Rhodospirillales > Casp-alpha2 > UBA4479. The sequence continues at coordinate 928,607 of OZ253533.1, read as the reverse complement.
GCCACTATGCGGCAATTGCGGATGCAGTCGATATTCCGATCATCGTCTACAACATCCCGGGCCGCAGCGTCGTCGACATGTCCGTCGACACGATGGCAAGGCTGGCGGAAATTCCGAACATCGTCGGCGTCAAGGATGCGTCCGCAGACCCGATGCGTCCGATGAAGACGGCGATGAAAATCGGACCCGAGTTCTCGCAGTTGTCCGGCGAGGACGGCACGATCGTTCCGTTTCTTGCCGGCGGCGGCGACGGCTGTATCTCGGTGACGGCGAACGTCGCGCCGCGTGCGTGCGCGGAGCTGCATGACGCGTGGCAGGCGCGCGATCTGGATACCGTCATGGCCATTCAGAAGCGCCTGATGCCGCTGCATATTGCGATGTTCTGCGAAGCGAGCCCGGGCCCCGTGAAGTACGCGGCGAGCCTTCTGGGCAAGTGCGAGCCGGATACCCGCTTGCCGCTGTGCGAGATCGCCGAGAGCTCGAAAGCGCAGGTCAAGGACGCCATGCAGTCGGCGGGCCTCCTGAACTAAGGGTTCAAACGAGGATGCCATGGCCGGCAAAAACAAAAAGAAAAAGACGAGCGGCAATGTCGTCGCGCAGAACCGGCGCGCACGCAGAGACTACAATATCGTTGAAACGCTCGAAGCTGGATTGCAGCTGACCGGTACGGAGGTGAAGTCCCTCCGTGCCGGCCGCGCCAGCCTGAACGAGGCCTTCGCCGGCGAAAAGCACGGCGAGATGTTTCTCTTCAACGCCCACATTCCCGTCTACGAAGGCGCATCGCGTATCTTCAATCACGAACCGATCCGTGATCGTAAGCTGCTGCTGCACAAAAAGCAGATGGCGCATCTGCTGGGCGCGCAGAAGCAGAAGGGCATGGCGCTGGTGCCGCTGAAGATTTACTTCAATGCCCGCGGCATGGCGAAGCTGGAGTTGGCCCTGGGCGAAGGTAAACGCTCCTTCGACAAGCGAGAGACGGTCAAGCAGCGCGACTGGGACCGCCAGAAGTCCCGCCTGCTCCGCGAAAAGGGTTGATCTGCGGCGCAAGATCAGGACGCGCGGACAGGTGTTTGAGAATCCGTGCCCTGCCGATCAAAGAATAATGATCTGGTTCCGGGTGTGGGCTTTCGTCCGCGTCGTCATTATCCGCCTAGGCGTCACAAATCCGTGTCCGCGGTGGCTATTGACCCCCCTTGCCCCGGACATCAGACTTGATTCAACGAATAAGTAACCTCGGGGAGATTTCCAGGATGGCCGCAATCGACAACATCGATGCCTGCGTGTTCGATGCCTATGGGACGTTGTTCGACGTCAATTCAGCAGCCGCGCATTGCCAGGAAGAGCTCGGCGATAAATGGGCGCCACTGGCACAGATCTGGCGTGAAAAGCAGCTTCAGTATTCCTGGCTCAGAAGCCTGATGCACGAGTACGTGCCGTTCTGGCAGGTGACGCAGGATGCGCTCGACTACGCGATGGCGACACAGGGCGTGGACGATGCCGCGTTGCGCCAGAAACTGCTCGATATCTATTTCGAGCTGGACGCCTATCCGGAAGTACCGTCCGTCCTGAAAGTCCTGAAGGCCGGCGGCCAGAAGGTCGCGACGCTCTCGAACGGATCGCCGGACATGCTGCAGGCGGCTGTCGACAACGCGAAGATTGATCTGGACGGCGTCATCTCGGTGGACGAGGTCGGAATTTTCAAACCGGATCCCCGCATCTATCAGCTCGCCGTCGATCAGCTCGACGTACCGACCGAGCGGATCTGCTTCATGTCCTCCAACGCGTGGGATGCCTGGGCTGCGGCGAACTTCGGGTTCCAGGTTGTCTGGGTGAACCGGTTTGGTCAGCCGCCGGAACGCCTGCCGGGCGAAATCCGCGAGATGATCAGCGATCTGAACGGATTGCCGCCGCTGCTGGGTCTCTGATAAAGAGACTGCATGCCGAAAGACTATCTCGAACGCCGGGTGACATCGCAGGACGGCCTGTCGCTCTACTTGCGCGACTACCCGGGCCCGGCGGACAGCCCGCATACGCCCCTGCTCTGTCTTGGCGGCCTGACGCGGAACTCCAAGGACTTTGCGGGCGTCGCCAAGTACCACAGCCGCACGCGCCGGGTGCTGTGTCCGGAAACGCGCGGCCGAGGCCATTCGGACTACGATCCGGACTGGCGGAACTATCACCCGGCCACCTACGTCAATGATGTGCGGCATATCCTGTGCGCGCTCGGTATTCACGGTGTCGTCGTGATCGGCACATCGATGGGCGGGATTATGGGCATGGCGATGGCGGCGGCCATGCCGACCCTGCTTAAAGGGCTTGTGCTCAATGATGTCGGCCCCACGGTGCGCGTCGACAGCCTGGACAAGATCATCGACTACATGAAGAACCCGCCGTCCCTACCCGACTGGGCAGCCGCCGGCAGGCATCTGCGCGATGCCTTCGAGGGTGAATATCCCATAAGCGGCGACGAAAACTGGGAACGCGCAGCCCACAACAGCTATGTCGAAAAGGAAGACGGCACGATCACGTTCGACTGGGACGCGAATATTCTGAAGCCGATCCTGGCAGACAAGACCGAGGTTCATGACCTCTGGCATCTTTTCCGGGCGACACGGCGCATCCCCGTCTTGACCGTGCGCGGCGCCAAGTCGACAATCCTCGACGAACCCCAGTTGGCCGAAATGTCGGCCCAGCACGAGAAAATGACATCGGTCGTGGTGCCCGGGATTGGGCACGCGCCCAGTCTCGCCGAGCCGGCGAGCATGGAGGCTATCAATGGATTCCTTGAACAGTTCTGAACCGCCCGTCTTCGCCGATATCAAGGATGCTGCCCGACAGCTTAAAGGATGGGCGCGTCGCACGCCGTTGCTCGAGAACTCGATTCTCAACGAGGAACTGGGTTTCCGCCTGATCGTGAAGCCGGAATGCCTGCAACGGACCGGGTCGTTCAAGTTCAGGGGTGCCTTCAACAAGATTTCGCGTATTCCCGAAGACATGCGGTCCAAGGGTGTCGTTGCCTTTTCGTCCGGCAACCACGCACAAGGCGTGGCGGCGGCTGCGACGTTGATGGGAATGAAGTCCACCATCATCATGCCGAAGGATGCGCCCCGGGCGAAGATCGAGAACACCAAGGCGCTCGGCGGCGATGTCGTTCTGTTCGACCGGCAAACCGAGAGCCGAGAGGAAATCGGCGAGCGACTGCAGAAGGAACAGGGCGCGATTCTCGTCAAACCCTATGACGAGCCCCTGATCATCGCCGGCCAGGGGACGATCGGTCTTGAGATTTCCGAACAGGTCGAGGAAATCGACGCGAAGCCGGACCTGGTGATCGTGCCCGCCGGTGGCGGCGGCCTGATCTCGGGGACGGCGTTGGCGATCTCTGAAACCCTCGCTTGCCCAGTCTACAGCGCGGAACCCGACAGTTACGACGATCACAAGCGCTCGCTGGAGGCCGGCTCTCGCCAGCCGGTGCCGGATGGGGCGATGTCGATTTGCGATGCCCTCCTCGCTCCGATCCCGGGCGAGCTGACGTTTTCACTCAATAGCCGACTGCTCGCCGGCGGTCTCAGTGTTTCCGACGCGGAGGCCCTGATGGCGATGAAACGAGCCATGCTGTCGCTGAAGATTGTCGTTGAACCGGGTGGCGCCGTGGCGCTGGCTGCGGCCCTGACGCAGAAGATCGACCTTAAGGGCAAGACCGTTGTTGTCGTCTGTTCGGGCGGCAATGCGGATCCGGAGATGCTCAGCCGCGCCCTAGCGATGTGAGCTGACGCTCAAAATCGATGACAGTCCGCCGTTTGAGGTGTTATGACGCGCGCCTCAGGGGAGTTCGACGTGACCGACATTGCGGATATCAACAAGGCGACGGAACTGTTGAAGGGGCAGGTTTTCAGGACACCTGCGATCCCGTCTCCGGGTTTGTCGCGGCTGACCGGCGCGGACGTTTACCTGAAGCTTGAAAATCAGCAGGTCACGGGCTCATTCAAGGTGCGTGGATCGTACGTCCGTATGGCGGCGCTGAGCGAGGCCGAGCGCAAAGCCGGTGTCGTCGCCGCGTCGGCCGGCAACCATGCGCAGGGCGTTGGCTATCACGCCGAGCGTCTGGGCATTCCCGCGACGATCTATATGCCGGCCAGTACGCCGTTCACGAAGGTTGCGCGGACAGAGGCGCTCGGCGCCAAGGTAATCCTCGAGGGAGAAACCGTAGGTGAGTCCCGCGTCCTCGCCATGCAGGCGGCCGAAGCCGAGGGGAAAGTCTTCATCCATCCTTACGACGATCCGCTCGTCATTGCCGGTCAGGGCACGGCGACGGTCGAATTCCTGGAGGATGTGCCGGATCTCGAGGCGATCATCGTCCCCATCGGTGGCGGCGGACTTGCTGCGGGTTGCTGTATTGCCGCCGCGGCCCACAAGTCCACGCTGGAAGTCATCGGGGCACAGGCGGACGCCTACCCGTCCATGGCACAGGCTTTCAAAGGAGAGAAGCCGCACGGCAAGGGCGCGACGATCGCCGACGGTATTGCGGTCAAGGAACCGGGTGAACTGACAACGCCGATCCTGAAGGCGCACATGAAAGGTGTCGCTGTGGTATCCGAGGCCGATATCGAGCGTGCCGTGCAGATGATGGTCGACGTGCAGCGGTTGATCGTCGAAGGCTCGGGCGCAGTGCCGCTGGCCGTGATGATGACGGATCCGGATCGTTTCAAGGGCCGGAAGGTCGGTCTGATGGTGTCCGGCGGCAACATCGACTCGCGCCTTCTGTCATCCGTATTGATGCGCGGTCTGGTGCGCGACGGGCGTCTGGCGCGGTTGCGGATATCGCTGACGGACACACCCGGCTCGCTCGGCGCCGTGACCGGTATCATCGGTACCAAGGGCGGCAACATCGTCGATGTGCTGCACCAGCGGATGTTCCGCGACGTGCCGGTCAAGGAAGCCGAGGTCGACATCGCCATCGAAACCATCGACGCGGATCACATCCGCGAAATCATGGATGGGCTTGAAGCCGAAGGCTTCGGCACCCGGCTGCTTTCCGATACGTCTTTGGAATAGGCTCACATTCGCCAGATCAGCAATTGCGTCTGGCGCGAATCGTCGAGGCCGATGACCTCGTCCGGTTCCCGGTCCGGGACCGCAAAACTGTTGGAGATGAAAATCGCGCCCGGCTTCATCTCTGCCTGAAGCTTTTCGAACAGACGCCCCATCGGTGCCGGTGACAGGAACGCATAGACCATGTCGGCATCGCTGACGTCGGTGTCCCATATGCTTCGGTAAAGAACATGCGCATTCCGTCGGCCGAGCGCGGTCATTCTGAACCAGGAGAACAAATACGATAACGGCGCGGTTTCGACCCCGGTTACATGCGACTCAGGCGATGCGCGCGCGATACGGTCGACCACGCCGCCAAGACCGCATCCGAGATCAATGAACGTGCCGCTGCCGGCGTTCTGAAAGAGATCGGCCAAAGCACGCTCGGTGATCGTGTTGGACAGGTAAAGCGGCACCTTTTCGCGAACGCCGTTGATATAGAACCCGGCTAGGCCGAGTGCGATCAGCGGAAACAGCCACGTCGGCGGGCGGTAAACCGGCACCAGAACCAGGGCGGGCGTCGCGATTGCCGCCAGGACAAGCCAGGCTTTCCCGAGGCGCATGATCCTTCCTGCAACGACCGCGAGAATGCCGGCGAAAAACGCGAGGCCTATGATCGAGGTGTGGGAACGCGGGAATGCATCCGGGGCGAAGTTCCAGACGGCGAGCGCTGCACCCGCCGCCAGGATCGATGACGCGAGCGTGCGCGGTATCGGCCAGCCCGCTTCGCGCATCAGGATACCTTTTCAGGTTTCGCGAGTGTCCGGTAACGGCCCGATGAGTATATCAGTGGCTCAAACGATTCGTTCCACGTTGCCTCGACGACCAAGCCGACAACGATTTCATGGTCGCCGCCTGGATATACGGCTTCACGGCGGCATTCCAGGCTTGCGAGCGTATTAAGAATGACCGGCAGACCCAGCGCCCCTGTCTTGAAAGGGATGGAATCGAACGGCGGCACAGGCCCCGGATATGCGAACGCGTTCGATACGTCCTCCTGCCCGGTCGCGAGAATATTGACGCAAAACGCAGGTCCATCCGTATAAGCCCTTAATTGCGAGGTTGCTTGGTCCAAGCATATAAGGATTAACGGTGGTGACAGGGAAACCGAACTAAAGGCACTGACGGTGACGCCAATAGGTTCATTATTCGGACTCAGTGTGCTGATTACGGTCACGCCACTGGCGAATTTGGCGAGGGCCTGTCGAAACTGCTGCGGTTCTACGGTCATGAATGCTTCTTAGCATGCGGAAGGATATAAATGAAACTTTGGTCGTGGTCTCAGAATTTCGTATGGAAATGAGGCAAACACTTGAGTTTCAAACAGAATCCAACTATAGCGGTCATAGGGGACACTTTGCCCGTCCACGCAAATTGCGGGCGCTGGAATATTAACGTTTGAGAGCCTGCTAGATGTTTTTCATCATTGGTATCGTTCTTGTCATCGGCTGCGTTTTCGGCGCTTATTCGGTGCACGGCGACCTTCGTATTCTTTGGCAGCCCATTGAATACGTTATTATTCTCGGTGGCGCCTTTGGCGCTTTCCTTGCCGCGAACCCAAAAGCGGTCGTTATTGCCTCCTTCAAGTCAGTCGGCACCATGGTCAAGGGGCCGAAATACAAGAAGGATGCATACGTCGAGCTGCTCAGTTGCATCTACAGTGTGTTCCGTCTGGCCAAGTCGAAGGGCGACCTTGCGCTGGAGCAACATGTTGAAAAACCATCAGAAAGTTCACTTTTTGCGACGTTCCCTAAATTTCAGAGCGATCATCACGCGATCGAATTTCTTTGCGACTATCTTCGCCTGCTGACGCTCGGCGCAAGCAATGCGCACGAAATCGAAGCGATCATGGACGAAGAACTCGAGGTTCATCATCACGAGAAAATGATGGTCTCGAATGCCATGCGGACCATCGGCGAAGCCATCCCCGCACTCGGTATCGTCGCCGCCGTTCTTGGCGTTATCGTAACGATGAGTTCAATTACTGAACCACCAGAGGTTCTGGGCGGTCTGATTGGTGCCGCGCTTGTCGGTACATTTTCCGGGATTCTCGTCGCGTATGGATTCGTGTTGCCGATGGCCCAGAACCTCGAAGCCGCATACAATTCCGAGCACCATTATTTCGTTTGTATGAAAGCGGGCCTGATGGGCCACATGCAGGGATATGCGCCTCAGGTCTCGGTCGAGTTCGCGCGTAAGGTCTTGCCGGAAGATTATCGCCCCTCGTTCGCGGAACTCGAAGAAATCGTTCAGAACTTGCCGGCGCCGAGCTAACGGAGGCCCCGGATGGCCGAAGAGAGCGCATCAAAAAGCCCGATCATCATCAAGAAGGTGAACAAGGGTGCACACGGCCACCATGGCGGTGCCTGGAAGATCGCGTACGCCGACTTCGTGACCGCGATGATGGCGTTCTTCCTTCTGTTGTGGCTATTGAACTCGGTGACGCAGGAACAGCTCGAAGGCATTTCCAACTATTTCGCGCCAGTCACGGCATCGCAGTCGACAAGCGGATCGGGCGATATTCTGGGTGGCCAGACCATTACCGAAGAAGGCGCTGCACAAAATACCACGTCGCGCGACAGCGTGACGGTCGATCTGCCGCCGCCGAAAGCAGGTACCGGCGGCGAGGACAATGCCGAAACACAGGCTGGTGAGGCACCAGATGAAGAAGCAGCGGCCGAAGTGCTGAAGCAGCGTGAGCAGGACCAATTCGAAGAGGCCAAGGAACAGCTTGAGGCCACACTTGAGAGTATCCCGCAGCTCAAGTCCATGAAGGACAGCTTGCTGATCGACAACACGCCGGATGGTCTTCGCATTCAGCTCGTCGACAAGGACGGTTTGTCCATGTTCCAGAGCGGGTCCTCGGAGCTGTTCTTGCATACGAAACGCCTGCTTGAAGTGGCTGCCGAAATCATCAAGACGCTGCCGCAGAACATCGCTATATCGGGGCATACCGATTCGACGCGTTTCGGTGGCGGCAGCGACTATACGAACTGGGAACTGTCGGCCGATCGCGCCAATGCCGCGCGCCGCTGGTTGATGCAGATTGGCATTACCGAAGACCGCTTTGACCGGGTTGTCGGCAAGTCCGCAACCGAGCCGCTCCGACCGGATAATCCTGCCCACCCGTCCAACCGCCGGCTTTCGGTCATCATGTTGCGCGGCACCGGCAAGGATAATCCTGTGTCCAATATCCCGAACAAGCCCGAAGAGCCGGAGGCGCTTCCGGGCCTGAACAGGATCCGCAATCAACAGAACCAGCCTGCGGTACCGCCTGCCGCCGTGCCGCCTCAACTGCAGCAGCCCCAGCAGCCGCAGACCGGTGGTACCGGCTTGCCGAGCCTGGGGATAGAACTGGACAAGAACCTCTCCCAGTAACCGTTTATTCGACGCTCGTTGCCATATTGCACGACCCCCCAATAATGCCGTAACGTCATTGGCAGGTGAAGATCAGGAGTGAAGCGGCTTCATGCGTCACCAGGCATTACCGGATACTCGGTTCTTCTTTTCGACGGCGCCCCTGCCCTGTCCATACATTGCGGGACGGATCGAACGCCGCGTGGTCACGGAATTGGTCGGCCGCGACGCCAATGCGTTGCACGATCAGCTCTCGATGGCAGGCTTCAGGCGTTCTCACGGCATTTGTTACGTACCTGCCTGTCCGAGTTGCGACGCCTGCGTCGCGGTCCGTGTCGTTGTCGACGAATACAAACCGGGCAAATCGTTCAAACGAATTCTGAAGCGTAACGAAGATCTGACGGCGGAGATCGTCGAGCCAATCGCCACGCATGAACAGTATGCGCTGTTTCACGATTATCAGCGCTCCCGCCATCAGGGCGGCGATATGTCGAAAATGGATTTCCTCGACTATCAGGCGCTGATCGAAGATACGCCGGTGAACACCTTTGTCGTCGAATTCCGCAAGCCTTCGGGAACGCTCGCGGCCGCCTGTTTGGTCGATCGTCTGGGGGATGGTTTGTCGGCGGTCTACAGCTTTTTCGACGAGACTGAAACCGACCGAAGTCTCGGAACATATATGATCTTGTGGTTGATCGAAGAAGCTTACGGCCAGGAATTACCGTACATGTATCTGGGCTTCTGGATCGATGGGTGCTCGAACATGTCCTACAAGGCGCGCTTCAAGCCGTTGGAGCGGATCACGCCGGACGGTTGGGAGCGGATGGAGCTTTAGCCCCTCTCCGCTTCCCCCGTATTTTTTGGATTAGCTGTCCGTTTTTTCGTTGCCGACCAGGTACTTCCAGGTCAACGGCAGTACGGCGGCGGCGAGACCGATCTTGAAACCGGCGCCCGGCAGAAACGGCCACAGGCCCCATTCCAGGATCGGCTTTTCCCAGCCGAACAGCATGCCGAGCCAGACGATGCCCGGGGCGAAGATGATCGCTGTACCGAGGATCATTGCCGCCAACGTCGTCCACATGTTGCGGTCCCATCCTTTTTCGGCCAGCCAGCCGACCGTCAGTGCGGCAAGGAAGAAACCGAGCAGATATCCACCGGTCGGGCCTGCCATGTAGGCCAGTCCGATACCCTTTTCCGGGGTGCCGGCGAATACCGGCAGGCCAACGGCGCCCTCGGCGAGATACAGAAGAAGGGTCGCGCCCCCGAGACGCCAACCGAATGCCATGCCGATGCACAGCACCATGAAGGTCTGCATCGTCATCGGCACCGGATAGAAAGGAATATTGATCTTCGCGGAGATTGCGAGAAGGATGCTGCCCGCAAAGGCCAGAACGAGGTTACGGAGCCAGGAATGGCTTTCGGCTGATGTCGGCCAGATGTTGTTTGCAAGCGTATTGAAATGTGTCGGATGTGCCATGTCGAAAATCTCCACGAAGAGCGGTTATGCCACTGAAAGTCCCAAACCTACGCCGGAAAATCAAGAACGATCCTGACTACCCCGCCGCTTGCGTCGATATGAAATGAAGCCGGCACCGAGGACCAGCAATACTGCGGATGCCGTCATCGGCGCGGTGAGCGGAAATGCGACCAACGCCGACAAAGTACCCAACACGGCACCGCCGAACAGCATGCCGAAAGCAAACAGAATTGCACCCGCCACGACACCGCCGATGATGTAACCGAGTGCCCGTTCCATGACACATTCATCCATTTCAAACTCGGTACGATTTCTCGACCCTAATGGAGCGGACGAAGGATTGGTAGTGATTCCAGATGTTTGAAAAATTTGCCGAAATCTAGGTGCAGCCTTGGGCTTAATTGTGACTAATCCGGATTGAATTTCTGTGACACGATAGTCTAGCTTCCAAGTTGCACGAGGTGGCCTGGGACAGCACCGCTGTGCTATCGGGGGTCTCGAAATTACACAAAGGGTATGCTTAGATGGACGATGGAAATCTGTCTCACAGCCTGGAATTAGACGTGAATATGAGCTCGCAAAATGCCGATGAGTTTGCAGATGCCATTCTGACCAAGGTCGAGGCACTCGCACTGGAATTCGCCGATATATCCGGAAGTGTTGAAGCGACGAGCAAGTTTGTTCAGGAACTGGACGATCTGTTCCGTGATGTCGTGGCAACGGTTGGCGATATGGATAAAGCCATCCGCAGCATCGAAGCCGCAGGTGACGAGTCGCGCAACCAGGTCCAAACTGCCTCCTCCAATGTCAACGAGTCCCGGACTGTGGTGACCGGTGCAACGAAGGAGATCGCCGATCTGACCAGCGCAATCCATGACATCGAGGAGCGTCTGGGTTCTTTGGAAGGTGCGCTCGCGGGTGTCACGAAGATGTCGAACGAGGTCGAATCGATCGCCCGGCAGACCAACCTTCTTGCATTGAACGCGACGATCGAGGCTGCCCGTGCCGGTGAGGCCGGCAAAGGTTTCGCCGTGGTTGCGGGCGAGGTGAAGAACCTTGCTGGCCAGACTGCAAATTCGACCAGCACGATCGATGCGACCGTCGAGGAGCTTTCGAGCAGCGTCGCCATGCTGAAGCGCACCTGTAGCGATACGGCGACGAAAGCCGACGGCGTCAACGACGGTATCGGCACGATCAATTCGGTCGTCGACGGTTTCGAGAACGTCGTTTCGTCCGTCAGCAGCAACGTGAACAACATCTCGACGGCGACCGACATGTGCACGACGCAGTGCCAGCAGGTTGTTGAGCGTATCGATGGCGTGGGCGACGGTCTGTCCCGCACCGCCAGCGACCTGATGACGGCTGACGAGCGCATTCTGTCGTGTCTTAGCAACAGTGAGGACCTGATCGGTTTTATCGCTGCCAGCGGGCTCAAGACCCACGACACGAAGTTCATCGAGGCCGTAACCGGCACCGCTGCCGAGATTTCGGCGTTATTCGAAGCTGCCGTGGATGCCGGCGACATCACGCTTGAGGACCTGTTCGACCAGAACTACGTGCCCATAGAGGGGTCGAATCCGCAGCAGGTCATGACCAAGTTCGTGACGTTTACGGATCGGGTATTGCCTGAAATCCAGGAACACGTGCTGGGACTGGATGAGAAGATCGTGTTTTGCGCAGCCGTCGACAACAACGGTTATCTGCCGACGCACAACAACAAGTTCTCCCAGCCGCAGGGCGACGATCCCGACTGGAACAACGCCAACTGCCGTAACCGCCGCATTTTCGATGACCGCACGGGGCTATCGGCCGGGCAGAACACCAAACCGTTCCTGATGCAGACGTATCGCCGCGACATGGGCGGCGGCAGCTTCGTCATGATGAAGGACCTGTCGGCGCCGATTACCGTGAAGGGCCGCCACTGGGGCGGTTTCCGGATGGGTTACCGGATTTAAGGTTCGATCTTCCTACGAGAACCGGTTGTTCGTCGGAAAGCCTTTCGGCTTGATCAGACCCGCGCCCGCGCGCTTGCCGATCCAGGCCTTGAGCGCCGTTTCGGAACGGACCCCTGCTCCCGTCTGCCAGCTCACGCCTTCTTTCAGCTTGAAGGCCTGAACGTCCGACAGAACACCGTCCTTGTAACGCTGCAGGATCACGCCCTTGCCGCGGCCCATCTCCGGAAGTTCGTCGATCGGGAAAATCACCAGCTTGCGGTTCGTGCCGATAACGGCGACATGATCCGCGTCATCCGGCACGACGGTCAGGGCCGTTGCCTCGTCGTTCGTGCCGACGTTCAGGATCTGTTTGCCGTTCTTGGTCTGCGCCGCGACCTCGTCCTCCGGAACGATGAAGCCGCGACCGGCGTCGGAAGCGACGAGGAACCTGCGGCCGCCCTCGAACTTCATCATCTTGACGACATCGTGGCCGTTCGGGATATCGACCATCAACCGGATCGGCTCGCCGTGCCCGCGGCCGCCCGGCAGCTTGTCGACTCCAACGGTGTAGAACCTGCCGTTGGTGGCGAAGATCAGTACCTTGTCGGTCGTTTCCGCGTGCAGCCAGAATTTGAGCTTGTCGCCCTCCTTGAACTTGAGGCCTGAGACGTCGTCCAGATGCCCCTTGGCGGCACGAACCCAACCTTTCTCGGAATAGACCACCGTGACCGGTTCTTTCTCGATCATCGCCTCGATAGGAACGATCACCGTTGTCGGCGGCGTGCCGATTTTCGTCCGCCGGCGTCCCAGCTCTGTCTTCGACCCGAACGTCTGCTTGAGGGTCTTAAGCTCGGCTTCAACCAACTTCCAGCGCTTGGTCTCGGTTTTCAGCAGGTCCTTCAGGTCCTTGCGCTCGGCCTTCAGATCCTTGTCTTCCTTGCGAATTTCCATTTCTTCGAGTTTGCGCAACTGGCGCAGACGCATGTTCAGAATGGCCTCAACCTGCACATCGGTGAGATCGAAGGTCTTCATCAGAACCTTCTTGGCGTCGTCTTCCTCGCGAATGATGCGGATGACTTCGTCCAGGTTGAGATACGCGATCAGGAGACCGCCCAAAATCTCCAGCCGGTGTTCGATCTTCTGGAGACGATGTTTCGTGGTGCGGACGAGAACATCCTCACGATGTTCGAGGAACGCCACCAGCGCTTCGCGCAGGTTCATTACGCCCGGCACGTTTTCGCGGTTCAGGACGTTCAGGTTGAGGCTGACGCGCGTTTCCATGTCGGTTTCGCGGAACAGATGCTCCATCAGCATTTCAGGTTCCACGTTTCTCGATTTCGGCTCAAGAACGATGCGGACATCTTCCGCGGACTCGTCGCGGATATCCGCCAGCATCGGCAGTTTTCGGGCCAAAAGCAGTTCAGCGGTTTTCTCGATGAGGCGCGATTTCTGGACCTGGTACGGAATACCGGTAATGACGATCTGATAAAGGCCCTGCCCCAGTTTTTCGATTTCCCAACTGGCACGCAGCCGGAAGCTTCCTCGCCCGGTCTTGTACGCCTCGACGACATTGTCCCGTGCTTCCACCAGCTCGCCGCCGGTTGGAAAATCGGGACCCGGAATAAACTCGGCCAGCTTGTCGAAAGTAACGCGCGAATTGAGGATGCTCTCCGTCGTATGTTTCGCCGTCTTGATGATGTGAAGCATGGCGTCGCACAGCTCGCTCACATTGTGCGGCGGGATATTGGTTGCCATGCCGACGGCAATCCCCGCCGCACCGTTGGCTAGCAGATTTGGGAAGGCGGCCGGCAGCACAACGGGTTCGCGCTCTTCACCGTCGTACGTGTCCCGGAAATCGATGGCGTCTTCGTCGATTCCCTGCAAGAGCAGTGTCGCGACTTCGGTGAGGCGAGCCTCGGTGTAGCGCATGGCTGCCGCGTTATCGCCGTCGATATTGCCGAAGTTGCCCTGTCCGTCGACCAGCGGATAGCGCTGAGCGAACTCCTGCGCGAGCCGCACCATGGCGTCGTAAATCGATTGGTCGCCGTGCGGATGGTATTTACCCATGACGTCACCGACGACACGGGCGCACTTCTTGTAACCCGACGCCGGGTCGAGTTTAAGCTGCCGCATCGCATACAGAAGCCGCCGGTGGACCGGTTTCAAGCCGTCACGTACATCCGGCAGAGAGCGCGACATGATGGTCGACAACGCATAAGACAGGTAGCGTTCCGACAGCGCATCCGCGAGCCGAGTTTCGCGGATTTCCTCTGGATTGACGTGTTTACTCATGGCGCACCCCTTGTGGCCCAAATGCTTCCGTGTGACGAGATATAGTAGTTATCGCCGCGATTTCGTCAATGCGGGGACGTGGGATTTCCTGCCTTGATAAGCGGAAATGGGGCTTTATTTCGCCGTTGCCGGGGCGGGTTTGGCGGTGGCGGCGCTGCCTTGCACCTTTTGCTTGGGCGCGTCCGAAGCGGCTTCTTTTTCCGATTTGTGCACGTCTTCGGGAATTACCATGCGTTTGCAGTGACCTTCCAGGAAGGCTCCCGTCTCGATCGACAGGTCTTCGTGGAGGATATCGCCGACTACGTGCGCCGTATCGGCGAGCTTCACGACCTTGGCTTTGATCTGACCGTCGACTCGGCCAAGAACATGACAGGTTTCGGCGACAATCTCGCCTTTCACCTTGGCGCTTTCGCCAACGATGAGAATCCGGGTGCGAATATCCCCGTTCACCTTTCCGTCGATCTGGATTTCGCCGTCGCTCAGCAAGTCACCGACGATACTGAGGTCACGGCTGACGATGGAGGGCGGCGCCGGCGGCGGTGCCGGTTTGTTGTCGGCTACGGATTTCTTATTGCTTTTGGAAAACATGCCGTCCCGCCTTGATGAATTTCATCGGATCCTTGGGTTTGCCGTTGAACACGATCTCGTAGTGCAGGTGCGGTCCGGTACTGCGGCCCGAGTTGCCGAGCTGCGCAATCTTCTGGCGAAACTCGATCTTGTCGCCGCGCTTCACCAGAATTTTGTTCAGATGGCCATACCTGGTCACGATTCCCGAGCCGTGATCGATCTCGATGAAACGGCCGTAGCGGCCTTTTACACCGGCCTTGGTCACGGTACCGGATGCTGGGGCATAGACCGGGGAGCGCATGGGGCCGCCGAAATCGACGCCGTAATGGGCCGACCAGCGCTTGTTCATGGGATCACGGCGCTTTCCGAACGAACTGGTCACGTAATAGGTGTTAAGCGGGGCAGCCAGCGGCAGGCGCGCCATTACAGCCTGCAACGTCTCCCATTGACCCAAGTGATCGTCGAGCCGGGTCAGCTTCTTCATCAACTGGCCGCCGGCTTCTTCCGGCTTGATCGGGATAAAGGGGCCACCCTGCGCCACTTTGCCGACAATCCCGTCTGACGAGGCCAGCAGGCTATCGACCTCGATACCCGCAATCTCCACCACTTTTTCAAGCGAACCGATATACGCCATCGTTCGTTCGGTCATCTTTTCGACCGCTGTATCCTGCGCCACCTGCAAGCCGTTCAACCGGTCTTCAAGAAGGGCGACCTGTGATTGCAGGTTGGTGTTCCGGCGATGCGCATCGTCACGCTCACGAACGACCGTTTGCAGGTCCGTCTCGACAGACATCAGGTTGTCGCGTAGCGAGAAGTTCTTGGTCGACAGCGAACGCATGTCCCCTTCGAGGCGGGACAGCTTGTCGCGCAGCACTTCACGCGCCGTGGCCACGTTCTCGCGATCGCTCTCGGTGTTTTCAAGGCGCTTTTCGACGGTCGACAGGTTCCGCTGCAGGGTAGCGTTCCGTTCGACGAGGCTGAGCATCAGATTGTGATTGTCTTCAAGTTCGCGCGTCAGCTCTGCAAAGCGGCGCTGGTATGCAGTCACGTCCGACAACAGATCGTCATAGGCTTTGCGGGCATCGGCGATCTGGGTGTTCTTCGCACCGACGATTTCGTCATGCTGGATGTAGCTGAACGTCGAGTACCCGACCCAGCAGCCGAAAACCAAGCTAAATACCGCTGTCGAGACTTGCAGCCACTGGGGAACTTTGAAGAAGTTGATGCGGCCGCGCGTTCTGAGGTGAATTTGACGTTCGGGAAAAACACGGTCGATAAACCGACGCAGTTTTACCTGAAAAGTTTCCTTTTCGCCCCAGTCCCGCATGTCCACACACCCCCTTAACGCACTCTGTCGCAATCTTCGGATTTGTCCGAATGAAGTTTGTTGTTTTTTTTGCCCGGGTTATTTTGAATCCCAGGTTCCAAGTCTCGACCCGATCAAGGCGAATTCACCCCGATATTGCTTCGTGTTGTCGATTTGAAACCGTATCCATTTGCCTATTTTCATGCAAGAAATTAATGACATAGGAGCGTGCTTGCCGGAGTTGAAAGCGCCCGGAAATCCGGGATTTTGTGGCCTAAATGGTCGACAGCGCGCATGGGCTCGGCTAATCGTTGTGCCGGACATGCCCTTTCAGGACGCAATATGACGCATCGCCCTCCTCTGACGGACATCAGGATTCTCCTCGCCACGTGGTTCGGTTCCGGTTACGCGCCGAAGGCACCGGGCACGGTCGGATCGGTGTTTGCACTGCCCGTCGGCTGGCTGATCGCGGATCAGGGCGGCGCCGTCTGGCTTGGATCAGGTGTCGTTCTTGTTACCTTCGTCGGCGTGTGGGTCGCCAACGCATACATGGCGCAGGCCGGAGAACATGATCCCGGTCCCGTCGTGATCGACGAAGTCGCGGGTCAATGGCTGGCCATGCTGCCTATGGCCGCCGGTCTGACATGGCAGGCGGTCCTCGCCGCGTTCGTGCTGTTTCGCCTGTTCGATATCTGGAAGCCGTGGCCGATTTCATTGGCCGATCGGTCAATAGCCGGTGGTTTCGGTGTCATGTTCGACGATATTCTTGCCGGCTTTGCAGCGGCGGCGTGTCTATACGGATTGGCAGTGTTCATGCCGAACTTGTTAGGGATTGGTTGAGGCTATGGAAAAAGAACTGACAGATGCGGCCGACGCTCTGCTCCAGACTTGCCGCACGCGGGGATGGACCATCGCAACGGCGGAGTCGTGCACTGGCGGCATGGTCGCGGCGGCACTGACGGCCATCGCCGGATCGTCCGACGTCATGGACCGGGGGTTCGTCACCTACACGAACGCAGCCAAGCACGAGATGATCGGAGTGCCGTTACATTTTTTCGATTCTGTTGGCGCTGTTTCCGAGGAAGTTGCCCGTTCCATGGCCGAAGGAGCGATGAAGACGGCCGGCGTCGATCTGGCATGCGGTGTCACGGGCGTTGCCGGTCCGGGTGGTGGTTCGGTCGAGAAACCCGTGGGCCTGGTGCACATTGCTGCGGCCTCTGCGGACAAGACGATCCATGAACGCTGTCAGTTCGACGGCGACCGGCACGCCGTCCGCCTGGCATCTGCGCTCAAGGCGCTGGAGATGATGATGACGTTGGCCGACGGCTAACCATGCAGGTCATTCGCTCTCGCTTCGAACGCCGCAATCATCTTTTTCACCGCTTCGTTGAACACGGCGCCGATGGCTGCTTGAAGAATGCGTGAGCGGAATTCGAAGTCCACATAGAAATCGATCTCGGTCGAGCCATCACCCAGGTCGTTGAATATCCAGTGGTTATTCAGGTACTTGAACGGGCCGTCGGTATAGGTCACGTCAATTCGTTCCGGGCGCCGGTGGCTGACCCGAGAGGTAAAGCTCTCCCGAAACACCTTGAAGCCGATGATCATGTCGGCAACGACAAGACCCTCTTCGCGCTTGCGGACGCGGCAGCCGAGACACCACGGCAGAAACTCGGGATACCTCCCGACATCGATGACAAGGTCGAAAAGCTGTTCCTTCGTGTAAGGCAGGACCCGTTTTTCAGCGTGCGTGGGCATCGGGCAAACGTCGTACGATCAGGTCAGTTGCCGGCCGCGAGCTTGGCGTCGCGGTTCTTCTTCAGCTCGGCGAAGTCGCTGTCAGCATGATAGCTGGAGCGTGTCAGCGGTGTCGAAGACACCATCAGGAAGCCTTTGGATTCCGCGATCTTCTTGTAGTCCGCAAACTCTTCCGGCGTGACGAAACGGTCGACGGGGGCATGCCGTTTGGTCGGTGCCAGATACTGCCCGATGGTCAGGAAATCCACGTCGGCTGCGCGCATGCCGTCCATGACCTGCATGACTTCCGAGCGGGTTTCGCCGAGACCGACCATGATCCCCGACTTGGTGAAGATCGACGGATCTTCCCGTTTGACGGTGTCGAGCAGTTTAAGCGAATGGAAATACCGCGCGCCGGGCCGGATCGACGGGTAAAGCCGCGGCACGGTTTCCAGGTTGTGGTTGAACACGTCCGGCTTGGCGGCGATGACCTTTTCAAGCGCGCCCGTCTTGTCGCGGAAGTCCGGCGTCAGGATTTCGATGGTCGTTTCGGGCGTGGTGTCCCGGATACGCTCGATGCATTTGACGAACTGATCGGCGCCGCCGTCGGCAAGATCGTCGCGGTCGACGGACGTGATCACTAGATGCTTCATGCCGAGTTCGGCAACCGAAATCGCGAGGTTCTCGGGCTCCATCGGATCGACCTTGCCCGGCTTGCCGGTGGCAACGTTGCAGAACGCGCAGGCGCGGGTGCAGATGTCACCGAGGATCATCACGGTTGCGTGCTTGGCCGCCCAGCATTCGCCGATGTTCGGACAGGCTGCTTCTTCGCATACCGTGTGCAGGCTGCGTTCACGCATCAGCTTGCGCGTCTCGTTGTAGCCTTCAGAGGTCGGCGCCTTGACGCGGATCCACGCCGGCTTCCGGAGCGGCTCATGCTCTGGCTTGTTGGCCTTTTCCGGGTGGCGGACCCGGTTAAGATTTTCGACGTTGCTCATCTTACAAGCCTATCTTCTTTGTCATCCCCGCGAAAGCGGGGACCCATAGAATGTTAAAACTGGGTTCCCGCTTTCGCGGGAATGACGAGATAACAAAACCTATCTTCGCGCTTACATGTGAATGACGCGGCCATATGCATCCAGCACGCTCTCGTGCATCATTTCGGAGAGCGTCGGATGCGGGAAGACCGTGTGCATCAGTTCCTCTTCGGTCGTCTCCAGGTTCATGGCGACGACGAAACCCTGAATGAGCTCGGTGACTTCTGCGCCGACCATGTGCGCCCCCAGAAGCTGACCGGTCTTCTTGTCGAAGATGGTTTTGACCAGACCCTGGTCCTCGCCAAGCGCGATGGCCTTGCCGTTACCGAGGAACTGGAAGCGGCCGACGTTGATATCAAAGCCCTTCTCTTTCGCCTTGGCTTCGGTCAGACCGACGGAAGCCACCTGCGGGTGACAATACGTGCAGCCCGGGATCTTGCCCTTGTCCATCGGATGCACGCCCTCGACACCGGCGATCTTCTCAATGCAAATGACGCCTTCGTGTTCGGCCTTGTGCGCCAGCATCGGTGGCCCGGCGACATCGCCGATGGCGTAGATACCCTTCTCAGCCGTGCGAGAGAATTCGTCGGCGACGATGCAGCCACGATCGGTTTTGACTTTGGTGGTCTCGAGACCGATGTCTTCGATGTTGCCCTGGACGCCGACAGCGGAAATTACCCGGTCGACGGTGATCTCCTGCGTCTTGCCCTTGGCATCCTCGATCGTGCAGGTGACGTTGTTGGCGCCTTTCTTGACGCCCGTGACCTTGGCTTCCGTCATGATCTTGAGGCCGTTCTTTTCGAGCTGCTTGCGGGCGAACTTCGAGATTTCCTCGTCCTCCACCGGCATGATCTGCTTCATGACCTCGACCACCGTTACGTCGACGCCCATGGTCTGATAGAAGCTCGCGAATTCGATGCCGATGGCGCCCGAGCCGATGACCAGAAGACTTTTCGGTGCCACATCCGGCACCATCGCCTCGAAATAGGTCCAGATCAGCTTTTTGTCCGGTTCGATCCCCGGCAGCGCGCGGGGGCGTGCGCCGGTGGCGACGATGATGTGATCAGCGGTGTATGTGCCGACCGCCTTGCCGTCCTTGGCGACATCGACCTTGCCCGGCCCGTTCAGTTTGCCGCGGCCGTCGACAACGGTGATCTTGTTCTTTTTCATGAGATGCGCGACGCCGCCGGAAAGACGTGTCGACACCCCGCGCGAGCGTTCGACCACCGCCTTGAGGTCGTATCCGACCTTCTCGGCGGAAAGACCGTAGTCCTTGGCGTGCTGCATGTAGTGATAGATCTCGGCCGTCCTCAACAGCGCTTTCGTCGGGATGCAGCCCCAGTTGAGGCAGATACCGCCCAGATGTTTTTCCTCGACGACGCATGTTTTGAAACCGAGCTGCGCGGCGCGGATCGCGGTGACGTACCCGCCCGGGCCGCCGCCGATGATGATGACGTCGAATTTCGTATCAGCCATGTCAGATCCTCACATTCTCGGGCGCCGTCAGGTCGCTCGTTTCCGCGTCGCCCGTATTCACGACGCCTTTTCTTTCCAGAAGCATCATTCTGCATTCGCTGGATGCATGGGGTTTGTGTTCGACACCGCGTGGCACCACGATCATTTCCCCCGCGCCCAATGTCTGGCGTCCGTCTCGAAAGTCGATATCGAGTTCGCCCTCCATGACGATGAATACTTCGTCGATGTCGTCGTGCTTGTGCCAGACGAAATCTCCTTCGACCTTCACCAGCTTGATGTCGTAATCATCGAAGCTGCCGACGATCTTCGGGCGCCAGTGCTCGCTGAAAGTCGCAAACTTTTCGGCGAAGTTGACCTTCTGCATCGGTCATCCTCACAGCATCAGTTGCAGAGGGTCTTCAAGGATACCCTTGAGTTCCTTCACGAACGCGGCAGCAGCAGCGCCATCGATACAACGGTGATCGACGGCCAGCGTAACGGTCATCAGCGTGGCGACGGCCAAGGCACCGTCCTTGACGACGGCGCGTTGTTCGCCCGCGCCAACCGACAGGATGCCGCCCTGCGGTGAGTTGATGATCGAGTTGAACGACTTCACGCCGAACATGCCGAGGTTGGAGATCGAGAACGTGCCGCCCTGGTATTCCTGGGGCTGCAGCTTGCCGTCCCGTGCCTTGCCGGCAAGTTCCTTCGCTTCCTCGGAAATTCGGGCGAGACCCTTTGAGCCGGCGTCCTTGATGATCGGCGTGATCAGACCGCCGTCGACGGCAACCGCCATCGAGATATCGGCGCGATTGAACTTGAGGATCGCATCGTCGGTATAGGCGACGTTGCAGTCCGGCTGGCGCTTGAGTGCCAGGGCGACCGCCTTGATCACGAAGTCGTTGACGGAAATCTTGTAGTCCGCGCCCTCGCGGCCGTTCAGTTCCTTGCGCAGGCCCAGAAGCTTGTCGATCTCGATATCCGCCGTAACGTTGAAGTGCGGAATGTCGCGCGCCGATGCCGTCAGACGCTTGGCGATGGTCTTGCGCATGCCGGTGTTGGGCACCGCCTCGTATTCCGGCAGCAGACCGAGCATGCCCTCGTCGATGCCTGCGGGCGGGACAGGAGCGGCGTCACCCGCAGCCGTCGGTGCGGCAGCAGGTGCGGCCTTGCCGGTCCCGCTGGCCAGCGCCTGGTCGATATCGCGTTTGACGATGCGGCCGTGCGGACCGGTACCGGAAATCTGACCGAGATCCAGGCCTTCCATCTTGGCGAGGCGCTTGGCGAGCGGGCTTGCGAAGATACGATCGCCGCTGCTTGATGCAGCCGGTGCCGCAGCTGGCGGTGGTGATGCGGGTGCAGCCGGAGCCGGTTCGGCCTTTTGCGCCAGCGCGGGTGCCGCCGCCGCTTTCGGCTCTTCGGCAGCAGGCGCCGGTGCTGCGGATGTATCCGCACCGTCGAGCGCACTTGCATCCTCGCCGTCTTCCAAAAGCATGGCGATCACTGAATTGACGGCGACGTTGTCCGTGCCTTCAGCGACGAGGATTTTGCCGAGCGTCCCTTCGTCGACGGCTTCCACTTCCATGGTTGCCTTGTCGGTTTCGATTTCGGCCATGACGTCACCGCTTTCGACGGTGTCGCCTTCCTTGACCAGCCATTTCGCCAGCTTGCCTTCCGTCATCGTCGGCGACAGCGCCGGCATCAGTACTTTGATGGGCATGGTGTGGCCTCCCTCAGGCGTAACAGACGGATTTGACGGCCTCGACGACGGTCGGCGCCTTGGGCAGCGCCAACTTCTCGAGGTTTGCGGCGTACGGCATCGGCACATCGACACCGGCGACACGCGCCGGCGGGGCATCGAGGTAATCAAATGCCTGCTCCATCGCGACGGCCGAGACTTCGGAGCCGATCCCGCAGGTCGGCCAGCCTTCGCCGACGCTGACGAGACGGTTCGTCTTCTTGACCGACTGAATAATCGTTTCCGTGTCCATCGGGCGAATGGTGCGGAGATTGATCACCTCGGCGTCAATCCCCTCGTCCGCCAGCTTACCCGCCGCTTCCATGGCGATGCCGACGGCGATGGAGTACGCGACGATGGTGACGTCCGATCCCTGACGTTCGACCTTAGCCTTGCCGATTGGCAGCGTGAAATCGTCGCTGTCCGGCAGGTCGAAGCTCTGACCGTAGAGAATTTCGTTCTCCAGGAAGATGACCGGGTTCGGATCGCGGATCGCGCTTTTCAGCAATCCCTTGGCGTCCGAAGCGGACCACGGCGCAACGACCTTGAGGCCCGGGCAGTTCGCGTACCAGGACGCATAGCACTGCGAGTGCTGCGCGGCGACGCGCGCGGCGGCACCGTTCGGCCCCCGGAACACGATCGGACACCCCATCTGACCGCCTGACATGTAAAGGGTCTTGGCGGCCGAGTTGATGATCTGGTCGATGGCCTGCATGGCGAAGTTGAAGGTCATGAACTCGACGATCGGTTTCAGGCCGTGGAATGCGGCGCCGACACCAAGACCGGCAAAGCCCTGCTCCGTGATCGGCGTGTCGATGACCCGCTTGGCGCCGAATTCGTCCAGCAGACCCTGCGATATCTTATAGGCGCCCTGATATTCGGCGACTTCCTCGCCCATCAGGAAGACCTTTTCCTCGCGCCGCATTTCCTCGGCCATCGCATCGCGCAGCGCTTCACGCACGGTCTGCGTTTTCATCGGCCCGTCGTATTCTGGTTCGGGCGCAGGTGCGGACTGCGGCGCGGCGGGTGCAGCGGCTGCGGCAGGCGCATCTTCCTTGGGCGCCTCTTCGGCGGGCGTTGCATCTGCAGCGGCAGGCGCCGGTGCGTCGGGGATGTCGTCGGCGCTCTCGCCTTCATCAACGAGAACCGCAATCGGCGAATTCACGGCAACGTTTTCGGTACCCTCCGGGACCAGGATCTTGCCCAGTGTCCCCTCGTCGACAGCTTCCACTTCCATGGTTGCCTTGTCGGTTTCGATCTCGCATAGGACGTCACCGCTTTCCACGGTATCGCCCTCGGCCTTCATCCACTTGGAAATCTTGCCCTCGGTCATGGTCGGCGACAGCGCCGGCATCAGAACTTGTGTAGCCATGATATTAACCTTTATTCAGGTAATTCTTATGCGGAAGCTTCGACGTAGACGTCCGTAAACAGTTCGGACTCGTCGGGTTCCGGGCTCTGCTGCGCGAATTCCGCGGCGGCCGTGACGATGGATTTGATCTCCTTGTCGATATCCTTCATCTCGTCCTCGTTGGAGTAGCCGGCCTCGAGAATGGTGTGGCGCAGGTTGTCGATGGGATCGCTTTCCTTGCGCATCTTCTGCACTTCTTCCTTGGAGCGGTACTTCGCCGGGTCGGACATCGAGTGACCGCGATAGCGGTAGGTCTTCATCTCCAGGATATAGGGCCCTTTGCCGCTGCGGGCGTGGTCCAGCGCCTTGCCGCCTTTCGCGAGTACGTCGATGACGTCCATGCCGTTGACCTGCATTCCGGGAATGTCATGCGCCGCACCGCGTTCGTGCAGTTCGACGTTCGATGACGCCCGCTCGACCGACGTGCCCATCCCGTACTTGTTATTCTCGATCACATAGACGACAGGCAGTTTCCAGAGCGACGCCATATTGAAGCTCTCGTAGATCTGTCCCTGGTTGACGGCGCCGTCGCCCATATAGGCGTGACAGACGCCACCGTCCTCAGTGTAGCGGTGCCCGAATGCGAGACCGGTGCCCAGCGGCACCTGCGCGCCGACGATGCCGTGCCCGCCGAAGAAGTTCTTCTCGCGGGAGAACATGTGCATCGAGCCGCCCTTGCCCTTCGAATAACCGCCACGCCGGCCCGTCAGCTCCGCCATGACGCCCTTCGGGTCCATGCCGCAGGCGAGCATGTGGCCGTGATCGCGGTAAGAGGTGATGACGGTATCGTCGCTGGTGCCGGCCTGGGTCATCCCGACCACAACGGCTTCCTGGCCGATGTAGAGGTGGCAGAAACCGCCGATGAGGCCCATCCCATACAACTGACCCGCCTTTTCTTCGAAACGGCGGATCATCAACATGTCACGGTAATAGGATAAAAGCTGTTCGCCCGAGACCTCGGGCTTTTTCTTCGCTGCAGTCTTAGTCTTGCTGCGCGATGCAGATTTCGCAGCGCCTGTCGATTTGGCGCTGGATTTCGAGGCTCTCGCCATGGGCTCCCTCCCGCCTGGGTTTTGCGGCGGTTAACCACCGCTCTAGGACGGGATCGTAGGCGATCTTATTATTATATTCAAGTAAAGGAGAGCGTTACGCGGTTTTGTTCGCGTAATGTTTCGCTTAGTAAACTGAAATAGAGTTAAGCTGCGACTTCGCCGAAAGCGACCTCGACGACGTTGCTCCGGTCGACCCGGGCAATGGCATCGAAAACATCGCGCAGCCAGTGCCAGTAACACCCCTCGTAACAGACAAGCTGTTCGACCGACATCTTGGGCGGAATGTGATTGGCCAGATCGCCGCGCCAGCGCCGAAGCGACTGCACGCGATCCCAGTAGCAGACCGTGTATGCGTTGCCGTGCTCGTCCGTGACGTCTTCGATGCCGAGAAATCCCGGTTCGGCGGCGGCGAGCCCGACCATACGTTCACCTGAATCCATAAACTGCCCGGCATCCTGACCGGCAGGCGCCGTACGATTGATGACCGCGAAATAAGGCGGGTCGCGGCGCGGATAGAAATTGGCCATGATCTACTCCCTCCTCAGGCGTGTTGCGGGTCTGTGCTGTCGTCGGCGAAATAGGAGCGAACGGCGTTGTCATTGGATTTGGCGACACGGCAGACCTCAAGCGGGAGGGACGCACTTCCGGTGGCGCCGCTCTCGGATTGCCAGCCCTCGACATCCTCGAGGTCACGCCAGTAGGCGACGGTAACGGGGCGCCCGTCCCCGGCTCGGCCGGTTTCGAGTCCGAGGAAGCCCGGGCGGCGCACAGCGAGCGTCACCATACGGTCCGCAGTGCTCACGGGCTCGTCGGACGTCGCGTGCGGTTGGTTTTCGATAATGGCCGCATAGTACGGCGGCACCAGTTTGTCAGCGAGTATGGCCATCGGTTTCTCCTTCGCTACTCAAGGACGTGGTCAGGACCACAAGATCGTCGGCGCGGGCATAGCCCAGCATGATGCGTACCCGTTCATCGAGCATGTCGCGGTCGATGCTGTCCGGGTGCAGTAATTTGACGCGGCTCTCCCAGTGATCTTTTTCCTGCGCGAGCGCATCGAGGCGGTTGTCCGCCTCGGCGACACGCTCCTGCATCTGAAAAAGCGCGAGCACGCCACGGTCCCCGTGAACGGTGTGGTAGGCGAAATAGGCAACGGCCACGATCCCGAATAACGGACCGACGACATGCCGCGCACGCCTGCGTATTTCTTCGATAAGCCCCATGGACTGCGGGATTCCTCTATCACCTTCTGTGCCGGTCCCAGTCCCAACCAGAATCGGACCATGGCACGGCAATCCTTAACAAGGCGTTAGGACTCAGCGTCGGATAAGCAAAATGTGCAGAGAGGCGTTACTGCTGCGGCAGGTAGTCGTCGGACCACTTGAGGACGATATTGAAACTGAGCGAAATGCGCGTTTCGTCCGACAGGTTCGGATGCACGAAGTGCATCAGCGATGCCGGCCACATCATCAGCAGCCCCGGCTCCGGCAATACGGTGAACTCGGGATCGACGTAAGGGTCGTTCCGGATCGACGACATGTTGAAGCCGGTGCGCGGGTCGTAGAACGTAATACAGTTGGGCCGCACATCGCTGCGCTGACGCTTCTTCGCGCCGTCCCCCGGCATCTTCAGGTAATACGTGCCGCTCAGATATGAATGCGGATGGTTGTGCGGGTCGTGATAGTCGCCCTGGCGGTTGATGTTGGCCCAGGCATGGATCTGCCAGTTGACCGGATAGTCGATCCCGATCTCCTGCAGATAGGCGATCACCGTCTGGTTGATCTCCGCCCTGAGCCAGTTGGCGCCCTCGCGGTCGTATTCCAGAGGATTGTTCTCCCGGTAATCGGTGGTGAGCGCCTTGTTCGCCTTTTCCATCTCGCGCACGTGCTTGATCAGGTCGCGCGTCCTTCGAAGTCCGGCAGTTTCCGGCGAACCAGCTTGGTCGGGAAAAGGTCGAGGAATTCCGTCATGACGCCGTCAGGGCCGCCTGCCTACTGTCTGGGGCGCGGCGTCCGGGCTTCGTAGACGCGGCAGTTGGAGTATCCCTGATTGTAGAAATGGTAGGTATAGTCAGGATCGCCGACCCCGGTCGGGTCGTAGAGATTCCAGCCCGGCTTGGCGATACCGGTGATGCCGCGGCCGTTCTCGCCCAGATAGCCGATCGAAAGGCGCAGCACGCCGCGCTGCTTGAACATGCCTTTTCGGCACAAGCGCGAAAGCTTCGGGTTGAGATCGCCGACACTGCTGAGACGTGCGTTGCTGGTGGCATACTGACCTTTGACACGGTTTGCGGCCGACGCATCGGCGCTGCTGACCGCGAAAATCGCGAGCGCGGCAATGACCATGTTCCTGGTCGTTATGACAGCTTTCTGCTTCATCATGAGTGAGTTATAGCGGAATCGGGTGCCGATGGGAAGTGATGCGCGGCACAGCAGGCAAGCTTGTGAAGTGGCGCGCCCGGCAGGACTCGAACCTGCAACCGTCCGCTTAGAAGGCGGATGCTCTATCCAGTTGAGCTACGGGCGCTTAGCGCTCACTCCATAGGATTTCTGTCATTTATTGGCAAGAAAGTATTGAAATCTCACGCGTCATATGGGGGATGTTATTGGCCCCAAGTTTTCGCGTTTGGTGCTTCGACTAAGCACGTGTTCATTGCTTGAGACAGCAGTAACGTTATTGTGCTGTATTCGCATTCGTTCGATGATTAAATGTCGAACTGGGACCAGGTGAATCTCTTTCGATCTTATGGGCATGTACAGTAATACCCGAGGGTTCAATTACCATTTTGTCTACCTTTAGCCCGGCCTGTTCGCACCAAGTATTTACCTCAGCGGGTGTTTGTCTGTGGCAATTTGCCGGAGCAAACCAGTCGTAATTGATATGGTGCATCTCATCCAAGGTAAGTTCCGGCGAATAAAACGCCTTGCAGACATTGTAGTAGAACCATCGTTGCAACGGGGTGTTCAATCTGCCCAATAAGCGACCGAACCGGGTAATGGGGTACAATGCTCTCCATTTTTCGTCTTCTGACATTCCTGAAATGCGCCGTCGAATGAAATCGTCAGTCCATTCACGAACCAAGCCTTTCTTGTTTTACACGTAGAATATGAATCGGCCGCCGATCTTTAGGATGTCCGCTAGATGTTGAACTGCTCTTTGGGTCGAATCCGTATGATGTAGTGTGCCTTCAGCAAAGATCACGTCGACCGGAACGTTGAACTCCATCATGTCCTGTTTTATGAAGTTGCCGGGCAGCCCTTCTTCTTTAAATCGTTCTTCAGCCACGTATACCGCATCCGAATTCTTTAAATCGTTCTTCAGCCACGTATACCGCATCCGAAACATCGACACCCACGTACTGAACGCATTTTAATCGATTGCCAAAAACCTCGATTGCGGAAACACCGGCGCCACATCCCGCATCCAGTAGCACCGGATTATCATACTCCATCCACCATGCTGCGTTCTCTAAATCGCCAAATCGTTCGGTAAACCAAACCTTTCGCTTTGCCACCATTTCCGGTGAGCGGTAGGTCTCTGTCTTTGACCACTTATGCGCGAAGGCTTCTCCTGTCTGATTTTGTGCTACGCTAGACATTTTCTTCATCCTTAAGACGAAAGTTGACTCACTGAATAAGCGCCCTGCATCAAGGTGCAATGAAGACCTGCCGGACGCCGATCAGGGTGCGCCGAAGACCTGCTTCAGGATATCCGTGGTTCGTGCCGCCGGGTTGGCGCGGATCGCCGCCTCTTCCCTGGCGAGGTAATGGAAGATGCCGTCGAGCGTGAGTTCGGTCGCGTGCGCCCTGAGGTCCGACTTTACATCGGGAACGAGCGGCAAGCCTTTGTATTTGCTCATTAACGTGTCGTAGGCGGTGATCGCGCCGACCTGCTGCAGTGCATTGTCGACGACGGGCTCCACGGTTGCTTTCAGATCCGATGTCGCCACCCGTCTGAAGTATTGGGTCGCGGCATCTTCGGGGCCATCGTAGATTTTCTTGGCGTCATCGAGCGTCATCTCGTTGACCGCCTTCCAGATCAGCTCCTTGGTTTTCGGTGCGGCTTCCTCGGCGGCGCGGTTGAGTTTCAGTTCGACATCGTCGGCAAGCGCCGAGAGGCCGAACTTGCGCATGATGTCCTGCACCTTGGCGAGCTGGTCCGGGAGCGGAATGTGGATTTGCGGATCGGCATTGAAGCCGTCAACCGCACCGACCTGCGAGACAACGCGCTCCGCGCCGACGCGTAATGCCTCCTTGAGGCCCGCAATAATCTGATCTGTCGCAAGGCCGCCTGTCGTGGCCGAGCCCGAAGTGCCACCCGACCCGGTTACCTGGTCGACGGCCCCTTTCAGTTTATCGAGAAAACTTGCGTGCGCGCCGGCACCTGCCAGCAACATCGCGGCGCAGCCAATAGCGGCGAGCGTGCGGCGCATCAGTGCGTCCAGAGCGTCTTGCGCCCGAAGGCGAAGTTGTCGGCATAGTTCTTCGGCTTGATGCGCCGTTTCTTCGGTTCTTGCACGTGATAGCTGAGCTTGTTCTTCTGCGCGAAAGCGACGGCGTCTTCCTTGCTGTCGAACTTCATACGGACCTGGCCTTTGGTGTCGCGCGAACCGGTCCAGCCCATCAGGGTGTCCGTTTCCTTACGTGAGCCGGGCTCGAACTCGAGCACCCATTTCTTGACGTTGGCGCGCCCCGACTGCATGGCGGTTTTGGTCGGCTGATAGATGCGCACATCGGGCATGGAAATTCACTCCGCTAGAACCAATATGTTCCCTGAAACATACGCGAGAAATCGCCGAAGGCAATGGATTTCGGGCGCAAAATGCCCGGTTCGGACGCCCGTCCGGACGCTCGCTTAACTTCTTTGGGGGAGAAGAAAATTGAAAGCAGTACAGTTCACCGAAGCCGGTGCAGCCAAGGATGTCCTTCAGATGGTCGAAATCGATCCGATCGAACCGGAACCAAACGAGGTCCGGGTCAGGATCGCCTATGCCGCGGTTAATCCGACGGACGTAAAGCGCCGCGCCAGCGGCCGGGAACTTCCCAACTTCTCCCCTATCGTCTCCGGTAACGACGGGTCTGGCGTGATCGAGGCCGTCGGCTCCAACGTCGATCCGAGCAAGGTCGGCAAGAACGTCTGGATCTTCGGTGCGCAGGCGTTCCGCCCGATGGGGACGGCCGCCGAATATTGCACGCTGCCTGCATGGATGGCGCCGGAACTGCCGGCGGAAGCCTCGCTGCTGGACGGCGCGTGCCTGGGTGTGCCCGCGGTGACGGCGTACTACAGCATTTTTTCCGACGGCTCGGTCGAGGGGAAAACGATCCTTGTTTCCGGTGGCGGCGGCCGCGTCGGCGCCTATGCGGTGCAGATGGCCAAGCTCGGTGGCGCCACGGTCATTGCCATGGTCGGCAAGCCCGAGAATGAGACCTATGTGAAGGAACTGGGCGCCGATCACGTGGTCAACTACAAGTCGGACGATGTTGCCGCCAAGGTGCTTGAGATCACGGACGGCCGCGGTGTCGATCGTATTTCCGAAGTGGCCTTCGGCGCCAATGTAGATTTGTTCCCGCAGATTGTCGTGCCGAACGGCGTTATCACGGCCTACAGCTCGGATGCGGTCGAAACCCCTGTCCTGCCGTTCCTGCCGCTGATGTTCAAGAACGTCACCATGCGGCCGTTCACGATCTACTCGCTGACCGAGGAGACCAAGCGCGACATCTTCGACGCCGTCAACGGCATGCTCAAGAAGGGCCAGCTCAGCCACCGGGTCGACCAGCACCATCCGTTTACGCTGGAAGGCGTCGTTGCCGCACACGAAGCAATTGAGGCGGACGCGGTTGCCGGCGTGTGCGTGATAGACGTGGGTGAGTAATGGTCGGGGAGACAGGATTCGAACCTGCGACCCTCTGCTCCCAAAGCAGATGCGCTACCAGGCTGCGCTACTCCCCGACGCGGGCGAAACCTAGGATTTTGGGTGGTTTTTAGCAAGCGTCCTTTTGATCATGGCCCCTGTGGCCGTCTGAAAACGTGCGGCCCGGGAAGCTGGTAACAGTCTATTAATATAACGCATGGCAAGCGGCGGAATCAGGTGTGACGGCGATCACACCATTTCGGCCCTTATGGGGTCGTCTATAAGTGTTGATGGAAGCCAATTGTGGGAAACTCGGATGACCGCTGAACCGGCTTTTCAGACATGCATTTAGCGCATAACTGAGTGGTAAAAACAGCGATGGTGCGCGAGTAAAACCGGGCGTACAGAGGCTTCGTTATTAACGTCCAACCCCTGAGTGGAGTACGCGATATGGATCATCAAGTGTTCAACACCGTCATGGGTTCCTTCGTCGGTGCCGTTGCCATCCTCGCTGTTGTGGTGCACCTGATCTGAGGGAAATCTCATGATTGTCCATTCTTAAAACCCCGGTCTCAAGAGGCCGGGGTTTTTGATTCTGCCTTGTGCGCCACCGCTGCTTTTCCTTTCACTTTTCCCGCTTTTTTGGCAGACATACACCCCACATATCCGAACGGCCCCGCGTCGTTCGGCACGCCCCAATCTTGACCGGCCGGAATATCGATGAACGAGACGGAAAACCAGACAGACGCGCCCACCGAGATCAAAGACTTCATTCGCGACCGGATCCGCAGCGACCTCGCTGACGGCACGACGGAGACGCTGGTGACCCGCTTCCCGCCCGAACCGAACGGTTACCTGCACATCGGTCATGCCAAGTCGATATGTCTGAACTTCGGCGTTGCCAGCGAGTTCGGCGGCTTGTGCCGGCTTCGCTTCGACGATACGAACCCTGCCAAGGAAGAGCAGGAATTCATCGACGCGATCGAGGAAGACGTTCGTTGGCTCGGTTTCGAGTGGGATGGCGCGCCGCGTCATGCCTCGGACTATTTCGATACGCTCTATGACTGGGCCGTACATCTCATCGAAAACGGCAAGGCCTATGTCGATGATCTGAATGCCGAGGAAATTCGCGAATACCGGGGCACTCTGACGGAACCCGGTAAGGATAGCCCCTACCGTGACCGCAGCGTCGAGGAGAACCTAAACCTTTTCACGCGTATGAAGAACGGCGAGTTCGAAGACGGCGCCAAGGTGCTTCGCGCCCGGATCGACATGACGTCGGGCAACATCAACATGCGTGACCCGGTGATTTACCGGATTGTGCACAAGGCGCACCCGCGCACCGGCGATACCTGGTGCATCTACCCGACCTACGATTTTGCGCACGGTCAATCGGATGCGATCGAGGGCGTCACGCATTCGCTTTGTACGCTCGAGTTCGAAGATCACCGTCCGCTCTATGACTGGCTGGTCGATAACCTGCCGGTCCCTGCCCGTCCCCGGCAGTATGAATTCGCGCGCCTCAACCTGACCTACACGGTGTTGTCGAAACGCCGCCTGACGCAGCTTGTTCAGGAAGGTCATGTCGCGGGATGGAATGATCCGCGCATGCCCACGATCTCGGGCCTCCGCCGCCGCGGAATCCCGGCATATGCCATTCGCGATTTCGTGTCCCGCCTCGGCATCACGAAGTCCGAAAGCACCGTGGAACCGGCGCTTCTGGACCATTGTGTGCGCGAATGCCTTAACAAGGTTGCCGAGCGGCGTATGGCCGTGCTGCGGCCCCTCAAGGTCGTCATCGAAAATTACCCTGAAGGTGAGACAGAGGAACTCGGGGCGGTCAACAACCCGGAAGACGAGGCTGCCGGCAAGCGAACCGTGAAATTCGGGCGTGAGATCTACATCGAGCAGGATGACTTCATGGAGGATGCGCCCAAGAAGTTCTTCCGCCTCGCCCCCGGCCGCGAGGTTCGGTTACGCTGGGCGTACTTCGTGACGTGTACCGACGTGATCAAGAACGAGGCCGGCGAGATCGTCGAGCTTCGCTGTACGTACGACCCGGCCACCAAGGGTGGCGATGCACCCGACGGCCGCAAGGTCAAAGGCACGCTGCACTGGGTCTGCGCCGCCGATGCCGTCGACGCGGAAGTGCGCCTCTACGATCATCTGTTTACGGATCCGGCACCGGGCCGGCAAAGCGATTTCGTCGCCACGCTTAACCCGGAGAGCCTCGAAGTTCTGGAGGGCTGCAAGCTGGAGCCCTCGCTGCTCTCGTTCGATATCGGTGACGCCATGCAGTTCGAGCGCCTTGGGTATTTCGCGAAAGATCCGGACAGTACCGACGCGGCACCCGTTTTCAACAGGACGATGACACTCCGCGATACGTGGGCAAAGATCCAGAAAAACGCCTGATCTAGGAATTACGGGCGGTTCATCGTAACATGCGGGCAGGAGATCCGGTTGGGCACGGGTCGGGGATGAAAATGCCTGAGGGCAACTCGGTACGAGACAAAAAGGCGCTGCTGGAAGAGCTCGAATCTCTACGGAAAGAGAACGAAGAGCTTCGCGCTCACATTGATGAGCAGGAGCGCTTTTACGAGGTGGTCAGCCTCATGGCGTCGGAGATGTTCTGGCGCACCGATGCAGAGCATCGATTTACCTACATGTCCCCTGCCGTCGTGGATTCCGTCGACATGCCGATGGCAAACCAGCTTGGAAAAACCCGGGCGGAACTGGCGGAAGACGACCTGACCGCACCGCATTGGCGCCAGCATCTGGAAGACCTCGAAGCACACCGTCCGTTCCGGAACTTCCGGTATTCGCGCCGGCACAGCAATGGCGAACTTCGCGAGATTGCAGTTACGGGAAGGCCGGTCTTCGACGAGAATGGCGAATTCCACGGATATATCGGGGTTGCGTCGGATATCACCAGCAGGCTTCAAACCGAAGCCAAGGCGAAGTCAGCCGAAGACATCTTGATGGTCGCGATCAACGCGCTGGATTGTATCTTCACGATCTGGGACAGCGAGGACCGTCTCACGTTTCATAACGATCATTTTCTCGAATTGAACAGATTGATTCCGAACGCCTGCGGTCTCGGTGTCACGTTCGAGGATCATATCCGCGCAATCGCGGATAGCGGGCTGATCGGTCCCGATGACGAACCGGACAATTGGGTTCGAAACCGTCTCCGTCGCCACCGGAATCCTAGTGGATCGTTCGAAATTTCCCGTCAGGACGGGAATACCATTCTCATTAACGAGTCCCGCCTCTCCGACGGCAGCACCATCACCATGTCGACGGATATCAGCGAACAGAAAAGGGCTGAACAGGCAATCCGTGAGAGCCGGCAGCGGCTGATGGATTTCTCGAGCACGGCCGCCGACTGGTTCTGGGAAATGAATGCCGACCTGAAGTACACCTATGTCTCGGTCGATGACGAGACCGTCACGGGACTTCGGGTTTCCGACTACATCGGCCGAACGCATCGGGAGACGAAGCCGCGGCGGTTCGGCGAAAACCGGCTGCGGTCTTTAGAGGAAAAGCTGATAAACCACGAAAGTTTCAACGATATCCGCTATTCCCATGTGATTGACGGCGATATCGAAGTTCATGTGGCAATCAGCGGGAAGCCGGTGTTCAGCGATACCGGTGAATTCATCGGATACCGGGGTGGTGGCCGGAACATCGCGAGCCTGATCGAAACCGAGGAAGAACTTCGCCGCGAAAAAGAACGCGCAGAGCAGGCAAGCCGGGCCAAGTCAGAGTTTCTGGCGCATATGAGCCATGAACTGAGGACGCCGTTGAATGCTATTCTCGGTTTTTCGGAGATCATTCGCCATCAGATATTCGGCCCGGTCGGCAGTGATTCATACCTTGATTATGCATCGGACATTCACCGCAGCGGCGAACATCTTCTGAGCTTGATCAACGACCTTCTCGATCTTTCCAAGATTGAAGCCGGCAAGTTTGATATTGAGGAAGACGAACTGCTGCTGGCGGAACTTGTTCAGCAGTCGGAACGGCTGTTTGCGCATCGATTCATGCAGCGGCAGATTCGCTTCGATGTGCGGATAGCCGACGATGCAAGCCGCCTATACGCGGACCGTCGTGCCCTGGCACAAATCCTGTTCAATCTCCTTTCGAACGCCGAGAAATTCAACAATGACGGCGGCACCATCGATGTCACCGCATATCGGAGCGAAGACGGACAGGTGTGCATCGCGGTGACAGATAGCGGTTGTGGTTTCAGGGTTGACGACAAGGACACGGCCCTCGCCCCGTTCGGCCGCATTGAAAATCCGATGACAAAGGAAACGCCGGGAACCGGTCTCGGCTTGCCGATCGTAAACGCTTTAATGGAGCTGCATGAGGGTACGATGGAAGTCAGCAGCGAAATCGACGTGGGCACGGAAATCCGCCTGCTTTTCCCGGCAAGCAGGGCGCGTTGACCGCTCTACTATTCGAACTTCGGCAGCTTAACCACGTTGCCTCGGGAAATGCCGAGTTGATCGGATAGCCCCGCATTGATTTCCAGGACGTAACGCACTTTTCCCTCGGAACTGAGGACCTCGGTCGAGTGCGGTGTCGTATTCCGCTCGATATTCGAGATCGTGCCGTCATTCCGGATAAAAATCATATCCAGTGGGATGTATGTGTTCTTCATCCACATCCGGGCGGTCACATCGCGGCCGAAGTCGAAAATCATGCCGTTTTTCTCGGGCAATGATTTCCGGTGCATCAACCCCCGGGCGCGATCCTCCGCAGTGCGCATGACCTCGACTGAAAAGGTGTGAACGGTGGTATCCGTTTTAACGGCAATCTTCGTGGTGGCTGCGTACGCGCTCGGAACGCCTGCGGCGCAGCCAATAGCCAGCAACACGGCGAATAACACGCCGGTTACATTAATATGTCGTAATATTGGTAAGAATCTTCTGGCCACGGTTTGAATCGCCCCTTAAATTGCTCTCAAAGGAAAGCGCTAAACCCGTATGGGTACAAGATAAATCGGCATTTGCCGAATGCGCTTCGGGGGCGTCACGGAGGGGAGTGGGCGTGAATCAAGCCATTGCACTGGCTGCTGCTCTAGCGGGTTTCTGGATACTTTTGTCGGGGTATTGGCTGACCCTGATCATCATTCTTGGTGTCGCCTCGATTGCGCTTTGTGTATTCATCGCCAAACGCCTGGAAGTGGCTGATCGCGAAGGTCACCCGGTGCATTTGACGGTGCCGGGGCTGACCTATTTCCCCTGGCTCGTGAAGGAAATCTTCGTTTCCAACGTTACTGTCGCCAAAGCAATTCTTTTCGGCGGTATCCGGCCGCAGGTTTTGCGTGTCAAAGCCAGCCAGTCAGATGAACTTGGCCAGACCGTGTACGCCAATTCGATCACGCTGACGCCGGGAACCGTCTCGATCGACGTCGCCGATGATCATATTACCGTTCATGCAATCATGGACGAGACCGCCGACGGCCTGCGCACCGGCGAGATGGACCAGAAGGTCTGCAAGCTGATGGGCGATCCGAGGCCCCAGAACGGGGGCGCTAAGGTATGATGTACGCCGCCGCCGCCGCCGGGGTCGTCGTGACCATGCTTTTGGCGCTCGTTCGTGCGCTGATGGGGCCGAACATTTACGACCGGATTCTGGCGGTCAATGTGTTCGGCACCCTTTCCGTGATGCTGATTGCCATTTACGGCTTTGTTGATGGCCGTCCCGAGTTTCTCGACCTTGCGATTGTCTATGCCCTGATCAATTTCATCGGCACGATCGCCGTGACCAAGTACGTGACCTTTAACGACATGGGACACGGTGACGACGGCGATCCGGCGGGAGATATCTGATGACGCCGGTCCTCGACATCATCAGCTGGATTATGATCATTGGGGGTGTCGCGTTCTGCCTGATCGGCGGCTACGGCCTTATTAAACTGAAAGATGTTTATGCGCGTCTGCACGCGGCATCGCTGATCGACACGCTCGGTGTCGGTTTGATACTCGTCGGTCTTATGTTCCAGGCCGGCTTTACACTGGTGACCGCCAAGCTGCTACTGATTCTCGTCTTTATCTTCTTTACCAGTCCGACCGCGACGCACGCCCTCGCCCGCGCCGCGATCAACCACGATGTGCTTCCCGAAGTCGATACGGATGAAGAGCGTGATCTCGTTCGCAGTACAAAGACGCCGACGGGGTCGCCGAAATGAACATCGAAATCATTACGTCCGACCTGCTTGAGGTTGCCACGCTTGTCATCATGGGCATTACGGGCATTGCCATTGCCCGCATACGCAACCTTTTCGCGGTGGTGATGCTGAGCGGTATCTATTCGCTGATGGGCGCGACGCTATACGTCATTCTGGATGCCGTCGACGTTGCGTTCACGGAAGCAGCGGTCGGCGCCGGCGCGTCCACGGTGCTGATGATCGGCACGCTGGCACTGACGTCGGACCGGGAACTGGCAACGCCGAACGCGCGTACGGTCAAGGGCATCTTCGTCTGCACCCTGATTTTTGCGGCGCTGGTATACGCCAGTTTTGACATGCCGCTTTACGGCGATCCGCTGGCGCCGGTTCACCAGCATGTGGCGCCGCGGTATCTCGGCGAGTCCATGGGTGAAATTGGTTTGCCGAATGTGGTGACGTCCGTTCTGGCCAGTTACCGCGGCTACGATACCATGGGCGAGACCTTCGTCATCTTCACCGCCGCCGTCGGCGTCATGACGCTGATCGGACGTGCCCGCCGTAAGAAAGACGGCAAGGACGGAGGCAGCGGGTCATGATGATGCGCCGGAAAATGGTGCTTCGGGTCGTCTCGAAGCTGCTGATTCCCTTTATCCTGCTGTTCGCCCTATATGTGCAGTGGCACGGCGATTTTGGACCGGGCGGTGGCTTCCAGGCCGGTGTGATCTTCGCCTCCGCTTTCGTTCTCTATGGTCTGATTTTCGGCCTTGGCACGCTGCGCGAGGCGCTCCCGTCCTGGTTGACGCGGCTTGTGCTGACGCTTGGCGTACTGCTGTATGCCGGGGTCGGCGTTGCGTCGCTGATGCTGGGCGGCAATTTCCTGGACTATGACGTACTTGCGCATGACCCGCTGCATGGTCAGCACTACGGCATTATCCTTGTCGAGTTCGGCGTCGGCCTGACCGTCTTCGCCGGGATCATCACGATTTTCTGCGCCTTCGCCGGACGCGCTGCCGCAGACGTCAATCCGGCCGAGCCCGAACAGGCGGGAGGCTCAGGCGATGATTGAATACGCATTCCCCGGTCTGCTGAACTATTGGATCGTCTTCCTTCTGATGATGATCGGACTGTACATCGTTATTGCGCACGAAAACCTGATCAAGAAGATCGTCGGCCTGAACGTTTTTCAGGTTTCTGTGTTCGTTTTCTATATCTCCATGGCCAAGATCAAGGGCGGCACCGCACCCATCCTGGCGGACGGTATCGAGGTCTATTCGAACCCCCTTCCCCACGTCCTGATCCTGACGGCCATCGTTGTCGGCGTGGCGACGACGGCGCTGGGTCTCGCCCTCGTAGTTCGCATTCAGGAGAACTTCGGCACCATTGAGGATGACGAAGTGCGCGAAAAAGAGGAGCAAGACGGGTGACGTTCCTCGCCGAGCATATTTCAGTTCTTGTCGTGATCGTGCCGCTGATGGCGGCGCCTTTCTGCGTGATCGTACGTCATGGCGCCGTTTCATGGGGCTGGGCAACCCTTGTGGCCGTGGTCAATTTCGCGCTTTCGATCGTGCTGATGAACCACGTGTTGGCGAACGGCACCATTGTCTACGACCTTGGCGGCTGGGAAGGCCCTTGGGGCATTGTCTATCGGGTCGATGAAGTCGGCGCGCTTGTCGTCCTCATCGTTTCCGCCATCGCCGCAATCGTGTTGCCCTACGCGAAGGAGAGCATCGAGAGGGAAATCCCGAAAGAGCGCCACTATCTGGCGTATTGCATGATGCTGCTTTGCATTGCCGGCCTTATCGGCATGGCGGTGACGGGGGACGCGTTCAACCTGTTTGTGTTCCTCGAGGTGTCCTCGCTTGCGACATACGTCCTGATCGCGCTTGGCAACGATCGCCGCGCGCTGACTGCAGCGTTGCGTTATCTGATTTTGGGCACCTTGGGGGCCACGTTCTACGTAATCGGCCTCGGCATGCTGTACATGATGACCGGGTCGCTCAACATGACCGATCTGGCCAGCTTGCTGCCCGCTGTGCAGAACACCGGGACCGTACATGTTGCGCTCGCCTTCATCGTCGTCGGCTTCGGCCTCAAGCTGGCGCTGTTCCCGCTGCATGTCTGGCTGCCGAACGCCTATACGTTCGCGCCGTCCGCGGTGACCGCGTTCCTGGCCGCGACGGCGACCAAAGTCGCCGTCTATGCGCTGATCCGGTTGATCTTCACGGTCTTCGGAGATGTCGATCCGCTCGAGGCCTATGGCGTGCGCCCGGCGGTCATGGTGCTCGCCATTGCCGGTATGTTCGCGGGGTCTCTGGTCGCCATCTACCAGTCGAACGTGAAGCGGTTGCTGGCCTATTCCAGTGTTGCGCAGGTCGGCTACATGATCCTGGGTATTTCCATCGGCAACGCACCGGCAATGGCGGGCGGTATCATCCACATGTTCAATCACGCACTCATGAAGGGCAGCCTCTTCATGGCCCTCGGTTGCGTGTTTTATGTCATCGGCTCGGTGAAACTTGAAGATATGGCTGGCCTCGGTAAACGCATGCCGCTGACCGCTGCGGCCATCGTCGGTGGTGGTTTCTCGCTGATCGGGGTGCCGCTGACGGTTGGCTTCATTTCCAAGTTCTATCTGGTTCAGGGCGCGCTGGCCGAGGGCATGTGGCCTGTCGCACTGCTGATCATGCTGTCCAGCCTGTTGGCGGTCATATACGTGTGGCGCGTCGTCGAGGTGATGTACTTCCGGAGCCCGGCCATCGGCTGCGAACAGCGTACCGAGGCTCCGTGGAGCCTGTTGGTGCCGACGTATGTGCTGCTGGGCGCCGCATTCTGGTTCGGCATCGACGCCACGTTTACGGGTAACGTCGCGATGACTGCGGCGGAGACCCTGCTCGGAGGATCAAAATGAGCCCCGAGACCCTGATCCTTCTGTCGCTCGCCATACCGTTCGTGGGGTCGCTGCTGCTGCTGTTCTCCGGTCCGGCGTCCGAAAACGTGCGCGACGGCCTGACGGTGATCACGGCCATCGTGCTGTTCGGCGTGGTGTGGCAGCTCATCCAGATCGTCGATGCCGGCGGACGGCCGAGCGTTACGCTCATCGAAATGCTGCCGGGGCTGTCGATCACTTTCACGCTGGAGCCGCTCGGCATGATCTTCGCCGGGATCGCCAGCTTCCTCTGGATCGTGACGTCGTTCTATGCCTTCGGCTACATGCGTGGCCATCACGAGACCAACCAGACAAGATTCTTCTTCTGCTTTGCCATCGCTATCATGTCGGCGATCGGTATCGCGTTCTCCGGCAACATGCTGACGCTGTTCGTGTTCTACGAAGTGCTGACGATTTCGACATTCCCGCTGGTTGCGCATTCCGGCACCGACGAGGCCCGACGCGCGGGCCGGGTGTATCTGGGAATTCTGATCGGAACCTCGATCACGTTCCTGCTGACGGCGGTGATCTGGACTTATGTCGAGGTCGGGACGCTCGACTTCCGCCAGGGCGGCATCCTCGCTGGAAACGCACCGGAAGGCGTCATCGCCGTCCTGTTCGGGCTCTATATTTACGGGATCGGCAAGGCCGCGCTGATGCCGTTCCACCGCTGGCTGCCGGCTGCCATGGTCGCACCGACACCGGTTTCCGCATTGCTTCACGCGGTTGCCGTCGTGAAGGCGGGCGTGTTCTCGGTCGTCAAGGTGAGTGTGTTCATCTTCGGCCTCGATACGCTTCAGAGTACCGGCGCATCCACCTGGCTCGCCTATGTCGCAGGCGCCACGATCCTGCTGTCATCGCTGGTTGCCATGCGCAAGGATAACCTCAAGGCCAGGCTGGCGTATTCCACCATCTCACAACTCAGCTATGTCGTTCTGGGTGCCATGCTGGCAACCAATATCGGCGCCCTCGGCTCGACACTGCATATCGTCATGCACGCGTTCGGCAAGATCACGCTGTTCTTCTGCGCGGGGGCGATCATCGTTTTCGCGCACAAGACCGAGATTTCCGACATGCACGGTCTCGGCCGCAAGATGCCGGTGACGTTTTTCTGCTTCTTCATTGCCGCCCTTTCGATCATCGGTCTGCCGCCGTTGGGCGGCACCTGGTCGAAGTGGTACCTGGCTCTCGCTGCCGCCGAGACCGATCAGGTGATCTTCATCGCCGTGCTGATGATCTCGTCGTTGCTGAATATCGCTTATCTGATGCCGGTCGTGCTGTACGGGTACTTCGGCAAGGAAAAACCCGCGCCGCACGATGCGCACGATCATGGCCACGACGATCATGGGCATCATGCCCCGCCGGACCATCCGCTGTTGCGTCATTTGACGTTCGGACGCCCGGGTGTCGCCGAGGCGCCGGTGCTCTGTCTGGCGCCGATCGTACTGACGACCATCGGGTGCTTCGTACTGTTCTTCTATGCGGACCGGATCCGCGTGTTCCTTGAACCGGTTTTCGGAGGCTGACATGAGCGAGCGAGAACCAAACATCCACGATCCGAAGAAGTACTGGCTGGATAATCCCGGGAATGTTCGCAAGATTATCATCGCCTTGTTCGTGGTGTGCGCCGGCCTGTTCGTTGCCGACGCGTTTTATCACAAACATCCGCATTTCGAGGCGGAAGAATGGTTCGGTTTCTACGCGATCTACGGTTTCGTCATGTGCGTCGGCCTCGTGCTTGCGGCCAAGCTGATGCGCGTATTCCTGATGCGGGACGAGGAGTACTACGACAAAAATGAGTAGCCTCAACCCAGGTCTGATTCTCGTCGTCGGCGCGGTTCTCGTACCGCTGCTGCCGCAAACCCTGCGCCGTTGGTATCTCCTGGCGCTCCCGCTCATTGGCTTCGCTCAAGTGCATACGCTCGCCGACGGCACATCGGTGACGATGGACATGCTTGGCATGACGCTGGAAGTCCTGCGCGTTGACGGTCTTTCACGGGTGTGGGGATACATTTTTAATATCGCGGCGTTCCTGTCGATGCTTTTCGCCTGGCACGACAAGGACACGATGCAGCAGGTCTCTGCGCCAATCTATGCGGGTGCAGCCATCGGCGCCGTGTTCGCAGGCGACCTCGTGACGTTGTTCGTTTACTGGGAACTGACCGCGATCTCCTCGGTGTTCCTGATCTGGGCCAGCCGGACGCAGCGCGCCTACAAGACAGGTATGCGCTATCTGCTGATTCAGGTGGGTTCCGGGGTCATTCTCTTGGCCGGTGTGCTGATCTGGTATGCGAAGACCGGTTCCATCGAATTCGGCGAGATCGGGATCGGCACGCTGGCCGGAAACCTGATCTTCATCGCGTTTGGTATCAAGTGTGCTTTTCCGCTGTTGCACAACTGGTTGCAGGATGCATATCCCGAAGCCACCGTGACGGGGACGGTGGTGCTGAGCGCCTTTACCACCAAGCTTGCCGTCTATGCCTTGGCCCGCGGATTCGCTGGCACCGAGGTCCTTATCTATGTCGGCGCAACGATGACCGCATTCCCGATTTTCTACGCGGTGATCGAGAACGATCTCAGGCGCGTGTTGGCCTATTCCCTGAACAACCAGCTCGGTTTCATGGTGGTCGGCATCGGCATCGGCACGGAACTTTCCCTGAACGGCACGGCGGCGCACGCGTTCAGCCACATCCTTTATAAGGCGCTGTTGTTCATGTCGATGGGCGCGGTTCTTTTCCGCACCGGTACCTGCAAGGGCTCCGAGCTTGGCGGACTCTATAAGTCCATGCCTTGGACTACCGGATTCTGTATCGTCGGTGCGGCGTCTATCTCCGCATTCCCGCTGTTTTCCGGCTTCGTGTCCAAGTCAATGATCATGACCGCCGCAGCGGCGGACCATCGCTGGTTCGTTTGGGCCATCTTGCTGTTCGCGTCGGCGGGTGTGTTCCACCACTCCGGCATCAAGATTCCGTATTTTGCATTTTTCGCCCACGACAGTGGCCGGCGGGTCAAGGAAGCCCCATGGAACATGCTGCTCGCCATGGCCCTGACGGCGTTCCTTTGCATCTTCATCGGGGTGTACCCGCAAGCGCTCTATGACATCCTGCCGTTCCCGGTAGATTACGTGCCGTACACGACAGCGCACGTCATCACACAGCTTCAACTGCTGATGTTCTCCGCGCTCGCGTTCACGGTGCTGATGCTCTACAAGATCTATCCGCCCGAGCTGAAGTCCACCAACCTGGATACGGACTGGTTCTACAGGAAACTCTTCCCATGCGTATTGGGCTGTGTCGGCAACGCCATTCGCAAGATCGACCGCATGATCCGCGAGGAAGCACTGGTCGTGCTGGGCGACGTGATGGCAATGATCGAGCGTCAGCACGGCGACCGTGCGCCGATATCGCAGACCATGCACGCGGGAACCATGGCGCTGATCGTTCTCAGCATCCTGTTCCTCTTCCTGATCGTAATGCTGGTCTAGCTCAGGCGTCGCTGTCGCTGAGCCACGACGGGGTCGGGAGACTGTCGAACAGGGATCTGAGCCCCTCACCCCAGTTTTTGGAGAGATCCGTATAATACGGCTCGTCGGCCATGATCCTGTGCATCATGGCGACCCGGTTTTCATCGGTTCGGATCATGACCATGTCAATCGGTGGCGCGACGGCGACGTTCGAGCGGATGGTGCTGTCGATAGACACAAGCGCACATTTCGCAGCCTGCGCCAGATCCATTTCCGGCGTGACGACGCGTTCCAGAATAGGTTTGCCGTATTTCGACTCGCCGATCTGCATATACGGCGTGTCGTCAGTCGCTTCTATATAGTTGCCGGCAGAATAGACGAGAAACAGGCGCATCCTGCGTCCGGCGATTTGACCGCCGACAATGAAGGTGGCGGACGTATCGGCATCCTGGGCCCGGAGGTACTCGTCGTCGCGGGCGTGCACATTTCTTAACGCGCGGCCAATCATTTTCGCGGCATCGGACAGCGATGAAACGTTGTAGAGGGTGTCTTCGTCCGAGCCGTCGTCGAGCCCTTCCTCGAGCTGGGAGATAACCGCCTGCGTCATCGCAAGATTTCCGGCGGTCATCACGCAGATCGCGCGCTCACCCTGCTTTTCGAAAACAAAAAGCTTGCGAAACTTCGAGATATTGTCGACGCCGGCGTTAGTGCGCGAGTCAGCCGCAAACACGATGCCGTCATTCAAACGGATACCCAGACAATAGGTCATTTCTCACCCTTGGATGAATCCAGACCCTATCAATGGCCATAATTGGCGTTTCCGATCAAGCAATTTTCGCACCCGCAAAACGCATGTCCGGCATGCAAAAAATCAGGGGAAAACCGTTGTCAGTTCTGGGATTGCTCGACCTGTACGCGAACCGACATTTCCTCGACACCGCCACCCAGGCGCGAGCCCCTGACAGGTGCA
Organism: Rhodospirillales bacterium; assembly: GCA_965262415.1. Taxonomy (GTDB): domain Bacteria; phylum Pseudomonadota; class Alphaproteobacteria; order Rhodospirillales; family Casp-alpha2; genus UBA4479. The sequence continues at coordinate 884,771 of OZ253533.1, read as the reverse complement.
GCACCCATGTAGTCGAAACCGATGGCGAGTCGGACATATTCCTCGGTCGCGGACTGTCGGTTGGTCGGATCGAAGCTGACCCAGCCTAGTCCCGGAATATGGGATTCCGCCCAGGCGTGAGAGGCGACATGGCTGTCGTTGCCCTGTCCTGCGAGGATGTAACCGCTCACATAGCGCGACGGCACACCGCACCAGCGTGCACAGGTCAGGAAGATATGGGCGTGGTCCTGACACACCCCTTTACCCGCGACGACCGCTTCTTCGGCAGAGGTCTCGACAGTCGTGGCATCGGGCATGTAGCTCACCCGGTCGGCGATTTTCTGCGTCAGGCTATGCAGCCCGGCGAGGATATCGGAGGAAACCTCCCCTTTTACCTCCTCTGCCAGTGCCTGAGTAGCGTCGCCAATCTCCGTGAACGGTGTGTCGCGCAGGAACAGCGCGGCCGGCAGTCCGTCTTTGGGGACGAGCACACCGGAGGTATCTATCGTCTCGACGACACCTTCGACCACCACTTTTACCTCGTCGTGTTCGCCGTCGATGGTCGATACATGTGCGTTATTCCCGAAGCCGTCGATCCACGGCGTCAGAGTTCCTTGCGTTGAAACGGACCATGACAGCACGCGCTGGCAGGCGCTCGACCCGGGGGTCAGGCGGAGGTACTGGATCGAGTGCTTGGCCGCTTCCTCGAACTTGTAATGGGTCTCGTGGGCAATGGTAAGGCGCATTGATATCCCCCTACCTGACCATCATGAAATCTGCACGGATCTGGTCACTGAGTGCGTGAACCTGCTTGCGGAAGTCGTTGAGGAATCCCTCAAGGCCCGAACGAAGTACCTGATCAAGGCGCATTGTGCGCACTTCCGCAGCGAGCCGTTCCGACATCTCGGCGCATGGCGCCTCGCGGCGCAGTGTTTTCAGGATGTCCGTCGTGTCCTCGATGCATGCAAGCAGCGACCGCGGAATATTGGTGTTCGTTATCAGCATTTCGGCGACGCATACGGAATCGATATCCCCATAAATCTGCCGGTACGCACTGTATGCGTTTGCCGAGCGCAGGAACGTTCCCCAGCGATAGAAGTCGAAACCGTCGTCGCGGCGATGTGCACGGTGGAATGAATCGGCACGCGTCATGATCAGACGTGACGTGTTTTCCGCACGTTCCAGTGCCGTGCCCAGTTCCCAGAACAGGAACGGTTCGCCGCGCCGCATGGTCCCGTATACAACGCCCTGGAAAAGGTGCGCGCGTTCCTTGATCAGATCCAGAAAATCCTGAAGGCCGAGTTCATGTATCCGGTCCATCTTGATGGCACGGACATCTATCAACGTCTGGTTCATGCACTGGGAAATTTCCGTGGTCAATTCGGCACGCGCTGCACGGGTATTGTCCCGTGCGGCCTCGAAGCAGGAAATGATACTGGACCTGTTGTCGGGATCGAGCGTCAAATACTGGGTTACGGCGTCATCGGTGAAGTCCGGGTGTTTCTCTTCGAATGAGCTGACCTCTTCTGCGCTCTGGAACAGTTTGCGCCAGAGTTCCCGGTGCTCGTCCGCTGTAATCGGCAACAGGCTCATATGGGTAGTGCCGTCAATCAGGCGTGCGTTGTTTTCCGCGCGCTCGACGTAACGGCCGAGCCAGTAGAGATTGTCCGCCGTGCGGCTGAGCATGCCTGTTCCGGTCATCGTTCGAGCACCCATGTGTCTTTGGTACCGCCGCCTTGCGAAGAATTGACGACGAGAGATCCTTCCTTCAGCGCAACGCGCGTCAGGCCGCCGGGCATCACCGTCGTGCGCCGGCCGGAAAGGACGAACGGACGAAGGTCCACATGCCGCGGTGCAACCCCCTCGTCGACCCACGTCGGACAGGTCGACAGCGCCAGCGTCGGCTGTGCGATAAAGGCTTCCGGCTCGGCCTTGAGGCGCTTTGCGTATTCTTCCCGTTCTACCTTGGTGCTCTTCGGTCCGACAAGCATACCATATCCCCCGGACCCATGGACTTCCTTGACCACCAGTTCTTCCAGATGCTCAAGCACGTATTTGTAGTCGTCCGGATTGCGGAGGCTGTATGTCGGGACATTCTGCAGGATCGGTTCTTCACCCAGATAGAACCGGATCATCTCCGGCACATACACGTACATGGCTTTGTCATCGGCCACGCCGCTGCCGATGGCATTGGTCAAGGTGACGCGTCCACGCCGGACAACGGACAGAAGGCCCGGCACGCCCAGCATGGATTCAGACCTAAATGCAAGCGGATCGATGAAATCGTCGTCAATGCGGCGGTAGATGACGTCCACCCGCTTGGGACCTTCCGTCGTCCGCATGAAGACAAACCCCTCGTCAACGAAAAGATCCTGTCCCTCGACGAGCCTGACACCCATTTCGGTGGCCAGGAAGGCATGTTCGAAATAGGCGCTGTTGAAGCGGCCCGGCGTCAGCAAGACGATCGTCGGGTCGTCGACACCTACGGGCGCCACGGATTGCAGGTTGTTACGAAGCTCGGTGGCGTAGCGCCCGATCGGCGCGACGTGGTTCGTCGCGAAAAGTTCCGGAAAAAGCCGCATCATGGTCTGGCGGTTTTCCAGCATGTAGGAAACCCCGGACGGTGTTCTGACGTTGTCCTCTAAAACATAGAACTCACGTGCACCGGTCCTCACCAGGTCCACGCCCGCGATGTGACCATAGATACGCCGTGGCAGGTCCAGGTCCAGCATCTCCGGACGGAATGCGTCGTTGTTGAGCACGAGTTCGGGCGGGATACGACCGGCTTTCAGGATCGCCTGATCGTGATAGACGTCGTCCAGAAAGGCATTGATGGCATTGACCCGCTGGATGGCGCCGCGTGACAGGTAATCCCACTCGTTCGGATCGATGATGCGCGGGATGATGTCGAACGGGATCATGCGCTCGGTGGACTCGGCATCCCCATAGACCGTGAACGTAATGCCAAGCCGGCGAAACATCATATCCGCCTGCTCGTCCTTGCGTACAAGAGTTTCCTTGCTGACGCCTTGCAGCCATTCGCCGTATTGTGCGTAGGCCATGCGAACCGTGCCGTCCGGTTCGAGCATCTCGTCGAATGGTTTCGGGGTCTCGTGTTCGTCCGAGTTCGCCACCCGCAATTCATCCCTGTCGTTCGCCCATTAGCGCGATTTCGCGCTGTTATGGGATCAAGCTTAATCGTCTTGGGCAAAGATGGAAAGAAATTGACGTAAACTTATTCAGACAAGCCTATTGCCTAAATTTCGTTCAGCACCGCATTGGTAATGTCGGCGGTTCCATGTGGTCCACCGAATTCGGCCGGCTTGAGGCTGCCGGAGGCAAAAGCATCGGCGACGGCCTTCTCCATCAGTGCACCAGCCTCAATGCATTGTTCCTCGCCGTGCCGGGTCCCCAGCCAGGTCAGCATCATCGATGCCGACAGAAACATGGCGACCGGGTTCGCAAGTCCCTTCCCGGCGATGTCGGGTGCGCTACCGTGCGACGGCTGAAAAAGGCCGTGCTCGTCGCCGATATCGCCCGACGGTGCCATGCCGAGGCCGCCGACGATGCCTGCCGTCAAATCGGACAAGATATCGCCCAGCAGGTTTTCCATGACCATGACGTCATAGTCCCAAGGGCGTTTCACGAGATTGAGCGCCATTGCATCGACATATCCGTAATCCGCCTCGATCTCCGGATGCCGTTTCTTGATCTCGTCAAAGATCGACCGGAAGAACGCCATGGAATGCAGAACGTTCGCTTTGTCCACGCATGTCACGCGCCGCGCATCGGTGCGATGCCGAGGCCGGCTCGCGGCCAGCTTGAATGCATAGTCAATGACGCGTTCGGAACCCTTACGCGTGATCAGGCATCGGTCTTCTGCCTGAGATGTGCTCTCCGTTCGCGGTTTGCGGATGTCAGCGAACAGGCCTTCGGTGTTTTCGCGAATGAGCACGAGATCGATATCCTGCGCGCGCGGATCGCCGAGCGGTGTCGGTGCACCTGGCAGAACGCGCACCGGACGGACACCGGCATAGAGTTCGAGACCGAAGCGCAGATCGAGCTGCGGATTGATCTCCGTGCCGTCGACCTTGCGAACGTCGGGCAGTCCCATCGCACCGAAAAGAATGGCGTCGGCATTTCTGGCCGCTTCGAAACTCTCATCGGGCAAATCTGTACCGTGTTTCTGGTAATACGCAGCGCCACCCGGCACATGTTGCAGGTCGAGGCCCGGCCCGCCGACTTTCCCGGTCACCGCATTCATGACCGTGATACAGGCGTCCATCACCTCGGTGCCGATACCGTCGCCCGGCATAACGGCGATCTTGAACGAATTCGAACTCATTGACGTTTCCCCCTGGAACGGTGCCGTGACAGGCTTGTTATGTGCAGGTAAAGATAAATGAAACGGAGGGAACGTGCATGCCGCAAAATGACGATAACGACAAACAAAAGGGAATGAAGCGTGGACTGACACGCTATGGGGACACGGCCTTTTCGCTGTTCCTCCGCAAGGCCTTCATCAAGGCGATGGGATATACCGAAGAGTCGCTCAACAAACCCATCATCGGCATCGTCGATACCTACTCGGGATACAATGCGTGCCATGCGAACGTGCCGCAGATCATCGAAGCGGTGAAGCGCGGTGTCATGCTCGCGGGCGGCTTGCCTGTCACCTTCCCCGTGGTGTCGTTGCACGAGAGCTTTTCCTATCCGACATCCATGTTCCTCCGCAACTTGATGTCCATCGACACCGAAGAAATGATCAAGGCGCAGCCCATGGATTCCGTTGTGCTGATCGGCGGCTGCGACAAGACCGTGCCGGCGCTCCTGATGGGGGCGTTCTCTGCCGACCGGCCGGCGATCCTGGAAGTGACCGGCCCGATGATGGCCGGTAGCCTGCGCGGTGAACGGATTGGCGCATGCACCGATTGCAGAAGGCTTTGGGGTATGCACCGGGCTGGCGAGATCGATGCTGTCGGTATCGAGGCGGCCTCGGAGCGCCTGGTTCCGTCCGCCGGCACGTGCGGCGTCATGGGGACGGCCTCGACGATGGCGCTGATGTCCGAAGCGATGGGCGTCATGCTGCCGGGTGGCGCAGCGATTCCCGCCGTCATGAGCGACCGTATGCGTCATGCCGAAGAAACTGGTGCGCGAGCCGTCGAAATCGCGGCGGAAGAAACCGCACCTTCGCAACTGATCACGCAGAAACACGTCGACAACGCGCTTACTGTTCTGCAGGCAGTCGGCGGGTCGACGAATGCCATCGTTCACATTGCCGCGATTGCAGGTCGCCTCGGTCTCGACGCATCCCTTTCACGCCTCGATGACATCGGTCGCAAGACGCCCGTCCTGGTCGACCTGAAACCGGCCGGTTCAAACTATATGGAAGACCTTTACAAGGCCGGCGGCCTGACGCCGGTCCTTCGCGAGATCAAGGACCTCCTTCACCTCGATGCAATGACCGTCAGCGGCAAGACACTGGGTGAAAACATTGATGCGGCGGAACCATCGTTCGAGCAGCACATCGTAAAGCCGCGAAAGCAACCGCTTGCGGCGAACGAAGGCATGATCGCTTTATCGGGTTCGCTTGCGCCGAACGGGGCTGTTCTTAAAAAGGCAGCGGCGTCGCCAACGCTTCTAAACTTCGAGGGCCGTGCTGTCGTGTTCGAGGATCTGGAAGATCTCGCCGAGCGGATCGACAGTGCTGACCTGGACGTCAATCCGGAGGACGTGATCGTTCTGAAGCACGCCGGGCCGAAGGGCGCGCCGGGTATGCCGGAAGCCGGATACATTCCGATTCCTTTGAAACTCGCACGTCAGGGCGTTAAGGACATGCTGCGAATTTCCGACGCCCGGATGAGCGGCACGGCGTTCGGCACGATCGTTCTTCACGTTTCACCGGAAAGTGCGATGGGTGGCCCGCTCGCCCTTGTCGAGACAGGTGACCGGATCCGCCTCGATGCCGATGCACGGACGCTCGACCTTCTCGTCGACGAGGCGGAGATCGAAAAGCGGCGTTCAGCATATATTCCACGCACGCCGCACGCGGGTGCGGACCGAGGGTACATGAAGCTCTATCTGGATACCGTGACGCAAGCCGAAGACGGTTGCGATTTCGACTTTCTGATTAAGCCATAAGAAAAACGCTGCCCTAGAGGACAGCGCTTTACTGAAGACTTAGCTTCTTTCGTGCCCCGGCTCAGGCCAGGCCGACGATGACTATTTCTTCTTCGCAGCAGCCTTTTTACGGGCCGGCGCTTTTTTCTTCGCGGCGGGTTTCTTTTTCGCCACGGCTTTCTTCTTGGCTACGGCTTTCTTAGCCGGTGCCTTCTTCGCTGCGGTTTTCTTCTTCGCTGCGGTTTTCTTCTTGGCTACGGCTTTCTTAGCCGGTGCCTTCTTCGCTGCGGTTTTCTTCTTCGCTGCGGTTTTCTTCTTCGCTGCGGTTTTCTTCTTGGCTACGGCTTTCTTCGCCGGCGCCTTCTTCGCAGCGGTCTTCTTCTTCGCTGCAGTTTTCTTCTTGGCTGTCACCTTTTTCGCCGCGGTCTTCTTTTTAGCGGCTACTTTTTTCGCTGGAGCTTTCTTGGCCGCCGACTTTTTGGCAGTTGCCTTCTTAGCCGGTGCCTTCTTCTTGGCAGCCGACTTCTTAGTCGCCGCCTTCTTCTTCACTGCTTTCGCCATAAAAATAAAACCTCCCGTCAATAAAAAGTCCGAATTCTATACCAGCTTGTGGATAACATCGGAAGTGTAAGGCATCACACCTTGGAAATTTTTCCTAGACACCAATCTGGAATCCTCAAGCTAAAACTTTGTTTTTCCCCCTCAAGAGCGCATTTGTCGTTTCAAAGTTTCTAACAAAGAATTTCAAAACCGCTGGCGTAATTAAAGTACCACATTCATTTACACGTGATTATCAAAATCGATTCGTTTTAAAAATTTTGCACGGGCATTTTATTTTCCACCCGGCACCCACGCCTTGACCTCGACCGGTCGGCCGCTTTGCGTGCGGAATATTTTCTTCTTCGCAACCTGTGTCGGTGCCGGCGCTTCCCTGCTCTCGACAAACGACACGCCCATTTCCTTCAAAGTGATTTCCGCTCGAGGTCCACGTTTGATTGCGTTTTTGTAGCCGCTGCTTTCCTTCGTGATCTTGTCGAGCCGCTCCATGGACATGTGCCCGAACCGGCGCCAGAAACCGGAAAGAAATTCCTCAACCTCGAACGGAAGAAACAACTCCGCATCGATATCCGGTCTGCCGCGGGAGAACGCCATATGCACATTAGGCTCGATCGGCCCGATCTCGTCAGCGACGAAGACCGCCGGCATCAGTTTCCGGCCCCGGTGAATGATGCAATAGTAGGACTGCGCCAGATACAGCAGGCGTTGCAGTTTTTGCGGCTGCAGGTATTCATTCTCGTTCAACGCCGTATCTGCGAACCAGAAGGCGACATCGAATGCGTTGCTGACATCTGCGGGCATCGGTACTCGAAACTCCAAACGACCGAAATCGGCTCTCAGCTTATTGGTGAATGGTAAACTGAATCTTTACACGATGAAACGGCGTTGAAAATTGTCACGCCAGCGCGTCGAGCGTTTCCCGAGACAGCTCGGATGCCGTCGACAGCACGGCGGCGTTAGAGCGGTAAACAGCCTCCGCTTCGATCAATGACGAGAGTTCTTCGCCGAGGTCCGGCGACAGTCCGCTGCCGATGAGTTGGGCATCGACCGCGTTACCACCTCCCGGATTGGTGCCGCTATATACCGTCTTCTGCGAAACCGTGCTCGCTTCGTAACCGGGGGTATTGATGTTGACGATATTGTCGGCGGCGCTCGTCACTCTTAGTGAGGCGGCGCGCAATCCGGACGTAGCAGAATTCAGTGCAGGTGAAAGTGCCATTGCAAAAGTCTCCAGCGCTGAACGTAACGAACGGGACGCGGCGGCGATGTGACTTTCATCACGTCATGCTGCGGTTCGACCGGCAGGAGGTTTTTAGAGATTGAAGCTGAATTCGGTACCGTTGACCGGTTGTTGCCCGGATATGATAAGCGCGTTGGTCTCGTAGGTCTTGATGACGCTCGACACCGGGCGGCCCAGCGGCCGGCCGCCGGGCGCACTTCGATCGCTGTTGCTGGGCGCTTCCTTGTCCTGCGCTTCGAAGATTGATGCAAAGACATTTGTGTCTGCCGTGAACAGCCGGTCGAACCCCGGGTCCGAGTACTGTTGACGGTGGCGGCTTCCCTCGTCTCTGCCGAGCAGAGACTGATTGCGGTTTTCCTGGAAACCCGATGCCGCAGCGTCGAACGAGATGTTGGTGCCGGCGTTGAGCGCATCGACCTGCGTGGTCGACAATGCGGCCACACGTGTCGGTGCGGAAACCGCTCGCGCAGAATGCGCCGGTCCCGCAGTAGCTACAGCCGTTGGTTTGGGTACCGTGGCCATCTAGCCTTGAACCCTCAACATCCAGTTCCAACCCAGCACGTTCTGCTTGCACCACACACGCCGGGTACACGTAGCAGAACGTACACTACAACGGTTAACATCGTAGAATTTTAGGCTCTGAACGTCAATATAACCGCCATTTTTGAGGTTAACGAAATACGCCTGCCGCATAGGTAGCAGGTCGCTTCTCATGCCTCTATTACGTCAGTTGCGCATATTCAGTTTTTGTAGGAGTCGCTCGGGTAAAATCGTTGCGCGCCGCGCAGGATGTCGAGTGTGCTTACCGTACCGTGGGCGTGGGCGCCGGCATCGCTACTTGCCGAAAGGGCATTGTTATTCAATGTTTTACGGGTATCGAGTGACTGGATCTTCCGTTCCGCTGCTTCAAGGCTGAGGGCAAGATCGCGTATCTGGCGCTCTGCACGGCGTAACGATTCCTGTAATGGCGCCATTTGCGGCTGGATGGCCGAACGGCTGTTCATGTCCAATCGGCGTGCTATTTCACTGGTGAACCACAAGGCGCCAAATGCCATAAAAAAGGCAACGACGGCAAGAAAAATGGACATCGAACTACTCCGCATCCTTTCTGGATAACGTTTAAACATATTTCAACAGGGATGAACGGAGCGTTAATTTTCAGGAGGCGACGACGCGGTTTCGACCTTCTTCCTTCGCTTTGTACAATGCGGCGTCTGCCCTGTTCAGGAGATCGGCGAGGTTCTCGCTCTGATCGCTCAAGCAGCTGGCGCCGATACTGACCGTAAACGAAATACGCTGACCATCGTCCAGTTCGACTTCGGTGGCGGCGAGTTTGTCACGCAGACGCTCTGCAGCCTCGAGAGCCGTTTCCATGGGTGTCTCGGGCAACGTAACGGTGAACTCCTCGCCCCCGAAGCGTCCGAGCACGTCAACGTCACGAAGCTCCGCGACACACGCGTTGGCAAGCGCCTTCAGCACCCTGTCGCCTGCTTCGTGACCATAGGTATCATTTACGTTCTTGAAGTGGTCGGCATCGAGCATCAGAACACATAATGGATGCCGGTAACGTTTGCAGCGTGTCATCTCTCTTTCAGATATCTCGGTATAGCGTCGGCGGTTGTTGACGCCGGTCAACGGGTCCGTTGTGGCGAGACGCCGCAACTCCTCCTCCATCTTCTTGCGTTCGGTGATATCCGTGTAAGACGCAATAAACTCGCCGCCGGGCATGGGGCCGCCGCGAATTTCGATCACCAGCCCGTTCGGCCGTGCGTGGTCCATGCGGAACGTTTCGCATGAGCGGAAAAGATCAAACCGTTCGCTTATCTCTTCGTCGACGCGGTCCGGGCTGAATTCGCCGTTCGCGGCCAGTTGCTTGAGGATGTCCATCAGCGGTACGCCCTCGGTCACAAGCGTCGGCGGCAGATCGAAGAGTTCCGTAAACCGGTCGTTGTATGAGACGAGGTGCATGGACGAGTCGAAGAGCGTGATACCCGGGTCCATGTTATCGAGCACGCCCTGGATCGTTTCAGCCTGCCTGGCGATACGCTCGTCCGCCTCGCGTTTTTCTTCCAGCAGCTTCATGTGAGTGAGGACGCGGTTGACCGTTCGCGGTAACAGGTCCAGGTAACTGCCGTCCGTTTCCTTGATGACGTAGTCCGCCGCGCCCATGCGCATTGCTTCGACGACAACACTCAATTCCGACGATCCGGAAACCATAACGACCGGCGTTTCGCCGGATGAGAGTTGTTTGAGAATGTCAACGCCCGACATTCCCGGCAGCATATGATCAAGCAAAATGATGTCGAACTCGCCTGACTGCGCGAGTTCCAGTCCGGCCGCTCCCTCATCGCACAGCGTGACCTCAAAGCCGTCGCCATCCAGGCGCCGTTTAGCCATGCGGGCGACAAAAGCATCGTCTTCCACATACAGAATGCGTGTGCTCATTGGCACCTCATCCTTTCAGCGACTCGATCTTGGCACGTACGGCATTGAATTCAGACTTCAACGTATGCGCAAATGTTGCGATTTCCGCGTCGGTACCGTCGCCCGATGATTTCTCCAACGCCTTTGCTGCCTCTGCCAGACGTTTTGCACCAGCCGTTCCTGCGGACCCTTTCAGCTTGTGGGCGTGCGAACGAATGTCTGCGCTCTTCTTCATTTCGATCGCAGATAACAATTCCTCGATGACATCCTGGTTGATCTCCAGGAAGTCGCCGAGCATCTCCAGCAACATCCCCTCATCGCCATGGCATATCCCACGCAGTACCGCGAAGTCGATGACGTCGTCGCTGATTTTCGGCGTGCTGGGTGTCGGGGCCGGAAGTTCAATTGGCATTTCCACACCCGGCAGCCACTTGCCGATCTCATTGGCAAGCGCATCTAGTTTTACCGGCTTCGCAAGATATCCATCCATACCTGCGCGGAGGCAGTTCTCCGCTTCGCCCTGAAGGGCATTTGCGGTCGCTGCGATTATCGGCGTGTGTTCGCCGGTCGCTTCCTCGGCTGCGCGAATTGCCGCGGTGAGCTCGAAGCCGTCCATCTCGGGCATATGGCAGTCGGTAATGACGAGGGCATACCCCCCTTCCTGCCATTTCTCCAGCGCCTTGGCCCCGTCCTCGGCCATTTCGACGGCATAACCCAGCGTATGCAGTTGCCGCATTAATACCTGCCGGTTTACCGGGTGATCCTCCACAGCGAGGATCAGTCGGCCAGCGTTACGGGCATCTTCAATCGACGGCGGTGTATCGACGGGGAGCCGGTCGTCCGCCTCGCTTGAAACGCGGACCTCTCCGGGATCGATACGCCCGGCGGCGACGCCGAGTGATTCTATCAGCGTCCGTTCACGATAAGGCCTCTGCAAGACGATGCCCGGGCGCTTCTTCGACTTGCCGGATGTTGGCGCATGATTCTTGAGCCGAATGATGCCGGGAGAATTCTGCCCGGCAGTCTCATCGGCGATGGCACTCGCGAGTTCGTCCGCGGTGCCGCCGCTGCCCGGCCAATCGTCGACCAGGGTGACGTTGTACATCGCACAGCGTTCGAGCATCGCGCCGACCGTATCCGCGACGGCATGAGAAATGCCGTTGTGGTCCAGATACGTCTCGATGATTTTTCGTTCCTCTGCATCGGGAATACAGATCAGCACGCTGACATCGCGTAGTGCCGGCAGGCCATGTTCGGCCGCGGCATCAGGTGCTGGAGCACTGAGTTCGAACGGAAGTTCGAAACTGAATGTCGATCCCTTGCCGAGTTCACTTTCCACGCCGATTTTACCCCCCATGAGGTCGACGAGACGGCGCGATATCGAAAGCCCCAGGCCGGTGCCGCCGAAGCGCCGGGTAATCGATCCCTCGGCCTGGGTGAACGCTTCGAAAAGCTTCAATTGATTTTCTTTTGAAATGCCTATGCCGGTGTCACTGACCTGAAAACGGACAGTTACCTGCCCGTCGGCGGACTGAGTCTTTTCCGCGCTGATCACGACTTTACCGGCTTCCGTAAACTTCGCTGCATTGCCGGCGAGGTTCATGAGCACCTGGCGCAACCGGACGGGATCGGTCTTAACCCATAAAGGCACGCCCGGGTCCGTGAACGTAATCAGGCTGACATCGCGGCCTTGCTTTCGGATATTCGGCGCCAGGGTCTCTGCGACCCCGTTGACGATCGCCGACAGCGAAACGGGAACATGCTCTAGGTCCATCTTTCCGGCCTCGATCTTCGAAAAATCGAGGATGTCGTCGATGATCCTGAGCAGTGCTTCGGCGGACTCGCGAACCGTGCGAAGCATCTGTCGTTGCTCGCGCTCCAGGCGGGTCTGCTCCAACAATTCAACCATGCCCGTCACGCCGTTCATAGGCGTACGGATTTCATGGCTCATTGCGGCCAGAAAGCTCGACTTCGCCTGGTTGGCGGACTCCGCGACCTCCATGGCTTCGTGCAGTTCTATTTCCGCTTCCTTGAGCCGCGTGATATCCACCATGACACCGGCAACGCCCGTCGATTTGCCGTCGGCGTTCATAAAGTGGGCCTTCTCGATCATGACGTGGTGCATCTTACCGTCGGCGAAAGCTTTTTCGGTTTCGTATGAATACCTTTTTTTACCAAGCCCCGTACCGCGGTCTTGCGGGTCGTATCTTTCGGCCAGATCGGGGCGGTCGATGTCGTATGGCGTCTTGCCGACCACTTCGTCCGGCGGCAGTCCCACGACGGCTTCGAACGCGGCATTGGCGCCGGTGAATTTGCCGTTGTCGTCCTTGTAAAAGATCGGGTTGGGAATGGTATCGAGGAGCGTTCTCTGGAAAATCAGCTGTTCTTCGAGCCGGGCTTCACGGCGTTTCAGGGTCGTGACCAAATAGTCGAGTGCACGGCCCATGCTGGCGATTTCATCGCTTCCTTCGGTTGGAATCTCCTCCTCCCGTCCTTCAACGAACGCGGACATGCTGGACTGCAGACGCAACAAGCGCCGGATCACGTTGCGGTAAAGATAGGTCATCGCCGCAGATGCAACGATCAAACCGAATATAGCGAAGACAAGCGCGTTGCGTTCCGACAATTCGTTCAATCTGGAAACCGCCGACCGCTCTTCGGTGATGGCCGTAACGATACTGCTGCTCAGGATTCCCGTCGCTTCGTTGTAATGCAGAGCCGCCGGCACCAGTTCCGTGCCATTGTTCAATGCTTTCACAAGGTCGATACGCGCTTCCGTGATTTCACCGAAGTCCGTCTCGGGGACGGTCTTGGCGAGCCGCGCTGCAATGGTCTCGCCGTTGGCAAGCGATGAGAGCACCATGCCGGTCAGGTCGTCCCGGTGTTCAAAAGTCTCAAGCCCATCGATCGTTTCCGCGAGAGCGCGAACCGACTTCGCAAGGTCATCGAGCCTTGCAATATCGACACGCACGGCCAGCCGGCGCTCGACCAGGCTCTCGACGCGTTCGTCGATACGCTGCTCGTCGAGATAGATATATCCGCCGATTCCGAACGCGAGGACGATCAGAATGGCGAAAACCGTATATACGCGTGCCGCGACCGAAAACTTCATTTCCAGATCATGCCTGTCACGCCGCCATATCCGTGCGTAGCTTAAGTGTCATCTTTGTCGGATTTACTTCAATCACGCGCGAAACAACGCTACTGGCGCCGGTTTGGGCATTCAGTGCGACGCACGTCAGCGTAATTTCGAATGCTGGCGATGCCACAGCGGCATGGATCGTCAGGGTGTCGCCGGGTGTGGCTTCAAGTGTCCATACACCGCCGCCGTGATTTTTGCCGCTTGAAAGCACCGCTCCGACCGGCAGCTCGCCGAGCGTCAGCGAAAGTGCGCCATGTCCATCCGGATCGAAAACAGCCGGTTCCAACGTCAGGTTTAGGGCCGGCATATCCGTACCGTGTAAGCCGGAACGCTTGCGGCTCTGATCGACAACAAGCGATTTATGCGGTGTGTAGTCGGCGTTGGCTGCCGCATCGTCGCTCTGGGAAATGTGGAGTACCGTCGCCCCTGTTCTACCGATCGGCGGCAGGAACAGGACATCCTCGCAATCCCTCGCCGAGAGGTGCCAGATACCGCCGCCAAGATTTTCTCCGTGTGTCAAAAGTGAACCCGGCGGCAAGCCACTCAGACGGACTTCGATGCGCGCGGCGGCGGAAAACTCCTGGAGCCGCAGCGGCAGAAAATCGCGGGAATTGTCGATGCCCCCCAAAGGCCCGATCCGCGGCAGCAGGGGTTCCAATTCGACATTCGCTCCACTCGGACCGCGGACGGTCATGTCATGCCATTTCGCCACATCGATCCCCAGCCTGGCATAGATTTCACCATTCTCATCGGACGATTGAGTCCGAATGAAATCGCGGAGTTGCCGCAGTTCAGTGATGAAGGCTGGACGCTGTAAATCTTCAAAGGTGGCGTCGACGACAAGGACATTGCTCTCTTTCGTATCGTCAGCAGCTGGTTCTGCGGCGGATTGCAACGTTGCCTTTGCGTCGTTATCGGCTAACCGGTCTTCAGGCGCATCGCGTTGCGCCGTTTCGGTTTCGCCATATTCAGTTTCGTTCGAGGTGAGGACCCGATCCGGCTCCGCCGGGCCCACCTCCTCCGTCATTTCGCCAGGGGCGTCCGAAAGCGTCGGCTCGGCGGTTTCATGTGGTTCGTGCGCGGTTAACGCGTTGTCGTTCTCCAGGCTCGACTCATCGCGCTCAACCATATGCATCTTCAGCGCTTCGCGGACGTCGAGCACCAGATCGCCTGACCAGATGCGGCCGAGGTCCGACGGGACACCGCTGGCAGAGATCGCCGGGGAATCTGCGTCTATGATCGTGTCGTCGATCTCCAGACCGCGAAGAGCCGGCGTGCCCTCTCCGGCGCCCAAATTCTCGTAGCGCATCAGGATTTCAAACGGCATTCCGCTGTCGATGTAAGGTACGAGAAGTTCCACCTCGCCATTCGGCGCCGCCGGCCAGTTGATGACACGGTCATATGCCACTGATCCGTCGGTAAAAACGAACATGCGCGTTGGTCCGGCACCGGGGTCGCCGGCCAGAGAAACTCGGAAAGCATCATCCGGATTGATCCGAACCGATGGATTTTCAACTTGGATCGCCGCCGTTTGCGGATCGGATCCGGCAATCGCCATTTCCACATCGAGTTCGAAGTCGGGCGTATCTTCCGGAATGAAAATGCTGAGGTTGGAAAGGTCTGCCGCCGGCACCGTCCACGTACCACCGCTGCTTGCACCGCAACTGAGCATTGCCCCAGTGGGGAGTCCCGAGAAAGCGACGGAAATATCCTTCAAGACGGCCGGGTCGTCCGTGCCGACCGACACGTCGAGATCAATGACGACCATCGTCAATGGCGGTGCGGTATCGACCGCGGCATCTACTGGCGAAAGTTCAGGACCGGGCGGCATAGGTATTGGTTCCGGCGCGGCAAGCGGCGATTCTTCCACCGCTGCGGGCGCGGCCGATTCGGGCGCTGCTGGTGGCGCATCCATGTTGGAATGTTTGCGTTCGGCTTCGGACGGGTCGCCTTTGTCCCGGGCGGCGAGCACCTCGTCGGTATCAGTGCCGTTGATCTCAAAGCCGGCAAGTTCGCTCCAAGGTGTTTCCGGGTCGTCGCCGACAAACACGCCTTTGAGCATTACCGAGAACGGCAGCGGGACGTCGTCCGGCACGAGCGCTACGAGTCCGTACAGGTCGTCGGGTGCCAGATGCCAGAATCCGTCCCTCATCGCCATGCCGGAAGCAAGCCGTACACCATCCGGAAGACCGCGTATCTCCACACGTTGCAGGTTGCCGCCCTCGGCGACGACGACATCCTCGGGCAGCAACAGTTCGATGCGTCGTACGGTTTCCGTCTCGGGTCCGAACCCTGGAGGAAGCCAAGGTCTGCTGGCAGCCTTGGATGCCCTGGGAGTCCCGACGACCTGCGCCAGCCAGTCGGTCACACCGGGTCCGGGGACCGGTCCGGTGTCTTCGGTTGCGCTTTCGTCGTCCGACATTCGATCCCCTTGCTCCGTCCCCGCGAAGATTGGCAAATTCTCTCGCAATGAGTTGCGGTTAGCCAGTCAACTCGCGTAGTCTAACCGGGTCATGGCTGACGCGCGATAGTCCCGTTTCAACCTAGCATTTGATTGTAAGACGTATACCTTATCATGGCAGAATCTGCGCATATTCTCGTTGTTGAAGACGATGCATTCGTCCAAAAGGCGCTTCGCCTTTATCTCGAGGGCGAAGGCTACCGCATTTCGACCTGTGACAACGGGAATGACATGCACGCTCTGATGGAAAAGGATCCGGCCGATCTGGCGATCATGGATCTGAAGTTGCCGAACGATGACGGTTTCGATCTTACCAAGCAACTCCGTGACAAGTATTCCGTCGGCATCATCATCCTGACCAGCAAGGACGATTCGGTCGATCGCGTGGTGGGGCTGGAAATCGGCGCCGACGACTATGTCACCAAGCCCTGGGACGAACGGGAGCTCCTGGCCCGCATCCGCAGTGTGATGCGGCGAGTCGTCGACCGGCAGAACGCGCTCTCGCAAAGCGCCGACGGCGAACAGCGCATGGTTTCGTTCAATGGTTGGGTTCTGAATCTCGACAGCCGGGAACTGAAAAACCCGGAGGGCGCCAAGATCGAGCTGACCTCCGGCGAGTTCAGCCTGTTGAACGAGTTTATCGAGAAAGCCGGCCGGGTTCTCTCGCGTGACCACTTATTGAGCGCGATATACAGCCGCGACTGGGAGCCTTTCGACAGGTCGATTGACGTCCTTGTGACGCGCCTGCGGCGCAAGGTCGAGGCCGACTCGCGGCATCCCGAAATCATCAAGACGGTGCGCGGCACCGGCTACATGTTTGCGGCCGCGATCAAGAAGGCGGATTGAAGCCGACGCCGTTCCTCCCCATTTCCCGATAGCGATGCTATTTATGCATCCGGTTGAACACGAGGCATTTTATTATGAGCGAAGATGAAGACCGTCACACACTAAGTGTCCAGTTCGCGAACCAGATCATCAATACCGCCAACAACCGCATCCAGGAGGGCATGGATCCCCTCGATATCGCCGCCGGGATGCGGCATGCGGCCGCGAACTTCAGTGCATTTGCCATCGCGAATGCCGAAACGCCGGAAGAAGTCGATCCCACCTACTTCGCCGAGGAGTTTCTCCAAATCTATGCTTACTACCTTGAGAAACATGCGGCACCGAAGCAGGTGCAGACAGGGTTGGAAGCCCTGATCAAGCAGGTTCAGGACGAGAACTGAAGCCGTGTTTCCAGCGCAAAGCCGCCACTGAAGCCAACCCCGGATTTTTTTTAAAAATATATGGCATTCGCTGCGTTTCAGGCTTGATTTCCCCCCCCTGAATGGCTACGAACATCGCCGCCGCGTCCCCTTCGTCTAGCGGTCTAGGACGCCGCCCTTTCACGGCGGAAACACGGGTTCGAGTCCCGTAGGGGACGCCAACGATTTCAATAGCTTAAGAGCCCGCCACGACGGCGGGCTTTTGCTTTTGTCCAATAATTGTCCAATATCGCACGTGAGATTGCACACTTTCTCACGGGTCTGGCAGACGTCCGAGTTGAGTATCTGTCCTTCAATTGGTTGCGAACTTGCCGTCTCATAGACAGCTTAAAAACCGTTGTGCTTCTTGGGCCGTAATCAGTGTCTTCGATCCCACCTTAACAGGCGACAGCCGGCCGGCGGCGATCAACTCGTAGACAGTCGTTCGTCCGAGCGACGTCGCTGCACAAAACTCATTGATGCTGTACGCGAGCTTTTGGGGCGTCTGGTTGTCGCTGCTATCCATTAGAATCTCCGGCACGTCTGATCTCTGCAACAACCGAGTAAAGTATCCACACGCGATATCGCGTCAACAAGAGACAGATTGTCTGACATGACCCCCTATCCTGCTGTTCGGGTCACTTTTTTTCAGTGGAGGGGAATTTTTGTCTGACAACAGGTGTAGCTACATGATCCGGCTTGCCGATTCCCAATCTGGACCGCTGAGGTAATAACGATCGACCTGGCCACAGCCTTGTAGTGCGCTGTTGGAAACCCTGTAGTGCGCTGCCAGAACCTTGTAGTGCACACTGTTTTGGCTGTAGTGCGCTTCGATTTCCCGGTAGTGCGCACCAAATCGCCTGTAGTGCGCTTTTAAGGCCCGTGCCGAGCGTTGTGTTTGTCGACGGTGGAATTGGCACCAACAGCCGTTGTTGGCGCGTGCGCCGCCGACAGGTCACCCTGCCGACGGTCACTTTCAATGCACTTGGGTTACTGCAGCAGATCCAGGATCTTTGCGATCAAGAGCAATGCATAACCGAGTATCATTAGAATATTGATTAACATCGTCTGTCCCTCCTTGTCGGGGTTGTGGTTATTGGCAGCCTCTCGCTCCACGCGAATGACTGCAGATGCCTGCATACCGGCACCTGATTGTATTTATGCTTTGGCGAAGCTGAGGGCGTGAAAATGGCATTAACGCGCCTGCTTTTTTGACGGCGGAATAATTAGTCTCCGGTCTTGCTCGGACCAGCTCTCACGCCCAACATAGCTGCATGGACATAGAAAAACCGAATGTCGATCAGGAACGCTTGGCCAAGGTGCAAGTTTGGTCGCAAGCGGTAATGCGCAACCATCTTGTTTCTAATGCAGGAGGCGCGCTGGCCACACTGAGTTTCGTTGGCGCGACATGGAGCGATGGTGTTTTTCTGAAATCACCACTTGTTCCGCTCACATTCTTCGTAATCGGCCTCATACTCGCCGGCTTCTCAATTCAAGGAGAACATGTAGACGCGATCCGGCGTCTGACCAGAGGTCGGGCAGACTTGAATGTGCCCATTTGGTTTATGCCAGTTCTTCTGAAGGGGGGGCTTTATGGCGCCGCAGCAAGTGTAGCTGCGCATTTGTGCTTTGTCGTGGGCGCGATTTCTGGCTTGGTGCTGCTCTGGATCGCGTAAAGCTTTTCCCGCTAGATGATAATCGGTTAGCGACAGGGGCTAGATGGATGCATTTGGTGATCGATAGCAGCGCCATGCGGCAAGACGAGCTTAGGGAATACCTCTCGCGCTCTCGGTCCAATAAGGCGGTATTGACCGATTACTCCGCAATGGAAGCATACAGCGGTGACTCGCTAGAAAAAATATATCGCTCAATGTCCGTCGTATCTGACTACCCGCGGCAAGTCGTCGTTTTAAAGGCTACATCCAAGATCGCAGGCCTAAACGGAAAAGAAAAAGGCCTGCGGCGGCGACTAGTGGACCAACACCAAACGAGCGACTTTGGGAAGTTCGTAACTGACTTACGTAAGGCGCAGAATGGGAGTCGGCCACATCAAAAAGCGCTCCTGCAAATGGGCGCCGAAGCCCGCGAGCATCTGGATGAAAACATGCTTGGTCGAATGAGTGGTATGGGCGCCGCGATCCAAGATTTTTCAAATGTGTTCGACAGTGACGAGATTAAGGCGCTTCGCAACGGTAGTGACCTACCAGCGGAGTGCATCGACAAACTGGTAAAATTCGGCATGACGGTCGCTGCTGACATGTTCGGCAGAATGCCCGGGTTTAAAAAACTGCCGCCGCTTCCTGAATTACCCAACACGTTTCCATTTCGTGTATCAATCGCCGGTGTGATTATGATGGCAACATGGATAGAGAAAGGTGGACATCAGTCGGCGCCTGACACCAAATTTCGAAACGATTTTGTAGACTGCATGTTCGCTGCATACGCAACATACTTTGATGGTTTAATGACGCGCGATAAACGACTTCGGACAATCTATGAAGAGACCCAAGGACTTATTGGAAGTTGCCGGCGGGTGATGAGAGGCTAGACCTTGCGGCTTTGTGCCGTTTCATCTTGCTGGCCTCAAGTGGTTACTGCCCGCCCAAGCGGTCTTGCAGTTCCATAAGCATCTCGAATTCGGCGCCATGCTGAACGCCATCCGCATCGGCCAACGCCATAGCGTGCACCACGAATAAACGTTGCAGGTTCGCCGGTTCTGCTTCCAGTGCCTCCAGGCAACGGGACAAGACCTCGCCAGAAGGATGCTGCCGGCGCAAATAGCCATCCAACGCTGCTAGGTCATTGTCATTCACAAACACGCCATCGTGCTCGGCGCGATGCGCGATGTATTGTTTGAGCACCTCTATCTCTTCATCATGCAGGAACCCGTCGGCCCGGGCGAGCCCGACCAACAATCGTAATCCATCGCGTGCTGCACGTCTGGCCGCCATGCCGGGTTTTTCCACGCGAGGCTCAGGCGTCGTCTTCTCGATCTCCGGAACCTCTGCATCGACGCCGAGTTCAGCGAAGAATACCTGAATGTCGTCGTGGATCACACCATCCATATCGAAAACTGACTGCACCCGGTCGAGCCTGAATGTTCGGTTCGCTCCCCGCTCAAAACAGAACGCGCGCAAATAGTACATCTCGCCATCAGCGTAGAGACGATGAAACCGGATACGCCGGACAGACCGTTCACCAGAAGCATTCACGTATTCGATCCCGAAAACAGTCCCTGCCGCGTTATCTCCAATCGGCGACAGCCGTTCCCAGAATTCAAGCAAATGCGACGGCATTTCCGATCGCCGCTCATGGCTCACGATATCCTCAGAATCGTCGACGTCAATTACATCCAGCGCCTCATCGAACTCGTCGAATGTGTCGTCTAGAATAGCTTCAATCGTGACAACGATGTCATCGGAGAACTGGGGAGGTTGGTCACCACCGTGTCGGAATAAACGCCGAATCCCCTCGAACATAAGTCCCCCTCTCACGTAGACCTGGACGCCCCTGTTTACCGATAGGGGCGGCAATCCCATTTGGTTATGATAACCCGGGCACTGGAATACAACAATTCGGCGGCCACCTGATGACACGTTTTATACGGGGATGATATTTACCCCTCGCGGCAAACATCGTTCCCGATCAGTACTACTATCCCAATACAAAATGTTCTGGCAGAATTGCGTTCCCTGGGCACTGATAAAGCTCAGGAGGGAGACGTGAAAAACGAACGGCTTCTTTATTGTGAACTGCCCGATCACCTACGCCTCGTGATCCAGGCTGTTTACGACAATCCCCGCCCGTCGAACCCGCTGCGTCTTGCCCGGCAATTTACCGGAGCCATCGTGAACAAGTTGGTTGCACGCGGCTATCTGTCAGAGATGTACTGCCGTGATGGAACAATGGCGATCGACGTCTCGCCGCTGACGCTTCGGGAGATTGAAGGAACGGCGCCTTGGAGTGAACGAGAAGACCGAAAACTTGGCGAACTGTGGAGCGCCGGCACCTCGATGGGGCGCGTCGCCAAATTTCTTGGAAGATCGAAGAAAGCCATATTCAACCGTGCAATGGAACTCAAGCTTGAGCGATGGGAAGAGCGCATTGAGAGGTTTGCGGCCGGTGTCATGGCTTGGCGCATGCGCCGAATTCGGGTTGAACTTGTAGAGGCAGAACGCCGCGGTCTCGATATAACGGACTACGGCGAGGAGCTGCTTCATCACCGTGCGCTGATGCGCCGGTTCCTTCGTGCCCGACTGTTGGTCGTCGAACCTAATCCCGCATCGGCGAAGAGATGGACCGCAGATGATTTGTCATACCTACGGCGGCTGCGAAATGCAGAGAAGTCAATCGGGGTGATGGCATGGGCACTCCGGAGAGACCCGCGCGATGTTGCGCATCGATTGGTGCTGGAAGGTAGGTTCATCAATGCGCATTGGACAGAGAAAGATGACAAAGCGATCTTGGACGGACTGCGTAGCGGCAAACGCGTAAGCGCGATCGCCGCAAGGCTCAAAAACCGGTCCGCCAGAGATGTCAATTATCGTATACGGCAGCTCTTGGGCGGCCGCAAAACCAAGGATCGCTGGTCTTGGGCAGAACGACGCAATTTGCTGGACCTGCATTTGGGGGGATACCGTGGCGAAGAGCTATACGCTCGGATGCCAAGCCGCTCTAGCCATGCCGTCAGGCGCCAGAGATACTCTTACTTCTCTGATCCCCGTCACGGACTGCCCTGGTCGGTCACCGACATCAATATAGCGACACGGGCGATCAAACGCGGAGAGGCACCGCACGATATCGCCGGTTGGCTCGGGCGCGAGCCGGAAGTCGTGGAGCAGCTTTGCATTGACCTCAAAGGCCGTCGTCAAGGCAGAAGCGCAAAGCTTACTCGAAGCCAGGTTTCGGAGGTGGCCCGCCTGCGCAACGACGAAGGATGGACAAATGCGGCAATTGCCCGGCACTTCAATGTTAGCCGTCCCACAATAAACAGGTCGCTGAAGTTGTTGGCAGCGGAAGGAAAGGTACGTGAGGTTGGTACCGACAAGGTGGCGGCCGAGTGAGCCTCGCTGTTCTAGATCGGGCTCAATGGGGCTATCATTTCCGGATGGGCGATCGGGACAACATCATCGGGTATCCAAAGCGGGTCACTTCCGGTCGAAGGCTGTTCGGCTTCATCGCTTTGACCTGCGTCTTGGTCTTTTCACTCACCCTAGCAGGCGCATTCCTATCTGACGGTATTGCTCAAGATGGCACTGCGTTGTCAGGACTGCCTCACGTCATCGACGGCGATTCCATCAACATCGGTGACCAACGGATCAGAATTCACGGCATAGACGCTCCCGAGGGTAGACAGACGTGCGTACGTGACGGCGTGACGTGGCTGTGCGGCCAGGAGGCCGGGCAACGCATGAGGGCACTTGTGCGCGGCTCTGAGGTCAGGTGCGAAGGTATTGACCAGGACAGGTACGGCAGGATCGTAGCCAAGTGCTTTGCCGGCGGCCGGGATGTCGGGGAGGCGATGGTGTTTGAGGGGATGGCGCTCGCCTACCGGCAATATTCAACAGACTACGTTCAAGCGGAAGCCATGGCGAAAGCAGCTCGGCGGGGTCTATGGTCAGGTCAGTTCGTAGAGCCTTGGGATTGGCGGCGTGGCAAGCGGCTCGCTACTGCGTCGGCGAACGATAACGCAGCGTGTGACATTAAAGGCAATATCTCGAGGTCAGGCGAGCGCATCTACCATGTTCCCGGCGGCGCCTACTACGGTCGAACCAAGATCGATCGGAGTAAGGGAAAGCGGATGTTCTGTTCCGAGGCAGAGGCACGGGAAGCCGGGTGGCGAAAATCGAGGCGATAACCGGCCATTCACAACCCAAGAAGCCAGAACGGTTCATTTCGCTCGATTGCCTCATCCAGAAGTCCAATGAAGTCATCGATCATCACGAGTATACATTGTCGAAGCTGAGTTGCGGTCAATCCTTCGTCAAAGAGGCGCCTACAATCGAACGCCTGTATTAGTTGCTCCATCGTCGACGCCCCATCAACGGCCTCTCGGATGGCTACCAACTCCGCACGCAGTAACTTACAATTTGCAGGCGAAATTTTCGTTTCGCCATGCCAATCGAAGTCAGGAATCAGACGATGTAGCGTCGGGCCAAACGGCTCAAAGTTTTCCTCTCTGACGAAGGCCGATCCCTTAGACCACCAAACTATCTCTCCATCCGGAAAATCGCCGGGATGCAGTTCGAACAAGTCGGTGCCGCTGAATTCCGAGCGGTCCCAATAGAAACGCCATTCGTGATCGGTATTGGTCAAATTGCCTCTCATTGGGAATCTCTCAGGCCAACTGCACCAAACAGGAGATGCACAGCCACAGGTTTCGGCGAAATTGGATAGGCAAAAGTAAAGGGCGCTACCGCAGCAGCGCCCTATAACGGCGGTTCTGGCAGCTTGGTATCGCCTTCCAGAACCGGCTGAACTCCGTTAGAGATCAGTCTCAAAGCCCGATGCAATGCAGAGCGGGAACAACATCAATATAGTCATTGCATTCGAATTTGTCACGCCCTCGCTTTAAATCAGGTTAACGGCGGCAATCCGAGCGCATGCATCATACAGTTCCGGATTGCCTGCAGATCGGCCTTGGAAACCCGGGTCTGCAGGTATTTGCGCTTTCCCTGTTGGTCTCTGCCTGTCCTGATTAAGTCCAGACGATGAAACCCAACGGTGGCCAGCATATCTGCCTTTACCCAGTAGCCATCCGAGTCCCAGGGTTTGGGTAATGGTCGATCGAATTCGAGATAATGGTGAAAGTCGCAAACCGGCTCTGGTTCGGTACCGCTCAGAGGAATGACCGTACAAAGGTCATTTCGTCTCCTCAATCGAGGCGATACCACGATAACAGGCCGTCTCTTGACCATCTCTGGGGCTCGAAACCCGCTACTGTAGTCGCACAGCAGGATGGTTCCCGGATTGGGGTGGAACTGCAGAGCCATCTACGATTCGGCGTCTTTCAGCCGCACGCCTGCCCCCAGGCCATTCGGATCCACGAACACGACGCCGGCGGCCTCGAGGGCTTCGCGGATCGCGATGAGGGTGCTGTCACGTCCCTTCATTTCCCCTGGGATCGTTTCAAGCCGTTTAATTGATGGCAAGGAGACGCCTGATTTTTCCGCTAGTTCTTTCTGTTCCCATCGCAACAGCATCCTTGCGGCCCGTATCTGCTCACTGGTCATCGGCATTAATAATACCTCAGGTATTGAACAATTGATTCCGATAATTTATACTCCAAGTATTAATTAATCGCAAACACGGGAGATCGGCATGGCAAAAATCATCGACCTCGCCACAGAGAGAAAGAAGCGCATCGCTGCTGAAAACCGCAAGATCGACGATCACAACGCGGCTGTTCAGGAGCTTGTTGAACGCGCCTTGGAAATCGCCATCGCAAAGGGGCGGATCATTCTGAAGTGAGCGGAGCCGGGAAGGCTGTCACCTGTCCCGACCCCAAGTCCAAAACCCCAAGCCGTAAAGATTAGGAGATCAGACCTATGAAGAATATCACCCGACGCGAAGCCGCGAAAGCGGTAGCACTTGGAACCGCTGCTGCCTTTGTGGCGCCGACCGCACTGGCGGAAACCGACCCGGACGCCGAAATCCTCGCCCTCAAACACCAGCGAGACCACATTCTGAACGTCGAGATTCCGCCGCTGGAAAAGGAGTTTAACGACGCCGAAGCGAAGGTTTCAAAGCGCGCGCCGTTTCCATTGCCTCCCCGCAGGACAATGGCTCAGATCGACGCGGAGGAAGCGAAGGACCGGGCGCGGCTGAAAGACGAAGGGCGAGACGGCGACGCATTCCGCCTGGCCATCCTCGCGCGATTTGGAGACGTAGATGGCGAAACCGCAATAAGGCAGAAGCACGAGCCCTGGCGCGCAGCCGTCCGGCAGTACGAGGCCGAAAAGACCGCGAGGCTGCAGGCGGAAAAGGAAGTCGGGTTGTTCGAAAAGGAACAGCGCCTTTGCCGCGCCGACGAACGGGCGGACGCGATCCGCGAGAAAATTCTCGCTACCCCGGCCCGCACCGAAGCGGGGTATTTGATCAAGCTCGAGATCGCCATGGAGGGCCTGCCGCAGGAAGTGCCGGACCTGCCGGACCTGCTAATGGACAAGGCCCTCAATTCGCTGCTGCGCGACTTGCAGGCGGGGGCGTGATATGCGTGGCGAAGTGATCGACTTTCGCGATCCGAGGCCACCGAGGGACCGTGCGGCAGAATGCCGGCGCCTCGCGTACAAAGGCCTTGTCATCGTCGGAGCATTGATCGTGCCGATAGTGATGGGCTTTGTGGCGTTGCCGGAACTCGTCAGGGAAGCGTACGCCAGCCGGCAGGGTCGAGCGGTTCGGAAAGCCCTCAGAAAGTGGCGTGACGATTCCGAGGCACTGGCGCTTCGAATTCTGGACAAGGGTATACAACCGCCGGAGTGAGGTCCGTGGAATTGCAGCCACGCCTGCGGCATAACTCCGGGCCGGTTTCCATTTGAAATCGTTTGCGCTAAGCTTCCTCTGCCCTGGGTGGCAACCCCCCTCGGAATCGAGGCAGACCGCACGGGATCTCCGGATGTTCGCTGGCACCATTTTGAAGCGCCGCTATCGATTGGCGCCAAGGATTACGGGGTCAAACTAACCGTCAAAGAACGCGCGGACGGATCGTTCTTTTATGACCACATTCTGGTTGAACCAAAAAGGAAGGAAGGCGCCGGTACCTCTGAGACCGCTATCCGTAAGGATAGTTGGGCACCTCAGCCTGCAGCCCCTTCCAAAGACAATATAGCGGAACAAGGCATAAGCGACAAGGAATCCCGCTTCTGGGGCAAGCGTGCCGATAAGGTGGCCAAGGACTTTGTGGTGGCGTCAGGATACGCAAGTCATCTACCCCTGCCAAAATCATAAATTGCCTCTCTAGGGGGCCTCAGAATCGATTCACAAGGCTATTCTTCTCGCCTGCCCGCCTTCCGTTTCTCCAACTTCTTCAGGATTCGCAAATTTCGCTTAGCTTTGAACCGTGCCGGGGTTGGGGCACGAGGATCATGGATCAGTCGCTCAAGGGCTCGCATGAGCGAGGCCCAACTCGGCCGTCTTTCATTGGTTGATCCCTGAACCATCGAGATGCTTTCCCTTAATACGTACCCACTGCAAAGTGCGACTTTCTCTCATCAAACGCCAAACATTGTCCGTGCGATATGGATGGTACCCGTCATAGCCAACCAGTGGTAGCATTCCAGAAAAAACGGCGATGGGGGCGGAGATGTTCTACCGAGTGAGATTCGACGGCTACCTTGGGGCTATTTTCAAGCTTTGCCAATTTGACACGGCTTCATCATTGGATTTTTGGCCGGTCGGAGCGACAGCGGAATGGGTAAAAAGGGCCAAAAGCAAAGGATGGAAACCCGCGGAAGCGGCGGCACTTGCAGTATCGCAAGTCGCCATTGAGCGTGTTGAAGCGGGTCAAATCAGTTCCGCGGAGAAACAGTTCATTGTCGGGTCGGCGATTCAGGTCGCAGAGAAGAATGGAGCCCGAAAGCCTGTTTTGGATCATCTTGCGGCGGTAATGTTTTGAATAGCGTCCTTGTCGTCGGCTTGGATCAGTTCACTTGGGAGCTTTGCCCGGCGTTAAGGTCTCGAAGTTCTTTTTCGATCAACTCGCGGACGATCGGCATGGCGTCGTCTTTGTGCATCCCCGGCTTGATCCGTTCGTTGTAAAGCACGCGGAGAATGATCGCGTCGTGCCAGGTGAGCGTGCCGTACGTTCGCGAGTTGAATAAGGATATGCTGCTATACGGGCGCCACATCGAATGCTCAACGAGTGTTGTGTCATTCGCCGGGCCAAGAAGCTGCGACAGTTCTTCCAGGGCACAGGTTTTATAGAAAGACGGATCTACGAGCCGCCCGATGTAAACGCGAGCTTTTTGATACGAGCCATCGGCGCCGGATTCCATCGTGACGAAACAATGTCGCTCATCGCCAACCACCTTGCCGAGCTCGACAGCGCCTTTCCGGACTTGGATGCTATAAATCTTACCTTCATGGCTGAGTCCAAACCAGATATCCAAGCCGGTTATTTTCTGAAGCAAATCTTCCGCATCGTGAAAAGCGGCCATGATTTTGTAATCGCGGATGGGCATGTACCATTGGACGGTCTTGTTCCACTTGTGAACCCATTTGGTCTTGTACCCGCTTTCAAATTCAAAAACGAGCTTCTCAAAGTTTCGTGTGAAAAGCTGAATGGTATCGGAGTTGTACTTTGGTACCGGGCCGGCGAGGCGGGTGATATCTCGCAGGGGAATCTTCGGAGAAGGGAGAGCCTCTCCAACATGCGTCGGCTCGACCGCTTTAAAGATTATCGGTTGCTCCTGCTCAACGGTCACACAACCGCTCAGCAACATGAACACGGCGAAGGTAGCTACGATCCTCATACGTTAATGTTGCAGTGGAACTGGCTTGAGATGCAAGTCTACCGCGGAGTGCTGTGACGAAGCAGCGTTTCCGGGAGCGCGTTCATTTCCCCGCTTCCACGCTGAAACTGGCCGTTTGGCGCCACTGCCTTGCGCAACATGTCCAGCGCATCAATGCCGAACGCGTCGACGACGTAGCGCGGCAGAACGTACTCACCTTCCTGCGCAACAATCGGCATATCCTGCCGAAGCGTCTGCGGATCGCCGTCATAGACCGGCCCACCGGCATGCCACGTGCCGGACGGCGCACCATCACTGTCTCCCGCACCCGCAGAACCACCTGACGTGCTCGGGTCAGATACATCGCCACCGGAAGGGCCGCCGCCCGGATTTCCATCTGTCTCGCCCGGGTGACTACCCCTACCAAAGGTGGAGGCCGGATCGGACGTGGTGCCAGAGAATCCATCATCATTAATGCCGGGCGTATTGGCGGCTACTTGCGTTTCATTGTTGTGGCCGGTCAGGCCGAACGACACGGCGCTCTTAAACGCTTCAACGGGGTCAAAATGACCGGGAATTCCGTAGGCCTCGGCGAACTCGTTTGCGACAGCATTCACGCCGGCAACCGTAGCCGCGCCTTTAGCAGCGGCACTGCCAAGCGGGCCTCCGAAGAAACCGCCTGCCAACCCGGCAACAGTCGTCCCGATATCCGCTGCTTGTGCCGCCGTATCCGGGCTTGCGGGTCCGTTGTTAGGAGAATTCCCATCGTTGCCACTCTGTCCGTTCGGCCCATCTCCAAAACTCTGATCCGCGCCCGGGGTATCCCAGTACGAACCGGGGCCTTGCCACGGTCCCATGCCATCCGGATTGTCGGGGGTAGGCGCCGGCGGCGGAGCCTCGATCGACTGGAAATGCACCCACTCCGGTTTGAACCCATACTTCGTAAAGTCGCCGGGGTATGGCACCTGCTTGCTTGGCTGGAATGGGTAGTACCGACCTTCCGGATCGACGATGCTGGAAAACGTATCAAGCGGGGTCATCATGAGCTCCTAATTCAACCGATGCACAGGCTCGCCCGTAAATTTCTCTACGGCGGCGGCAAGGTCACCGTACTCGAGACCATGGCGCCAAATCTTTGCGGCCGTTTCTGGACTCGGCTGCCGTTGATCGAAAGCCGCCAAGATTGGAAACAGAACTTGGGTCACGGATGCCAAGCCTTCGCCCGGCGGGCGGCAGAGGAAGTGCTCGCGCTCGACGCCGGCAAACCGCGCGGCGATCGTAATTTGCACGTCTTCGAGCATCTGCCGGCTCGCGTGATGCAACCCGTTGTCGATCAGTGCAAACCAGACCTCGAGCGGATGATTGCGCGATACCGACACGAACTGCTCGGAAGACAGCTTCCTCAGAGACTCCAGATCAAGAGTGTGCGTCTCTCGAATTGTTGCGGCTGACTTGGCGTAATCGTCGTCTATTTCCCTGCAGACTAGGGTGTTCTTATTCTCAAGTTCGATCACAAAGTTCTCGAGAGAGGGATAATCAGGCATGGCTCATCCTGCCTCTTTTTCAACTTGATCAAGGATGCCGGCATAGTCCGGCGCTACCTGTTGCGTCTGCAGGGGCGCGCCGTTCAGTCCCGAATGTTCGTGGACCTGTTTGAATAAACCAAGGTGTTCGCCAATCCTTGTCCATGCTGTAACGCGTGCACTGTGCGTGGCGCCGTCTCCTTCTCTCCGCGCCTCAAGCAACAACCCCTTCAAGACGTCTTTTGCAGCAATTGAGAGTTCTTCCGATTTCAAGGCGCGTGCCTCTGCGATAGCTTCGGCGATCAAAGGTTTTGTCAGGTTCTCGCTGCCTATGGCTTGCGCAGTTTTTTCGCTATACCCGGCGCGGATCGCTGCCTGGGTTGCGTTCAGATCGACCAGATACTCTTCGACGAACCTCTGCTGTTTCGCCGTAAGGGCACTATCCATCATAGCAGCGCCTCCCATCAACGGCCTCTTCCCAGCCGCTATAGTCCGGTGTGACCCGCTGTGTTTGCAGCGCCGTGCCATTCGGTCCCGACAATTCCGCTTTTGATTTATCGACGATTAGTCCATGCAATTTTCCCTTGGCGACGATGGCTTGAACGGCCGCAGAGGCGCCGTTGTCAGCACTCATCGCCTTGAGACGAGCGGCCTCTAGTTCTTCCGTAAGGCTGTCGACCGTGACCTCGTGGCGCTTACGATGCTCCGCCTGCAACTCTTCGATCCTTGCCGTTACCTTGCCGTTGTCCATGAGCTCAGCCGCTTTGCGCCAGACCGTCTCATCCTTGGTGTTCTCGCCCACATCGTAGGCGCGGCGATACGCTTCAGAGGCGTTCCCCGTTTCAACATAGGCTTGCGCGAACGCTTCCTGCTTAACGGTCAAGTTCATCGGCCTGACTCATCATTCGAAAGGGAGCCGCCGCCGGCGCTTCGCGGGTTGCTGGACCAAGGAGCGCATGGATCACATGGATCGGAGGCGCGGCCGGCGACGGAATTGTGAATTTCGTGACTGTGATCCATTCTCATGTCCTTTCAGATGATCCAGCACAAAGACTTTACCCCCGTTTATTCGGGCCAGGGGAACGCGTGGACATGGGCATTTCAGACGCGGGATCCATTGGCTCACCTGCAAGTCGATCGAGCATGTTCTGAAGAGATGCGCGGATCGCTTCAACTGATGCGTCGGTTCCGCAAGTTAAAAACCGTCCGACGAAATCTGCGTTTATCACGACCGGGACGCTATGAGCGCCTTCTCGCGCTCGCAACCGCCATCGCCTTTTCCGCTGCGCACTCGCCTGATCACTCATGGTCGTTCGGTACCGACCGGTTGCCTTTGGCCGTCTTTCTTTTCTGAGTCAGAAAACTCTTTTTATCGTGGCGGAAAACTCGGCGCTTCGACGCGTTTAAAAAATGCGAAAACGCGCCAAATTTTTTTGGACCTGTTTCCTTTTGATTTTCACACACCAGAAACTCGGTTAGACCAACTAGAGAAGGTGAGGGAGTGTTTCTCAACTCGTCAGCTGAAGCGATTACCTCAATCATATTTATCTCCAAGTATCTGCTCGATGGTGAGACCCGGAGCGAAGCGGGCATAGCGGGACAACCCCCAATCCAATACGGATCATGAGGTTGCCGCTCGCCCTTTGCGTGAAGACCTGCTCGACGGAGCCGACCCATCGCTTGCGGGCCCGATCCAATCCCCACTTGGATGGCTCGGTTGGACGCTACTTTTCGACGCATATTGTGGCGCGCCGTGCTGCCCTGGGCTTCGTCCATTCGCGGTGCCCTTCCGGTATATGCAGCAACCCCCATGGTACCGGATGCGACCTGCGCCCCACCGTATCAAACCGACGGCGCAGGAAGTTTGTACGCGTTCTGTTATGCTGCGCACCTCCTTGCCTGCCGGCAGTCGATATTGGGGGCATTTCGCCAATCGATGAAGCGCTCCGGCCAGTTGTCGAGGATGTTTTGTGCGTGTTCTGTGATCCTTGCGCCGTTTTCACGCGCGCAGCGGAGCAATATCGTCTTCGTGCTGCCGATGTACCCGACGGGGTGCCAATACCGTTCAGCGCGCCTTAAACGGGCGCGGCAGAGCATCCACTGGTGGCTGTCTGTTAGAATTGCCCAGCGATCTGAAAGTTGAAGCGCGATTTTATCTGACATCACGCTGCCCTCACACCGATCTGGAAGCGAGCGTTGTCATCGGTCTCACGCCGGAAATCGAAAGGCGGCACTGCGTCTGGATTTGGGAGGTCCGCCTGAAGGATGCGCGGACGATGGTTGTCAGATTGCGGAGATGAGGATATATTCATCGTGTCGTTCCTTGTTGAACGGCCCTATACGCGCCAACGTATTTTTCGAATGCCCTGCGCCTGATCCGCGCGGGGCTTCGTCTATTCTGGGCCAGATAATGATGGATCTGGAGGTGGTCATGCGGCCGCTTGATCGAGCTTGGCGGCGTATCGCTGCGCTTCTGTGCTGGTGACGATGGTCTTGGCGCCGATCTTTGCGGTCTTGATTTCGCCGGCCTTCACCAACTCGTAGAAAGTTGTTTTCCCGATATCAAAAGCGTCACAAAAGGAACGCACCGAATAGGCTAGCTTTGCGGGAGAGTGTTCGCGGGACATTGTTTATCCTTTCCGTTTTTGACACGACGAACCGTGTCGTCAACGGGCGAACTATTAAGAATTCTTGGATTTGGTTCAGCCGGGAAAGGCAGGAATTATTTTTAATTCCCGGCTGTTTTCCGGCGCTCTTCGAATATCGGGATGATCTTTTTTGTGAGCCTGCCCTTGATAGTCGAAGTACTCGGCTCGTGCTCTGGGCCCCAATTACTACTTATCCAGGTTTGCATGCGCCGAACGAAGTCGGCTTGAGTACGCCAGCCAGATTCATTCGATCTCAGCGGAAGCCCCTCTTCTTCAAGAATTCTGAGCGCCGATTCATCGAACGGCGGCCAATCATACCCATCGGGCGCTCCGACCCTGTTTTTTGGGGATCGTTCAAGTCCCTTGAGGTGCGCTTCGAACCCGCTATCGATCTCTATTAGTAGCCCTTCGTGTGCGTAGTCCCGCAATATTTTTGGTGACGGGGTTTGGTCATGTAGACTGCCATGGAAAATATGGAGGCCATTTTCCGCGGCGAAACGAACCACGGTGAGTGTCTTCGTACACGTGTCGCTAATACCACTGCCGTTGGCAATTCTGTACGCGAAAAAAATTTCACGCATTGCACCAGCATCCAGATCTTGGAAACGCCCGTCCGGGTCAAAGATGTAGGACCCGTCCGCGTTAACGGTGATCGTGCCCTCGTCTGGACCCTTTTCTAGCGAAAAAGTGATTCTATCTCCGTGGATATTGTTGGAGCAGAGTTGACCAGAGAATATTTTGCCGCCAGTGGCTTCAACTGCCGATGATGACTTAACAAGCCTATCGGAATACGGAAATATCAGCGATTCCCGCCAGATAACCATCCCGCTAATTTCCCAAGGCAGCCCGTCGGGCGCTGACCTCTTAAGCAGTGTTCGCGTACCATCTTCCGAGACTTCAATCGGCACGTCTGCGGGGATGTCGTCTTGACGCGTCAGACGTGCCGCAACATGGCCGCTACGGATGGCTTGAATCAAGCGCTCACGTGCTGCCAAGTTCGCGACGCCTCCAAGCTTACCTAACGCCGATGCAATTGGAATGAACTTCATCGCCTACCCCTGTTCTTCTCTCGGATCGGCGTGACCTTCGAGTTCTCGAGAATTCCGAGCTCACCAAACGCATCGCGAACAGTCTTCGACACGTAACTGGGCCCTAAGTGAGCATAATGTTTTTCGGTCATCCGCGTGTCAGCGTGTCCGAGCTGCTCGGCAATGACAGCCATTGGCACGCCGCGCATTGCGAGGCGGCTGCCGTAGGTGTGGCGTAGAACATGAAACCCAATCCCAGGTGTGATGCTGGCCGCCTCACACGCCTCTTGCATCGGACGGGTCTGATGTGCATGGCCCCACTTGGCGCCATCGCCTTTGGCGAATATCATTGCATCGGATTTCTTGCCGGCGGTCACGTTGGTAAAGAACTGGGCTCCTTCGTCCGTCAGATAGATCGTCCGGGCTTTCCCGCTTTTTGATGGCGCCACATGGAGGGTATTCGACTCTGCATCGAAGTCCCCTGTCGTCATCCGCGCGAGTTCAGCGTACCTGCATCCCGTGAGAAGCGCCGCGGTCACGATCTGTCGAAGATCGGGTCCGCAAGCGTTGATGAGGCGAAGGCTTTCTTCCTCGGTCAGATAACGGATCTTCGGTGCATCGACGTTGCGGAACGGTTTTACGCCGGCCCAGGCACCGTTGTCGGACACCATACCTTCGTTGAAAGCATAGTTTAGTGCGGCTTTCAAAACGGTCAGGACGCGGTTGGCTGTGCTTCGGCGCTTTCGTTTAGCCTCTGCATCTTCCTCAACGTCGCCTTCGCGAAACTGTTGGTCTTTTCCCTTAGCCGTCCGAAGGCGCGCCGGGCTCTCAGCAAGCCTGTTGTGCCAGTTGCGAAGTTGCCGGCGTGTCAGCTTCGCGACCTCTCGAGACCCGAGTTCCGGTAATATGTGGGATTCGATGGCGTATTCCATCGAGCGCAATCCCCTGCCCCCGCGCCGGACAAAGTCCTGTTTGTAATCTTCGATGGCGTCTTTGACCTTGTAAGGGCCCGTCCGATCAGGATGTGTCTCGTCCTGCCCTCGGCGACGGATGCGTGCGATCCTGCGTGCAGTTTCCTGAGCCTGTGCGAAGCTGAGGATCGTCTCGCCATTCGACTCCTCGAAGTCGTCAGGGTGTCCATCGATCGTCTCTACTGTGTACCCGTCGGACTTCTTCTGGCCATCCTTGTTCTTCGCCTCAGTATCGTACCAGCGAACAACCCAGCGGCCGCCCTTCTTCCCCTTTCGATATCCGAGGTGAAGACCTGGTTCCAGAGCCCGGTAATATGGCTTACCGGACACCAGAAGTTTTTTCCGGGCGGATGGAGAGTCCAGTTTCGAATCACGGACGGCGCGTGGCATTTGTCCAACTCAAGGATGAAACGTGAATTTGTCCAAGTTTTGTCCAATATGCGGGTACGGTCAAGGGCGAACACGTACGGATATGTTTTTTGTGATATCAATAATTTACCGGACGGCGGCGAACTCCTGAGAACTCCCTTTACGCCCTTTCACGGCGGAAACACGGGTTCGAGTCCCGTAGGGGACGCCAACTAATTCTGACCAAGGCCCGCCAACCGGCGGGCTTTTGTCTTTTCAGGTGACCAGTGCCCCGGCGGCGCCTGCGGATGACGCATGATCCTGCATACGCCTCCCGCCGCGCTAAACAGCCCGCTCAGTTCCAGCCCTTAACCCCGGCCATGTTCGGCAGCGTGTGCGCGATGCCCTTGTGACAGTCGATGCAGGTCTTCTGCCCTGTCACCAGGAAGGTGCTGTGCGCTTCGGCGGCGCGCGGACTCTGCAAAGAGAAATCCATGGACTCGGCGCTGTGGCAGTTCCGGCACTCGAGCGAGTCGTTGGATTTCAACCGGGACCATTCGTGCTTCGCCAGTTCCAGCCGTTTCCCCTCGAATTTTTCACGGGTGTTGATGGTGCCGAACACCTTGCCCCAGACTTCCTTGGATGCCTGCATCTTGCGGGCGATCTTGTCCGTCCAGTCATGCGGCACGTGACAGTCGGGACACGTCGCGCGCACCCCGGACTGGTTCGTGAAATGAACGGTTGTCCTCAACTCCTGATAGACGTTGTTGCGCATCTCGTGGCAACTGATGCAGAACTTTTCCGTATTGGTGAACTCCAGGGCGGTGTTGAAACCGCCCCAGAAGATCACGCCGGCGAGGAAGCCGCCTATGCTCAAGAAACCGAGGCTGAGATGAACCGACGGGCGGCGCATCGTCCTCCAGAAATCTTTCACGAGGCTTAAAAGCTTAGACATAGCGGCCCCCGCTCAGTTCGCGCCGGGTTTGGCTTCGACGGCAAGCAGGCTGTCGATGTCGACGAAGGTGTTTTCGACCGCTTCAGGCGTCCGCAGCTGGACGACATGGCACTGATTGCAGAAGTAACGCCTCGGCGAGACGGTCGCCAACGCCTGCCACTCACGATCCATGAAGTGGGTCACGCTGATCATCGGTGCCCCGCTTTCGGCAACCCGTGTGCGGGCATGACAGGACAGGCACTGATTTCCGTTCTTGTCGAGCTGATACCCGTCGATCTTGTGCGGAATGGTCGGCGGCTGCTCCGGATAGCTCCGTGCACGCGGCCGGTCAGTCTCCTCCGTTTGCGGGATACGAGGTGCCGAACCGGTGCTGTCCAATGGCGCGAGACCGCGCAGGGTTGCGAGCGACGGTCCCGTGTCCTGCGCGTACCCGGCGGGGACCATCATCATGAACATGCCCGCAGCCAGTGTTGCGGCGGACATCAGCTTGAAGAGAGTTTGTCTTTTCATGGTGTTTCCTCCGGTACGACGGCTAAACGCGTTCGATCTTGACGGCGCACTTCTTGAAGTCCGTCTGCTTGGAGATCGGATCCGTCGCATCGAGTGTGACCTTGTTGATAAGCTGGCTGGCATCAAACCAGGGGACGAAGACCAGACCGCGTGGCGGTTTGTTACGCCCGCGCGTCTCGACTCGGGTCTGGATTTCCCCACGCCGTGACTTCACACGGATTTCGTCACCACGCCTGAGACCTAGGTCACTCGCATCGTCCGGGTGCATGTAGCAGAGCGCATCCGGCACCGCGCGATACAATTCCGGGACCCGTTGCGTCATCGATCCGGAATGCCAGTGCTCCAGAACCCGGCCTGTCGAAAGCCAGAACGGGTATTCTTCGTCCGGACTCTCCGCAGGTGGCTCGTAGGGAAGCGCGAAAATAACCGCCCGCCCGTCTTTCTTGCCGTAGAACTGAACGCCCTTCCCTTTTTCGACGTACGGGTCGTAGCCCTCACGGAAGCGCCAGAGCGTTTCCTTGCCGTCGACGACGGGCCAACGCAGGCCGCGTTCGCGGTGGTACGTGTCGAAGTCGGCCAGATCGTGCGCGTGACCGCGGCCGAAGGACGCATACTCCTCGAACAGGCCTTTCTGGACGTAGAAGCCGGCGCGCTCCGACTCGTGGTTGCCGTATTCCTTGGCGGTGTCGCTCAGCTCGAACTTGTCGACCTGACCGTTCCGGAACAGCACTTCATAAAGAGTCTGCCCGGCGTACTCCGGTTTCTTGGCAATCAGCTCGGCGGGCCAGACGTCCTCGACCTTGAAACGCTTCGAGAACTCCATGATCTGCCAGAGATCCGACTTGGACTCGCCGGGGGCCTCGACAAGCTGATACCAGAACTGGGTCCGGCGTTCGGCATTGCCGTAGGCACCCTCTTTTTCAACCCACATGGCAGTGGGCAGGATCAGGTCCGCGGCCTGCGCGGTTACTGTCGGGTATGCATCGGAAACGACGATGAAGTTTTCCGGGTTGCGGTAACCCGGCAGCGTTTCCTCCATCATGTTGGGTGCCGCCTGCATGTTGTTGTTGACCTGCACCCAGTAGGCATTGAGTTTGCCGTCCTTGAGCATCCGGTTCTGCAACACGGCATGATAACCGGGCTTGCCCGGGATCGTACCTTCCGGAAGCTTCCAGATATTTTCTGCAATCTCACGGTGTTTCGGATTGGCAACAACCATATCCGCCGGCAACCGGTGCGCGAAGGTCCCGACTTCGCGCGCGGTACCGCACGCCGACGGCTGCCCGGTCAACGAGAACGGGCTGTTTCCGGGTTCGGAAATCTTGCCGGTCAGGAGGTGCACGTTATAGATCAGGTTGTTCACCCAGACACCGCGCGTGTGCTGGTTGACGCCCATGGTCCAGAGCGACATCACCTTGGTATTGGGATCGGCATAAATTTCAGCCATTTCGAGTAGCTTGTCCTTCGGCACCCCGGATATTTCATGTGCCTTCTCAAGCGTGTATTCGGAAACGAACTGGGCGTATTCCTCGAACGACATTGGTTTCGATCCGCCCACCTTGTCGTTGTTGGTGGCCGCTTTCTCCAGTGGGTGCTCCGGGCGGAGGCCATATCCAATGTCGGGATTGCCACGCCGGAAGTTCGTGTACTTGTCGACAAATTCCTTGTTCACCTTGTCATTGCTGATGATGTAGTTGGCGATGAAATTCAGGATTGCCTGGTCCGTGTGCGGGTTGAACACCATCGGAATATCCGCGAGCTCGAAACTGCGATGTTCGAACGTCGACAGCACGCCGACCTTTACGTGCGGATTGGAGAGGCGGCGGTCGGTCAGGCGCGTCCACAGGATCGGGTGCATCTCCGCCATGTTCGACCCCCAGAGGAAGAACGCATCGGCGTGTTCGAAGTCGTCATAGCATCCCATCGGCTCGTCGATCCCGAAGGTGCGGATAAATCCGCCGACCGCGGAGGCCATGCAGTGCCGCGCATTGGGATCGATGTTGTTGGAGCGGAAACCGGCCTTGTAGAGCTTCGATGCCGCGTAGCCCTCCCACA
Organism: Rhodospirillales bacterium; assembly: GCA_965262415.1. Classification (GTDB taxonomy): domain Bacteria; phylum Pseudomonadota; class Alphaproteobacteria; order Rhodospirillales; family Casp-alpha2; genus UBA4479. The sequence goes on along the minus strand of OZ253533.1, from coordinate 847,117 downwards.
CGGTCCATTGACCGGAGCCGAACATACCGACGGCCGTCGGCCCCTTCTCGCGCAGTGCCTTCTTGAACTGATCGGCCATGACATCAAAGGCTTCGTCCCAGCTAACGGGGGTAAACTCGCCGTCCTTCGCATACTTCCCGTTCCGTTTGCGGAGCAATGGCTGTGTCAACCGATCCGCGCCATACATGATCTTGGAGAGGAAGTACCCTTTGACGCAATTCAGACCGCGGTTAACCTCGGCCTTAACGTCGCCATGAGTGGCGACGACGCGGCCCGCCTTGGTGGCTACCATCACGGAGCAGCCCGTGCCGCAGAAACGGCAAGGTGCCTTGGACCATTTCAATCCTGTCTGGGCGCGGTCAGTCACCAGGTTCTGGGCGTCGGCGGCCAGCGGCAGTCCGGCGGCAGCGGCTGCAACGGCCGCAGCCTGGGCTTTGAGCATTTGCCTGCGGGTGAGTGATATCTCGTTCATGTTTCCTCTCCAAGGGATGGAGCCGGCGACACCGCCGCGGACTCCGTTTCCGGTTCGTCTATTTGATGGAAAACCAGATTGGCGCTGATCACGCCCTTCATCACGGCGACTTCGTTCAGGAAATCGGTAATTTTCGCCTCCCTGTCCGTTTCCAGAACAACGACGAGCTTGCCGTCCGGGTCGGTCGCCGGAATTTCGCCCCCACGAGCGAAGATGGCCTGTGACACGTCCTCGAGCCGTTCCGGGCGTGCCTGTACGACGAGACTTGAGATATGCGTTTCGCCCATCATGCGGCCTCCGCTTCCGAATCGACTGAGAGAGAAATTGCGGCGCCGGGGCAGTTACCGATGCAGGCACCACAGCCGGTACAATCCGCATCGCTTACCTTGGGAAGCGGTGGACCGCCTAACCGCGCCGGCATCAGGATGGCGTCATCGTCACAGGCGTCATGGCACGAGGCGCAATGCACCCCGGCATGAGCGAGGCAGTCACTGTTATCTATCGTCAGCTTCAGGTGCCAAGGCCGCTCTCGCGTGCGATCAAAAACCGCCGATGTGCATGCCGTGGCGCAGACTCCGCAGAACGTGCATGCTCCGGTCCCGGCGTGAGGGTCGAACTCGGGGAATCCCCCCTGTCCGGAGATCAGAACCCCTTCCGGGCACGTGTCGATGCAATCGTCACAACGTGTACATGTTTCGATGATCCTGGTTTCATCCGTCCAAGGCGGACGAATGGGGTCGGCTAGCCGGGTCTGCGCGCGTGTAAGCAAGGCCCTGCGGGAACGGTCTATGGTTTCTGAAGCGCGTGCCGACATGACCGCAGCCCCCGCTTAACCCGGCGGGCCCGGTGGTCCGACTATCATCTGCAACGCCCAGATCACGAACCCGTATCCGCCGACAAACGCGACAGCGAGGCCCGGTATAACCAAAAAAGTGGTGGCTAGAAATATGACCATTTCCCGGCGCCTGGACGGCATATCGCCCACTGCGGAAACTGTTGCCTCATGAGTATTCGGATCCATGACGCCTCCCCAATAAACCGCAGAGCGGTTTTAAAAATCTCCCACTTGCATCGGTATCAAAGACCTAGTTGAGTGTCCTTGATTTAAGTCAATTGGATCGAAGATGCCTGTCTAAGTCATGGAGTCTGGGAAAAGATGGTCTCCAAGCAGCCAACACCTAACGATGTCGCTATGCTCGGCCGCATGCGCCTGTTCGGAGGGCTTTCTAGAGACGATCTCTTTGATATTGCCCGCCATACGCAGGTAAGGACGGCGGAGCGTGGCAAAGTATTGTTTGAAAACGGGGATAACGCCGATTGTTTCTTCGGCGTGATTTCTGGCTGGGTGAAGCTTTACAACAACCGGGCGGATGGCACCGAGGCAATCCTGGGTCTTTTCACGCAGGGCGAGACGTTCGCAGAAGCCACTCTATTCATGACGGGACACTATCCGGCGACAGCCGAAGCCGTTTCACCGGTTCGGCTGTTCGAGTTCGGACGTGAGCATTTTGAGCAAAGCTTCCTAAACAATCCTGCGTTCTGCCGGGGTATGTTCGCGTCATTGTCGATGCATCTGCATCGTCTGACTCGCGAGGTCGAGCAACTTCAAAACCGTAGTAGCGACCAACGGCTGGCCCGCTTTCTACTGTTGTTGTGCCACGGGGATGGTGGAAGTTGCAAAATTCATTTGCCCTACGAAAAGGGATTGATCGCGACCCGTCTCGGCATGAAGCCGGAAACCCTCTCCAGAAACTTTGCCAAGCTGAAATCCTGCGGCGTCAGCGTTCATCGGGATGTGGTCGATATTCACGATGTCGGGCGATTGCGGCAGTACTGTGTGTGAAATCAGGCGTTGTGGCTCAGTCTGCGTCAGAGGCGGCCTGCAAAGCATTCGGCAGTTCCGACGCGAAAATGTCCAGATCGGCCTCTGTCCCGGCCGATACCCTGATGCAACGGTCAAGGGGGGCGACGCCGGGCATGCGCACGAACACCCCCTGTTTCACCAAATGATCTAGGACACGTTTGGCGAAGGTGCCGTCCCGCCCGCAGTCGACGGCGACGAAGTTGGTTTGTGACGGTAAAACCGACAATCCGTTCTCAGCCGCAATCTCGCCGATCCGTATCCGCGCGGCGTCAACCTTGTCCTGGACGCTTCTGAGATACGCTTGGTCTTCGAGGGCTGCCAGCGCGCCCGCTTGTGCAATCCTGTTCACACCGAAATGGTTTCGAACCTTGTCGAAGGCACGTACCAGTTCCGTGCCGGCGATGGCATAGCCGATTCGCGCACCAGCCATACCATATGCTTTCGAGAACGTGCGGAACCTGATGAGATTGGAAACAGTCACATCCAGAGGCGGCGCGATACCGGGGTCTGCAAATTCCAGATATGCCTCATCGAGACAAAGTACAGCGTCGTCGGGCGTACGCGCGATCAAGCCGGTAATGACGTCGGCCTTGTGCGCCGTTCCCATGGGATTGTCGGGATTGGCGATATAAACCAGCTTCGCGCCGCTTGCAGCGGCGGCTTCGATCAGGGCGTCCGGGTCTTCATGGTCATTTGCGTACGGGACCTTGATCAGTTCGCCGCCGAATCCGGCGACATGATAATTGAACGTCGGGTATGCTCCGGCCGAGGTGACGACAGCGTCTCCCTGTTCGACGAACAGACGAACGACGAGCCCCAGCAGACCGTCAATCCCTTCTCCAATGACGATATTGTCCATGCCGATACCATGATGGCGGGCAAGCGCGTGCTTCAGGTCGTAATTTTCGGCGTCGCAATACTTCCAGACATCCGCAGCCGCAGCGCACATGGCTTCGACCGCGTTGGGTGACGGCCCGAATACCGATTCATTGGCACCGATCCGGGCCGCGAACGGTTTTTCCCGTTGCCGCTCATGCGTTTCCGGGCCAACGAAAGGAACTGACTCAGGGAGTCCTTGAACCAGCTTGGTAAATGGTAATGGCATTTGGATATTCACCCTGAATTCGGCTAGATGACTCTGCGGGTTTACCCCCGCCATTGACCAAGCAATCTAGAGATTAATGATCGACCGATAAAGTGATGTCGGCAAAGATGTGTGACCGAACAATACCGGGGGGGATGTGAGCCGCTCGATTGCAAAAGCACTGACAGGATTGGTCAGAGGTCTGACTGCGCCGATGAGCCGGTACGGACGCCTCAAGACCCGCCTGATGGTCTCCGAAAATCTGACGGAAGTCATCGACGTGGGAGGCCTGAAATTCTTCAGTCAAACAGCGCGCTCCACGCATGACACCAATGCGGTGCTCGATGACGCTGAACCGGAGACGATTGCTTGGCTGGATTCCCTTTCCGAAGGCGATGTGCTCTGGGATATCGGCGCCAATGTCGGCGCCTTTACGATCTATGCTGCCGTAAGGCGGAAGCTTCGCGTCGTTGCTTTCGAGCCGGGCGCAGCCAGCTTTGCGGCCCTGACCAGAAATATCGAGATCAACCGCCTCGATGGCCGAGCGGACGCATATTGCCTCGCCCTCGCCAACGAAACGAAACTGGATTACCTGCACATGGCCAACACCGGTGCCGGACACTCGATGCATGCCTTCGGCAGCCCCGAAACGGTCAACGGCAGGATCTCGCCGGTATTCCGCCAGGCTGTCCCCGGGTTCACCGCCGATCGGTTCGCGGAGATTTTCGACGTCCCGAGGCCTCAGCACATCAAGCTTGATGTCGACAGCATAGAGCTTGATATCCTCAGGGGCGCAGAGAACCTCTTACGCTCGACAGTTCAGTCGGTTCTGGTCGAGGTCGCCGGTCACGATGACGGTGACGATATCCGCCAATACCTGTCCGAATTGGGGTTTGAAGAGACAACGGACCCGGCTGCGGACGCCATTCGAAATTCTGTTTTCAGAAAACGTTGAGCGACGCCTCAGTCTTTCTTTATTTTCCGTCGGCGTCGAACTCGGTGTGGTAATCGACGATACGCTGCACCTCGTTCCTGGCGCCGATTACAACCGGCACACGCTGGTGCAGCCCGGTCGGCTTAACGTCCAGGATTCGTTCTCGCCCGGTCGAGGCCATCCCCCCCGCCTGTTCGATGATGAACGACATCGGATTGGCTTCGTAAAGCAGGCGAAGGCGTCCGCCTTTGTCGCGGATCTTTTCGTCGATTGGATACATGAATATGCCGCCGCGCGTCAGAATCCGGTGGACGTCCGCGACCATGGCCGCGACCCAGCGCATGTTGAAGTCCTTGCCGCGCGGACCGGTCTTACCCTGCAGGCACTCGTCGATATAGCGGCGCACCGGCGGTTCCCAGTGGCGGTGGTTCGACGCGTTGATGGCAAATTCCTGGGTATCTTCCGGGATAGAGATATCGGGATGGGTCAGTACGAACTCGCCGATGTCAGGATTCAGGGTGAACCCGTTGACACCGTTCCCCGTGGTCAGCACCAACATCGTCGCCGGTCCGAACAGAACATACCCCGCGCAGAGTTGGCGGCTTCCCTCCTGCAGGAAGTTTTCGGCCAGGTCACCGTTGCCGTTTTCTGGCATTTCCAGGATCGAGAAAATCGTCCCCATCGGACCGTTGACTTCAATATTCGACGATCCGTCGAGCGGATCGAAAATGAGCAAATATTTGCCGCGCTGAAAGCCCTTGGGTACCGGATAAACGTCGACCATTTCTTCCGATGCCATGGCGAAAAGCTGCCCGCCTTTTTCGCACCAGCTGAGCGCCAGTTCGTTTGCCATGACGTCGAGTTTCTTCTGATTCTCGTCCTGTACATTGACACCGACCGCAGCACCCAGTTCTCCCGAGAGATCGCCGCGGCGAACGAGGTTCGCGACCCCCTTGCAGGCGGACGATACATCGTCCAGCAAAAGGGTAAATTCCCCGGTTGCGCCAGTAATCTGCGTCTGTTGACGCATGATGAAATGCTTCAGTGTCTCGCGGTAGGACACGGTTTCCCCCGAAATCAGTTATTTCCTATTGGGTGCCGGCCGGGAACGGCCGGCAACCGTGCTTTGATTAGCATACGCCCGGAGCGAGTCCAATGTTACAGGTGCTTAGAGATCGAGCAGCTCGACCTTGACCCCCGCCTCTTCGAACATCTGGGTGGATATCTTGAACTGGGTCTTCCAGGGTTCCTTTGAGGTATCCGGGGTCGGCGAAATAACCCGTTTGATCCCGGCCTGAATGATCAGTACGGCGCACCGCGCGCACGGCGGCAGCGGCGTCACGTAGAGCGTGCAGCCATTGGCCTGATTACCGGCGAACATCAGCGCGTTCGTTTCGGCATGGACGACCATTTCGTATTTGATGGAGCGGTCTTCGAGCCTGTCCGCCGAATCCTCGACGCCGAACGGGAAACCGTTGAAACCGGTGGAGACGATACGCTTGTTGCGGGGATCGACGATAACGGCGCCAACCTTGGTCGAGGGGTCCTTCGACCACTGCGATATAAACCCGGCAAGCTCCATGAAGCGCTTGTCCCACTTTTCGTTTTCGCTCATGTCGTCCCCCTCGTCCCCGTCAACGGTCATGCGGCATCTTCCGATGCGTAAGCGAATGCAGCGTCCTCAAGGTGAAACTTAACACGTGTCCGCCCCTGCCAGCTATCGGCTTTCAAGCGGCCCGCGACATGGACGACATGATCCGAAGCGGAGAGCAGCAGGTCCCCCAGCGGCGTGCCGACGGAACGGAAACAGATGCCTTCCAGCGTGCCGCCGCCGGCGCCCTGTTGCAGCGAAAAGCGAATGTGGTCGCTGCCGACGACATCGGAAAAGACAATTCGGACGTTCTTGATGGCGAGCCGGGGTTCCGGGTTGCCGGGCCCAAAAGGTGCCAGCGCGGCAATCTCCTCGGCGAGTTCGAGCGTTGCACCGCGGAGTGCCAGCATGCCCTCCAGCCTAAGGTCCGGTTGCACAGGTGCGCCGCCGGTCTGCGCCATGATGCGGTCATCGACAAACGCCTGGAAATCCCGGATCGCATCTCGGGAAACGGAAAAACCGGCCGCCATTGCGTGACCACCGCCCTTGATCAGGAGGCCCTTCTGGCGTGCCGCGATGATGGCGGCACCCAGATCGACGCCCGGTACGGAGCGCCCCGAGCCCGTGCCGGTATCACCGTCCATGGCGATAACGCACGCCGGCCGGTGATACCTTTCGACAATGCGGCTCGCGACGATCCCGACGACACCCGGATGCCACCCGTCACCCGCGACGATAACCACGGCGCCCGGCTCCCCTGCGGCTTCAAGCTGTCGGATCGCGTCCTCGAAGCACGCGGTTTCGATGTCGCGGCGCTGTCCGTTCAGAATATCGAGCTTCGTGGCGATCGCCGCCGCCTCGCCTGCGTCGTCGGTACGAAGCAGCTTCGAGCCTAGCCCTGAGTCCCCGATCCGTCCGCCGGCATTGATCCTCGGGCCGAGTACAAAGCCAAGATGATAGCTTTCAGGCATCGAATTCAGATTGGCGACGTCAGATAGCGCTCTGAGCCCCGGGTTGTCGCGCTTGGCCATGACTTTCAGTCCCTGCACGACAAAGGCCCTGTTAAGCCCCTCAAGCCGAACCACATCGCAGACCGTCCCGAGTGCGACCAGATCGAGCCACCGCGTCAGGACGGGTTCCGGGCGTTCGGTCGTCCAGTAGCCTCGGGAACGCAATTCCCGGTTGATGGCGACGGCAAAAAGAAATGCAAGACCGGCAGTGCACAGATGGCCGTAGACGCGGTCTTCGTCGATCCGGTTCGGATTGACAAGGGCATGCACCTTCGGCAGCTCCGGTTCTGCCTCGTGATGGTCGATGACCACGATATCCAGTCCGGCGTCCGTTCCCGCTCTCAGTGCATCGAACGCCGTCGTCCCGCAATCGAGCGCGACCATGACCTTTGTCCCTTTTTCGGCGAGTCCCTCCAGGGCGCTCACGCTCGGGCCGTACCCCTCCTTCAGCCGGTCGGGAATATAGACATCGGGATTGCTGCGCGCAGCCCGCAGAAACCGCGCTAGGACGGCGGACGACGTTGCACCGTCAACATCGTAGTCGGCGAACAACGTCACCTTTTCATTGTTCATCACGGCGTCGGCGAGACGCTTCGCGGCCTTGTCCATGTCCTTGAATCGGCTGGGGTCCGGCAGCAGGTCCTTGAGCGTCGGCGTGAGGAAACGTGTTGCCTCCTCGATCCCAATGCCGCGCGCCGTGAGTGCACGTGCCGCGATATCCGAGACGCCGAGCGCCTGCGCCATAGCCAGCGCGGCCCGGTCGTCGACATCACGCAGTACCCAGCGTCGTCCCGTAACGGACTGTTCGACGCCGGCGAAGGCGCCGTTACCCAGGCCGTCGGGCGCTGCGTCAACCGACCGGAGGCCGGCGGGTGAAGTCATGATGTGCCTCGATAAAGCGATAGGTGCCGGTCAGCGAACGCACCACCAGCGAATGACTGATGGCACCGCTTGGGCCGCTACGGATACCGGCCAGGATCGCACCGTAGGTGATGCCTGTCGCGGCAAAGGTGACGTTGCCGCTGGCCATGTCCCGTTCGTTGTAGACCCTGTCGAAGTCCTCGATACCGACGTCCTTGGCGAGAACCCGGTCGTCGTCTTTGCGTGCGAACAGACGGCCCTGCATCTGTCCACCGAACCCACGCAACGCCGCTGCGGAGAGCACGCCCTGCGGTGCCGCGCCGATACCCATATAGATGTCGACACCGCCGTCATTCAGTGCCGTCGCAATCGCCGCCGAAACATCGCCGCCCAGGATAAGGCGCACCCGCGCACCGGCGGCACGCACTTTTTCGAGCAGTGGGCTGTGCCGTGGCCGGTCCAGCATGCAGACGACCAGGTCCGAAACCGGCACCGACTTGGCGGCAGCCAGGGCCTTCAGATTTTCTTCCGGTTCGCGGTCGAGATCGATTACCCCTTCCGGAAGTCCCGGTCCGACGGCGATCTTGTTCATGTAGATGTCGGGTACCTTGAGAAATCCGCCGCCTTCGGCCATGGCGACCGTTGATATGGCGTTCGGGCCGCCACGCGCGACGATGCTGGCGCCCTCCAGAGCGACAACCGCGACGTCGACCTCCGGGCCACGACCGGTTCCCACTTTTTCGTCCAGGTACAACTTGTCGACCTCGCCTTCCCGTCCCTCGCCGACGCGCACCGTGCCGTCGATAGCCAGACTTTCCAGCAATGACCGAGCGGCGGATATCGCCGCCTGATCGGCTTCCATATGGTCGCCCGAGCCCATATGACGGTAAGCAGCAAGGGCGGCAGCTTCGGTCACACGAACGAGTTCGAGGGAGAGATTTCGATCTTTTGCAGCAGGTTCAGACATGGGTCTATTCTGTCCGTATCGACTATCGAACGAAAGCGGGAATCCGTGATTGTTTCGCGAAATGCCCGTTTTGGCGATTCAGAGCGGAAAAATCGCGGAAAACCGCCGGTTAGCGGCTTGAGAAATATCGAAGAGCGCGCGCTATAGCGCTTCGATTCGGATTACGACGGGCGGTTCGACCACGGCACCGATATTGCTGATCTGCTCGACGGCACGCCGCATCGCCGCTTCCTCGGTTTCATGGAGCGTCATGACAACAGGAACGATCTGCCCCGGATCGCGTGAACGCTGCAGCACAGACTCCATGGAAACGTCGTTATCCGTCAAAGCGGTCGCGATTTCAGCGAACACGCCGGATCTGTCGACGACGTTGAAGCGCACGTAATAAGCGCCCTGATGGCGCTCCATCGGACGCGTCGGCATATCCAGAAGATCACTTGCCGGCACGCCGAACAGCGGCACCCGGTGACCACGCGCGATATCGATAATGTCGGCGACGACCGCAGACGCCGTGGGACCGCCGCCGGCGCCACGTCCTTCATGCAGGACGGTGTCGACGAAGTCCCCGTCCGCGACGACTGCGTTAAACGAGCCTTCCACGTGGTTGATCGGTGCGTCGATCGGCACCATGCACGGGTGCACGCGCTGTTCGATCACATCGCCGTCGACCGAGGCAATCCCCAGCAGCTTGATCCCGAACCCGAGTTCTTCGGCGAACTGGATATCGATTGGGGCGATGTCGCGGATTCCCTCGACATGGATGCCGTCAAAATCGATCTTCGCGCCGAACGACAGGGCCGACAGGATCGCCAGCTTGTGCGCGGTATCGATACCGTCGACATCGAACGTCGGATCAGCCTCCGCGTAACCCAGTTTCTGCGCCTCTTCGAGCACGTCGTCGAAACTGCGGCCGGTGTCCCGCATCTCGGTCAGGATGTAGTTGCACGTACCGTTCAAAATGCCGTAGACGCGGGTAATGCCATTGGCGGCCAGGCCTTCACGAAGGCCCTTGAGGATCGCGATGCCGCCCGCGACCGCGGCTTCGCAATAAATCGCCGCACCCGATTTTTCCGCAATCGCTGCAAGGTCGCTGCCGTGATGGGCGATCAGGGCCTTGTTCGCGGTGACGATATGTTTACCTGCGCCCAGCGCCTTTTCGGCAAGCGCCTTTGCGACACCGTCGGATCCGCCGATCAGTTCGACAACGAGGTCGATATCGTCGGCTTCGGCCATCGCCGTCGGGTCGTCGTACCAGCGGTACGGCTCGATATCGATACCGCGGTCGAGCGATTTGGATCGCGCCGAGACAGCGGTGATTTCGATCCTGCAACCGGCACGCTTCGCAAGCAGTTCCTTGTGGGTTTCGATGACCTTGACGGTGCCTGCACCGACGGTCCCGAGCCCTGCTATACCGATCCGAAGTACGTTCATGAGGCCTCCTTGGCCCTGCCCGATTTCGGGTCGGCGTTGACGCCGCGGCTCTTCAGGAAATTCTTGATATTGCGCACGGCCTGGCGTGTCCGCTGCGCGTTCTCGACAAGGCCGATACGCACATGATCGTCACCGTGCTCGCCGAAACCGAGCCCCGGTGCAACCGCGACCTCGGCCTCGCTCAACAGCAACTTTGAAAACTCAATCGAGCCCATGTCCTTGAATGCCGGCGGCAGCGGCGCCCAGGCGAACATCGTCGCCGGCGGCGACGGTATATCCCAGCCCGCGGCAGCCAGCCCATCGATCAGAATGTCCCGGCGCTCCTTGTACACCGCCCGGAAGCCGTCCACGCAATCCTGCGGGCCGTTGAGTGCCGCCGCAGCCGCAACCTGGATCGGTGTGAAGGCGCCGTAATCTAGATAGGATTTCACCCGTGCAAGTGCCGCGATCAGGCGTTCGTTTCCGACGGCGAAACCGATGCGCCAGCCCGGCATGGAATAGGTTTTGCTCATCGATGTGAATTCGACGGCAATATCCCACGCTTTCGGCAGCTGCAGGATCGACGGCGGCGGGTTGTCATCGAAGTAGATCTCGGCATAGGCAAGATCGGACAGGATCCAGATGCCGTGGAAACGGCAAAACTCGACGACTTCCGCATAGAAATCGAGGTTTGCGAGCGCAGCCGTCGGATTGTTCGGGTAGTTGAGAACAACCGCTGTCGGCTTCGGCACGCTATGCTGCACGGCGCGGTCGAGCGCCGCCATGAATTCCGGGCCCGGTTCTACAGGAATCGATCGCGCCGCGGCACCGGCAATGATGAAACCGAACTGATGGATCGGATAGCTGGGATTCGGCACCAGGATGACGTCACCCGGGCTGGTGATAGCCTGCGACAGATTGGCCAGCCCTTCCTTGGAGCCGAGCGTGACGATCGCCTGGGTGTCCGGATTGACGTCGACGCCGAAGCGGCGCCCGTAATAGCCGGAAATTGCCTTCCTCAGCCCAGGGATGCCGCGCGAGTTCGAGTAACGGTGCGTCTTCGGATTATCGACCGTTTCCTTCATTTTCTCGACGATATGATCAGGCGTCGGCAGGTCCGGGTTGCCCATGCCGAAGTCGATGATATCGGCACCGTCCGCACGCGCCCGAGCCTTCATGTCGTTTACTTCAGCAAAGACATAGGGCGGCAGACGCCGGATTTTATAAAAATCTCGTTCCATGGCGCGCATTCATCACAAAAAGACCGCGGCGGCACAAGGCAGAAATCGTGCCCCCGGCCAGGTCAGTTGGAGAGATAAATCTCCGTGCGGCGATTACCGGCTTCGCCCGACGGCATGACCTCGAGGTAGATCGGCTGATTGTCACCGACCGCAGCGGTCAGAATCCGATCCGACGAAATACCCAGACGTTGCAGTTCCGAAGCCACCTGATTGGCGCGTTTCACGGAAACGGCATAGTTGGTCTGCTTGTGCTGCGAGGGATCCATGTTCTTGGTCCGTTGGCTAGCATGACCGATCACGCGGACGGTCGCGTTGTTCTGGCGCTGGAGGCGTGCCACATCGGCAAGAATCTGGCGATCATTGGCGTCGAGGCCGGATGATCCGTTATTGAACAAAATCGTCGCGACCCGCGTCGAGGATGCCGGCAGCGGCAGCGCGCCGTTATTGGAAACGGGGCCCGCCGCGAGCGCGGCCAGCGGTCGGCTGCCGTTCTGGAATTGCATCGCGCCCGGCGCCATCGCCGTCTCGACGCCGCCTGAAGAAATGATCACCGTCGATTGTCCGTCGCCGATGTTATTGATATCCGACGGCAGAAGCGAGCCCTGGTCCGCGGCGCGCGCCTGAATCTCGGCCAGCGACTGCTGCAGACGTTCCCTCATTCCGGGTTCGACGCCATAGGACGGGTCCGGGCCACTGGCCACGGAGGTCACGGGCTGTTGCGTGGTCTGCGTCGCACTTTGCGTCACCGTCTGCGGGGTCGGTGTTGCCGGCGGGGTTGTCTGGGCGGTTGTCACCGGCGTGGTCGGCTGCGGTGCAGGTGCCCCCTGCTGTGCCTCAACTTCAGGCGCGGCCGGTGCCGTGTCCGCATAGAGTGAGTCTTTTGCCGTCTCGTCCTGACGCTGGACACTGTCAGCATATCTGCGCCCCTGCGTGTCGGCGGCAAGACCGGAGGTCATGTTATCGCGCTGCGCCATCTGTTGATCGACACGGCCCAAGTTCGGGGTTGCCCCATCGGCGCCCGGCGGTGCGGAACCGCGGTCGGCCTGTAACTGGTTTTCCGGATTGGCCGGCGCACTCTGGTCATCGCCGGAAACGAAGTCAGACGTCGAACGATACCACGCAGCGGGGTTGATCGCGTCCGGAACCTTGGAACAGGCGCTCAGCACAAGCGAGCTGCCGACTACAATTGCCAAGCTTCTGATCATCGTCCGATAGTCCGGTTTCCGCGCTGCGTTCTCTAGCGTCGAATTCATTGCGCCCCTAGCTCCCTCGTCTTGCCCTGCCCGGTTCCCGATACTAATTGACGGGATAGCCGGATGATGCGGATTCTGCCGCATGGAATCCATTATTGTCGTTCCCCGCGCTATTGAAAGCATAACATACACTTTGCGCAAGATTTTACATTGCTCACAAAGGGTTAAATCTTTACAAACGGCGAAAAATGTTGCATTGCACAATAGCACCGGCCATATACAGCGTCCACGCCGCGCTTGCGGTGTGATGACTCGCCCGACAAAGCCGGCCCTCGACATGTTCGGTAGCATGTTCCGCTGGTTTTTCAAAGACTTCTGAGAGGTGGTTTAAAATGACGAATCAATCCAAGCAGAATCTCGATATCGATGAATCACAAATCTCAGACACGATGGCCGATATCGCCGAGCGCTCACAGCGCCTCGTGCAGGAATTTCTGAACAAGCACGCCCAACCGGGTACGAAGTCGGTCGGCATCGACGATCCGCTGAATATCGGTTCGGCGTTTATGGAAATGACGACCAAGATGATGACCCAGCCGCACAAGATGGTCGAAGCCAACATGAACCTTTGGCAGGACTATATGAAACTGTGGCAGAACGCGGCGAGCAGGATGATGGGCCAGGAAACCACCCCCATTGTCGAGCCGGAACGCGACGACCGCCGTTTCAAGGGTGAAGCCTGGGAAAACGACGTATTCGATTTCATCAAGCAGTCCTACCTGCTGACGTCGAACTGGATGGAAAATACCGTCAGCGACATCGAAGGCCTGGATAAGAAGACAAAGCAGAAGGTCGAGTTTTTCACGAAGCAGTATGCGGACGCGCTGTCGCCCACCAACTTTGTCATGACCAACCCGGAAGTTCTGCAGACGACGATCGAAAGCCGCGGCGAAAACCTCGTCAACGGTCTTCGCAACCTTCTGGAAGACATGGAACGCGGTGGCGGCAAGCTGTCGATCAAGATGACCGACGCCGACGCCTTCGAGGTCGGCAAGAACGTCGCCACGACCCCGGGTAAGGTGGTCTTCCGCAATGATCTGATGGAATTGATCCAGTACACGCCGACGACGGACAAGGTGGCGAAGACGCCGCTGCTGATCTGCCCGCCATGGATAAACAAGTTCTACATTCTCGATCTTCGTGAGAAGAACTCCTTCATCAAGTGGGCCGTCGAACAGGGCAATACCGTTTTCGTGATCTCGTGGGTCAACCCGGACCGCGAACTGGCGATGAAGACGTTTGCGGATTATATGCTTGAAGGTCCCCTCGCCGCGATCAAGGCAATCCAGGACGCGACGGGCGCCGAAGAAATCAATGCCGTCGGGTATTGCATCGGCGGCACCCTGCTCGCCACGACCCTTGCCTACATGGCGGCAAAGAAAATGAAGGGCGTGAAGTCCGCGACCTTCTTCACGACCATGGTCGATTTCGAAGAAGCCGGTGATCTGGGCGTCTTCATCGACGACACCTCGCTCAAGAACCTCGAAGACAAGATGAACGAGCGCGGCTACCTCGAAGGCAGCGAAATGGCCTCGACCTTCAACATGATGAAGGCCAACGACCTGGTGTGGTCGTTCGTGGTCAACAACTACCTGCTCGGCAAGGACCCGTTCCCGTTCGATCTGCTGTTCTGGAACTCGGACTCGACGCGCATGCCGGCGGCGATGCACAGCTTCTATCTGCGTAACATGTACCTCGACAACAAACTGGTGCAGCCGGGCGGCATCGAGATCGAAGGCGTGAAGCTCGATCTGACCAAGATCAAGGTGCCGACGTACATCATCTCGACCCGCGAGGACCATATCGCGCCGTGGATCCCGACGTATAAGGCGACGCAGATTTACAGCGGGCCGATCCGTTTCATCCTTTCGGCGTCCGGTCACATCGCCGGTGTCGTCAACCCGCCGGCGGCAGGCAAGTACTGTTACTGGATCAACGACGACATCCCGGCCGATCCGGACGAATGGCTCGCCGGTGCCGAGCAGCACGAGGGTTCGTGGTGGCCGGACTGGGACAAATGGATCAAGAAGCAGAACGGCAAGGAACTCGTCGATGCCCGTCAACCGGGTGACGGCAAGCTCAAGGTGCTCTGCGACGCGCCCGGCACTTACGTCAACATGAAGGCTGAGGGTTAAGCTGTCGCCGTCAGCTTGCGGACGGCTGCAGCCAGTTTCTCGACGCCGCGCTTGATGTCGCGCGCCTCCGATCCGGCATAACCGAGGACGAGGCCATTCCTGTCGGGCGTGCCGACGTAGAATTCGCTCAAGGGATAAACACTCAGCCCGCTCGCCGCCGCGGCAGTGGCAATGTCGGCGTCCACCAGACCTGCGTCGGGCCGGATCATGGCGACGACATGCATCCCCGCCTCGTCCGGTTCGATATCCAGCACGTCCGAAAGGTGCAGCCTGACCGCATCGATCAGCACTTTCTGGCGTTCGGCATAAAGGATGCGCATACGGCGGATGTGCGCCGCGAAGTGACCGCTTTCGATAAACTCCGTCAGGATCGGCTGCATGACGATGGCCGTCTGGTCATCGAGTGAGCGGCGGATGCGGATAATCGGTTCTGCCAGCGCCGGCGGAACCACCATATAGCCGAGCCTGATAGCCGGAAACATCACCTTCGAAAACGTGCCTACGTAGATCACGCGGCCTGTGCTGTCCAAGCCCTGCAGTGCCGACAGCGGCCGCCCGGCGTAACGGTACTCGCTGTCGTAATCGTCTTCCAGAATCCAGGCGCCGCTTTCGGTGGCCCATTCGAGCAATTCCAGTCTGCGGGCGAGGCTCATGACCGGCCCGAGCGGGTACTGGTGCGAAGGCGTCACCACGGTCATCCGGGCATCGGGCGCACGTCTGATCCCGTCCGTGACGACAAGCCCCTGATCATCGACGGGAAGCGGCACCAGTTCGGATTCCGTCGCCGTCAGTACGCCACGAATACCGGCATACCCCGGGTCCTCGATCCAGACCTTGTCGCCGGGATCAAGCAGCGCACGCGCCGCCAGGTCGATGGCCTGCTGGGCACCCGCCGTGACGATCACCTGCTCGGCGTCGCACACGAGCCCGCGAACCGCACGGAGGTAGTCCGCGATAGCGGCGCGCAGCGGCATGTGACCCCCCGGATCGCCGTACGACACCAGCTTGCGTGGCGGGTTTCGCCAGAACTTGGCAACCATCCGGCTCCACTGCGTCCACGGAAAGCGATCGATCTCGGGCAGGCCGGGGCGGAAGGCGTCCCCTTTCATGGAGCGGTGTACGCGGGGCTTGGCGCCGAGCAATGCCCGGCCCTTTTCCGACAGCACAACTTCCGGTGCGGTGGCTTTTTCGATCCGTGCCTCTGCCGCCGTTCGTGCCGCCAGCACGTCTTCCGGTAACACGCGGGACACGCGGGTCCCCGAACCGACCTGTCCTTCGGTGTAGCCTTCGGCAAAGAGCTGGTCGAAGGCTGCCAGGACCGTGTTGCGCGAAACGCCGAGTTCGTCTGCAAGGGCGCGCGTCGACGGTAACCGGCGCCCCGGTGGCAACCGGCCACCGAGGATCGCGTCGCGGATCTGATCGTAGACCTGACGATGCATCGGGGCGTCGCTCGTCCGGTCGACGGCGATCATTAATAACGGCGCATGATCGGAAACCTGTGGCATGGACCCTCCAAGTGGTACCTTTATTTTGCGTATTAGGGTACTTTTGAAAAGGCCATTATGTGATATCCATCCGCGCACCAATGACACAGGAGCCGACAATGCCGATCACCATCCGCCCTCTCGCGCCCGCCGACAAGGATCGGTGGAAGGAACTTTGGGAAGGATATTTGACGTTCTACGAAGCCGCCATCGACGACGCCAATACAGCGACGCTCTGGGACCGCCTGATGGCGGACGAAGATCCGCACTGCCTTGTTGCGTGCGACGACGACGGCACGGTGATCGGCATGGTGCAGTATCTGTTTCACGCCACGACCTGGACGGTCCGGGACAAGTGCTACCTGCAGGATCTCTACGTCGACCCGGGCGCCCGTGTGGGCGGCGCCGGGCGCGCCCTGATCGAAGCGGTCTATGAGAAAGGCGCCGAGGCGGGTGCGTCGGAGGTTTACTGGATGACACAGCAGTTCAACAGCGTCGCCCGTGTGCTGTACGACCGGGTCGGCGAACTGACGCCGTTCATCAAGTACCGGAAGCTGATGTAGGCAGGGGCGCTGGTATCACGTGATCCCAAACGTTGTTTTCTGGATGGCCCGTTGGCCGATCCGGGACCTATCGACGGACACGCTCATTGCATAAATAGGTCCCGGCTCAAGGCCGGGAAACAATTAAATTTTCTTGAGCAACTCTTCCGCGGCCTGTCGCGGTGACATCGCACCGTTCAGCGCGCCTTCGACGACGGCGGACAGATTGTGGCCCTCGCCGATCCGCTGCCGCAGAAGATCCTCGGCGGTTTTCATGATCCGCGTCTCCAGGATACGGCGCTTGCGGATATCACCCTCGCCGCTTGCGATCAGGTGTGCCCGGTGCGCGTCGAGCCTGTCGACGAGGTCCTCGATGCCGAGTCCGGTTTCGGCGCTGGTACGCAGAACCGGCACCTCCCATCCGTACCTGTTCCTGGCGGTCGTGCCCAGTTGCAGCATGGCCTTGAGATCGGCCACGGTACGGCTCGATTCATCCTTGTCGCATTTGGAAACGACATGGATGTCGGCAATTTCCAATACGCCCGCCTTGATCGCCTGGATGCCGTCGCCGAGCCCCGGCGCGGAAACAACCAGAACCGTCTGTGCGGCTTCGGCGATATCGACTTCGTCCTGGCCCACACCGACGGTTTCGATCAGCACCACGTCGAATCCCGCGGCGTCGAGCACGTCGACGGTATCGAGCGCGGCGCGCGCCAACCCGCCGAGTGCGCCACGGGTTGCGAGGGAGCGGATGAAGACGCCGTCATCGGTCGAAAGATCACTCATGCGGACGCGGTCACCCAAAATCGCGCCGCCGGAATATGGGCTCGACGGATCGACGGCGACAATGCCGACGGTCTTGCCGCGTTCCCTGAGCGCCTTGGCCATGGCGTGAACGAGCGTGGATTTTCCCGACCCCGGCACGCCGGTCAGGCCAACGACATGCGCATTACCGGCGGTCTTGTGGATTTCCGCCATCACGGTGGCAACGTCCTGCGGACGACCTTCGACGCGCGACATCAGGCGCGCAATGGCGCGGGTTTCGCCGGCAAGCACCCGGCTCAGGATATCGTCGTTTCCGTCCATGTCAGGCAATCTCCAGCCAATCCCGCATGGCCGCGACGACGGCATCGGGTTTTTCCATGGTTGGCAAGTGGCCGCTTCCTTCGATTTTCACAAGCGTAGCGCCGGGAACGAGCGCCGCCATCTCGTCATGCAACGACGGCGGTGTCAGCGCGTCCTCGGCGCCGCACAGCACGAGCGTCGGGCATGAAACCTTGGCGAGGCTGTCCGTGCTGTCGACGCGGCCTAGGATTGCCGTCTGTTCGCGGATGTAAGCGTCGGCACCGACGTTGAGCGCGGAAGAACGAATCTTTCCCATCAGCTCGGTATCACTTAACCGCGACGGGTGAACAAAGCTCTGGAAGTGCTCCTCGATGACGGTTTCGAACTCACCCGCCTTGACCCGCTTGATCAGGGCATTGCGGATCTCAACCCGCTCCGGCGGGTCCGCGTAGGGCGAGGTATCGAAAAGCGCGAGTTTCGTCACACGGTCACCGGCCTGGCGCATCACTTCCATCGCCGTGTAGCCGCCCATGGAAAGGCCGCAAACGGCAAAGGTTTCCGGCATCCTCGCGACGGCGCGCGATGCCATGCCTGCGATGCTGTCGTCCAGGGTCATGTCGGCAACGACGCATGCGCAGCTATCGCTAAGCGCGTTTACCTGATCAACCCACAACTGTTCGTCGCAAAGCAAACCGGGCAATAGAAGCAGAGGAATTTTCATGGCAAGACGTTAGATCAAGGCGAAGCGTTGTGAAAGCCCGGAAGTTATTGACTTAAGGCGCTGAAACCATACACTCCGGGCCGATCAACAACGATGCTTGAGAGATGCAGAATTGACAGGTCAGCCGCAGGTCGCGGTGGCATCTCAGGAAAATACGTTCCCACATGAAATTTACCGATCTCGGTCTTAGTGACGAAGTTCTACGTGCCGTTCATGAAACGGGCTATGAAGTGCCGACTCCGATCCAGGAGAAAGCTATCCCTGTCGTCCTGATGGGACGCGACGTGCTTGGCTGTGCGCAGACAGGTACGGGCAAGACCGCATCCTTTACGCTGCCCATGATCGACATCCTAGCCGCGGGCCGCGCCAAGGCGCGCATGCCCCGCTCGCTCATTCTCGAACCGACACGGGAACTGGCCGCGCAGGTCGCCGAGAACTTCGAGATCTACGGTAAGTATCACAAGCTGTCGAAAGCGCTGCTGATCGGCGGCTCGTCCATGGAAGAACAGCTCAAGGTACTGAACCGTGGCGTCGACGTGCTGATCGCGACGCCGGGCCGCCTGCTAGATGTGTTCGATCGCGGGCACCTGTTGATGAACGACGTCAAGGTGCTGGTCATCGACGAAGCCGACCGCATGCTCGACATGGGCTTCATCCCGGATGTCGAGAAGATCGTCAGCCTGCTGTCGCCGATGCGCACGACGTTGCTGTTCTCGGCCACCATGCCGAAGGAAATCCGCCGTCTCGCCGACAAGTTCCTGTCGAACCCGAAGGAAATTTCGGTTTCCGCACCGGCATCGACCGCCGATACGATTACCCAGGGCCTTATGAAGCTGAAGTCCGCAGGACGCGCGCCGGGTGCCGCGCAAAAGGTCAAGCGGGACGCGCTTCGCAAGTTGATCCGCGCGCAGGACGAACTGACCAATGCATTGGTGTTCTGCAACCGCAAGCGCGATGTCGACGTGGTTTATCGCTCACTCGAAAAGCACGGTTTCTCGGCGGCGCGGCTGCACGGCGACATGGTGCAGTCGGTGCGCATGGACACGCTGGACAAGTTCAAGAAAAACGAAGTCACGATTCTGGTATGCTCCGATGTCGCAGCACGCGGCCTTGATATTTCCACGGTCAGCCACGTCTTCAATTTCGATGTGCCGACGCACGCGGAAGACTATGTGCACCGCATCGGGCGTACCGGCCGGGCCGGCCGCAAGGGTGCCGCCTATACGCTGATGATGCCGGACGAAAAGAAATACCTTGATGCCATCGAGAAGCTGATCGGCAAGCCGATCCCGTTGATGGATGGCAGCCAGGCCGAGGTAGAAAAACCGGCAGCCGATGAGAAATCCGAAGCCAAGGCCGAGCAAAAGCCGAAACGCGGCCGTAGCCGAACGGCTAAACCGAGACCTGAGGACGATGCCGCGACTGCATCCGATAACGGCAAGGAAAAGCCGAAACGCGGCCGCGGCCGAACGTCCAAACCGAAATCCGAAGACGACGCCCAGAATGCTTCGGATAACGACAAGGAAAAGCCGGCGCCGAAAAAGAATTCCCGGTCCGATCGGAAACCGGCGAAAAAGAATACCAAGAACGACGATGCCGATGACAACGCCTGGGGCGAACATATGCCCGCCTTTCTCAAGAAAGAGGTCGTACTCGGCAAAGGCTGACAAAGGGTACGCAAAATGAAGGTCGACTTACTGGGCAACGCCCGCACTGCTGCAGACATCGCAAGCAAACTTCGCGTCGATCTTTATTCCGATACAAACTCGAAACCGACTGCCGGCATGCGCAAAGCCATGGCCGAGGCCGAATGCGGCAACGAGCAGGCGCTCGAAGACCCCACCACCAACCTGTTGCAGGAGCGGGTCGCCGAACTCCTTGGCAAGGAAGCCGCGGTCTATCTGCCGTCCGGCACCATGTGCAATGAAATCGCGTATCGTGTCTGGGCCCGGCAGGGCGATGCCATCGTCATGGACAAGACGGGCCACGCGCTACTTTACGAAACAGGCGGTCCTGCGGCGCTCTCCGGCCTGATGATCACGACCATCGACAGCCCGCAGGGCATCTTCGGCGGTGACGATGTCCGCGCTGCGGTGGCCGACCCGGGACGTCACTCGCCGCGGCCGAAGATCGTCAATATCGAGAACACGTCGAACCTCGGCGGCGGCCGGATATGGCCGTTGGAGAAAATCGCAGAGGTCTCGGCCGTGGCACACGAACTCGACATGGTTGCACATATGGACGGCGCCCGGCTGATGAACGCGGTGGTCGAGAGCAATTCAAAGGCCAGCGATTTCACCGATCCGGTCGACAGCGTGTGGATCGACTTTTCGAAGGGTCTCGGCTGCCCCATCGGTGGCGTGCTGGCGGGGCCGGCCGATTTCATCAACGAGGCGTTTCGCATCAAACACCAGTTCGGTGGCGCGCTCAGACAGTCGGGCATGGTCACGGCGGCCTGCAACTATGCGCTCGACCACCACGTGGAGCGTCTTCGGGACGACCATGAAAACGCCCGCAGACTCCATGCCGGGCTTCAGGAGATCAAGGGCATCAAGGTTCAAAACGATGTTTGCGAGACGAATCTGGTGTTCTTCGAAGTCGGCGGCACCGGCGTCAATGCACGCGATATCGCGTCACAATTACTGGAGCGCGGCATCCGCGTCGGTGCTCAGACCCCGACCCGCATGCGCGCGGTGACGCACATCGACGTCAGCACGGACGATATCGACCTGACGCTGGCGGCGTTGAGAGAGATTCTTCTCTAATCCTCACCACACCTGCGGCTTCTTGCCCTCTTCTTCCAGGCGTTTGAACTTGTCCTGCAGAAAGCGCTGGAACACCTGATCGTCATAGGCCTTCTGGTGCACGTATTCGAACATCGACAGGAAATGGAACGGTTTGAAGTAGCCCGGCATACGCGCGGCCTCGGTCTTGCCGGCAGCCATTTCCTCGACCGTCGGCAGATACACGATGGTCGGCGTGAAATTCACCCGCCAGCGCCTGACCAGTTCGCGTTCCTCCATTACCGTGCCGTCGAGGTCCGTTATTTCGCGTGATCCCCACATATCCAATTGCAAGACATTGAAGTGCGCCTTGATGAAGTCCGTGATCTCGGGTTTTGCAAGATTGACCTCGTGCATTTCCTTGCAGTACGGGCAGCCCCGCTGTTCGATCAGAACCGCCACCCGTTTCCCTTCGGAACCCGCGTCTTCCACGTCTTCGGCAAGAATGAGAAAGCTGTCGAGAAACCACGGCTGGACGTGAAGCCCGTTGTCCCCGACGGTTGCGGCACGGCCCGTGGATATCGTGACGAGGATCAGGGCAAGTGCGCCAATAAGCCGTATCATGGTGTATTTCCTCCGGTCGTTAAGGACCTTGCGGCAAGCGCGTTCGTCTTGCCTTCAGGCCAGCGCTTTCATTGTTATATCGACGACATCGTTCAATCTGTCGGTGTCGGCGTGCGCTTTGCCCATCACAAGGATACCATTCAAGCTCGAAACAAGGAACCTTGCCATGGAACGCGGGTCGTGACGTTCGGCAATTTCGCCTTCGCGTTGTCCGCGCGCGACCAGTTCGAAGAAGGCTTCCTCCATCATATCGAGGCCCTTTTCGACCCGCTCGCCCGCTTCACCGTCGCGGACGGAGACTTCGACCGCGCAATTGTTGAGGTAACACCCGCGCCGGCTGTTGGGTTCCGCCATGCGTTGCACGGCACGGTGGAACAGCGCACGGATGACCTTGACCGCCGGTGCGTCGATGTGTGCCGCGCCTGAAATCTGGGTCGTCTGCGTGCGGATGTAATGTTCGATGGTGGCCAGGAACAGGTCGTGCTTGGACCCGAACGTTTCATACATGCTCGACTTTGAAATCCGCATCGCACGTGTCAGATCGCCCAGCGATGTGGCCTTGTACCCGTTCGACCAGAACACGTTCATGGCTTCGCGAAGCGCATGGTCGACGTCGAATTCCTTGGGGCGCGCCATCTATCAGTCCTCTCAAATGCGTAATTCTGAACCAATCCGTCCAGAATATAGTATGCAAATCATAACGAGATGTTAGCGGCGTTAACGCGAGCTCAGATAAGGCCGGAAAGCGGCGACGACGGATCGGCGTACATCTTTTTGGGCATCCGGCCCGCAAGATAGGCCTGACGCCCGGCGATGACGGCATGTTTCATCGCTTTCGCCATCAGGATCGGGTCGCCCGCCTCGGCGATGGCTGTATTCATCAGCACGCCGTCACAGCCGAGTTCCATGGCGATCGCGGCATCCGAGGCTGTGCCGACACCTGCGTCGACGATCACCGGCACCTCGGTCTGTTCGACGATCAGACGGATGTTCACCGGATTCTGGATACCTAGGCCCGAGCCGATCGGCGCACCGAGCGGCATGATCGCAACGGCGCCCGCTTCCTCGACCCGCTTGCAGAGGATCGGGTCGTCGGAACAGTACGCCATCACCTTGAAGCCCTCCTCCGTCAGTTTGGCAGTGGCTTCGATGGTTTCGGGCATCATCGGATAGAGCGTCCGTGTCTCGCCTAGGATTTCAAGCTTTACCAGGTCCCATCCGCCGGCTTCACGGGCCAGGCGCAGGGTGCGGACCGCATCTTCGGTCGTGAAGCAGCCGGCCGTATTCGGCAGGTAGGTGTATTTCTTGGGATCGATGTAATCCACCAGCATCGGCTGATCCGGATCGGTGAGGTTCACCCGGCGCACGGCCACCGTGATCATGTCGATGTCCGCCGCGACGCAGGCTTTGTGATTGATCTCGTAATCGGCGTACTTGCCAGTGCCGATGATCAGCCGTGAATTGAACGTGCGTCCGGCGATAACGAGCGGATCATCGCCGTCGACGCCGACACCGTCAGGCGCACCGCCGCCGATAAAATGGACGATCTCGAGCTTGTCGCCGTCACCGACCATTGTCTCAACATAGGTGGATTTCGGGACGATCTCGAGATTGCGTTCGACCGCGACCTTCGCCGGATCGAGTCCGATCTCACGTAGCAGACCGTCGACGCTCGTGTTCGCGCCGATCTCGCGGGTTTCGCCATTGATGGTGATATTCATGTGTCTTTCCTATCGCGTCCCATGCGCCCTATCAGTATGGGACCGCACCGCCCCTTTTTCAACGTGACAGAGGGGCGGAATTCGTCCTGTTTCCCCGCCTGTCCGGCGTGATATAAAAATACCGAATCTCCTTGCCTTTCAAGGCCCGTAAGGACACGAAATAGCCGATGCCAAGTACGATTCTGATACTGAACGGGCCCAACCTGAATATGTTGGGAACCCGTGAGCCGGAGATTTACGGCTCGGAGACCCTGGCCGACATCGAAGCCCGGTGTCATGCGCGTGCGGAAGGGCTGGGCGTCAGTGTCGATTTCCGTCAGTCCAATCTCGAGGGCGAGCTGGTCGGATGGATACAGGACGCACGCGAGACGGCAGTTGGCATCATCATCAATGCGGCGGCATATACGCATACGTCGGTGGCGCTGCTCGACGCGCTGAATACCTGCGATATGCCTATCGTCGAGGTTCACCTATCGAATATTCACCAACGGGAATCGTTCCGACACAAATCCTATATTGCCCGTGCTGCGGACGGTATGATTTGCGGTCTCGGGTCGTTGGGGTACGAATTGGCACTGGAAGCCGTGGCGAAACGGCTGAACGAGGGAAAGTGAAGCATGGCTAAGGAACCGAAATCCGGCCTGAAGGTCGACGAGGACCTGATCAGAAAACTGGCTGGATTGCTGGACGAAACCGGTCTCGGCGAGATCGAGATCGAGGAAGGCGACAGCAAGATTCGTGTCGCACGCGGCGGCACCAGCGTCGTTGCTGCTGCACCGCCCCCCATGGCGGCGGCGCCTGCATCCGGGGCGGCTCCGGCGGCCGGCGGTGAAGATTTTGCAAGCCATCCGGGCGCGGTGACGTCGCCCATGGTCGGCGTCTGCTACCTGTCCCCGGATCCGAAGAGTGACGCATTCTGCTCGGAAGGCGATACCGTCAAGGAAGGCGACACGCTGTTGCTGATCGAGGCGATGAAGGTCTTCAACCCGATCTCCGCACCGAAGTCCGGCACGGTCAAACGAATCCTGATTACAGACGGCACGCCGGTCGAATACGGCGAGCCGCTGGTCATCATCGAGTGAACGGAAACGGCCGAATGATCGAAAAAGTCCTCATCGCCAATCGCGGCGAAATCGCGCTTCGCATCATGCGGGCGTGCCGCGAAATGGGGATTCAATCGGTGGCCGTGCATTCGACGGCGGACGCCAACGCCATGCACGTCCGCCTTGCAGATGAAAGCGTCTGTATCGGCCCGCCGGCGGCCAAGGACAGCTACCTGTCGACGGCTGCCATCCTTTCCGCTGCATCGATTACAGGTGCGGATGCCATTCACCCGGGATACGGCTTCCTGTCCGAGAATGCCGACTTCGCCGAGATGGTCGAAGAGCACGGCATCAAGTTCATCGGGCCGACGGCAGAACACATCCGCCTGATGGGCGACAAGATCACGGCGAAACAGGCGGCCCGGGATTCGGGCATTCCCTGCGTTCCCGGCTCCGACGGCGAGGTGGTGGATTTCGAGCACGCCAAGAAGTGGGCGAACGAAATCGGCTACCCGGTGCTGATCAAGGCGGCTGCCGGCGGTGGCGGACGTGGTATGAAAGTCGCCAAGTCCGAAGAAGAACTGCATGACGCCTTCGATGTCGCGCGCAACGAAGCCGAAGCTGCCTTCGGCAATGGCGCGGTTTACATGGAGCGTTATCTTGACCGCCCGCGCCATATCGAGGTGCAGGTGCTGGCTGACGAGGAAGGCAACGTCGTTCATCTGGGCGAACGGGACTGTTCCCTGCAGCGCCGCCATCAGAAGATCCTGGAAGAGTCCCCCTCGCCTGCGCTCAATTCGAGCGAACGTGCCCAGATCGGCAAGACGGTCGCGGATGCTGTCCGTAAGCTTGGCTACCGTTCCGCCGGGACGGTCGAGTTTCTGTACGAGAACGGCGAGTTCTTTTTCATCGAGATGAACACCCGTCTGCAGGTGGAACATCCGGTAACCGAGGCCGTCACCGGACTGGATCTGGTGCGCGAGATGATTCGCGTCGCATCGGGCCATCCACTCGATTTCCAGCAGGACGAAGTGCGCATGAACGGTCATTCCATCGAGTGCCGTATCAATGCGGAAGACCCTTTTACCTTCGCACCGTCACCCGGTCTCGTGCAAGAATACCACGCCCCCGGCGGTCTCGGCGTCCGCGTCGACAGCGGGCTATATTCCGGGTATCGCGTGCCATCAAACTACGACAGCATGATCGCCAAGCTGATCGTTCACGGCCGCAATCGGGGCGAATGCCTGATGCGTTTGCGCCGCGCGCTGACGGAGTTTGTCATCGACGGAATCAAGACGACGGTCCCGCTGCATCAAGAACTGATTTTGAATGACGAGTTCATCAACGGGGCGTACGATATTCACTGGCTTGAGGAATACCTGAAGGCGCGTGAAGCCGATGGAGGCAAATGAGTAACCGGAGTTCAGACGATTTCGAACTGACCCCGGAGCTACTGCTCAGGGCTTACACCGTCGGCGTCTTTCCGATGGCAGAAAGCCGCAACGCCACAACCATTTCCTGGATCGATCCCCGTAATCGGGGCGTATTGCCGCTGAATGGGCTGCACATCTCCAGAAGCCTCAGGAAAACCATTCGCAAGGGGCCGTTCGAGGTCAGCTGCAACCGGGATTTCCCGTCCGTTGTTGCTGAATGCGGCCGTCGCACGCCCGAGCGCGGCGAAACCTGGATCAATCCGCAGATCGAACAGGCGGTCAACGAACTGCACCGCATGGGCTACGCGCACAGTGTCGAGACACGGCTCGATGGCAAGTTGGTCGGCGGCCTTTATGGCGTTGCGCTTGGCGGCGTGTTCTTCGGCGAGAGCATGTTTTCGCGGGCGACCGATGCATCCAAGGCAGCGCTGGTTCATCTCTGCGCACGGCTTCGGATCGGCCGTTTCAAGCTGCTGGATACCCAGTTCGTAACCGACCACCTGCAAAAATTCGGTGCGATCGAAGTCCCCGCCCGCGAATTCCTTAAGAAGCTCGAGGCCGCGCTATCGGTACATTGCCTGTTTCCAGTGGACATCGATCAGGAAACGCTTATCGCCGAATTCGAGCGGATGTTCTCTGAGCAAAGAGAACGTTGACGACATCTCCCTGCCGAAGAGCCGGGGGGATTATCCCTCCCGCCGCACCATGTCGAGCGCCTGACGCGCCGTCCGCAACGGATGTTTTCGCTTCAACGGCGAGTTCAGGAACCGGTTGAGCGCTGCGGCCGCCGTGCCTGCCCATTGAGCACCGGGTTGCGCTTCGATCTCCTCCGCGATGGCGTGAGATAGCTTCAGCATGTGAGCGGCGACGATGTA
Source organism: Rhodospirillales bacterium (assembly GCA_965262415.1). Lineage (GTDB taxonomy): Bacteria > Pseudomonadota > Alphaproteobacteria > Rhodospirillales > Casp-alpha2 > UBA4479. Next base: position 820,064 of record OZ253533.1, on the reverse strand, counting down.
TTCGAACTGACCATGGTCGACCACGCCGTCCCGCCGTTCGCGCACGTATCCGAGAGGATCGTCGACGGACCATTCGGCCGTCTCCTGCCTGGCGTCCACATACTTGCCGCTCCGCCCCAGAAAGCACCCGATCTGTAATAACCCCGCCGGCCAGAGCGCAGGGAAGTCGCTGCAGACCCGGCGCACGGCGTTTGCGAACGTGAGCGCGTGGGTGAAATCCAGCCAGCCGACGTTGTCCTGTACCGGACCCGAGGTTGCGAGCGAATAGCCGATGTCCATATGAAGCATCTGCCAGGCGGCAGCATCGAAAAGCGCGTTGTAGACCGCCATCGGATCGCCGCCGAACTTGGCCGTTTCCTTCAGTACAGGGGCGACACCACCGGCCCGCAGAATTTCTATATCGGGAACCCCCGCGTTACCGGACCAGGCTTCGAGTGTCGGCGCATAAGACTTGAATGCCGGAATCAGGTCTTCACGGGTTGCGTAGACCAGTGATCGCACCAGCATCAGCAATACGGGTTCCAGCGTCTCCGGTCCGGCGGCGGCGACGAATTCGCGCGATTTCAGCACATAGATCAACGCATGCCCGAAGTCCTGATAGTGCGCCAGCGCGGCGCGGGCGAGGCCTTCGTAAAATGCATCGAACCCTAGCCCATCACGGAGTCCGCCGCGGATGAAAGCGATGGCAGCTTCCTCGTCCTCGTGCTCAATTGCAGCGACGAACGCATCCTGATCGTATGGGTGCGCGGCTCTTGGGTACGGAAACGTCTTTTGGCGGCGTGTATCCCATGCCAAGTAGGCAACAATTTCGGTGATGCAGGTCAATTGGCGGGACGGGTCGCCTGCGAATCCACGATAGAGTGCGAGCCAGTCGGCAGCGACCGCGATCGTATGGCTGGTACCGTACTCAAACCTCTCGTATGTGGCGTTCAGCGCGGCATGAACCGCTGCCATCGGATCCCCGCCCGCTTTCATGATCCGGGCGATTTCCCTCGCCATGCGGTCGTATTCGTGGTCATCGAAACTGTCCAGCAGGTCATGCAACGCGGCGTCGATGATGTCGGATGCCGGGGGTGGCGACAGGTCGACGAAGATTTTGCCATTCTCTTCGCGCGCCGGATAGCGCCGCAACCGGTCGCCGCCAATCAGAGTCTCGCCGGACGAGAGGTCGAACTTCCAGTTATGCCAGTTGCAGGTCAGCACACAGCCGTCGCTCAGTGTTCCTTCGGCCAGCGGATACCCCTCGTGCGGACACCGGTTATTGCAGGCATAAATCTCGTTGCCGCTCCGGAATACGGCAATCTGGTGGGATTCGTGCTTCACGACTTTTGGCCCCGCGTCCAGGTCTTCCGACGCGAGGACCTCTGTCCACGCGGCCGGGGTTTCACTCTCGGGTACGCTGTCCATTGTCACATTCCATCTTTGTTCACCTTGGAATGTATTCTTGACTAATTTAATCGGTTATTTCGCCCATAAAATTGATATGGGATTTTCAACCCCGAAACAGGGTTATTCGGATACGAACCGTTCCTTGCAGTCGAGCACCCAGACGTCATAGACGGGATGTTCGAGTGCATTGAGCGCAGGGCTCGACGCGAACATCCATCCGGCAAACGTCAAAACCGGCTGCTCGCCCGGACGCTGTTCGGCAATCTCGATGAATGCTGTGCTCTCGGGCGTTTCTTCCGGCGGGCGTTTGTCGCAGTGATTGACACGGATCAACAGCGTCCCGAAACGAACGGTGGAGCCGACACGGACATCAATCGTCCTGACCCGGGCCGTCACCTTGTCGAGGGTCTGCAGCACCGCAACAGCGTGTGGGTCCGCAGCGACGGGCAATGCCGTCAATGCGACCGCGGACGCGGCGGCGCACGCCGAGAGCCGGATACACAGACGGCGCATCGCGTTGAACAGGGACGCTAAAATCAGCCCCCTCCTCCGGTCGCCAGGAAGATGATTTCGCCGACCTGATCCTCGAGCGATTTGAAGTCCTTTGTGCGCGTGATCTTACCGCCTTCCGCCAGATACTCTTTCGAGCCCCCCGGCTGGATGCTGACGAACTTGCCGCCGACGATGCCGGAACTTCCGATCGACGCGACACTGTCTGTTGGAATCTTTACGCCTTCACGGATCGACATGGAAACAACCGCATCGAAGGTCTCGGCGTCGAGGCCCAGGTCGTTCACGGTGCCCACCTTGATACCGTTGATTCGGACATCACTGCCGCTAGTGAGGCCGCCGACCTTGAAGAACGCTGCGGTAACGTCGTAGCCGACGACGGCTCGGACCTGTGCCGTGTTCAGCGCGAAGACCAGAAACGTCAGGGCGGTCACCAGTACGACGGCGCCCAATATCGTCTCAACTGCATTCTTTTTCATATCAACGTCTCCCGGCGCATACGTCCAAGCTGCTGCCTGTGCTTACTGTAAGTTCTTCTGTTTGGCCCGGTTGGCCTTGCCTTCGGAGATGATCAGATCGAGCAACTCCGAAACGACCACCGCATCCTGCGTAAATGTAATGATGCTCCCGTCCGTCAGCGGCGCTTCCTCGGCGCCCGGCTCCAGCACGATGAACTTGGAGCCGAACAGACCGTCCGTATGGATGGCGGCCGAACTGTCCTTGGGAATCTTGATGTCGTGGTTGATCCAGAACGTGACAACTGCCCGGAAGTTCTCGTTCAGCCACATTTTCTCGACGGAGCCGATACGCACGCCCGAGAGATATACGGGATCGCCTTCGACGAGTCCGTCAATGCGATTGAAGCTTGCGGACACGCGGGTACTGCTGCCTTCGCCGGCAATGTCGCCCTGCCCGCCGTACACGTAAATCATTACACCAAGGAAAACCGCGAAGACGACCGCGCCGACCGTGATTTCCTTTACGTCGGTGTTCATTCGGGAGACCAGGCCTCGTAATCACCGGTCGCGTGTGCACGCTGACCACCGCGGAAATCGTGCCCTTTGGGACGATACGCATTGATGGTACCGGTCATGTTCGGCTGGTGGGGTTTTTGCCACGAACGCGACTTGGCGGCCATGTCCGTCAGCGGCTCCGGCGTCATGTGATGCAGCCATGCATGCCATTCGGACGGTACACTCGAAGCTTCGACTGGACCTTTGAACAAAACCCAGCGGCGCAGGCGGCCATGCAGGGTGGCGCCGTTCTTGGCTTCGAAATAACGGTTGCCGAATTCGTCGGTGCCGACCTGCCGTCCGTTCAACCAGGTATAGATAAGTGTGCCGATACTCATCGTTCTGCGGTCCCGTCCCTTCCAGATATCGTGCCGGCACAGCCTGTGCGCGCCGCGCCGACAATATCGCACTTAGCCCATGACCCGGCAAGAGCACGCTGAACACCGTTGCTGAGGTTCAGCAAGGCCGGAATCGACAGCGGCAATTTGTGCGTATTCGTTCCGAATCGTGTTTCCGGCGGTGTTTCATGGAAAGCATGTTTCGCCGTGCCAGAATTGGTCATTAACAATCTTACGCAAAGGCCAGCAAACGTTTGCGGCCATACATGGCCGATATCGTTAAAATTTTATCGTTCAGCGGCCGAAAAAAAATAGAAAAATCGTGAAGGCGGACTTATCCCCAGAATTCTGCGGCCCCTAAAAATGTCAACCCAAAATATTGCGTTTTTTTGACCCCTTTGCCGCGAAATCTAGTTGAACCGAAAATTTAGCTATGTCTAGATGTCGTTCGTTGCACCTGGGCATACACGATATCTAGTGTTCTCGCACTGCAAGATACGAGCAGCGGAAAACCGCCGCCGAAGGGCAACCGGGGGGCCGTCGAAGGTCCATTTGAAACAAGAGTTGTTAACCCTTAGTCATCTATCGGGGGAAAGATGCGTATTTCGCGACATTACACGACCGAAGGCCAATCACCGTACGACGCCCTTGAATTCCGCACCACGTCGAGCGAGATCCGAAACCCGGACGGATCCGTGGTGTTCAAACTGGATGAGCTCGAAGTACCGAAGCGTTATTCGCAGGTCGCGAGCGACGTGCTGGCGCAAAAGTACTTCCGTAAGGCAGGCGTCCCGGCTGTTCTGAAATCCGTCGAGGAAAACTCGGTGCCGTCATTCCTCTGGCGCCAGGTCCCTGACGAGGACGCAATGGCCGAATTGCCCGAGGACGAGCGTTACGTAGGCGAGACCAGTGCCAAGCAGGTCTTCGACCGGCTCGCCGGCACATGGACCTACTGGGGCTGGAAAGGCGGCTACTTCGACAGCGAGGAAGACGCCCAGGCCTATTTCGACGAAATGCGTTTCATGCTTGCGAACCAGTCCGGCGCCCCCAACTCGCCGCAGTGGTTCAACACCGGTCTTCACTGGGCATACGGCATCGACGGCCCGGCACAGGGTCACTCCTACGTCGATTTCGAGACCGGCAAGCTGGTGCAGTCGCAGTCCGCGTATGAACACCCGCAGCCTCATGCCTGCTTTATCCAGTCCGTCAGCGACGACCTGGTGAACGAAGGCGGCATCATGGATCTCTGGGTTCGCGAGGCACGCCTCTTCAAGTACGGCTCCGGTACCGGTTCGAACTTCTCGCAGATCCGTGGCGACGGTGAACCGCTGTCGGGCGGCGGCAAATCGTCAGGCCTGATGAGCTTCCTCAAGATCGGCGACCGTGCCGCCGGGGCCATCAAGTCGGGCGGCACGACGCGCCGTGCCGCCAAGATGGTCGTCGTCGACGTCGATCACCCGGACATCGAGCACTTCGTGAACTGGAAAGTGATCGAAGAGCAGAAAGTCGCTGCTCTTGTCGCCGGCTCCAAGCTTGCCAGCAAACACCTGAACGAGGTGATGAAGGCATGCAATGAGAGCGAGCTTGACGACGAGAAGAAGTTCGACCCGAAGGAAAACGCCACGCTCAAGGCCGCAATCCGCGCCGCGCGCAAGGTGATGATTCCTGAGAACTACGTGCAACGGATCATCCAGTTCGCCAAGCAAGGCTACACCTCGCTTGAGTTCAAGGAATACAATACCGATTGGGATTCCGAAGCCTACGTCACGGTTGCCGGTCAGAACTCCAACAACTCGGTGCGTGTCACCAACGAATTCCTGCAGGCCGTTCTCGACAACGGCGAATGGGACCTGATCCGCCGCAAGGACGGCAAGGTCGACAAGCGCATCAGCGCCGCCAAGCTGTGGGATGACATCGGCTACTCCGCATGGGCCTGCGCCGATCCGGGTATCCAGTTCGACACCACGATCAACGAGTGGCACACCTGCCCCGCTTCGGGCCGCATCAATGCCTCCAACCCGTGCTCCGAGTACATGTTCCTCGACGACACGGCGTGCAACCTGGCATCGCTGAACCTGATGAACTTCCGTGGCGAAGACGGCATCTTCGATGTCGCCGGCTTCACCCACGCGGTCACGCTGTGGACCATCACGCTCGAGATTTCGGTGCTGATGGCGCAGTTCCCGTCGCGCCGCATCGCCGAGCTCAGCTACCGCTACCGGACGCTGGGTCTGGGATACGCCAACATCGGCGGATTCCTGATGGCGTCGGGTATTCCCTACGACAGTGCCGAAGGCCGTGCCATTTGCGCCGCCATCACGTCGCTGATGTGTGGTCAGGCCTACGCCACGTCGGCCGCCATGGCGGAAAGCCTGGGGGCATTCCCGGGCTACGAGCCGAATTCGCAATCGATGCTGCGTGTGATCCGCAACCATCGCCGTGCCGCACACGGTGAAACCGCGGGTTACGAGGACCTCACCGTCGACCCGGTCGCGTTCAACGCAAGCGACTGCCCGGACACTAGCCTTGCCGAGGCCGCTGCCGATGCATGGGACCGTGCGCTGACGCTCGGCCAGCATCACGGTTACCGCAACGCGCAGGTTACGGTCATTGCTCCGACCGGCACGATCGGTCTGGTCATGGATTGCGACACGACGGGGATCGAGCCCGACTTCGCGCTGGTGAAATTCAAGAAGCTTGCCGGTGGCGGCTACTTCAAGATCATCAATTCGATGGTACCGCAGGCCCTGACCACGCTCGGCTACGACGAAGCGCAGATCAAGGGCGTGATTGACTACGCCGTCGGTCACGGCACGCTCAAGGGCGCGCCCGGGATCAACCACGAAACTCTGAAGGCCAAGGGTTTCACCGACGACGCCATCGCCAAGGTCGAAAAGAACCTGGGCGAAGCTTTCGAGATCAAGTTCGCCTTCAACAAGTGGACGCTGGGTGAAGCCTTCTGCACGGACGTGCTGAAGCTCGAAAAGGCATCGCTCGACGATCTCAACTTCAACATGCTCACCGCGCTCGGCTTCTCGAAAGCCGAAGTCGAGGCGGCAAACACCTATGTCTGCGGTGCGATGACGGTCGAGGGTGCACCGGCGCTGAAGGACGAGCACCTGGCGGTGTTCGACTGCGCCAGCCCGTGCGGCCGTATCGGCAAGCGCGCGCTTTCGGTCGAAAGCCACATCCGCATGATGGCGGCGGCACAGCCGTTCATCTCGGGCGCGATCTCCAAGACCATCAACATGCCGGCGTCGGCCAGCGTCGAGGACTGCAAGGAGTCCTACATGCTGTCGTGGCGTCTTTGCCTCAAGGCGAACGCGCTCTACCGTGACGGCTCCAAGCTGTCGCAGCCGCTTTCAGCAGCCCTCATCGACGACGATGTCGAGGATGCCGAAGAGGTCGCGAACGATCTCGCCGAAGCGCCGCTGGTGGCACGCGCCGAAGCAATCACCGAGCGCATCATCGAGCGCTACATCGCCGAGCGTAAGCGCCTCCCCGACCGCCGTAAGGGTTACACCCAGAAAGCGACCGTCGGCGGGCACAAGGTGTACCTGCGGACCGGCGAGTATGAAGACGGCCGTATCGGCGAAATCTTCATCGACATGCACAAGGAAGGCGCTGCTTTCCGCTCGCTGATGAACAACTTCGCAATCGCGGTCTCAATCGGCCTGCAGTACGGCGTGCCGCTTGAGGAATACGTCGAGGCGTTCACCTTCACCCGCTTCGAGCCGTCCGGCATCGTCCGCGGCAACGAAACGATCAAGATGGCAACGTCGATCCTCGACTACATCTTCCGTGAACTCGCTGTCAGCTACATGGGCCGCAACGACCTTGCTCACGTGGAGCCGACGGACCTGCTGCCGGACAGCATCGGCACCGGCAACGACGAAGGCGACCTGCCCGACAACGGCGAACTGCCGGTCGGTGTCAGCCCGGGCTTCATGCGCACCAAGTTCCTGGTCATCAACGGCGCCAAGGCCAAGAAGGTCGCGACCACCTCGACGGCGCAGGCAACCGGCCAGGCCACCGCGCAGGCGGCGTCCGGCGGCGGCGGAGCGCAGACCCAGGTCGTCACCGAGCAGACGACGGCCGTGGCGGTTTCCGCCGAGGTCATGGAAAGAACCGACGCCAAGCTGGATCAGGTTCGTGAAGCCCGGATGAAGGGCTACGAAGGCGATCCGTGCGGCGAATGCGGCAACTTTACGCTGGTCCGCAACGGCACGTGCCTCAAGTGCAACACGTGCGGCGGTACGACCGGCTGTTCATGAGGAGTTTCTGCCAATGAGGGACATCTCATGAGACACAAATGGGATCCTCCCTGGGAAACTTGGGGCGCGTACCGGAGGTTTGTTCCGGTGCGTGCCCGTTTTTTTGGGGAGTAACCGCGAAAATGGGGCCGAATGGCCTCATTTTTGTTACGGATTCTCCTTTAAATAATTGAAGTTGATGATTTTTCAGATATCGACACACCGGGATGGTGTCTGTACTCTCGCGGAAAGACTAAGTAGGACCGATTAATGGACGCTGCCGCGGGCAAAAAGCGGGTACTCGTCATCGATGACGATGACGTAACCCTTTCTCTCCTTGAAGCCATTCTGAACGATGCCGGTTTCGAAGTCGAAACCATGGTCGACAGTGAGAATGCGCTGAAGGCGATCGAGAAGTCGCGTCCGGACGTCGTACTTTCGGACCTGATGATGCCGAAGGTCGACGGTTTTGAACTCTGCAAGAGCGTCCGCGAGAACAAGGCGTTAAACAACACGCTCTTCATCGTGGTTTCCGCCAAGGCCTACCCGTCCGATGAAGCCCGTGCGCTGGAACTCGGCGCAAACGGTTTTATCCGCAAGCCGATCAATCCGGATACCTTCGCGGACCGCTTGGAATCGATCATTTCCGATCAAGTCACGGTCACCTTCTGGGGCGTGCGCGGGACGCTGCCGAAAACCGGTCCGGGCGCGCTCAGATACGGCGGCAACACGTCGTGCGTGACGATGGAGTTTCCAAACCGGAACCTGTTCATTTTCGACGGCGGCTCCGGCATCAAGGAACTCGGTTCGAGCCTTTTGAAGGGCGGCAAGAAACGGATTAACGCCAAGCTGTTTATTTCCCACCCGCACTGGGACCACATCAACGCCATTCCGTTCTTCGCACCGCTCTATATGCAGGGAAACGAGTTCGAGATTCTGGGCGCCAAGCAGGGTGACATCACCATGCGCGAACTGATCTCGGCGCAGATGGACGGCGTTTATTTCCCGATCACGCTGACAGAGTTCTCGGCGCGAACTTATTTCCGCAATCTCGAGGAAGGCACGCACGACGTCGCCGGCATCGAGGTGCAGACCAAGCTGCTCGCCCACCCGGGCCGTGCGCTTGGTTACCGGGTCAACTATAACGGCCGGTCCATCTGCTATGTGACGGACCAGGAACTCTATCTGGACGACAGCGAGTTCTTCGATGCGCATTACGAAAAGACGATCACGGAATTCGTGCGCGGCGCCGATATCCTGATTACGGACACGACGTATACAGACGAGGAATACAAGACCAAGGTCAACTGGGGACATTCCTGCGTTTCCAAGGTGTGCGAACTTGCGCACAACGCCGAGATCAAGGATCTCTACCTGTTCCATCACGATCCGGATCAGAACGACGACGCGATCGACGCAAAGTTCGAAAGCGCGAAGAAGAAGCTCAAGGAACTCGGTGGCAAGGTCAACTGCGTTGCGCCGAAGGAAGGCGACAGCGTGAGCCTCTGACCCGCCTGCCGGATCAATCGAAAAAGACGACAACCACTTATCGAGAGAGGCATCATCATGGCTGGTAGGATCGAATCCCGTCTTCAGGAACTCGGCATCGAACTGCCGGAAGCGGCGGCGCCCGCGGCCAACTACATTCCATTCGTGGTCAGCGGCAACCTGATCTTCGTGGCCGGCCAGATCACGCTCAAGGAGGGCAAGATCGAGTTTACCGGCAAGGTCGGCGATGACTTTACGGTCGACGAAGGCTATCAGGCCGCGCGCCTCTGCGGCCTCAATTTGCTGGCGCAGGCGAAAGCAGCCGCGGGCGGCGATCTCGACCGCATCAAGCGCGTCGTCAAGCTGGGCGGGTTCGTCAACTCCGGACCAGACTTCTCCAACCAGCCGGAAGTCATCAACGGCGCATCCGATTTGATGGTCGACGTCTTCGGCGACGCCGGCAAACATGCCCGGTTCGCGGTCTCTGCCGGTTCTCTTCCGCGTAACGTCGCCGTTGAAATCGACGGCATCTTCGAGCTGGCGTGAGCACGGACGGCCCCGCCCCCAAAATCGTTTCCCTGCTGCCGGCGGCGACGGAGATCGTCTGCGCGCTCGGGTTTCAAGACCATCTCGTCGGCCGGTCGCACGAGTGCGACTACCCGGCCGGGGTGGATGCATTGCCGGTCTGCACCCGTGCGCTCATCAAACCCGACGGCACGAGCGCGGAGATCGATGCCGCCGTCAAACATGCACTCAAGAACGCGCTGTCGATCTACGAGGTCGTCACGGAAGAACTCGAGCGTCTGCGCCCCGACGTGATCGTCACGCAGGACCAGTGCGAAGTCTGCGCCGTGGCGCTCAACGACGTCGAAGCCGCCGTCTGCGATTTGCTGGGTAACGACGCGAAGATCGTTTCACTGCATCCGGAAGGTCTCGAAAAGGTCTATGCCGATATGGCCCGCGTCGGTGTGGCGCTGAAAGCTTTTGCGGCTGCGGACGAGCTGATCGCCAGCATGCGGGGCGGATTTGCCGCCATTTCATCGAGTGCGCCTGACGGGCGGCCGAGCGTCGCCTGCATCGAGTGGACGGAACCGTTGATGGCAGCAGGCAACTGGGTGCCGGAGTTGGTCGAAATCGCCGGTGGCCGCGACCCCTTTGGCGCGCCCGGTACGCACGCCCCCTGGCTGGAACCCGCGCGCCTGTTCGACGAGGACCCGGACGTGATCGTGTTCATGCCCTGCGGGTTCGGGCTGGACCGCAGCCAGGCCGAAGGTCAGGCCCTGCTCGCCAAACCGGAATGGCAGGCCTTGCAGGCGGTGAAAAATGGCCGTGTCTATGCCACCGATGCCAACAGCTATTTCAACCGGCCGGGGCCGCGCCTGCTGGACAGTGCGCGAATTCTTGCCGAAATGCTGCAGGGCGAGGCAAAAACAGGAACCGGGTGGTGCCGTGTCAGCCCTACGGCGTAAGCTCCAGCATCAGCAACGGTGTGACCCGCGTGATTTCCGGTAAACCCAATGCAACCCGCTTGGCTTTGATCTTATCGGCAAGCGTTGCGATCTTGTCGCCCGCAGAACCACCGACCCCGGCCACCAGATGACCCAATAGCCCGGAATCGGCCTCCACGGACTTTTCGTATGCCGTCAGTCCGTCCTGTTGGTCGGTTTTCAGCGCCAGAACCTTGCTCACGATGTCGGTCGTCAGTGCACCGTTCGCCCCCTGCGCCTTGAATACTTTTTCGGTTTCGATGCCGTACGCACCATCAATGTCCCGAGGATCATTCGTTGGATGGAAACCGGCAGCCGCCTGCAGTTCATGGATATATGGCTGCATAGTGGTGGTTATGTTGTCTTCTTTGATCGTGCCATCGTCCGCGACCGCCTTGGCGGTGGTCTTAGGCCCATTCGCCAAGGCCTTGAACGCGGCAAGTATGGTCTTGGCATCGGCAAGGCCAAGCTTGACCGTTTGCGGTATCGGCGCCGGCACCGGCACACCGGCAGCGACCTCGACGGTCAGCTTTCTTGCCTTGGCACCCGCGGCGCTGATGGCGAAAACATAGGTCCCGGTCTTCTGATCGTTCGGTATATTGATGACGACATAAGTCGTCAGACCGACCGTGGTCTTTTCAGGCGTGATCGCGTTGCTGCCCGGCGGCGTCGCAACTCCCACGATTTGATGCGTCGCGGCACCATTCTCCGGCTTGCCGCCCGTAATCTCGAACTTCACCTGACCGCCTTGAACGACGTCGAAACGTTCATTGTTCGGCGACAGGACGATCGGCACGATATCGCCGAGCTCGTCGATCAGCGTATCGAGGCACGACTTCAACGGGCTTTCGGTCTCTATGTTGTCAAGAATCTCCAGTTCGGTGACGAAATTCTTCGCGGCCGTCTGCAGGTCGTTGTACTTGTTGTAGCCGTCAGCCACCAGGTCGCCGAAATCGTCTTGAAGTGCCCAGAAGGGGTTGGCGTCCCGAAATGTACTTTGGAAGGTGCGCATCATGTCGGCGGATTTGCCATCGATAAACCCTTCTCCACTGCCTGGCGTGTGCGATTTGAGTACGCTATCGGCTTCGGTCATCAGCTTCTCAAGAAGTGATTTCAAATCGGAGAGGGTGACCTGATTGGCACGGAGCGCGGTACTGACTTGCAACTGTATTGTCCGTCGCGCCGAGGCCAGATCGCCTGCGGTCGGCCCCGTCATCTTATCCCCTTCGGCAACGGCATTGTCGAATGGCGCCAATGTCTGCGTCAGTGCCGATTCAAGTTCTAACCGGCGATCGGACCGTAGCCCGTTGATCGCCCGCACCTGATCGCGAATTTCCCGGAACGCATCTCGCTTCTCGCGCAGGACGTCAAGGGCATTCGCAAGCGGCACGATCCTGCTCGACTTCGAGATCGAGCATTCCAACGCGCGCGCGCCGATTTCATAGATCGCAACATGCGCATTGTTGGTCAAGAATGTGCCGTAGGTGTATAGGCCGCCTGCCGCAATGCCGCCCAGCGCTACATCACTGGCATTGATCACGTCTGCCGAGGCCAATCCCAACATGGCAACTGCGGCAGGTATAGTCAGCGCTCCGATCCGTCGCGGCAGAAAAGCCTGATTATTGGCAGCGTCGTAAAAGTATTCCTGGAGTTTTTCGGCCTCTTTGATTGCATAATTGAGGTTCGTTCGTTCTTTCAGGCTATCGTCAGACTTAAGATTCCAAGGCACCTGGGAGATCAACCCCGCACACCCGGTCAGAGTAACAAAGACCAAAATCACAAGACATAACTTGATTTGCCTGATCGAGGTGTGCATTGCCGACAATCCTCCATAAGTATGCGAATCGCTGTTATTATACCACTTATGGTTAATGCTACTTTAGATATTGATCCCGTTGAAAAAGCCCTCCTGACAACAAAACCATTGGCAACCGGACGTTTGGGAACCAAATCAAGTAAAGGCGCATCGGAACAGGACCATCAATGCCCGACGGAACAGACCAGCGTGTCATCAGAACCCTCGGCAGTATTTCGGAAATCTCCGCCGATGCGTGGGACACCTGCGCGGGCGCGGGCAATCCGTTCGTCAGGCACGCCTTTCTGTGGGCACTCGAAGAATCGGGTTCGGCCTCCGACGAGACGGGATGGATCCCCCGACATCTGGTGATCGAAACACCGGAGGGTAAGATCGAGGCCTGCGCGCCGATTTACATCAAGACGCATTCATACGGCGAGTATATCTTCGACTGGGGCTGGGCCGATGCATACGAACGCGCCGGTGGCCGCTATTACCCGAAAATCCAGTGTGCGGTTCCTTTCACCCCAGTACCCGGACCGCGGCTGCTTGTCGACCCAAGCCTCGACCCCGGTCTACGCGAGGAGCTTGAGAAGCTCATGCTGGCCGGCATCATGCGGGTTGCCGATCAGTTGAAGGTCTCGTCCGCACACATCACATTCTGCGAAAAAGAGCTCTGGAATATGGGCAAGGATGCTGGGTACCTGCAGCGTCTGAACCAGCAGTACCACTGGCACAACCGCGGCTACGAGACGTTCGATGATTTCCTGGCCGCGCTGTCGTCCCGCAAACGCAAGTCGATCCGCAAGGAGCGGCAGAAAGTCGCCGACATCGGGCTCGACATCCGCACACTCCCCGGCAGTGAACTGGAAGAGCGGCACTGGGACGCATTTTTCCAGTTCTACATGTCGACGACCGACAAGAAATGGGGGCAAAGCTACCTGCACCGTGAATTCTTTTCCATGATCGGCGAGCGGATGGCAGACGCGATCGTCATGGTCATGGCATTCGACAGCGACCGGCCCGTGGCGGGCGCGCTCAACCTGAAGGGCAGCGACTGTCTCTATGGCCGAAACTGGGGCGCACTGCAGTCTCACAAGTTCCTTCATTTCGAGTGCTGTTACTACCGCGCCATCGACTACGCGATCGAACACAAGCTGGCCCGCGTCGAAGCCGGTGCCCAGGGACCGCACAAGGTTCAGCGCGGTTATCTGCCGTCGCCCGTTTACAGCCTGCACTACATCCGCGATCCCGGGTTCGAGGACGCAGTCGAGGACTTTGTCATTCGTGAGCGATTCCAGACGGAACGCGAGATGGCCGGCATCGTGGCCGAATACTCACCCTACCGGAACGAGGACGGAAACGACTAGATTCCGGGCGACTCACTCTCCGTTAACCTTTTATCCTTAGTTTATAAGGCTTGAAGGACGGAGCGTTTACCATGATACGTCTGTATGCCGCAGCCCTGATCGCCCTTGCCGTGTTCGCCGCATGGCCGAACTCGGCCGAGGCTGCGAAGTGCGTGAGGATATTCCGCCAAGGCAACATCGAAACCCTGGTTAACACGTGCAACGTCTGCATGGTCGCGACGCTGATCCGGTCACGGCCAGGCAACGCCGTGCCTGTCGGCCGCGAGTTCAATGTCCGGCCGCGCGCCGATTTCCCGGTACCGTTCAAGGGGCCGGGCCGCTCGCGGGTCAAGGCGGAGTGGCCCTGCCCCGGTGAAAAAGGCAGCCAGAACGATCTGCTGGAAAGCTTCAGCAAGCCGGAGGCCGAACCAAAGTGCGTGACGATGGAGCGCTCGGACCGCTACGACATCGTACTGGTCAACAGCTGCGGTCTTTGCAAAGCCGTGGCGATCGAACGGATTGCTTCGAACGGCACCACACGCAGCCGCGACTATTTCGCACTTAACGGTGGTGCGACGGTGCCCGTCCGTGCAAACGGATATGCGCAGGTCGGCCTGCTGGCGGAAATCGACTGCCCAGAATAATCCCTAACCGCCGTTCCATTCCGCGACGATATCGCCGGCAAGCACTTCCGACACTGGCTTGCGCAGCTGAGGGGGAGCATCGTCGATCCAGAACGGCCGCAATACCGACATGGCGTTTTCGTTTTCCAGCCCGGGCTGTACTTTGACGAGTCCGCGCGCCGCGTTCTGGGGATGGGCCTCCACTTCGCCGATGTCGAGTACCGGGTGGTAACAGCAATCGATCTTTCCCAGCATTTCATCCCATTCTGCTCGCGTTCGCGTCCTGAATATGGCTGCGACATCCTCTATCAACGCCGTTTGCGGCAGTGCTTCACTCTGGCGTTCGATCAGGTCCGCACGATCGACGGCATTGCAAAAATTCTTCCAGAACACGGTTTCGATCGCGCCCAGGCTGATGAAGCGAGCATCCTTGGTCTCGTAAACACCATAAAAAGCCGCGCCGCCCGTCAGCATGCTTTGGTCCCGTGCCGGCGGGGTGCCGCGCATCAACGCCGTCAGTGCCTGGCTTTGCCATGCCAGGACGCTGTCCGACATGGCGACGTCCAGATACGCCCCCTGCCCTGATTTGCCGCGTCCGACCAACGCACCCAGGATTGCCGTTACCGACTGCATGGCACCGGCATAGTCGGCCACCATCGGATAGGCCATGTGCGGCTTGCCGCTGGGGCCCGTCAGACCCAGTTGCCCCGCCGCGGCGACGTAGTTGATATCGTGCCCGCCGGCGAGCCGCATCGGCCCGTTCTGTCCGTACCCCGAGAGCGCACAGTGCACCAGCACGGGGTTGAGCGCGCGCAGCCGTTCGTGCCCGAAACCCAATCTGTCCATGACGCCGGGGCGGTAGCTTTCCATCAGCACGTCCGCGGTGGAGACCAAAGCGGTGAAATCCTGCTGCCCGACGTCCGTCTTCAGGTCGATTGCAACAACCCGCTTACCGGCATTGACCAGCGCATGATACGGGCTCTCCCCGCGGTCGTTGGTGACGGGATCGAGCTGGCGCATCGGGTCCCCCTTCGGCGGCTCGACCTTGACCACGTCGGCGCCCATATCGGCAAGCATCTGGGTTGCGAACGGTCCCGGCAGAAACTGGCTCAGGTCGAGAACGCGGATTCCATCCAGGAACGGTTTAGACATTGGTACTCCAGTTCTTTAGACGTAGTTTCCGGCCTCGGTGCGGGTGTATCAAGGGCTGTCGATATATGGCATAAAACGAGGGTTTATTGTCATTGTGCCAACCGCGTTTATGACGCATAACGCCTGACATGAACAGCAATCATCAGACCAAGAAGATCGGTATCGTCGTCTTCAACGGCTGTCAGATTCTTGATTGTACCGGACCCGCCGCCGTTTTCGGGGATGCGAACGTGCAGCTTCGCGACATGGGTTTCGATCACCCCGGGTACGACATCAAGCTGATCGCGCCCCAGTCCGGTCCCGTGCGCACCAACTGTGGCGTTGCCCTGATGGCGGACCATTCACTTGCCTCGCAAAGGCTGGAATTCGACACTCTGATTTGTGCCGGCGGCAGCGGCGTACACGATTTCATCGCCAATCCGCCCGATGTGTTGGCGATCAGGCGGATTGCCCGGCATGCACGACGGATCGTTTCCGTCTGCACCGGTACGTTCATTCTGGCCGAGACCGGCCTGCTCGACGGCCGCCGCGCCGTGACCCACTGGGCGCACTGTCAGCGACTTGCCAACCAATACCCCCAGATCCGTGTCGAAGCCGATCCGATCTTCATCAAGGACAACGATGTCTATACCTCGGCGGGCGTTACCGCCGGTATGGATCTGGCGCTTGCACTGGTCGAAGAGGACCATGGCCGTGACATCGCACTGGCCGTCGCGCGCGGCCTCGTGATGTTCGTCAAGCGTCCCGGCACCCAGGCCCAGTTCTCCAAACACCTGGCGGCACAGATGGCGCCGGCCGGCAACATTCGCGACGTGCAGATGTGGCTGCTCGACAATCTGTCCGACACCATCAGCGTCGATGAAATGGCGGACAAGGCGGCAATGAGCCTCCGCACCTTCAATCGGCAGTTCAAATCGGAAACCGGCATGACCCCAGCGCGCTACGTCACGGAATGCCGTGTGGATGTCGCCCGACGCCTGCTCGAGGAGAGCCCGCTTTCGATCAAGGCGATTGCCGAGAAAAGCGGCTTCGGTGACGAGGAGCGGATGCGCCGCGCCTTCCGCCGCCACCTCGGCGTCAGCCCGGACGGCTATCGCAATCTTTTCGCCAATTCACGCAACGCCGCATAAGGAATTCCCTCATGGCCATGAATTTCGGCATTCTTGCCTTCAACGATCTCGAGGAACTCGACGCCATCGGCCCCTGGGAGGTGCTTTCCTGGGCTTCGAAGCAGGAACAGTCCGACATGACGGTCTGCACGATCGGTTCACTCGGCAAGGAAATCACCTGCGCCAAGGGCCTGAAGATCACGGCGGATTACACCATCGAGGATCATCCAAAGATGGATGTCATTCTCGTTCCCGGTGGCATGGGAACGCGGCCGATTTTCAATAACGGCGGGCCCGAAATCGACTGGATTAAAGCCGTTGCACCGGGGTGCACGTGGGTGACGAGCGTGTGCACGGGTGCTCTGCTGCTGCAACGCGCCGGTCTGCTCGAAGGAAAGCGTGCAACGACGCACTGGCGCTCGATCGATCTTCTACGCGATGCCGGTGGCGTCGAGGTGCTGGAGGATGTTCGCTATGTGCGCGATGGCAACATCGTCACGTCGGCCGGCGTTTCCGCCGGCATCGACATGGCGTTGTGGCTGGTGGGCCAAATCTACGGTGCAGAATTCTCCCGCTTCGTCCAGAAAGGGATTGAGTACTACCCGGCCCCGCCTTATACGGCGGCTGCCTGACTACTCGACGTAGGCTGGCTTCTTCTTGCCGCCCTTGCCGTCACCCTTGGAGTCCTTGTCGTCAGACTTCGGAAAACTGAAGATCGGCAGGTTGTCCTCGATATCGACGACAACCAGGCCGCCCTTGGACAGTTTGCCGAACAGCATTTCCTCTGCCAGTGCCTTCTTGATGTGCTCCTGAATGACGCGCGACAGCGGACGGGCCCCGAACAGCTTGTCGTAGCCCTTCTCGGCCAGCCATTGCCGTGCTTCGTCGGTCAGCTCGATCATCACGTTGCGGTCGCTGAGCTGAGCTTCCAACTCCATGATGAACTTGTCGACGACAAGCGCTACGACGTCCTGACCCAGCGGCTGGAACGGAATGACCGAGTCGAGCCGGTTGCGGAACTCCGGCGTGAACATCTTCTCGATCGCTTCCTTGTCCTCGCCGATGCGGGTATCGCGTTCGAAACCGATGGCCGGCTTGGCCATGTCGGCTGCCCCCGCATTCGTCGTCATGATCAGGATGACGTTCCGAAAATCGACCGTCTTGCCGTTGTTATCGGTAAGTTTGCCGTGGTCCATCACCTGCAGCAGGATATTGAACAGGTCCGGGTGCGCCTTCTCGATTTCGTCCAACAGCAACACGACATGCGGGTTCTGATCGACCGCATCGGTCAGCAGGCCGCCCTGGTCAAAACCGACATAGCCCGGCGGTGCACCGATCAGGCGCGAGACCGAATGCCGTTCCATGTACTCCGACATGTCAAAGCGGACCAGTTCGACACCCATGGTCATGGCGAGTTGACGCGCAACCTCGGTCTTGCCGACACCAGTCGGCCCCGAGAACAGATAGGCACCGATGGGCTTCTGCGGTTCGCGTAGACCGGCACGAGCGAGCTTGATCGCGCTCGAAAGCTGCTCGATCGCCTTGTCCTGACCGAACACGACGGTCATGAGATCGCGTTCGAGCGTCTTGAGGGCTTCGCGGTCGTCGCGAGACACGCTTTTCGGCGGGATGCGCGCGATCATGGCGACAATCGCCTCGACGTCACGGGCCGACACGGTTTTGCGCCGCTTGTTCTCCGGCAAAAGCATACGCGACGCACCGACCTCGTCGATCACGTCAATGGCCTTGTCCGGCAACTTGCGATCGTTGATATAACGCGCCGAAAGCTCCACGGCCGTCTTCAGCGCATCCAGCGTGTAGCGCACCTTGTGGTGATCTTCGAAGTACGGCTTGAGCCCCTTGAGGATCTTGATCGTGTCCTCGACGGAGGGTTCATAGACATCAATTTTCTGGAACCGGCGCACCAGGGCACGGTCTTTCTCAAAGTAACCACGATATTCCTTGTACGTGGTCGATCCCATGCAGCGGAGCCCGCCGTTCTGCAACGCGGGCTTCAGGATGTTGGACGCATCCATAGATCCGCCCGATGTCGCCCCGGCACCGATCACAGTGTGGATTTCGTCGATGAACAGGATCGCCTTATCCGCGTTCACCAGTTCTTCCATCACGTTCTTGAGACGCTCTTCGAAGTCGCCGCGATAGCGCGTGCCGGCAAGCAGCGCACCCATATCCAGTGAGTAGATCGTCGCGCCCTCGAGCACTTCCGGCACGTCGCCGTCGACGATGCGCTTGGCCAGGCCTTCGGCGATCGCCGTCTTGCCGACGCCCGGGTCACCCACATAGAGCGGGTTGTTCTTGTTGCGGCGGCACAGGATCTGGATCGTCCGGTCGACTTCCTTCTCACGCCCGATCAACGGGTCGATACGCCCCTCTTCTGCCTTGGCGTTGAGGTTGACACAGTAAGCGTCGAGCGCCTCGGACCCCTTGCGGACGACGTTTTCGCCCTCAGCTTCCTCGTCCGCGCCTTCGACAGTGCGCTCTTCCGACAGTCCGGGCACCTTGGCAATGCCGTGCGAGATGTAATTGACCGCGTCGAGGCGCGACATTTCGTGCATCTGCAGGAAGAACACGGCGTGCGATTCCCGCTCGGAGAAAAGCGCCACCAGTACGTTGGCGCCGGTCACTTCTTCCCGGCCCGACGACTGTACATGAATCACGGCGCGCTGCACGACGCGCTGAAAACTCGCGGTCGGCTTCGGCTCGGTAACGCGCTCGTTGCGGATTTCATCCAGTTCGTCATCGATGAAGTTGGTCACATCCATCGACAACTGCTCCAGGTCCACGCCGCATGCACGGAGTACCGCGATCGCGTCCTGGTCTTCCGTCAATGACAGCAACAGATGCTCAAGCGTCGCATATTCGTGGGATCGCTCGGCGGCGAGTGCCAGGGCACGGTGCAGCGTCTGTTCCAGATTGCGTGATAACATGTGGTCGCTTTCCTTTCGCCGGGTTTTGCCCGGCCTTATGGTGAGCAGGTTCTTGCCGTTTATTCTTCGTCGTCGCTACCGTCCTTCTCGATCGTGCACTGAAGCGGATGCTGATTCTGGCGCGCGAGATCCATGGTCTGGGCGACCTTGGTTTCCGCGACCTCATAGGTGTATACCCCGCAGACACCGACACCACGCTGATGAACATGCAGCATGATCCGCGTCGCGTCCTGCGCCGACTTGGAGAAGAAACGCTCCAGCACATGAACAACGAACTCCATCGGCGTGTAGTCGTCGTTCAGCATCAGGACCTTGTACATCGCCGGGCGCTTGGTTTTCTCACGCGGCTTAACGACGACGCCTGTTTCTTCGTCTCCGCCGATGTCCGGCGGTCCAGAGGGGGTCTTTCTTTCAGCCATTCTCAATCGTGACGGTTCATAACGTTCAGTCTTCATTCCCTTTAATATAGGTCAATTTTGCCCCCGCCAAAATGGGGAAACAAAAAGAAATGTAAGCTGTTAACCACACAATTTATCGGCAAAAACAAAAGGCCCGCGGCGTCTGCCGCAGGCCTTTCGTAATCCGGGGTTCAGGGGCCCCGGGATGTTTGAGCGGGCGCCCGGTGTTGGGAGGTCCACCGGACGCCCTTCTCAACTGCCAGATCCCAAAAAGGGGGGATGGGAACGTTAGGCAGCGAGCGGTTTCGACAGAGTCTCGACCGCAATCTTCACTTGTTCAGCGATGGGCTTGGACGCGCTTTCGGCAAGCTTGATCGTCTGATCGGAAAGCTTGCGGCTTTCGGCGACAGCCTTGTCGTACTGCGACTTGGCAACGGCGCTCTGCAGTTCGACGACTTCGGCGACCGACGTGCACCCCATGATCTTCTGGGCAAGCGCGACAGATTCTTCGACGTTCGACTGAGCCAGCTTGTAGATTGCAGTATTGATCTCTTTGACACCGACCGAGAGAATTTCGTTCGACTTCACGAAAGCTTCGATGTTGCTTTTCGAGAAAGCGATCATGTCTTCATACCCCTTGTAAGCCTCGGCGCTGGCCTTGGCTGCGGCGGCGAATTGTTCTTCGGTCATGGCAACTGCCTTTTCAACACCCTTTTTGGCGACTTCGGTGTTGGTCTTGACGATCGTTTCTACGGTTTCCTGACCGGCCTTGACGGCCGTCTCAACCGGCTCGACAGTGCTCGGAGCAGGCGCCGCTTTCGGCGCGGCCTTCGTTGTCGTGGTCTTCTTGGCGGTGGTAGCCATCGGTTCTCTCCATTCCTTCTCGTATAATGCGGATTCGGCGGTTTCGCGCCGCTCGCTTGAGAAATTCTCAAATCCTTCCTTGCTGCATTGCAGCATCACGAGAGGAATATAGTCCGTTTTCGGCCAGAGTCAATGGTTTTTTGTGCAGTGCACAATATTTTAACCGGATACGATATTCAATTTATTTCAATGCATTAGCAGGAATATGGTGTCGCATGTTATTTTGTGCGAGTGCGAATTTATGACATCCTAACCGGCCAGTCCCGAATATTAACGTGACACGGCGCGGCGCGTTAACACATTGTTATGGTCCGTTATCGTACCAAGAGCTTGATTCGACGTGAAAATTCCGTCGACGAGAGGTGGCATTTGATTTTATCATCAATTTTGCCGGGGATAACAAAAAGGATTAAGGGGATCTGAGAATGCAACCGGTTGCGGCCTGGGAACCGACGGTGCGACGTGCAAAAACACGGGGTTTCTGGCTGAAAGCCGCCCTGGCGGTGATGATTCTCGCGATCTGTAACATTACTCCTCCCGCACACGCAAAATACGCGAGCTACGTCGTCGATGCCGACACCGGCGAAGTCCTGCACGGTCTGAACGAGGACACCCGCAATTACCCAGCGTCACTCACAAAAATGATGACGCTTTATCTGATGTTCGATCGCCTAAAGACCGGCAAATGGTCTCTTTCCACCAAGCTCAAGGTGTCACGCCGCGCAGCGCGCCAGCCCGCATCCAGGCTTGGCCTTCGCGCCGGTTCGACGATCACGGTCAAGCAGGCCATCCTGGCGCTCGTTACCAAGTCCGCCAACGATGTCGCGACAGTGGTGGCCGAAAACATTGCCGGGCGCGAACGCAACTTCGCGCTCAAGATGACGGCGAAGGCGCGCTCTCTGGGAATGGCAAAAACCACGTTCCGTAACGCGTCCGGCTTGCCTCACCGCGCGCAGCTCTCGACTGCCAAGGACATGTCGATCCTGGCCCGTTCCCTGCTTCGCGATTTTCCGGAGTACTACCACTATTTTTCGACGAAATCGTTCAGCTTCGACGGGATCAAGCACTCAAACCACAACAAGCTCTTGAAGACGTACCACGGGGCAGACGGTTTCAAGACTGGGTACATCCGGGCATCCGGCTTCAATCTCGTTGCCTCCGCGACGCGAGACGGACGGCGGATCATCGGCGTCGTGTTCGGCGGCCGTTCTTCCGGCCACCGTAACCGTCATATGGCCAACCTCCTCGACAAGGGATTTGCCCGCCTCGCCAAGAGCCATGGCACACAGTTGATCGCCAAGGCTCCGGTACGCGAAACCCAAACGGCATCGCTGCGTCCCGCAGCGGCCTCGACACGGTCGGTATGGGCGGTGCAGGTCGGCGCGTTTTCGCAGGTTTCCCAGGCGCAGGCGGCAGCCAAGAAAGCGATCGGCAAGGCGCCGAGCTATCTGGCCGACGGCCAGATCCGCATCGTTCCATTGAAGAAGCGCAATGGGTCCATTCTGCACCGTGCCAGAATCGTTGGGATTTCCAAGCGCGACGCCTACCGGACCTGCCGCATTCTCAGGGACTGCATGGAACTTAAGACCAACGTGAATGCCGAGGTTGCCGAACGCGTCGACTGACGGCTCAGATCAACACGTTTCTTCTAAGCCCGGCCATGAAACGCCGCTTTTCCTTGCGGCGCCATACGTCGAGCTCCCACTCGGTGTCGCTCATCCGCAGCGTCGGTAATGGCAGGAAGACGCGCGCCTCGACGAACGAACCGTCACCCAGGCACACGCTCAGTTCCGCCAGCTCATAGTCTTTACCCTCGTATCGGCTAAGGCGCGATGCCTCAAGCGGCGATATCCGTTGCACCAGAATACCGCCGACCTCGTCATCCGGGTCCGTGACCAGCCCCGGATATGTAGCACCGGCGACGTATACACGCTTGTAACCGGGCAGCACGCAAGGTGTGGGCGAGCAACCGGAAAGTGGCCGTCCCAGAATTTCCCTCGCGATCTCCGGATCCTGCAGGGTGCCGTAGAAGAAGTAATTCCACATCCCGTTTCACTACGAAAAGCCGGCGTTGGCTTCAAGACACACGGACACGAAAGCTGTGGATCAAATTGCGCTCGCGTCCACGCCGGAAAGCGCCAGCTGGCCGCGGACATCGTCCTTGAGGCGCTCCAGTCCGTCGGCGGTATCCGACTCACAGCGCACAACCAGCATCGGCTGTGTGTTGGAGGCGCGGAGCAGCCACCAGCCATATGCCGTTTCCGCACGCACACCATCCATATCGAAAATATCGACATCTTTCAGCGTGCGTGCCCTTGCCGTGATCTCGTCCACGACCTTGAACTTCCGGTCGTCGGCGCAGTCGAAGCGGATTTCCGGCGTGTTATACATCACCGGCAACGCCGCCAGCATCTCGGTAAACGACGGTTCGGACGATGCAATGACGCTGAGCAGCCGAACCGCCGTGTAGATCGCGTCGTCGTAACCGTAGTAACGATGCTTGAAGAAGATATGGGCGCTCATTTCGCCCGCCAGGGGGGAGTTCAGTTCGGCCATTTTAGACTTGATGTGGGAATGTCCGGCTTTCCACATTACCGGCTGGCCGCCCATTTTCTCGATTTCGTCAAAGAACACTCTGCTCGCCTTAACGTCGCAAAGGATCGGCGCGCCCGGATGATCGGCAAGGACATCGCGGGCCACCATCACCAGAAGCTGGTCCCCCCACATGACATTGCCGTTCCTGTCTACGACGCCGATCCGGTCGCCGTCTCCGTCAAAACCGATGCCGAGATCGCAATCGTTGGCCGCGACCAGGTCCTTGAGCTGAACCAGGTTCTTTTCAACGGTCGGGTCCGGATGGTGCGCCGGGAAGGTCCCATCGATCTTCGAATTGATTACGAAATGCGTGCCCGGCAGCCCGGCCGTCAGGGCATCCGTCACCTCGCCCGCCGCACCGTTGCCCGGATCCCATGCAACGCGGAGGTCCTTGGACCCGCTGTAATCGGCGGCGACACGCGCGACATAGTCATCGAAGATATCTACCTGCTCCGATGTTCCTGCGCCTTCGATATAGTCGCCTGCGGCGACGCGGCGGCCCAGGTTCTGGATATCCTCGTCAAAGAACGCTTTGCCGCCGAGCGTCATCTTGAGGCCGTTGAACTCGGGCGGATTGTGGGACCCGGTAATCATCAGCCCGGCGTCGGCGTTGAGCGCATACGTGGCGTAATAGAGCATCGGCGAAGGCCCGCGCCCGGCACGCAACACGTCGATACCGGACGCCGTCAGGCCGTCGACCAGCGCCTGCTCCAGCGCAGGAGATGACAACCGTCCGTCATAGCCAACACAAGCCTTCTTCAGGCCGCGCACCGCCATTTCGGAGCCAAACGCTCTGCCGATGGAATAAAGATCGTCCTCGCCGAAATCTTCGCCGACGACACCCCGGATGTCATAGGCGCGGAGGATCGATGGTGTCAGTGCCGGTTTTACCGTCCGCAACGTCACGCGCCTTTGGCGGCAACAGGACGGCCGATGCTGTGATAGTCGAACCCGCTTTCGATCATGTCGGACGGATCGTAGACATTCCGAAGGTCCACCATGACCGGTGATTTCATGAGCGATTTGACGCGATCGAGATCCAGCGCGCGGAACTCATTCCATTCGGTGATGATCACGAGCACATCGGCGCCACCCATCGTTTCGTAGGCGCTTTCGCACCATACGACGTCGTTCAAAAGTTCTTTCGCCTCATGCATGCCCTCGGGATCATAGGCACGCACCGTCGCACCCGCCTTCTGCAACGCCGGCACGATGTCTAGGCTCGGGCTTTCGCGCATGTCGTCCGTATTCGGCTTGAAGGTGAGCCCCAGGACAGCGACCGTCTTCCCACTCAGATCGCCGCCGACCGCATCGATCACGCGCGCGGCCATCTTCTGTTTCCGTTCCTCGTTCAATGCGACAACGGTCTCGATGATCTTGAGCGGACTGCCTGCGTCCCGGGCCGTCGACACCAGCGCCCGCGTATCCTTCGGGAAGCATGATCCGCCGTAACCGGGGCCGGCATGCAGAAACTTGCGGCCGATGCGGCCGTCCAGCCCGATCCCGCGCGCCACGTCGTGCACATTGGCGTCGACGCTCTCGCAAAGATCGGCAATTTCGTTGATGAACGTAATCTTGGTCGCCAGAAACGTGTTGGCAGCATACTTGATCAGTTCCGACGACTGGCGCGACGTAAACACGATCGGTGTCTCGATCAGGTAAAGCGGCCGGTAAAGGTTCCGCATCACCTCCTGGGCGCGCTCGGAGTTCGTGCCGATCACGACGCGGTCAGGGCGCATGAAATCCTCGATCGCCGAACCTTCGCGCAGAAATTCCGGGTTGGAGACCACGTCGAATTCGGCATCCGGGCGCGTTTCCCGGATAATGCGCTCGACCTCGCGGCCCGTGCCGACCGGGACGGTCGACTTCGTTACGACCACGGTGTAACCGTTCATGGCGTTGGCGATTTCTTCAGCAGCCGCGTAAACGTAGCTCAGGTCCGCATGCCCGTCGCCGCGCCGGCTTGGTGTGCCGACGGCAATGAACACCGCATCCGCATCCTTGATGGCGCTCGGCAGATCGCCCGTAAACGTCAAGCGGCCGGCCTTGACGTTGCCCTCGACCAGATCCTCGAGACCCGGCTCGTATATCGGCATCTTTCCTTCGTGGAGACCGGCGATCTTTGCCTCGTCCTTGTCGACGCAGACAACGTCGTGACCGAACTCGGAAAAACACGCCCCGGAAACGAGACCCACATATCCGGTCCCGATCATTGCTACACGCATAAACAAACCCCTTTAAGACGCCTGAATCACCCGGTTTCTGCCACACGGGCCCGGTTCCGGCAAGCTGGGCGAACGTGAAAAAGGCATGACAGCCCGGAAAAGGTTTTATGACTTCAACAATACGTCGCGTGCTTCATTGATTTTCGCCGCCAAATAGGCAGAACCGCCCCGGTCGGGGTGTAATCCGGCGATAAGTCTATGATGTGCCGACCTGATTTCGTCCTCGCTGGCGCCATCTTCGAGTCCGAGAATACGAAAGGCTTCCGGCCGCGACATGTTCCCGCCCCCCTCGGTGAAGGTATCGTCACCGCTATCACCGTTGTCTGCGCCCTCGCCCCGCCAATCCGGGTACATCCGGTCGAGATATGCAGCCAAAAGCCGGGCCGATTCGCCGTCCTCTCTGCAGTATTCGTCATAGAGCGACAGCAAGTCGGCGCGTGATAGGCTGCTCAATTGAGCTCCCTCGTGGCGACCCTTGCGCACCCAACCGTCCATGTCGCCGCTGTCATGATCGAGCTGCATCTCCAGGAATGCGCTCAGGACCTCGCTGGTCTGGCCGGTCGAACCGCCCCCCGCCATGCGCGAGAAATTCCTCGCCATACGTGCCGCCTGCCGGGCTCGGATGAACCATGGAAACAGGACGGTCAGCGTCCAAAGCGCCCAAGAAAATCGCCCGGTGACGACGAAGAACAGGATCACCAGACCGATGATGCCCAGCAAGAGCCATTTCAGCGTCCGGGCAATGGTCCTGGGTTCCGCCGAGATGAACCACTGCATCGCCAGAAGGAGGCCTGCCATGACGGCGATGCCAAGGATAAGGTAACTCATGACTTCGGGCCGCCCATCTGGTTCGTCAACCGCAGCACGGCGCCGCCGTCGCGCTTCGCCTTGTCTTCGAGCGCGGCGCGCCCACCGGCCGCGTAGACGGCGACCGCCGCCAGCAGTTCCCTGAGGACATCCGCGCTCGAGGAATCGAAATTGACGCAAGCACCGCCAGAAAGCTGAGCGATCTGTTTGAAGGCGAATTCGGCCATCGGGTCATTTCCCTCGTGAAATATGAACGCCGGCACGCCAAGCAGCCCAAGTTCGCCGGCGACCTTGCCCAGCTTGTCGATATCCTCCTCCACCATGTCGCCGACGAACACGAGTGCATTCAGATGGCCGCGCTTCGCTTCGTTCGCCGCGTGCTGCAACACCTTGCCGATCTGTGTTTCACCGGCAAGGCAGAACACGGATGTCATCAGACGTAGCAGTTCCCGCTCGTTGTCCGTCCATGGTCCAACCTTGAACTCGCCGAACCCGCGATAAAACGCGAGCTGGATGTCGAGCCCACCGAGCGCCGCCGTCTCGATAAACATCTGACCTTGAATGCTCGCCGCCTTGTCCCAGGTCGGCTGCCGGCTCGCCGTCGCATCCATGGCGAACAGCAGGCGGCCACGTTTGCCACCGGACTGGGTACGCCGGGGTGTGGCGGCAACCTTCGATAAAAACGCGTCCACGTCCTGGGTTTTCTTGCGCTTGTCCGGCAGATCGTCGGCCAAAATCAGTCCTTTCCTATCTCACTCTAGAGATAAGCGAAATTAACGGAAATTCGAGGTCCTGACGATGTTTTGGGCCGATCAGCCGAGGGCCGTTTGCTCGCGTATGGGCACGTCCGGCAGATTGAGACCATCGATGATCGAGAACACTTCGTCACGCGCCGCAACGTGGGACCGGCTGAGCGGCGCTCCACCAGCCGCCTGCTTTAGGTCGAGGATCGTCAACCCGACCAGGAAAAGTTCACGGAAGATGACACGTTCGGAAAATCCGGGCAGAACGCGGAACCCGAGACGTCTGGCGAGCTCGCGGATGGCGCGCTCGACTTCGCGCTTGTTATAGGCATCCAGATTGGACAGCCGGTTGCGCATCACGATCCAGTCGATCGAGCCGCCATCGCGTTGCGCCTTGACCTTCTTCGCTTCCCAGATCGCTTCGGAGTAATGGCTGGGGCCTTTGATCTCCGCGCTCTGCCCATCCATATGCGCAAGCCCGTCAAGGTCGACGAAACTGTCGTTCATCGGCGTGATCAGGGTATCTGCATAGGTGTGCGCAAGAAACGAGAGTTTGTTGGCGGCGCCCGGGGTATCGATCACGACGATATCGTGGTTGAAACATGCCCCTTCGATCAATAGCTGAAGACGCTCCACTTCGGCGGCCTGTTCCGCATCGGTCATGCCTTCCAGCTTGTGGGACGCGGCACGATGGTGTTCCGGCACCGGATAGTCCCGGCCCAGCTTCTTGTTGAACATCTCCCGGTTGGCGATGTAGCGACTCAGCGTGCCCTGGCGGCCATCGACGTCGATGGTTGCAACGGTATAGCCCTGCATCATCAGCGCTATGGCCAGATGCATTGACGTAGTCGATTTTCCGCTGCCGCCCTTTTCGTTACCGACGACAATCACATGCGCAGAAGTTGCACTCACGAATGGCCCCCTCAAAGCCGTTTCTTATGTGGCGCGCATCCACACAGCCGTGTCGTGGAACACGGCGCCACCGTTCGGGTATGCCCGATCAGCACTTATCAAAACATTAATACCGAGGCCGTTCTTGAAATAGCGGTTCGGCCAGATTCCCTCGACGACAACCGTATCCGGCTGCAAACCATCGAAGGTCTTGGCATGAACCGTCACATCGCCGAGATCGTTGCCGAGCGTGACCTCGTCACCGTCCGCGAGCCCAAGCTTCGCCATCGCATCCGGATGAATCAGCGCCGTCGGACGGCCTTCCTTCTTCTGCGACGAAGGTGTTTCAGTGAACGACGTATTGAGGAAACGTCGCGCAGGTGCCGCGACAAGCCGGAACGGCTTGTCCGGTGTTGCGTCGTCGATCACATCGAAATGATCGGGCAGACGCGGCATGGTCTCGAACGCGGTGCCGATACGTGACCAGTCGGGCCTGAAATGGAACTTGCCGTCCGGCGTGTGGAAACCGTTCAGGAAGTGCGCGTCCTCGAAGCTTTGCGAACAGTCGACCCAGCCTTTTTCATGTACCTCGTCCGCACCCGGGTGCCCGGTCGCGCGAAGCGTTCGATCGATGATCTCCCACGCATCGAGCTGGAAGACCTCGTGCTCGCAGCCAAGCCGCCGCGCCAACCCGGACAGCACATCCACGTTCGAGCGCGCTTCACCGACGGGCTCTATCACGTGTTTGGCCACCTGCAGGTAAAGATGCCCACTCCCCTGATAGAGATCGTCGTGCTCAAGGAACGTCGTTGCCGGAAGTACGATATCGGCGTAGGCCGTGGTCGCGGTCGGGAATTGCTCGTGCACGCACGTAAACAGGTCCTCACGCATCAGCCCTTCGACAACGCGCTTGGTCTCGGGTGCCACCTCGGCCGGATTGATGTTCTGCATAATCATCGCGGTGACCGGCGGGCCGCCCAGCAGGCTCTCTTTTTCGCCCAGCAGGATACGTCCGATGCGCGACATATCGAGGGCGCGCTTGCTTGTATCCAGGGTGTCGAGGGCACGCACCAGCGATTGGTTGACGCCGAACATGTTGCGGTTGGAATGCAACGCCCCGCCGCCCTCGTACTGCCATTTGCCGGTTACGGCCGGCAGGCACGCGACGGCGTGCATGTTGGACGAGCCGTTTCTGGAGCGCGTGAACCCGTAACCGACACGGATGTAGCACCGCTGCGTCTCGCCGTAGGCGCGGGCGAAGTCCTCGATCTCCTCGACACTCAGTCCGGTAATCGCGGACGCCCATTCAGGCCCACGGGTTTTCAGATGCTCTTCCAGTTCGCCCGGGGCATCGGTGAATTTCGCCATGTAGTCCCGGTCGGCATAACCGTCCCGGAACATGACGTGCATGACGGCGCATGCCAGCGCCCCATCGGTGCCGGGCTTCAGGCACAGATGAACATCGGCCTGCTGCGCCGTCGGCGTCCGGTACGGGTCGACGACATAGAGCTTGGCGCCCCTGTTCTTCCGCGCCTTGGCAACATGGGTCATGACGTTGACTTGGGTCGCGACCGGGTTGCCGCCCCAGATCACGACCATGTCGGAAACCTGAATCTCGCGCGGATCCGAGCCCCAGATTTTGCCGCAGCCTGCCATCCAGCCGGCGCTGGCCGTGGCGACGCAGATGGTCTCGTCCTCCCGCGAATAGCCGAGCGCATGACGGAATCCGTGAATGATGTCACGTTGTACGAGCCCCATGGTGCCCGCAAAATGATACGGCCAGACGGCCTCCGGTCCGTGCTTCTGCTCTGCTTTTTGGAAAGCGTCCGCCACGATATCGAGCGCGTCGTCCCAGCTTACCGGCTCGAACTTCGCATCCCCCTTGGCGCCGACACGGCGAAGCGGCTGTGTCAGCCGGTCCGGGTGGTGCACCCGTTCCCTGTAAGCCGCCACCTTGGCGCAGATCACGCCGTCGGTGTAGTCGTTCAAGGCGTTGCCGCGCACCTTGCCGATTCGGTCAGGCGAGAGCTTTTCGACCTCGAGTGCACACGTCGACGGGCAGTCGTGCGGGCATGCGGTCCGTAACCATTGCGGTTGATCGTCAAAAGGAGCCATGCACGAAATGTACTCCCGGTGCGCAGCCCCTTCAAGCGAACCGAAGTTCGTTCCGGACCTTGACCCTCACGGGCCGGAATAGGAAACTTCGGCGTCATTTTTTCCTGACGGAGTTCTCATGGTCGATCGAGTTGGATGCGTCGTCATCGGCGCCGGTGTTGTTGGTCTGGCGGCGGCGCGGGCGCTGGCGATGGCCGGGCATGAAGTCATTGTGCTGGAGCGCGCCGACATGATCGGCACGGAAACGAGCTCGCGGAATTCCGAGGTCATCCACGCCGGCATCTATTACAGCAAGGATTCAAACAAGGCGCGGCTCTGCGTCAAAGGCCGCGACATGATGTATGCCTATTGTGAGAGCCATGGCATAGAACACAAACGCTGCGGCAAGCTGATCGTTGCAACCGACGACCGCCAGGTCGATCTGCTGGACGACATCAAGGGCCGTGCCGCCGTCAACGGGGTCGACAATCTGACATTCATGGATCCCGCCAAGGTGCTGGAGATGGAACCCAACGTCACGTGCACGGGCGCGCTGCTTTCGCCGTCCACGGGCCTCGTTGACAGCCATGGACTGATGCTTGCCTACCAGGGCGATGCCGAGGATCACGGTGCCATGATCGCTTTCAACAGCCCCGTCATCGGCGGTGAAGTCAGAAACGACGGCATTCTGATCCGCGTCGGCGGCGACGAGCCGATGGAACTTCTCTGCGATCACCTAGTCAACACAGCCGGTCTTTATGCGCAGCCCATTTCCCGGTCAATCGAGGGCATCCCGGAAGAGTCCATTCCCGGGCAGTATTTCGCCCGCGGCGTTTATTTCACGCTTGGCGGCGGCAAACCGCCGTTTACCCGGTTGATCTACCCGGTCCCCGACCCGCTCGGCGGTCTCGGGGTGCATGTCACCATCGACCTCGGCGGACAGGTAAAATTCGGACCGGATGTCGAGTGGATCGACGAGATCGACTACACCGTCGATCCGGCGCGCGGCGACAGTTTCTACGAATCGATCCGCAAGTACTGGCCGGGCCTGCCGGACGGGGCGCTGCAACCCGGTTATGCGGGTGTCCGGCCCAAAATTCACCCGAAAGGCTCGCACGCGACGGACTTCGTGATCCAGGGCGAGGACATACACGGGGTTAAAGGTCTGGTTAACCTCTACGGCATAGAATCTCCGGGTTTGACGTCTTCCCTCGCGATTGCGGAGGACGTGGCGAATTTGTTGCCTGCCTGATACGACCGAGGCGGCATAGGATCGGACGGCAAGCCGACGATGAAAACCGCGATTACACCGATAGCCCTGCTGATGATGGCAATGACAGCCGCCGCGCCCAGTCTCGTCCATGCGCAGCAACCGGGTGATCCGGGATACGTCCGCGTGCAGGGAACCGATCCCGCCGCTGCCCCTTCGCCGACGTTCTCGCCGTCACGGGACCTGATCGATTACCGCGAGGAAATGCGCACGCTGATCCAACGCATATCCAACTATGCCAGGGCGCAAAAGCGGAATTTCCAGATCGTCGTCCGTGACGCCGAAGAACTGATCATCAAACGCGACCTGCAGGACGAGAACATCATCTCCCCTGCCCGCACTTTTACGCGTACAATCGATGCGGTTCTCTATGACGGCGTTTTCATGGGGCATACGGCCGTTGACCAGGCGCCGCCACCGGAGGTCCAACAGGCCGAACTCGCAAGCATTGAACGCACGAAGAACGCCGGGCTGCCGGTCTTCATCATCGACTATGCCACCAAGCCTGCCGAAATCGACCGCATTTACCGGACCGCCAACCAAGCGGGCATCATCGCTGCGGTCGTCCCGCGCCCGACTTCGGACCTCGGCAGCATTCCGGATCACCCACGGCGCCCGAACAATGAAAACTCAAACAACGTCCTCGGCCTGAACGACGTCAGGAATTTCGTCTATCTGAGCGATCCCGCAGCGTTCGGACGTCAGGATCAGTTTGCTCTCAAGATGCATGACACGAACTTCGACCTCATCATCGTCGAGCCGTTCTCGGGGCGCGAACCCTTGAGCAAACAGGCTGTCGAGACGTTGAAGTACAAGAAACTCGGGGCCAGGCGGCTGGTGTTTGCGCGTATGGATATCGGATCCGCTGCCAGCTACCGGTATTACTGGCAACCCGGCTGGGCCGAGGGATTTCCGGGATTCATCGGCGCGCCGTTCCCGCGTGACCCGGACCGTCACTTCGTGGAGTACTGGAATCCGGGCTGGCAGGACGTGATCTTCGGCAACCCGAGTTCCTTTCTCTATGGCCTGATCGCACAAGGGTACGACGGTGTCATCCTGGAAGGCATGCGCAATTTCCTGGCGTTCGAAGGCAACGTCGAAATCGAACAGGAATTCGCCCCCCTCGCCCTCCAACCGATCAACTGACCCGGCGTGAACCGGCTCGCTTCTTTCTGTTAAGACTCCGTCCCGTTTGCTATTTAAAGAGCGGGATTTGGGAGGATCTTCAATGCCACTACTGAGTGATGCCGGCAGCTACGAAGCCGTGCGTGATGCTTTCAACTGGGATATTCCTGAACGCGTCAACATGGCAGAGCAGGTTTGCGACCGGCACGCTGCCGCCACCCCGGAGAAGACCGGCTTGATCGTCGCCAGTGCAGACGGCACCAGGCGCGACTATACGTGGCGCGAGTTACAGCAGCTCTCCAACAGGATGGCCAACTTTCTCACCGCCGAGGGCATCCAGCGCGGCGACAGGGTCGGAATCCTGTTATCGCAGTGCGTCGAGGCCGCGATCAGCCATGTCGGCGCCTGGAAAATGGGGGCGATCTCCATCCCGTTGTTTTCCCTGTTCGGCGAAGAAGCGCTCGCATTCCGCCTGAAAGACAGCGGTGCGCGAGTCGTCGTTACCGAAGAACAGCATTACCCCAAGATCGAGGCCATTCGCGACCAGCTGCCCGACCTCAAACTGGTGCTGTTGGTCGACGGGAAGGACGGCAATGGGCTGCGTGACCTCTGGAAGGGGCTGGATGCCGCGTCCGACACCTTTGCCAACGCCGATACGGCAAGCACCGACCCCTCCTATATCGTCTATACCTCCGGCACGACCGGAAACCCTAAGGGTGCGTTGCAAGGGCATCGTTCCCTGCTGGGTCACATGCCCGCGGTCGAGTTCTTTCACGACTTCCTGCCGCAGCCAGGCGACCTGATGTGGACCCCCGCCGATTGGGCGTGGATCGGTGGGCTCATGAACTGCCTGATGGGGGCATGGTTTCACGGCGTGCCGGTGCTCGCCTACCGGGCCGGCAAATACGACCCTGAGGCCGCACTCAAACTGATGGCCGAATACGGTGTCAGGAATACGTTCATGCCGCCGACGGCCTTGAAAATGATGCGGGCGGTTCAGGACATTCCAGCTTATGGGGTCAACCTGCGCACGATCGCCTGCGCCGGCGAGCCCATGGGCGTCGAGTTGCTCGAGTGGGGGCAGGCATCGTTCGGTCTGACACTCAACGAGTTTTATGGCCAGACGGAGTGCAATCTCGTCGTCGCCAACTGTCAGAAAGTGATGGAGATCAAGCCGGGCTCCATGGGTCGTCCCATTCCCGGTCACGATGTGCGTATTATAGACACCAACGGCAATGAAGTCCCGGCTGGCACCGTCGGCCAGATCGCCGTCAGAGCGCCCGACCCGGTGATGATGCTGGAATACTGGAACAATCCGGAAGCGACGAGGAACAAGTACCTGGGCGAGTGGCTGCTGACCGGGGATCAGGGGCAGCAGGACGAAGACGGCTATCTCTGGTTCGTCGGCCGTGATGACGACGTCATCACGTCGGCCGGCTACCGCATCGGCCCGGGCGAGATCGAGGATTGCCTGACCAAGCACCCGGCCATCGAACTTGCAGCCGCCATCGGCGTCCCGGACCCGGTCCGGACGGAAGTCATCAAGGTGTTCATCAAGTTGATGCCGGGGAACAACGGTTCACCGGATCTTGAGGAAGACATTCGCGGCTTCGTGAAAACGCGCCTCAGCCCGCACGAGTATCCGAGGCTTGTGGAGTTCGTAGACGAACTGCCGCTAACCTCGACCGGGAAGATCAGGCGAAAGGATCTACGAGACCAGGAGATCGCCAAAGCCGCGTCTGCGTAACCGGATTATGGCACCACCCCTTCGGGCGGACACCAATCAGGCCATTTGCAGCGGCTTGACCGACGCGATCACGAAACCCTCATCTGACGGGAATCGCTTACCGACAAGTTTGCGTGCCTCGTCTGCCGTTTCAGCGAGGACGTCGCGAACCTGCTCATCTGCCCAGTGATCGTCGAAAAAGTCGTGGCTCATATTCTCCTTAACGAGAGAACGAACCTCTTTGTTGTATATGGAGACCTCAAAAACCTGATCTCCATTGTGTGGCGTACGTTCCATGTACGAACCCCCTATTCGGTCGTCTATACGCCTCCCCGGGGACTTCCAGCATCGGGTTCTTTAAGTGACCCTTATGTGACAATGGTTATGAGATCAGTTTTTCCTGTCAATGCGAAGAAACCATTAACTACTAAGAAACAGTGAGAAATTTCCTCACGTGGCATAAACGCAACACTTGATGCCAGGTCCGGCAGGCGCAATCTTTAGAGATAGTTGAAATCATTCGTAGAATTGGAGAGCGCCTTGGCTACCGTCGATTATTATTTCACCCTGGTTTCGCCCTGGACGTACCTCGGGGACGCCAAGTTCAAGGAAATCTGTGACAAGCACGGCGCAACGATTCGACATCTGCCGGTTAACCTCGGCCGGGTCTTCGAGGCGACGGGCGGCCTGCCGCTCGCCAAACGGTCCGATGCCCGCAAGGCGCTCAGGATGCAGGAACTCAGGCGCTGGCGAGAGTACCGCAACGTCCCTCTCAATCTGGAACCGGCGCACTTTCCGGTGTCCGACAAGCTGGCGGCAGGTATGGTCATCGCCGCCCAGGAAACCGGCAACGATGTCTATACATTCTGCCACAACATCATGCGCGCGGTCTGGGCTGAGGAGCGTGATATCTCCGACACCGATACCATGCTCGAGATCGCGGATGCCTGCGGGCTCGACGGCAAGCTGCTGGCCACCGCCGCCCTCAGCCCGTCGGTCGAACAGAAATGGGAGGCCGATACGGACATGGCTATCGAGCGCGGCGTCATGGGCGCACCGTTCTACATCATCGGTGACGAAACGCTTTGGGGACAGGACCGGCTGGAGTTCGTGGACCGGATACTGGCCGGTGCAACCTGAGCCCCCCTTTTGGATCAGAAGTTTTTGACGTTGGCGCGTATTTTTTCGGTCGACATCCCGTTGCCACACGCGACGCCGATGGCAAGTGCCTGAACCATCAGTCCGTGACTGTCCTGGTCCTTCGCCGAGACGTCCAGAAAGGTCATATCGTGCCCAAGGGCGCTTCCCTTCTCGGTATATTCGCGGCCCGACTCATACGGCACAATCCTATCGTTTCGGTCGTTCAGAACGAAGACTCGTCGTTCAGGGTCCCGAATTAAGCGGTTCAAATTTGTTATGGGGTCCCAAAATCCCGCGAGGAAGTCCGCCGACAAGGACGCATCCCGGAACGATTCGGCCAGGCGCGGTCCGGACAACGGTGCGGAACTCAGCACAGCGCACTTGAGATCGGATCTTCTCGTCAGCAGGTAAGCCGCGATATGTCCGCCGCCCGATTGTCCGACGATGTTGAATTCGGTCGCATCATATTTTCTCTTAAGCGCGTCAAGGCCGGCGTTCATAATCCGTGCTTCCGCCCCCGATTTATAGGGGTCGTCGCCGTGATTTCCAGACGATCCAAATGTACCTGGTCGGGCAAGAATAATCGTACTCGTACCGTCATGACTGGCTGCCTCCGAAATCCTACCCAAGTTCGCGGGCGTCAATGATTCGTACACGGCCCAGATGTCGGCTAACGAAATATCCCCGGTCATATAGACCTGAAGTAACTTGGCCGGACGCTTGGAAACATCGCCGAATATCCGCAAGCAGTATCCGTCCTTCTCGACTTCGACCCATACGCGATCATCAAGGGCCCTGCACTCATCGGCATTCGCCTGCATGCCATGAATGAAGTGCTTCGTGTTGAAGCTATCGATAGCCGGATCAAACGGAAGCCCCGTCCGGCAACCGGCCAGTGCGAGCAACATCGTCACGATACAACAAATCAGGAAACCGGGCGTCGCGATCGAATACATCGCATACAATCGAAACACGGCTCAGTAAGCCACGCTTACCGCTTGGCCATAAAAACGCGGCTGCTGTCCCGCATACACCGCTTTCCAAGGTTTATCGGTCACAACGCAGGTGGCCTTTCCCTTGCCCGGACCGACATTGTTCAGGCTGAAGAAACCAGCACGGGAAATTTCCTCACCGTCCAGTATTAACTGTGCAGCAGCAAACCATTTCTCCGTCAGTTCTCCGCTGGCGAAACCATCGCAAGATTCCACAAGATGACCGCACGCCGCGAGCTTGCCGTCATGCTCCCTGAACTTAGAATATATTTCAATCGGGCAGAGTTGCGGCCCAGCACCCAAGCTGCCGTGTTGACTGAACGTCATCCGATCAAGTCGGTATTCGGATCGTTGCACACTCTCGTAGTGCGTAAACTCGTAACCGATACTTACACAACCTGACACGGGTCCAAGAACACAAATCACGGCAATCAGCCGCGTGTAAGAAAGAAACTGCATCAACAACTCCTGAATAATACTTTTAGAAAAATACAATCATAAGGACAACGTGAACAAGGCTTCAACTAGCAGGCGCTTCACCCGATAAATGCCAAGCGTGTCACTTTATGAGAGTTCCGGCGGCAGGCTGATGGTGCGGGCAATCTCATCGCTTTTGAACCCGACGGCGCGAGGTCGAAACACGCCCGGTAACGCCGTCACGGCGGAAATTTCCTCGATAACGCCATCAAGACGCAGCCAGTGCATGATATTGCCCGACGTCAGCTCGATCACGAGTAGGCCGCAATT
The DNA here is from genome assembly GCA_965262415.1 of Rhodospirillales bacterium. Taxonomy (GTDB): domain Bacteria; phylum Pseudomonadota; class Alphaproteobacteria; order Rhodospirillales; family Casp-alpha2; genus UBA4479. Next base: position 782,993 of record OZ253533.1, on the reverse strand, counting down.
CGGTTCCGTATCGTTCTTCTGCAAGTTCATCTGCAGATCGAGATCGGAGAATTCGTCCCCGTCCGGCATCTTCGAGACACAGGCGACGGCGAAATTTCCGACGATCGTCATCCCGCTCAGAAAACCGGGACAACGCACGACGGGTTCAAATTTGCCGGCTACCGCGTCGACACGCCCGAGATATCCCGTCCCCGCTTCCTGGAGCCATAGCGTCCTGCCGTGGAGGCGCGGCGCACGCGGCATGGAAAGGCCGTCGCAGATGATGTCCCCGCTTACGATATCGATAACGACACCGCCGTCCTTGAGTGACTCTTTCCAGACCCCGGCTTCGTCCGACCGGGCGGTCGCCGTGGCGAACGCGGGCCTGCCGTCATAAAGTGCGGCACCGGTCAGATGACAGCGATCTTCCGGCACATAGGCCGATACGAACCCGGGCTTCCAGACCGGATGGAAACTGTAATCGCGGCTGAGATAGGCCAGGCAGTTGAACCGCGTATTCACGAAAACGAGCCTGCCATCACCGTCGACAGCCATCTCGGGGCAATCAATGTCACCGGTCACGTGGGAAGCCTTCGGCACATAGACGGCATCGTATCCGTCGCTCTGCTCCCCGGCCTTCAGTGCATTCTCAAAACGCCAGATTTGCCAGTCAGCCGCGACATAAAGCGATTTACCGTCGGCCACGATTCCCTTGCAGCGCGGCACGGTCCGTTCGGCGATGGAAAGCTCACCTTCCGACGTCGGCCCGACCAGAAACATCTTGGACGTCTGAGCTGAGGTGAATGCGAGGCTGATACCCTGCCCGGCCAGCCACGAGACAAAGTACTCCGAGGATGTCAGCTCGAGTGCAGGCGTGTCGGCTTTTTTGCCACCCGAAGCAGTTTTCTTCTTCGGTGCGGCCTTCTTCTTTGCTGCGGTTTTCTTGATGGGCGGCATACCGGTCAGGCGGGACCTTGAATCTGTTGAACCGCGTTCTGGATCGCAACGGAAGCGTTCGAGTCATCACTGTCGTAGACGGTGTAGCCGCCCGCAGAAGCCGCAGCTGGCTGCTCTTCCCGCTCGGTCCAGTTGCCGATCAGATTCACTTCATCGTTAGCGTCTCTAGATATCACGAGCATATTGGCTTCACCCACCAGTTGGTCGATCGCTTCGCCGATATCCAGCACGCTGGAGAAGTCGATGTCCAGCACGTTCATGATGTCGTTATCCATGTTGATGTGCTCGATCCCGGTGATCATGCCGTTCGAAATCGCCGACAGGTCGAGATCGAACACGCCATTGATGAACAGCGTATCCTGGCCACCGCCGCCGTCGATGCGCTGGAAGGTCTCGTCGCCGATGATAAGCCGATCGTCGCCGGCCCCACCGATCAGTACATCCGCGCCGCCGGCGCCACCGTCGAGGATGTCGTTTTCCGCCGTGCCGACGATTGTGTCGGCTCCGGACGTGCCGGAGGTGTCCGTGTCACCGAAGAAGTCGCCACCGTAGATCACATAGACCGAGTCCGTTGCCGTCGATGTGACAGCAATGTCGTTGAAACCGTCTCCGTTAATATCCGACCCCGCCAGACCGACTCCGTCATCGTTGGAAAGCGCAAAACTGAAACCGTTCTCTGCGCCGAACGTGGTGGTATCCAGCGTCGCACCGAAACCGTCGCTGCCGAAGACAACATGAGCAAGATCATTGTCACGATCAACGATGCCGAAGTCGTCGAATCCATCGCCGTTGACGTCGCCCAGTGCCCCCAGCACCGATGACGTGGTCGAGCCGTAAGTGAACGAGAAGCCGTCCGTACCATCCAGTGAAGCCAGATCCACGCTTGCGGTCGAGGACCAGTCGTCCTTGCCATAGACGACGTATCCTGTCCCGGCACCCTGCGCATTCATCATGATGTCGTCGAGGCCGTCACCATTGATATCCGCGTATTGCAGGGCACTGAGGCTAGTGCCGGCGTCGATGCCGTCGATATATACCACGGCACCGGCAGCTGCCGATGAAACGTCGCGATCGGGGCCCGCGTACGCCGTGCTGCCGAAGACGAGGATCGCGCGGCCGGTATCCGTCCCGGCAGCCGTATCGGCATTGGCGTTCAACATCAGGATGTCGTCGAGGCCATCCCCGTTGACGTCGCCGTTGAGATCGAAACTTGTGGTCCGGTCTGCCGTGACATTGGTCGACATGTTGAAACCGATCGCCGCATCGCCGTTTTGCGCCGCAAACAATTCTTCGCTCTGAATGTTGCCGTCGACGACACCGTCGAGCGCATCGGCAGCAGCAAGCTGGTCGCCGTAAATCAGATACCCGTGACCGGGCCCGGAACTGTTGACTTCACGCGCGGCGATAACGAAATCGTCGTACCCATCGCCATCATAGTCACCGCCCTGAGAAACCTGACCGAACCGTTCATCCGTACTGTCGCCCCAGATGGTGTAGCCTTGTGCGGTCGAAAGACTATCCAGATCGATGCCCCCCGCACCGAACGCGGCACCGCCGAACAGGATATGCGAACGGCCGGCATCCGCAGCATTATCGTCGTTGTATGGCAGGCCGACGGAGAAATCGCCATAACCGTCGCCGTTTACATCGCCCAGGTACGCGCCCGTAACGCTGTCAGCATCCGTGTTCGTCAACTCAACGGCATCTCCCGCTGCAACAGCCGCCGCAATATCGAAACTGCTGCCGAAACCGTCTGCATTGCCGAACACGACATAGGCCCGCGTATCCCCGGCGATATTGCCGGTGTAGAACAGCTCGTCGATGCCGTCGCCATTGATGTCGCCAAGTGCTGTCATTGTCGATGCGAGGATATCCACGCTGCCGGCCGACGGGATCGTGAACCCGTTCACGCCGTCCAGATCGGTCGCCACGCTTGCGGCGGCCTGTTCGATGTAGATCGTCGCGCCGGATGCGGCATGCGTCTGCACATCGAACGTCTTTGTCGCACCGTCGATGGTGAGCGTTGCCGCCGTCGAGGCAGTCCACCCGGAACCGATATCGATGGCGCCGCCGAAGTCATTGCGTGTCACGACAAGCGTGTTTTGCGTGCCCGTCAGCGCGTTGGTGCCGTCGGTAATGGAGACCACGTCGTCACCGTCGAGCGTCAGCGGGCCGAAACCGAGATCAAGGCGCTCGAACCCGTCGATGGTTTCATTGCGCACGTTCGTCATGTCGAGGCCATTGAGCGCCGTCAGCGTGTCCGTTCCCTCGCCGCCGTCGACGAAGTGGAAAGCATTGTCGGCGATCTCGATCACGTCGTCACCGGCACCGCCGATCAGAACGTCCGCCCCGCCGCCGCCGGCCAGATCGTCGTTGCCGTCCCCGCCATAGGCATAGTCCGCCGCGGCCGTGCCGTCGAAAGTATCGCTGCCGCTCGTCGGGGAAATGGCGTTCGCCACTGCCGTGAACGTAATGCCCGATGCCTCGTTGATCAGGATATCGAGCATCGTCGTGCCGTCGCCTTCAAGACCCGATACGTCGTCGAAGTAGCTCCCCGTCGCAGAACTGGAGAAGCTGATGACGTTGAACACGTCACCTACCGTCGGCGTGCTCGCCGTGATGAACGACGCATTCAGCGTCCCGCTCATCGTCATTTCACCGCTGACGTTCAATGTATCGTTGACGCCATTTCCGACCTCGATATCAATCACGCTGGCGTCGCCGTTCACCATGTCACCTATGACATGAAGGGCACCGGTCGTGTCGTCTCCGGCAGCAGCGACAATCCCGTTGTTGGTCATCGTGCCGCCGACCGCGCCGCTGACATCCAGCGTCCCAGTGCCGGCTATCGTGCCAGTATCATCGTTCGTAAAGGTATCGCCGGCGCCGACCGCCAGTACCGCACCGGTGGCGATATTGATCGTGCCGCGGTTCACGTGATTGTCGATGGTCGTGCCGGAATTCAGTTCAAGATCATGATTGGCATTGAGCGTGCCGAAGTTGGTCAACTGTCCGGCAATCAGGAACGTCGATCCCGTTGCGGCACCGGTTACGCTTGTGCTGATCGTACCAAAGTTCTCCAGGTTGCTGTCGCCATCGACGTAGAGCTCAATGTCACTGTCCGCGGCATCCTCTTCGGAGAGGGTAATCGTCCCACGGTTAATCAGACTGTCCGTCACCCGGAGGCGGGAGGCGCCGCCGTTGCCGCCACCTGTGACGGTAATCGTGCCGGTGACGTCGTTTTCCAGACCGCCACGGAAGAACGAGGTATTGTCGTACGTCGTGATGCTGCCCTCGTTGACGACGCGGATGGTATCCTTGAAGTCGAAGGTGTTGGCGCTGTCGATCGCCGCGCCGACGCCGAGAGTAAACGTATAATCATTGCCGTCGGCCGACTCGATATCGTTGGAACTGTAGAACTCCAGCGATGGCATGGAGGAATCCCAGACGAAATCGCTGCCCAACTTCAGTGACGTACTGCTGTTCAGGAACAGCGTGCCATCGCCGGTCAACGTCGTCGTCTCGTCAATAATGACGACGCCCCCGCTCGCCGACATCGACAGAGTTGCGCCCGTCGCGATATCGAGCGTACCGCCGCGCAGGTCGAGAACAACGGGGGAACCGGACGTGCTGATGTCGAGGCTGTGATCGATGTTCATCGTACCGCGGTTATAGAAGGTGCCGACGGTCATCTGTTGAGCCGAAGCATCGAACCCGGCACTGACGTAGATCGTTCCTTCGTTAACGAAGGTTTCCTTTACCTGAAGCTTGGCGTCGAAGCTCGTGTTGAAGGTGCGGTCGAGATTGATCGTCCCGGTATTGGTCAGACCATCATTGAAGGTAAACGTAGGCAGGGACACCCCGTCGGCAACGACGATGTCGAGGGTCCCGGCATTGAGGACGAATTCGTTGGCGATCAGCGAGAGACTCTGCGCCGTGTTGGAGCCGATCGTGCCGTAGTTATGGAGAGAACCGTCAAACGTGAGGGTCCGCTGAGAAGCCGATGGCTTGACGGTGCCGCCTGCCAGGTTAATGAAATCGACGTCCAGCGTCGCGCCCCATTCCGTCGTCAGGTCGCCGGTGTTGTGAATGGTTCCCGTCCCGGAGATTGCCGTCGACGTACCCGACAGATGTGCCGTCCCGTTAAGCACGAGGTCACTGTTCAGCGACTTGCTGCCGCCGCCGACCGTCAGGGCACCGTCCACGACGACGGCGCGACCGGTATTGATGCCGCCCGACTGCCAGTTCAATGTCCCGCCCGAAACGACATCCAATCCGCCGTATCCATCGAGCGTGCCGTACAACTTGAGCTCAGCACCGCTGCCCACTTGCGATCCGTCCGCGGCGAGGGTCAGAACGCCCGTCGAAGACAGATCAAAATCGCCAATACCCAGAATATCGATGCGCCCGACTTCCAGTGCTCCCGTCAGGATCGGATCGTAAACAGTTCCGTCGGTGGTAACGGTGACGGCGTCGTAAGCGGTAGGCACCACACTGCCCGACCAGTTGGTCGCGGTTTCCGGATCGTCACTTGTCTGTGCCGTGCCGATCCAGAGCACGGCCCCGCCCACCACGCCGACGTTCACCGTCACGTAATCGACGTTGCCGCCGTTTCCGTCCATGACCTTCACGGTAAAGGCATCCGGTCCGACATAGGACGCATTCGGCGTGTAGCTGTATGTGCCGTCCAGATTAAGTGTCACCGACCCGTTGGAGCCATTTTCGTCGAGCGTGTAGTAGAGCTGATCGCCATCGCCGTCATAACCCGGGATACGCCCGGAAACGGCCGTATTCTCGTCTGCCGCGATAAAGGTGGCGCCAACCCAGTCCGTGGCACCGTACCTATACGCATCCGACGCATTTGCCGTCAGATCACGCGCGGCATCTTCGCCGCCGTCGGTCAGCGGCCAGTATCCGACCAACCCCTCTTCGCCGCCGACCAGCTCGTGCATGTAGTTCTGCGCGATCTCGTTCGCCGTCCGCACGTCGTCCCAAACCCGGAAATCGGCGATCTGCCCGTCGAAGAAGTGCTGCATCCCGCCATTGACGCCGATAAACAGTTCACCATCCTCGCTGCCGGTCGCGGGGTTCGTGTAGCTGACGGTTTCGACCGCTGCCCCATCGACGTACAGCGTCAGGTTCTGCGCCGCCGCGTCGCGGGTGACCGCGACATGCGCCCACTCACCGGCGGTCAGCGCTGAAGATGCAAACGTCTTGCTCTCGTCGTTTCCGCCACCATATTCCTGCGCCCAGCTGACCTGGCCGCCGGAACCGATCCAGAGTTCGTAAAGCGAATTATTCGCTTCCCCGTCGTCGCTCGTCTCACCGGAAAAGCTGAGCACGCGGCCGCTGCCAAAGGTTTCCGGGTTGACCCAAAACTCGACGGTCATGTCACCCTTGAGAGCCAGCGGATTGTCGTCCTCGCCGTCGTAAGCGGCTTTCAGGTATCCCGTGGCACCGTCGAATTCGACCCCGGATGCCGTCCCGGGTAGCGGTGGCACATCGTCGCTGATGGTGACGTTGGCAGCCGTACCGGTATGACCGTTGCCGGAGTGATCGAAGATATCGCCCGTGGCACCGTCGCTCAGCGGCCAGTACCCGGTGACCCACTCTACGCCCTCAGCAGGTATTCGCCCGAGCATATCTGTACGAATTGCCGATCCGGAAAGATCGGTGTTCCACATGCGAACTGAAGACAGGTTGCCGGTAAATCCGAGGTTCGCCACATCGCTGGAATTCCCCAGGTACAGATCGCCTGACGCACCGGTCAAATCGGGCAGCGCCGAGGCATCCATCGACCCTGCGAGTTTGCCATCGACGAATACTGAAAGCGCGTCTTCGTCAAAACTGACCCCGAGATGCGTCCAGCTGTTGTAGGTCCAGTCCGTGTCGAATGTCGCTGTGACCGGTGATCCGCCGAGACCGTCGTTCAGGACCACGATGAGCTCGCCTTCGGCACCGACCGAGAACTCGAACAGGTTCGAACCGGCGCCGGAACCGTCATTGATTTCAAGGATACGGTTTTCCGTCGAAGACTCTGTCACCTGTGCCCAGAGCGTAAACGAGAAGGCATCCTCTACGAGTGCGACGCTGCCAAGATCCGCAACGCTTGAATCGGCGTCTGCGAAGGCCAGCGACGTGCGGTCGCTATTCGACAGCGGAATGCTGTGCGGCAAGTCAACGTGGCCGATTTCCGCGTTTTCATAGGACACACTGCCGCTGATCGTCGCGTTATACCCGTTTGCTGTTGCATCGTTCAGGTCACCATCAAGCGGCCAGTAACCAACGAGATTGGTTTCGTTCCCCGCGAGACGGTTGTCGAAGCTGTCCGTGATCTGCGTCGGATCGCGGTCAATATTCCATACCCGAACATCCGAAATTTCACCGTTGAAATTCTGTGCGTTGTCGTTGGTATCGACGAAAGCACCAATGATCAGCGGCTCGGTCGATGCAATCGGCAGAGATACGATCGACAACGAAAATCCGACCGAGACACCATCGACGAAGAGCTCAAGATCCCCGGTAACGGTGTTATTGTTAAATGTAGCCGCGACATGGTGCCATTCACCGTCGTTGATCGCCGTAGCACCGGTGACCTTCGGATAACCCCCAAGCACGTTCTGATATTCGACGAACGGCTGGCCATTGGCATCCAGTGCAAGGCTATATGCGCTGCCGCCGCCGTCGTTCTCCGGCTTCATGATAATCCGCTGTGTCCCGGCGAAGTCGGTCTTGATCCAGGCTTCGATGGTCCAGCTGATGGGATCGAGAGCGCTGACGTGCGGCACCGAGAGGTAGCCATCTGTGCCGTCAAAGTGCAGCACGTCCGAACCCGGGTCGATCGGCGGGCCCTGCAGCGCCGCGCCGTGATTGGCATTGCCGGAAAGATCGGTTGCCGTCGACCCGTCGAAGCTGTCGAACCTCCAGTTACCGAGGAGATTGGTCTGGCTCGTCGGATCGGCGAACTCGCTCAGGTAGTTCTCGCGGATTTCCTCGGCGGAGCGGACATCGTCCCAGACGCGCATATCGTCGAGCATACCTTCGAAGTGGTAGCCCACGGCCTCACCCAGGCGAAGATCGCCGGTGCCGGTAAAGCTGCCGCTCATTGTGTGGGTCGCAACCAGTTCTCCGTTCTTGTAGAGGCTGGCGACGTTGTCGTCCGTGTTGAAACTGACCGCCCAGTGCGCCCACTCATTCTGTGACGCACCGTCAGGGTCCGTATACGTGAAGTCATCACCGAAGAACGAGAGACGCACCTGATTTGAACCGCTGTATCCGAAGTGCAGCCCCTCTCCTGCCGAGCGCTCGCCCTGACCGAAGAAATACCCCTCGGTATTTGACTCACGATAGGCCCATGTTTCCAGAGTGAACGACGTGCTCGCCAATGCGATCCCGGCAACGTTGACCTGATCGACGATGCCATCGAACCGGCCCGCCGGAGTGTTCGTCGGATTGGTATCACGGTAGTGTGCAGCCCACGTATTCCCGCCGACCGCACCGCTGTCGTGACCGTTTCCGGTAATGTCGACAATTTCGCTGCCCGCACCTTCGTCGAAGCGCCAATAGCTGAACAGATTCGCGCTTTCCGGATCGACGGTCTGGTTCATCTTGAGCTGGATGTCGCCCTGCGATTTGGCCTCGGTCCAGACCCGAAGCTCGTCGATCTCGCCGACGAACCCATTCGACGCATCCGAAATGCGCATGTTCTGGCCGGACTGGGAATAGCTGACCGCAGATCCCGCTCCTGCCTCGCCGTCGATGTAGATCGTTGCCGTGGACGCATCCATGGTCAGCGCGACGTGGTGCCACTGGCCGTCGTCCAGATCGACATCCGGGCCAACGACCTCGACGAAGCCTGAACCGTCGCCCATGTCGGCGACAAGTCCGGTACCGTCATCATTATACTTAAGTACGAAACCGTCGTTGCCCAGAACGGTATCGATCAGTTCGGCACCTGCAGACTGCGTGCCGGTCGACTGCACCCAGAGCTCGACCGTGAACTGCGATGCAAACGCACCGCTCGTCGCCATCGACAGCTGATCCGAGCCGGTCAGCGCCATGTAGTGACCGGCGCCGCCCGCCGCGGCGATTGCAGGATCGTCATTAAAGGAATTGTCGACTTCGATGGTCAGCTCTTTCTGCGTCGTGTAACCGTCGCTGTCGGTGACGCTGATGATGAAGCTGTCCTCACCGGTGAAGTTCGGCACCGGCTCGTATTCGAACGCGCCGGTCGTCGCATCGACCGTCAGTTCACCGAAGTGCGTGTCCGAAACGACCGAGAAAGTATAGGTCTCGCCGGCATCGCTGTCCGTCACGCCGATATTGCCACGCAGCATCTCGCCGTCCAGGACGAACGTGCTATCGGCATAGACGCTTGGACCGGTGTCGACCCAGGTGCCCCCGGTGATCGCGCCGTCATTGCCATGCAGGGAAACGTCTGTCGCGACGTTTCCTGCCCCTTCATTTAGGGGCCAGTGCCCAAGGGGGCTGTAAAGCGACGGGGTGTCACCCGACATCACGGTCTGAATATCGTCGGCGGTTAGCGCGGAACCATATATCTGAACATCGGCGATATCGCCGTTGAAATACTGAACGATCGATCCGCCAGAGCTCTCCCGCGCACCAATCTTGAGCGTCGACGACGTTGACGACAGGGTTGTCGTGTCAATATTGGCCGGGTTCGAGGACCCCGTCAGAGGCACTTCGGTCCCGTTCCTGTAGACCTTCAGATCGGGCGATCCGCTTGATACGTCGAGCGACATCGCAACATGCGACCACTCGCCGGCACTGATACCCGCGTCATACCAATACTGCGCGAAGTTGCTGCCGTCGTCGGATACCAGCACCTCGATCTGACCCGGCGTCTGCAATCGCAGGACAAAGCCCTGCCCGGTGTCCGACCATTTGGATACGATGTTGTCGTTTCCACTGCCCGCATCGTCGGAGTTTATCCAGGCCGCGACAGACAGCTGTGACAATCCATCCAGCGCATCGATATCGCCGGCATCGATGTAGGTTGAACCATCGAAGCTTAGCGTTGATCCCGTCACCGGCACCACGAGCGGCGTTTCGTTGATGATCGCGGCACCGTTCTGCAGTGTGCCGTCATTGGCGTTCACCGAGATATCGGTGACGGTCGTGCCGTCAGCGCCGTCCAGCTTCCATGCACCGACCAGCCCATCCTCGTTACCGGTCAGGTCGGTGGTCAGGTTAGCGGCGATTTCCTCCGCCGTGCGAACGTCGCTCCAGATCCGGACGTCGGCGATATCGGCCTTGATGTTCTGCGGATGCGATCCGTCATCGTCGAAGTCGCCGATCATCAACGGTGAGGAATCCGAGGAAACAACCGATGCCGTACCCGTATGGATAGCGACCCCGTCCAGATAGATGGTCGATGCGTCGGTGCCGGGCGTGATCGTCATTGCGGCATGGTGCCACTCGCCGTCCAGCACGTTCGGGCCGACGCCGTTATTCGGGCCGAGGTTGGCCCCGGCGATGCCGACGATCTGCCCCGTCCCCTCGTAGATGCTCAACGAGAACACGTTCTGGTTCGCGCTGTTCGGCTTCGTGACGAGGCGCAGATATCCGGTCCCGGGTTGCACCGGCTCGGCGCGGAACCATGTCTCGACAGTAATCGTCGACGTCTCATAGGCCGCGTTGTCCGGGATCGCGATGTTGTCGCCGGTGGAGTCCTGAACACCGTCCAGCTTGACGTGCGCCGCGACGTGTTCGGCGATCTCGGCGGCGCTCGGCAACACCGGCAGCGTATCGGCGGCGAATGCCGCACCGTTCTGCAGCGTGCCGTCGTTGCCGGCGGAACTGCTGTCGTTGGCTGTGGTGCCGGCTTCTTCGTCGAGCTTCCAGTACCCGACCAAGCTGCTATCCGAGGTATCGAGGTCGAAATCGGTGGCGTGCGCCTTGATCTGGTCCTGTGTTCTGGCGGTATTCCAGATTCGAACCTCGGCTATTTCGCCGGTGTGCGGGTTTTCCAGGCTGCTGGCCGATGCCGTGCTTTGCAGACCGCCGATCGAAATCGGGTGGTCGCCCGAATGGAAACCGCCCGAATAACTGGCAGACCCGTCGCTGACCCCGTCCAGATAAATCGTCGATGTCGTGCCGTCGTTCGTTGCGGCAAAGTGATACCACTTACCGTCCTCAAGAGCTGTAGAGCCCGTTATATCGAAGAACGGCGCCGTGCCATCGCCGTTGGCACCACCATAGAACCGCAGCGTGTGATGTGTCGTTTGATCCTGAAGTTCGACCGAGAACGACTGCTCATTCACCGAGTAACCATAGCGGCTGACAAGCGTATGTGTACCCGCCGTGCCGTCATATTTAAACCAGCCCTCGACGGTCATTGTGTCCGTGATGTCGAGCGCGGACGCCCCCGTGGTATCGATGTTGATGCCGTCCCCAGTCGTACCGAAGCTCGCATACGCCGCCGGCACCGGCGGGCCGAAGTCGCTAACGCCACGCCCGACGACCGCATCGGCGCCGTTACCGGACAGATCGACATAGGCGCCGTTGGCATCGGTCTCGTCGAAGTCCCAGTAGCCCACCAGGTCGGTTGCCGTTTCGATTTCGGCATCACTCAGCTTGCGCTGATACGTATCGGCGATCTGTTCTTCGGTGCGGACGCTGTTCCAGACGCGGACCTCGTCCATCATGCCTTCGAAGTCATCGTCCTTGTCGAGCGCGCCGAACAGCAATTCGCTCGCCGAGCCACCTGCAGCTTCGCCTTCGTACGCCACGGTTTCGAGCAGTTCGCCGTTGACATAGAAACTGACCGTGCCGGCACTTGTATCCCGTGTCGCGGCGATATGCGCCCACTCCCCTGCCACCATCGGTGCCGTGGTCGTCGTCGGCGTGACGTTGCCGAGCGACGCATCCTCGTGGAACAGGCGCAACTCGCCGCCGGAGAGCATTTCCAGGCTGTAAAGCGTGTTGCCGGACAGCGTTTCCTGAGCCGTGCCGAACGACAGGAAGTGCTGGTTTTTGAGGACCGCGGGCTGCACCCACAACTCGACCGTCAGATCGCCGGTAATGGCAAGCGCGTCATCGGTTCCACGTCCGGCGCTGAGGACGCTCGTCCCCTCGAACTGCAGCGTCGTCTCATGACCGGAAATACCGAGGATCTCAGGTGCATCGGACCTGTCGCTCACGGTGATCGCGAACGTCTGGGTTCGGGACGCGCCGTTGGCATCCGTGACGCGCGCGGTGAAGCTGTCCGGTCCGGAATACTCCCCATCCGGCACGTACTTGAATGAGCCGTTCGAAAGGATGGAAAGCTCGCCATATGACGGGCCCGTTTCCACTTCCCATGTCACATTGTCACCCTCGACATCGGAGGATTTCAGCAGCCCCAGAAGCGGCGTATCCTCCTCGACCGAGATCGAGGTTTCGTAGATGTTCGGCGACGTGCTGACACTCGTGGCGCCGGTGATCGTGCCGCTGTTGCCGTTGCCCGAATAGTCGGCGACCTCGCCGGTGGAAGAATCATCGTCCAGGCGCCAGTTGCCGAGCAGGCCTTCCTGCGGCTGCTGCAAATGACCGAAGTTATCGCCGCCGATATCTGAGGCCGCGCGCACATGATCCCAGACACGCACCTCGGAGAGCATGCCGTTCCAGCCGCCGTAGGTGGAACCGCTCGTATCCGTATCACCGATCAGGAGGTTACTTACCGCCGTCAGCGAGCCCGGCGACGCTTCGATGCTCGCCGTGCCGCCCTCGGCACCGTTCACGTAGAACGTGGCGTCCCCGTCGCGATCCGCGGTCACGGCAATATGCACCCACTGATCCGTCGGGATGACCGCCGTGCTGAACACGTTGCTGGTGTTGCCGTTGTCGTCTTCCATCGCCAGTTCGAGCGTGTTCGACGCACTGACACCGACCATCCAGCCTTTGAAGGCGGAATCGCGGTTGTCGATGATCACGTCTTCGGTGCCCGACGACGTGCGGTAGACCCATGCCTCGACCGAGAAATCGTCCGTGCCGGTCGAAAGCTGGTCGTTGTCCGGCACCACGATCTTGTCGGAACCGGAGAACGCCATCGCCTGCACCGGCGGAATGAGGAACTGCGGCTGTGATGCGTCGTCAGGTGCGATGTCGCCCAGATAGGCATCATGGCCGTTGCCCGTCTGATCGACGAAGAGGTCGGCGACGCTGTCGTACTGGTCCGGCTCGAATTGCCAGTACGCGGCCAGGCCGGTTTCGCTGCCGGTCAGTTCCGTATTCTGGTTGTTGGCGATTTCATCGGCGCTGAGCGCCTTGTTCCAGACACGGACTTCGTCGACAGTAGCGGTCGCAAACCCGGTATCGCTCGCAGTCTTGCCGATCAGTAGCGGATCACTATTGGAAATGTCCCAGCCGCTGGGATCGTTGTCGCGTCCCGCCGTTTGCGTCCAGCCAGTCGCCGAGCCATCGAAATAGGCATCGAACGTGCCGGCGTCGCGGTCGAGCGTTAGGCTGACGTTGTGCCAGCCGTCAATCCCGGTCAGGTCATAACTCAGCTCAGCCTTGGCCGATGAAGCTACCCCGCCATCGCCCATTCGGGCATACAGATACCCACTCTCGATAAAGATGTTCCAGCCTTCGACGCTGGAGGTCGCATTGCCCTTTGAAATCAGCGACTGCAGCGTCGTCGTGTCGCGGAAGTCCGCCATGATCTGAACGGTGAAGCTGCCCTCGCCCGGGTTCAGGTCATCGGCGTGATCGACCTGGATGTAATCGTCGACGCCGTCGAGCTGCATGACACCCGATTGGGTCTGCACGCCCAGAATGGATGGCGTATCGTTGGCCGCATCGACCGAAACATTGATTCGCCGTGTCGACGTCGTGTTGCCGTCGGAGACCTTCACCTCGAAGCTGTCGGCCCCCGAATAATCTTCCGACGGCGTGTAAATGAAGACGCCGTCCGCGCCCAGGTACAGTTCGCCATGGGCGGGCTGCTGATCGACCGAGAACGTCAACGACCCGGTATCGACATCCTGCGCCACGAGGGAGCCGTGAACGGCAATGTCTTCATCCGTCGTGAACGCGTAACTGTAAACAGGCGCCGCGCCGTCGACGAACTGCGGGTTGCCGACGGTGGAACCGTTGTTGCTGCCTGCGCTGTCGATGACGTCGGTGCCGGTGCTGGCGTCGCCGAGATCGTCATTCAGGCGCCAGTAGCCGACGAGGCCCGGCTCGTCTCCATCGACATATGCCGTCATGCCGTCCCGGACCTGATCGATGGTGCGGGCTTCGTTCCAGACACGGGCGTCGGCGATCGTACCCTCCCAGCCCTGAACCAGGGTGGCGTCGTAACGCCCAATCGCAACGGTGCCATTGCTGTCTTCGGGATGGAAGCTGGTCGTCGTCTCGTTGGTAAGTGCGCCGTCGACATACATCTTGAACGTCATGGTGTCGGCGTCATAGGTGGCCGCGAGATGGTGGTTCAGACCGTCTGTTGCACTGATACCGGTGTCGAAGTTTGCAAAGCTGCCGTCGGTCAGGATGCTGGTGAAGCGGAATGTGCCGTTGGTGACATGCAATGACCACGTCGCGTTACCGTTAACCGTGGATTCATTCGTCAATATGCGATGTGGATCGGTGTCGCTGAAGGATGCCTGCGCCCACGCTTCGATGGTGAAGCTGTCGGGATCGAGGGTATCGTCGCTGTCCGTAACCAGCACACCGTCGCTGGAACCGTCGAATTCCATCGCGCGCGCGAACGCGATCGGCGTCGGTGATGCACTGGCAATCAACGTTGTGCCCGTGACCGTGCCGTCGTTGCCATTCAACGTGCCGTCGGCGCCGTCGGCATCGAGACGGTAATACCCGGCCAGGTCAGCCTCCCGACCGTTCAGGCGGGTGTCATAGTTGTCGGCAATCTCGGTTGCCGTACGGATATCGTCCCAGACCCGGACGTCGGAAATTTCACCGTCGAAGAATGCACCGCCCAGACGGTTAATGCCGATCTGCAACTCACCGTCCGGCGCAAAAGCACCTGTGTCCTGGTTGAACGTCAGTGAGCCGCCTGCCGGCGCGCCATCCAGATAGGCCGCGAACGTCTGCGTCGACACATCGTAGGAATAAGCAATGTGGTGCCATTCGCCGTCGTTCGTATCGTTCGCGGACAGAGTGAAAACATCGATCCCGCCCGCCCCTGCGACCTCGACGTTCGGCTGCCCGTTCGTGACGTATATCTGCATCGCGTTCGTGCCGTCAGCGCCGACATCGTTGCTCGACACAACCGCGACCGTGCCCGCGGATGTCGTTCTGTACCACGCCTCGACCGAGTGCGATCCGGAAATCGGCGGCGCGCCGGCCGTCGTGATTTCGTCCGTGGAACCATTGAAGCTCATCACCGCGGCGAGCGGATCGGCCGGTGAGCCCTGCCCCAGGGATGCATCATTCTCGTTACCGGATAGATCGGCCACGGTGCCGGCATCACTAAGGTTGTCGAATCGCCAGTAACCATCGAGGTTCGTGGTGTCGACCGTGCTGTCGAGGCGCTGCTGGTAGTTCCGCGCAATCTCATCGGCTGTGCGGAGTTCCGACCACGCCCGCACGTCATCGATCTGTCCGTTCATCGAGCCATAGGACGACACTGACAAGGCATGCCCGATGCGGAAGATTTCGTCGTTCTGCAGATCGGTGCCCGAGCGTGCCGAGATGTCGCCGCCGCCGGCCGCGACTCCATTGATGTAGAACGTTGCATCCCCATCACGGTCGACGGTGACGGCGACGTGGCTCCATTGACCGTCGGGCACTGCCGTGCTGCTGCTGACCGCCGTATTCGTGCTACCGTCTTCCCTGATCGCGAGACTGAGCTTGTTCTGATTCACACCGTCTTCGAGCGCAAACGTGAGACCAAGCTGGCTGCTCTCGGAACGCGTATCGATCAGGGTCCTGAGCGAGTCCGGCTCGTTTGGATTGATCCACGCCTCGAGCGTGAAGTCGCCGGTGCCGAAATCCAGCCCGGTAGGCGACGTGATGGTGACCTGATCGTCAACGCCGTCGAACTGCGCTGCACCGGTCGTCGGCGCGACACCCAGCAATGCCGGCGGGTCGTCATAGGCGGCGACGTTGACGGTAACGGTCTGCGTCGTCGAATGTCCTTCCGCATCGGTCACCGTCACGTCGAAGGTATCGAGGCCGAGATACCCCTCGACCGGGTAATAGACAAAGCTGCCGTCGGTGCCGACGGAAACGCTGGCACCCTGCGTCGTCGCGGCATCATTCTGCGCGGTGAACGTCAGGGTCGTCGCACCGTCCGGATCGATGGCACCGATGCGCCCGGTAAAGTCCTGATCCTCATTGAACGTGATCGGCGTGACGAACACACCTGCGCCTGCGTCGTTGACGGTAACGTTCGCAGGCGTGCCGTCATAGCCGTTGTCGGAGCTGTCGACGACCACCGCACCACCGCCGCCATCCAGCTTGTAGTGCGCCAGAAGCCCCTCTTCGTCCGGCTGCGGGAAGTTTTCGCGGCCGTCGGCAATCTCGCCCGTGTCACGCGCGTAGCTCCAGACCCTGACATCGGCGATTTCGCCATCGAAGTAGATGTTATTGGCGGCGCCATTGATGCCGATACGCGCGAGGGTGTTTCCGAGGTTCGGCGTAATCGCGGCGGAACCGTCTTCGGAGCCATCGATCAGCAGCGTCGCAATGCCGGTGTTGGCATCATAGCGCACGGCGACGTGATGCCAGAGGCCGTCATTGACCATGCCGGTACTGACGGGGCCGTCACCACTGTTGGACATTTGCAGCTTCATCGTGCCGTCTGCAAGCATCCGGAACTGTGTCGCATGATCGTCGGTGACGGATGCATCGCCGATCGTCAGGATTTCACCAGCAGCAGATGCCGTCGTCTTGATCCAGGCTTCGTAGGTGAAGCTGCCGGTGCCGGTCGAGAGTGCCGCCGCGTTCGCCGACAGATCGATGTTCGATGTCGTACCGTTGAATTCGGAGGCGCGGATCAGGTGGTTGACGCTTTCGCCAGACGCCGTGTCCGCCTCGCCGTCGACCAGCGGATCGCCCGCATACAGACGGTTGCCGTAGGCCGACAGGTCGTCCGCGTATTCCTCGTCGTGAGTATCGATGTTGTCGAAGTTCCAATACCCGGCAAGCGTACTTTCCGCCGTCGGGGCGGCGATCTTGGTGGCGTAATTCTGCGCGATCTCAAGGTCCGTGCGGGCTTCCTTCCAGACACGGATCTCGTCAACTGCACCAGCGAAATGACCGCTGTCGTCATAGGACTTGCCGATCAGCAGAGGCTCGCTGTTGGCGAACGGCACCCCGTCGGCAAGAGACACATCGGTGCTGCCCGACAGCATCCCGTCGATATAGAAGTCCGCGTTGCCGTCGCGATCGACGGAAATTGCGACGTGATGCCAGCCGTCGGCGTCGATGGCGCCCGAACTGCTACCGCCGACGTTTAATTGGAAGCCGTCGCCCATGGACAGATTGACGTATCCGCTGCCATCGATATAGGCGTAGACACCGACGCCATCCCCGTCACGCTTGTCGAACAGTGACGACGTCCCCGACAGAGACGCCATATCGACCCAGGCTTCCAGCGTGAAATCGCCGGCTCCAAAATCGACGGAGAAACTGTCCTCGACCGTCAGGTAGTCGTCCTCGCCGTCGAGTTGCACGAAGATCTGGCCGTCGCTGGCCCCCAGGATCGTCGGTGCGTCTTCTTCGGGGTCGACGGTCACGGTCACGACCTGCGTGGCGATGGCTCCGTTGGCATCGATGGCTTTGACGGTGAAGGTGTCCGTGCCGTTGAAGTCGATCGCCGGCCGGTAGGTATATTCGCCGGTAGTTTCGTCGACCGTCAGCGTACCGTTCTCGGGCTGCCCGTCCGTGGCCACGCCATATGTAATCGCATCACCTTCCAGATCGTCCACGATGATGCTGCCGGTCAGCGGCGTGTCTTCGCTGACGTTCGCCTCAACAGACGCCACAGGCACCGGATCATTGATGTAGGCCGGTGTCCCCGCCACCACGCCGTCGAGGCCGCCCGCGTAATCGATGACATCATCGCCGTTCGACGTTTCCCCGGCTTCGCCGTCCATCCGCCAGTTGGCCACCAGATCAGGATGATCCGCCGCCACGTAGCCGTTCATGGCATCCTGGATTTCAGCCGTGGTGCGCGCCGCGTCCCAGAACCGGATATCGGACAGGCTGCCGTCAAAGAACGTGGCGTCCTGGTTCCGGCTTGCCCCGATGGCACCGTATGCCGTGCTGGCGTCGTAATTGACTCCGCCCGGCACATTGAGCGTGGCCGCGACGGACCCGTCCAGATAAAGCCTCACGTCGTTCGTCGTTGCGTCGTACGTCACCGCCGCATGGTGCCAGCCACCATCGTTGACGATTGCCGTAGACGTCAGGTTATTGCCGCCCGCATTGGTCCGCAGTGTGCCACCGGCTTCAATATTCAAGCCGAGCCGCTTGTTGCCATCGGTACCGCCGAAGAGAACGATCTGTTGACTGGTCCCGGTTGCCTCGGTCTGGAACCAGCCCTCGATGGTGAACGAGCCGCCGCTGACTTCCAGCGAGTTCGTATCGGCGAGCCCGACCGAGTCCGCAGTGCCGTCAAAGGTCATGCCGCTGCGGACGTTGTCGTCCAGCAGCACCGGCGTCGGGTGATCGACTGTGACCCATGGCGGCGTGCCGTGCGCCGACGCGCCGTCCTGCACGGCGCCGTCAGTGCCGACCACCGCCGTCGCCGTGGTGCCGCTGCCGTCATCGAGCGGCCAGTAACCGACGAGACCGTTCGATGTCTCACCGGTCGAAAGCGGCTGATCCTTGTAGGTATCGATTTCCAATTGCGTGCGGGCCGCGTCCCACAACCGCACCTCGGCAATCTGGCCGTCGAACGGATTGACGTTCCCCTCTCCGGTGCTCGACTGGTTGCCGATCGCGGCACTCGCCGTCGACGGCAGGGTCTGCGTGATCGTCTGTGTGCCGCCCGAGTCCGCCGTGCCATCGATATAGAACTCGACGTTGTCGGTCGCCGGGTCGAAGGTCACGGCGACATGCTGCCATTCGCCGGTCGCAACCAGGTCGGTGGTGTACTTCCAACCCGAACTGTTGGTGTAGAACGCAAGTTTGCCGTCTTCGATGTTGAACAGCGTCGTTGCCGAAACTGACGCACCGTTGGCAAAGATCGAATGCGGGCCGGTCACGTTATCCGGATTGATCCACGCTTCGATGGTGATCTTCGACATCGCCGGTACGCCGGAGGCGATCTGCACGAAGTCGTGCGGTGCCGCCCCGTCGAGATCGAGTGCGGTGTCGACCGGCGGTGTCGGCGCAACGACCTGCGCATCGTTGCCGCTGAGCGTCTGGTCGGTCGCGGTGCCGTCGGCATTGATGGCATCGAACGTCCAGTTGGCGACAAGCCCCGTCTCGCTGTTCGGGTTTTCAAGAACGCGTTCATAGGTATCGGCGATCTCGTCAGCAGTGCGCGCCACGTTCCAGACACGGACATCCGCCATTTCACCGTCCAGATGCTCCGGTCCGCCACCGACCTCGGTGTTGTCGTAATGGCCGAGCAGAACAGGGTTCGAGGACGATGCGATCGCACCCAGCGAGTAGGTTCCGCTGGCGACCTCGGTGCCGTTCAGGTACAGCGTCATCGCGTCATCGGAGGCGTCGTAACTGGCGGCAACGTGGTACCAGGTGTCAGTTGTTACGGCCCCAAGAGCCGCAATATTGTTATCCGCCGTGGTGCCGTCTCCGACGATCAATCTGAGATCACCATTTCCGTCGGCGTACAGCAGGCTTTCGAAGTCGTGGTTTGCACCACCGTAAATCGCCTGTTTGCTGAAGATCGGGTTTAAACCTAGTGAGTCGAACCTGACCCAGGATTCCAGGGTGTAGCTGCCCGTAAGCGACGTGAGCCCGGTTTCGACCACGTCATCCAAACCATCGAACTGCAGCGAGTTGACGCTGCCCTCCACACCCGCGATAGCCGGTGCATCGTTGACCGGTGCCACGTCGAGGGTGATCGTCTGCGTGGTCGACAGCGTGCCGTCGTTTGCCGAGAAATCAAATGTCGTATTGCCATTGAAGTCCCCGTCCGGCACGAAGATCACCTTGCCATCGGCGTTCGAGACCGTCTCGCCCGCCGTGATCGCGCTGCCCAGTGTCGAACCGTCCGAGGTCTGATACAGCGTACCGTTCGCGGGTAACGTGTCGACCGTAAGCGTGATTGTATCGCCCTCGTTGTCGGTCGCCGTCAGCTGCAGGGTCGTCTGCGTGTCTTCGAACAGATTGAGCTCGGTCTGCGCCGGGACGTCGGCGGCGACAAAGACCGGGCTGCCGAACGTCGTGCCGTCCGCGTTCGCCGTCGCGTCTGTTACCGTGGCGGCGGCACCCGGCGCATCGTCCATCTTCCAGTTGGAAACCAGCCCGTCGGATTCAACCGATACGAACGTGTTCATGTTGCCGTTAATCTCGTCGACCGTGCGCGTCGTGTTCCAGACCCGCATGTCGGCCATCGCCCCCTCGAACGCATAGGCTGCGCTTGCGCCTTTCAGGGCACCGCCGGTGAAATCGGTAGCACTGCCGCCGGCCGCGGATGCCGTGTAATTGTACGGCGAACCGACAGCGACACCGTCAATGTACAACGTAACCGTCTGCGCCGTGTCGTCGCGCGACATGGCCACATGATGCCACTCGTCAAGTGCGAGGTTGGTGTCGAACGTGTGCGTGTGCGTCGTTACGCTTGCATCTTCGTGCACATAAACCAGATCGCCCGTGTCATCGATATAGAGCCCATAAAGGGTGTTCTGCGTCAGCGCGCTGCCGTTTTCGCCGAACACGAACAGATACGGCCGCACCGTGCCGTCGTCGGCGAAGGCTTCAGGCTTGAACCATGTCTCGACCGTCAGATCACCGGTGATCGCCAGGCTGTCATCGGTGCCGCGCCCGGCATCGAAGTAGTCATTGGCACCGTCAAAGCCCAACGCGTTTTCTATATGCGATGCGATCCCCAAGTCGACCGGCGCATCGGGCGTGCTTTCGACGGTGACCGTGATGACCCGCGTCGAATACGCCCCTGTCGCGTCCAGGACCTTGGCAGTGAAGCTGTCGGACCCGGAATAGTTCGCATCCGGCGTGTAGGTGAATTCACCGGTCGCGGCGTTGATCGCCAGCGCCCCGTTAACCGAGTCGCCACCCGGCAATACGGTGTAGGTCAGTGAGCCGCTGGACTGATCCTCGGCAGCGATAAAACCGGTCACGGAACTGTCTTCAAGAACCTCGATCTCGTTGGCGTAAAGCGCCGGACCGAAATTCATGGAACCCGGCACCGGTTCGCTCGCTTCGCCCGCGGCCGCTGTCGTGCCGAGGTTGGCATCGTTGCCGGCGGCGGACAGGTCCGCCACGGTCCCGGTGTTGATGTCGGCGGCCCCCAGGTCGTAATGACCGATCAGGCCCGTCGCCGTATCGTCGACACCGTTCCGGTAGATGCTTGCGATGTCGTCTTCGCTGATCCCCTGATTAAAGATCGCGACGTCACCGATGCGCCCATCAAGGAAGCGGTTCTGGGAAATATTGATATCGCCGATCAGGGTATCCATGCCGACGGCGTCGGGGATCGTGTCGGAAACGGCGGCTGTTTTGACGACCTCGCCGTTGACGAACAGCTTGACCGTGCTGCCGTCGTAGGTGGCCGCAACATGGATCGGCTCACCCGGCGTGAATACCGCGCTGTCGGTCGTGACACCGGGGCCATCCGTCGTCAGATATAGCCGAAGCTTACCGTCGTCTATCTCTTCGAGCATGAAGGCGCGGTTTGTAGCACCGCTGCCGAACCGACCGACAATCGTCTGAATGTCGTCGTTGCTCGGGATGCCCGCCGCAGACAACTGATCCAACTCGACCCATGCGCTCAATGACAACCCGCCGGAGAAACGGAAGTCCGAGCTGTCCGGAATGCTGACGACATCGTCCACGCCGTCGAAGTCGAGCGCGCCGGAGATGTTTTCTCCAAATAGATCGGGTGAGGCTTCAGAGAACGTTGCACCGTTGATCGTACCGTCCCGGTTATTACCCGATGAATCGACGGCGGTGGTGCCGCTGCCTTCGTCGAGTTTCCAGTTGCCAAGCAACGTCCCCGGCGCGTTCGTCGCGTCATAGGACGTCGTCATGTCGGTGTTTATCTCGGCAACCGTACGCGCCTCGCTCCAGATGCGCGCATCTGCGATATCACCTGCGAAAGGCGCCGTACCGTTTACATCCTGACCGATGAAGGCATTTGCCGGACCCAGGTTTGACCCGGTCTGATTGGACGGAGTCCCATCGAGGACGCCATCCACGTAAAGTCTGATTTGGCCGCTTCCCGGCGTACCATTTGTTGAATCATCATAGACAAACGCAACGTGGTGCCATTCGCCGTCATCAACGCGGATGGTTCCACTCGTACCGCCGCCGCCATTGTGTTGCCCGACGATAAATCCAGTTGCACTGCTTACGAAAAACTGGCTGTTCGTTTTACCGCCTACCGAGTGGGTCCCCACCGACATGATGTATTGATGTGATCCGGTCGGATCGGTCCTGATCCAGGCCTCGTGGGTAAAGCTGTCGGTGCCTGTCGTGAGCGCTGCCCCGTGTGCACCAAGATCAACGCTGTCATTGCCGTCGAACGAAAGGACGGGCGCCGTCTGATCAATCGGTGGCCCATGGCGTACCGTCGCGTTATTACCGGCACTACTCAAATCGGTGACGGTGCCGTCGGCGTTCAGCTCATCGAACGTCCAGTAGCCCTGCAGGTTTGCCTCCGAACCCGGCATATCGATGCGGATATCGAAATTGCTGTCGATCTGTTCGGCGGTTCTGGCTTCCGACCACACCCGCGCCTCGGAAATCATGCCGTCGTAGGGAATGCCGCCGCCGGTGCGGTCGCCGAACAGCAGATCGTCGGAGGGATCGATCCCGGCCGGTGTGAAGGTCGCGCCGTAAGTGGCGTCGTCGGTCCAGCCGGTGCTGTCACCGTCCAGATAGCCCGTCACGGTGCCGTTCGTGCCGTCGACAACCATGGCGACGTGGTGCCAGCCCTCGGTCAGGTTGTTGATGTCGAACAGCTGGCCCGCCTTGTTGGCGTTGACGTTGGTGTCTTCGGTATTGAGTTGCACCGTGACGCCGCCCGTTTCCAGGTTGATGGCCCAGCCTTCCGACGCGCTGCCGGAGAAGCCCTTGCCCATCAGGCGCTGGTTCGCACCCGGCACCGTGCCGTCGTAATAGAACCAGACCTCGGCCGTGAAATCGCCCGTTCCCGGGTTGAGCGACGTATCGTGCGCCACGCTCGCGACGTCGTCGGTGCCGTCGAACTGCAGCGCACCTGCGGCGACGGAAGCACCGAGGATCTCCGGCGGGTCGTTCTGCGCCATCGTCACGTTGCGCGTCAGGGTTTCGCTATCGCCCGTGTCGCCGTCATTGACCGTGAACGAGATCGTGCGCGCCGTCGTATCCGGCGGGGTTGCGACGTTATCGAACGTGACGGCGCGCGCCAAAGCCTGAGCGGCAGCCGGTGTCGAGTTCGAATTGAACGTAACGACGAGATCGGAATTGTCGGTGACGCCACCCGACGCCGTGCCGATGGTCACGCCACCGTAGGTCACGGTCGTCCCGTCGAAGCCGATCTGGCCCGCGCCCGTGCCGATATCCTGAATCGACAGGCGGTCGTTCGCGGTAACGTTGGCGCTGACCGAAACCGTCAGCGTGCCACCCGCGAAGTCAGCGGAGTCCGGATCGGTGATCGTGATGCCGTCATCAACGACGACGGCACCTTCACCCTCGACAAAGGCGATTGCCGGAATGAAGCCGTTATCACGGTCAAAGACCGCAATCTCGGATTCATTCTTACCGGTAACGATGACGAACTCACCGTTCGGCGATACGACAGGACGGTACGGCGATTGTAGTCCGTCGACACCGTCGACATCATCAACGATCACCTTGTCAAAAGTTATAACGCCGGTATTCGGGTCGCGGTCAAGAACAGCAAGTTGACCGGTCCCACCAAATGAGGACCCGACATAAATCGTCAAGCCATCCGGCGAGATCGCGAACTGGCGCGGCGTCGGATGCGGCGTCTGAATATTGATCTGCGCGCTGTATGTCAGTTGCCCGGTTGTCTCATCGCGCGTGTACGTTGAAATTTCGCCGCCGTAGTTGGAGAAATAGACCTGCTCTCCGTCCGGTGAGACAATCACATCCGTAACCGTAAACAGTCCCAAATCCGATCCCGAGTGCGTAATCTTCTGGACTTGGGTCAACGCGCCATCGGTTGCGCTACGGCTATAAACGTAGGTACTGCGCTCGGACTGGGATGTCGAATAAACGAAATTCCCGTCAGGGCTTTCAGCCAGACCATCCGGATAAAAATTCGACTCAGGTGCTTGCTGATCAACGAGCGTCAGCGCGCCGGTTGACGGATTGCGGGAGAACACGCTCAGCGTATTATCGGTGGTCGCACCGAGGTAGACGTTTTTGCCATCGGCGGACATCAGCATTTCAGTCGCACCGTCGAGGCCGTCGATGGTGCTGTCATCGTCCGTGATGGTGCTGTTGGTTGTCAGTAATCCGCTTGTGTCGTCGCGGTTGAAGACATGCATGACGCCGCCATCGGACGCGGCATAGACATGCTTGCCGTCGGGTGAAACCTTGACCGTCGTCACGCCGGTTGCGGCAATGCTGCCGACACTGGTTAATGAGCCATCCTGCGGGTTGACGCTGAACACCTTGACCGCGTTGTCGCTTTGCGCGGCGGCATAAACGAAATCGCTATCCGGCGAATAAGCCAGATCAATGACGCCGCCGACGGATGCTTCCGCTTCGATAAATGTCAGATCCCCGGTCGGGGTTGTCAGACTGTCGGAGCTGAGCGTCGGCGCTTCGGTGACGGTGACGATCACCTGTCCGCCCGCGACCACGACTTCGGCGGTCTGGTTGGCGGCGAGACCGGTAATGTTCGTTGTCTCGAACGCACCGGTGATGGCACTGACGTTGTCGTCATCAGTGACGATGGTGAAGCTGTCACCCGTATTCACGCCCGCGCCGAACTTGAGGTTGAGGACGTTAGACGCGCCGCTTAAATCAAGGCTGTCCGCGCTGATGGCGTCGTACGTGGACGCATCCGTGAGATCAAGCGTAAGCCCGCCCGACGTGCCGAGGTCGATATTCCCCTGCACCGTCAGCGTACCTTCCGGGTCGATGATGCCGTTGTTCTCGAAATCCCCGCCGGACCCGAGCACGAGCGTGCCCGAACCGGTGATGGTGCCGTTGTTGGTCATCGTCGCGTCGGTAATCGTCACCGTGGTGCCGGCGCCGATCTCGAGCACATGGCCGGAAGCAACAGAGAATGCCGCGCCGACATTGACTGTCGCGCCATCCAGTTGCGTCGTACCCGAGCCGCTGAGGCTGAAGGTATCGTCGATGGTGTAGGCCGAAGCGCCGCTCAGTTCGAAAGTGGCATTGTTGAACGTGGTCAGCGTCCCCGCCAGCGTGCCGCCGCCGGTCAGCTCCAGGCGACCCGACTGAACCGTGGTCGTGCCGTTGAGGTCGACGCTGACATCGATGGCCGTATCGCCGGCATTGGTCGAGCGGTCGAGCGTCCCACCGAAATCGACGGTCAGCAACCCGCCGCCGGTTCCGGCATTGATGCCGTCCGCATCTTCAAGATCGAGCACGCCGCCGCTGACGACCGTAATCGTTGAACCGTTCGCGAGCACTAAGCCCTCGTTCCCCGAACTCAGCCGCAAATCGCCTTCGACCGAAATCGTGACGTTGTCGAAGATCTTGGCGCCCCCGCCCTGCGAATACGAAACGTTGGCACCTGAATCGTTGACAGTGATGGACAGGTCCTGCACCAGCAGGTTATCGGCACCGGTGCTGCTGGCGCCGAAGATAAACTTGGACATGGCGATGGAGCCGGTACCGTCGAGCCTCCCGTCCGTCAGGTACAGCGTGCCGAAATCGTCGTCGACGGTGCCGTTCATCGTCAGCGCGCCGCCGGTATTCATCTGCAGGTAACCGGTGATCGTGCCGCGCCCGATGAAGGACGCATCGAAATTGAACTCCATCGACTGCTCGACCGTCAGCGAACTGGCGTTGCTGATCGTTGTCGCATTCCCCAGCGATACCGCGCCGACGGTATAGGCGTTGCCGTCACCGATCGTCATACCGCCGGATCCATCGATCACATAGGCATGATGCGCACTCGTCGGCACGACGCCCGTGCTGCCGCTGTCCGGTCCCGGGTTCGCCCACGTCGCCGTGTTACCCCACTGCGCGCTGCCCGGGTTCGCATTCGTGCTGGTCGTGATCAGGTTCAGATTTACGGCAACACTGTCGGTCGTCGTGCGTGCGATACCGGAGGCACCACCGTCATCGACGATGGTGAAGCTCAGGCTGTCCGCACCGGTCTGTCCGTTCGTCGTATAGATGACGCCGCTCGCGGCCGAGAGAATTGAATTGATCTCGCTCAGCGTACCGCTCAGCGTCACCGTGCTTGTAGCGTTATTGGTGACGGTGACGCTGGTTCCCGTCGGATCGACCGTCAGCAGCGCCGGGCCGCCGGTGGCAATATCGATGGAATACGTGCCGCCCTGATCGTCCGCATCGCTGACGACAAGTCCCGTCACCGCAAAATTCGGCTGACCGGCCCCGACGATGGCAGGCTCGTTGACCGAGGCGGCAGCATTGCCAACCGTCGATTGCTCGATGTCCTGGTCGATCTTGATCGTGACCACTTCATCCGGCGTGGTCGGATCGAAGTCGTGATCGACGGCTGCCGTATAGACATTGTAGTCCTCGCCGTCGATGCTTTCGGTCCCGGCCAGCGTCCATGTGCCATCCGGGTCGGCATTGACGACCGTGTCGCTGCCGTCGCCCTGGATGACGAGAGTATTGTCGGCGTCGGTAATGTGCAGGACACCGGTCGCATCCATGTAAAGGTCGTTGCCGCTGGCACCCGACAACAGAATGTTCTCGATCTCGTAAAGCGCGGAATAAGCATCCACCGCGCTCGACGGTACCGTCGGCGCCGACGGATCCGTCGTGCCGTAAGCAATCGAAACATCGCCGTCGTCCTCAATGACGACCGTGTCGTCGCCGTCGCCACCGGCGACGATCTCATCTGCCTCGTCGAAAATCAGCGTGTCGTCGCCGCTGCCGCCTTCCAGATAGTCGGCGCCGGCGCCGCCATCGAGGGTATCGTCCCCAGCTTCGCCGAACAGAATATTGTCTTCGCCATCACCGGTAATGGTGTCATCGAAACGAGAGCCGGAAACGGCCTCGATGTCGTTCAGGGTGTCGTTGCCGGCACCCCCCGTTGCCGTGCCCAGGCCAAGATCGACGGTCACGCCGGACGTTGCGGTCACGTAGTTCACCTCGTCGTAATCGGCATTGTCCGTGCTGCCGACGATCACATCGTCGCCCGCGCCGCCGAGGAAGACGTTGTCGCCCGTGCCGCCGCTCAGCGTATCGTTGCCCACGCCGCCGAACAGCAGGTCCCGGCCGCTACCACCGCTGATGATGCTGCCTGCCGACGTCGCAAACATGACCTCGTCACTTGCCGTGCCGATGAAGCCCTGGTTGAAGACAAACGTTTCCGGCGCCTCCCCATCTTCGGTAAGCGTGATCGATTGCAGCGGCGTTGCACCGAACACGCCCTCGACCGTCGTCGTATGCTCGTTGCCGTCGGCGTCGGCGAAGGTAAAGACCAGATCCGTACCGGTCCGCTCCATCCCTCGGATTTCGCGGTTCGTCATGTCGATGGTCAGCGTGTCGTTGCCCGCATCAGGCCGGATGACGTCATTGCCTTCGGAAACGACGAACTCGTCCGCACCGCCGCCGCCGACAAGCGTGTCATTGCCGTCCCCGCCGTCCAGCGTATCGTCGCCGTCCTGGCCGTAGATCACGTCGTCACCGGCACCGCCGGTGAATGTTTCAGCGGCAAAGCTCCCCAGCAGGAGGTCATCGTCATCCGTTGCGGTCGCGGTCAGGTTGCTCAGATCGATCGTCGCGTCGGTAAAGTTCAACGTTTCGATATCCGTCAGGACGTCTTCACCGTCACCGGCCAGCGACAGCGTTCCCGTCGGATAATGTCCAACCGTCAGCGAGGCGATATCGCCCTCGCTGTCCAGCGTCGTCGAGAATGAATAATCCTCGACGTTGTTGAAGAAATACGCCGTGTCCGTGCCCGCACCGCCGTCCAGCGTATCGCTGCCGTCACCACCGGAAAGCGTGTCGTCACCGGTGCTGCCGACCAGCAGGTCATTACCCAAACCGCCGATCAGCGTATCGTCGCCCTGCCCACCAGCGATTTGGTCATCACCGCCGTCACCGTCGATGTAGTCGTTCCCGGCGCCGCCCGAAATCAGGTCGGCGCTTGCCGTCCCGGTCATACTGTCATTCCCGGCGCCCCCGAAGGCCACGTTCGTGCTCTCGCCGCCAAGATCGATGCTGTCGTCGCCGGCGGTGCCGTCGAATGCGTCCGTGGTCAGTTCGGCCAGAGTGGCGGTAATGCCGCCTTCGAACTCGAAATCCGTAACGTCGGTGATCGTGTCCGTCCCCTCGTCACCGTCAGCCGTGTTGTCATCGGTGGCCGTCGTGAAGAAATGATCGGACGGCGTTGCGCCGGATATATGATTGAGCTCAGCGGTATGGCTTGCCACCGCCGTGTCGAATGCAGCAATGCTCGCATAAGTCCCGCCGATCACCGACGTGGCATTGGCAGCGACGTTACTCTGGATCTCGGCGCGCTCAGGATAGAGCGAGGCATCCACCGTCGGCACGCCGGAATAAGCTGCCGTGGCGCTGCTTACTGCGGTATCGATGGTCGACCGCATGGACTGCAGGATACCGAGAAACTCCTCCGCCGCCGTCGTGTCGAGAACCGCTTCTCCACCGACGGCCGCCGACAGCGAAGAAATCAGGGTGTCGATATCCGTCGATGTCGTAACTGTCGGGAACAGTGCCGAGTTGGCGACAAGGAATGCGTCGGCTGAATTCGTCGATGTGCTCGTATTCGCGTCGCTCACCAGCCCTGAAAGGGTCGTCTGCGCGCTCGTCAGGATACCGTCGGCCGCCTCGAACGGCGCACGGACGGTGGCGCCGTCATCCGAAATCGTGAAGTCGCCGATATCGCCGGCATACCGTGCGACAACCGTGCCCGCATTGGCATGATCGACTTCCAGCACGTCATCGCCGGCGCCGCCGTCCAGCGTTACGTCGGTAGCCGATGCCGCGGCGGTCAGTGTATCCGGACCGCCGAAGCCCTGGGCGACACCGGTTCCGGTCATCGTGATGTCGTCACCGAACGGGCTGCCTTCGGCGTCCGTCGCGCTGGTCGCCGAAACGGCCTGCAAGTTCAAGGTGCTGTTGTCCGCAAACCTGACCGTTTCGACATTCGTCAGCGTATCGACTTCACCGGTCGCGGTTCGCGTGAATTCAAACACCCCGGTCGAAACTTCCGAGAACGTGTAGTCGCCGAGCAATCCCGACAAAACCGCGACATCCGTCCCTGTACCGCCGTCGATGATGTCATTGCCGGTGCCGCCGGTGATCGTGTCGTCCCCGGCGCCGCCGTTGATGGTATCCGCACCGGCACCGCCCTGAAGATGGTCGTTGCCGCCCAGACCGTTCAGCGTGTCCGCACCGGCGCCGCCGGCTAGTGTATCGCCCTGCCCGCCACCGGTGAGGACGTTGGCGTTCTCGTCACCTGTGAGGACGTTGACCTGCCCAGAGGCACCCAACAGGTTTTCGATCCCGCTGAAGGTGACCCCGGAGAGCCCCGAGGAACTGCTGAACGTGTCGGTGCCGAGCCCGGCGGTAATCGTGTCGGTCGCATTCTCGAAACTGAGGGTATCCGATCCCGTGCCGCCGACGACGGTATCCGTAACGCCTGATTCAGCATCGATAATAAAAGTATCGTCGCCTGCATCGCCTTCGAGCACATCGGCGCCGGTGCCGCCTTGGAGCGTATCGTTACCGTCTTCGCCGTATAGGATATCGCTGCCGCCGCCGCCAAAAATATCATCGTTTCCGGCACCACCGAACACCACATCCGCGCCGTCATCGGCATCAATGACGTCGTCCCCATCAAGGGCATCGATGATGTCGCGACCGGACGTGGACAGGATGGAATCTTCCACCGAAATAAAGTCGTCGCTATCGGTCCCGAGAACCTGGCTCGAGGTCGCGGTGAACGAAATGTGCGTGGCACCACCGGCATTGCTGGCGAAGTTGTGGTTGTCATGAACGGCGGAGAAATCCTGCGATTGGCCGGCAGAATTCAGGTAATTGGCCGTGGCGCCCATCGCCGTGTAGGCAGCCCGGGCCATCGCATCGAAATCGCTGCTCGTATCACCATTGTTGGTATTGAAGTGACCGGTCACCTGGCGGACGAGTTGCCCGATCTGGGAAATGTTGACGGTGAAGTGGGTCGCATCGACGGTTTGGGTGACGGTGGCGTCGGCATTAAGATCAGCGGCGACTGCATTCAGGATTGCCGTCAGCCCTTCATTGGAATCGAAAGCGTCCTGCCCGCTGGCGATCTGGTCGGCGAGCGCGCTCATGACCGCTTCGGTCGTCGCCGCCGTTGCCGTGCCGGAGCGCCCGGTGATGGCCTTGGTCAGCATCTGCACGACCGACATGATCTTGAGCCCGGCGGCAAAGGTTTCGCCGTGGCTGTTGTCGATCGGGTCGTAGTTCCGGAGATCTTCACCGTCCGGCAGCGACGTGATGCCCAGTTTCGATATAATGAGGTCATGCGCCGCGTCGGCATCGGCGGCTGTGCCGTTATCGACCATGTGCTGGATCAGGGTCGTCAGCGGCGTCACGGTGACGGAGCCGGACCCGCTCGGCGCTTTTAGCGTGCCTTCGAACCTGAGACCGGTCGTGACGTCGACACCACCGGTGACATAGACCGGCCTGTCGGAGAACGCCGACGGGATCGTCAGTGTGTAGTTGCCGTATGAGTCGGTTGTGGCCGATGTCTCACCGCTGTCGAAAGTACCGTTCCGGTTGTGATCGACGAAAACCGTCGCGCCACGCAGATAACCGTCGATGACAGCACCGCTGCCGCTGACGTCTTGGTCTTGGTCTTCGTCTTCATCGTCGACGACGTCGTTGCGCCGCCCCTTGTCTTTGTCGTCTCCGTCGTCTGTTCCAGTACCAGTACCTGTTCCAGTGCCCGTTCCAGATCCAGTTCCAGAACCAATACCAGTACCAGTACCTATACCAGTACCCGTGCCAGTTCCCGTGCCCGTGCCAGTACCCGTGCCTGTGCCAGTACCCGTGCCGGTTCCCGTCCCCTCACCAGTGCCATCGCCCGTGCCGTCACCGTCTCCAGTGCCATCGCCCGTGCCGTCGCCGTCCCCAGTGCCATCGCCCGTGCCGTCGCCATCTCCAGTGCCATCGCCCGTGCCGTCGCCATCCCCAGTGCCATCGCCCGTGCCGTCGCCATCCCCAGTGCCATCGCCCGTGCCGTCACCATCCCCAGTGCCATCGCCCGTGCCGTCACCGGTACCGTCTCCGTCACCCTCGTTGCCACCCTGCTGTTGCGCGGCAGCCTGCGCAGCGGCCTCGGCCGCCGCAGCCGCCTCCGCTGCCGCCGCAGCGCGCGCAGCGGCCTCTTCCGCCTTGGCCTGAGCTTCAGCCTGCTTTTGTTCAGCGCGGGCCTGCGCCTCCTGTTCCTGGGCCTCAGCCTGCTGGGCTTCCTGTTCGACGGCCTGTTTCTGCTGTTGGATTTCCTGTTTGACGTACGTCTCGACGCCCGCCGCGTCGGCGGCTTCGACAACCGCCGCTTCCGGTGATTTTTCGAGCGCTTGCGCCTTGGCCGCAGCCGCCACCTTGGCCGCAGCCGCCGCTTCGGCCTGCTTGTTCGCTGCTTCGGCACCGATCTGTGCGGCTTCCGCCTCCTTGGCCACACTCTCCGCTGCCGCCGCTTCGGATTCCGCCGCTGCCTGCGCTGCCGCGGCCGCTTCCGCCGCCGCCGCTGCCTTGGCTTCCGCCGCCGTTGCCGCTGCCGCTTCCGCTGCCGCCGCAGCAGCAGCCTGTTCTTCCGGCGTTACCGCCGCCGCCGTCGCCGCTTCGGCTTCCGCTGCCGCCGCTGCTGCTGCCTCTGCCGCCGCCGCCGCCTCGGCCGCCGCCGCTTGCTGGGCTGCCGCGGCTTCCTGGGCAGCCTGGGCTTCCGCCGCCGCCGCTGCCGCTTCTGCGTTCGCAGCCGCCTCCTGCTGTACGGCTTCCTCGGCTTCGGCCTGTTTCTGTTCCTTTTCCTGCTCGGCCTGTTCGGCCTGCTGGCGAACCTGCTGGGCCTCCTCGAAGGCCTGATTCGCTTCCTCGACCACTTCCGGGGCCAGCTTATTGGCGGCGTCCGGCAGGTTCTTCATCGCCTGACCAAAGGCCTGACCGAACTGGCGCGCCGTCATTACGAACGGCTCGGACGGCGCTTCACCCCGGCTGGCGACGGACATCGCCTGGAAGGCCTGGTTGATGACCTTAGACCCGGCATCGGTCGAGATCGTGATTTCGCCGACGAAACCGCCGGTTTCGTTGGTGATGGCGATCGTAATCTGGCCCTGCGCATTAACACCGCCGCCACCCGCGGTGCCGCGGATACCGATCGTCGCCGTCGGTGTGTCGACGACCATCGCATCGACGCCGGTCTTGGCGATCTGGCCGGAAACGAAAGTAAATGCACCCTGCAGCAGCGAAATCGCGGCTTCGCCCTGCTGCGCAGCCGGATCGTAGATCATCTCGTCAAGGACCATGCGGCCCTCTTCCCCGAGCGCGAACGTGCTCTCATCGGCAAAAACGATACCGACCGCCCCGGCCTTGCCGGTTTCGAGCACATCGCCCTGGAACACCGGGTCGCCTGCCTGCAACGTCACCCGGGAGCCGTCGGCGCGAGTCACCTCGACCGTGCCCTCGATGGTCTCGACCGTGCCGATCGGTTCGACCTGGGCAAGTTCACCCGATTGCGCGACCTGAACACCGGTTCGAGGGCCGGCGAGAATGGTCGCGGTCTCACCCTTGAGAACGACGCCGTCCGGCGTGGTGATATTCGGCGGATCTGGAAGATTGAAGTAGTCGCGGACGATGACGACCTGTCCGTCGGGGCCTTTGATGACGAGGTCTGGACCCTCGCGATCGAAATCGGCGCGGAGGAACCAGGCCTCGCCGATCACCACATCCTTGCCGGCTTCGGCCGTGATCAGGATGTGTTCGTTGCCGGATGATCCTGCGCTTCCTGCACCGGAACCGGTATCCGTGGGCATGTTGTTCATGCAGAGCCCCCCGAAGGCTCAGTGTCCGCAAGCCCCCCGACCGCAAAACACATCAAAAATGGCGCCAATGACGAAAGATTCTTTTTCGTCCAACACAGTTAACGCCATGTTCACCTGTTCACACTGTGACAATCATCACTTTTAGCTAAAATTTTAATTAAATTCGGGCAGTTGGCCCGTTTGATCAAGCCGTTTAGTGTATCCTCGACAGGTCCCGACGAAACCCCGTATTAACCCGCGAAACATGCCCGAAAAAATGCAACCGAAAGCCGATCCCCGAAACCCCGCCCGAGACACCCTTGAAATACCGGATATCGAATGGGTTTTCGGCTACGGATCGCTGATGTGGCGTCCCGGTTTCCGCTTTCTGGAGCAGCACCCGGCGCGGCTCGACGGTTACCATCGCGCACCGTGTATCTATTCCCACCATCACCGCGGCACGATCGACATTCCGGGGCTTGTGCTGGGCCTGGACGCGGGCGGAACGTGTCACGGGATAGGATTTAAAATCGATATTAAAGACCGCCCGCAAATAGTTGAATATCTTTATGAAAGAGAGATGATCGGTTACGCATATAAGCCGGCTTGCCTGACCGTTGAAATCGGCGATTCACGTGTCACCGCCTTCACCTTCGTGGCCGACCCGGACCACGAGCAATATGCCGGCGACCTGGGTGAAGCGCGTGCCGCCTCCATCATCATGCGGGCGCAAGGAATCAGCGGCCTCAACCGTGACTACCTGATGAACACGGTGGAAAAACTCGAACACGAGGGATTCGCCGAGCCGGACCTTGTAAGCCTGCGCCATCGGGTACGCCTGCTGACGGGTGAAATCGATCAGGGCGGCGGTATCTGATCGCCTTTTCGAAGCGGATATGAGGGACGCCGGGAAAATGCTAACCTCCGATTCTCATCAGGCGATTCTCCGGCCGGGAAGATTCACCAACCGTTAACCAAGTCGGCACTAGGATACGGCCCATGGCAGAAGATAAGGAATTCGGCGTCAAAAGCGACGGCTCGCGCAGCGAAATGGAAGCCGTACTCGACGTCAAACTCGAGGTTACAGCAGTGCTGGGGACGGCATTCATGCCGATCAGCCAGATTCTGAAACTCGGCCGTGGCGCGGTTGTCGAACTGGACCGGTCCGTGGGCGAGGACATCGAGCTTCATGCCAACAATCAGCTCATCGCCAAGGGGGAGGTCATCGTCGTCGAAGACCGGCTTGGCGTCACCGTCAACGACGTGATCAAGAGTCCTTCCGGTTAACGAAGGGCCTTAACGAGGTCAGCCATGATGATTTCCGCCGAAGTTTACCGCACCGCGACGCTTATGATTGAGGAATACGGTGAATTCGCGCCCGCCGGGGCCTTTATCAAGGCAGACCAGCTTCGCGACGCCGGCGACAGCGCGGGCCGCGAGGTTTGGCTCAGGATCGCGCGGGCCGCGGAAGAACTGCTCTCGGAAGACCGCCCCCAGGACAGCGTACTTCACTGAACAGCTGCACCCCGCCCGTTCAGGTCCGCCGGTTCACCCGCCTTCGGCGACGCATTCGAAGGTGCTGATGCGCGTACCGATCAGATAAGTGCTTTCCCTCGAACCTTCCTGCACCTTGATCGCCTTCTTGCCAAAGAACGAACAATGTCTGTCGGCGCGTTGCTGGATCAGCAGATCGTTCTCCGAAGAATGACGGATCGAGATGCCGTTTTCGTCTTTCGAGATCACGGCGCACCCGGCTAAGGCCAAGACGACAGCTACTGCGGCTAAGCGTTTGTAATTTTCCATGACACCGGATTATCATACCGGCGCCGGAAATCACAATCATGACTGGTAAGAAAACCGGCAGGCAGGGGCAAAGAGGACGGTCGACATGAACCTGAGCGGGGCGTTTCCCAAGCTGACCGAAGAGGAGCAGGTATGGCTCGTTTCCAATGCGGAAACGCTCACATACGGTTCCGGCGACACCATCATCGCCGAAGGCCAGGTGATCGAAAGCCTGCTGATCATCAAGACCGGTTTTCTGCGCGTGACACGTGTCTACCTTGATGAAATCTGCGCCGAGTTCGCAGGGCCGCTCGGCCCCGGCGAGGTCATCGGCGAAATGTCGTTGATGGACCGCAAGGGCGCCAGCGCCAATCTGATCTCCGACGGTTCGGCGGAAATTCTCTCCATTCCCAAGGAAGTCCTTTTCGAAAAACTGGAGAGCGACGTGAGCTTCGCGGCGCGCTTTTACGAGAGCCTTTTCCTGGATGTCACCCGAAAGCTCCGCTCGACCAACCAGCGGGTGATGCCCGTTCCGCCCTGACCATTCGGAAAATGTTTGCTCCTGGGAACCGCAAAGGGGGAAAGCGAGATGCCCAGACAGACGTATCGAAGTCCGACGCCGGTAACCCGTGTCGCTACAGTAGTGAATGTGGCGGCCTTGGTGGCAGGACTGTTTTTGTCCGGCAGCCTGCAGGCCCAGCAGAAGCAAACCGAAAGTCCGCCGAACGCGCCGGCGGCCCGGACACTTGCAGACCGGCCCGCAATCACCAATCCCGCAGCGACACAGGCACCATTCCTGTTTGAAAAGAACATCGGCCAGGCAAACGGCCGCGCCGATTTCCTCGTCCGTCACAGCGACTACAACGCTTTTCTGACCGGCACCGGAATCGTCACCGTTCTTCGCGGCTTTACGTACCCGTTCCCCGAGTACGATGACGAGCGGAGCGCCCCTGCCCCCGGTGGCAAGAACGCCGGACTGGTCGAAAAGCCCTATGCCCTGCATATGCAGCTGGTCGGCGCCAGCGAGCGAACCAGGCTCTCCGGAAGCAGCCCGGTAACGACCAAGGTATCGTATTTCACCGGCCGGGACCGCGCCAAATGGATCAGAGACGTTCCGATGTTCCAGGGTGTCACCTACAGCGGGGTATATCGCGATACGGATATGATCGTCGAAAACGGCGACGGAAAACTGCGATACCATTTTGTGGTCGGCGAACGGGGCGACCCGAAACGCATCCGCATGCGCTTCACCACGATCAGGAGCGCCGGCATCGGTGCCGACGGCACCCTTGTGCTGACGCTGCAGAACGGGCGCAAGGTCCAGCATCGTCCGCCGCGTGCTTATGAATACTCGGAAAACCTGCGCCGCGAGGTCGAGGTCGCGTTTGAGCTGGTCTCCGCCGACACGGTCGGTTTCAGCCTGCCACAACGAACGCGGAGCACGCGGTTGCTGATCGACCCGCAGATCGATTTTGCCACCTATTTCGGTGGCACACTGAGCGAATCCCCAGTCATCGGCATCGTACGCAGCAATCAAATCAATATTCCGAGTCTCGATATCGAACTTGACCGCGAGGAACGTCTACTGGTCGGCGGCACGACGTTCTCGACCGATTTGCCGAACGCCGCCGGGCCAGCCGAAAACGGGGAATACAACGCATTTGCCGCCCGTCTGAATATCGACCCCGCGGGCACAGCGACGTGGGATTACATCAACTATTTCGGCGGCAGCAAAACCGAACTCGGGATGGGCGTTTCACCCGGCGGCGACGGCGAAAGCTACCTTTGCGGCTCAACCAGC
The DNA here is from genome assembly GCA_965262415.1 of Rhodospirillales bacterium. GTDB lineage: Bacteria > Pseudomonadota > Alphaproteobacteria > Rhodospirillales > Casp-alpha2 > UBA4479. The sequence goes on along the minus strand of OZ253533.1, from coordinate 746,207 downwards.
AGCGAAGATTTTCCGCTGCCGGGGAACCCGCTCAGCGACAAGAGAGACCCGAACGGCACGATCGCCGGTTTCATCCTAAGGCTGTCCCCATCCGGCACGCCGACGGCGTCGACATTGATCACGCCCGGCAACACCACGTTCGTGCATGCCTGCGATTTCGACCCGCCCGACGCGGACAGCAGCGATCCCGGTTTCCTGCACTTCACCGGGACGACGTACCATAACAGCGGCGAACCACCGCAACTCAATCCCACATACTTCCAGGCCGATGCCGCGCAGAATGTCCTGACCGGTCGTTCCGACGCCTATGCCGCTTCGATCTCCGCCGATCTTTCCACGCTCGGGTATTTCACATTGATCAACGGAAGGTTTTCGGACGTCGGGATCGATATCAAGGTGCACGATCACGAAGCCTTCATCACGGGCGTCAGTACGTCATTCGATTTTCCGGTGACGCCGGACGCTGCCGCCGAGCCGACGCTCGACGAAGTCACCGGCCTCGTGTGCGGCGAGTATTTTTTTACCAACAAGTGCTTCGACGGCTTCGCGGCCCGCATCAAATCCGACGGCACCGACTTTCGTTACGTGACAATGCTGGAATACGACCGTCTCGATGCAGGTTACGCGATCGATGTCGATGCCCTCGGCATGGCCTACGTTGGCGGCCGCGGCATTGGCGGCAACACCGGCACCATGGCGTTCGTCGTGAAAATCTCGCCCAACGGTCATTCGTTCGTTTATCGCACCGAATACGGCGGTCACCTGGGAATTACGTATGACATCTCCGTCGACGGCATCAATCAGGCACATGTCGTTGGCGAGACTCAATCCGACATCCTCGCCAGGGGCGGCGCCGTAACCCCTGTCTATCAGGGTGGAGAGACCGACGGTTTTTACGGCTTCCTCGACAGCACGGGTCAGGTTGCTTACTTCACCTACCTGGGCGGCGAGGATCTCGATGCCGGCATGGCCATGGCGCGGGACCGAAACCACTGCAGCTATATCGGTCTGACGACATTGTCGGACACCGTCAACGTTCCTCTCGGCGGTGCACCGCAGGGATCGCGCGCTGGCGGACACGATGTGCTGATTGCCCGCCACTGTGCGCCGCCCGACATCGATGAGTTGATCATTGAAAAAACCGTGCCGAATTTCGCCGCCACGCCGGGCCAGCTCATGACGTTCCGGGTCACCGTCGAGAACCCGGGGCTGAGTATTCAGGGTCCCGTGACAATCCGCGACGTGCTGCCGCTGCCGTTCGCTCCCGTCTCCGTCGCCGGGCCGAACTGTTCGATATCCGGCCTTCTGGTCACGTGCACCTTGCCGTTCCTGCCGCCGGGTATAACGGGGATTGCGATCGACGCCTACAACCAGTTCAGTTGCACCGATCCGGGCGAACTGCGCCATACCACCAATACCGCGACGGTCATCTTCCCGGACGGCAGCGAACGCAGTGCCGATGCCCAGGCGTTCTACCACAACTGTTATCATGCGCCGCCGCCCCGCGATGGCCCCTGCGAAACCACCGACGACTGCGGTTCGGGACAGGTCTGCTTTGCGGAATGTGCATTGGCGGTTACATGCTTCATCCGGATCGGCCGGGTCTGCATCGGCCGCAACGAAACCCCGCTCCGGCGCGCGCCCGTGTGCAGCACCGACCCGGTGGTATACGACTGTTCACGCATTCTCGATTGAGACACGGGTGATGGCGGCGCTAAAGTAGCCGTCCATGACCGACGACAGCCTCTACGCCACCTCGCTCTCCGACGGCATCCGCGCGCGCATGATCGCGAACGGCAACGGCCTCGACATGCACGTCCTCGAAGCGGGCGAACCGGGGTGCCCGCCGGTACTTTTGCTGCACGGTTTCCCGGAACTGGCCTACAGCTGGCGCAAGGTCATGCCGGTACTTGCCGCCGCCGGTTATCACGTCATCGCACCGGATCAGCGCGGTTACGGCCTGACCACGGGGTGGGACAGCGACTACGACGGCGACCTTTCAACGTTCCGTTTTCTCAACCTGCTGCGCGACACGCTCGGGCTGCTGGACGCGATGGGTATCGGTCCGGTCGACCTGATCGGGCACGATTTCGGATCGTTCGCAGCGGCGCATTTCGCGCTGATCCGGCCCGACGTGTTCAAATCCGTCGTTCTGATGAGCGCGCCGTACGCGGGACCGCCGCCGCTGAGGCCGGGTCCCGCCGTCGACATCGATGCAGACCTCGCCGCCCTTCCCCGCCCGCGCAAGCACTATCACCGCTACTATTCGACGCGCCCCGCCAACGACGATATGTGGCGCGCGCCGCAAGGGGTGCAAGATTTCCTGCGCGCCTATTTCCATCACAAGTCCGCCGACTGGGCCGATAACAGACCGCACCGGCTGTCGGGCTGGACGGCGGAGGAACTCGCCAAGCTGCCGACCTACTACGTCATGGACCTGGACCAGACGATGGCCGGGACCGTGGCGCCGGAAATGCCGGACGCCGCCACCGTCGCGGCCAATACATGGCTGCCCGACAGCGCACTCCGGGTTTACAGCGACACCTACGCGCGCACCGGTTTTCAGGGCGGGCTCAACTGGTACCGCTGCCGCTTCGTGGACGCCTTCATCCGCGAACAGGAAGTGTTCGCCGGGCGCACCATTGATGTCCCGGCGATGTTCGTCTCCGGCAAAAGCGACTGGGGCACGTACCAGACACCGGGCGCGCTCGAGGCGCTGGAAACCCGCGTCTGCACGGCCTATCGCGGCACGCACCTTGTCGACGGCGCCGGGCACTGGGTGCAGCAGGAACAACCCGAAGCCGTCAGCGCCCTGCTGCTGGAGTTCCTGAAAAACGCCGGCTACGGCACGCCGTTGATTTAGGTCAATGAGACGCCGGGCCGGACCGGGCACTCTTCTCTCAGCGTTACTTTTCAAGAGAGAGCCATGACCCATACACCGCACGAACTCGCCGACGATTTCCCCGAACACGTGGAGCAGATTCACAAACTCCGCGCGGAAAATGCGCACTTCGCCAAGCTGTGCGACCGGCACCATACCCTGAACCGGGAAATCCACCGCGGCGAGACCGACATCGAGCCGATGGACGACGCCCACCTTGAGGACCTCAAGAAACAGCGCCTGGCGCTGCTGGACGAAATCTCAGGGTTCCTGAACTAGCACCCTCGCCCCGCCCCCACCACGGGCGGGACTTCACAAACCGCAGGATTTCGGCACACTGGTGCCAGCACGGCGGGTCCGCCGTGCCGGTACCGGAGCTGAACCGTGCGCCTTGCCTTCTTCGCCGCCCTTGCGATCGTCATGACCTGTGTCCTGCCCGGCCGGGCCGCAGCGGCGGTCTATGCGTGCGACGTGAAGGAGGTACGGCACCTCGGCCCCGACGGCGTACCGCAGGGCGACGACCGGACGGCGTTGACGCTCAGGCGCCATCCCCGCTTCACCTTCGACGACCGCACCGGGCGGCTCAGCGGGCTCAAGGACGAATGGGTGCTGAGCCTGCTGCAGAAGGCGGTGGCGGAGAACGCGCTGCTCGCCGTCAGCGTGCACAAGGGCCTCGGCAACACGGGCCTCAGGATCCTGAAGATCGACACATTCAAGGACGGCGCCATGCCGTTCGTCTGGATCTCCGACGACGAAATCTCAACGGGGGTGTGCCGGGTGGGTGGAGAGTGATTACGCCGTCAAGGGGCCGATATTCAGCGAAGGCAGGTCCAATCTCGGCGTCTTCCTGATCCTCATTTCCAGCGCATGCGCTGCCGCCAGAAGATCGAGATCACCGCGCCGTTTACCGACCACCTGCAGCCCGAACGGCATACCCAATGCATCGAGACCTGCCGGGATCGCGATGACCGGGTGCCCGGTCAGCGTCAAAGCCGATCGCACCAGCGACGCATCCAGGTAGTTTTCCATCACCCGGCCGCCGACCGATTTCGGGATGCCGTCCGCGACCTTGAAGGGCGCCACCGCATTGCCCGGCACGATCAGCAGGTCGATATCGGCGAAAAACGCCTCAAACGCCTTGTAGAGTGCGGCCCAGGCACGTTCCGCCCGCGCCACGTCGGGCAATGTCATCGACAGCCCGGCCTCGTAGTTCGAGATGATGTTGGGTGCCAGCAGATCACGGTGCTTCGCGATCCGCTCTTCGTGACTGGCAACGTAATAAACGCATCTAAGCGTCCAGAATATGTCTCGCGCGGCACTGAAATCAGGATCGCGCGCATCGCAAGAACCGAACCTCGGACCGATCTCACCCATAACGGCGCCGAAGCTCGCCCGGATGTCGTCATCAAGTGGCGCGACGCCGCCAAAATCGGTCGACCAGGCGACGCGCAGTTTCGAGATGTCGACGTCCGGCAGATTGACGAACGCCGCCGGATTGCAGGGCCCGGAGAGCACATCACGGCTGTCATTCCCGGCAAGCCCCGCCATCATCAACGACGCGTCGGCGACCTCGCGGGCCATCGGTCCCTGCACACTGAAATGCGTGTAGTTGAGGGTCCGGACCTCGCGCGCGACCAGTCCCGGCGTCGGACGGAACCCGACAACCCCGCACCATGTCGCCGGGTTGCGAAGGCTGCCGCCGGTATCGCTGCCGTGCGCCAGCGGCAGCATCCCCGTCGCCAGGGCCGCCGCCGAACCGCCGGAAGAGCCCCCCGGCGTGCGCTCGAGGTCATAGGGATTGCGCGTCGGCCCGAACACCCGGTTTGTGGTGTTGGACCCGGCGCCGAATTCCGGCGTGTTGGTCTTGGCGAGGATGATCGCCCCGGCCCGCCGCAGCCGTGCCACCAGCGCCTCGTCACGTTCCGGGATGTCGTTCTCATGGATCAGCGACCCGTAAGTGGTCCTGAGCCCAGCGGTCGCATTCAGGTCCTTGATGCCGACGGGCAGACCGGCCAGCGGTCCGGCGGCCTCACCCGCCCGATATGCTTTTTCCGCCGCTTCGGCCTCGGTGCGCGCCCGCGCCTCGTCCATCGCCGTGATCGCGTTGACGGTGCCGTTCACGGCGGCGATCCGCGCAAGGCAGCTTTCCAGCAGTTCGACCGGCGAAAGCTCGCCGGCCTGCATCAGCCTCCGTGCCTCGACGGCGCTCAGGTCGCAAGGTTGCGTCATCTCTCATCCCTTTGCGATTTGACCTTAGATCGACGCTATCATGCAGAATCCAGACCTAAAACCACAGAAAAACCCCCGGAACCATGGGCTCCGGGGGTTTCAAATTGGTACGCGCTACAGGGTTCGAACCTGTGACCTACTGATTAAAAGTCAGTTGCTCTACCAGCTGAGCTAAGCGCGCTCAAAAAGGTGCCCAGGGGCCTCCAAGGGACTGGACGGGCCGGACATTACGGAGACGGGCGCGTATGGTCAACGTTCGATTTCCGATTTTTTACAGTTTTTCGGATTCGCCCGGAAACCGGCGGAATCAGTCGTCGCCACCGTCGTCGAGACCGTCGGCCACACCGTCCAGCTCGGCGAAACGCTTGATCAGGCGATCCTTGACCTCGGGCGTCACGAAATGACCGATATCGCCGCCGAGACGCCCGATTTCCTTGACGAAACGGGACGAGATGAACTGGTTGCGCTCGGACGCGGTCAGGAACACCGTCTCGATCCGGTTGTCCATGCGCGCGTTCATCGACGCCATTTGGAATTCGTACTCGAAATCCGAGACGGCGCGGAGCCCGCGCACGATCATGCAGGCGCCCTGCGCGTGCACGAATTCGATCAGCAGGTTGTCGAACGGCACGATACGGATTCTCGACGCCGCATCCGCGGACAGGTGCTTGATCGAGCCTTCCAGCAATTCGACCCGCTCTTCGAGGCTGAACAGCGGCCCCTTGCCGATGTTGACGGCAACGCCGACAACGAGTTCGTCGACGATGCGGGTCGCGCGGCCGATCACGTCCATGTGCCCGTTGGTCACCGGATCGAAGGTGCCCGGGTAGACGCCGATACGTTTCGTCATGCGCCCTGCCCCTCGTCCGGTTCGTCCTCCGGCGCCTCGTCAGCAGGGACGTCATCGCCATCGGGCAGTTCGGCACCGGCGACCTCGGCGGGCACGGCCGCGCCCTCTTCGCCGGCATCCTCGCCTTCGTCGTCACCGACCGCTTCGCGGACGCGGGAGACGGATACGACTTCCTCGTCATCGGAGACATTGAACAGGCGCACGCCGCGCGCGCCGCGGCCGACAATCGAGACCTGATCGACACCCGTGCGGATGATCTGCCCGCCGTTGGTCACGAGGATCACCTGGTCGCTGTCGACGACGGCGAACGATGCGATCACGGTGGCGTCGTCGTTGCCCTTGCCGCGATCCAGCGAAATCGCCGTGATGCCCTGCCCGCCGCGCCCGGAAATCCGGTATTCGTAGGCCGACGAACGCTTGCCGAAACCGTCGGCGGTGACGGTGAGGATGAATTCCTCGCGCTCTTCAAGGTCCTGGAACGCCGGTTCGGCCATGCGCGACGCCAGTTCTGTATCGCGCGCCTTGTCCTCGTCACGGTCGGTATAGTCCGCGTTCGGATTGTTGAGGCGGCGCTGGGCGTGTTCGGCCTGCAGATAGGCATCCCGGGTCTCGGTATCGATCTCGTTGTGCCTGAGGATCGACATGGCGATGACCTCGTCGTCCTTCTTGAGGCGCACGCCCCGGACGCCGACCGAGGTACGGCCGGAGAACACGCGGACATCGGTGACCGAGAAACGGATGCACTTGCCGTGCCGGGTCGACAGCACGACGTCGTCGTCCTCGGTACAGGTGCGGACGCGAACAAGCGAGTCGCCCTCGTTCAGCTTCATCGCGATCTTGCCGTTGGCCATGACGTTGGTGAAGTCGGAAAGCCGGTTGCGGCGCACGTTGCCCATCGCCGTCGAGAACATGACGAACAGGTCGTTCCAGCTATCCTCGTCCTCGGGCAGTGCCATGGTGGTCGAGATCGTCTCGCCCGGATCCAGCGGCAGCAGGTTGATCAGCGCCTTGCCGCGCGCCTGCGGCGTGCCGACGGGCAGCTTGTAGACCTTCATCTTGTAGACCATGCCGGTCGACGAGAAGAACAGCACCGGCTGGTGCGTATTGGCGACGTAGACCTGGGAGACGAAATCCTCGTCCCGCGTCGCCATGCCGGCACGGCCCTTGCCGCCACGCCGCTGGGCGCGGTAGGTCGAGATCGGCACGCGCTTGATGTAGCCCGCGTTGGTCACGGTCACGACCATGTCCTCGCGCTGGATCAGATCCTCGATATCGTGCTCGTAGGCATCTTCCTCGAGGGCCGTGCGGCGGTCGTCGGCGAACTTGTCGCGGATGACCTTGAGCTCGTCGACGAGGATACCCAGCAGCTTTTCGCGAGAGCGCAGGATTTCCAGGTATTCGGCGATACGTTCCGAGATCTCCTTGAGATCGTTACCGATCTTGTCCCGCTCCAGTCCGGTCAGACGGTGCAGGCGAAGCTCGAGAATGGCGCGCGCCTGTTCCTCGGACAGCTTGTATTTGCCGTCGACGACGCCCCGGCCTGGCTCGTCCAGCAGCGCGATCATCGGCGCCACGTCCTCGGCCGGCCATTCGCGCGCCATCAGCTGTTCGCGGGCATCCTGCGGGTCCGGTGCATGGCGGATCAGCGCGATGACGTCGTCGATGTTAGCAACGGCAACGGCGAGACCGGCCAATATATGCGCCCGCTCTCGCGCCTTGCCGAGTTCATAGATGGTGCGGCGGCGGATCACCTCTTCGCGGAAGTTCACGAACGCAACGATGATCTGCTTAATATTCAACTGCTGCGGGCGGCCTTCGTGCAGCGCCAGCATGTTGACGCCGAACGAGGTCTGCAGCGGCGTGTAGCGGAACAGCTGGTTCAGCACCACTTCCGGCTCGTGATCGCGCTTGATCTCGACGACGACGCGGACCCCCTTGCGGTCGCTCTCGTCACGAAGGTCGGAAATCCCCTCGATCCGCTTGTCGCGTACCGCCTCGGCGATGATTTCGACCATCCGCGACTTGTTCACCTGATACGGGATCTCGTGGACGATGATGGCGAAGCGGTCCTTGCGGGTTTCCTCGATCGAGGTGCGACCGCGCATGACCACGGAACCACGCCCGGTGTGATAGGCCTGACGGATGCCGTTCTTGCCCATGACCAGACCGCCGGTCGGAAAATCCGGCCCCGGCACGTGGTGCTCGATGATCTCGTCGATGGTGATATCGGGATTTTCGATCACGGCGAAACAGGCGTCGATCACCTCGCCCAGGTTATGCGGCGGGATGTTGGTCGCCATACCGACGGCGATGCCGCCGGCGCCGTTGACCAGAAGGTTCGGGAACCCGGCCGGCAGCACCTTCGGCTCGACCACCGTTTCGTCGTAGTTGGGCTGGAAATCGACGGTTTCCTTGTCGATATCCTCGATCAGCTCATGTGCCGAGCGGTGCAGGCGCGCCTCGGTATATCGCATGGCGGCGGCGCGGTCGCCGTCCATGGAACCGAAGTTGCCCTGCCCGTCGATCAACGGCAGGCGCATCGAGAAGTTCTGCGCCATGCGCACCATGGCGTCGTAGATCGCCTGGTCGCCGTGCGGGTGATATTTACCCATCACGTCACCGACGATGCGCGCCGATTTACGGTACGGTTTGCCGGCTTCGTAGCCGTTTTCCTTCATCGAATAGAGGATGCGGCGGTGTACCGGCTTGAGGCCGTCGCGGACATCCGGCAGCGCACGCGACACGATCACGCTCATTGCGTAATCGAGGTACGAATTGCGCATTTCGTCGATGATCGAAACCGGCGTTACATCATCTTCCGGAGTCGCCGGCGGGGGTGCTTCGGGCGGCTGAGACAATTTATATATTTCGCTTTATTATCAGTTACTTGGGCGTCAATGCTGGAGCGCCCCGAAAGCACTCTTGATAGACCCCTGTTTTTAGCATTTTGCGCCCCCCTGAACAACCTCCCGGGCCGCTTTTCAGGGGCTTTTTTCCGGCTTTCTCAGGACCGCCGGAAACCCGCTCAGAGCGCTGGTTTCCGGGCCTTCCTGGCACCGTACCAGACGGCCGCCAGGAACGCCGCCGAAACCGGTACCGCGGCGATCAGGTTGACCGCCTGCCAGCCCAGCGTTTCGTGCAGCACGCCCGACGCGAACGCCGTGATGGCAACAAGACTGAAAAGCATGAAATCATGGGCCGCCTGGGTCTTGGCCCGCTCTTCCGGCGCATAGGATTCGGTCAGCAGCGTAGTGCCGCCGATAAACATGAAATTCCAGCCGACGCCGAGACAGATCAGACCGAACCAGAAGTTGCCGAACTCGACGCCCGAGATACCGGCGACGATGGCGACCGCCTGCAGTGCCGCACCGGCGGCAATCACGTTGATGACGCCGAACCGCTTGATGATGTGACCGGTGAAGAAACTCGGCAGGAACATGCCGACGATGTGCCACTGGATGACGGTCGCAGCGTCATTGAAGGCGAACCCGCAGAACGTCATGGCGAGCGGCGTCGACGTCATCAGCAGGTTCATCATCCCGTAGCCGATGGTCGACGACATGGCGGCGACGATGAAGCTGGGCGACGCCATGATTTCGCGGATCGGCCGCCCTGCCTTGCTGACACCCTGATGTACCTGATCGGGGATCTTCGTGAACTGCAACAGGATGATTGCGACGAAGCTGAGCGCAATAATCACCGCGAAACTCACCGAAAACGTCGCTGCGCTGACCTCCGCCGTCCACTTGGCAAGCTGCGGCCCCAGGAACGCTGCGACAAGGCCGCCGGCCAGCACGTAAGAAATCGCACGTGCCCGGAAATCCTCCGTCGCCGATTCCGCCGCGGCGAAGCGGTAGTACTGCCAAAACGCGTTGTGAATACCGAGCAGCACGCCGCCCGCCATGAACAGCCAAAACGACCCAATCCAGATCGCATAGGCACCGACCGCGCCGCCGATCATGCCGATGGTCTGGCCCAGCGTGAAGCCCGCGCGCCTGCCGATCCGCGCCATCAGCAGGGACGCCGGGACGGTCGAGAGCGTGGTCGCGGTGAACTGAACGGCAAGCGGCAGGGTTGCCAGCGTTTTGGAGGGCGCCAGCATGACCCCGACCAGCGCGCTGACCGTCAGCAGCATCGACGTGCCGGACATGGCCAGCGCCTGACAACAGGCCAGCAACAACACGTTTCGGCGCATGTGAGTCATGCGAACATCCTCAACTTCGAGGCGAGCCCCCTCATCTGTCCTCTCCCCCACAAGTGGTGGAGAGGAACTCTCGGATCAACAATGAGGCTTCCCCTCTCCCCCTCTCAGGGGGAGAGGCTGGGTGAGGGGGTAACGGAAATCAGGTCAGAACGGAATTTCGTCGTCGAGGTCGCCGCCCGGGCCACGGCCGCCACCCGAACCGCCGCCGGAAGAGCCTCCGCTGTCGGGGCCGTCCCAGGACGGGGGCTCGTCGCTGCCGCCACCGCCGCCGTAGCCGCCGCCACCACCGCCGCCACCGGCGGAATCGAGCATCGTCAGCACGCCGGAGAAGCGCTGCAGAACAACCTCGGTGGTGTATTTCTCGATACCGTCGTTACCGGTCCATTTGCGGGTCTGAAGCGAGCCTTCGAGATAAACCTTGGAGCCCTTCTTGACGTATTTCTCGACAATGTCTGCCAGCCGCTCGTCGAACACGACGACCCGGTGCCATTCGGTCTTTTCGCGGCGCTCACCGGATTGCTTGTCACGCCATTGCTCGGAGGTGGCGACACTCATGTTGGCGATCTTCTGGCCCGACTGGGTAAAGCGGATTTCCGGATCGCGGCCGAGATTGCCGACAAGAATGACTTTGTTAACTGAGCCTGCCATTTTTCCCCCTCTTGGATGAATTCGACGGCACTATAACGGTTGGTGAATAACGAGTGGAGTCCGTTTCGCGGTTACTGCTCGCGGGGAATCGGAAATGCTGTGTTCTGGAATCCCTTGGCCTTGGCGATGAACTCGCGGGCCACCTCGATGATCTGCTCGTCGGGCTCGTCGAGCTTTACGAGGGCGGCGATCCCGATTTCCAGCAACGCCATGCCGTACACGTACTGGCTCACGCCTTGGTCCTGAAACTGGACGAGGGCGTCGGATAACACCAGATCGGCCTTCTCGAACTCCTCGTTAAGCTGGTCACTCATGCATGTTCTCCTCATTTGGCGCTGCGCCGTTCGCTGGCCCGCAGTCTCGTCACGGCGGCGCGCGTGTCAACGTGCGAGATGGTTCATAGAAGGATCACCGGGATTTTCCCGAATATCGCAATCCACGGCAGAAACATCGCCGAAGCCGTCGGCGAAAATTGAGCGGAACATGACGATATGACCATATCGGTCACGTGTTGAACCAAATAAATACGACCTTTGAGCGTATATTGTGACGGTCGTCACAGCTAGACTTATCCACAGGCTCAAACATTTCGTTACCGTAATAGGTGTGGTGGTGTCGAAATGCAATCGCTCGAAAACGTCAAGGTGATGCTATACGACCCGAACCTCGAGTTTCTCGGCGCAGTCAGAAACGTCCTGAGGGAAAGCGGTTTCGGAGATATATCCAGTACGAACACGGTGGAGGCCGTGCGTGTCGCACTCGAATGCAATGAAGTGGATCTTCTGATCGGAAACGTGCATGCCGACGAAGGTGTGCTGTGCGCGGTCATTAAAGACGTCCGGCAGCGGCGGCTCGGCGAAAACCCCTTCCCCATAGCCATTGGCCTCACGGAAGACAAACAAGGCGGGGCCATGAGCAAGATTGTCAATGCCGGCTTCGACGGGCTTACGCTCAAGCCGCTTGACCCACCGGTGTTCCGCAAGCGGGTTGAGTACTTCTCGCAGAAACGCAAACCGTTTGTGGCGACGGCCGAGTATATCGGACCGGACCGGCGCCAGGACATTCGGACCGAAGATGCCATCAAAGCGCAGATGAGCGTGCCCAATCCGATAAAGATCATCGCCGACGGGACGTCGCGTACCATGATGTTGCAGCAGGTGAGCGAGGTCGCGGCCGCGCTCGACGAACGAAAGATCCTGAGTGACGTCAAGGGCGTCAACTGGATCGCCGGCAAGATGACAGCGGCCATGGCCGTCGGGAACGACAAGGTGCTCGAAAGCGGTATCCGGCAGTTGGAACTGATCGTCGATGACATCGACCGTCGCCTGAACCGGACGATATACCGGCATGTCCGCGATCTCGGCGATTCACTGATCGCCGTCTCGGTCCGGTTGAAGGCATCGTCGAAAACACCGAACGGCAAGGATGTCGAAGACCTTCGCGATCTCGCTCACAGCATGCTCGAGCGCTGCGATGCGTCACACCCCGACACCATGCAAGCCCGCGAAAGCCAGAAAATGACCGTCGCGCACGCCTGACAGTGGTCTGAAACCGGATTCACGACGTAACAACGGTTATCCACCGCTCGGCCGCGAATCCTTTCTTTACGGCTCAGGTAAACCCATATACCGATAGGCCCTTGTGCGGCACTCGAAATCCAATCTGCGACTGGCTTGTCATGGACACTATCAGCGTTAAAGGCGCCCGCGAACATAACCTGCAGAACGTCAATGTCGACATTCCGCGCCACAGCCTGACCGTGATTACCGGGCTGTCCGGTTCCGGCAAGTCGTCGCTCGCCTTCGACACCATCTATGCCGAGGGCCAGCGCCGCTATGTCGAGAGCCTCAGTGCCTACGCACGGCAGTTCCTGGAACTGATGCAGAAGCCGGACGTGGACACCATCGAGGGCCTGAGCCCGGCCATTTCCATCGAGCAGAAGACGACGTCGCGCAACCCGCGTTCGACCGTCGGCACCGTTACCGAAATCTATGACTATATGCGGCTGCTGTTCGCGCGGGTCGGCATCCCCTATTCACCCGCCACGGGTCTGCCGATCGAGGCACAGACCGTCAGCCAGATGGTCGACCGGGTGATGGAGATGGACGAAGGCACGCGGCTTTACCTGCTCGCCCCCATCGTCCGTGGCCGCAAGGGCGAGTATAAAAAAGAACTGCAGGACCTGGCTCGACGCGGCTTTCAGCGCGTGCGCATCGACGGCGAGATGTACGACCTCGAGGACGCACCCGACCTCGACAAGAAATACAAGCACGACATCGAAATCGTCGTCGACCGGCTCGTCGTCAAGGAAGGCATCGAGACGCGCCTCGCCGACAGCATCGAGACGGCGCTCAATCTCGCCGACGGCATTGCTTATGTGGATGACGCCGATGCCGACCAGACCCAGGCGCCGAAAGGCAAAAAGGGCGGCATCAAGGACCACGTGCCGGAGGGCCGGACCGTCTTTTCCGCCAAGTTCGCCTGCCCCATTTCCGGGTTTACCATCGACGAGATCGAGCCACGCCTGTTTTCTTTCAACAACCCGTTCGGGGCCTGCCCGTCGTGCGACGGCCTCGGCACGGAAATGTTCTTTGATGCCGAACTCGTCATCCCGGACGACAGCAAATCGCTGGCGCAAGGCGCGATCCAGCCGTGGGCCGGATCGTCATCGAAGTATTATGCGCAGACGCTGGAAAGCCTTGCCGGGCACTTCGGCTTCAAGCTCGACGTGGCGTGGTCGAAGCTTTCCAAGAAGCACCGCGAGATGCTGCTGTTCGGGTCGGGCAACGAAGCTGTCACCATGCGCTACAAGGACGGCTCCAAGAGTTACGAGATCAAGAAACCGTTCGAGGGCGTGGTGCCGAACATGGAACGTCGCTGGCGCGAGACCGACAGCAACTGGGTGCGCGACGAACTGCAGCGCTACCAGACCGTGGCACCGTGCGAGACCTGTCACGGCAAGCGTCTGAGACCGGAAGCACTCGCCGTCAAGATCGACGGCAAGGACATCTCCGACGCCAGCGACCTCTCCATCGACGAAGCCGCCGACTGGTTCGTCGGCCTGGAAAAGACGCTCTCGAAGAAACAGAATGAAATTGCGCGGCGCATCCTGCGTGAGATCAACGAACGCCTGCACTTCCTGCGTAACGTGGGGCTCGAATACCTCACCCTGTCGCGTGCATCGGGCACGCTTTCAGGTGGCGAGAGCCAGCGCATCCGTCTCGCGTCGCAGATCGGCTCGGGGCTCACGGGCGTGCTCTACGTGCTGGACGAACCCTCCATCGGCCTGCACCAACGCGACAACGAACGCCTTTTGAAGACGCTGGAACGGCTGCGCGACATCGGCAACACCGTGATCGTCGTCGAGCACGACGAGGATGCGATCCGCGCCGCCGATTACGTGATCGACATGGGGCCGCGCGCCGGCGTGCACGGCGGCAATGTCGTTGTCGCCGGCACACCGAAGGAAGTGATCGCCTGCGACGACAGCCTGACGGGGCGGTATCTCTCGGGCAAGGAAGCCATTCCCGTGCCGGCCCGGCGCCGCCCGGGCAAAAAGGGCCAGAAGCTGGCCCTGACCGGTGCCTCGTCCAACAACCTGCAGAATGTCGATGTTTCCCTGCCACTCGGTACCATGGTCTGCGTGACCGGCGTTTCCGGCGGCGGCAAGTCGTCGCTGATCATCGAGACGCTATACAAGGCGCTGGCGCGGAAGCTGATGAACGCCCGCGAGATCCCGGGCGCACACGACGACCTCAAGGGGCTCGAATTCATCGACAAGGTGGTCGACATCGACCAGAGCCCCATCGGCCGTACGCCGCGCTCCAACCCGGCGACCTACACAGGTGCCTTCACGCCGATCCGCGACTGGTTCGCCAACCTGCCGGAGGCCAAGACGCGCGGCTACAAGCCGGGCCGTTTCTCCTTCAACGTCAAGGGTGGGCGCTGCGAGGCATGCCAGGGTGACGGTGTCATCAAGATCGAGATGCACTTCCTGCCCGACGTCTATGTTGAATGCGACGTCTGCAAGGGTGCGCGCTACAACCGTGAAACGCTGGAGATCAAGTTCCGCGGCAAGTCCATCGCCGAGGTGCTGGACCTGACCGTCGACGAGGCCGCCGATTTCTTCAAGGCGGTCCCCGCGATCCGCGACAAGATGGTAACGCTGCAGCGCGTAGGCCTTGGCTACATCCATCTCGGCCAGCAGGCGACAACGCTCTCGGGCGGTGAGGCGCAGCGCGTGAAACTTGCCAAGGAACTCAGTCGCCGCGCCACCGGCAAGACGGTCTATATCCTCGACGAGCCGACCACGGGCCTACACTTCGACGACGTGAAAAAGCTCTTGGAAGTCCTCGACGCACTGGTCGAGAACGGCAACACCGTGATCGTCATCGAACACAACCTGGAAGTCATCAAGACCGCCGACTACATCGTCGACCTCGGCCCCGAGGGCGGCATCAAGGGCGGTCACATCGTGGCGCAAGGCACCCCGGAAGATGTCGCCAAAGTGAAAGAAAGCTTCACCGGTCAGTACCTCGCCCCCTACGTGGGCGGCAAACGCGCCAAGAAAAAGGCGTCGTGAGCGACAGCGTACAGACTCACCTCCGCGAACTGCGGGCCGCCAAGGCCGAGTTCGAACACCAGCTCAGACGATACGCCGACGCCGCCGAACGCACGGGTGGCGTGCTCGGCGCATCGGAAGCGGACGTGAAACGCATCAGAAAGAACGTTGCCGACATCGCCGCGATTGAGGAAAAACGTACAACATAAAAAAAATCGTCATGCCCGCGCAGGCGGGGATCCAGAATACATGCAGTGTCCAAAGACTGGATTCCCGCTTTCGCGGGAATGACGAGGTTGAGGTAGTTCCTGCCCGGGATGACGCGCTTTGCTGCACCCGCTGGATCGCCCCGAAACCGTCAAACTCCCGCCACATTCATCGGTATGCTCCCCCTCGCCCACCCGACCCATCTGATATGACGAGGAGGAACCGATGTCCGAACAGATATCCGGAAACTTTCATGACAAACTCGATGCCGACGCCCTCATGGCTGTATTGCACGAAGCACAGGACACCGTCAGAAGCTACGACACCAAGGCACAGATCGTCGGCGTCGGTTATATCTTCGCGCTCGGCGTCGTGCAGCAGTCCGGCAAGCACATGCCGGTGCCGATGGAATGGGCCGGATGGTACGTGTTCGCCGGATGGGTGATCGTCATCCTGCCGATCATCATGTTCGCGCTGGTGCTCTATCCGTCGCGCGTCGACAAGGTCATGAAAAAACGCAACCATCAGGCCCACGTTGACGGGACCATGTACTTCGACACCACCAAGTTCGCGGATATCGAAACCTATTCTCGGGCGGTCATGGCCGCCGACTGGGCAAAAGAAATCGTCTACGAGATCGTCAAGGTATCCGATATCCGCGACAAGAAGCGGACCCGCTTTCTGCGCGCGTTGTACTGGACAGGCGGCTCTTTCTTTCTATTGTTCCTGTCGCAGATGTTACGTGCCAACGGAGTCCTTCAATAATGCCCCAGTCCAAACTTCGCCCCGACATCACCGTCGAGCTTATGATCGAACGCGCGAAGGGTTACCTGCCCGACTACATGGGCGTGGAGCCGATCGAGATCACCGAGGGGAAGCTGGTGTCGCGCCTTGCTATCCAGCCGCATCACACGGCACCGAACGGGTTCCTGCACGCGGCGACGGTCATCGCGCTCGCCGACACCACGTGCGGCTACGCCACGTTCGCGCACCTGCCCGAAGGGGCGAAGAACTTCACCACCATCGAACTGAAATCGAACCACCTTGGTACCGCCCGTGAAGGCGCGATCCGTGCTACCGCCACGGCACAGCACCTCGGCGGGCGCACGCACGTCTGGGACGCCAAGGTCGAAGATGAAACTACCGGCAAGACCATTGCCCTCTTCCGCTGCACGCAGATGATCCTTACATAAAGGGATATGAAACGGGTCCTGACCCTCATCCCTCTGCTCGCCCTCGGCGCCTGCGCACAGGCGCCGGAGATTCCGGATTGGCCGCCAACAGCCCCCGCTGTAGATGAATCTACGGTACAAAAGTACGTCGATATCTATGCGCACGATGAACCAGCCGTGCCGGTCTACACGCCGGAAGAACTGGAAGCGATCAACCTGCTCAACCGTAGCACGGATCGCAAGGAGAACGACGTCCGCTTCCCGACAACGACATCAATCGGCATCGATCGAAAGCGCCCAGAAGACGATACGCTCGGTTACTCACGTAACGAGATCAACATTATCGAACGACGTGCCAAACGCCGCTTCGAAAGCAAACACGATCAGCGGATGGAGATGAAGCGGCACGGTTTGTGATTTTCCACGTTCGTCCTCCATTTCTCGGACGAGCCGAAGGGCCGATCCGGGACCTATCGGTATGCAACCCGTTACGGGATGACTGGATCCCGGGTCTCGACGCGCAACGCGCGCCTCGCCCGGGATAGACGAGCTGTTTTAATAGAAACGCCCAAACACCGATCTGAGTCCGCTGAAAACGGCGCGGAACAGCTTGCCGATGCGACTGATGTCCTCGGAGCCGGCGCGGACTTTCTCCTGCACCGTCGTGCTGTCACGGTCGGCCAGGATGTCACGCGCAAGGTCGAGACCGCGCCTCAGGTTGACGATCTTGGCACCGTCCGAAATATCTACCGTATCGTATATCTCGCGGCCCTTCGGCGTGTAGGCGTCCTGCTGTTCGCGTTTA
The DNA here is from genome assembly GCA_965262415.1 of Rhodospirillales bacterium. Taxonomy (GTDB): domain Bacteria; phylum Pseudomonadota; class Alphaproteobacteria; order Rhodospirillales; family Casp-alpha2; genus UBA4479. The sequence goes on along the minus strand of OZ253533.1, from coordinate 728,650 downwards.
TTGAAATAGGCATTGTTCCGGTGTTGCTGCAGCAGTTGCGACAGCAGGTTCCGCTGTGCCGTATTGCGCTCCGAAATCTCGACCATGGGCGGAATATACGCCCGTCTCGAGCAAGCCGGTTAGTGAATTTTTCTAACTCTAATACTTCTATTTCCCGGATGGGCCGCAGGATCAATCCGGGACCCATGGCTGGACATGGTAAAATGGAAAGGTAGGTCCCGGCTCAAGGCCGGGAAACAATGATCAGTGAGGTTTAAAGCCAGTCGGGGTTGTCGCCGTCGGCCCCCAGAGGGCGCGGCGCGAAGTACACCTGCGGCGGTGTTTTCGACAGCTTGATCGGCGAGGCGACAATGCGCATTTTGCCGACGGTTTCGTGTTCGATCTCCTGCACGACACCGCGTTCAGCCAGTTCCGGTGCTTCCATCACCTGATCAACAGTGCGGATGGCGCCCGCCGGCAGCCCTTCCCCATGCAGCGCGGCGAGCCATTCGTCGCGTTTTCGGGTCAGAAACGTGGCTTCGAGAATCTCGTAAAGCGCCACCCGGTTTTCGACCCGGGCCGGGTTGGTCGCGAAGCGCGGATCGTCGGCCAGCTCGGCAAAGCCCATGACGTTGCAGAGCTTGCGGAACTGCCGGTTCGCGCCGATCGCCAGTGCGATCGGATAATCCGCCGTTTCAAACGGCCGGTACGGGCACACGGTCGGGTGATCGTTACCGAGGCGCGGCGGGCGGTCGCCGGTCATCAGATACGCCGCCGCCTGGTTGGCCAGCAGCGTCGCCGCACCATCGAGCAACGAGATATCGACGTCCTGCCCCTCGCCCGTCCTTTCGCGGTGATAGAGGGCCGCCAGAACGCCCTGCGTCGCGTACTGCCCGGCGACGATATCGGTCACCGCGGCGCCGACTTTCATCGGCTCGGTATCCTCGTCGCCGACGATCGACATCAGCCCGCTTTCCGCCTGGATGACGAAGTCATACCCGGCCCGCTCCGACATCTGCCCGGTGCGCCCGTAGCCGGAGACGGAACAGACGATCAGGCCCGGATTCTCTTTCCTGAGCTCATCGGGCGCGAGACCGAATTTCTCCAGCGTGCCCTTGCGGAAGTTCTCGACCAGGATGTCCGCCGTCAGCGCGAGGCGTTTGACCAGTGCCAGCCCTTCCTCGGTCTTCAGGTCGGCGACGACGCTTCGCTTGTTGCGTCCGGCGACCATGAAGTATGCGCTCTCGCCATTCTTGAATGGCGGGCCGAAGTGGCGCACGTCGTCGCCTTCGGGGCTTTCGATCTTGATCACGTCGGCGCCGAGGTCGCCCAGCACCATGGCGCACCAGGGTCCCGCCAGTACGCGCGACAGGTCCAGAACCTTGATACCGTCGAGCGCGCCCTTCGGCGCCGATTGCGCAGTCATGCAGATAAACTCCCGTGAGAAAACTTGATAGGATACCGGAGTGTATCCCCTCACTCCCGGTTGGCAATGTCCCCACTTGTTGCCCGGGCAAAATCGCCGCGTTATCCTCTGAAAAAACCATAATACGGGAGGGGATATTATGCCGGACAATCCGGCGCCCGGCCAGACAGCGGCGGCAACGGCCATACCGTTCGCCAGGCGCATCAACACCATCAGCACCAACGAACCCTGGCAATGGCTTGCACTGGGTTGGGCCGACATGCGCCGGACACGCGGCATCAGCCTGCTTTACGGGTTTATTTTCGTGGTGCTGGGTTATGCCGTCACCGCCGGCCTCTACCAACTCGGCTACTACTACCTGATATGGCCGATGAGTGCCGGATTCGTGCTGGTGGCACCCGTGTTCGCCGTCGGCATCTATGAACTGAGCCGCAGGCTGGAACGCGGCGAACCGGTCACGTTCACGGCGTCCCTAATGGCGTGGCGGCGCGCGCCGGGACGCATTCTCGGCTCCGGTCTCGCCATGGCATTCTTCCTGATCCTTTGGCTCAGAACGGCGGCGCTGATCTATGTGATCAACTTCCCCTACGGCATGCTGACGATCCAGAACCTTCTGAATACGGCGCTCTTCTCGGCGGACGGCCTGTCGTTCATGGCCGTCGGCACGGTCATCGGTGCCGTTTTCGCGGTGACGGCGTTTCTCGTCAGCGCGGTATCGCTGCCGATGATGCTGGGCGAGCGCGCGGATTTTCTGCCGGCCATCCTGACGTCTATCTTCGCGGTGACGCGCAATCCGGCAGCGATGGCGGTGTGGGCGGCGATCATCGTCGTCGTGATCGCAGTCGGTATGGCGGCGGCAATGATCGGCCTCGTTATCGCCCTGCCGCTGATCGGACACGCGACTTGGCACGCGTACCGGACGCTGGTCAAATCGGAACCGGAAACAGCAAACGGAACCTGACGCATGGAACTGACGTTCGTCGGCTGCGGGGATGCCTTCGGCACCGGTGGCCGCTTCAACACCTGCTTCTACGTGCAGGCGGAAAAGACCGCCTTCCTGATCGACTGCGGGGCGACCAGCATGACGGCGATCCGCCACCACGGGATCGATCCGAACAGCATCGACACGATCCTGCTGACCCACCTGCACGGCGATCACTTCGCCGGGATCCCGTTTTTCATTCTGGACGCGCAGCTTTATTCAAGGCGCGAAAAGCCGCTGACCGTTGCCGGCCCACCCGGCACCAAAGCACGCCTGCACGACGCGATGGAACTGCTGTTTCCCGGCTCGACCGAGGTTGAGCGGAAGTTCGACACGACCGTCATCGAAATGCCGAAACTGGAAGCGATCGAGGTTGCGGGGCTCAGCGTCGAGACGTTTCCCGTCTCGCACGCTTGCGGTGACCCGCCGTATGCATTGCGCGTCACCGTCGACGGCAAGACGGTTGCCTACACCGGCGATACGCAGTGGTGCGACGGTGTCAAAGGCGCCGGGCACAATGCCGACCTGTTCATTACCGAATGCCTGTTCCATTCCAGGCAGGTGAAGGGACATCTCGACCTGCAGACGCCCGAGGAACACATGCCCGACATCGCGCCGAAGCGCCTGATCCTGACCCACTTCGGCCCTGAAATGATGGAGAACCTTGCGGGCGTGGCCGAGAAGTACGAACTCGCCGATGACGGTAAGACGGTAAATTTCTGAGTGCGCACGTTAAGCCCCCCTCACCTGTCCTCTCCCCCGTTCCGGTGGAGAGGGACTCTCGACGCAAGACCGCAGCGACCCCTCTCCCCCTGAAGGGGGAGAGGCTGGGTGAGGGGGTAAGCGTATTACGAAAGAACTACGCCGCGACCTCGACGCCGAGCACGTCCCTGGCGAAGCCCGGATAGGTATCCGCGACCTCGAGTCCGACCGACGAGCGCAGGAGTTGGAGGCGGTCTTCCTCCGGCGCCTTTGTTTCGGCGACCGTTTCCGGCACGTCGATTTCGAAGCCGGTGTTGTCGAGGACTTCCTCGACCGTGCGGCCGGGTGTCACGCTTTCGAGCCTGAAGCGCCCACGGTCGCGGTCGAACGACATCACGCAAAGCTCGGTCACCAGGAACTTCGGCCCGCCCGGACGGTGCACGTCCGGATCGCTGACGCCGGGGGCCGAGATGAAATCGACCTTGGGCACGAACACGCGCCTGGAATGCTCGGGCCGGAACAGGATCACCTTGGGCACCGTGAAGTACATGAAGGCGGAGCCGAACGAGCCGGAGAACCGCTTGTCGACCGTCGGGTATTCCCCGGTGCCGACAAGGTTCAGGTTGGCCTGTCCATCGATCTGTACGCCGCCCAGGAAGAACACGTCGATGCGTCCCTGCCCGGCGGCATCAAAAATCTCGCGCCCGCCGTCGCAGAACGGATTGGTCGCCTTGCCGTGGATCAGCGAAACCCGCGGCATGCCGCCCCGCACCTTGCGTGCCAGCAGCGCTGCCGCACCGGGAATAGGCGATGCCGCGCCGACGGCGACATGGCGCACGTCGTCGGTCTCAAGCAACCGGGCGATGGTCGTGATCAGGAATTCGTCGCGGGAGTAGCTCACTCGGCGGCCTCCTGCGCACCGAACACCGTCCGCTGCAGGTACGCGTTGAAGCCTTCCTCGGTCCGGCTTTCGCGCGCATAGGCGGCGATCTCGTCATGATCGGGTGCGTAATGCTCGACAAGACCCAACGGCTTCGCCCCCATTTCCGCCTGCGCAAGCGCCGTGACGTAGAACCCGGGCAGCGTCGCCGCGGCGGTCGCCTCGGACGCCAGCAGGCTTTCGTCCTGGATCTTCTCGACCGTCACCAGCAACGTCTTGGCGGCGTGTGCAATAGTCGCCAGTTCACGGCGGCGGCCGATCCAGACGTTACCATCCCGGTCGGCGAGCGGGCTGTGGATGATCGCGACGTCCGGGCTGATCGCCGGGATCAGGACGATGCGGCCATGTCCCTCGCCCATCGGATCATCGACGACCTTCCAGTCGTCGCGATACTTAAGGATGTCGGAGCCGATGATGCCGCCCAAGGGCATGAACGGCACGCCCTTCTCGGTCGCCTGCAGCGCGGTGTGAATCGCCGGACACGTGCTGTCGATAATTTTGACGGCACCGCTTTCGACGGCGGCACCGAAACGCGCTGCCGGTCCCGCCTCACCCAGTGATACGGCAGCGCATTCAACCGTCGTCACGCAACCGGCCCCGATCAGCATGTCGGCAGCCAGACCGTTGATCGGCACCGTGAGAATGTGAAGGTCCTTCACGCCGCGGCGGATGATCCCGCGGACCAGCGCCATGGGGACGAAGCTGTATTCGGGCGGCAGCGCGAGCAACGCACCGTCCGGTACCTGCGCCGCCAGTTCCTCGACATCGTTGAGATAGTTTGTCATGGCCGAATTGTAGGATGGGCTAACTTACTTGGCACGGAAAAACAGTCGCCCCCTCACCTGTCCTCTCCCCCGTTCCGGTGGAGAGGGACTCTCGACGCAAGACCGCAGCTACCCCTCTCCCCCTTTTAGGGGGAGAGGCTGGGTGAGGGGGTAAACCTTGAATACTGAGGCCTTACGACCCCGGCTTGGTCGCCTTCCAGTAGTCCGTGTTGATGTTCATCATCATCCCGTCGAGCCGCTGCTCAAGACACCTGCGCACGCTGAAGAACCGTCCCTGCGACGTGCGGTATTGGCAGTAGCCGACGACATCGGCGGCACGGTGCATCCCCGGACCGACGGACTCGCGCGGCGTTTCGCCGAAGGTGTTTTCCCACAGGTTCTCGCGATCCGCTTTCGGCAGTCGGCCTTTGGCCGGGGTTTCGCTCAGGACCCGGCTGACGACCTTGATCGCTTCGAACTCGGTATTGTGCAGCTTGAAAATCCGGTCGGCGACCGGCTGCAGCGACGCCAGCGCATGTTCAACTTCGCCGTCGCGGATCGGGTCCGGATCATTCGCCACGGGCATCGGCACCAGCACGCCGCCGTCGGCGACGCTGAGCGACGTTGCGGTCAGGCCGCGCCCTTTCAGGTCACGTACAGAGAATTCCATCCGCGCGGCGGTGTATCCCCGTTCCGAGCGAAACTTGGCGGCCGTCAGCGCCAACTCGGTCTTGTTGCCGTCTGCATCGTGCGCAACGACCTTGAACACCGCCATATCATGCGGCGTGTAGACATAATGGCGGTCCGGCGTGTCCCGTTCGGCCTGCATGCAGAAGGTCGACAGCTCGACGGCACATGTGCTGCCCTCGCACTGCAGCTTGAGCGGCGACGACGTGGCGATCACGCCCAACAGTTGCGGCGCCGCGTTTGCGGCCAAGGGCAGTACCATCAACGCAGCGGCAGCGAGGAACGTTTTCGCGATTTTACGCATAATTGCGCCTCCTCATGTTATTGCGATGAAGGGTCGGACAAGGTGTCGCCGACGCCTTCATTCCGTCATTAGCGGAAAGGTTAACACAGTTTTTTGCCGATGTCGGCGATACTGCGGCACAAGTTTGTTTCAGCCGGTTTAACAATAAGTGACAAAATGTGGCTGGAGGGATTGCTTACCCGGGCGTAGTCATATCCCGTGCCGCTACCGGCATGAACATAACGCCGTCATTAAGTTGCGTTATGAATTTCACAACGGTCGGTTGTGCGTTAGCATGGGCCGTGCTCGGAATTGGGGGAAAACATGGCAACCAAAAACGATTTCGATCCTGATGACTGGAAGAAGATCGCGTCCGCACCAATCATCGCCGCGGCGGTGATCTCTGCGTCCGACGACGTCGGCGACGACATGGAGTCCGAAGACGAAGAGATTGCGGCCTTCAGGGAATCATTGGTCAAACTGCGCAAGAAATATGGCAAGACGGAGCTCGTGAACGAGGTTCTCGACGCCATCGAGGACGAAGGCACCAGCGAATTCGACAGGCTGTTCGAGACCATCGGCGCCACGGCATCGCATGAGTCGCCGCTTGAAGACCGCGTCAAGGCCGTCGCCGAAGCCGGAGAAATTCTCGAACGCGTTGCTGACAAGAAGGAAGCAAAACAGTACAAGAAATTCCTGATCGATGCCGCGACGGCGGTTGCATCCGCTTCGAAGGAGGGTTTCTTCGTTTTTGGCAGCTCGATCAGCAAGAAGGAAGAGTTTTATCTGCGCCAGCTACAGAGCGCGCTCAACTTGTAAGGCAGGGCTGTGTCGGCAACGGGGGAATTCGACGAGGCTGAACTGCAGGAGCTTCAACAGCTCCCGCTCGTCGTCGCCTCCATCATCTCGGCTGTCGATTACTCGACGATCTCGGAATCCAAGGAATTCGACGCCTTCGCTGCGTTCCTGGAGAAAGCGGGCGCCAAACGCCGTAAGTCGCCGTTCGTCGCTGAAATCCTTGACGACGTCACCCTCGTCGACCACGACACGTTCCAGAAGCGCTGCACAGCCGTTTCGACGGCAATGGGCGGTGACAAACCGGTCGAGACCGCACTCAAGCAGCTCAAGGACATGGGCCTCAAACTCGACAACCGGCTCGATAAGAAGGACGCCCGCGCCTACAAGGATTTCATCGTCGACGTGGCGCTGGCCGTCGCCCGCGCCCACAAGGAAAGCGGACTGCCGTTCGCCAGCCCGATCAGCAAGGTCGAGGACTTCCACATCCGCCGCATTCAGCAGGCGCTCGGGCTTTAGTCCTCGTCTTCCTCTTCGTCCTCGAAGGCCTTCGGCAGGTCGACCGCGCCGCGCCGGTCTGTGTTGTCGAGATTGGCGCCGCGCAGGTCGGCACCGGTAAAAATCGCATCCGTCAGCAGGGAGCCGCGCAGATCGGCATCCCGCAGATCGGCTTCGGTGAAATCACACTTGGTGAAATCGGCGTTCTTCAGGTTGGCGCCGTTGAGCAGCGCCCCCTTGAGCTTCGCGTTGTCCAGGTTGGCGCGCCACTCCCCGCCGCCGGCGCGCGTCGAGACCATGACCTCGGAAAGATCGACGGCAACCAGATTGGCGTTCGTCAGGTTGGCCCGCGAAAACTTGGACCCGCGCAGATCGGCACGCGAAAACACGGCACCGCGCAGATCGCAGTAGGAAAAGTCCGCCATCAGGCATTCGGACTTGGACATGTCCACGCCCTTCATGGTCGCCAGCGAAAAGTCGGCAGCCGACAGGTTGACGCCCGAAAAGTTATGGTTCGACAGATCGCGCTTGGACATCACCGCACGCTTGCCTTCCTTGCCGTTGGTCTTCATCCAGGCCGCATGCTCGGAAATGATATCCTTCATCGAGAGATCGACGGCTTCGAGGCTCTTGGCGATCTTGGCTTCGGAAAGATCGACCTTCGAGAAATCCACGTTGTCGAACATTGCGCCGATCAGGTCGGCACCGGACAAGTCCGCGCCGTCCAGCGTCGTGCCGGTGAAGATGGCACCCTGGAACACCGCGCCGGAGAGATTGGCGTCGGTAAAGTCGGTTCCCTCGAGATTACATCCGGTCAGGTTCGACAGCGACAGATTGGCACGCACGAACTTGGCGTTCTTGAGATTGCAGTCGGTCAGGTCGGTCTGAACGATGATGCTGTCCGAGACCTTGGCGCCGCTCATGTCGGCGCCGCGCACCTTGGCCTTTTCCATGCCGGGGCTGGCGTCGTTCTTGTTCATCGGCATCAGGTCGCCCTTGGCGCCGGATCGCAGCAGCACGCCATCGCGCATATCGCAGTCAATCAGGCTGGCGAGCGTCAGGTTGGCACCGGCCAGGCACGCGCCGCGAAGATCGGCGCGGTCGAGCTTGGCGCGCACCAGGATCGCGTGCCTGAGGTCGCAGGCGAACATGTTCGCCTCTTCGAGTACGGTTTCCTCGAGGTCGCAGTTGGCCATGATGGTGCCGACGAAATCGGCGCGGCTCAGGTCGCGGCCGCTGAAATCGAGATAGGACAGGTCCATCATCGCAAACTTGGCCCGTTCGCCGCCACGCGCTCCCTTGAGGAAAAGTGCGTGCGAGTCCAGGATTTCGTCGGCTTCCTGCTGTGACAGCTTCTTGAATTCGTCTTCGACTTCGTCGTTCAGCGCCATGCGCGTTTCCAATTTCTACAGCACTGCATTGCCCACGAAAGTCGCGCAGCACTGGACAATCCAGACGAACAATTATAAAGACCGCGTCCATTGCAGTCAGTGTTCAAGCTCACTACGCTTTAACCTAAGTATTGTCGTTTCAATGTCTTAAACAGCAATTAACCGGAATTCGATGAACGCAAACGCAAAAGATCCCGTCCACGTTATCGGCGCCGGCCTCGCCGGATCGGAGGCCGCGTGGCAGCTGGCGAGCGCAGGCGTGCCGGTCATCCTGCATGAGATGCGTCCGGTGCGAAAAACGGATGCGCACCAGACCGACGGATGCGCCGAACTGGTCTGCTCCAACTCGTTCCGTTCCGACGATCATGAGACCAATGCCGTCGGCCTGCTGCATGAGGAGATGCGGCGCACCGGGTCCCTCATCATCCGTGCCGCCGACAAGCACAAGGTGCCGGCGGGCGCGGCACTGGCCGTCGATCGCGACGGGTTTTCCGCCGAAGTCACCCGGACGCTCGAAGAGCATCCCCTGATCACCCTCGAACGGGGCGAGGTCGCCGGTCTGCCGCCCGAAGACTGGTCGAGCGTTATTGTCGCTACCGGTCCGTTGACATCCCCTGACCTGACCAAGGCGATCCTCGAAGTCAGCGGTGAGGATCAACTCGCGTTCTTCGACGCCATCGCGCCGATTATCTACCGGGAAAGCGTCGACTTCGACGTGGCGTGGTTCCAGTCGCGTTACGACAAGGGTGACGGCAAGGATTACATCAATTGCCCGATGACGGCAGAACAGTATGATGCCTTCATCGATGCCCTGATCGAAGGTGAAAAGACCCAGTTTAAGGAATGGGAAAAGGACACGCCCTATTTCGAAGGCTGCCTGCCGATCGAGGTGATGGCCGAACGCGGCCGCAAGACGCTCAGTTACGGACCGATGAAGCCGGTCGGCCTGACAGACCCGAACAATCCGACGAAAAAGCCCCACGCCATCGTGCAGCTCCGTCAGGACAACAAGCTCGGCACGCTGTTCAACATGGTCGGCTTCCAGACCAAGCTGACCTACGGCGAGCAGAAACGCATCTTCCGCATGATACCGGGGCTGGAGAATGCCGAATTCGCGCGCCTCGGCGGCATTCACCGCAACACCTTCATCAACTCGCCGAAGCTGCTCGACGGATTCCTGCGGCTGAAGGCACAACCGAGACTTCGCTTCGCCGGGCAGATCACCGGGTGCGAAGGCTATGTCGAAAGTGCCGCCGTCGGGCTGATGGCGGGCCGTTTCGCCGCCGCCGAACGCCTTGGCCTAACACCATCCGCACCGCCCGAAACCACCTCCATGGGGGCGATCCTCGCGCACGTTACCGGTGGCGCGGACGCTGATACGTTTCAGCCGATGAACGCCAATTTCGGCCTGTTTCCCCCGCTCGACACTGACGATCTGCCGAAAAAGCAGCGCCCGCGCGGCCGTGACCGCAAGATCAAACTCTCCGAACGGGCCCTTGCCGACCTTGCCCAATGGCTGGCGCAGGAAACGCTCCTCGCCGCCGAATAACACGCATCTGGCGTGTTTACCGGGATCATTTCCGCCGATGTTGGTATTTCCCTCGCGTTAACCCAATATGAAAGATGCGTGTGAACGGGCGGCATACGCAAATCAAACTTGATCAAGGCGACCGGACACCATGGACCTGGATGCCGTCAGCAATCTGAACCCGGATTACCTGTTGCTCGTCGACTACTGGCAGCAACGCCGTCCAGCAGACGGGATTGCACCCTATTACAGGGATTTCGATCTGATGGACCTCTATCCGGTCGCGGCACGCCTCGTGATCGTCGATACCGAAACGGATGCCGACGGCAATTTCGTATACAGATGGCGGTATGCAGGCAGTGAACTTCGGGAATTCGTCGGCATTGAGTTGACCGGCCGCTACCTCCACGACACCGCGGATGAAACCACCTCGCGCGACACGGCGGACATCTATCGGGACCTCGCGCGCAATGGCGGTCACCACTTCTGGGAACGGAAACTCGGTCTGATCGGCGGGGAACGGTCGTTCCTTCGCTATTCGAGGCTGGTGCTGCCGCTGCTCGCCAGCGACGATACCGTTCGCCACTACATCGGCCTGTACGTTCTGCCTCAGCGTAACGCCAGTCCGGACGGTCAACGTCCGGAGAACTGGAGCCTGGTTCCGGAGTAAGTCTCCGGCCCACCCCCTACCCCTTGTAACGACCGCTAAATCTATGATCCTTGTGGAAAACTTGGCACGACATCGTGTGGTTTTTTCACCCTCCAGCATGTCTAAAAGTTAAAATTCGGTGTATATTTAACGCAGAATCGATTCCGAGCGGCAAAATCTGGGAACTGCCTTTGAAACGACATGTTTTCAACCTCTTATCGTGGACGGAGGCAGCGCATCTGAGAACTCGGCGATGAGCACGCAATCCTCTAATCCAGGCAGCCTCAAACACCCGCATGGCGTATTCCGCCTCGCGGCGTTTCTGCTCGCGTCGCTGCTTGTCGCGGTCATTGCCCTGCCGCTCAGCGCGCAAAGCCCGAATGAGGCGCTGTTCAACGCCGTCGAGGTCAACGACATCGATGCCGTCGAAGCGGCAATCAAGTCCGGCGCCGACCTGACCGCCAAAAACGCGGACGGTATGACACCGGCGGATGTCGCGGTCGATCTGGGTCACTTCAGAATCGCACATATCCTGCTTTCCCGGCGCACCCAGCCTTCTGACTCGAGGCCCCAGCCGCGCGTCACCGAGAAGGTCAAGGAAGCCCTGACCCAGCCGAGGCAGCGGGTCGCCGCGCCCGGCGTGGGCAAGCCGAGCGCCCCCGTCCCCAAGCTCTCGGACCTCGTACCGCCGAAAAAGCCGGTGCCGGCACCGGCCGCAGCCGTCAGTGCCCCACCTTTGGAAACCACACCGGCAATACCGCGCGCACGGTCAGCGGACACCCCGGCACAACCGATGAAGAAGGCACCACCGCCGCCGGAAATGCGCTCGACCGACGAAATCGCCAAGCAGGAACAGGAAACCCTGACCCCGATGGCGATGGCCCCGGAGCGCCGTGCCGACATTCCCGCGCCGGAAGCGGGCTTTCTCGAGAGGTTCTGGGACGGAGTCAACAGCGTCGTCACCCTAGGCGGACTGATCGGGGGTGAAGAGAAACGGGATTCGCCCCCGGAAACCAATCGTGTTTTCGGGCCGGACGGTCAGGAACTGGTGAATCCGGCGGACCGGTTTTCACAGGTCCAGCCTCCCCGCCAGCCGGAAAGCGCCAGCTCGGCAGGCCGCATGGTTGATCGCATGACAGGGATGGTTGGCGGCGACGCGCCGAAGGAGAACGAGTTCGGGCTGCCGGAAGGCCCTGTCGTGCCCCTGCCCGATAACATTCCGGGGCTTGCAGCGCCAAGCCTGGAATCGGCCGAGGTGCCCGGCCTCGCCGTTCCCGTTCCGGGTGGGGATGTCGAGCCGCCAGGGCTCGCGCAACCATTGGAGCCGCCAGGGCTCGCGCAACCATTGGAGCCGCCAGGGCTCGCGCAACCATTGGAGCCGCCAGGGCTCGCGCAACCATTGGAGCCGCCAGGGCTCGCACATCCATTGGAGCCGCCAGGGTTGATACCGCCGGAAGTCGCGGACCAGATGCCTGATCTGGCAGTGCCTTCACTGCCCGGCGACGACGGCATTGATATTCCCGGCCTGCCGGGCGACCTCGCGATGCCCGGGCTGCCGGACGGACCTGCACCGCCGGACCCGGAACTGCCGGGACTCGATATCCCGGGATTGGCCGCGCCGACCGGAGAAATACCCGGTATCATTCCGCCGCCATCGCAAAGCGCCGGCGACATACCGGCCTTGCCGCCCGGTCTGGAACCCTTGCCCGGTTCCGACACCGGCCAGTTGCGGCGCCCCGGCGGCCTGGTCGAGCCGCGCGATCCAAACGTCCTGCCGCCACCGGGCGGCGGCGACCTGCAGGCCCAGTTGCGGCGCTACGACGATTTGCTTGGGCGCGCACCGGAACAGAACGCCGAGCGTTATCTGATACCGCGCGGCACGTCGCCCGAGACGGGTGCGCCGCGCACCGCGCCTGAAAAGGCGCCGGTCAGCAAGGCACCTGAGATCGATCCGCTGATGGAAATTCCCAAGGGTTTGGACGAACCGCGCACCGCACCGGCCCGCCGCATAACGCCGGACAGGGACTCGCCCAGCGAGATCCTTCGCCGCGCGCGTGACAGCGATGCCGTCAGGCGAGAACGGGAACGGTTCGAAAAACGCATGGCGAAACAGGGCAAGTCCGTTCCAAAACCGTTACGCCCGTCGGGACATCAATTGCCCGCGCCCGACAAACCCGTGACAGCTCGCGAGGAACCGGCATCGCGCATGCTCGAACGCTTCAGCAACCTGACAGAAAGTCCCTATCAGGACGAGGATGTGCACGGCCTGCCGATCGTGCGCCCGTCGATCGACGGCAAGGCACAACCGCGAAAAGACATAACGGTTACGTCGATTCCCGGCGACAAGGCTGAAGAAACCGATTTCAAACTTCAGAAACTGGCGAGGTTCTTCCGCGGCGACCAGGAAGAGGAAGCCGGCATGAAGGCGCCGGAATACCAACCGCCCAAGGTTGAACGCGAGCCCTTGCCCCGCGTTATCGACAATCTTCTCGCCGAAGACGATCCGGCCCGCGGTCAGGTCGTCGACGACAAGTTGCTCGACCTGACGGGTGTCGAACTTCGCAGCCCCGATGACGACCTGCAGCCGGGCGCGACGCCGACCCGCGACGGCCAGCTCAACGAGAACTTTCTCGACCGGCTGACCACAGTCCTCGGCCCGGCGCGCGAACAGCCGCAAATCCCGGGGGCGTCGGCACCCGAACCCGGCACCGTCGGTCTGAACCAACTCGATGTGCCGGACGATCAGCTTGTCCGGAAAGCCAAGCCGACGATCCCCGACCCCTGGACGATGACCGTGGAGCGCAACGATCCGGAGGGCCAGAAACAGACCCTCGGCGTGACCGCGATCTCGCCCGAGGACGGTTCGGAAATCCGCACCGAACAGGGTGTCGTCTCGGAGATGGTTGGCCGCATCCGGCAACTCTTCGAAGGCCCCAAAGGCGCCGAGACAGGCCCGCAGATCGAAAAACTGGACGAGGACGACCGTCAGGCCGCCGCCGAACGGTTGCTGTCGGAGGCCTTGCGCGACGGCATGCCAACAGCACTGCCCGACCAGGGCCAGTGGCCGGTCACCGAGGTCGAGCCCTCGGATGCCACACCGGGCGTCCCGCCCGCGCCCAGGCCCGGCGTGCTGACGCGCACCTCGCTCGACGATATCGTGCTAAGCCTCGGGGAGTCGGTCACACTTGAAAACACCCTGCCGCCACAGCAGGACGGCATCGATCCACTGAACGCCTGTGTCAAAAAGAACCGCGGCACGACACTGTTCTGCATCGAACCGGTAGATTGGCCACAGGACCTGCGCCCGGCGTTCGTGGTGCCGACGATCCTCTACACGGGCCCGAGCGCCATCACGCGCTACGATCAGGGCAGCCCGTCCCGGTTTCACGCACTCTTTGAGGCCGAACAGTTCGAGGATGTGGTCGCCTACTACCAGGTCCGTTACGGCGAGCCGACGGAAATCTGGAAGCGCTCCATCGCGCCCTTGGCCAAGCCCCGGATGGACAACCCGACCGTCACCTGGCGCAGCCGTGATTCACGCACCAACGTGATCACGGTGCTGGAAATCCGCAAGTTCGACGATACCCGCGGCGGCTTCCCCGACACCAACCGGGGCGCGGTGATGCTCTATCACATGAACGCCCCGTCGATCTTCCCGCAGGTCTCGTCGCATGAACTGATGCGGCTTAGACGGACAAGGTAGCTTCGACTTTGTCATCCCGGACGTTAACCGAGCCCAAGCCCCGAGGCTTGGGTCGCGAGGTTTGCGATCCGGGACCCATGGATATGCTTGGCGTACAGCGAGAAATGGGTCCCGGGTTTCGACGCGCAATGCGCGGCTCCCCGGGATGACGGCATGGCTTAAACCCGCCCCAGCATCGAGCGCCAGAACACCGTCAATTGACGGCGCATGCCTATGGGTCGCGCGGCGTGACGCGCCGGGTCGCCGCCGACTTTCTTCAGGTCACGCAGGTAAAGTGCGACAAGGCTGAGCGGCAGGAACGCGGGCAGCGCGCGGCGCGGCAATCCCCTGCCCGTCTTTTGCGCATCACGAATGTGTCCTTCCGCAGCTGCCAGCAACGGCCCTGTAATCTCGCTGATGTCCGGATTGCGCGGCCACTGGTGCGGCTGCGACGGATCGAGCCCCGCCTTAGCACAAAGATCGGCCGGCAGCGTCACGCGCCCGGTCGAGGCCTGATAGGGAATGGCCCGCACGAGGCCGACGAGCGCTGTGCCAATGCCGGCGGAACGCAATGCATCGCTGTACGTCGCGGGGTCCTCGCCCAATACCCGCAACGCCATCGCCATCAGTGTCGATGACGTCGCTTGTGCATAGTCTTCGAGCGCGGCCAGATCCTTCGGCGGCAGATCATCCATGTCGGTTTCCCGCGCGTTGATGATCCGTGACAGTTCTTCCTCTGTAATCCCTGCGCGACCCACGCACGTGGCAAGCGGCGCGGCAACGGCATGCGCAGGTGGTGCGCCGGATATCACGCCCGGTACGGCGTCCCGCCAAAACTGCAAGCGCATGCGGCCGATCATCGGCTCCGACACCGTCTCGCGAATCTTGGACAGCTCGAGATTGAAGGCATAGAGCGCAAACAGATCCTCGCGCACGGCATCGTCCGCGAACAGACAAGCGAGGAACCGGTCGTTGTCGAAATCACGGACCTGGCGCGCGCAATAGCTCAGCTCGGCCATGGCTAACCCGTCACACGACGTTCATGCGGCAAACACTGGAAACTCGTCATTCGCCCCTTATATGGGACAGAGAGGCCGCGTGAAAGACCGGACGGCGGATGTGGTCATAAACCGCCGATAGCCGCCAATGCGTTGCACCTGTCACCACCGTGGTCTAACGTGCGGCAGCTTTGCTGCACGTCACATCTGTTAAGTCATTTGAACACACTGAGAGGGAGCACTATGGCTTTTGAACTTCCTGCATTGCCTTACGAAAAGAACGCGCTTGAGCCGCACATGTCGGCCAACACCTTCGATTTTCACCATGGCAAGCACCACAACACCTACATCGTGAACCTGAACGGCCTGCTGGAAGGCAGCGATCTCGCCGGCAAGAGCCTGGAAGAGATCATCATGGCGACCGCCGGCGATGCCGCCAAGGCGGGCATGTTCAACAATGCCGCCCAGGTCTGGAACCACACGTTCTTCTGGAACTCGATGAAGCCCGGCGGTGGCGGCGCGCCTTCCGGCGATCTGGCCGCGAAGATTGATGAAGCCTTCGGCAGCCTCGATGGCTTCAAGGACGCCTTCAAACAGGCCGGCGCGACGCAGTTTGGTTCCGGTTGGGCGTGGCTCGTGGTCGGTGACGGCGGCAAGCTCGAAGTCGTCAAGACGCCGAACGCCGAAACTCCGCTGACCCAGGGCAAGACCCCGCTGATCACCTGCGACGTGTGGGAACACGCCTACTACCTCGATTACCAGAACCGCCGCCCGGACTTCCTGGCCGCGTTCCTGGACAATCTGGTGAACTGGGACTTCGCTGCGGAGAACCTGGCCAACGCCTGAGTTCAGCCCGGCTGAAACGGATCAAGGCGCGTCCATCGGGGCGCGCCTTTTTTCTTGTCCTTACCGCTTTGTCGTCGTCCTGAACTTGGTTCAGGCCCCTGCTTCGAGACGCTCGCGCTGCTCGCTCCTCAGCATGAGGTGGCGTCAATTCACTCCCTCATCCTGAGGAGGCCGAAGGCCGTCTCGAAGGATGAATGGTCCCCCAAACAAGTTCAGGGTGACGGAAAATGGTTTCGGATCAGTCCACCGCCAAGATCGCGGCGGCGACGCGGCGTTCCTCGGCGACGAGCACATTGAAGGTGCGGCACGCGGCACCGGTATCCATCCACTCAAGGACGATGCCGTGCTCTTTCAGGTCCGCTCTCAGGCCTTTCGGTATGGCCGCAAACTTCGGCCCGCAGCCGACCAGAAGAATGTCGACCGCATCCTTTGCGGCAACGATACCGCCAAGCTGGTCGACGGAGATATCGGTGGAAGCCGTTACCGCCCACGCCTCGGTGCGGTCCGGAAAAACGAGGATGGAACTCTCGTACACCTCGCCCGTGACCTTGAACCGGCCATCCCCGTAGGACTGGATGAGCTGGCGGTTCTCCGGAACGACGGGGTTGATATCGAGGGTCATCCGGCGGGCGTACTCCCCTGCCTCAGGTCGCGCCCGGCTCGACGGCGGTGTCTTCGTCGTCGTCATCGCCGGCGAGATTGCCGCGCGCCTTGTCGTCGAGACCGAAGTACATCAGCAGCGGCACAGCGATGCAAATCGAGGAATAGGTCCCGATCAGGACGCCCCAGATCATCGCGAACGAGAAGTCCCGGATCACCTCGCCGCCGAGGAAGAACAGGGCCAGCAACGCCAGCAGCGTCGTCAAAGACGTGATGATGGTACGCGACAACGTCTTGTTGATGGCGAGGTTCAGTAGCTCCGGCAGCGGCATGGTCTTGAACTTGCGCAGTTTCTCGCGCACGCGGTCATAGACGACGACGGTGTCGTTGATCGAATAACCGGCGATGGTCAGCACGGCGGCCACGGTCGAGAGGTTAAACTCGAACCCCATCAGCGCGAAGATGCCGATGGTGGTGGCGACGTCGTGCACCAATGCGATCACGGCGCCGACGCCGAACTGCCATTCGAAGCGGAACCAGATGTAGACGAGGATCGCCAGGATCGCGAGCGATACGGCCATGATACCGTCTTCCAGCAACTCGGCCGACACCTGCGGGCCAACGAACTCCGTGCGCCGGTACGTGACGCTTTCGTCTAGCGCTCCCTTCACCGCATTGACCGCGTCCTGTTGTGCCGCGTCGCCGCCCGGCTGGCGCTGGATACGGATCAGAACGTCCGTGACCTCGCCGAATTCCTGCAGCGAAATATCGCCGAGGCCGAGCGTGGAAAGCCTGTCGCGCATCCCGCCAATATCGGCGGGACCTTCGGTGCGGACCTCGATCAGGATGCCGCCCTTGAAGTCGATGCCGAAATTGAGGCCCTGGGTAAAGGTCAGCGCGACCGATGCAAGGATCATCAGGGCACTGAACGCGAAGAAGATCTTCCGCTTGGCGATAAACGCGATGTCGATGTCGGCGGGGACCAGATTGAGTGCTTTCATGTCTCTGTCTCCCCTTATACCGGCAACTCTGTCGGGCGCTTTGAGCGCAGCCACGACACCACGAAAAGACGTGTCAGCATGATCGCCGTGAACATCGAGGTCACGATGCCGATGGCCAGCGTCACAGCAAAGCCGCGCACCGGACCGGAACCGAACGAGTAAAGCAGGATCGCCGCGATCAGTGTCGTCAAGTTGGCGTCGATGATAGTCGAGAGCGCACGGCCGTAACCCGCATCGATGGCAGAAATCGGTGTGCGTCCGGCGCGGGTTTCCTCGCGGATGCGCTCGAAGATCAGCACGTTGGCGTCAACCGCCATGCCGATGGTCAGCACGATACCGGCGATGCCCGGCAGCGTCAGCGTCGCCTGCAGCAGCGACAGTGCGCCCAGGATAAGGAAAATATTCATCGCCAGCGCGATATCGGCGTAGAGACCGAAACGGCCGTAGGCGATGGCCATGAAGATGATGACGCCGATCATGCCGACAATGCACGCAATCTCGCCGGCGGCGATGGAGTCCGCACCGAGACCCGGGCCGACGGTACGTTCTTCAAGGATCGTCAACGGCGCAGGCAGCGCACCAGCGCGCAGCAGGAGCGACAAATCCTGGGTGTCCTGAACAGAGAAACCGCCGGAAATCTGACCGGTACCGCCAAGAATCGGTTCCTGGATGACGGGGGCCGAGATGACCTTGCCGTCCAGCACGATGGCGAACGGCCGCCTGACGTTTTCCGTCGTCACTTTGCCGAACTTCTTGGCGCCCAGCGTATCGAAACGGAAGGAGACCACCGGCTGGTTGTCACGGCTGTCGAAGCTCGGTTGCGCATCGACCAGGTTTTCGCCGCTGACAGCGACGCGTTTGTTGACGAGGATGTACTGCTGCCCCGTCGGCGAGTTAGCGCCATCGAGCATCGGCAGCAGGAGCGAGCCCGGCGGCACGCGGCCGGCAAGGGCCTCATCGACGGAATTCTGCACGTCCACCATCTGGAACGTCAGCTTGGCGGTCTGACCGATCAGCCCCTTCACCCGCTCCGGGTCGTCGACGCCAGGCAACTGCACGATCACACGATCCTCGCCCTGCCGCTGGATCGTCGGTTCACGCACGCCGGTATCATCGATGCGGCGGCGGATGATCTCGATCGACTGCTGCACGGCGGACGTGCGTCGTTCGATGATCTGCTGATCGGTCATGGTGATGGTGACACGGTCGCCGTCGAGCGTGGTCTGCGCGGCGTTGTCCAGGTCGCGCAGCAACTCGAGTGCCTTATCACGCTCTTCTGCATTCGGGATCGTCACACCGACACTCTGCGTCTGCTTGCCGAGCGCACGGTAACGGATGCGTTCGCTGCGCAGTTCGGCACGCGCGCTGTCGACCAGCGCTTCGAGGTATTCGTCGATCACCGCCTGAACCTCGACTTCGAGCAACAGGTGCGAACCGCCCCTAAGATCGAGACCCAGGTTCACCTGATTGTGCGGCAGCCAGTCCGGCAGACCGGCGGTCATGTCCTCATCGACGAAGTTCGGCGCGGCGAACGCAAGTCCGAGGAAACAGATCAGTGCGACCAGCACCTTTTTCCAGGTCGGAAAATTGACCATCTGGATATCCCTGTCGTGTCAGCTGCCGGGCTTTGGCTCAGCTTTTGGTATCGTCTTTTTTCTCGGCGTCACCGGCCGTGTCTTCAGCAGCTTCGGCTGCAGGGGCATC
This sequence comes from Rhodospirillales bacterium, assembly GCA_965262415.1. Classification (GTDB taxonomy): domain Bacteria; phylum Pseudomonadota; class Alphaproteobacteria; order Rhodospirillales; family Casp-alpha2; genus UBA4479. The sequence goes on along the minus strand of OZ253533.1, from coordinate 709,195 downwards.
GTCGGCCTTATCGGTTTCCGGCGCGGGTGCCGGGGCCGCCGGCTTGGAACCGCCGCCGAACAGCTGCGACAGCAGCCCACCCTGCTTTTTCTCGCCCGCGTCATTGGCGGCGCTGCCGGCAACCGGCTCGGTGCGGTTGACGACACCCGAGATGGTCGAGCGCTGCACCTTGACCTTCACGTCCTTGGCGATTTCGACGGTCAGTTCGTTGTCGTTGTCGACTTTGGTGACCGTGCCGATGATTCCGCCACCCGTGATCACCTTGTCACCGCGGCGGATGTTTTCCAGCAGTTCCTTGTGCTGTTTGATCTTCTTCTGCTGCGGACGGATGAGCAGGAAATAGAACACCACGAAGATCAGGATCAGCGGCAAAAACGCCTGAAAGGCATTACCACCACCTGCACCACCTGCGGCTTGCGCAAAGGCCTCGGAAATAAACATCGCTCAACTCCTAAAGACGCGTCAGCGGGGGCGTTTCAGCCCTTAAATTCAAAGTCGCGGGACTATACCGCCCAGACCCGGAGTTGCAACCGATTCCGACCGTTTTCCGGGGGATTTGGGATTAACCTATCGTAATGTTCGAAGTAACCAAAACATGACTCCAGCTAATTTCCCGGACGAACGGAACGACCGTTCCGGGACCCATGGGGCGACATGGGGCGTGACTTGGATATGGGTCCCGGCTCAAGGCCGGGAAATAACTGACAGGTTTCATAAGCACACCGAAGTGTTTGACGCTCTGGGATACCAAGTTTAATTTCCGCGCCCATGATTGATCAGGAAACGAAAGACCTGTTGGGCCGGATCGCGGGCGCCCTCGAACGCCTCGCCCCGGAACCGACACCCGAAGCGGGCATTCGCGACGCCGATGCCTTTGTGTGGCATTCCGCCGGCGGCCTCGAGGCCGTGCCGGTGGTGAACCGGGTCGACATCGGCCTTCTGCAGGGCGTCGACCGCCAGCAGGATCAGCTATTCGACAACACCAAGCGTTTCACCGACGGTTTTCCGGCCAACAACGCCCTTTTGTGGGGTGCGCGCGGCACCGGCAAATCCTCCCTGGTCAAGGCGGTGCACGCCAAGATAAATAAGGAAAATCCGGGCTCGCTGGCGCTAATCGAGATTCACCGCGAGGACATCCCGTCCCTGCCGGTGCTGCTCGGCAAACTCCGCAAGGAAGACCGCCGTTGCCTGATTTTCTGCGACGACCTGTCGTTCGACGGCCAGGACGATGCCTACAAGTCGCTGAAAGCCGTGCTCGACGGCGGCGTCGAGGGACGCCCGGAGAACGTGATTTTCTATGCGACGTCGAACCGGCGCCACCTGATGCCGCGCGACATGATCGAAAACGAGCGTTCCAGCGCCATCAGCCCGTCGGAGGCGACCGAGGAAAAGGTCTCGCTCTCCGACCGTTTCGGCCTCTGGCTCGGCTTCCACAATGTCGATCAGCAGACCTACTACAGGATCATCGAAGGCTACGCGAAGCATTACGGTCTCGACGATCCGTCGATCGATCTGCGCGCCGAAGCCAACGAGTGGTCGGTCACGCGTGGCGCGCGCTCCGGCCGTGTGGCATGGCAGTACATTCAGGATCTCGCCGGCCGCCTCGGCAAAAAGCTGACCTGACGACCTAGAATTCCTTGAGCAGGAACATCGAACCGCCAAGCATCAGGATGGCGGCGAAGACGGCATTGATCACCCGGTGGAAAACGTAGCGTTGCATCGCCTCGCCCTCGCGGCGACGGCGCGCGTCCGGGTTCTCCATCTCTTCGTTCTCACGCTGACGGGCCAGCATCTGCACGGTATGCGTCGACGCGCGCTCATGCGGATCGCCGCTGGTCTCGAAAATCTCGGCACGCATCGAGATCATCAGCCCGACAAGGCCGACGAATCCGACGCCCATCCAGCCGAACCAGCGAAACCCGAACACGATGCCGCAGGCCACGAAAAAGGCCATGCAGACAAACGCAAAGCGCGGCGAACGCAGGAGGCTCATGATGCTCATTGGGTTATTTTAGCAGGGTTTTCACGCCCCGCTTAGATTTTGTTGTTTCCCGGGCGGCCGCAGGGCCGATCCGGGACACATTGGATTACAGGAGATTTGCCTTGATATGGGTCCCGGCTCAAGGCCGGGAAAGAAGCACTTTTTGAATCAAGCCCTCTTCAGATAATCCTCGGGATTGCGAGGGCGACGGCCCTTGCGGATCTCGAAATGAAGCTGCGGCCGGTTGACCGATCCGGTCTGACCGACGGTGGCGATTTTCTGGCCGCGCTTGACCCGCTGGCCGCGTTTCACCAGCAGATCCCGGTTGTGTGCATAGGCGGTCACGTAGCCATCCGCGTGCTTGATCAGCAACAGGTTGCCGAAACCGCGGATTTCGTTCCCGGCATAGGCGACGACGCCATTCTCCGCCGCCACCACCGGCGTGCCGGCAGGCGCGATAATATTAATGCCGTCGTTCCTGAGCCCGCCGGTTTTGGTGCCAAAATTGGACATCAGCGGCCCGCGCACCGGCCAGACGAACCCTCTGCCCGTCCGCGCTGCCGGGGGTGGCACCGGTGCGGGCGGTTTACGCGGCGGGACGACATTGACATCACCGCCCGAAGACCCAGGTACGGATGCCCGCGCCATCTGCCGGGGCGGTTTTGCGGGTTTGGCCGGCGCCGACGCCGTATCCGCTCTCGGTGCAGCTTTGGCCACGGGTTGCGACGCCGGTGCATCACCGTCCGCCGGGATCACCAGCACCTCACCAATGCGTACCGTATAGGGGGCATCGATCCCGTTCAGTCGGGCCAGTTCGTACATCACCGCGTCATAACGCTGGGCGATGGAATAAAGCGTGTCACCCGGCGCCACCGTGTGCTGCGTGCCGCGTGGCAGCTGGATCCGCTGACCGACGTTCAGCAGGTAGGGCGGTTTCAGGCTGTTGGCGCGGATAATCGCCGGGACCGGTACGCGGTGACGGCGCGACAGTTCGTAAACCGTATCGCCCGGCCCGACCTTGACCGCGGATGCGCCGACGAAGGCACTGTCGCTGTTCCTGGAAGACGGACGGGAGACATTACCCGCCGGCGACGCCTGCACCGATTTGACCGGCGCCGCGCGCGGCGCACCGCCGGACCCGGCGGCTCTCGGCGGGGGCGAATTGATGTCACGCGGCGGCGCGCTGGACGGGATCTGGATATTTCCGCATCCGGCGGCACCGATGCAGACAAGGGCGATTATGGCTGCTCTGACTTTCAACCGGCTTCCTCGTCGCTGACCAGAGGCACGAAACGCACCAGCCCCAGGTCTTCCGTCTCGATGTCGTCCTCGGTCTTGCGGACCCGGAGCAGATGCTGCGTCCGTTCCTCAAGGCCGACCGGCACCACCATGATCCCGCCGATGTCCAGCTGATCCAGCAGGACCTGCGGCACGTCGATGGCCGCAGCGGTCACGATGATGCGCGAGAACGGTGCCTGCTCCTTCCACCCCATCGATCCGTCGCCGAAACGCGTCACGACGTTGGTGAATCCGAGCCGCTCGAACCGTTCCTCTGCCTCCGACAATAGCGGGCGATGTCTTTCTATCGTGTAAACGCGGCGGCAGAGTTTCGCCAGTATGGCCGTCTGGTACCCGGACCCGGTGCCGATCTCGAGTATCTTGACCCGGTCGTCGAGTTCCAGCGCCTGCGTCATCATGGCAACCACCGTCGGCTGGGAAATGGTCTGATGCAGGCCGATGGGCAGCGGCGAATTTTCGTAAGACCGTTCCTTGAATGCCGGCGGCACGAACATGTCGCGCGGGATGGCGTAGATCGCGTCCAGCACCGCCTCGTCGGTGATGCCGTCGCGGATGAGTGCGGCACGGAGCGTATCTGCGTCGAGCCGCCCGCTCATCATTTCACGCCGGCCTTGAGATTCCTGAGCGTCGCCGCGTGCGTCAGATCGAGCGCCAACGGCGTCACGGCGACCTGCCCCGCGTTGATGGCGGCAAGGTCGGTGCCCTTGAGGAATTTCTCCTCGTCACGCTGCGGACCGACCCAGAAGTACTCGTCACCGCGCGGATCGACGCCGCGGGTCAGCGCACCGCCGATCTTGCGGCGGCCCTGGCGGCACACCTCGATGCCCTTGACCCTGGCCGCCGTCACGTCCGGGAAATTGACGTTGATGAAAATGCCCTTGGGCCAGCCCAGCTTGAACAGCTGTTTCAGCACCTTCGGCGTCCATGTCTTGGCCGTTGCCCATTTGACCTTATGACGGTCCTGGTAGAACTGGCTGAGCGCCACCGACGGAATGCCCAGCAGCGCGCCTTCCATGGCCGCAGCGACGGTACCGGAATAGGTCACATCCTCGCCCAGGTTGCCGCCCCGGTTGATCCCCGAAAGCACAAGGTCCGGCCTGGCGTCCGCCATGATCTTGTTGACGCCGAGCAGCACCGCATCAGTCGGCGTGCCGTCGACGGCGTACCGACGTTCCGAAACGTAGCGAATGCGCAGCGGCTGACGCAGCGTCAGTGAATGACTGGTGGCGGATTGCTCGGTTTCCGGTGCGCAGACCCACAGTTCGCCGACGTGCGGCTTGATGGCGTCTTCGAGGGCCTTGAGACCGGGCGCGTTAACGCCGTCGTCGTTGGAAAGCAGCACCCGCGCCTTTTTAAGATCGAACCCCGCCTTAGCCATCGGCGGAAATGACCTTCATGCCACCCATGTAGGGCTGCAAGGCATCGGGGATGACCACCGAGCCGTCGGCCTGCTGGTAGTTTTCGAGGATCGCGATCAGCGTGCGGCCGACCGCGAGGCCGGAGCCGTTGAGCGTGTGCACGAACTGCGTGCCCTTCTCGCCCTTCACGCGGAAGCGCGCGTTCATGCGGCGGGCCTGGAAATCGCCGCAGACGGAACAGCTCGAGATTTCGCGGTAGCGATCCTGCGCCGGCAGCCAGACCTCAATGTCGTAGGTCTTGCGGGCCCCCGCGCCCATGTCCCCGGTACACAGCGTCATGGTACGGAACGGCAGGCCAAGCTGGCTCAGGATATCCTCGGCGCACGACGTCATGCGCTCCAGCTCGTCCAGTGAATTGTCCGGATGCGTCACCGAGACCATCTCGACCTTGGTGAACTGGTGCTGGCGGATCATACCGCGCGTGTCCTTGCCCGCTGCCCCGGCTTCGGAACGGAAGCACCACGTCATCGCGGTATAGCGGCGCGGCAGGTAATCCTCGTCGACGATCGCGTCGGCAACGATGTTGGTCAGCGGCACCTCGGCGGTCGGGATCAGCCAGTAACCGGCGGTGGTCTTGAACAGATCGTCGCCGAACTTGGGCAGTTGCCCGGTGCCGAACATGGTCTTGTCGTTCACCAGCGCCGGAGGATTGGTCTCCGTGTAACCCCACTCAACTGAGGTGTTGTGATCGAGCATGAAGGCCCCAAGCGCGCGTTCCAGCCGGGCCAGCGCGCCCGACAGCAAAACGAAGCGCGAACCCGCCAGCTTGGCCGCGGTCTCGAAATCCATCATGCCGAGGGCCTCGCCGATATCGGTGTGATCCTTCGGCTCGAAGTCGAACGTCCGCGGCTCGCCGACGCGGCGCACTTCGACATTATCGTCCTCACCGCCGCCGTCCGGCACGTCGTCCAGCGGCAGGTTCGGCAGCACGGCGAGGGCATCGTTCAACGCTTCAGCGGCAGCAGCGGCTTCATGCTCGGCAGCGGCCTGCGCGTCCTTCGATTCGGCCACCTTGGCCATGACTTCGGACGCATCCTCGCCCTTCGACTTCAACTGGCCGATCTGCTTGGAAAGCGCATTACGTTCCGTCTGCAGCTCCTGCGCGCGGGTCTGCGCATCGCGGCGCTTTGCGTCCAGCGCCAGCAATTCCGGGCTTTGCGGGGCGAGCCCACGGCGTGCCATGCCGGCATCGAAGGCGTCGGGGTTTTCTCTGATCCACCTGATATCGAACATCTGAAACGTCGTTCCTTGGTCTTGTCGCTTTTCCGGGCAGGCCGGGCATTCCCCCTGCCCGCATGTCAGTTAACATGAAAATCCCGGCGGAACACCCGTTTCGTGAATTTCCCGGCCGTGATGTGGAAAACCACATATTCCTTTTATTGAATATGATTGTATGCTTTTCCCCTACGGTCGCCGTGCCACCCGTCACGTCGACCATCGGTACCGTTTAGGCAACCTGTTTGCCGGCCAGCAACAAATGAACCAGCGCGTCAGAGACCCATACGTTACAGACGAGTTTCGGTCCGGCATCTGCAACCGGATGCTGGAGTACTGGCGCTCGAAATGCCATGGCGACACCTGCCCCCAACTGACCGACTTCGATCTGATGGACGTCTATGACATGGCTCCTTTCACAACCATCTGCGACGCCGTCGACGACGGACGCGAATTCGTGGCGAGATTTTTCGGGAGTGGGATTGTTTCCGTATTCGGCTTTGACAGAACCGGGCAAACAATTGCCGAGAGCTTTCCGCCGGAGCGGGTACCGATGATCATCAAGCGCTATGCCCTGCCCCGCCGCACCGGCAAACCGGTCCGTGTCGTCGGCTACCTGACCGCCGTCGGAAAGGATTTCCCGTTCGCGTTCGAAGGCATCTACCTGCCGCTCCGCGACCGGGATGGAAACATCGAACACGTCATATCGGCCTACAATTTCGATTACGAGCCGGCCGACGCCGACGGGATCGAGTACTGATTGCCCGCGCAGCGTAGCGGCGCGCCCTGTTTCCGCCGGAGCGCCGACGGCGGCCGTCCGTAAAGCTCGCGGAACGCTGCGTTGAAGCGCCGGAGGCTGGAAAAGCCGGCCTGAAAGGCGATCTCCGTCATCGAGAGTCCGGTTTCGTTCAATAGCCGCTTGGCGCGCTGCATCCGCATGGTGGCCGCGGTCTGCGTGGGGCTCGCGCCGACATGGCACCGGAACAGCCGGGACAGCTGACGCGCACCGATGCCGAGCCGTTCCGCCAGGTGTTCGACGCTGCCGCCGTCCAGCGCCCCTTCCCCGATCAGCTTAAGGGCGCGCGCAACCGTCGCACCGGTGCCATTCCAGGCCGGCGAGAACGGCGCCGTCTCCGGGCGGCAGCGCAGGCACGGCCGGTAGCCCGCCTGCTCGGCGGCCGCGGCACTCGGATAATAGGTCACGTTCTTACTCAGTGGCTGCTTTACAGGGCACACGGGCCGACAGTAGATCATCGTCGTTCGGACGGCGGTGAAGAACCGGCCATCGAACGCGGGATCGCGGCGGTAGCGGGCGGCTTCGCAGGTATCGAAATCGAGCATGAGAAAACCTTAGACAAAACCGCGTAGCTGGTCGAGCCGGCAGCGATGATGAGGTCCGATTACGGCGAGCCGGACACGGTAGTCAGGGGTAAGAAACCGGTGAAGGAAAGGATGCCGCCCATGCAGATGACGGCCCGCGACTGGATGCTGCTGTTGATCCTGTCCCTGCTTTGGGGCGGATCGTTCTTTTTTACCGCGGTCGCCGTCAGGGAAATCCCGCCGCTGACGCTTGTGCTCTGCCGCGTCGGCATCGCGGCGCCTGCCCTGTTTCTCTATCTGAAACTTGCCGGCATATCGATCCCGCTGTCACGTGCCGCACTCGGCGCCTTTTTCGGCATGGGCCTGCTCAACAACCTCGTGCCGTTCACCTTGCTGTTCTGGGCACAGACGTCGATCACCAGTGGACTTGCCTCCATTCTCAACGCGACGACACCGATCTTCTCGATGCTGGTCGCGCACTTCATGCTCGCTGACGAAAAGATGGCACCGAACAAGATGGCGGGCGTCCTCGCCGGTATCGCCGGGGTCGCTGTCCTGATCGGCGGCAACGCACTCGGCGGCATCGACACGTCGACGCTGGGCATTGTCGCCTGCCTTGGGGCCGCGCTCTCATATGGGTTCGCCAGCGTTTTCGGGCGGCGTTTCAGGGCGCTCGGCATTCCGCCCGGTGCCGGTGCGCTCGGCCAGCTAAGTGCATCGACGCTGATGATGCTCCCGGTCGCGCTGGCGATCGACATGCCGTGGCGGCTGCCGATGCCCGGTACCGGGGCGTTGCTGGCGACGCTGGGGCTTGCGCTCGCGTCGACGGCATTGGCGTATCTGATCTATTTCCGGCTGCTGGCGACGGCGGGCGCGGTCAACGCCGCGCTGGTGACCCTGCTGATTCCACCCAGCGCTATTTTGCTCGGCTCGGGTTTTCTCGGCGAGGGACTGGAAGCCCGGCACCTCGCCGGCATGGGACTGATCGGGATCGGTCTGCTCGCCGTCGACGGGCGGCTGTTCAGGCGGCGTTAGGGCCCGTACTCTTCCTCATCGGCCTTTTTGGCCTTTGGTTCGGGTTCCGGATCGTCGCCGTCTCCGTCGTCTTCCTCATCGAGCTGTTTGGCGCGCTTCTTCTCGGCCATGCGCGACGCGATGATCGACACCTCGTAAAGCAGGATAATCGGCACGGCGAGACCAATCTGGCTGATCGGATCGGGCGGCGTCAGGATCGCGGCGGCCACGAACGCACAGACGATGGCATACTTGCGCTTGGCAGCCAGACCGTCGGCGGTGACGATGCCGGCACGCGCCATCAGCGTCAGGATGACCGGCAGCTCGAAGCTGATACCGAACGCGAAGATCAGACGCATCACCAGCGACAGGTACTCGTTGACCTTGGCTTCGAGCTGGATCGCCAGTTCACCGTCGCCGCCGCCGGTTTCGAAACCGATGAAGAATTCCCACGCCACCGGCAGCACGTAGTAATAGACCAGCGCGCCGCCCATGAAGAACAGGATCGGCGTCGCGATCAAAAACGGCAGGAACGCGGACTTTTCGTGCTTGTAGAGCCCCGGCGCCACGAACAGCCAGACCTGGCAGGCAATGAACGGAAAACCGACGAACATGGCGGCGAAGAACGAGACCTTCACATATGTGAAGAACGCCTCGTGCAGCGCGGTGTAGATCATGCGCCGGTCCTGGCCACGCTCGTGGAACACGTCGGCCAGCGGCTGCACCAGGAACTGATAGATGGGCTGCGCGAAATAGAAGCACGCGACGAAAAGCACAAGGATGGCGACCACAGACCACAACAGCCGTTGGCGCAACTCGATCAGATGCTCGAGCAGCGGCATCTTCGAGGAGTCGATAACGTCGTCGTCCTTGGCCACCGACCTCAGCCCTCCCCGCTTTTCTTCTTGTCGTCAGCGGCGTTATCCGCGGAGACGGCTTCCTTCTCGGGTTCCGGCTCGGGCGTGAAGGTCATGGCGTCATTCGGATCGGGGAGACTTGCCGTGGCGTCTTCCTCGGACTTCTTGACGTCCTCGCCATAGCCCTGCGCGGCCTTGGTCAAGTCGCCCTCGAAGTCGCGCATATCGCTAAGGTCCTTGGCCACCGCGCCGTCGGGATCGATCGAATTCTCGATTCTCTTACGCAGGTCGGCGCCCGGACCGCCATCGATCTGCTTGCGCATCTCGTCGAGCTCGCTTTCGCGCACGATATCGTCGAGGCCGCTCTGGAAGTCGCGTGCCATGCCCTTGACCTTGCGAATTGCACCGGTCACGGCTTTCAGGGCGCGCGGCAAATCCTTCGGCCCGACGATAATCAGGGCGACAACCGCAACCAAGAAGAGTTCCTGCCAGCCGATATCGAACATGGCGGTCGACCTCGATCAGACGATGAAATAAAGAGCGGACACCATCACGGCATCCGCGCACGGATCAGCCACCGGCGGCCTTGTCCTTTTCGGACTCTTTTTCGGCAACCGTTTCCTTGGCGTCATTATCGATCGCCTTTTTTTCGGCGGTATCGCCTTCGCCATCCTTCGCCGGCTCGTCATCGTCCTTCATGCCCTTCTTGAAGGACTTCAGGCCCTTGCCGAAATCGCCCATCAGGCCGGAAATCTTGCCCTTACCCCCGAACAGGATAAGCACAACGGCGAGGACGATGATCCAATGCCAAATACTGAACGCACCCATAACAAATTATCCCACTAGCTGTCGCGTTTTCGTCAAATTCAAACCTTTAACGAGAGCGGTTCTCACGAACAGCGCGCATTCTAAACGCGACAACGACACCTATCGGTACCGCACTCTCCCAGAGCCGCTAAGGTCGCGTTTCATTACCGGGATTGCAAGGGTTTTTGATGGTTTTTCCAACGTCACGAACCCATTGATTTTACTCACTTCGTCGTCCTGAACTTGGTTCAGGACCAATAGCTACTGGCAGACGGAAGGATTGATCACATTCTTATGGACCCTGAACCAAGTTCAGGGTGACGGGTTTGGCTTATTCGCCACACAAACAATTCGTCGTCCTGAGCTTGGTTCAGGACCCATGACCTAAGGCTGGTGTTAAAACCCGTCTTCCGGGTCGAGCGGCTCGTCCGGCTCTTCGCGGACCTCGCTGAGAGCGTCCCGCGGCAGCGCGTCTTCCTCGTCGCCGTCCGCGTCCTCGCCCTCTTCCGGCGCATCCGCGTTGAACAGTTCCGCCGTTGCCCGGTAGGCATTGATCGCCGGCGACGCGTCGAGCAGCCCGGCCGCCTTCAACTCATCCTTGCCCGGCAGATCGCGCAGCGTTTCCAGACCGAAGTGATCGAGGAAATTGTCGGTCGTACCCCACTGCAGCGGGCGGCCCGGCGTCTGGCGTCGGCCGCGCGGCTTGATCCACTCTTCTTCCATCAACACGTCGATCGTGCCCTTGGAAATGCTGACACCGCGAATTTCCTCGATCTCGGCGCGGGTCACCGGCTGGTGATAGGCGATGATCGCCAGCGTTTCGATGGCGGCACGGCTCAACTTGCGCGCCACTTCCACTTCCTTGTTGAGATATTCGGTCAGGTCTCCGGACGTGCGGAACGCCCAAGACGAACCGGCGCGGACCAGGTTGACGCCGCGGCCCTCGTACATCAGACGCAGTGCCTTCAGAAGCCCCTTTACGTCGGCGCCTTCCGGCAGCCGGTTGGCCAGCATACGCTCGGTCATCGGCTCGGCGGACGCGAACAACAGCGCTTCCGTGATCCGCATGTTGCGGTCCCAGACCTCCGGGTCCACATCCCCGCCGTCGCCGGACACGTCCTCACCGTCCTCATCGTCGCCCGCGTCGTCTTCTGCGGCCTCCGCCTCGGCAGCCGCCTCCGCAGCCTCTTCGACGACATCGTCGGTTTCCGCGTCTGCAACCTCTTCTACATCCTGCTCCGCAGCAGCTTCCACGGCGTCCTCTTCGGGCGCTTTATCATCGTCGTTGGCGTGTTCGACCATTTGGCGTTCCATTTAATCTTCTGGCTCCGTGGTGGCACCGGTTTCCGGTTGCGTCGGCGCAGGCGGCGCGGCCTGATCCAATTGTTCCTGCTGATCCGTCCGGCCCTGCAGGAAAATCGGTCCAAACGTCGACGTCTGACGAATGAGGACCTTGCCCTCCTTCGCCATTTCAAGGCTGGCGGCGAACGTCGAGGCCACCGCCGAGCGCGTCAGAAGCTGCCCCTTGAGACCTTCCGGCAGGAACTTCCACAGGTCCTGCCAGTCCGGCGTCTCGCCGACGAGGCGGCGCAGACGCTGCAGAGCGTCCTCGACGGTGTAGATCTCGAACGGCTCGATATGCATCGGTGCATGCGCGTTCTTGCGTACGTGCTGGTCGGCATACGCCTTCAGCAGGTCATATAGCGTCGCATCGAGAATCTCAATCTCGCGCGGCTTGAACTTTTCCGGGTTGCCGCGGCCGACGAAATCCTGGCCGAGCCTCGGCCGTTCGACCAGTTGCTTGCCGGCGTTCTGCATCGCCTGCAGGCGGCGCAACTGGTACTGCAGTGCGGCGGCCATTTCCTCGCCGGTCGGTTCTTCCTCGGACGACATGTCCGGCAGCAACAGGCGCGATTTCAGGAACGCGAGCCATGCCGCCATCACCAGATAGTCGGCGGCGAGTTCGAGGTTCTGGCGCCGCGCCTCGGCAACGAACGCAAGATACTGGTCGGCCAGTTCGAGGATCGAGATATGGACCAGATCGACCTTCTGGTCGCGGGCCAGCTGCAGCAGCACGTCGATCGGCCCTTCGAACCCTTCCAGGTCGACGACGAACGAATTTACGACCGCCGGTGCTTCGTCCAGCTGCGGTTCGGCATTCGGGTCGAATTCGATAATATCTGCCATCAGGGTTCCAAATTCAGTTCAGCCCGACCAACATCAGGATCCAGTCCTGGATATGGCTCGTGGGCGTGACCACTAGCCACCGGAAAACATTCAGATCAAGCCCCATTTTGCCACCGATCCATGGCAGTAAAAAGATTGCAGCGAGGACGATGAAGATCCCCGTCTTCTCAAGCCGGACCAGGTGGCGTGCCATGGACCAGGGCAGGATGCCGACAGCCACCCGGCCGCCGTCCAGCGGCGGGATCGGCAGCATATTGAATACCGCCAGCAAGATGTTGATCCACAACGCATTTCCAAGATTCTGCGCGACCCAGTCCCGCATATCCCCGTCGAGCAAAATCGCGAAATGAAATGACGCCGCGGCGAGCACCGCCAACAACAGATTCATGCCGGGCCCCGCGGCGGCGACAAGAATCATGTCACGGCGCGGTTTTTTGAGGCGCCGGAAGTCCACCGGCACCGGTTTTGCGAATCCGAACATCATTCGCCCGCCGCTCAGCAAAAGCAGCATCGCCGGGATAATGATCGTCCCCATGGGGTCGATATGCTTGAACGGATTGAACGTCACGCGGCCCAAAACCTTGGCCGTTGGATCGCCGAGCTTCATGGCAACCCAGCCGTGCGCCGCCTCGTGCAGCGTCACGGCGAGAAGAATCGGCAGTGTCCACACGGACACCGTATAGGCGATGGTGTTTAAATCGTACCCCATTGTCCCGTCGCTGTTGTCCCGACAGCTCTTTCCTGGCGTCCCTTACATGAAAGGCGCGATCATCTCATCGAGATGCGCCTGCAGCGCGTCGACGTCAACTTCCTCGGTGAACGGCATCATGGCTTGTGCCGACTGAAACCGCTGCCATGACATCTGCGTCAGTTCCGGCAGCACGTCGGAAATGCGGATCATATCGTCGATCTCGCCATTACAGTGGAGAACGGCATCGCACCCGGCATCCAGCGCAAGCCGCGCATTTTCCTCTGCCGGCGCCTTGAGTGCCTTCATCACCAGATCGTCGGAAATCAGAAAGCCGCGAAAACCGATCTCGCCACGAATGACTTCCTGAATGACCTTCTCGGAAAGCGTCGCCGGCAGTTCCGGATCGAGCGCTTCGTAAACGATATGCGCTGTCATGCCCCACGGCGCGTAATAAAGATGCCGGAACGGCACGAAGTCGGTTTCACGCAGCGTGTCCGCATCGGTATCGACGCGCGGCAGATCCTTGTGGCTGTCCTGTCTGGCCCGGCCATGCCCTGGCAGGTGTTTGACCACCGGCATGGCACCGCCTGCCAGGGAACCGGCGATGACCGCCTCGCCAAGCTGCGAAATGATCTCCGGGTTGCTGCCAAACGCCCGGTCGCCGATCACGTCGTGGGCCCCTTCCACCGGAACGTCCGCCACCGGCAGGCAATTGACGTCGATGCCGAGTTCGAACAGTTCGAGGGCGATCAGCTGTGCATTCAGGCTCGCCGCCTCACGGGCAAGCGCCGCATCCTGTTCCGCGATGTGCGCGAACAGGGCCTGCGGCGGGCGGACACGCCAGTTGGGCGGGCCAAGCCGCTGCACGCGGCCGCCTTCCTGGTCGATCAGGACGGGCGCATCCTCGCGGCCAACCGCGAGACGCAGATCGGCGACGAGCTTTCTTACTTGATCCGGATTGTCGACGTTGCGGGCGAACAGGATGAAGCCGAGGGGGTTGGCATTCTCGAAAAAGAAACGTTCCTCGACACCCAGTTCCGTACCGGCGCAGCCGAATATGGCCGCACGCGGCAGTTCAATGTCATTTGATGGCATATCAGACGCCCGGCTTCACGACGAGGCAGCCGAGCTTCCTTTGTTTGAGTCGTGAACACAAAGCCTGGGCTGCCGCCTCATCGGCGAGCGGCCCGGCGCGAAGACGATAAAAGACCCCTTTGGTTGCGCCGAGATCGATGCGCATGACCTGCAGCCGAAGATCACCCAACAGGTCGACATGACGGCGGCGGAGACGGTCCCATTCGGATTTCACCGCAGGCTCGCTTCTGGACGCGGCAAGCTGCACGCGCCAGGCGTTGGTAATATCCGTGGCCGGAGATTCCGGTGCCGGCGTCGCTTTCGCTACTTCCGCGGGCTTGGGCGCCGGCGGCGCGGCCGCAGCTGCCGGTTTGGCGGCGGTTTCAGGCGCGGGTGCGGCACTCGGGACCGCAGGCGGGGCCGGCGGGTTCGTCACGTCCCGGGACACCGAAGCCGCCATTTCCTTTGCCGCCTTTTCAGCCGCCGTCGGTTCCTTGACCGGGGGCGGCGCCGGTGCCGGCGCTTCGGACAGTTTGGACACGGTTTCCGCGCTTGGCACCTTGTCGAGCGGTTCGGGCGCGTTTTCCGGCGTCAACCGGACCGGGGCGCCCGGTTCGGCATCGGCTGTGCCACGCGGCGCCGAGCTGGCGACCACCTGGGTTGCTTCCGGTACGCTGCGTTTCAGCACTTCATCGACGGCGACGGGCTTCTCGGGCGACGGCAGCAACCGTTCGACCCGGGGCTGCGACGACGACCCATCCACCACGCCATAGACCAGTCGCCCCTGGTTCGGCACCTGCATGCCACCGGGATTTTCCGGCCGCACCTTGATCGGCGCGTTATCCGCCCGGATCACCGGTACGTCGCCATCGTCCGGCCCAAGCGTCATCATGATGCGCTCGCCGAAACCGATCCAGATGCCGCCCGCGACCAGCGTCAGGCATACGAGCCCGCCCAACACCTTGAGCACAGTGCCGGAGCCGCTGCGCGCCGTGTCGCCGTCGCCCACGACTTCGGGGCTTTCGGACGCCAACTTCATGTCGGAATTCGCTGATAGCGCCATTTGGGTTACTCCCACGTATTCAGGTCAGCGCGTTGATGCCGAATCGCAGGCTATTATATACGCCTGCGGGCAAGTGGGTAACAGGGACGCCCGGGCGGGCGCAAGCACGCGATGGCCGAAACGAAGCCGTTCCGCCGTCATTGGCCGCTTGCCGTCAGGATATCCGCGATTGCAGGTCGAACAGCCGGCGATGCTCGTCCAGTGCCAGCCGGTCGGTCATGTCGGCGATATAGTCACAAACCAGCTCCGCGGTCTCACGCGTGCCCGGTTTTCCGGCGTTTTTCCGCCATTCCGTCGGCAGACAACCGGGCTCCGCCAGCAGCAGCTGGAACAGGTCGAGCACCACCCGCCGCGCCTTGGATGTCATGCGGTTGAGCTTGTAGTGGCGGTACATGTTCTCGAACAGGAACTTCTTGAGCGCCCGGTCATTGGCGCGCATGTCATCCGAGAACTGCGCCACCGGGTGATCGAGGTGGCGAATATCCGCCGCCGTCCGCGGATTGGCGTCATCGATTCGCTTCTGTGTCTCCGTCAGCAGGTCCGTCACCATCTCGCCGATCAGGCGGCGGATCGCCTCGTGAATGGTGCGCGACGGGTCGAGATCGGGATAATTAGTCCTGACCTCGCGGAACACCGGGCCGACCAGCGGCACATCCTTGAGGTCATCGATCGTGAACAGCCCTGCCCTGAGGCCGTCGTCGATATCGTGGTTGTTGTAGGCGATGTCGTCGGCGATCGCCGCGACCTGCGCTTCGGCGCTGGCAAACGTATCCAGTTCCAGATCCTGCGCCGCGGAATAATCCAGAATGCCGCGCGGCAGGTCTTCCAGCTTCTTGCGCCCTCTGAGCAGCGGCCCGTTGTGCTTCACCACCCCTTCGAGGGTTTCCCACGTCAGGTTGAGCCCGTCGAAATCGGCGTAACGCGCTTCCAGCTTGGTCACGACGCGGAGCGACTGAGCATTGTGATCGAAGCCACCGAACGGTTTCATCATCTCCTTGAGCGCGTCCTCGCCGGCATGGCCGAACGGCGGATGACCAAGGTCGTGCGCCAACGCCAGCGCCTCGCCCAGATCTTCGTTGAGCCCCAGACAACGGCACACCGAGCGCGCGATCTGCGAGACTTCAAGACTGTGCGTCAGGCGGGTACGGAACGAATCGCCCTCGTGATTGACGAATACCTGCGTCTTGTATTCGAGGCGGCGGAACGCGGCCGAATGAATGATCCGGTCGCGGTCGCGCTGATAGGCGCCGCGGGTCTTGCTTTCCGGTTCAGGAAAGATCCTGCCGCGGCTTTCGGAAGACAGTGTCGCATAGGGTTTGAGCGGCGGCCGCTCCGTCGACACCGGCTCAATGGGTTTCGCTTCGTCCATGGCGCAAGGGTACCGCACGGCCCGCCGGGCGGCAATCAATCTCCCGATAGCTGGCCTATTCGAACATCAGAATTCGCCACGTCACCCCCGCAAAGGCGGGGGCCCAAACCCAACGTTCGTTTGGCTTCCCGCCTGCGCGGGAATGACGAAATGATAAACTGAACCAATGTTTCCCTGTTCACAAACCGTGCGATTGACACGGAATTCAGCTAGACTACATATAAGGCACGGAGTTAAGGAGACAGCCATGCCCGACGGCACGCAAAACACCGAAGGCCTGAACGTGACCGACAGCTGTGCGGCACGTATCGCCAAGCTGCGCGAAATTCAGGGCAACGATGCACTGAAACTGCGCATCACGGTCAACGGCGGCGGCTGCTCCGGTTTCCAGTACGCCTTCGATCTCGATGACAAGTCCCAGGACGACGACATCACGTTCACGCACAATGGTGCCGAGGTCGTCACCGACGAGGTCTCGCTCGGTTTCCTTGCCGGGTGCACGGTCGAGTTCAAGGACGAACTCGGTGCGGCCTACTTCTCTATCGACAACCCGAACGCCACGTCGAGCTGCGGCTGCGGCGCGTCGTTCTCGGTCTGACGCCGCCCGTCCCGCATGCCGGTTATCGCCACCTGGAACGTCAATTCGATCAAGGCGCGTCTGCCGCGTGTGACCGAATGGCTGACCGAGTTCCAGCCCGACGTCGCCCTGCTGCAGGAACTGAAATCCATGGACGACACGTTTCCGCGTCTCGAGATCGAGGCCTGCGGCTATCATGTCGAAACCGTCGGCCAGAAAACCTACAACGGCGTCGCCGTCTTCTCGAAACAGCCGATCGAGGTCATTCACCGGGCCCTTCCGGGCGACGACAGTGACGAACAGGCGCGCTATCTGGAGGTCGATACCTGCGGCTTTCGCGTCGCCACGATCTATCTGCCGAACGGCAACCCGACGCGCGACGAAAACGGCGGCGACCACGAGAAATTTACCTACAAACTGGGCTGGATGGACCGCCTGATCGATCACGCAGCAGACCTGCTGGCCAAGAACATCCCCGTCGTTCTGGGCGGTGATTACAACATCTGCCCGACCGATATCGACGTATACGATCCCAAGGCCTTTGCCGACGACGCGCTGTGCCGGCCTGAAAGCCGCAAGCGCTTCCGCACGCTCGTCAACATGGGCTACACGGAAGCATGGCGGACGCTCAATCCGGAGCTTCACGCGTATTCCTACTGGGATTATCAGCGCGGCGCGTGGCAGAAGGACAACGGGCTTCGTATCGATCATCTTCTGCTGTCGCCCGAGGCCGCCGATCTCCTGGAAGAGGTCGGCATCGACAAGACCCCGCGCGGCAAGGAAAAGGCCTCCGACCACACGCCCGTGTGGGGCCGCTTCGCCGACGCCGCCGCCGCCGACATCGCGGCGTAATCACGCTTCAATTAAATATTTTCCGCTAATCGACGGCAAACCACACAAGGTCGTCAAGTTGCCGCCGTCGTCACCGCCGGTTTTCTGGAGAATACGTCAGGCGCAGCACGTTGCACGGCTGGTCAGGTCGACGCCCGAAGCGTCCGGACAACTCAGCGCATCGGTCGATGAGATCTCCGCCAGCATCATCTCGGCCGCGGCCGAAGTCGAGGAAATAGACATGGACGAAGCCTAGGCAGGAACGCTGACTACGAGGCTTAAACGACCAAACTCGTCATCCCGGGCATGAGCCCAGCCAACTCCGCAGGATTTGCTTGCGAGGGTTATGACCCGGGACCCATTCAGATATCGCGCCAACCCGCGCCATGGGTCCCGGATCGCAAGTCTCGCCCCCGACAGATAAAGCTCTCGGGCTCGCGTCACGTCCGGGATGACGAATTAAGTTAGAAGTGGCGGCTTACTTGTTCAGCTTGTCGCCGACCTGCCGGATGCCGTCGACGAGGGCCTGGCCGTTCGCGCCGCCGTCACCCTTCATCCGGTTCTGGATGACGAGCTTCATGGCATCGATGTGCACCTTGACCGCTTGCACCTCGGGCTCGCCGAATTCGTCCTGACGTTCGATCAGGCGGCACAGCTCGTTGGCGATGAGGGTCATCAGGTCGTAGCCGAAGCTGCCGCCCTGCCCCTTGATGTCATGGGCAATCTGGAAAACCGCTTCAGACTCTTTCGTACCGTCACCGGATGCACCGGCGAGAGCCTTGTAAGCCACATCAAGACGTTTCAGGTCGTCCTCGACCCATTCCAGGTAGGTATCGGCCATCTCGGCGATGACGTTCTCCGCCCGCTCCAGCGTCGCCAGATCGACCGCGCCCGGACCGCCCTCGCGGACCTTGCTCTTCAGCGTGTTGGGCGGATTAATGATTTCCATGTCATCATCATTGGCCATTGCGCGCTTTTTCCCTTCCGGTGCAATTGCGGGAGAATCTTAGCAATCAGTGTATGGGCTTACAACATCGGCGCACGCTTGCATATAGAGGTAAATACTTACGGTTGCGACCGGCGCCGGTTACAACAACCCCAAATCCCTGAGTTCGTCGGCCATTTCCGGCGGCAATTCGTCCGCGCCCGCGCCCACATCGTCCAGATCGCGCGGCGCCGCGGCGGGTTCCAGATACCGCCAGCCCTGAAAGGCGCGGAACGGACGCGGCTCCGTTAGAATGTGCTTTTTGTCATACACGATGGCGCAGGCCGCGTTGCCGTCCTTGTTGACGGTCTCGCGCAGATCCGTGATCACCTGCCTGAGCCGAATCACCCCTTTCACCACCCAGTAGAGCGAACCGCCGTCGAGCACCTCGTCGGCGCGGCGCGGGAACGACCGGGTGACATGCATGAGCTCCACTTTCTCGCCGGCTTTCTTTTTCTGTTCAAGGCGGCGTTGCTGCACTTCCGCCAGATGCTGCACGTTCTCGATGCCGACGCAGAGCTTGATCAGGTTGACGGTCACGCGGCATCTGCTCCCGACCGCGCGAGCGCGACCTTGGACGCCGGCGCGCGTCCTATGGCGCCGGAAATGAACCGGCTCGCCGCCAAAAGCTTGTCGAAGTCGATCCCTGTCTCGATGCCGAGGCCGTTCAGCATGTAGACCACGTCCTCGGTGGCGACGTTGCCGCTGGCACCCTTGGCATAGGGACAGCCGCCCAGCCCGGCGACGGCGGTATCGATGACGGCGACGCCCTGCTGCATCACGGCCAGCAGGTTGGCCAGTGCCTGCCCGTAGGTATCGTGGAAGTGCGCGCCGAGGCGCTCGACGGGGATGTCCACAGCCACCGCCTCGATCATCGCCTGCGCCCTGGCCGGTGTGCCTGTACCGATGGTGTCACCGAGCGACACCTCGTAACAGCCCATGGCGTCCAGCTCGCGAGCCACGTATGCGACGGCCCCGGGCGCAACATCCCCTTCATAGGGGCAGCCGAGCACACACGAGATATAGCCCCGGACCTTCACGCCGTCCTTGATGGCCGCTTCGGCGACCGGGCGGAAACGGTCCAGACTCTCGGCGATGGAGCAATTGATGTTCCGCTGCGAGAACGCCTCGGTCGCGGCGCCGAATATGGCGATCTCGGTTACGTTCGCGGCCTTGGCGGCCTCGTATCCTTTCAGGTTCGGCACCAGCACCGGATAGCTGACGCCGGGCTTTCGCGTGATCCCGGCCATGACATCCGCGGTGTCGGCCATCTGCGGCACCCATTTGGGCGACACGAATGCGCCGGCTTCGACCACCGGCAGGCCGGCGTCACTGAGGCGGTCGACGAGCTCGATCTTGACGGCGAGCGGGACGGTATCCGGGTGATTCTGCAATCCGTCCCGGGGGCCGACGTCGACGATCTTGACGTATTTCGGAAGATCCATGGTGCCTGACAGCCTCTCAGGCCGGCTCGAAGATGACAAGGGGGACGCCGTCCTCCACCTGATCGCCGGCCTTGCAGCGGATTTCGGTCACGGTGCCGTCGGCGGGTGCGGCGATGGTGTGTTCCATCTTCATCGCCTCGAGCACCAGCAGCGACGCGCCGCGTTTGACACTCGCTCCCGCCTTGACGTGGACGTGCGTGACCTTGCCCGGCATCGGTGCCGTCAGGTCGCCCGACGCATCCGTCTCGTCTGCAGCCGCCTCGGCGGGGTCGAACAGCGAGAGAACGCTGCGCCCGTCTTCGGTGAAGACCGTCAGCCTGTCCGCAAGATGCGCGACGGACGCGCGCATCCTCACGCCATCGATCACGGCGCAGCCGTCGTCCAGCAGCTGAGCATGGATATGCTCGCCGCCGATCGTCAGGTCGTAGCCGCCGCCGGTGGCCGCCTTGGCTGTCACCAGATGCGGCGACGCCTCGTCGATCATGTCTCGCAGGAAGATATCCTGATGGCCGCGGTCGATCAGGCGCCAGCCGTCGGTCCGGAACCACGGCGAATAAGGATCACCCGAGCGTTCGGCACGTTGACACGCGGCGATACCCCGCTCGCGGATGACGGCAAGCGCGGCAATGGCGAGCGACGTCTCGGAGGCCGGCCTGACCCGGCGCCAGCCCAGCGGCGGCGGCTTCATGCGGTCGAGCCAGCCGGTATCGATCTTCGCTTTGACGAACTTCTCGTCCGCGGAAATGCCCAAGAGGAAATCGAGGTTGGTCTCGCAGCCGGCAATCTCGGTCCGCGAAAGCGCGGCCTGCAGCTTCGTGAGCGCGTCGGCGCGGTCCGTGCCGTGGACGATGATCTTGGCGATCATCGGGTCGTAGTGCACCGAGACCACGTCGCCCTGATCGATCCCGGTGTCGATGCGCACGCCCGGCAGATCACCGAACCTGAGATGCGCGAGCGTGCCGGTCTGCGGCAGGTAACCCTTGTCCGGGTCTTCCGCATAGAGCCGGGCTTCGAACGCATGCCCGTTGATCGTCAGGTCATCCTGCGCGCAAGGCAACGTGCCGCCGGCCGCGACGTGCAACTGCCACGCCACCAGATCCTGCCCTGTGATGGCCTCGGTCACCGGGTGCTCGACCTGCAGGCGCGTGTTCATCTCGATGAAATAGAAGTCCTTGCCTGCGAGCAGGAACTCGACCGTCCCCGCACCGACGTAATCGACCGCGCGCGCCGCGTTCACGGCGGCCTCGCCCATGGCCTGACGGAGCTTCGGTGTCATGCCCGGCGCGGGTGCTTCCTCGATGACCTTTTGATGGCGCCGCTGCAGCGAACAGTCGCGCTCGAACAGATGCACGTAGTTGCCGTGCGCATCGCCGAACACCTGCACCTCGACGTGGCGCGCCTTGGAAAGATACTTCTCGATCATCAGCCTGGGATCGCCGAACGACGACTTCGCCTCGCGCTTGGCGCCTTCGATGGCATCAGCGAGCTTCGCTTTTTCGCGCACCACCCGCATGCCCTTGCCGCCGCCACCGGCAGATGCCTTGACCAGCACCGGGAAGCCGATCTTTTCGGCGATGCCCGTCAGCGTCTTGGTGTCCTGCTTGGCGCCGTGATAGCCAGGCACCAGCGGCACGCCCGCCTTTTCCATCAGCGCCTTCGACGCCGACTTGGAGCCCATGGCACGGATCGCATCCGCGGGCGGGCCGACGAAAATCAGCCCGGCCTTGGCCACCGCATCGGCGAAGCCCGCATTCTCCGACAGGAAGCCGTAGCCCGGATGGATCGCGTCGGCGCCGGTTGCCAGCGCGGCGGCAATCACCGCGTCCGACTTCAGATAGCTCTCCGACGCCGGACCGGGGCCGATCCGAACGGCCTCGTCGGCATGGCGCACATGGCGCGCATTGGCATCCGCGTCGGAATAGACGGCGACCGTGGCAATACCCGCGGCCTTCGCACTCGCCATCACGCGGCATGCAATCTCGCCCCGGTTGGCTATCAGCAGTTTACGGATGGCGGCCACGCGTCAGTCCTTCACCCATTTCGGTTTGCGTTTCTCGAGGAAGGCGGAAACCCCTTCCTGTCCTTCGTCCGTCGCGCGCACGCGGGCGATGTGCCCGGCGGTGTCACGCACCACTTTCTCGTCATGCGTCGCCGAGGTGGAGATATAGGAAACGAGGTTCTTGACCTCGGAGAGCGCCCGCGGTCCACCCTTCAACAACGCATCGACGATCTCGTAACGTTTCTCGATCAGATCGTCGGCAGGCACGACCTCGTGAACGAGTCCCAGTTCAAGCGCACGTTGAGCCGAGAACTTCTCCGCCGTCAGCATGTAACGCGTCGCCTGGCGTTCGCCGATCGCGTCGATAACATAAGGCCCGATCACGGCGGGGATCAGGCCAAGCCTGACTTCGGAAAGACAGAAGTGCGCGTCCTCGGACGCAATGGCGATGTCGCAGCACGCCACCAGACCGACGCCGCCGCCGTAGGCCGGTCCCTGCACCAGTGCCACGGTGGGCTGGCGCATGCGGTAAAGGGTCGCCATCAGCTTGCCGAGGTTCTTGGCGTCCTCGAGGTTTTCGGCGCGGTCGTATTCCGCCATCCGCTTCATCCAGTTGAGGTCGGCGCCTGCGGAAAAGCTCTTGCCCTCGGCCGCCAGCACGACAACACGGACAACGGGATCGTTCTCGACCCCCTGCAACTCGCGGCGCAGCCGTTCGATCAGCTCGTCATCAAACGCGTTGTGCACATCGGGCCGACGCAGCGTGATCGTCGCCACACCGCGGCCGGA
Source organism: Rhodospirillales bacterium (assembly GCA_965262415.1). Taxonomy (GTDB): domain Bacteria; phylum Pseudomonadota; class Alphaproteobacteria; order Rhodospirillales; family Casp-alpha2; genus UBA4479. The sequence goes on along the minus strand of OZ253533.1, from coordinate 686,274 downwards.
AATCTCGGTGATCAAAGGTGCCGTTGTCGCCATCTCTTCCGTTTCCTCTTTCGGCGGTGCCGGGTTACATCCGGAACACGCCGAACGTCGTTTTTTCTATGGGGGCGTTCAGGGCTGCCGAAAGCCCCAGGCCCAGAACCGTCCTTGTGTCGGACGGATCGATGATACCGTCATCCCAAAGCCGTGCGCTCGCATAATAGGGATGCCCCTGATGCTCGTACTGTTTCAGGATCGGGTCCATGAAGGCGTCCTTGTCCTTCTTCGACCATTTCTTGCCGCGCGCCTTCATCCCGTCTTCCCGCACCGTCGCCAGCACGTTCGCCGCCTGCTCGCCACCCATCACGGAAATGCGCGAATTGGGCCAGAGCCACAAGAAACGGGGCGAATACGCGCGCCCGCACATGGAGTAGTTCCCAGCTCCGAAGCTGCCACCGATGACGACCGTGAACTTCGGCACGTTGGCACACGCAACGGCAGTGACCATCTTGGCGCCGTCCTTGGCGATACCGCCCTGCTCGTACTTCTTGCCGACCATGAAGCCGGAGATGTTCTGCAGGAACACCAGCGGAATACCCCGCTGCGCGCAAAGCTCGATAAAGTGCGCCCCCTTGAGCGCGCTTTCCGAAAATAGAATGCCGTTGTTGGCCACGATGCCCACCGGATAGCCGTGAATGCGGGCGAAGCCGGTCACCAGCGTTTCGCCATAGAGCTTCTTGAACTCGTCGAATTCCGAGCCGTCGACGATCCGCGCGATCACTTCACGCACGTCGAACGGCTTGCGCAGGTCCACCGGCGCGATGCCCGCCAGTTCCGCCGGGTCGTAAACAGGCTCGACCGGCGCACGCACATCGATGTTCGGCTTCTTGACCCGGTTCAGGTTGCGGATCGCCTGCCTGGCCAGCTGCAGCGCATGCAGGTCGTCGCGCGCAATATGATCGGTGACGCCCGAAATCTTGGAATGCACCTGCGCGCCGCCCAGGTCCTCGGCGGACACTTCTTCGCCGGTTGCCGCCTTCACCAGCGGCGGGCCGCCGAGAAAGATCGTGCCCTGCCCCTCGACGATGATGCTTTCGTCGCACATGGCCGGTACATAGGCGCCGCCCGCCGTGCACGATCCCATGACGACAGCGATCTGCGGAATACCGGCCGCCGACATGTTGGCCTGATTGAAGAAGATACGGCCGAAATGCTCCTTGTCCGGAAACACCTCGTCCTGTCGCGGCAGGAACGCGCCACCGCTGTCGACCAGATAAATGCACGGCAGGTTGTTCTCGCGGGCCACTTCCTGGGCGCGAAGATGCTTCTTCACGGTCAGCGGATAATAGGTCCCGCCCTTCACCGTCGCGTCATTGGCGACGATGACGCATTCAACCCCTTCGACGGGACCGATGCCGGTGATGATACCCGCCGCCGGCACATCGTCCTCGTAAACGCCGAAAGCCGCGAACTGCGACAGTTCCAGAAACGGCGCGCCCGGGTCGATCAGGTTGCGGATGCGTTCGCGCACTGGCAGCTTGCCGCGCGCCTCGTGCTTTTCACGCGCTGCCTTGCCGCCGCCTTCCTTGATCGCCGCCAGTTTGTCCGCCAGATCGCCAAGCAGACCGTCGATCGCCTCGGCATTGGCCTGAAATGCGTCGCCTCTGGTATCGATGCCGGACCGGATCACGCTCATGCTCGTCTATCCCCTGAATTCTGCCCCGGAAACTGGCGTCAGCCGTCCTTGCGGACTTTTTCGCCGACCGGCCCTCCGGCTTCCTTCCACGCCTTGAAGCCGTCGGCAAACTGCACGACGTTTTCCATCCCCATGTCCTTGAGCGTCTTCGCTGTCAGCGCCGAGCGCCACGCCGCCGCGCAATAAAGGACGTAAGTCTTGTTGTCGTCGCCCAGCGCTTCCTTGAAATACGGGCTGCCCGGATCGAACCAGAACTCGGCCATGCCGCGCGGCACGTGATAGGCGCCGGGGATCATGCCGTCGCGTTCCAGTTCGCGGATGTCGCGCACGTCGACGAACATCAGGCTGTCGTCGCCATGGCGCGCGATGGCATCTTCGAGGGAGATCGTCTCGATGGCTGCCTCGGCCTCGGCGACCAGGTCCTGAATGCCTTTCTTGAACTTCTTCGTCATGTCTCTTCCCGCTTGTTATCGTTGTTACCAGCCGCCGGCCTTGAGCCAGCGCTTCACCATCCACAATCTGTCCGCGCCCCAGAAACCTTCGCCGTCGACGATGAAGAACGGTGAACCGAACACACCCTTGTCGATCGCCGCGCCCGTCTCGTCCTTGAGCCGCTGTTTGATGGCCTCGTCGTCGAGTGCCGCCATCACGTCATCTTCGGCAAATCCCTGCCGGGCTGCAATGGTTGCGACGGCGTCCTTCGACGAAATGTCCTCGCCACGGCCAAAGTATGTTTCCAGGCAATCCCATGCGAACGCCTTGGCCTTCGCCGGGTCCTGATCATGGATCCAGTAGAACGCCCGGCTGGGGGCAATGGCAGCGAACGGGAACTTGTCCGGCATCGTCCAGTTCAGTTCCTGGAAACGCGCCAGCCGCGCCCAGTCATTCTTCACGTAGTCGCTTTTGACCGGATATTCCGTCAGGGGCTGCGCGCCGGTGTTCTTCATCGCGGCGCCAAGCATGTAGGGTTTCCACACGCATTCGCGCCCGAAGCCTTCGACCAGACGGTCGATCTGCTGCGCCGCGAAGTACGCATACGGCGACGAAAAATCGAAATAGAACTCAACGGGGTTTGGCATATCTTCTACTCTCCTTGGTCGTCACCCCCGCGAAGGCGGGGGTCCAAATATCGGTTGATTGGATTCCCGCCTACGCGGGAATGACGAATTTTATCAACTCTCCCCCAGCGCGCGGGCGATGACCATGCGCTGCACGTCGGATGTGCCTTCGTAGATCTGGCAGACGCGCACATCGCGATAGATACGCTCGACCGGGAAATCCTCGACATAGCCATACCCGCCCAGAGTCTGGATGGCGCCGGAGCAGACGCGCTCCGCCATTTCGGACGCGAACAGTTTGGCCATCGATGCTTCCTTGAGACACGGCTCGCCCGCTTCACGGAGACGTGCCGCGTTCAGGTACATCAGCCGTGCCGCTTCAATCTGTGTCGCAAGATCGGCGAGCCGGTGGCCGACTGCCTGATGATCCATGATCGGCTTGCCGAAGCTGTTGCGGTCCTTCGCATACTCGACCGCGAAGTCGAGGGCGGCGCGCGCCATGCCAACGGCCTGCGCGGCAATGCCGATGCGTCCGCCTTCGAGGTTCGACAACGCGATGCGGTATCCCTGTCCTTCCTCGCCCAGCAGGTGATCCGGCGTCAAGCGGCAGTCGTTGAACGTGATCTGCGCGGTGTCAGAACAGCGCTGGCCCATCTTCTTTTCGATGCCCGTCACCTCGTAGCCTTCCGTTTCCGACGGCACGACGAAAGCCGAGATTCCCTTGCGACCCGCATCCGGATCGGTGACGGCGAAAACGACAGCGATGTCGCAATGCTTGCCCGACGTGATGAACTGCTTGGTGCCGTTTAGCACGAAATGATTGCCGTCACGGACGGCACGGGTGCGGATCGCTGCGGCATCCGAACCGGCTTCCGGTTCGGTCAGCGCGAACGCCCCCAGCATTTCGCCCTCGGCGAGGGGACGCAGATACTTTTCCTTGAGCGCGTCGGAGCCGAAATCGTTGATCGGTTTCTGGCCGACACCGTTGTGCACGCTCATGATGGTCGAGACCGCGCCATCGCCCGACGCGATTTCCTCCATCGCCAGCGCATGCGCGATCATGCCGGTGTCCGAACCGCCCCATTCTTCCGGCGTCAGCATGCCCATGAACCCGAGCGCACCCATCTCGGCGAGTTCGTCCGCCGGGAACGCGCCCGTGCGATCCCGCTCGGCAGCACCCGGGGCGAGCCGCTCGCGGGCGAAATCCCGGGCGGTTTCCATGATCATGCGTTGTTCGTCGGTCAGTTGCATGGTGCTGTCGTACTCTAAAAACTCGCGCTACTCTTACATTCGTCGTCCTGAACTTGATTCAGGACCCATAGTTCCCGCCGCCATCGTCATTCGCACTCATGGGTCCCAAATCAAGTTTGGGATGACGTCCGGGGTTTTACGTAACCCGCCCGTCACCAGGGCAGCGGGCTGCCGTCGTAGTTAAAGAACTTGCCGGTGTCGGCGAAGCTCAGCTTTTCAATGGAGGCACGCAGATGCGTGATGCTTTCCGTAGGCGTCAACGTCGCACTCGGTCCGCCCATGTCGGTCTGCACCCAGCCCGGATGAAACATCACCACGCCGACGCCGGTTTCCGCGATCTCCTCCGCGTAGCACGCCATCACCATGTTGAGCGCGGTCTTCGACGAACGGTAGATGTACTCGCTCGGCCCGGAACCCTGCGCAATCGACGCCATGATCGACGAGATGTTCACGATCAGCTTGCGCTCACCGGCCTGCACGTTCGGCAGCAATGCACGGGCGAGGAACAGGGGTGCCATGGCGTTCGCCTGCATCACCGGCATCCAGTCGGCCATGGTGACGTCGGCGGCCTTGACCGGCTTCGGTCCGTAAACGCCGGCGTTATTGATCAGGATATCGATGGGCCGGCCGTCCAGGTCCTTCACGAAACGATCGACGGAATTGGGGTCGAGCACATCGAGACCGTAGACCGCGATGTCCCCTTCGATGGTGCCGAGTTCACCGACGCCGATGGGGTTGCGGCAGGTGGCGATAACGGACCAGCCGTCCGCCGCGTACTGTTTCGCGAATTCAAGTCCGAGGCCGCGATTGGCCCCGGTAATCAAAACTGTCGGCAATGTAACTCTCCCTCGTCGTCTTGGCGCGGCCGATTACGGCACGTCGTCGATGTTTATCGGCTCGGGACGTATCCGCTTCGCCGTAACCTGTATTTCCACCTTCATGCGCGGGTCGATCAGTCCGGCGACGATCGCCGTCGCGGCCGGACGAATATCACCGAACACCTCGCCCAGCACCTCGCCCACGCGGGGCCAGTCATCGGCATTCACCACGATATAGTTCGCACGGACGACCTCCTCCATGGTCACCCCAGCCTCTCTCAGCGCCGCTTCGATGTTGCGGAGCGTCTGGCGCGTCTGCTCGGCGACATCGTCGGAAATCGTCCCGGCGGCATAATCGAACCCGGTCGTCCCGGAAACGAAAACCCAATCATCGTCGACAACTGCGCGCGAGTACCCGAACTTCTTCTCCATATCGGAGCCGGACGAGATCAGCCGCCGCGTCATCAGCTGAGCCTTTCGATCGCAACCGCCGTTGCCTCGCCGCCGCCGATGCAGAGCGACGCGACGCCTTTCTTCATGTCGTACTTCCTGAGTGCGTTCATCAGCGTGACGATGATCCGGGCACCCGATGCGCCGACCGGATGACCGAGGGCGCAGGCGCCGCCGTGCACATTGACCTTGTCGTGCGGCAGGTCGAGGTCGCGCATTGCCGCCATGGCGACAACGGCAAAGGCTTCGTTGATCTCGAACAGGTCGACGTCGTCTTTTTCCCAGCCGGCCTTGGCCAGCACCTTCTCGATGGCGCCGATCGGGGCGGTCGTGAACCACGCCGGTTCCTGCGCGTGCGTGGCGTGCGCGTTGATCCTGGCGAGCGGCGTCAGACCGCGTTTCTCGGCTTCCGACATGCGCATCAGCACCAGCGCGGCCGCACCGTCGGAAATCGACGACGAATTTGCTGGCGTCACCGTACCGTCTTTTCGGAAGGCCGGTTTGAGCTGCGGGATCTTCTCGATGTTAGCGTTGTGCGGCTGCTCGTCGGTCGTAACCTCTATGTCGCCCTTGCGGGTCGAAACGGTGACCGGTTCGATCTCGCCCTCGAACGTGCCGTCGTCGATGGCCTTCTTGGCGCGGGTCAGGCTTTCGATAGCGAAGTCGTCCTGCTGTTCGCGGGTGAACTGGTAATGCTGCGCCGTGTCCTCGGCGAAGGTACCCATCAGGCGGCCCTCGTCATAGGCATCCTCGAGCCCGTCCAGGAACATGTGGTCCTTGACCTGATCACCGTGGCCGAGGCGATAACCCTTGCGCGCCTTTGGCAGAATGTAGGGTGCGTTGGTCATGCTCTCCATGCCGCCCGCGACCATCACGTTGTGCGCGCCTGCGAGGATGTTGTCGTGCGCCAGCATCGTCGCCTTCATGGCAGAGCCGCACATCTTGGAAAGCGTCGTGCAGCCGGTCGACCACGGCAGCCCGGCAGCGTGTGCCGCCTGTCTCGCGGGTGCCTGTTTGAGGCCGGCAAACAAGCAAAGGCCCATCACGACGTCCTCGATCTCTTCCGGCTTCACGCCTGCGCGCTGAACCGCGGCACGGATCGCGGCGCCGCCGAGTTCGGGTGCAGACATGTCGGAAAGCGCGCCCTGAAACCCGCCCATCGGGGTGCGCGCGGCACCGACGATCACGATCGGATCCTTCGCCGCGTTATTTGCGCTTAAAGTCATTAACGTCACTCCTCAAATCCGGAATTCATGCAGTTCGATGCCGTTTTATGCAGCCCTAGTTGATCAGATTCCATGCCGTCACCGACCAGAACACGAGATAAAGGATCACGATGCCGCGTGCAGCAATTCCCCACTTCTTCTCTTCCGCCAGGGCCGCCGAGCGCCATACGGTGATCACCGACCAGGTGCCGAACAGCGCCATCACGCCGCCCGTCGCATACATGATAAACCTCGCCGCGGTCATAGATTCATCGACCCTTTCCGGATCGATCGTCAGTCCCGCAACGACGCCGATCACCAGCGTGCCGACAGAGAACGCGAGCACGATCCCGTGACCGAAAAAGAAACCGCCCCAGAACGCGATCCACAGCGGCAGCTTGCCCTGCAACCCCCTGACCCAGAAGGGGCCGTCAGGATGCGGGCCTTCAAAACCATGCGGTCCGTTGCCGTGTTCCGGGACCTTCTGCACACCCATCCGGCGCGCCGTCCCGTAGACGTCGATAAAGACCGGTCCGTGATCGCCGCCGCCGGAATGATCCGCCATGTCAGGCCGTCTCCTCGAACAGTTCGCGGCCGATCAGCCAACGCCGGATCTCGGACGTCCCTGCGCCGATCTCGTAAAGCTTGGCGTCGCGCAGCAGACGGCCGGTCGGCGTCTCGTTGATATAGCCCATGCCGCCCAGGCACTGGATTGCCTCAAGCGCCATCCACGTCGCCTTCTCAGCGGCGTAAAGAATTGCACCGGCAGCATCTTTCCGCGTCGTCCGGCCTTTGTCACAGGCCTTGGCTACAGCGTAAACATACGCCTTTGCCGCATTCATCGTGGTGTACATGTCGGCGAGCTTGCCCTGCATCAGCTGAAACTCGCCAATGGATTTTCCGAACTGTTTCCGGTCATGCAGGTAGGGAACGACGATGTCCATGCAGGCCTGCATAATACCGATCGGCCCGGCGGCCAGCACCGCACGCTCATAATCGAGCCCGCTCATCAGCACGTTGACCCCCTTGCCCTCACCACCGAGCACGTTTTCCGCCGGGACTTCGACATCCTCGAACACCAGCTCGCAGGTGTTGGAGCCGCGCATGCCCAGCTTGTCCAGTTTCTGCGCCTGCGAGAACCCGGTAAACGCGCGCTCTACCAGAAACGCGGTAATGCCCCTCGGTCCGGCGTTCATATCCGTCTTGGCATAGATCACATAGGTGTCAGCATCGGGCCCATTGGTAATCCACATCTTGTTGCCGTTGAGTACATATCGGTCACCCTTCTTGTCGGCACGCAGCTGCATGCTGACGACATCCGATCCCGCACCGGGCTCGCTCATGGCGAGCGCCCCGACATGCTCTCCGGTAATAAGTTGCGGAAGATAACGTTCCTTTTGGTCCTGCGTGCCGTTGCGCCTGATCTGGTTTACGCAAAGATTGGAGTGGGCGCCGTAGCTGAGCCCAACTGAAGCTGACGCGCGGCTGATTTCCTCCATCGCGACGCAGTGCTCGAGGTATCCCATGCCGGCACCGCCGAACTCGTCCTCGACCGTAATGCCGAGCAGCCCGAGATCGCCCATCTTGCGCCACAAATCCTTCGGGAACTCGTTGTCACGATCGATGTCAGCCGCACGCGGCGCAATTTCGTCGAAAGCGAACCCGCTCACCGACTGGCGCAGCATATCCGCGTCCTCGCCGAGGTCGAAATCGAGCGTGGGATATTCGTTGGGAATCATGTCCTGTTTCCGTCCCTGTTCGTTGTTCTACAGGTGGTTATGTTGCGGCAGAATACTAGTTAACGTTTACGTTAACGTCAATTATGCAGGCCAATCTCACAGCCGCTAGTTTATGCCAGAAACCAGCAGAAATGCGACAATACCAATCACCGCACAGACGGATGCCGACGCAAATTTTCCGCCGATCCTCCTCTCCCCGACATCCAGCAACAACTTGAGCAATGCAAAGCCGGCAGCGGATCCACAAGTAAATAGGATCAGGGTGTCCCAGCCCCGCAACGCTTCAACATCCATGCCCGCGGCAAACATCACCAGAAGCATATTCCAGTAAAGAACGTAACCGACGGGCACCGCCAGCAGAACACCGGCAATGAACCTGTGGCCCGACCCATCATTTGGTGCCCCCTGTCCCGTATGCAGCAACGTCCAAACGCCTGCATTCGCCGCATACAGCACCCCAGCGATGATTGTGCCCGCGACCGCGCCTTCAACAGGTGAACCGGTGACGATATGCCCCGTCAGAGAATACACCGCATAATACGGCAGAACGACAAACGCCGATAGCGCCGCCAGCCCGGCCAGCACGGCACACAGGTGTGCCGCCCATTGCCGTTCCGTCAGCAGAACCTGCGCCAAAACCGCAAGTAAAATGGCGATATAGCAGCTCAACAAAAATGGCGAGCCGCCTTGAACAGTATTTACCAAAGCCGCCATCGGAAGAACGATAAACAGGATTGCCGGCACAGCCGCACCGAAGACTGTATCCTTGTCGAAATCCAGCACCGAAATCACGGTCGCTTTGTGCAGTGCGCGGCGCAGATATCCGGCCGGCGTATCTTGTCCGCGCGAATGCATCCCTTCATGCATCAGCAAGACGGCAAGCAAAAGGGACGCGATCCCGATTACGCTCAACAGAATTGAGACGGTTAGCATATGCTGAAGGTGCCCCCCGGCGCCGCTGAACATTCCGAATTAATCTGCATATCTTCGCAGTTGTTTCATTGCCCTCCCCTCCCGTTTCCCACGTTAAGAGCGACCGGGCAAGTCTCCAGCGATTGGCTCGAAACATCGCGGCGAAAAAGGCAGAAATTCGTTACCAGATGGTAATCTCGACCCTGCGGTTCCTGGATTCAGGAACATTGTCGTCCGTCGGCACGATCAGATCCGTTTCCCCGTGCGAGCGCGCGCTGACTTGGCCCGCATCGAGCCCGGAATCGACCAGTACACTGCGGATCGCGTCCGCCCGCTGCAGCGCCAAGGTGTAGTTCGAATTGCCGTCTCCGACCGTATCCGTATGCCCAATGATATTGGCACGCGGCAAGGTGCGACGGGAGAACGCGTTGACCACATCCTCAAGCCGGGCAACAGATTCGTCAGTAAGCTCGGATGTACCGGTTCTAAAATACAACAAGAACGTTTCGGGCGGTTGTGGCGCAGCATCCAACGCACCTTGAAACACGGCGCTTATCTCTTCGACCGAAATGGCCTCAGGTGCGGACGGTGCGCGATTTTGTGACACCCGAATCGCGGTATTTGCTGTGTTCAGCAACTGTTCGCCAACATTGTTAGTGACGACGACCTGCCCGACACGGCCATTCGGATCCTCAAGCAACACTACGAGATCATCGTCCTTATCCAAGGCGAGCACCGCAGTCAGCCAAATCAGAAAAAAGGAGATCGGTTCCATTTTGGTATTACTCCCCGACACTGACCAATATTCGTGTGCCGCGAATACCGATTGTTGAATACGGTGTTGTCAGGCTGACCTGCTCCGGCGCGAGTTTGGCGATACGTCCGGATAGAAAAGCGGCGGTTCCCTTGAGGAACCGCGCGCCAAACCCCAATTTCCGATCCTGTGGGTCGAAGACGAACGCGTCGATGGCCATTTGGCTATCGCTCCCCAGCGATAAAACGGTCCCGTCCTTGAAGGTAATGCCAACAGATCCCGACCCGTCAGTGGATACGACGTCACCTTCAAAAACAGGCCCGCCCAATACCGCATCCTGCACGGCGCCGCCCCGCTCCATGGTAACCCCGGAAACAAGTGTCTTAACCTGACCGACTGCATTTTCGGGAAGATCGGCTGATGCCGGGAAACCAGTGACGCACAAGCAAACAGCAAAGATAAATGGGACGAACAATCTTAACATCTTAGATGGCCTCGTTGCAGAATCGCATTTCTCAAAGCAATGGAATTTCTTGTATTAGAACCACCTGAAGCAAAACTGAACAGAGCCCATATAACGTGGTAGTTCAGCCTTGTATTTGTGATTGTCCAACGATACGCATCAGGGTCTGCTGCATCAAGGCGCAGAGCTTGGTTTCTCCGTCCTTGCGAACGAAGACCTCTCCCTTGGTCACCGTCAGCGTGCGGCCCGGCTTGATCACCTCGCCGCGTGCAATCAACAGGTCGCCTTGCGCAGGCGAGATCAGGTTCAGCTTGAATTCGACCGTCAGCACGCCGTCATCCGCCGCAAACAGGGTCGATCCTGCGTAGCCGCCGGCGGTATCGATGATGCTGGCAATCCCGCCTGCATGATAGAACCCGTGTTGCTGGGAAAGCTCATCCGTAAACGGCATTTCGATCTCGACGAGACCAGGTTCGACCTTCGTCATCGCCGCGCCCAGGTGCGCCATCAGGCCCTGACGGCCGAAACTGTGACGCACTCTCTCGGCAAAGTCCGGGTCGGCGATCTTGAAGTCCGCCATCAGCGTCACGCTCCTATTCTGAGCGGTGACACCATGCCTTCAAGCGTCGCCATCACCGAGAGCGGCGTCAGTTTGCCGGTCGCCGGATTCTCCTCGGTCGGCACACCTGCGATGGTGAATTCGAACCGCGTCGAGTCACTGTCCAGTTTGACCGTGTGCGTGTTCCGCTCGACCGCCGGGTCGGCCCAGATTTCGTACTGGGTCTCGTCCGGCCCGGCGCCGGCCAGACTGAGCGCAACGGCGACATTCACGTTTGCCGGGAACTTCTGCGCCGCATCCCGAACCGAGCCCTTGTAAAGGCAAAGCGGCTCCTTGAGGTCGGACAGATCGATCCCCTGTTCGATCACGAACGGCGCCTTGACCAGACCTGCCGGCGGCTTGCGCGTCGCCATGACCAGCGAATGAATGGTTCCGTGGCGGGCCGCGTTAACCGCATCGAAAGCCATCAGGGCCCCTGTCGGCACGATGATCCGGGCGCCCGTTTCCTTCGCCTTGTCGATCAGGTCGGGCCGCTCCAGCAACTGCGTCACCGTTACGGCGACCAGCACCTTGCCCTGTTCGACGGCGGGCACCGCAAGATCGAAATACCGTTCCGGCGGAAGACCTTCGACAATGATATCTGCCATGCCGACGATTTCATCCAGATCGACAATCGGCGGTTTGACCTTGAAATCGGCAATCTTGTCTTTTGCGCGTTCCTTGTTGCCGGCTGAAACGGCGACGAGCTCGTACCCCGTCACGCCGTTGGCGAGCCATCTGGCCACCGGCAATCCCACCGCGCCGAGACCGGCCACGGCAATTTTTCGATTATTCACGGACGTCATCGATTTTCCCCTAAGGCGACTGTGTTACTTCTTTGTTTGTTTTTGCGAGAGCAACTGCGTGCATTGCCGTTCGAGACGATTCATTTCCGTAAGCGTTTCCTCGATGTCTTTCTTTTGCCCTTCAAGGATGGTCTTCCGATCCTTGATCACGTCTATGAATTGCTTGAGCTGCGTTACTTCGCTGGGATCGACATCGTAAAGGTCAATCAGTTCGGCAATTTCGTCGAGCGTCAGGCCGAGCCGTTTGCCGCGCATGATCAGGCGCAGACGCACCCTGTCACGCGGACTGTAAATGCGGCGCTGGCCCTCGCGCGCGGGCGCGATGAGCCCTTTGTCCTCATAGAACCTGACCGTGCGGGTCGTTACACCGAATTCCCTCGCAAGGTCGGCAATACCGTATGTTTCTCCCATGCACGCGATGCTAGAGAAGGTTTACGTTTACGTAAAGTAGGCTTAGCGCAAATTCGGCCGTTTAAAGCAGCACAAGCGCTGCCAGCCCGAGGAACGCAAAGAAACCGACAACATCGGTGACCGTGGTCAGGAAGACACTGGATGCAATGGCCGGGTCAGCGCCGGCCTTGTCGAGCATGATGGGTATCGTCGTGCCGGCCAGTCCGGCCACGATCATATTGATGACCATCGCAACGGCAATAACCACACCGAGTGTCCCGCTCTGGAACCAGAGCCATGCAACCAAGCCCGCCAGCACGGCGAACGCGATGCCATTAAAGCAGCCGACAATGACTTCCTTACTGATGACACGATAGGCGTTGGCGCCGGTCAGTTCCTTGGTCGCCAATGCGCGCACGGTCACGGTCAGGGTCTGCGTGCCGGCGTTCCCCCCCATCGATGCCACGATCGGCATCAACACCGCGAGCGCCACCACCTGTTCGATGGTCGCGTCGAACAGGCCGATAACCATGGAAGCAAGGATAGCCGTCAGCAGGTTCACCACCAGCCAGCTGAAACGCGCCCGCGCCGTCGAGATCGAGGCGTGATAGAGATCGTCCTCGATAACACCGCCCATGCGCATGATGTCTTCTTCATGTTCCTCGTGGATGACGTCGACGACATCGTCAATGGTGATGGCGCCGACAAGACGGCCGTCAGAATCGATCACCGGTGCGGACACAAGATCGCGCTGACGGAACAGAAAGGCGACGTCTTCCTGGTCCGTATCGACCGGGATCTCGTGCATTTCCTCCTCCATGACCTCGGCCACGGGGACTTGCCGCCTTGAGCGCAAAAGTGCACTCAACGACACCGCGCCGACCGGATGGTGGCGCGCGTCGATCACGAATATGTCGTAGAATATGCTGGGCAGTTCGCCCTCGCCGTTGTCGGCCTTGCGGCGAATAAAATCGATACATTGGCCGACGTTCCAGTGGCTCGGCACCGTCACCACCTCGCGCTGCATCAGGCGCCCGGCACTGTCCTCCGGGTAACTGAGGCCCTCCTCGATGAAGGTCCGGTCTTCATCGGAAACATGTTCAAGGAGCTCCTTCTGAAGGTCCTCGTCCAGTTCCTCGAACACCATCAGCGCATCGTCGCTGTCCAGTTCGGAAATGGCGTCAGCGGCATGCCGGGTACCCAGTGCCTCGAGTACGCTCTCGCGAACGACGTCGTCCAGCTCGGACAGAACCTCCGGATCGAAGATATCGCGTGTTGCCTCGATCAGACGAGAACGGTCGTCCGGGCTCAGGCGTTCCAGCAAATCGGCAAAGTCGGCGTAATGCAGTTCGGAAACGAACTCGCGGAGCTTGTCGGTCTCGTCCGCATCCATGGCGTCGATGACAAAGACCTCAGGGCCGATCGGTTCTTCCAGAACCTCGGCGTCAGCATCCGTCTGGTTTTCCAGCTTTTCTTCTTCGTCCGCCATGCGCCTTGCCCTCACCAACGGGAATCAGAAGATACGACAGGGCCGCGCGCAGCGAAACCCGGCACTTTCCAACATAGGACAGACTGCAGACAACGATTGCCCGGCAATCCGGAAACGCCACAAATTTGAAGAAGAGTTGGTGCGGTCGAGAAGACTCGAACTTCCACCCTGTTTCCAGGACAGCGACCTCAACGCTGCGCGTCTACCAGTTCCGCCACGACCGCACTGGGGCGTTGAAGTATCAGGTCGATCCCCCTTGGTCAAGCGGTCTGATGCAGCTTTATTTCAGGCAAAAAAGGCGGAAATCCGGGATTTTTCGGCATCCCGCCCGGAACCCCCTTGCGGCGGCGGCCAGCCTCCACCATAAAAACCGCATGAGCGGCACAGAAACCATCGCAACGGCCCCGGAAACCCATTCCGACAAGATCGAATGGCGCATCAGCGACACGCTTGTCGACTACACCGAGGCGCTCGATTTCATGGAACGCCGGGCTGCCGAAATCCGCGACGGGCATGCGCCGGAAACGGTCTGGCTCCTGGAACACCCCCCGCTCTATACCGCCGGCACCAGCGCCGAAGAGAGCGAGCTTCTGGATGCGTCCCGATTCCCGGTTTACCAGACCGGACGCGGCGGCCGGTACACGTATCATGGCCCCGGTCAGCGCGTCGCCTATGTCATGCTGGACCTGAAAAAGCGCGGCGGAGATGTCCGCAAGTACGTCCACGACCTCGAGGAATGGGTCATCCGCACACTGATGGGGTTTAACGTCATCGGCGAACGCCGCGACGGCCGCGTCGGCATCTGGGTCAGACGCGGATCACCGGCCAATCCCATCGCACGCGAAGACAAGATCGCCGCCATCGGTGTCCGCATCCGTCGCTGGGTTACGTTCCATGGCATCTCCATCAACGTGGAACCGGACCTTGAACATTTCTCCGGGATCGTGCCCTGCGGCATTGACGAGCATGGCGTGACGTCGCTCTGGGATCTCGGCGTCACGGCAACCATGCCGGACGTCGACAATCAGCTGCGGCAGAGTTTTCGGGACGTGTTCGGGGCGTAATACCAGCGTTAAAATTTCATCGTCACCCCCGCGAAGGCGGGGGCCCAAGGCCACTCGAAATTTTGGATTCCCGCCTTCGCGGGAATGACGGCTTTACCCTTAAATCTCTCGCGGGCCTCAAGCAGGCCGCTTCGCAAGGATGTGGATGCAGATATAGGACATCACTTCCTCGTCCTTCTGGTTCAGTACCGAATAGCGGATCAGCGCCGTCCCCCGGTCCGGTTTGGACGATGACGGCTTCTGCGACGTCACTTCCCCGACGACACGCAGCGTATCGCCCGGGCGCACCGGCAGTTTCCAGCGCAACTCATCGAACCCGGGCGACCCCATGGAGCATGACGCCAGATAACCGGTCGCGTGGATCAGGCGGAACGCTACGCACATGGTGTGAAAGCCGCTGGAGATCAGTCCCTTGTACGGCCCTTCGTCGGAATGCGGCACGTCGATGTGGAACGGCTGCGGATCCCATGCCCACGCGAAATCGAGGATTTGCGACTCGGTCAATGTCGCACCCGCGCTTTCGAATGTTCGGCCGACCGTGAAATCCTCGAAATAGAGATCCTTTTCCTGGGCCATGTTCCCTTCCCCTTATGTTGTCGGACGCGTTTCGAAACCGGCGGCTGCCGGTATGTCCGTTTCAGTTGTCGTGATGTTGTCGACCCGCGCCAATGGCGGGCCCTTGCGGCAAAGCGCCAGCATCGTGTCGACTTTATCCGGTTCCCCGGCAAAAACCGCTTCGACCCGGCCGTCCCTGAGATTGCGTACCCAGCCGGAAAGACCGAGTTTCACTGCCTGTTGCTGCGTCCAGCCCCGAAACCAGACGCCCTGCACGCGCCCTTCGATATAGACATGGACCGCCGTTTCCGGCACGGCCTTACTCGAACTCCAGGATCACCTGATCGACGGCGAGGTTTGATCCGGCCTCGGCCTTAACGGCAGAGACCGTGCAGTCGCGCTCGGCACGGAGCACGTTTTCCATCTTCATCGCCTCGACGACGCAGAGTTCCTCGCCGGCCTTGACCTCCTGGCCTTGCTCGACGGCGACGGAAACCAGCAGCCCCGGCATCGGCGACAGCAGAAGCTTGGAGGTATCTGGCGGCTCCTTGACCGGCATCAGCGCATTCAGTTCAGCCACGTGCGGTGAAAGCACCCATGCCTCGGCACGGATACCACCCTGCGAGATCACATAGGCAACCGTCAAACGCGCGACCTGAAAGCACACTGTCTCGCCGTTGATATCGGCGCGGAACAGCGGCTCGCCCAGTTGCCAGTCGGTGGCCACGGTGAAATCTTCGCCGTCTATCGAGAGCGACACGGTGCCGTCTTCGGCATTGCCGACCGTTGCCTTGTACTCGCCATCGCCGAATACGACGATCCAGTCGGCGGATACCTTGCGTGTGTGGGCGGCCTGCTGGCCGGAGATCTGCGCCGCGCGCGCCTGGTATGCGGCATGCATGACGGCAGCAACGGCAGCGAACGTCGTCGCGTTCTTCGGCGTCGTATCGGACGGGTTGAAGCCGTCCGGATATTCTTCCGCAATGAAGTTGGTCGTGAGCCGTCCTTCAACAAAGCGCGGATGGGTCATCAGCGCATTCAGGAACGGGATGTTGTGCTGCACGCCCTCGATCAGGAATTCATCCAATGCGCGCTGCATGCGGTTGGTCGCGGCTTCACGGTCCGGCCCGTAGGTGATCAGCTTGGCGATCATCGGATCGTAGAACATCGAAATCTCGCCGCCCTCGCAGACGCCGGTATCGACGCGGACGTCCTGTTCCTCGACCGGCGGCCGGTATTTCGCGAGACGGCCGATCGACGGCAGGAAGTTGCGGAACGGATCCTCGGCATAGATACGGCTTTCCATGGCCCAGCCGTTGAGCTTGATGTCCGCCTGCTTGAACGGCAGTTTTTCGCCGTCGGCAACACGGATCATCAGTTCCACGAGATCGAGGCCGGTGATGTATTCCGTCACCGGATGCTCGACCTGAAGGCGCGTGTTCATCTCGAGGAAAAAGAAATTCTTGTCCTTGTCGACGATGAATTCGACCGTGCCGGCGGAGTGGTAGTCGACGGCGGCGGCCAGCGCGACGGCCTGCTCGCCCATCGCCTTGCGGGTCTTTTCATCGAGGAACGGCGACGGCGCCTCTTCGATCACCTTCTGGTGGCGGCGCTGGATCGAGCATTCGCGCTCGCCCAGATAAACCGTGTTGCCGTGCTTATCAGCGATGATCTGGATTTCAATGTGGCGCGGGTCCTCGATGAACTTCTCGACGAACACGCGGTCGTCGCCGAACGACGACTTGGCCTCGTTGGTGGCGCGGACGAAGCCGTCCTCGGCCTCCTCGGCGTTCCAGGCGATGCGCATGCCCTTGCCGCCGCCGCCCGCGGATGCCTTCAGCATCACCGGATAGCCGATCTCATTGGCGACCTTGACCGCTTCTTTCACATCCGCGATGGCATCGGGGTGGCCCGGCACGCATGAGACCTTGGCCGCATTTGCCAGCTTCTTGGACTCGATCTTGTCGCCCATGGCCGTGATCGCCTTGGGGCCAGGCCCGATGAACGCGACGCCGGCCTTTTCGAGGGCCTGAGCGAATTTGGTGTTCTCGGAGAGGAAACCATAGCCCGGGTGCACCGCCTCGGCGCCCGTTTCCTTGATCGCCTGCAGAATGCGGTCGATGACAAGATAGCTTTCCGCCGTCGGCGCGGCACCGATGTGCACGGCCTCGTCCGCCATCTGCACATGAAGCGCGTCACGGTCCGCGTCGGAATAGACGGCAACGGTGGAAATCCCCATGGCACGCGCCGTCTTGATGACCCGGCACGCAATCTCACCCCGGTTTGCGATCAGTATTTTCTTGAACATGGTTTTCTCTCGATGATCCTCTCCCGAGAACTGTTGTACGATGCAGTCGACGGGGTTTCGAGACTTTTTTGCAGTAGCGAAATAATATGGACCGCGCTGGGTGGTTTACTTGCCGAACAGCCCGTCGAACAAACCCATCACCCATGCGACGTGCAAGGCCAGCACACTGCCCCAGCCGACCATCGGCAGCACGAACCACGGCTCGTCCGGCGTCGTCATGAAATTGATCGGCACCAGCACGATCATCACCGCAAAATAGCCCATCAGGTGCAGCCCGAAGCCACGTAGTCGCTTGCGTGCACGCGTTGAGTTCTCATCGGATGGGTTACCGTATTCTCGTTGCATCGAAAAAACCTCTTGGCGCAGTCCTGTCAATGCTGGAACGGAGTTACCAATACTAGTTCTTTCGCTCGACTCGGCTCAATCGTTCTTGCAACACGAAACCCTGGACGCCCGATTGAAGACGCCTGATAACGCCTTTGCCGTTCGGATGATCTAAGATAATCGGGGATGCTCTCCCATGACCCCCCGCGCAAGATTCTTCCACATGGCCCCAGATTGCTAATATTTGGCGGGAAGTTATCGTCGTAGTCACCGTTGCGACACTCATAGACCCATTCCCATACATTCCCGTGCATATCGTAAACACCGAACGCATTGGGCCTAAAACTCCCGACAGGTGCGGGCCTGCGATCATCCCAGCGGCTGCCACAACCTGAGCAGCTCGCGTTGCCTATACCGATTTCATCTCCCCAGAAATACTTGCTCGTCGTTCCAGCGCGGGCGACGTATTCCCATTCAGCCTCACTAAGAAACCGATACTCCTTACCTGTAAGGCCACTAATTTTTTCGATAAAGAAATTTGCGTCTCGCCAAGAGACTCCGAGCACAGGGTAATCTTCACCGAGCTCAATTGGCGGATATTTCCTCATGATTTCACGCCATTCGCGCTGCGTGACCTCGTATACGCCGACAGCAAACGGTTTCTGGATCGTCACCTCATGGACCGGCGTCTCGTCCCAGTCACCATCCCCAGCCAAGTCACCCATCTGAAATGTTCCCGGCTCCACGACGATCATCTCAGGACAAACGGCGCAATCTCGAAAAGTCTGCCCCCCTCTGTGTTGGCTTGGCGGCTTCGATACGCAACCTGCAAGCAGAACGGCCATCAGACCAACATGCACGATTCCCTTAAAAGCTCGGTACGAACTAATTCCCACGATGGTTCCCACCCCAATTGCTCCCAACATTTCGACAGTAGATCAAATATGCTGACGGAATAAAATCCTCGAGCGAAAAGAACGGTACGAATTCAACCTATTTTCCCGGCCTGAGAGCCAGCCACATCGCGCCACCGGCGATGAGAACCGCGCCGACGATCGCCGATGCGTCCGGCCACTCGCCGAAAATCAGGATCCCGAACACGGCGGCGAACACGATCCCGGAATAGCGCACGGGCACCAGTGTGGTCGCGTCGGCAATCCGGAACGCTCGGATATTACAGAGCTGGCCGACAATGGCGACCGGCCCCATGGCAATGATCAGCAGAAAAGCCTCCATATTCAGGCTTTCCCAGAACCAGACACCGGTAACGAAGACCATGATGGCCGCCATGAGATTGACCTTGAACAGAATCCGGCTGGCGCTTTCACGCGACGCCGTGGCGCGCAGAAGTACCACCTCTCCGCCCCACGTCACAGCCTGCGCGAACGCCGCTATCACGCCGCCAATCGCCCAGCCGGCCCCGGCCGTTCCCGGGCCTGCCACGATGATGGCGCCACCGAGCGCCACGGCCCCTGCCGTGATTTCCCGCCAGCCCGCGCGTTCGCGCAGGAACAGCACCGCGAAAAGCACCGTGAATACGCCGTTGGTCATGGCAATCGCCTGCACATTGGCCAGTGGTATGTGCGTTACGGCATAAGTGCCGAATGCCAGTGACGTGACGCCGCATGCCGCGCGTGCGACGTGCAGCAGGAACAAGGCCCGGCCCCCACTCTCTGCCGCAGCGGGTTCCCCCCTCACGACACCCGCCAGAAAAAACGGCGCGATGCAGACCGCACCGGCCGCGTAGCGCAGACACGCAACCTGTACTGGCGGCGCATCCGTCCCGACAAGCTTTGGCAACACCCACATAAACGCGAAAAGTGCCGATCCGAGTGCCGCCCAAAGCATTGCATTCAGGACGCTACCGCTGCTGGCGGAATTGTCCGGCTCGTTGTTCTGGCTGGTTAAAATGTTTTCGCCCCAAAACGTTGGAGATTGAGCAGAGAATTGGTTAGCTTTGTCATGAAGGCTTAAGGCGCCACTGATAATTGGGGATGGCGTACAAAAATAAAAAGTATCTTTGTGCCTCCGGGGAAATAGCGATTACAGGTTAATGAATATGGAACAACAGCGCGCGGATTTCGTCGCAGCCGAAAACTGGGATTTGATCATTCAAAGTCTGGACCGCCTCACCGAGGGCATCACCATCATCGATGCCGCGGACAAGCTGGTTCTTTACAATACACAGGCTGCGGAATACCTCGGCATCGACAAGGCTGAAATCGGCGTCGGTGTCTCGCTGCACGACCTTAGCAGCGCACAGACCGGCAAATCGGCGGTCGATCCCAGCTCGTTGCTGTTGCAGCAACTCGACGCCTCGCGCGAGGGGAAACCCCAGTTTTTCGAACGTGAACTGAAGGGAGGCCGAATCCTCAGTGTCCGCGCCAACCCGATCCCCGGCGGCGGCGTGATCACGCTCTATACCGACATCACCGAGCGCAAGGCGTTTGAAAAGCGTCTGATCGACATGGCGACACGTGACGAGCTGACCGGACTGGTCAACCGCCGCGAATTCTTCACTCTCGCGCATCATGAAGAAGAACGGGCCAAGCGCGAGGGACACGTCGTCAGCGTCATGATGGTGGACGCGGACTACTTCAAGAAGGTCAACGACACCTATGGCCACGCCACCGGGGATGATGTCCTGCGGGACCTAGCCGATAATTGCCGCAAGATCTTCCGCAAGACCGACATCGTCGGACGCTATGGCGGCGAGGAGTTCTCAGTCGTCCTGCCCGGCGCCCAGGAAGAAATGGCGAAAATCATCGCCGAGCGCCTTCGCTCGAGCATCGAAAGCAGCGTCGTCAAATCCGACAAGGGCGACGTGAATTACACGGTCAGCATCGGTATTTCCTGTGCCACCGGCAAGGATGTCAGGATCGAGGAGTTGCTCGACCGGGCCGACCGCGCGCTATACACCGCCAAGGCGCAAGGGCGAAACCGCGCAGTCTTCGACGCGGTCACCTGATTCATGCCCAGACCGCTGACAATTGCCGTCGCACAATCCGGCGCGGTGCAGAAAGACGACCCGCGCCAGGCCAATGTCGCCCGGCTTTGTAAAATGATGTCCGACGCAGCCGATCAAGGGGCAGACATCGTCGTCTTCACCGAGATCGCGCTGACCACCTTTTTCCCGAGGTACTACGCCGAAGCGCGCGCCGATATGGACCACTGGTTCGAACGCGAGATGCCCAATGCTGCGACGCAGCCGTTGTTCGACCTGGCCCGCGACCGCGGCGTCGGTTTTTATCTCGGTTATGGCGAATTGACCCCGGAAGGCCAGCACTTCAACACCTCTGTCCTCGTCGACAAGGATGCCCGGATCGTCGGCAAATACCGAAAGGTGCATCTGCCGGGACACGATGAGTTCGATCCGGAGCGTGCCTTCCAGCACCTCGAAAAGCGGTATTTTGAACCGGGCGACCTTGGGTTCCCGGTTTGGGACACCATGGGCGGCACCATGGGCATGTGCATCTGCAACGATCGCCGCTGGCCCGAGACGTTCCGGGTCATGGGTCTTAAAGGCGTCGAACTGGTCATGCTCGGTTACAACACCCCTTCAGCCAACTCGCAAAACGCCAGCGAAACGGCGGAAATGCGGAAATTTCACAACCGCCTGACTTTGCAGGCCGGTGCCTATCAAAATTCGACGTTTATCGCCGCCGCCGCCAAGGCGGGCAGCGAGGACGGACACCATATGTTCGGAGAAAGCTGCATCGTAGCGCCGACCGGCGAAATCATTGCCATGGCCAAGACAGAAGACGATGAGCTTGTGATTGCCGAAATCGATCTGGATGACACCCGTTTCGGGAAATCAACCGTATTCGATTTCGCACGGCATCGCCGCATCGAGCACTATGGCTTAATTTCGACACAAACCGGTGTCACCAAAGGTTCAGAAAGTTAGGCACTTACGGGGCACTTGCCGTTTGGCGGATCATGTGTGTTTGACGTACACTTGAGGCAGCGGAAACTAATTTCTTTCCATCAAGGGCCGTTCAGAGCCTGACGCCGCAGCAGTGTGAGCAGGCGGCATGCGTGCGGGAGGTATGACCATGTCGGCAAACGACGTTACTTTCAGACCGGCAACCCGGGCCGATGCCCGGGTCATCGCCGAACTGTTTCGAATTTCGTCCGAAGGCGTTGCGGACTATGTCTGGAGCAAGATTGACGACCCCGAGTATGCGAACCTCGATCTGGTTGAACGGGGCGAGAAACGCTACAGCCGGGAAGATGTCGATTTCTCCTATCAGAATTGCGATGTCGCGGAGATCGACGGCGAGCCGGTCGGCATGCTGCATGCCTACGTCATGGGTGACGATGTCGGCCATGCGCCGGACGACATGGATCCGGTCTTGCGCCCCTATGCGGAGCTGGAAGAACCGAAAAGCCTCTATATTTCCGGGCTAGCCCTTTTTGATAAATACCGTGGTTCAGGTATCGGGACGCGCTTGCTGGACTTCGCTTACAAACGGGCGCGCGCGGAAGGTGTAAAGAAAATCAGCCTCATTTGTTTTGCCGAGAATACCGGGGCTTGCCGCCTGTATGAGCGCGAAGGCTTCAAGGCGCGCGACCGCCGCGCAGTCGTGCCGCACCCCCTGATTCATCACGGGGGAGATGCGATTTTGATGGTTCGGTCGGGCTGACGCATACCGACTTATTCAGTATCCACATGTCTCACGAGAAATTTGAGAAGTACTTGCACCCAAAGTACCTGATTTCGCGCCCTGATTGCATCTGCGGATTTTGCACGTTTACACATTAGGCTCTTAGGCATAAGTGTAGAAGTACCGATATGCGCGATACTCATTCGGAGGTTGTATTGACATCCAACGCCAAAATTCACGACATTCTTGTAATCGACGATGATAGCGTCGACCGGCAGAAAATCCGCCGGATTCTGAGGCCTGTGCCGAATATCAGGATTTCAGAAGCATACTCAGGCGAGCATGCCATGAAGGTTCTTGAGACGCTCGAACCGTCTCTGGCAATTACAGACATCTTCATGCCGAATGTCGATGGACTGGAATTTCTTACGCAACTGGCCACCATTGGATGGCAATTCCCTGTCATCGCGATAACCGGACAGAACGACAGCCAGCATGTCGATTTTCTGAAGGTCGCACAAAGATTCGGCGCAGTACATAGCCTTGAAAAACGGGAACTGAACAGCCAGTTAGCGGCCGTCGTGCACCGAATTCTGCAGGAACCCGAGGCCCGGAGTCAGGAAACACAGCCTTTATTCTAGCGCCGGACATTTAAGCACAGGCGCCTGTTTTAGCCGTTATAATGGAATGTTGTCGTGCTTCTTCCAGGGATTTTGCAAATCCTTGTTTTTCAGCATGCGAAGCGATTTGCACAGCCGCTTCCGTGTTGAATGCGGCATGATCACGTCATCGATAAAGCCGCGCGCACCGGCGATGAACGGATTGGCGAAGCGGGTCCGGTATTCCTCCGTCCGCTTTGCAATCTTTTCCTCATCGCCGAGATCGGCCCGGAAGATAATCTCCACCGCGCCTTTAGGACCCATGACCGCAATTTCGGCACTCGGCCACGCATAATTCACGTCGCCACGCAGGTGTTTGGAACTCATAACGTCGTAGGCCCCGCCATAGGCCTTACGGGTGATCACGGTCACCTTCGGAACGGTCGCTTCGGCGTATGCGAACAGCAGCTTGGCACCATGTTTGATGATGCCGCCAAATTCCTGGCTGGTGCCCGGCAGGAAGCCCGGCACATCGACAAAGGTCATGATCGGAATATTGAAGCAGTCGCAGAAGCGCACGAAACGCGCCGCTTTCTTCGATGAATCGATATCCAGACAGCCCGCCAGCACCATCGGCTGGTTGGCGACGATGCCCACCGTGGCCCCTTCCATACGCGCAAACCCGATAATGATGTTACCCGCATAGCTTGGCTGAAGTTCGAAGAAATCCCCCTCGTCCACAACCTTGGTGATCAATTCCTTCATGTCGTAAGGTTTGTTCGGGTTGTCGGGAATGAGCGTATCCAGTGACATCTCGATCCGATCGTGCGGGTCGGGCGTTGGGCGAACCGGCGGATCTTCCTGATTGTTAAGCGGCAGGAAATCGACGAAGCGGCGCAGGTACAGCAGCGCCTCCATGTCGTTCACGAACGCACGGTCCGCCACGCCGGATTTGGTGGTATGGGTAATGGCGCCGCCCAGTTCCTCGGCCGTCACGGTCTCATGCGTCACCGTTTTGACGACATCGGGCCCGGTCACGAACATGTAGCTGGTGTCTTCGACCATGAAGATGAAATCCGTCATCGACGGCGAATAGACCGCGCCGCCCGCGCACGGCCCCATGATCAACGACACCTGCGGGACAACGCCTGATGCGAGGACATTGCGCTGAAACACCTCGGCATAGCCGGCGAGGCTATCCACGCCCTCCTGAATACGTGCGCCGCCGGAATCGTTCAGACCGATGACCGGCGCGCCCACCTTCATGGCCTGGTCCATTATCTTGCAGATCTTCTCGGCATGGCTTTCCGAGAGTGACCCGCCGAAAACGGTGAAATCCTGCGAGAACACGAAAACCAGACGGCCGTTGACGGTACCATGACCGGTGACGACCCCGTCCCCCGGCGTGGAAGTTTCCTGCATGCCGAATTCGGTGCAGCGGTGTTCGACGAACATGTCCCATTCCTCGAACGACCCTTCATCGAGAAACACATCTATGCGTTCACGCGCCGTCAGCTTGCCTTTGGCGTGTTGCGACTCAATGCGCTTTTCGCCGCCGCCAAGCCGGGCGCGTTTCCGCCGCTCTTCGAGTTCCGCGATGATTTCCTGCATGCCCCTGTCCTCAAGTCTTCTGAATCAAACCAGCCCGCTGAATGAAGCCGAAATTTAGGTGCGGTGCAAGATAAGGTATCTTGTTGCGGCCTCAATATCGTTCCGAAGCCCCCTTAACCGCTGCTCCGCCTCGCGGTCATTGCCCCACAACTCGCTTTGGAAGGTCTCGTCAAGCTGAGAGGCATCGGCCGCCTGCTCCCAGCCCAGATATCCGTGCACAACGCCCATGGCGAGGGCAAAGGAACCCAGTGTCTGCGTCAGTACAGCCATGGCGGCGAGTTCATGGTCGTCCAGCCCCTCGACCGCGGCTTGCGCGCGCGACATGGCTTCGGGATCCTGCTCCTCGGCGATGATTCCCGTCGTCGTCTTCAACGCAATACCGTGGGCATCGGCGAGCCAGTCCAGCACCGGTTGCCAGGCGTTGTGTTGACGCTCGACGAGATCGGCCGGATTCTCGGCGCGATAACACAACAGATCGGCGCCCGCGAAACGAACCATTTGCGTTCGGATGTCATCCCGGTTCGGCGCGACCTTGTCGATGGCCGTACATGCGATCTGTGTCAGCGGCATGGAATGCGGGTCGATGTTATCCTCCTGAGCATCCCATTCCGCTGAAATCGCATCCGCCAGAGGCCGCGATTCCAACGTCACCGAGGCTTTACCCGGCGTCTTGACCGGGCGGCCGTCAAGCTGGATCAAATACACGTCACCGTCTTCGGCGACATTGACGCGCTCGTAGAACCGCCGGCGCAAAGCGGCGGACTTGCCTTCAGCCATGATTCAGTTGCCGAAAAGAGACTTGAGGCCCTTGGAAACACCGTCGACAACGCCGCCGGCGCCACCGCTATCCTGCTTGGCCGGCTCGGACGCCCCGCCCGAAGACGGCGATCCGCCGCCAGCCCCTTCCATTTTGCCCGGAACGACCGTTTTTCCCGCCAACGCCGGCGTGCAGTAATCGGTCGTGTCAATGGACCCCACGGCGCGCTTAGCGGCGCTCTCCGCCAGCAACGAGAGGCCCATCGTCGCAAAGGCTGCAGCACCCTTGGCAACGGTCGAGGCGGTGTTGCCGAGAAGCGCCCCCTTATCCAGTGCCCATTCAGGCTCCAGGAAGGTCCCTGTGATGGCGACCGGTACCACCGCTGCACTGGCGAGACTGGTCTGCTTGGCCCGCGGATCGATGATCAGGTTCAGTTTCTCTTCCCGGAGATCCGCCGTGCCAACACCGATGGCCGACAGGCCGCCGGTTTCGAAGACAATCGCTTTCGCATTGGCGATGCCATCCTTAATATCAAAGTTAACGACACCACACTTGATCGTCTTGTCGTCCTTCGAATTAAAGCCCGGCAGCGCCGACATGACGTCGGACGACACGATATTGAGCGCATTGCTATCAAGCTTGCCGTTCTCTGTTTTAACGAACAATTTGCCATTGAGGCTCGCCATAATCGCCCGGACCGAGCCGCCTGCACCATTAACGTCGACATCGGCGTCCAATTTGCCGGATGCGATATCGGTGATCCCGCGCTGGCGCAGCAGTTCGCCGTAATCAAGGCCCGCAGCATTGAGTTTGGCAACCAGTGCCGGCACGCTGCCGCTACCATTCAGGCCGACGTTGCCGCCGATCTTGGTGCCCGCGACTACGGCCGAGAACGGGTCAACCTGGAGATTGCCGTTCTTTAGCGCCAGCCGCACCGATACATCCTCGATATGATTTCCCTGAACGACGAGCTTCTTGCCGTCAAAAGAGACCTTCGCGTCCGCGGCCTTGAGGCCGTCCAGCGGTAACGGGTCTTTCGGGAATACCCGGCCGTCAGCCGGTTTCCCGGCCGGTGCTTCCGGCTTCGCGTCGGATGCCGGCAGCAACTCGTCCAGATCGATCAGGTTCGACGTCAACGCCACCTCAACGTTGGGACGTCCCCCGACTGCAGCGCGAACGCTACCGGCGACATCACTCTTGCCGGCCTGAAGTGCCATGCCGCTGAGGCTGGCATTCTTGCCGTCGAATGCGACCTTGGAAGTCAATTCGATCTTGTCGGCGCGGATCGGAGGGACGTCCTTGAGCGCCGGCACCAATGCAGATGCTTCGGAAAGGGTGGATTTCAACGAGGCAACGACGACCGAAAGCTGCCCATCCATGGCGATATTACCGCCCGGCGTGCCAAGAGTGCCCTTGTAGCCGGTCTTCACACCAAGTGCGTCAGCGGCGATATCTACCGGATAGACGCCGTCCGCCGACGTCATCTGCGCCACGGAACCGAGGGTGCCCGCTACCTTGAATATCTTCTCATTGAGGCTGCCTTCGGCTTCAATCTTGACCGGCGCATCGACCGATCCGGCGGCCGCGGTCAGTTCGTCCAGCGCAACGCGATACTCGTCTCCCGTCACGCCGTCCTTGTACGTCACCTTGATATTCCGCATGACGACCTTGTCGACGGAAGGCAGCGTCGCATCGCCGCCACTTTCCGCGGCATCTGCTTTTTCTCCCGGCGCGAACTCCCAGTTTCCGGTGCCGTCCTTGTTGGTTTCAGCCAGCAATTCGACACCTTCAACCAAAAGTCGGTTAACCACCACCTGACCGCTCAGCAGCGGAATTAACGACACCTCGGCGGCAAAACGTTCGACCGTCACCATCTCCGATTTGGAACCCCAAGTCGCATTAGCGAAGGTCACGCCATCGACAGCAATAGCTGGATTGAGCGAAATCTGAAGATTGAGATCGCCGGCGATCTGAAGATCGCGGCCGGTCGCCTTCTTCGCCTGTTCGGCGATCAGGCCCTTGTACTGGTTGAAGTCCATCGATCCCAGGATTGCGACGCCGGCAACGACAACGCCAACCAGGACGACAACGATTCCGCCCACAATTTTGATCCATTTGCTCATGAGCCCAGCTCCTCCAGGTTCTTTAGGTATCGATCAAGGTCAGCCACGGTTTCAGCGACCATAGCGGCGCCCGCCGACATCAAATCTTCCGGCGAATGGTAGCCCCACGCGACGCCGAGTGCACGCACCCCCGCGTTGACTGCCATTTCCATATCGTAGGTCGTATCACCGATCATCACGGTTTCGGCCGGCGCTGCGGCCGTCTCCGCCATGGCAATCTCGAGCATTTCCGGATGCGGCTTGCCCCGCGCCCGGTCAGCCGTCTGCAATGTCGAGAAAACCCCCTGCAGGGCATGATGCGCAAGTGTCGCTTCAAGCCCCCGCATCGACTTTCCTGTCGCCACACCGAGTGTCCAGGCATCTGTGTGCAACTGCGACAGAAGCTCCCGCGTACCATCGAACAGCGGTTCATCAAGCTTTCCGCCGGTTCGCATCCTTTGCCAGGAAATGGAATATGCCTCGACCATATCTGGTATCGGCGCGTTCTCCTGGTCCGCGAGAATTTCAATCGCCTGCGCCAAAGGCAGGCCCACAACCCGCCGCACATGGGAAATAGGCGGCGGCGCAAGACCAACATGAACAAATGCATCGGTCATGCACGAACTGATTGCATGCTGGCTGTCGACGAGTGTCCCGTCACAATCGAAGACAGCTAACTTTACTGTGGATGCCACACCGGACTCCCGGCCGAATTCACTGATGGATAGGCGTCATCGACAGCTTAACGTCGCCCTTGTGGTTGCACAATGCGCGATGAAGCTTGATTCCGGGTGCCGATGGCAGGCACAATGCGGGTCTAAAAAAAGATCGCGGCATGCAAGTGATTCAGCTGCTTCCGCGCAACAGGGAGGAGTTTCTTCAGAGAGGCTCTAGCTTTAAACATCTGGGGGTTACGCCCACGCAATCCGGCAACCGATGGTGTACTCGCCATTGTGGAAAACCCGGAATTGACGGAGTGGCCCACTTGGATCTTGGATCACTCATCAACATTTGGGGACCGAAAATGAAATTTATGAAATTCGCAATGGCCATCGCGCTTCTGCCGCTTCTGGCAGCCTGTGCGGCTGGCCCCGACACTGCGGCCACCAAAGCTATGGCCAACAAGGGGACGCCGTTCCATATGGCGCTTCAGAACGAATACGTCGCATTGGCGATTGCCGAGGCTGAAGAGTACGACACGGAAGACGCCCATTACTTCAACAACAAGGCTCTTGCCGCCGCCAAGGGCGAAGACGTGGGGCCGCAGGAAATCAAAGAGCGCAACATCAAGGGTGATCCGCAATGGGAACTCGAAGCCGCCCGCCAGGCGCTTCGCGGCGAACTTCTCTCCGGTGCCAAGGACTGGGCGCCGCTTGAAATCGCGCGCGCCCAGGCGATGTTCGACTGCTGGATTCAGGAGCAGGAAGAAGGCGATCAGCAGGACCATATCGACGCCTGCAGAATTGCGTTTGACGAAGCCCTCGCAAAAGCGTCGGGCATGCGTCCGAGCCCGATGGCCAAGCCGATGGCGAAGAAGATGATGGCTATGCCGGGTCCGTACATCGTCTACTTCGACTTCGACAGCTTTGACCTCTCCGCGACGGGTGCTGCCGTGGTCAAGGAAGCCGCTGCAGCCGCGCTCGCCGCAGGTGCTGGCAAGGTCGTCGTTACCGGGCACACCGACACGTCCGGCAACGCCGAGTACAACCAAGGCCTGTCACGCGCACGAGCGGCGTCTGTCCGCAACGGCCTGATCGAGGGCGGCCTGAAACGTGATCAGGTAGAACGCTCCGGCGCCGGGGAAACTTTCCCGGACAAGTCGACTGGCGACAACGTCAAAGAAGCGCTTAACCGCCGCGTCGTGATTACGATTTCCCGTTAATCGGCGACGTCATCGCGAAACCGGAAACGCCGGGCCCATACGGGTCCGGCGTTTTCCTTTGTATTCGCCTTTAACACGAAACGCTCCCAAAAAAAGGGCCGCCAAAAGGCGGCCCTAGGGGGAGTGTGACCGTCTCCGGGAAGCTCCCCGGAAGCGGCGATAGAACTGATCGTCCGGCGAGAAACCAACACCGAACCGGATTGCCAATCACTTGGCAAAATCAATCGTTGCGAGAGTATGCAGAAAACCTGACGAAAGCCTGACGAAAGCCGCATGCAATTGGCTTGGTTAATCCCCTTGGGCTACCCGTGCCGGAGGCTCATCCAGGGGCGGAAAGACGAGTGAAAACTCGGCGCCACCGCCATCGCCGCGGCCGATCGATACTTGCGCATCATGAATATCGGCGATTGTCTTGACGATATGCAGTCCAAGACCAGCCCCTGCACCACGCCGGTCGGTTCTGGTGAACTTCTCGAAAAGGCGGGCACGATCCTCGAGCGGAATTCCACGCCCTTGATCGGCGATCCTGATCGCCGCCGGGTCCATTTCCAGATTTACCTTCACCGCCGTACCGCGGGCCGAATACTTGATCGCATTCTCGACCATATTTCGGACTGCATGCTCGATCGCGGCACCGTCTCCGTGAATGATAATCGGTCCCGAAAAGCCATCGAGTTCCAGCGAACGGTCTTCCTTGATCGCCAGTGGCGCCAGGCTGCTGATGACATCGACGGTAATGCCGTATAGGTCGCATCGTGCATTCCGTGGCAGCATGAAATGTTCATACCGGGTCAGGGTAAGCAACTGCTCGACCATGCGTGCCAGTGTGTCGACTTCCGTCTTGAGTTCCGTCACTTCCTTGCTTGCGCCAAGACTGTCCAGATTGGCACGAAGCACGGCCAGCGGCGTGCGTAATTTATGCGCGACATTGGCGGCAAAATCCCGATGCGTGGAAACGCTGTCCTTCAGCGCCTCCATAGCACGTTTCATATCCGTGATATCACGTGCCATCATGACCGTACCGCCATCGGGCAGACGCTCTTCGTCGACATAGAGCCAACGGCCTTTTCCTGCCTCGATCTCGAACGGGCCGCTCGTCTTCTTTCGGCGCGCCAGCCGGCGCTTGATCCAGTCTTCGCTGGAGTCCACGGCTTCCGGGTATCGGCCCGACTGAACTTCCGCCCGCAGCAAATCTTCGAACAAGCTTCCCGGGTGCGCGACGTCGCCCAGATCCTTGTTCAGCTGGCGGAACCGGGCATTGGAAATAACGAGCTTATCTTCCTCGTCATAGAGCGCGAAATACCCGGATAGAACCTCGATTGCGTCGGCAAGACGAACATTGGCGCGTTCGACGCGGATCAGTTCAGTAATATCCTTGGCAATCCCGGTGGCACCCGCAAACTCGTCGGATTCCGGGTTGAACCGGGGAACGCCCGAAACGGCAAAGTGGCGGACCTCTCCATCCAGTCCCTTCGCCTCGAAGCTCTTATCCCTGAACGGCCGTTTGAAATCCGGTGGCGAGGACTCCTCGCCATCCAGCAGGCGGAAAATTCCGACTTCGTCAAAACTCTTGCCGACAACCTGAACCGGGTGAATGCCAAGTCGATCAATCATCCGTTCCGATACATAAGTGAAATTGTTTTCACTGTCCGTTTCCCATACCCAATCGGATATGAGCCGCGTCAGGTCTTCCAGCCGGCGGAACGCTTCTGTTGCCCGCTCCGCCTGAGAGCCGGATATCGATGGCCAATTTCTCGGGCGGCGTTCAGCCATGATCTTTGAGGCGCGTCTCGAGCTCCCTCAGCGCACCCAGATAGTCGGAACCGCGGTGCCACATCTTGAGCACATCCACGGCAGCCTTTCTGGGTGTGTTGCTGTAGAAAGCACGCAACGGCGGCGTTTGCGCCTCAACCTCCGCTTTGGTCCCGGCCTTGGCCAAGTGACAGAATTCATACAGCTCGATGAACTCATTCTCCGACATGCCAATTCCACGACAGGCAATTGCCAGCCCCTCGCCCCCCTGCTCGAAGACCAGACGCTGGATGAGATGTTCTCTCAGCTTCGATACCTGCGCGAATAATGCGATAAACAGAGGTACTTCACCCTCGCGCAATGCGGTGGTCAGCATTTCGACCGTCACCAACCCCTCATCCCTGAGCGCGTCCGCGAGCTCCTTGACCTTCTTCTTCTGACCGCGCCCAGTCGCCGCGACTTCCTCCGCCGTCGCCTGCTCCAGCAGTTCGTCGACGGTGGCACGATCCAAGTCAAAGTGTTCAACAATGTGTTGGCGGAGCGCTGCCGACACCCACAAGAACATTTTCTTGGCAAGATCGGGGTCAAGCTCATCGCGGTTCAGTATGGGCTCCTGAAAACTGTCGACGCGCCGGGACTGCTCGACCAGATACTCCATCGTGTTTGTCGAAATGCGCGCGTTGGCGTTCTTAAGCAGGGAAATGATGACCGGTTCACGGCCGGTTTCGACGATAGCATCCGACACGCTCTCGGAGACGAACTTCCGCATCGTGATCGCCAGCATGTGCTCCTCGGTACGAAGCTTGATGACCTCGATCAGATTTTCGTCGCGAAGCAGACCCGACTTAGAGAGGATTGGAAACGCCACATTTATTTCGTCGTTCGCGAGCTTGGACACCAGATTTCGTGGCACGTCGTCCATAAGCGCGAGGCGGCCTGCCACGGCCTGGCGCACAGAAACCTCGATGTCGTTGATGACCGTTTCAAGAATACCATACATTTGCGCACGCTGGCGCTCGCTCAATACGCTCGACTGATTGTCGAACAGGTCGATGATGACATTGGCGAGCTCGGAACGGCTGGCTGCGGACTTTTGCCGCGCAAGCGTCATCAGAAAATCAGCATCAAATTTTCGCTCTTCGCCTTCGCCGTCGGTCATGATTTACGCTTCCTCCCCCGAAAGAAGATAACCAACCCCCCGGATCGTGTGAACGGTTACATTTGCACCGGCACCCTGTAAACGTTTGCGCAACCGCGAAACGTGGACCTCGACGGAATTTGACGACACTTCCTCGTCAAAACCGTAGATATTGTCTTCCAGGACGTCTTTGGGGACGACCCTTCCTTTTCGGCGTAGTAGTTGCTCAAGAACTTCCATCTCACGTCTCGAAATCGGCGTCGTTTTCTGATTGATGCGCACTTCACGTGCCGTGGTATCGAATTCAATGTTCCCCTCGGCGAGAACCGTTCCGAGAACCCCGCCCGGCCGGCGAAGCAGCGCACGTACACGCGCCAGCAGTTCCTCCATCGCGAACGGTTTCAGCATGTAATCGTCGGAACCGGCATTCAGGCCGCGGACGCGATCCTCCACAGCATCACGCGCCGTCAGGATCAGTACTGGTGTGACATTGCCCTCGTCGCGCCACTTCTTAAGCACGTCTAAGCCGTCCTGATCCGGCAGTCCGAGATCAAGGACGACTGCGTCGTAATCCACGGTCTCCATTGCCGCGTCACCGTCTCCGGCGTTGTACACCACGTCAACGGTGAACCCGCCTGTTTCCAGACCGTCCCTGACGAACTCAGCAAATCGTTCGTGATCCTCAACGAGCAACAGACGCACACTTTCCTCCGAATCAGCGCACAAGAGCATCGGCATCGAACAGCCGAATTACTATCCTATATGCAAACGACGGACATGCACCGGAACAGACGCGTCCGGGACATAGATTTCCCCCGTTTCGGCCAAGGTACAACGCTAAAAAAATAGGGCAAGTGCTGAACCTTTATAAATCAATTGGTTGAGCTTGTTCATCTTCAGGGTCAAACCCCAGGATCCGCCATGTCTGCATCATATGAGGCGGCAGTGGCGCTGTAATCTGTACAGGCGGACCGTTCTTTCTGGGAATCATGAGCGCACGCGCATGCAAATGGAGTTTTTTCTCGATTCCGACCTCGAAAACGCTCCCTTCCTCGGTATCGATGCCTGGAATGCCGTACTTTCCATCGCCGAGAATGGGATTCCCCATGAGCTGACAATGCACGCGCAATTGGTGCGTCCGCCCCGTCAAAGGCTCAAGCTCAAGCCACGTCACTTTCTTTCCCGCGTGGTCGATCACGCGAAACCGGGTCTTTGCCGACTTGCCCATGTTCTCATCCACCTGCACAAGATCGCCCCGTTTACCGGGCAGCTTCGCCAGCGGCGCGTCGACCATGCCGCCCTCATGCGGTGGCGCGCCGATGACGGCCGCCCAATAGATTTTTCGCGTATCACGGGCCTGAAAAGCCTTTGCGAGACGCGCTGCAGCCGCCCGCGTTCGGGCCAGCAAAAGCACCCCGGAGGTATCCTTATCTAATCGATGTACGAGACGCGGACGCTCCTTGGCACCGAGCTTGAGGCGATCCAGCGCACCGTCGATGTGCGTATCCATACCTGAGCCGCCCTGCACCGCAATCCCGGGTAGCTTGTTGAGCGCGATCATCTCGTCGTCGATATGGATAATGCTCTCCTTGAGAAGATCACCCAGGCGCCCTGCCGCTTCCAGGTCCATGCCACCTAGTTTCGGCTTGTTCACGGCAGCAGGATCGGTGTCCTCGATATTGGGCGGTATCCGGACCGTCTGGCCGTTTTCAATCCGGTCCGCTGCTTTGGAACGTGCACCGTCCACCCTAATCTGACCAGTCCGCAGCAACTTCTGCAACTTGCCCTGTTTAAGGCCCGGAAAACGGTTTCTCAGCCATCGGTCCAGCCGTTGGCCGCCCTCCCCTTCACCGACAATCAGGTTCCGGACACCACTCATGCAATGACGGCCCGTGTGAGATGCATACCGGCCCATAAAGCGCCGATACTGAGAACGACGGAAGACCCGATATACGCAAGTGCGGCCCCCGCCTCTCCCCGCGTCATCATCGTGATGGCATCGAGCGAAAATGCGGAAAAGGTCGTGAACGCGCCGAGCAATCCGATCACGACCATGGCACGCAGTTCAGGGCTCGGCGACCAGATCAGCGCCGACGTTTCAATAACGACGCCGAGTAAAAACGAGCCGAAAATATTCACGATCAAGGTGCTGTACGGAAAACCGTGGCCAAGCAGCAAGCCGGTCAATCGGTCTATGCTGTATCTGCCGACAGCGCCGACTGCGCCACCGGCCGCTACGTATACAACCACTGGAACATTCATCATTCAGATTCCTTATGCCGCTTTCGCCGCAGTGTATCCCAGTATTGAAGACGTTTTGCAATCTCGCGCTCGAACCCCGCTTCTTTTGGGCTGTAAAGCCGCTGGCGCGCCATATCGTCAGGGAAATAGTCCTGTCCCGAAAAACCGTTTTCCTGATCATGATCGTAGGCGTATCCGTCACCGTAGCCGATCTCCTTCATGAGTTTTGTTGGCGCATTCAGGATATGCTTGGGCGGCATCAGTGAGCCGGTCTGCTTGGCAAGTCTATTTGCCGCGGATGCGGCCTTGTACGCAGCATTCGATTTTGGCGCCGTCGCCAGATAAAGCACGCACTGCACGATCGCGAGTTCGCCCTCGGGCGAGCCTAGCCGCTCATACGCCTCCCACGCGGCGATCGCTTGCGGCAATGCGTTCGGATCGGCAAGACCGATATCCTCGGATGCAAAACGAACAAGGCGGCGCGCGACGTAACGTGGGTCCTCACCGCCCGCCATCATTCGTGCGAACCAGTAGAGCGCCGCATCTGCATCAGAGCCTCTGAGCGACTTGTGAAGCGCGGAAATCAGGTTGTAGTGCGCTTCCTGACCTTTGTCGTAAAGCGGTTGGCGGCTCTGGACCACATTCGCCAGTTGTTCCGGCGTCAAAGGTCCTGCATCCGCCGGCAATCCAATCAGAATGTCGGCCATATTCAGAAGATAGCGACCGTCGCCGTCAGCCATTGCACGCAGCGCCGTGCGGGCATCGACATCGAGTGGAAGATGCCGGCCTTCGGCTTCCTCGACCCGCTTCAGGAGTTCCTCCAGCGCATCGTCATCCAGACGCCGCAAGACGAGCACCTGAGCCCGGGACAGAAGGGCAGCATTCAGTTCGAATGACGGGTTCTCGGTCGTTGCCCCGACGAGCACCACTGTCCCGTCTTCGACAAACGGCAGAAAACCATCCTGCTGGGCGCGGTTGAACCGATGAATTTCATCGACGAACAGCAGTGTACCCTGCCCCATCTCGCGCTTTCGCCTGGCTTCGTCGACGGCTTTTCGCACGTCAGCCACGCCGGAAAACACGGCTGATAATGGCGCGAACGCCAGGTCGGTCTCTTTCGCCAGCAATCGGGCGATAGTCGTCTTGCCGGTGCCAGGCGGCCCCCAGAAAACAACGGATGCCAGTTTTTTAGCCTGGATCATCCGCCTGAGCGGACCTTCCACCCCCAGGATGTGGTCCTGCCCGACAACGTCGTCCAGTGACAGCGGACGCAGTCGATCCGCGAGCGGACGAGGCGCATCGGCTTCGAAAAGCGTACTCACCGATGCCGTCCCCAGAACTTAACGCAGGTGTGCGGCAAAGAATTCCTGCGAGCGGTCACGCGCCAGATTGGCCGCGGCTTCGTCATAGTGCTCGCCGCCTTTCCGCGCAAAAGCATGATCGTTGCCTTGATAATCGAACAGCGTTGCCTTTTCGCTACTATCTAGAGCCGCATGTACCTTGGCCTGGTTTTCCTTCGGCACGAAGCCGTCTTCGGTAGCAATGTGCAGCAGAACCGGCGCCTTGAGATCTTCTCCAACGTGTTCCTCCAGCATGACGCCGTAATAGCCTACCGCGGCATCGACGTCGGTACGTGTTGCCGTCAGAAAGGCCAACCGGCCACCGAGGCAGAACCCGACCGAGCCAACCTTGCCCGTACAGGCATCCAGACCACGAAGATGTGAAATCGTGGCAGCCAGATCATCCACGCCCTTTTCCAGATCGAACCCGTTGAACAGCTCGAACGCACGGGCCCATTCCTCCTCCGTCTGGTCGGTGATCTGAATTCCAGGCTCCTGACGCCAGAACAGGTCCGGACAGAGTGCGACATAACCGGCAGCAGCCCACTGATCTGTAAGCTCGCGCATCACCCCGTTCACCCCGAAAATTTCCTGAATGACAACGACGCCAGGCCCCGAACCGCCCTCCGGCAGAGCCAAATATCCCATGAATTCACCACCGTCATTTGACGCGATGCTGATTTCCTGTCCGCTCATCCGATTATCCTCCCGTTGATGATCGCTTTCCCGAGAGCGTAGCGCATCGCTCCGGACGGGCCAAGGAACCGCGTGGTTAGCCCCTGAACACGAAATCGAAGGTCTTGCCGGCACGTTCGACGCGAATGCGCCATTCTGCTTGCCCTTCGCCCCGCACTATATCCTCGAGGCTATCGACAGACGGAATTTGCGCGCCGTTAATCTGGCGGACGATATCGCCGGGTCTGAAATCTAAACGGTTGGCAATGCCGCCCCGGCGAATGCGCAAAATGACGACCCCCTTACCAAATGGGTCGATGTTGTATTCCTCAGCCAATGCCGGCGAGAGATTTGCGACGACGGACCCCGAAAGCGGGTGTCTGCCTTTCAGCTCCGTCGTATCTGGGGCAGGCTTGTTTGGTGCCGGATGCAT
Source organism: Rhodospirillales bacterium (assembly GCA_965262415.1). GTDB lineage: Bacteria > Pseudomonadota > Alphaproteobacteria > Rhodospirillales > Casp-alpha2 > UBA4479. The sequence goes on along the minus strand of OZ253533.1, from coordinate 649,281 downwards.
GTCGACGTTGAGCGGTATGACATCGGGACCCCGCATGACACGCAGCACGGCCCGGTCCCCGACAGGCAGCGTGGCGACGCGATAATCGAGGTCTTCCGTTCCGGCAATCTCATGACCGTTGACGGCAAGGATGACATCGCCAGGCCGCAATCCGCTTTTTCTCGCCGACCCATTTTCATGGACCTCACTGATGATCACCCCTTGCGGCCTTTTCATTCCAAGTGAAAGTGCGATATCCGATGTGACCGCCTGCCCGATTGCACCCAGCCAGGGCCGTACGAGCTTGCCGTCCTCCGAGATTCCATTGATCACCGCGCGGACCATATTGGACGGCACGGCAAAGCCAATACCGTGCGATCCGCCGCTCTTGGAAAAAATGGACGTGTTGATGCCGGCGAGCTTGCCGTCCATGGACAGCAACGCACCGCCAGAATTTCCGGGGTTAATTGCGGCATCGGTCTGAATGAAAGACTTTAACTCCGTGTCGTTGCCGATCGCGCGAGCGAGCGCAGAGACAATCCCGCTGGTGACCGTCTGCCCGACACCGAACGGGTTGCCGATTGCTAGAACCAGATCGCCGACCTTGAGCTCGTCCGAATCCTTGAGTTCAAGTGCCGGCAACGGCTCGCCACCCGGATCCACGCGCAGTACGGAAAGATCCGTTTTGTCGTCTGAAACCACGATCCGTGCCTCGAACTCGCGCTTGTCAGCCAGTACGACAATGATCGTATCGGCACCTTCAATCACGTGCTGGTTTGTCACAACCACGCCGTCCGGACTTACGATTACACCGGATCCTAGCGAGTTCTGACGCTCCCGTTGCGGTCCGTTCCGATTGAACCTCAATCCGAGATCCCCGAAGAAACGGCGGAAAAAAGGATCATCGAACAACGGCGGTACTTGCCGGTTTGCGACGATCTTCTGCGTGTAGATATTGACGACGGCCGGGGCGGCTTTTTCGACCAAGGGCGCATAGGACAACTGCACCTGCGCACGGCTTTCCGGCACCTGTCGTTCCTGCGCGGCCCCGTCGGCGCCGACAGCGGCCAGAGCAATGGTAATGGGAAAGATCAGACCGAATACCCGCATGGCCATTAGATAGGCCGGAACGCGTTGCCTGTCGATACCCGCCGCAAACGAAAACGGCGCCCCAAAAGGGGCGCCGCTCAAGTTCCCTGCAAATCGGAACTTATTCTTCGTCGATCGCTTCCATCTCGGCTTCGACACGCGCCTTATCGGCCGCGCCTTTTGCATCCGGATCGCGGTCAACCAGTTCGATCACGGCCATCGGAGCGCTGTCGCCGTAGCGGAAACCGGCTTTCAGAACGCGGGAATACCCGCCCGGACGGTCCTGGTAACGTTCTGCCAGCGTGGAAAACAGTTTTGCGACCGCCTCGTCGTCGCGCAGGAAAGCAAACGCGCGGCGGCGGTCATGCAGCGTACCCTTCTTGCCGAGCGAAATCATCTTGTCGATGAAGCGGCGCAGCTCCTTCGCCTTGGGCAGGGTCGTCTTGATCTGCTCGTGAACGATCAGGGACGCGGTCATGTTCGAGAACATCGCTTTGCGATGCGTATGCGTCCGGTTCAGCTTGCGGTATCCGTTTGCGTGTCTCATGTCAGGCTCCTCATTTCTTGCCCACGCGTGCCATTTTACCCGTGAGTCATCTGGTTTTTGATCCGGTCCGGCGCCCGCAGGCGCCGTCCGTCAGAAGGAAAGTCCGATCAGAACGGATCTTCCAGCTTCTTGGCCATGTCTTCGATGTTCTCCGGCGGCCATTCGGAAATTTCCATGCCCAGGTGCAGGCCCATCTGCGACAGCACTTCCTTGATTTCGTTCAGGGACTTGCGGCCGAAGTTCGGCGTACGGAGCATATCGGCTTCGGTCTTCTGGACCAGATCACCGATGTAGATGATGTTGTCGTTCTTCAGGCAGTTGGCGGAACGAACAGAAAGCTCGAGCTCGTCCACCTTGCGCAGAAGATTGCGGTTGAACGGCAGCTCGTCGCGGCTTTCTTCGATCACTTCGCCCGACGGTTCGTCGAAGTTGATGAAGAGCTGCAGCTGGTCCTGAAGGATACGCGCTGCGAGGGCGACGGCGTCTTCCGGCGTGACGGCGCCGTTCGTCGTCACGTCCAGGAACAACTTGTCGTAATCGGTGTCCTGGCCGACACGGGTGTTTTCCACCTTGTAGGACACTTTCCGAACCGGCGAGAATACGGCGTCGATCGGGATCAGACCGATCGGGCTGTCATCGGGGCGGTTTTGCGACGCCGGCACGTAGCCCTTGCCGTTTTCGACAGTCAGTTCCATCGACAGCGTGGCACCGCTGTCGAGGTGGCAGATCACCAGATCCGGTTCCATGATTTCGATGTCAGCGCCTGTTTCAATCATGCTGGCGGTAACTTCGCACGGGCCCTCAGCCTTGAGCGACATGCGCTTCGGCCCTTCGGCCATCATCTTCAGACCCATCGACTTGATGTTCAGGACGATGTCCGTCACATCTTCGCGTACACCGGCAATCGACGAGAACTCGTGCAAAACGCTGTCGATCTGAATCGACGTCACTGCGGCACCCTGCAGCGAGGACAGCAGAATGCGGCGCAACGCATTACCGAGCGTCAGACCGAAACCACGCTCAAGCGGTTCAGCGACCACGCTCGCCTGCCGGCTCGGGTCGGCACCCGCAACGACTTCGAGTTTCGAGGGTTTAATCAGTTCTTGCCAATTTTTCTGAAGCACTTCAGTGACCTCGCGCTCACAAATGACGGCAACGTCCTTGGCACCAAGGGCGTCGCCTATTTACCTGCCCGGTCGGGATCCGGCCGATCGATCCGCATCCCGCCGAAATGAAACTCTCCCGGATTATACCCGGGAAAGAAGGGTCTTAGACCCGACGACGTTTTCTCGGCCGACACCCGTTGTGCGGGATCGGCGTAACGTCACGAATAGCGGTGATCGTGAAACCGACCGACTGCAGCGCGCGAAGCGCCGACTCACGACCGGAACCCGGACCTTTCACCTCGACTTCCAACGTCTTCATGCCGTGCTCCATCGCGGCTCGGCCCGCGACTTCACCGGCGACCTGCGCGGCATAAGGAGTCGATTTCCGCGATCCCTTGAAGCCCTGCGCACCGGCCGAAGACCACGCAATCGCGTTGCCCTGAGCGTCGGTTATCGTGATGATCGTGTTGTTGAACGTTGAATTAACGTGCGCAATGCCCGCTGCAATATTCTTCCGTTCGCGGCGACGGGGACGCGCCGTAGTAGCTGCCTTGGCCATGATATCTCGCCCTTAAGCTTTCTTCTTACCGGCAATCGGCTTGGCCGGGCCCTTGCGGGTCCGGGCGTTGGTGTGCGTCCGCTGACCGCGTACCGGCAGCTGCCGGCGATGACGCAGACCACGATAGCAACCGAGGTCCATCAGACGCTTGATGTTCATCGCGACATCGCGGCGGAGTTCGCCTTCGACCGTGTAGTCCTGGTCGATCATGTCACGGATACGCGAGACCTCGTCATCCGAGAGGTCGTTAACCCGACGGTCATCAGCGATGCCGCAGGCTTCACAGATTTTTTTAGCCGTGGTACGGCCGATCCCGTGGATGTAGGTCAGCGCGATTACCGCACGCTTTCCAGTCGGGATATTTACACCAGCAATACGCGCCAAAGCTCGTACTCCTTAAACTTTGGGTCGAAACGGACAGCCACCGGTTGATTGAAGAGCGCGGATTATATTGATCCTGCCCGACAAGTCAACTCATGAGCCTGACTTTTTCGTACTCCAGCCCTCGTTAATCCAAGATCGCATACAGAGATTCCGTAACGGAATCAATATCCTGCATGCCATCAACCGTCTTCAGTGCCCCTTTGTCCCGATAATACGGAATAATCGGGGCTGTTTGCTCGTGGTAGACCTCGAGCCGTTTTTTCAGCGTTTCCGCGTTGTCATCGCTGCGTGCGCCGCCGGTTTCGGCCGCGCGCTTCTCGATTCGGGCGAACAGCGCCGCTTCATCCACTTCCATGGAGATCACATGGTCCAATTTCAGGCCCTTGTCGGCCAGCATTGCATCCAGCGCTTCGGCTTGAGCGACCGTGCGCGGGAAGCCATCCAGGATGAAACCGTTGGCGCAATCTGCCTCTTCGATGCGATCGGCAATGATGCCGACAACGATATCGTCGGAAACCAGATCACCGCGATCCATGACTTCTTTCGCCTTCAGGCCCATTTCCGTGCCTGCGGCGACGGCCGCCCGGAGCATATCGCCCGTCGACAACTGGACGATCGAGTATTTCTCGACCAGTCGTTCGCACTGCGTGCCCTTGCCGGCACCCGGCGGTCCCAAAAGAATAATGATCATGCCTTGCGCCCCCTGAGCTTGGACTTCTTGATCAATCCCTCGTACTGGTGCGCGAGAAGATGCGACTGCACCTGCGTCACCGTGTCCATGGTCACCGTGACCACGATCAGCAGGCTGGTACCGCCGAAGTAGAACGGCACGGACCACTTGGAAATAAGGATTTCCGGCAGCAAGCAGATCAGGGCGAGATAACCGGCACCAACGACGGTCAATCGCGTCAACACCCAGTCGAGGTAATCGGCGGTATTCTTACCCGGACGGATACCCGGCACGAAACCACCGTATTTTTTCAGGTTGTCCGCCGTCTCTGCCGGGTTGAAGACAACCGCAGTGTAAAAGAAGGCGAAGAAAACAATCATGCCGATGTACGTCACCAGATAGAGCGGCTGGCCACGGCCCATGTAAGCAGCGACCGTGCTCATCCACTCAGGCCCGGAACCGGCCGAGAACTGAATCACGGTAATCGGCAGAAGCAGGATCGAGCTGGCAAAGATCGGCGGAATGACGCCCGCGGTATTGACCTTGAGCGGCAGGTGAGACGTATCGCCCCCCATCATCTTGTTGCCGCGCTGACGCTTCGGATACTGGATCAGGATCCGGCGCTGCGCGCGCTCCACGAAGACGATGAAGAAGATCACCGCAATCGCCATCAGCAGCATGCCGATGATGATCGGGGTGGAGAGCGCGCCGGTGCGGCCCAGGTCAAGGGTCGCTGCCAGGGCAGACGGCAGTTCCGCCACGATGCCCGCGAAGATAATCAATGAAATACCGTTCCCGACGCCGCGCGCGGTGATCTGCTCACCCAGCCACATCAGGAACAGCGTGCCGCCCGTAAGCGTGATCACGACGGTCGCACGGAAGAACATGCCCGGCTCATGCACGGCGACATTGCCGCCGGAACTCATGCTTTCGAGGCCAACAGCAATACCGTACGCCTGAAGCACACAGATCGCGACCGTCAGGTAACGGGTGTACTGGTTAATCCTCTTGCGGCCGGTTTCACCCTCTTTCTTCATCTGCTCAAGCTGCGGCGAGACCGCCGTCATGAGCTGCATGATGATAGAGGCCGAAATGTACGGCATGATATTGAGCGCGAAGATCGTCATACGCGACAACGCACCGCCTGCGAACATGTCGAACATGCCGAGAATGCCGCCGCCCGTCTGGTTGAACAGGTCCTGCAGAATCGTCGGGTCGATGCCCGGCAGCGGGACGAATGTACCCAGTCGATAGACGATAAGCGCACCTAGCGTGAACCAGATGCGCTTTTTCAATTCCGTCGCCTTCGAGAAGGCGCTGAAATTGACGTTGGAGGCGAGTTGTTCGGCGGCGGATGCCATACTGGATTAATCTTCCTCTACCGGATCCACACTTACGACTTCACCGGCACGCGCCGCTTCATAGCGGGCCTGACGCTCGGCCGAAACACGGTCACGCTTGCGCCCCTTGCCTTCCGGACGCGCTTTCTTCTCGGCAACTTTCACCTTGCCACCGGCTTTTTCGACCGCGGCAATCGCGCCTTCGGAGGCATGCGCAATGTCCAGATCAACCTTCGCGCTGATTTCGCCCTTGTTCAGCAGACGGACACCGTCCTTGGACTTGCGAACGACGCCGGCGGCGACCAGTTCGGCGGCCGTCAACGTACCTTTCGCATCGATGCGGCCGGCGTCGATGGCCTTTTGCAGCTTGCCCGTGGTCAGTTCGGCGAAATCCTTGGCAAACGGGTTATTGAAACCTCGCTTCGGCAGACGCCGGTAAAGCGGCATCTGACCGCCTTCGAAGCCCAGCAGGGAGACGCCGCTACGCGACTTCTGGCCCTTTTGGCCTTTCGCAGAGGTCTTGCCCGTGCCGGAACCGATACCACGGCCCACACGCTTGCGGTTTTTCGTCGCGCCCGCATTATCTCGGAGTTCATTCAGTCGCATCGCCAAATTCCTTTTGCGTCCCCGGGTCATCGTTCGCCCGGTTCATGCCTCGATCAGGTGAAGTAAGCCTTTTAGGCCTGCTCCTCAACCCGGACCAGGTGTTTTACCTTGTCAATCATCCCACGAACCGCAGACGTGTCTTCCAGCGTCCGGCTCCGGTTGATCTTGTTCAGACCTAGCCCCTTAAGCGTCTCGCGCTGCGCGCCCTGACGCCCGATCGGGCTCTTGATCTGCGTGACCGTCACGGTCCCTTTTTTGTCAGCCATCTTTCGTCCGCTCCGGTTTATTCGGCGCTCGCGCCGGCATCGCCACGACGTGCAACGATGTCGCCGACCTTGAGGCCGCGGCGCGCCGCAATGGCGCGCGGGGATTGCAGGTTCTTGAGCGCTTCAAAGGTCGCTTTCACCATGTTGTGCGGGTTCTGCGTACCGTTCGACTTACAGACGACGTCGTGAACACCCATGGTTTCGAAAACCGCGCGCATCGGACCGCCGGCAATGATACCGGTACCCGGAGGTGCCGAACGCAGGATCACTTTGCCGGCGCCGAAGCGGCCGTCAATGTCGTGATGCAGCGTACGACCTTCGCGCAGCGGCACGCGGATCATCGAGCGTTTCGCCTGATCAGTCGCTTTACGGATCGCTTCCGGCACTTCGCGGGCCTTCCCGGTGCCGTAGCCGACACGGCCCTTGCCGTCGCCAACAACCACGAGAGCTGCGAACGAGAAGCGGCGGCCGCCCTTGACGACTTTGGCGACACGGTTGATGTGCACCAGCTTGTCGACCAGCTCATCGCCATCGTCGTTGCGGTCCCGGTTGTCGCGATTGTCGCGGTCACGGCCACGGCCACGACCACGCTGGCCGCCACGCTCCGGTGAATTGTTATCTGCCATTCGTCGCTCTCCTAGAAGCTCAGACCGCCCTCACGGGCGCCGTCCGCGAGCGCTTTGACACGCCCGTGATATTTGTAACCGCCGCGGTCGAAGACAACCACGCCGACGCCCTTCTCGGCCGCACGCTTGGCCACCAGCTTGCCGACTTCGGCAGCCGCACCGGTGTCCGCACCGGTCTTGAGCGAACCCTTGAGTTCCTTGTCCAGCGAAGACGCGGCGGCAAGCGTGTTGCCGGTCTTGTCATCGATGACCTGCGCATAAATGTGTTTGCCCGAACGGAACACGGAAAGCCGCGGACGATCGGAGGCCAGACGTTTGACACGCGAGCGCGTGCGCATGGTCCGGCGTTTGAACATGTTTCTTGCGTTCGACATCTTACTTCTTCTTTCCTTCCTTACGGAGGATGTACTCGTCGTCATACTTGACGCCCTTGCCCTTGTAAGGCTCCGGCGGACGCATGGCGCGGATTTCCGAGGCCACCTGGCCGACCTGCTGTTTCGACGGACCGCTGATGATCAGCTGGTTCTGTTCCGGCGCTTCGATCTTGATGCCTTCCGGGATCGGATAGCGGATCTCGTGGCTGTAGCCGAGCTGCAGCACGACATCCTTCCCCTGCACCTGGGCACGATAACCGACGCCATTGATTTCCAGTTTCTTCGTGAAACCCTCGGAAACACCGACAACCAGACCGTCGATCAGGCTGCGGGCCGTCCCCCACATCTGACGGGCGCGCTTGTGCTGCGCCAGCGGCACAACGGTCACTTTGCCGTCGGCCTGCTCCACCTTGACATCATTGGTCAGGGTCGCCGACAGCTCACCGAGCTTGCCTTTGGCCGTCACCACGTTGCCGTTCAATTCAACGGTAACGCCTTCCGGGACGGTGACTGGGCTACTTCCTACTCGCGACATGACTTCAATCCTCGTTACATACCTGGGGCGTTCTTAGAACACCTCGCAGAGAATCTCTCCACCGACGTTCTGGGCCCGCGCTTCGGCATCCGACAGCACGCCCCGCGGCGTCGACAGGATGGCGATACCGAGACCGTTGTAAACACGGCCCAGATCGCGGACGCCGGAGTAAACCCGGCGGCCCGGCTTGGAAACCCGGCTCAGGTGCCGGATCACCGGATCACCTTCGTGGTATTTCAGTTCGATCTTGATCTCGGAAATACCGGGACGCACATCGGTGCGGTCGAAACCGCGAATAAAACCTTCGCGCTTCAGCACTTCGAGAACGTTCGCACGCAGCTTGGAGGCCGGGCACGTAATCGAATTCTTACGGGCCTGTTGGCCGTTGCGGATGCGAGTCAGCATATCGCCGAGGGGATCCGTCATCGACATCGTCGTACCTCCCTTACCAGCTGGACTTGACCATGCCCGGAATCTGACCCATCGAGGCCAGATCCCGCAGCTTGATGCGGCAAACACGGAACTTGCGGTAATTCCCGCGCGGACGACCGGTGAGTTCGCAGCGCAGGCGCTGACGGACCGGCGACGCGTTGCGCGGCATTTCGGCAAGTTTCAGACGGGCGTTAAAGCGTTCCTCCGGCGACAGGTTCGGGTCCTTGGCAGCCGCCTTGAGGCGCTCGCGGCGTCCCGAGTACTGCTTCGCCAAACGGGCCCGTTTCTTATCCCGCTCGATCGCGCTTTTCTTAGCCATTACGCTCTTCTCCTCTTGCCGCTCAGTTGGTGAACGGCATGTTGAACGCCTTCAGCAATGCCTTCGCTTCGGCATCGGTCTTGGCGGTCGTGCAAATTACGATATCCATGCCCCGGATTTCATCGACCTTGTCGTAGTCGATCTCCGGAAAAACGATCTGCTCCTTGATGCCCATGGCGTAGTTGCCGGCACCGTCGAAGCTCTTGCCGTTGAGCCCGCGGAAATCGCGGACGCGCGGCAGGGTGATCGTCACGAGACGATCAAGAAATTCGTACATGCGCTGACGGCGAAGCGTCACTTTGCAGCCGACGATCATTTCCTCGCGCAGCTTGAAGCCGGCAATCGACTTCTTGGCGCGGGTGACAATCGGCTTCTGGCCCGAGATCAGCGTCAGGTCGGCAACGGCGCCGTCCATCTTCTTCCGATCCTGGGAGGCTTCGCCAACACCCATGTTGATCACGATCTTGTCCAGCTTCGGCACTTCCATCGGGTTCTGGTAATTGAACTCCGACTTGAGGCCCGGGACGATCTCGTTCGCGTATACTTCCTGCAAGCGTGCGGTCATTGCTCTCGTCTCCACTCTCAAGCGTCGAGGACTTCGCCGGAACGCTTGGCGACACGCACCTTGCGACCGTCATCCAACGTCTTGAAGCCAACGCGCGTCGGTTTGTCGTCCTTGGGGTCGATCAGAGCCAGGTTGGAGAGATGAATGCTCGCCTCCTGCTCAATGATCCCACCCTGAGACGTCTGCGACGGCGCCGTATGACGCTTGATCTTGTTCACACCATCGACGACGGCACGGTCCGAACCCGGCAGCACTTTCAGTACCTCGCCTTTCGCACCCTTGTCGCGCCCGGTGAGGACTACGACGCGGTCGCCTTTTTTGATCTTCTGGGCCATTACAACACCTCCGGTGCAAGCGAGATGATCTTCATGTAACGCTTGGCACGCAGTTCACGGGTAACCGGGCCGAAAATACGGGTCCCGATCGGCTCGCCCTGCTTGTTGATAAGCACGGCAGCGTTGCTGTCGAACCGGATCGCGGTTCCGTCCTTGCGCATGATGTCCTTGGCGGTGCGCACGACAACGGCCTGCATCACATCGCCCTTCTTCACCCGACCGCGCGGAATAGCGTCTTTGACGGAGACGACGATAATGTCGCCAACCGACGCGTATTTGCGCTTCGAACCGCCCAGCACCTTGATGCACTGGACCCTTTTGGCGCCTGAGTTGTCGGCGACCTCGAGGTTCGATTCAGCCTGAATCATCGTTCCGGTTCCCTTACTTCGACCGAGGCGCTCAGGCGCCTTCGGAAATCACTTCCCAAGTTTTCCGCTTCGAAAGCGGACGGCATTCACGGATGAACACCTGATCCCCCACCTTGGAGGCATTGTTCTCGTCGTGCGCCGCGTACTTCTTCGACTTCTTGACGTACTTCTTGTACAGCGGATGCATGACCCGACGTTCGACCAGCACGGTGACCGTCTTGTCCTGTTTGTCGCTGACGACGACGCCTTGCATGACACGTTTCGGCATTTTGTCGTTCCTTACCCTTCTGCCTGGGCGGCCTTACGCTCGCCCAGCACGGTCTTGATACGCGCGATGTCACGGCGCACGTGACGCGCCTGCGCGGTATTCTCCAGCTGGCCCGACGCCTGTTGGAAACGCAGGTTGAACGCTTCCTTGCGCAAATCGGCAAGCTGGTCCTTCAGCTCGTCGTCCGTTTTGGTACGGATATCAGCCGCTTTCATCTGCTTAACCCTCTTCACCAACACGCGTTACAAAGCGCGTTTTCACCGGCAATTTCGCAGCCGCCAGACGGAACGCCTCGCGGGCGATGTCGGCGGGTACACCATCAATCTCAAACATGATCCGGCCCGGTTTCACCTTGGCGACCCAGTACTCGACCGAGCCTTTACCCTTACCCTGGCGCACTTCCGCAGGTTTCTGCGTGACAGGCACGTCCGGGAAGATGCGGATCCACACACGCCCGGCACGTTTCATGTGACGGGTCATGGCACGACGCGCCGCTTCGATCTGGCGCGCGGTCACGCGTTCCGGCGTCACCGCCTTCAGGCCGTAGGACCCGAAGTTCAGCGTCGTACCGCCTTTGGCCATGCCGTGGATACGGCCCTTGTGCGCCTTGCGGAACTTGGTTCTTTTCGGAGACAGCATCGCTCTTTCCTCTTCTTACGCCCGCTTAACGCTGCGGCTGCTGCTCAAGCTGCAGCTTTTCCATCGCCATCGGATCGTGGGCCATGATCTCGCCCTTGTAGATCCAGATCTTGACGCCGCAGATACCGTACGTGGTCAGCGCTTCGGCTTCCCCGTAATCAATGTTGGCGCGCAGCGTGTGCAGCGGCACACGGCCTTCGCGATACCACTGCATCCGTGCGATCTCGGCACCACCCAGACGGCCGGCGCAGTTGATCCGGATACCTTCGGCACCCATGCGCATCGCCGATTGAACGGCGCGCTTCATGGCGCGGCGGATCGAAACGCGGCGCTCCATCTGCTGGGCAACATTCTCGGCAACCAGCTGGGCGTCGACTTCCGGCTTGCGGATCTCGACGATGTTCAGGTGCACTTCGGCGTTGGTCATGCTGGCGATCTTGCGGCGCAGTTTCTCGATGTCCTGACCCTTGCGGCCGATGACAACACCCGGACGCGCCGTGTGGATGGTCACGCGGGCCTTCTTGGCCGGACGTTCGATCACGATCTTGGACACACCCGCCTGCTGAAGTTCCTTGCGCAGGAATTCACGGATGCGGATGTCTTCGTGCAGCAGGTCAGCGTAGTTGCCGTCGGCGAACCACCGCGAGTCCCAGGTGCGGTTGATGCCGAGGCGCAGCCCGACCGGATTGACTTTCTGACCCATTAAACCGTCTCCTCACGCTCACGAACGACCAAGCGCATATTGCTGAAAGGCTTTTCGATGCGCCCGACACGGCCGCGCGCACGGGCACGGAACCGCTTCATGACAAGCGCCTTGCCGACGCTCGCTTCGGCCACATACAGCCGGTCGACGTCGAGCTGGTGATTGTTCTCTGCATTCGCGATCGCGCTTTCGAGCAACTTCTTGACGTCCTGCGCGATACGGCGGCGCGAGAACATAAGCTGCGTCAGCGCCTTCGAGCAGTCCATGCCACGAATGCTTTCGGCAACCAGGTTGAGCTTGCGCGGGCTGACACGAATGTGCTTCGCGAAAGCCATCGCCTCATTGTCGTTCAATTGACGCTCAGCGGCCTTCTTGCCCATGATTAACCCCTCTTCGACTTCTTATCGACGCCGTGACCGTAATAGGTACGGCTCGGTGAGAATTCGCCGAACTTGTGGCCGATCATCTCCTCGGTCACGAGGACCGGGACGAATTTCTGACCGTTGTAGACGCCGAACGTGAGACCGACGAACTGCGGCAGAATGGTCGACCGGCGCGACCAGGTCTTGATGACCGAGCTGCGCGTGGACGAACGGGCTTCTTCTGCTTTCTTGAGCAGATAACCGTCGACGAACGGACCTTTCCAAACGGAGCGTGGCATTATCCCGTCTCCTCTTACTTCTTACGGACGTGTCGGCTGCGCATAATGAGCCGATCCGTCTTTTTGTTGCTGCGCGTTTTCTTACCCTTGGTCGGCTTGCCCCACGGGGTGACCGGATGACGACCGCCCGAAGTCCGGCCTTCACCACCACCATGCGGGTGGTCGACCGGGTTCATGGCGACGCCGCGGACAGCCGGGCGTTTACCGAGCCAGCGCTTACGGCCGGCCTTACCGAGGTTGATGTTCTGCTGATCCGGATTCGAGACGGCACCGACGGTGGCCATGCACTCGGCACGGACGAGGCGGATCTCACCGGAGCTCAGACGCACCTGTGCGTAACCCTGGTCCTTACCGATGATCTGCGCGTAGGTGCCGGCGGAACGGGCCATCTGGCCGCCCTTGCCCTGCTTCATCTCAACGTTGTGGATGATCGTACCCACCGGCATCGCTGCCATCGGCATGGCGTTACCCGGCTTAATGTCCACACCGGTCGTACCGGCCACAACCTCGTCACCGACAGCCAGACGCTGCGGCGCCAGGATATAAGCCAGCTCGCCGTCTTCGTATTTCAGAAGCGCGATGAAGGCGGTCCGGTTCGGATCGTATTCGATACGCTCAACCACCGCCGTAACGTCAAACTTGTTACGCTTGAAATCGATGACGCGGTAACGGCGCTTGTGACCGCCGCCGCGACGGCGCGCGGTAATGTGACCCTGGTTGTTACGGCCGCCCTTCTTGCGGAGACCTTCGGTCAGCGATTTGACCGGGTCGCCTTTCCAGAGCTGCGAGCGGTCCACGAGGACCAGGCCGCGCTGACCGGGCGTATCGGGTTTGTACTGTTTAAGTGCCATTGTTCAATCTCTCCCGTCAGACGCCCGAGGCGACATCAATGCTGTCACCGTCTTTAAGCGTCACCACGGCTTTCTTGACATCGCTGCGGCGGCCGGGCTGACCAAGGAAACGCTTGGTCTTGCCCTTCTGGCGCAGCGTATTGACGGCCGTCACCTTGACCTTGAACAGCTCTTCGATCGCCGTTTTGATCTCGTGCTTGTTGGCATCCAGCGGCACTTCGAAAGCCACCTGGTTGTGTTCCGACATCAGAGTCGTTTTTTCGGTCACCAGCGGGCGGCGGATCAGTTCAAAGATCCGCTCCTTGCTCGGCTGGAAATTCTGCGGGCTGTAGCGGTTCATTTCAGGCGCTCCACAAGTTTGTCGACGGCGCCCTTGGTCAGAACCAGCGTATCGCGGCGCAGGATGTCGTAAACATTCGCACCAACGCTCGGCAGCACGTCGATACCGACGATATTGCGGGCCGCACGGGCGAAATTTTCGTCAACGGCTTCGCCATCGATGATCAGGGTCTTGCCCCAACCCAGCGCGGCGAGCTTCTTCACCAGATCGGCCGTTTTCGGCGCCTTGAGCTTGGCTTCGTCAAGGATCACCAGCTTACCTTCGGCCTGCTTGGCCGAAAGCGCAGTTTTCAGCGCCAGCTTGCGGACCTTCTTCGGCAGGTCATGACCGTGATCGCGCACGTGCGGACCGAACACGATACCGCCCCCGCGCATCTGCGGCGCGACGCGCGTACCCTGACGGGCGCGACCGGTGCCTTTCTGACGGAACGGCTTGGTGCCGGTCGCGCTGACGTCCGAGCGGCCTTTGACCTGATGATTGCCGGAGCGGCGCTTCGCGAGCTGCCACTTCACGGCACGCGCCAGCAGGTCGCCACGGGCTTCCAGGCCGAACACCGTTTCATCGAGATCGATGGAGCCGGATTTCTTGTTATCGAGACTGACCACGTCAAGTTTCATGGTCTTATTCCTTGTTCTCAGCGTCGTCGGCGCTGTCCGCACCGGCGTCTGCCTGGGTTTCTTCTTCGGCCGTGATTTCCTCGGCCAGAGCCGCCTCTTCGGCAGCCTCGTCCGGCGCCACGCCATCGGCGACAACCAGACCTTCTTCCTCGGCCGGTGCATCACCCCGGAGGCCCGCCGGGAATGGCAGGTCGTCATGCAGCGGGCGCTTTACAGCGTCGCTGAGGAAGACGTAACCACCCTTGGAGCCCGGGACGGCGCCGCGAACCAGAACCAGACCGCGTTCGGCGTCCACCGCCGCGACAATCAGGTTCTGTTGCGTGCGGCGCACGTTACCCATCTGGCCGGCCATCTTCTTGCCCTTGAACACCTTGCCCGGATCCTGGCACTGACCGGTGGAACCGTGAGCACGGTGGCTGATCGAAACGCCGTGCGAGGCGCGCAGGCCGCCGAAGCCGTGCCGCTTCATGGCACCGGCGAAGCCTTTACCGTTGGTAATGCCCGCTACGTCGACATACTGGCCGGCGACGAAGTGATTGGCGCCGATTTCGGCACCCACATCGACCATATTGTCAGCAGACACGCGGAATTCCGCGAGCTTCTGTTTCGGCTCGACCTTGGCTTTTGCGAAGTGACCGCGCATCGCTTTGGAAACGCGCTTCACTTTGGCTTTGCCGTAGCCGAGCTGCAGGGCCGTGTAGCCGTCGCGCTTTTCATTGCGCTGAGCGACAACACGAACATCATCAAGGGCCAGCACCGTCACCGGGATGTGTGCTCCACCCTCAGCGAAAATACGGGTCATCCCCATTTTCTTTGCGATTACACCGGTACGCATATCACTATTCCCGTTGGCGCTTAGAGTTTGATCTCAACGTCGACACCGGCCGCCAGATCGAGCTTCATCAGCGCGTCGACGGTTTGCGGGGTCGGATCAACGATGTCGAGAACCCGCTTGTGGGTCCGGATTTCAAACTGCTCACGCGACTTCTTATCGATGTGCGGCGAACGCAGCACCGTGAACTTCTCGATCCGCGTCGGCAGCGGGATCGGGCCACGGACGTTGGCGCCCGTACGTTGAGCCGTGTTTACGATTTCGCGGGCGGATTGATCCAGAACGCGGTGATCAAACGCCTTCAGGCGAATTCGAATATTTTGTTGTTCCATGGCCTTCGACCTCAAAGTTGCGAACGCCCCCGGCCAAGGCCGGAGGCGCGCAGTTTCTAACCGTTACTCGATGATCTTGGCGACGACGCCGGCACCGACGGTGCGGCCGCCTTCGCGGATCGCGAAACGCAGACCTTCGTCCATGGCGATCGGCGCGATCAGCGTCACGTTCATCGTCACGTTGTCGCCCGGCATCACCATTTCCGTGCCTTCCGCAAGCTCAACCGTCCCCGTCACGTCCGTCGTACGGAAGTAGAACTGCGGGCGGTAGTTGCCGAAGAACGGCGTGTGACGACCGCCCTCTTCCTTCGTCAGGATGTACGCTTCGCACGCAAACTTCGTGTGCGGCGTGATCGAGCCCGGCTTCGCCAGAACCTGACCGCGCTCAACCTCGTCACGCTTCGTACCACGAAGCAGAACGCCGATGTTGTCACCCGCCTGCCCCTGGTCAAGCAGCTTGCGGAACATCTCGACACCCGTGCACGTCGTCTTCTGCGTGTCCTTGATACCGACAATCTCGATTTCGTCGCCGGTGTTCACGACACCGCGCTCAACGCGGCCCGTCACAACCGTACCACGGCCCGAGATCGAGAACACATCCTCGATCGGCATCAGGAAGTCCTGGTCAACCGGACGATCCGGCTGCGGGATGTACTCGTCAACAGCCTTCATCAGCTCGAGGATCGAGTTCTTGCCGATCTCGTCATCACGGCCTTCAAGCGCCGCAAGCGCCGAACCCTTGACGATCGGAATATCGTCGCCCGGGAAGTCGTACGACGACAGAAGCTCACGAACTTCCATCTCGACCAGCTCCAGAAGCTCCTCGTCGTCAACCTGATCAACCTTGTTCATGTAAACGACAAGCGCCGGAACACCAACCTGACGGGCAAGAAGGATGTGCTCGCGCGTCTGCGGCATCGGGCCGTCAGCAGCGTTCACAACCAGAATGGCACCGTCCATCTGCGCCGCACCCGTGATCATGTTCTTCACATAGTCAGCGTGACCCGGGCAGTCGACGTGCGCGTAGTGGCGGTTCTCCGTCTCGTACTCAACGTGCGCCGTCGAGATCGTGATACCGCGCGCCTTCTCTTCAGGCGCCTTGTCAATCATGTCAAAAGCCATCGCCTCGCCGCCACCGACTTCCGCCATAACCTTCGTAATCGCAGCCGTCAGCGTCGTCTTCCCGTGGTCAACGTGGCCAACCGTGCCAACGTTGCAGTGCGGCTTCGTACGCTCAAACTTTTCCTTGGCCATCTTCGTGCGTCTCCGTTCTCAGTTAGCCGGCGAGCCGTTCACGGATCTCAGTCGAGACCTGATTCGGCACCTCAGCGTAGTGATCAAAATGCATGGTGTATTGGGCACGGCCTTGCGACATCGAACGCAGTTCGTTGACGTAGCCGAACATATTGGCGAGCGGCACCATCGCGGTAACCACACGCGCGTTGCCGCGCTGGTCCATATCCTGAACCTGACCGCGACGCGAGTTCAAATCCCCGATGATGTCGCCCATGTACTCTTCCGGCGTCACCACCTCGACCTTCATCATCGGCTCGAGGAGCACCGGCTTGGCCGACGCGACACCTTCGCGGAACGCTGCGCGGGCAGCGATTTCAAAAGCCATCACCGAGCTATCAACATCGTGCGACGCACCGTCATAGAGGTTCGCCTTAAAGTCGATGCACGGGAAGCCGCACAGCACACCGCTTTCGGCAGCGCTGCGGATACCCTTTTCGACACCCGGAATGAATTCCCGCGGCACGTTACCGCCAACGACGTTGTTTTCGAATTCAATGCCGGAACCCGGGGAAAGCGGCTCGAACTTGATCTTGACGCGCGCGAACTGACCCGAACCACCGGTCTGTTTCTTGTGCGTGTAATCGCAGTCGAATTCCTGGCTGATGGTTTCGCGGTACGCAACCTGCGGCTGACCGACATTGGCTTCGACCTTGAACTCACGCTTCATGCGGTCGACCAGAATGTCGAGGTGCAGTTCGCCCATACCAGCGATGACGGTCTGGCCGGATTCTTCGTCCGACGAAACACGGAACGACGGGTCTTCGGCGGCAAGACGCTGCAGCGCAACGCCCATTTTCTCCTGGTCGGCCTTGGTTTTCGGCTCGACCGCGACCTCGATGACCGGGTCCGGGAATTCCATCCGCTCAAGAATGACCGGCGCACTCGAAGCGCACAGCGTGTCACCGGTGGTGGTGTCCTTGAGGCCGACGATGGCAACGATGTCGCCCGCCATTGCTTCGTCGATCTGCTCACGGGTGTTGGCATGCATCAGAAGCATACGGCCGACACGCTCGCGCTTGCCCTTGACCGTGTTCTGAACCTGCTCCCCCTGCTTCACGGTACCGGAATAGATACGGCAGAAGGTCAGCGAACCAACGTGCTGATCGTTCATGATCTTGAACGCGAGTGCGGCGAACGGCTCGTCATCATCGCTCTTGCGGGTCATGGCCTTTTCCGGATCGTCGACATCGACACCCTTGATGGCCGGCACGTCGAGCGGCGACGGCAGATAGTCGACAACCGCGTCGAGCATCGGCTGGACACCCTTGTTCTTGAACGCCGAACCGAGAAGAACCGGCACGAAATTCAGACCGATGCAACCCTTGCGGATGCAGGCTTTGATGGTTTCCTCGTCCGGCTCGTTGCCTTCGAGATAGGCTTCCATCGCGTCATCGTCGACTTCGACGATGGTTTCGATGAGTTTTTCACGGTATTCGGCAGCTTTGTCCGCCAAATCCGCCGGAATTTCCTTGTATTCGAACTCGGCGCCCAGGCTTTCGTCTTTCCAGACAATGGCCTGCATCTTGACGAGGTCGACGACACCAAGGAAGTCGGCTTCGCCGCCGATCGGCAGCTGAAGCACGGCCGGGGTCGCGCCGAGGCGATCGACGATCATATCAACGCAACGATAGAAGTCGGCGCCGATACGGTCCATCTTGTTGACGAAACACATCCGCGGCACACCGTACTTGTCGGCCTGACGCCAGACGGTTTCGGACTGCGGCTCGACACCGGCAACGGAGTCGAACACTGCAACCGCACCATCGAGGACACGAAGCGAACGCTCGACCTCAATCGTGAAGTCGACGTGGCCCGGCGTATCGATGATGTTGATGCGGTGATCACGCCAGAACGTGGTGGTCGCGGCGGACGTGATCGTGATGCCACGCTCCTGCTCCTGCTCCATCCAGTCCATGGTGGCGTTACCGTCGTGGACTTCACCGATCTTGTAAGACTTACCGGTGTAGTAAAGGACACGCTCGGTGGTCGTCGTCTTGCCGGCATCGATGTGGGCCATGATGCCGATATTGCGATATCGCTCGAGCGGAGTGACGCGGCCTGACATGTGATAGGCTCCTAAAAACTAATTACCAGCGATAGTGCGAGAAGGCCTTGTTGGCCTCCGCCATGCGGTGCGTGTCTTCGCGCTTCTTGACCGCGGCGCCACGATTGTTGGCGGCATCGAGAAGCTCGGAGGAAAGACGCTCCATCATGGTGTTTTCGGACCGCTTGCGGGACATTTCCACCAGCCAACGGATCGCCAGTGCCTGCCGGCGATCGGCGCGAACCTCAACGGGAACCTGGTAGGTCGCACCGCCGACACGGCGGGAGCGGACTTCAACCATCGGCTTCACGTTGGAAATCGCTTCGTGGAAGACCTGCAGCGGGTCCTGGCCACCTTTGGACTGAACGATATCAAAAGCACCGTAGACAATCTTTTCGGCGGCAGATTTCTTGCCGTCTTTCATGAGCGCGTTCATGAACTTGGTGACGACCAGATCCTTGTACTTCGCGTCCGGAAGAACTTGGCGCTTTTCAGCGGCGTGGCGGCGGGACATATCCTGGTCTCCTTACTTCGGACGCTTCGCGCCGTATTTGGAACGACGCTGACGGCGATCGTTGACACCCTGGGTGTCGAGCGTGCCGCGGATGATGTGATAACGAACACCCGGCAAGTCCTTCACACGACCGCCACGGATCATGACGACGGAGTGTTCCTGCAGGTTGTGGCCTTCACCCGGAATGTAGCTCGTCACTTCGAAGCCGTTCGTCAGACGCACGCGGGCGACTTTACGAAGGGCCGAGTTCGGCTTCTTCGGGGTGGTGGTGTATACGCGGGTGCAAACGCCGCGCTTCTGCGGGCAGGCCTCGAGCGCCGGCACCTTGTTGCGGGTGACGGGCGCTTTGCGCGACTTGCGAATTAACTGGTTGATCGTCGGCATACGCTCAATCCAACTCCTAAAAAACCTCACGCCCACCATGGGCTGTCAACATGAGTTGAGCCGTGACCGCGCACACCTAGCGGGGTGTACCGGCTCTG
The DNA here is from genome assembly GCA_965262415.1 of Rhodospirillales bacterium. Lineage (GTDB taxonomy): Bacteria > Pseudomonadota > Alphaproteobacteria > Rhodospirillales > Casp-alpha2 > UBA4479. Next base: position 629,602 of record OZ253533.1, on the reverse strand, counting down.
GCTCAAGTCGTCACCCCACAGCGACCGGCGCATGCGGGGCTTTCGCTAAATTGTTTTCTCCACCCAAGTCATCGACTGCGTCTAGCCGGGAACGGCTACCACCAGTCCCTTGAGTGGGGCGGAACATATAGGCGGCCCCTTGCCGCGTCAACTGGAATTTCGTGAAAAAATAATTCGTAAAATCAGTGTTCTAAGCGATTTTTGGAAAGCTGGCTAAATCGCCGGGAAACAAACTGTCCCCTACTACATCATGGGACTGATTTGCGGCGCGGTAGCAAATGTTGCGATGCGGTGCGATTCACGGGGGCGTTTGTACGTTTCACGTGCAAACCGCTCAAACACCGAGATATCGCTCCTGCATGGCTTCATCAGCCAGCAGAGCGGCAGAATCGCCCGTCCACACGATCTGTCCCTTCTCCATTACGAAATGGCGGTCAGCGATGCGTGCCATCGCCCTGGGATGCTTGTCTATCACCAGAATCGCTTGTCCTGCCTGCTTGAGGTTGTGTTCAAGCACAGCCCAGATCTCATCCCGAATCGTCGGTGCAAGGCCCTCAGTGGCCTCATCCAGAATCAAAAACTTCGGATTCGTCATCAAGGCACGGCCGATGGCCAGCATCTGCTGCTCGCCACCCGATAACGTCCGTGCATATTGCCCCGCCCGCTCCGCCAGACGCGGGAACAGCGTCATCACACGCTCCACCGTCCAGGGCTCGGGACTGGAGAAACGATTCGCCGCGGTTGCGACCAGATTCTCCTGAACCGTCAGGTTGGGAAAGACCTGGCGTCCCTCCGGCACATAGCCGATCCCCCGTTGCGCGACCCGATGCGCCGGCAGGGCCTGGATATCGCGCCCATCGAATCGAATCCGGCCCCGTGCCGCCCGCGTCAGCCCCATGATGCTTCGCACGGTCGTGGTCTTGCCCATGCCGTTACGCCCCATAAGCGTCGCCACTTCGCCGGCTTGAATAATCAGATCGACACCGAACAGCACCTGGCTTGGGCCGTAATAGGTCTCTACGCCCTGAAGTTCGAGCTTGCTCATGTCAGGCCTCGTCGCCCAGATAGGCAGCGCGCACCCGGGAATCATTCCGGACTTCGTCCGGCGTGCCGGTCATCAACACCGTACCTCTGACCAGCACGCTCACCACATCGGCCAGAGAGAACACCACATCCATATCATGCTCGACCAGCAGAACACCCACGCTCCCCTTCAGCGGCCGAAGAGTTTCCATCATCGCCCGGCTTTCGCCCTGCCCCATGCCCGCCATCGGCTCATCCAGCAGCAGCACGCATGGCTCGGTCGCCAATACCATCGCAACTTCGAGCTGGCGCTGCTCACCATGAGAGAGAGAGGTCACGATTCTGTCTGCCTTATCCTGCAGGCCGACACGGGCCAGCGCACGATGTGCCGGTTCGCGCAAACTCGATTCCTTTCTGGCAGCGGCCCAGAAGCGAAAGCTGTGTCCCTGAAGCGCTTGAATGGCCATAGCCACGTTGTCTTCGGCAGTCAGATCCTGAAACAGGCTGGTAATCTGGTAAGAGCGTTGCATACCAGCGCGCGCGCGCTGATAGGTCGCCAGATCGGTGACATCCCGTCCCTCGAACAGGATTTGCCCTGAATCCGGCCGCAACTCACCCGAAATCTGCGCGATGGCGGTCGACTTGCCTGCCCCATTCGGGCCGATCAATGCATGGACCTCTCCCGGCGCAACGCTGAACGACAGGCCATCGGACGCCTGCACCGCGCCAAACGCCTTGCTGATATTGCGAAGCTCCAACACGGCGTCAGTCATCATGCTTCTCCGCCCCGGTAAGCCAACCGTAGATACCGCGCCTGGCAAACAGCACCACGAAAAGCAGGAACGGCCCGAGGATCACCATCCAGTGTTCCGTATACTGGATAAGCACCTCTTCCATGATCAGAAGTGTTGCGGCGCCAAGTACCGGTCCGACGAGCGTCCCCATACCGCCCAGAATGACCATCACCATTATTTCTCCGGACCGGGTCCAGTGCATCAGGCCCGGGCCGACGAACTCCGTATGATTGGCCGCCAGCGCGCCCGCCAGCCCGGCGCCCATGCCGGCGATGACGAAAGCCGTCAACTTATAGCGATACGTGGGATAACCGAGTGCGCGCATACGGGTCTCGTTCTGCTGGCAACCGCGGATTACCATACCGAACCGGCTGGCAACGATACGCCGTGCCAGAAAGAGAAATCCGAGCAGTGCGGCCAGACAGACATAGTAGAAAGTCCACTCGCCATAGAGATCGAGCGGCCCCATCGTCGACCGTTCCCAGAGGTTGAGACCGTCCTCTCCGCCATAGTTCGGGAGCGAAATCATTAAATAATAGAGCATCTGCGCAAACGCGAGCGTGATCATGATGAAATAGACGCCGCGCGTCCTCAGGCTAAGTGCACCGATCACCAGTGCAAACAAACCGCTGACCAGGACCGCCAAGGGCCACTGCACGAACGCGCTCGTCGTTCCCGCCCAGTCCTCCGGCAGAAAGGGTATATCTTCGGCATTGAATGCATGGTGGGTCAGGATGCCGACGACGTAGGCCCCGATCCCGAAAAATGCCCCATGACCGAAGCTCACCATGGCACCATAACCAAGGATCAAATCAAGGCTGACCGCGGCCAGTGCATATATCAGCACCCGACTGGAAACATTGACCAGAAACGGTTCGCCGGTCAGATCGGCCAGCACGGGCAGAAACAGGAGAACAGCAAGTCCAATGAGATGAACGAGGGCGCGCCGAGACATCTGCAATCCCCCTAGTTCCCGTAGGCCTGAAACAGGCCGCGCGGCCGCACGATCAGCACGATCGCCATCAAGATGTAGATCGAAACACTGGATATCGATGCCCCAACGCTGTCGGCGGCGGCCGGCTCCAGAAACGCGCGCATGATCAACGGCATGAAGGCACGTCCGAAGGTGTCGACCATCCCGACCAGCAGCGCGCCGACAAGCGCGCCACGTACGGAGCCGATACCGCCGATAATAATGACGACGAATGTCAGGATCAGGATACGCTCACCCATGCCGACCTCGATTGCCAGCACCGGCCCGGCCATTGCGCCCGCCAACCCTGCCAGCATTGCACCGATCCCGAATACGATCGTGTAAAGACGGTCGATATCGATGCCGAGTGCACCGACCATTTCCCGGTTCGTCGCACCGGCCCGGATCAGCATGCCGAGCCGGGTTTTGACGATCAGGTGTCGCAACAATAGGGCGACGGTTAGCCCAACGCCGATAATAAACAATCGGTAGGCCGGATACGGTACACCTGGAATGACCTCGACGGTGCCGGAAAGCCACTCGGGTGCCGACATGAACAATGCCTGCGCCCCCCAGATGATCTTGGTCAGTTCGTTGAAAGTGAGAATGACGCCGAACGTAGCCAGGACTTGATCCAGGTGGTCGCGCGCATAGAGCTTTCTTAGTGCCAGCCATTCAAGCGCCGCCCCCGTCACCCCGGCCGCGACCATCCCTGATATGACACCGAGTGCGAAGCTGCCGCTCGCAGCTGCCGCCGTCGCCGTCACGTAGGCACCGACCATGTAGAGCGAACCGTGCGCCAGATTGATCATGTTCATGATGCCGAAAATGAGCGTCAGCCCCGCGGCCATCAGAAACAGCATCAGGCCATGCTGTAGACCGTTCAGGGCTTGCTCGAATATCAGTGCACTCGTCATGAATTAGATCGCCGGATACAAAAGAACCGGAGGCGACCCTTCCGCCGCCCCCGGTCTGAACCGTTCTTGCCGTTCGATTACATCTTGCACTCTTTGGCGTATGCGTCTGCATGCGCCGTGAACACTTTGCCGACCAGCTCGTTGGTAACGCCGTCACCTTCCTTCACCACCTTGCGGACGTAGATGTCCTGGACTGGGTGGTGGTTGGAGCCGAACTTGAACGCGCCACGTACGGACTTGAAGTCGGCAGCCTTAAGCGCGGCCCGGAAGGCATCCGCATCGCTCACCTTGCCGCCGACCTTGGCAATGGCACTGTCCAGCAGCAGCGCCGCGTCATAGCCTTGCGACGCATAAAGCGACGGCTTGCGGCCATACGCCTCCATGAACGCTTTGACAAAGGCCTTGTTCTCGGCATTGTCCAGATCGTGCGAATATTGTGAGGTGTTGAACGTGCCAATGGCGGCGTCGCCGACCGCTTTCAGGATACCTTCGTCGAACGAGAACGCAGGTCCGAACAGCGGCACGTCCTTGGTCAGGCCTGACTGTGCGTACTGCTTGACGAAGTTGATCCCCATGCCGCCCGGCAGGAAGAAGAACACTGCATCCGGCGAGGCCGCGCGAAGGTTGGCGATTTCAGCAGCGTAGTCGACCTGGCCGAGCTTGGTATAAACCTCGCCCGCGATCTCGCCCTTATAGAAACGCTTGAACCCGGCAAGCGCGTCCTTGCCCGCCGGATAGTTCGGCGCCATCAGATAGACGCTCTTGAAGCCCTGGTCGGTTACGTACTGCCCCATGGCTTCGTGCAGGTTGTCGTTCTGCCACGCCACATTGAAGTAGTTCGCATCGCAGTTCTTGCCCGCCAGTGCCGACGGCCCGGCATTCGGACTGATATAGAACTTGCCCGCGCGGGTCACGCTCGGCACCACGGCCATTGCAAGGTTCGACCATACGATCCCTGTCACGACGTCGACGTTGTCACGCTTGATCATGCGCGTCGCGATCTGCTTGGCGTTTTCCACCTTACGCGCATCGTCGACCACCTGCAGTTCGGTCGCGACGCCGCCGAGTTTGCCGCCCTTCTGTTTCAGGGCCAGCTCGAAGCCGTCACGAATGTCGATGCCGAGCGATGCGCCGCCGCCTGACAGTGTCGTAATCATGCCGATCTTGACGGCGTCCGCAGCCATTGCCGGCGCACAGGCCATTCCCCCGATTACCGCCGCGGCGGCCAGAACACCAAAGCGTTTCATCCGATTGTTCTCCCGATTGTTCGTTGCGTGCGGGCGGAATTCCCGCGCGCGAATACGGGCCAGAGATTAGATGATCCGCTCCCCGCAGACAATGTATCTGGCCGCACTGTCAGGGCACCTGCCATCCAACAAAAAGGGCGCGGACCCGAAGGCCCGCGCCCGATCTGATCCCCTTGCGGGGTGGTATTAGTCGGCGTCGACCGGTGCCGGGGCATCGAGAAGCTCGGCGGCTTCCTCTGCCGGCAGGGTCTTCGCGATCTCCGCGTCGCGATCCGCGGCGATCTCACGCATACCGTTCATCACCGAGCCGGTACCGGCCGGGATCGGACGACCGACAATGACGTTTTCCTTGAGGCCGATGAGATCGTCGACCTTGCCGGAAACGGCTGCTTCGGTGAGTACGCGCGTGGTTTCCTGGAACGACGCCGCCGAGATGAACGACTGCGTCTGCAGGCTCGCCTTGGTGATCCCCTGAAGAACAGGGTCCGCCGTCGCAGGCTTGCCACCGTCTTCCAGCGCTTTCTCGTTGATCTTGTCGAACTCGACCTTGTCCACGAGTTCGCCGATGAGAAGCGTGGTATCGCCGCCGCCCGTGATCTCGACTTTCTGCAGCATCTGGCGAACGATCACCTCGATGTGCTTGTCGTTGATCTTGACGCCCTGAAGTCGGTAGACGTCCTGGATCTCGTTGATCAGGTATTCGGCGAGCGCTTCGACGCCGAGCACACGCAGGATGTCGTGCGGCACCGGGTTACCGTCCATGAGGGCATCGCCCACCTGGACATAGTCCCCTTCCTGAACCGAGAGGTGACGTCCTTTCGGCACCAGGTATTCCGTCGCTTCCTGACCGTCGTCGACCGGCTGCACGATGACACGGCGCTTGTTCTTGTAGTCCTTGCCGAATTCCACGCGGCCTTCGCTCTCGGCGATAATCGCATGATCCTTCGGACGGCGGGCTTCGAACAGTTCCGCAACACGCGGCAGACCACCCGTGATGTCACGGGTCTTGGCGCTTTCACGCGGGATACGCGCAAGCACGTCACCGGCATGCACTTCCTGACCGTTCTCCACCGACAGAATGGCGTCGACGGAGAGGAAGTAGCGGGCCTCGTGGCCACTATCGAGGGTGATGACTTCGCCCTTCTTGTCCCGCAGCGTGACGCGCGGACGCAGGTCCGAGCCTTTCGGCTGCGACTTCCAGTCGGTCACCACCTTGTACGAAATACCGGTCGCTTCGTCCGTGCGCTCCGTCAGCGATACACCCTCCAGAAGGTCGACGTAGTTCGCGATACCTTCCTTTTCGGTGATCACCGGCAAGGTGTACGGATCCCACTCGGCCAGCTTGTCGCCACGGGCCACCTTGGCGGCGTCCTTGACCATCAGCTGCGCACCGTACGGGATACGATGCTTGGCACGGTCGCGGCCTTTACCGTCGACCAGGGTCAGCTCCGCATTCCGGCTCATCACGATCTGCACGCCGCGCGAGTTCTTGACGGTCGTGCAGTTGATCAGCTTGACCTTCGCGTCGGCAACCGACTCGATGTAGGAACGTTCTGTACCACGCTGCACGGCACCGCCGATGTGGAATGTCCGCATCGTCAGCTGCGTACCGGGTTCACCGATCGACTGCGCGGCCATGACACCGACTGCCTCACCGAGGTTCACCGGCGTACCGCGGGCCAGGTCGCGGCCGTAGCACGCGGCACAGACGCCACCGGTCAGTTCACAGGTCAGCACCGAGCGGATCTTGATCTGCTCGACTTCGGCCTCTTCGATGACGACGCAGTGCGGCTCCTCGATGATCGTGTTCTTCTTGATGATCACTTCACCGGAAACCGGATTAATGACGTCTTCAGCCGCGGTCCGGCCCAGCACACGTTCGCTGAGCGGGGCAACGACGTCGCCGCCTTCGACAACCGGCGCAACCGTGATCGCGTCTTTCGTACCGCAATCCTCTTCGAGGATGATGCAGTCCTGTGCGACGTCGACCAGACGGCGGGTCAGATAACCCGAGTTCGCGGTCTTGAGCGCGGTGTCGGCAAGACCCTTACGGGCACCGTGGGTCGAGTTGAAGTACTCGAGCACGGTCAGGCCTTCCTTGAAGTTCGAGATGATCGGCGTTTCGATGATCTCGCCAGACGGCTTGGCCATCAGACCCCGCATACCGGCGAGCTGTTTCATCTGCGCGGCCGAACCACGGGCACCGGAGTGCGCCATCATGTAGACCGAGTTGATCGGGCTGCCGGTCTCGATGCGGGAAATTTCCTTCATCATCTCGTCGGCAACACGGTCCGTGCAGTGCGACCAGGCGTCGACCACCTTGTTGTATTTTTCGCCCTGCGTGATCAGGCCATCCTGATACTGCTGTTCGTACTCCTTGACCTTGTCTTCGGTCTCACCGACGAGGTTGGTCTTGGAGTCAGGAATAATCAGGTCGTCCTTACCAAAGGAAATGCCGGCGTTACAGGCGTGCTTGAAGCCGAGACCCATCATACGGTCGGCGAAGATAACCGTCTCTTTCTGACCGCAGTGACGATACACCTCGTCGATGACGTTGGTGATTTCGCGCTTGGTCAGCAGCTGATTGAGCAGGCTGAACGGCACCTTCTTGTGTTTCGGCAGGATTTCCGAAAGCAGCATGCGACCCGGCGTCGTCTCGACGCGGACGACGATCGGCTCGCCTTCTTCGTCGACCGTGTGATACCGGGCATGGATTTTGGCATGCAGCGACAGCACACCGGCGTCAAGCGCCTGCTGGATCTCACCAACGTCGGCGAACATCATGCCCTCGCCCATTTCGCCTTCGCGCTCGAGGGTCATGTAGTAGAGACCCAGAACGATGTCCTGCGACGGGACGATGATCGGCTTACCGTTCGCCGGGCTGAGGATGTTGTTGGTCGACATCATCAACACGCGGGCTTCGAGCTGCGCTTCAAGCGACAGCGGCACGTGAACGGCCATCTGGTCACCGTCGAAGTCGGCGTTGAAGGCGGCACACACCAGCGGGTGAAGCTGGATTGCCTTACCTTCGATCAGCACCGGCTCGAACGCCTGGATACCGAGGCGGTGCAGCGTCGGTGCGCGGTTCAGGAGAACCGGGTGCTCACGGATAACCTCTTCGAGGATATCCCAGACCTCGGGACGCTCTTTCTCCACCATCTTCTTGGCGGCCTTGATCGTCGTGGCACGGCCGTAGAGTTCGAGCTTGGCGTAGATGAACGGTTTGAACAGCTCGAGCGCCATCTTCTTCGGCAGGCCGCATTGATGCAGCTTGAGTTCCGGACCGACAACGATCACGGAACGGCCGGAGTAGTCGACGCGCTTGCCGAGCAGGTTCTGACGGAACCGGCCCTGTTTGCCCTTCAGCATGTCCGAGAGCGATTTCAGCGGGCGTTTGTTGGCACCCGTGATCGCACGGCCGCGGCGGCCGTTGTCGAACAAAGCGTCGACGGACTCCTGCAGCATCCGTTTCTCGTTTCGGATGATGATGTCCGGCGCACGCAGTTCGATCAGCCGCTTGAGGCGGTTGTTTCGGTTAATGACACGGCGGTACAGGTCGTTCAGGTCCGACGTCGCGAAACGGCCACCGTCCAGCGGCACCAGCGGGCGCAGTTCCGGCGGAATGACCGGGATATGCGTCAGGATCATCCATTCCGGACGGGCGCCTGACTCGAGGAACGCCTCGATCAGTTTAAGGCGCTTCACGAACTTCTTGCGCTTGGCTTCGGAGTTGGTTTCCTTGAGGTCGATCTTGAGGTTCTCAAGCTCTTCCTCGAGGTCGATCGCAATCAACATCTCGCGCATGGCTTCGGCGCCGATCCCGACGGTGAACTCGCTCTCGCCGTATTCGTCCATGGCGTTCTGGTACTGCTCTTCCGTCAGCAGCTCGTGCATCTTGAGCGGGGTCGTACCCGGCTCGACGACGACGTAATTCTCGAAATAGAGAACCCGTTCCAGATCCTTCAGCGTCATGTCCAGCAGAAGGCCGATGCGCGACGGCAGCGACTTCAGGAACCAGATGTGCGCAACGGGAGAAGCCAGTTCGATGTGGCCCATCCGTTCGCGGCGGACTTTCTGAAGCGTGACTTCGACGCCGCACTTTTCGCAGATGATGCCCTTGTACTTCATCCGCTTGTACTTGCCGCAAAGGCACTCGTAGTCCTTCACCGGGCCAAAGATGCGGGCGCAGAACAGGCCGTCACGCTCAGGCTTGAACGTCCGGTAGTTGATGGTTTCCGGCTTTTTGATCTCACCGAAGGACCAGCTCAGGATACGTTCCGGCGACGCGATCGAAATGCGGATCTGATCGAAACGCTGCGTCCCCTGCTGTTGACCGAAGATTTTCGAAAGTTCGTTCATAGCGATTTTCCTTTATTCGGGACGTTGCCGGTTAGCGGAGTTCGACGTTGAGGCCGAGTGCGTGGAGTTCCTTCACGAGAACGTTGAAGGATTCCGGCACGCCGGCTTCGAACGTGTCGTCGCCACGAACGATGGCTTCGTAAACCTTCGTCCGGCCGGAGACGTCATCCGATTTAACGGTGAGCATTTCCTGGAGGGTGTACGCCGCGCCGTAAGCTTCGAGCGCCCACACTTCCATTTCACCGAAGCGCTGACCACCGAACTGCGCCTTGCCGCCCAACGGCTGCTGGGTGACCAGCGAGTACGGACCGATGGAACGGGCGTGGATCTTGTCGTCCACCAGATGGTGCAGTTTCAGCATGTAGATGTAGCCGACCGTCACCGGGCGATCGAACTGTTCGCCGGTACGACCGTCAAACAGCGTGACCTGACCCGATTTATCGAGGCCGGCGATTTCCAGCATTTCAACGATGTCCGGTTCGCGTGCCCCGTCGAAGACCGGGGTTGCAATCGGCACGCCGCTGCGCAGATTGCCGGCGAGTTCCATGACCTCGTCGTCGTCCAGCGACTGGATATCGTCCTTGTAGTTCTTTTCGCCGTAGACCTCCTTGAGCTTGGAGCGGACGGTCTGCGGCGCCTTGCCGGTATCCAGCAATTCGCCGATCTGCTGACCGAGACCGCGGCAGGCCCAACCCAAATGGGTTTCGAGGATCTGACCGACGTTCATCCGCGACGGCACGCCGAGCGGGTTGAGAACGATGTCGACCGGGGTCCCGTCTTCGGTGTGCGGCATATCCTCGACCGGAATGATCTTGGAGATGACACCCTTGTTGCCGTGACGGCCGGCCATCTTGTCGCCCGGCTGCAGCTTGCGCTTCACCGCAACGAAGACCTTGACCATCTTCATAACGCCCGGGCTGAGGTCGTCACCGCGTTGCAGTTTTTCGACCTTGTCGTCGAAACGTGCCTGCAGAAGCGCAATGTCGGCCTCAAACTTGGCTTTCAGAGCCTCGACGTCGCTCATCACCTTGTCGTTGCCGACAACGATCTGCGCGATCTGGCCGACGGTGTACTCTTCGAGCACATCCTCGGTGATGACGGTGCCATCCTTCAGACCCTTCGGACCGCTGACTGCCTTCTTCTTGAGGATCAGCGACTTCAGGCGCTGCGAGAAGGAACGCTCCAGGATCGCACGTTCGTCGTCACGGTCCTTGGCGAGGCGTTCGATTTCAGCCTGCTCGATGGCGAGCGCACGCTCGTCCTTGTCGACGCCGCGGCGCGAGAAGACCCGCACCTCGACCACTGTACCGGCAACACCCGGCGGCAGCTTGAGCGACGTATCGCGGACATCGGAGGCCTTCTCCCCGAAGATCGCACGGAGGAGTTTTTCTTCCGGCGTCATCGGGCTTTCACCCTTCGGCGTTACCTTACCGACGAGAATATCGCCCGGCTCGACCTCGGCACCAATGTAGACGATACCGGCTTCGTCGAGGTTCTTGAGCGCTTCTTCACCGACGTTCGGAATATCGCGGGTGATTTCTTCCTGACCCAGCTTGGTGTCACGGGCCATGACTTCGAATTCTTCGATGTGGATCGAGGTGAACACGTCATCACGGACAATGCGTTCGGAGATCAGGATCGAGTCTTCGAAGTTGTAGCCGTTCCACGGCATGAACGCGACGAGCACGTTCCGGCCAAGCGCCAGATCGCCCATCTCCGTCGACGGACCGTCGGCGATGGTGTCACCGGCCTGAACCATGTCGCCGACCTTCACCAGCGGGCGCTGGTGCAGGCAGGTGTTCTGGTTCGAACGCTGGAACTTCAGCAGATTGTAGATATCGACACCGGTTTCCGACGTGCTCGTTTCCTCGGTGGCGTTGATGACGATGCGGGCACCGTCGATCTGATCGACCACGCCGGAACGGCGGGCAACGATGGTCGCACCGGAGTCACGGGCCACGGCCGCTTCCATACCGGTGCCGACGAACGGTGCTTCCGCGCGGATCACCGGAACCGCCTGACGCATCATGTTCGAGCCCATCAGTGCGCGGTTGGCGTCATCGTTCTCGAGGAACGGGATGAGCGCGGTCGCGACGGACACGAGCTGCTTCGGCGAGACGTCGATGTAATCGATGTCTTCCGGACGCGACAGGAGGAAGTCACCGCCGCGGCGGCAGCTCACCAGATCGTCGACGAACTGCCCCTTGGCGTCGAGTTCGGCGTTCGCCTGGGCAATGGTGTAACGCCCTTCCTGCATCGCCGACATGTAGACGACTTCGTTCGAGACCTTGCCGTCCTTCACTTCGCGGTAAGGCGTTTCGATGAAGCCGTATTTGTTGACGCGCGCGAACGTCGCCAGGGAGTTGATCAGACCGATGTTCGGACCTTCCGGCGTTTCAATCGGGCAGATACGGCCATAGTGCGTCGGGTGAACGTCACGGACTTCGAAGCCTGCACGCTCACGGGTCAGACCGCCCGGGCCGAGCGCCGAAAGACGGCGCTTGTGGGTTACTTCGGAAAGCGGGTTGGTCTGGTCCATGAACTGGCTGAGCTGCGACGAACCGAAGAATTCGCGAACGGCGGCAGCGGCCGGCTTGGCATTGATAAGATCATGCGGCATGACCGTATCGATTTCGACCGAGCTCATACGCTCGCGGATCGCACGTTCCATGCGCAGCAGGCCGACGCGGTACTGGTTTTCCATCAGTTCGCCGACCGAGCGCACCCGGCGGTTGCCGAGGTGATCGATATCATCGATCTCGCCCTTGCCGTCCTTCAGCTCGACGAGCGTCTTGACGACGGCCAGGATGTCTTCCTTACGCAGAACGCGCAGCGTGTCTTCGGTTTCGAAGCCGAGACGCGCGTTCATCTTGACGCGGCCAACGCTGGAAAGATCGTAGCGTTCCGCATCGAAGAACAGGCCATGGAAAAGCTGCTCAGCGGTTTCCAGGGTGGGCGGCTCGCCCGGACGCATGACGCGGTAGATATCGATCAGCGCTTCGTCACGGCTGGTGTTCTTGTCGACAGCCAGCGTGTTGCGGATGTACGGACCGACGTTAACGTGGTCAATGGCCAGGGTATCGATGACGTCAACGCCGGCTTCGGCCAGCATCTCCAGCGTGTCCTCGACGATTTCGTCACCGGCCTCGACATACACTTCGCCGGTTTCGACATTGATGATGTCGCTGGCGACGTAGCGGCCGATCAGCTCTTCATCCGTTACGACCTGCTCTTCCATGCCCTTCTCGGCCAGCTGACGCAGCAGGCGCGGCGTCATCTTGGTGCCGGCTTCGGCAGCGACGCGGCCGGTCTTGGCGTTGATCAGGTCGGCCGTCAGCTTGACGCCACGCAGAAGATCCGGATTGAACGGCGTCTTCCAGCCGCGCTTGACGCGCTCGAAGCTGACAACGTCGTAGAAGTAACGCAGCACGTCTTCCGGCGTCAGACCCGAGATTTCCGTCGGGTCCAGATCGACACCGTCCTCGGCGGCCTTGGCGCGCTTCTTCTCGGTTTCAGCGTCGTCGAGCGCCAGAAGCAGCGTCGTCACCGGCAGTTTGCGGCGACGGTCGATGCGCACGTAAGCGAGGTCCTTGGCGTCGAATTCGAAGTCGAGCCAGGAGCCACGGTAGGGAATGATGCGCGCGGCGAAGAGGTACTTACCGGACGAGTGGGTCTTGCCCTTGTCGTGATCGAAGAAGACACCCGGCGAACGGTGCATTTGCGAGACGATCACACGCTCGGTGCCGTTGACGACGAACGTGCCTTTGCCCGTCATCAGTGGCATGTCGCCCATGTAGACGTCCTGTTCCTTGACGTCGCGGATCGAACGGGCACCCGTTTCCTCGTCGATGTCCCAGACCACGAGACGGAGCGTCACCTTCAGGGGCGCTGCATAGGTCATGCCGCGTTGCTGGCATTCCTCAACGTCGTATTTCGGGTCTTCGAACTCGTAGGAAACGAACTCGAGCGTACCGCGCTCGGAAAAGTCCTTGATCGGGAAGACCGACTTGAAGACTTCCTGGATACCGGTATCGGTGCGTTCATTCCTGGGGGTGTCGCGCTGCAGGAACTGTTCGTAGGAAGTGCGCTGAACCTCGATCAGGTTCGGCATTTCCACGGCGGCCTGAAGCCGGCCGAAATATTTCCGCACGCGTTTGCGTCCCGTAAAGCTGCTCGCCATTACGTCCCTCGATTTCCTAATGCTCCGCGAAGACGCCATTCCCTAAGCGCCCGACGGAGGCTGTTTCCGTGTGGGAGAGATCGTACGGCCTGCCGCACCGAAGATCCCGACCCGCGAATACTGCGTTTCCACTTTCCCGGCCGCGGCAAGGCCTATACGGGCAAAAACGCATATGCAGTGTCGTGCCTGAAATTCAGGCGTGGAGCGTATGCTCCGGGTATTTGAGGAGCGAGATTGCTCCCTGAACCAATGTTCTAACCAATCGACGCTTCTGCCTGAAAATATGGTGGCGAAGCGAAAGTCGGCGACGCGGCTGCCGAAGCAGCCGCGTCCACCGGAAAGCTTACTTGAGCTCGACGGTCGCGCCGGCTTCTTCCAGCTTTTTCTTGATCTCTTCGGCTTCGTCTTTTTTGACGGCTTCTTTGAGGGGCTTCGGCGCACCCTCGACGAGATCTTTGGCTTCTTTGAGGCCGAGACCCGTGATCGTACGGACTTCCTTGATCACGTTGATCTTTTTGTCGCCAGCGGCGGCGAGGATGATGTCGAACTCATCCTTTTCTTCCGCAGCAGCGGCATCACCACCGGCAGCGGCCGGCGCGGCACCCGCAACGGCAACCGGTGCCGCGGCGGAAACGCCCCATTTTTCTTCGAGGAGCTTGGAAAGCTCAGCGGCTTCGAGAACCGTCAGGCTCGACAGTTCTTCAGCAATCTTTTCAAGATCAGCCATTTTACATGTCTCCTAAGGCTTGAACTATTGACAATCGTTTACGGCGTCACGCCGCTTCACTTTGTTGACTACGCGCGCTGAGCACTCGTGCGACCTGGCCGGCCGGCGCCTGAAGGACGCCAGCGACACGCGTCGCCGGGGTGTTCAGCATACCCACGATCTTGGCACGGAGTTCGTCAAGCGACGGCAGAGTGGCGAGCTGCTTGATACCATCGGTATCAAGACGGGTCTCACCCATCGCACCGCCAAGAACGATGAGCTTTTCGTTCTTCTTGGCGAATTCCACGGCGACTTTCGCAGGCGCCACGGGATCATCGGAATAGGCGATGGCCGTGGGGCCGGTGAAAAGTTCACCGAGTTGATCGTAGGGCGTGCCTTCCAAAGCGAGACGAGTGAGCCGATTTTTGGTGACTTTGAAGCTGGCACCGGCGTCCCGCATCTGCGCCCGAAGGTCGTTCATGTCATCGACGTTAAGCCCGCTGTAGTGGGCGACGACGACAATGGACGTGCTTTCGAACGTTCCACGGAGCGACGAGACCAGTTCAGTTTTTTCCGATCGGTCCACGGATCGTCTCCAGTCAAAAGCGGTTCAAAATTGAACCCCTGTTGCACTTTGGCCTTAACTTTCGGCGCTTTCAGGCGCTTTCCGGTTAAAGCCGGCTCGCCCTGTCCAGTACAACAGTCCAAGCCAATCCGTTGAAATCATTCAAAAGAATTGGCATCGACACTGTCTATGCAGGCGGGACATCCCATTAAATTCCGGGCAAAACCCGGGTTACCTACGGTCTCGGACAGGTCAGAACGGCCCCGAAAAGTTCCGGAGCCGCCCCTGTTCGACCGGACGATTAAACGTTTCGGTCGAATTCTTCAAGTCCTGATTGCGATTAAAGCGCGCTCAGGTCCAATTTCACGCCAGGTCCCATCGTCGACGTGACACTGACTTTCTTCATGTACGTGCCCTTGGCACCGGACGGTTTGGCCTGCTGGATCGCCTGTACGAAGGCGGCGATGTTTTCCTGCAGTTGTTCGGCGGAGAAGCTGGCCTTACCCACACCTGCGTGGATGATGCCCATCTTCTCGACACGGAATTCGATCTGACCCGCCTTGGCGGCCTGAACGGCAGCGGCAACATCGGGGGTCACGGTACCCAGTTTCGGGTTCGGCATCAGGCCCTTCGGACCCAGCACCTTACCGAGGCGACCGACGATCCCCATCATGTCCGGGGTCGCGATGCAGCGGTCGAAATCCATCATGCCGCCCTGGACCTGTTCCATCAGGTCTTCGGCACCGACGAAATCGGCACCCGCTTCACGGGCTTCGTCAGCCTTGGCATCCTTGGCGAACACGGCGACCTTGAGGGCCTTACCGGTACCATGCGGCAGCGACACGGTGCCACGAACCATCTGATCGGCGTGGCGCGGGTCGACACCCAGGTTCATGGCGACTTCGATGGTTTCGTCGAACTTCGCCTTGGCATTGTCCTTGAGGATCTTCACCGCGTCTTCAATGGTGTAGACAGCATCGCGGTCGAGATTTTCGAGCGCGGTCGTATAACGCTTACCCTTGCGTGCCATTTATGCGCCCTCCACGTCGATGCCCATGGAACGAGCCGAACCGGCGATCATTTTCGCGGCGGCTTCGACGTCATGTGCATTGAGATCTTTCATCTTCAGTTCCGCAATCTCGCGGCACTGATTCATGGTGACCTTGCCAACCTTGTTCTTGTTCGGCGTACCCGACCCCTTGTTCACCTTGGCAGCCTTCTTGAGGAAGTAGCTGGCCGGCGGGGTCTTGGTGATGAACGAGAACGTCCGGTCCTGATACGCCGTGATGACGACAGGCACCGGCATGCCCGGTTCCATGCTCTGGGTCTCGGCGTTGAACGCCTTACAGAATTCCATGATGTTGAGGCCGGCCTGACCAAGGGCCGGACCGATCGGCGGCGACGGGTTTGCTTGCCCCGCCGGCACCTGCAGCTTTACGTAGCCAGCGATTTTCTTTGCCATGTCTCTCTCAGTTTATCCGTGGAACTTCAGTTCCGTTTCTGAGTGCGTGGTACGGTCTTGGCGAGCCTCCCACGCGTGAATGCCGGAAACATTCGGTTTCCAGCGGGCCGGGATGTAATCGCCCCGGCTTAACCTGTCAAAGCTTTTCGACTTGCGAGTATTCCAGCTCGACAGGAGTCGCACGCCCGAAGATGCTGACAGCAACCTTCACACGCGCACGTTCTTCGTCGACATCCTCGACCAGTCCGTTGAACGAGTTGAACGGCCCATCGCATACGCGAACCTGTTCACCCACCTCGAACGTGATCGACGGCTTCGGACGCTCGACGCCTTCCTTGACCTGATAGATGATCCGTTCGGCCTCGGCGTCGGTAATCGGCGACGGGCGGCCCTGACCACCCAGGAAATCGGTGACCTTCGGCGTGTTCTTGACCAGGTGCCACGTTTCGTCGGTCAGTTCCATGCGTACCAGGACATAACCCGGGAAGAACTTCCGCTCGGCGTTGTGCTTGGCGCCACGGCGCATCTCGACGACTTCCTCGGTCGGCACCAGGACTTCCTCGATCATGTCCTCGAAACCGGCCTGACGGACCTGTTCCTCGATCGACTGGGCGACCTTTTTCTCCGAACCGGAGTAAACGTGTACGACGTACCAGCGCATGGCCATGGGATCAGCCTCCAAGCCCGAACAGGTAAGACACGCCAAGCTGCAGGACCTGATCGACCAACAGGAAAAAGATCGCCGCAATGATGCAGAAAACGAACACCATCGCCGTCGAGATACCGGTTTCCTTGCGCGTCGGCCAGGTCACCTTGGAGGCTTCCTGCCGGACTTCGCGTACGAACTGTGCCGGATTGGATTTTGCCATTGGTCTTACATACCTTGCAGTTTCGAATTCGAACCTGCTCTTGAAGTCATCAATTGGGCCATTCCCAAGAGATGGAGTTTAATTTCTTCGTCCGCAACCTCGTCATCGGTAGAGAGGCGTGGCAGGGGCACCAGGGCTCGAACCC
This sequence comes from Rhodospirillales bacterium, assembly GCA_965262415.1. Lineage (GTDB taxonomy): Bacteria > Pseudomonadota > Alphaproteobacteria > Rhodospirillales > Casp-alpha2 > UBA4479. The sequence goes on along the minus strand of OZ253533.1, from coordinate 612,362 downwards.
GGGACCTGCGGTTTTGGAGACCGCCGCTCTACCAACTGAGCTATACCCCTAAGCCGCCTCGCGGCCCCGTGCGGAACGGGACCGCAAGCCAGAACCGGCTTTTACTCGATGATCTTGGCGACGACGCCGGCACCGACGGTGCGGCCGCCTTCGCGGATCGCGAAACGCAGACCTTCGTCCATGGCGATCGGCGCGATCAGCGTCACGTTCATCGTCACGTTGTCGCCCGGCATCACCATTTCCGTGCCTTCCGCAAGCTCAACCGTCCCCGTCACGTCCGTCGTACGGAAGTAGAACTGCGGGCGGTAGTTGCCGAAGAACGGCGTGTGACGACCGCCCTCTTCCTTCGTCAGGATGTACGCTTCGCACGCAAACTTCGTGTGCGGCGTGATCGAGCCCGGCTTCGCCAGAACCTGACCGCGCTCAACCTCGTCACGCTTCGTACCACGAAGCAGAACGCCGATGTTGTCACCCGCCTGCCCCTGGTCAAGCAGCTTGCGGAACATCTCGACACCCGTGCACGTCGTCTTCTGCGTGTCCTTGATACCGACAATCTCGATTTCGTCGCCGGTGTTCACGACACCGCGCTCAACGCGGCCCGTCACAACCGTACCACGGCCCGAGATCGAGAACACATCCTCGATCGGCATCAGGAAGTCCTGGTCAACCGGACGATCCGGCTGCGGGATGTACTCGTCAACAGCCTTCATCAGCTCGAGGATCGAGTTCTTGCCGATCTCGTCATCACGGCCTTCAAGCGCCGCAAGCGCCGAACCCTTGACGATCGGAATATCGTCGCCCGGGAAGTCGTACGACGACAGAAGCTCACGAACTTCCATCTCGACCAGCTCCAGAAGCTCCTCGTCGTCAACCTGATCAACCTTGTTCATGTAAACGACAAGCGCCGGAACACCAACCTGACGGGCAAGAAGGATGTGCTCGCGCGTCTGCGGCATCGGGCCGTCAGCAGCGTTCACAACCAGAATGGCACCGTCCATCTGCGCCGCACCCGTGATCATGTTCTTCACATAGTCAGCGTGACCCGGGCAGTCGACGTGCGCGTAGTGGCGGTTCTCCGTCTCGTACTCAACGTGCGCCGTCGAGATCGTGATACCGCGCGCCTTCTCTTCAGGCGCCTTGTCAATCATGTCAAAAGCCATCGCCTCGCCGCCACCGACTTCCGCCATAACCTTCGTAATCGCAGCCGTCAGCGTCGTCTTCCCATGGTCAACGTGGCCAACCGTGCCAACGTTGCAGTGCGGCTTCGTACGCTCAAACTTTTCCTTGGCCATCTTCGTTCTCTCTTTTCCTCACTGCCCCGTCCCAAACCAAGGGACCAAAGCCAAAAAACCTAAACAACTCCTGCGGTCGCGAAGCCGGCGTTGGAGCGGGTGATGGGAATCGAACCCACGTAACCAGCTTGGAAGGCTGGGGCTCTACCATTGAGCTACACCCGCCAGCGCCGCTTCACATATTCGTACCACCTACCGGCGAACCGGAAGAATGGTGGAGGGGGTTGGATTCGAACCAACGTAGGCATAGCCAACGGGTTTACAGCCCGTCCCCTTTAGCCACTCGGGCACCCCTCCACGAATACGTGACGATCCACCGCGGGGGCGGTGGATCGGGCGGTCGGAATATGAAGATTTCCGAACTATTGTCAACGCCTAAACGCGACATTTTCCCGGCGATGCTGAATCGTCAATTCCACTTGCGAAACATCGCACTATGGGATGATAAAAGGCCGCATGAGCAAGCGCAAGCGCCCGCCCCGGACTGCACGCGGCAGAATCAACGCACCAAGGCCAACGGGAACATCGTCCCGTGGGGGTGCGAAACCAGCGGCTCGCGCCGCACACAGTCATGCGTTGTGGCTTTACGGTATCCACGCCGTCAGCGCCGCCATCGCGAATCCGGACCGCCGTACTCACCGCGTCATCGGCACCAAACAAGGCATCGAGGCGCTGCAGAACGCATTGCCGGAACGCAATATCGCCGAGTTTAACATCGAGACCGTCGACCGCGCCGAGATCGACACCGTTTGCGGCCCCGACAGCGTGCACCAGGGCATCGCGCTTCTTGCAGACCCTATACCCGACAAACACGTAGAAGACGTGATCGCTTCAGAAGATCAAACGCCTGATACGCTGGTTGTCTTGGACCAGGCCTCGGACCCGAGAAATATCGGCGCCGTCATGCGATCCGCCCGGGCCTTCGGCGCCCGTGCCGTGATTGTCCAGGATCGAAATGCGCCACCGGAAACCGGATCCATGGCAAAAGCCGCTTCAGGTGCGCTGGAGCATGTTTCGCTGGTTCGGGTCACCAATCTCGCCCGTGCCATTTGGACGCTCAAGGATGCAGGCTACTGGTGCCTCGGCCTCGATGGACACGCCGAAACGGACATCGGGGATGTCGATCCGACACCCAGACGGGTTATCGTGCTTGGTGCCGAAGGTGCCGGACTCAGGCGATTGACGCGGGAAACATGTGATCAGCTGGTCAAAATCCCAATGGATTCGTCACAGGAAAGCCTCAATCTCTCCAATGCCGCTGCGATCGCGCTCTACGTGCTGACGCGCGGTTAGATCAACCGCCTTCGTCGACGGGACCGCTCTCCGAAATAAACGTCCATCCCTCGACGCTGAGCGGCGACTGACGCCTTGCCCAATCTTCGAAACGGGCAACCTGATCATCCGAAAACCCGAATTTCTTAATGAAATCGTCGATTATCGGACGCTCGTCTTCGTGGTATTCGTCGTCTGAATAGGCCAGCACCATCAATTCCAGAATTACGATCGTCTGGGCGCGCGGCGTATCGAACACGTCGAAGTTCGGCACGCCGTAAATTTCATCTGGCGGCGCTTTCACCTGCCCGCCCATCTCGGCGACACGGACCTTCAAGGTCACGTTCTCTTCCGGAACCACCTCACCGTCCGCCATGACCACTTTTGTCGCCAATGCCAGAAATGACTGCTTTTGCCGGTCTGAAAGTAGGTTCAGAAACATTACGCCTTTCCCGCTAACATCAAAGCCACACTCAATCCCCAGCACATGCTGGCATAGAACTGCGGCAAAGCAAAGCTGCGGGAAAATCGCGTGCGACGCTACTCAGTCGCCGCTCTTGGAGCGATCTTCAATATCGCTGCGGAGTTTCCGGATTTCCTGCGTCAGCGCCAACAGCTCGGCTTTCACATCGACCATCTCGTCGGTCAATATTTTGGCCGTCTGCTGTTCAGTCCGCTCGTATGTGTAGTTCTGCTGCAGGATCTGCATGCTGTCGACGAGCACCGCGGTAAACAGGTTGAGAATCGCGAAGGCGGTCATGAGCATGTATGGGATAAACAGAAATACCGAGTAAGGATGCGTCTCCATCACCGGCCGGACGACCTCGGCGGCCCATCCTTCCAGCGTCATCAATTGGAACAGGGTCAGCATCGAGCGCCCGATCGAACCGAAGAGCTCCGGATAGCCCTCGCCATACAGGTGGGTAACGATAACCGCGGAAATATAGGAAATGATGACAAGCAGCGCGAGGATCGAGCCGATCTGAGGCAAAGACCGGATCATCGCCGCGACGACGTGACGCATGCGCGGCACCAGCGAAATTACATGGAGCACGCGCAGAATACGGAGAGCGCGCAATGCCGAGAAGGCGCTGCCGGAAGGCAGGAACGAAATCGAAATGATGACCACATCGAAGATGTTCCAGGACTCTTTGAAAAAACTCCTGCCACGCGCGATCCAGCGGGTCCCGACCTCGATCACAAATATAATCGGGATGATCGCATTGATGCTGTTGATCAGCTCACCGTACTGCCCCATGACGGACGGCGCCGTGTCGAGACCAAGCGTAAGCGCGTTTAAAAGCAGCACAAACACGATGAAGCGCTGCGTCACTCTGTGATCGACGAGATTCCCTAAGGTCTCGCGTAAGCCGTCCATCGCCGAACTTTCCTCGTCTTGTGTATCACGGCAACGCGAAAGCTGCGTCCCCTCTGAGCTTTGTCTTCGTAGGCAATGATTGCTTTGAATGCAACCGAGAACAGGCAAAGGTCAAGTCAAAAAGCCGCAATTTGTACGCATATTGATTGCCGAACACCCTCCATCACCGCTTTCCAGCACTTCGCCACGCGTTATTTGCCATACTACCGACATAAGCAGATTACCCTATTGTCGGCGCCGCGCCGCGCGATTATGTTGCGCCCGTTTCCGCTCGCGGATCGATACGTGCCGGCGTAGCTCAACTGGTAGAGCAACCGCCTTGTAAGCGGTAGGTTGCGGGTTCAAGTCCTGCCGCCGGCACCACTTAACGTAAATACCGTTATTCTTGTAATTTAACTTTAATATCAAATCATTATGCAGCGCCATTGTGTACGGATCATTGGGTAACAGGCGATTTCAGCGCTGACAATCACCGCCTTGAGAACGGTCGCGCGGAGTGGTCTTATCCCCCGTAATACTCAATCGTCGCACCATGGCAGCGAAGCAACGTTTTGTTACAAATCAAAACCATTTCCCAACTGAATAATTTCCGCGCCGGGCGTAACGTAAGCGTCAGGAAAATCCGGTAGGGTTTGCGTACAATTTATCGTGGATGAAATAGGTGCGATACAGGACCTAAAAAACCTCCACTAGCGCGGATGCGGAAGGCAAAAAGAGATATTGGTTATCAACACCTTAGTGCTTTCAGTGTTGGCCTGCCAAGTGACACGCATCACTGCTCGGTTGAAGAGAAATTTATAAAGTTTTAAGAAACGGGGAAAGGTGCCGGAGCGGCTTCCACAACAATGGCCTTAGACAACACACCCGATACGCCCGAAACGGCAGAGTTCGATGCGACGGATACGACCGGGCGCATCGACGGTGACGTTGTGTCAGAAGCCAATGCCGAAGAGATCGTGGTTGCCCAAGCTGAGGGTGAGGTCGACATCGCTCAGGCCGGCACGGCAGAGGACGGCGTACCGGGCGAGCCTGGTGATCCCGGCCCGGCCATAGAACTGGATCCGGAAGCGCTTGCGACCCTGCTGGTTGCAATATCTCAGGGTCAGGACCTCGACGAGGCAATGAGCCAGATGCTGGAAGCGGGCCTAGCGCGCGCCCAGGAACTCAATGCGTCGACGGAATCCGTTGAAGCCGCCATCAGCGCCTTTCGCGCAACCCTGGTTGAAATTATGTCCGAAGGACTGACGGCAGAAGAAGCCGTCGTCGCGGCAGACCGCGCCTTCATCAACGCGCTGCAGATAGCCCAGGAACAGCAAACCGGCGAAGAAGACGCAGCCATCGCCAACGCACTTGCAACAGGTGAGAACGTCGACGAAGCCGTCGGTGAGGATTCAGCGGCGTTCGAGGAAGCGCTGCAGGCCGCTCTGGATGGTGGCGCCGACATTGGCGAAGCGTTGGCTGCCGCCGAAGAGGCGCAAGCCATTCAGGATCAGATCGATGCCGAACTTGCCAACGCGACACCAGGCGATGCCTTGATCGCCGCGCTCGCATCTGGCGAAGGAATCGACGAAAACGTTGGCGAGCTCCAAGGTGACGGCGAAGGTGGCGCCGCTTTCCAGGACGCCCTTATCGCCTCCCTCGGTGAGGGGGGGGACGTGGGTGAAGCGTTGCAGCAGGCTGGCGAAGCCGCTGATACGGCAAACCTCGTTGCGGCCCAGCAACAGGCGGACGAAGCGAACGCAGACCCCCTCCTCGCCGCGCTGGCCTCCGGCAACAACGAGGACGGCGTGCTCGGCCCCGACACCTCGAACATGACGCCGGAGGAAGCCGCTGCCGCCAATGAGGCTTTCCAGAACGCATTGACCCAGTCGCTCGACAACGGGGGGTCCGTCTCGGACGCCTTGCAGACGGCGAGCGATGCCTCTCAGGCGGCGGCAACGGCAACTGCCGAAGCGACCGCCGGCGAGAGCAATTCCGTTCTCGCGCAACTCGCTTCAGGGAATGCAGACAATCTCGGGCCCGACACGTCCGGCATGTCGCCGGAAGAAGCCGCCGCCGCCAATCAGGCTTTCCAGCAGGCCCTTGCCGGCTCACTCTCAGACGGCGCCTCGCCGGATGCCGCCCTCGCCGGTGCGACGGAGAGTTCCACCGCCGCAGCGACGGCAACAGCCGAAGCCACGGCCGGCGAGAGCAATTCCGTACTTGCGCAACTTGCTTCCGGCAACGCCGATAACCTGGGCCCGGACACGTCCGGCATGTCGGCGGAACAGGCTGCCGCAGCCACCGAAGCCTTCACACAGCAGCTTTCGAATGCCGTCACCGACGGCTCGTCACCTGCAGAAGCGACAAGCGCTGCGGAAACCGTGTCATCTATCGCGGCCAACGATGCAACACCCGATGCAGGGACGACGACGGGCAGCACGGATGCCGCCGTGAATACAGCAGCAAGCGATACCGGTTCGTCCGACACCGGATCTTCAGATGCGGGCTCTACCGACGGCGGATCCGGTGAGACAACGCAAACGGCTGCGGCGTCGCCTCCTCCCGCTCCTTCACCACCTCCGCCTCCGCCGCCAACCGCCCGAGACAATGGTTCATCAGGTGGTGACGGCGTCGCGATCTCGTTCGCGCCACCACCGGATCCCGCAGAGGGTGCAGGGACGGATGCTGGAACCCAACTAAACGCTGAAACGAGCCAGGCTGGCGGTTCCGGGGCGACTGAAACGGCACAGAACACCGAGACTGCAGGTGGCGGGGATGGGGATTCCGGCGGCGATGGCGGTGGAGACGGGACTGGCGATGACGACGGCGGTCCGATTACCCAGCAAGTGTCACCGCCACCTGCCCCACCCGTTGCGCCGCCGCCTCCACCGCCCGTGGCGCCGCCGCCACCGCCACCATTCGCGCCACCACCACCGCCGCCACCTTATGTGCCGCCGCCGCCCGTGGTGCCGCCTCTGCCGCCACCACCACCACCGCCGCCGCCGCCGCCGCCACCTCCGCCGCCGCCACCGCCGCCGCCGCCACCGCCGCCGCCGCCGCCGCCAAATCTCGGGCCAAGTGTCGCGCAGCCTGCGGCTGACCGTGTTGTCAACGAAGGCACGGCCTTGAATCTGTCGTTAAGCAGCATGTTCAGCGACCCTGAGGGCGATCCTGTGACTATCTCGGTTACCGGTCTGCCGTCCTGGGCGACGTTCAACGTCGGTTCAAAGACGATCACCGGCACACCCGGCGCGGGCGGGGTCAACCAGAGTCACACAATCACCGTCAACGGGACGTCCAATGCCGACAGTGGCGGTTCCGCAAGCGATACCTTTGTCCTTACAGTGAACGATGCACCGGATTTGACAGCCGGGGGCGGCGGTAATGCGGTCTTCTCTGCCGGCGGCGGTGCAGTCGGGATCGATGCCGCAATTGCACTTGCCGATGCCGAAGGCAACTTCAACGGCGGCACGCTCCGTATTACGTCTCAGGCGCCGGCCGGTGCGTCCGGCGCGGGTATTGCAGGCGGCTCCAGGGATGACAGCCTCGCCATTGCGCCGCAGACCGTCGATGGCCTTGTCGTGGCGCTGTCGGGAAACGACATCACCGTGGGCGGGACGGTCGTCGGCACAATCAGCGCGACACTGAACGGCACAACGGATGCCACGGTCGGCACCGACACCACCGGCAAGATCCTCCAGATCACGTTCAACGGAAATGCAACGACGGCCAACGTTCAGGCAGTGTTACGGTCGCTGCAGTTCAGCAACAGTGAGGCCACTGTCGTCGAGCAGAACCGCACCGTTGATATTACGCTGACTGATGCCAACGGTGCCGAGGAGACTTTTTCCACCACCGTCGAGGCCTACAACAACCAACGGCCAAGTGCGGACGATGTATCGCTCAACGTCAACGAAGACGTCACCCTCACCCTGACCGCAGCCAATTTCTCGGTGAACTTCTCGGACGGCGACGGCGATACACTGCAATCAGTTCAGATCACCGAACTGCCGACGGCAGCACAAGGGAAACTGCAGCTCAACGGCAGCGACATTGCGGCCAATGCGACGATCACCAAGGCACAGATCGACGCCGGTCAGCTGAAATTCGTTCCCACCGCCGACTACAACGGCTCGGCAACGTTCAAATTCGCGGTCGGTGACGGCAAGCAGTTCGATGCTTCGCCGAACACCGCGACCATCACCATCGCACCGATTGACGATGCACCGCGCATTACCGCGACGAGCGGCCGCACGTACGGAACGACGGTCGCGCGCGCGATACTGGTCGATCCGGGCCTCGCTCTCGTCGACCCGGATGCGACCGGATCCGCTAACGGGACGTATGCCGACACCGGCACCGGGTATCTCCAGATCGCCATAACAACGAACAAGACCGCAGGCGACGTGTTGTCGGTCAGCAACTTCGGCACCGGTGCCGGTCAGATCGGCTTCGACGGCACGAACATCACCTACGCCGGGACGACCATCGGCACCATCGACGGGACGCTAAACGGCGTGTCGAACCAGGCGCTGAAGGTCAACCTGAACAACAATGCGACAAACGATGCGGTACAGGCACTCGCCCGTGCCGTGACGATACGCACCTCGGACACCGACTCGAATACCTCGGCGCAAAAGACGATTACTTTTACGGCATCGGACGGACAGAACGCGAATACCGCCGGTGCGACGCGTATCGTCGATTTCAGTGAAGTCCAGTTCGACGATTTCTCGTCGCCCGGCACGACCCGCCCAGCCCTGTCATTCGACGGGATCAATGACAAGGTCACGATGTCGTCGAACTCGGTGTTCCAGAGCGGCAGCAACGCCTTCACGATGGAAGGCTGGATCAACACATCGGTCAACTCGTCGGCGCTGCAGACGATCTTCTCGCTTGGCAGCGCATCGGGATCGCAGAGCGTCATCAACAACGACTTTTCGAATTCCAGCGGTCTTTCGCTCAGCGGCAATGCTGTCGTTACCGGCGGCAGTCTTCGCCTGACCTCCGCGACGAATAGTCAGTCTGGATCGTTGACCGTCAACCCAACCGGGAATGCAGAAGGCGCCCGTAATTTCAGCGCCAGCTTCAATCTGAAGATGGGCGAAGGCACCAGCCCGAACCCTGCTGACGGCCTCTCCTTCAACTACGGCAACAGCACATTCAACAATGGTGTTCAAGAAGGCATCTCGGACGGTCTGAGCATCGCCTTCGACACATTCGTCAACAACGGCGAGACCATTAACGGCATTGACGTGATCCTGAACGGCAGCGTCGTTCACTCCGCCGCCGTCACCGGCGGCACGCGGACCAGCAAATCGACTCATGCCGCCAGCTTCGATGGCAGCGACGACATCCTCTATCGCCTTAATGATACGACCCTAGACGAGACAGGAGATTTGACCGTCGAAGCGTGGATCAAACCCGATGCATATCCATCATCCGGACGATCGGCAATCGTCGGTATCGGCGGCCCGCGCAGCGACAACAACGCCCCGGACTCCAACCAGTTGTTCCTTATGCAGATGGAGGGTGACGGCAAGATTCGTGTGCTTCATGAAGATGATGATCGCGTACCCGGCAGCCCCGGTGCAGATCAAACCGTCACCTTCGACAACGCCACCATTCCACTCAATCAATGGACACACGTGGCGGTCTCTCGTGACACCTCCGGCGATGGTGGCACGTATCGTCTGTATATCAACGGTCAACTCGCAGACACTGCAACGTACGATTACGATCCCGACGGTGGTGCTGATACCGACCTAACAATCGGCGCGCAGTTCGAGTCTGACGGGACGACTATTTCTCAGGAGTTCTCTGGGCTGATTGATGACGTTCGTATCTGGGAGGACGTCCGGTCCGGCACGGAAATCAGCGCCAACTATGACAAGGAACTAAACTACAACGGTTCCGACCTGATCGCGCATTACACCTTCGACAACTCACTAACCCAGGACGATTCCAGCGGGCAAGGTTCGCAATCGCTGACCAATTCAGGCGCAAGCCGTTCCGCGATTACCGACTCCAAGATCGAGGCTGAGTTCGTCAGCGTCACGATCACCCATAACGACAACGGTTTGACCGTGACCTACGACGGCGTGACGGAGATCAGCAATCTGAACCTGGGCGGGAACTATGCTCCGCAGTCGAGCGACGTTTTTACCGTCGCCGCCTCAACAGGCTCGGAAAACGATCTTCACGCCATCGACAATCTGGTGATTACCGCTAACGATCTTGGCACACGCAACGCGATCGCGGTGCAGAACGGCAAGCTCGTTTTCGTAACCGAGGAATACTACGGCAGCTCAACCAGCCAGTCGGTGACTACCCCCGAAGGAAATGACCCGACCGTGTCCGGCGCCTGGCATCACGTTGCGGCCACTCATGACGGCAACAATACGCTCAAGCTCTACGTCGATGGCCAGCTTATTCAAACCGTCACCGGCATCGACAAGAACGTTCTTTCCGGCGGCGCCAACATCGGCTCGTCGGATGCGAACAGCGATTATTTCTCCGGCCTGATCAATGAAATCCGGCTCTGGAACGTCGAGCGCTCCGCCGATCAGATCGCCGACGGTTATCTTCCCGACTTCTCCAGCCCAACCGGTCAAGGCGCGCTTGTCGGTTACTGGAAAGCGGCCGACATCTCCGGCTCGACAATTACGGATGCGTCATCGAATTCCAACAACGGCAGTATTTCGGGCGCATCGGCCACAACGACGGATAGCCTTTACATCGGACCGAACACGACAGAATGGACAGTGATCGAAGGCACGCATTCGGGTTCCGAGAATGACATCGCCTACGTCGACACAAGCACGGGCGAACTGGTGGTCCAGAACCGAGAACTGGTTCGCACGGCCGATCAGCATAAGCCGAGCGCGACGGATCCGGTTCACGTCACCGGCACGTTCAAGTTCGACAGTGGCACCGACGGGTTCATGCACGTACTCACCCGTTCCGACCCTGCTACGAAAGACGGATTTGGCTTCCCCACCAACGGGCTCAACTTCTCGGCCGTCGAAGGTGATGACCGTATCCTGATCGACCGCTTCGTCAACGGGTCACTGACGTCGGTCGCCAATTCCGGTACTGGCTCCATCGATTTCCGCAAGGACACCGAATACAGTTTCGATGTTTATGATGACGGCTCGACCGTCCGTCTGACCGTGACCGAAGTTGGAAACAGCGCCAACACGGCAACAATCACGGCAACGGATACGACGGACTATTCCGGATCGAACTACGTCATCCTGACGAGCCGGGAGGATACGGATAACGGCGATCAGCAAGTCATCCGCTTCGACGATGTCCGGATCGACAACGACATCGTACTGTCGCAGGACGGCAACGTCAGCGTGACGATCCCGACCACCGGCCTGACCGGACCGTTCACCTTCAAGCTGCTGGATCAACCCGAACACGGGGCGATCAGCAACTTCACGGATAACTCGACCGACAACACGCTGACCTACACGCCGACCAGTGGTTATCACGGCGGCGACACCATCACCGTCCAGGTGACAGACACCAACGGTGCGATCAACGTGCACCAGCTGAGCTTCAGCGTCGACGCCGACCTCGATGTTCAGGTTGCCGGCAAGCACATGAACTTCGATGGCGGCGACTACATTCAGGTCGGTCGCGGCACGTCTGACAGCCTGGCCATCACCGGTGATCTGACCGTCGAGGGCTGGTTCAGGATCGACCAACTGACCGGTAACACGCAGTCCCTCGCCGCGTTTATCGGCAATACGAGCTCCGAAAGCTCTGCCGATAACAGCCTTTATGAACTGGCCGTCCTCAGCGACGGCAAGGTTGGTTTCTTCATGGAGAACGGCGGCGGCGCCAATGAGCAATTGACGACGGCGCAATCGGTCGAAGTCGGCGAATGGGTTCACTTGGCGGCGGTCCGGGACACCGGCGCGAAAACCCAGACCATCTATATTAACGGCGAGCATGCCGGGACGCGGACCTACACCAACGACGCCGACGGTGGCGGCGACGCGCAGTTGACGCTGGGTGGCCGTTTCTCCAATGGGTCTCTTAGCGGTCAACTGGACGGCCAGATGGATGACGTTCGCATCTGGTCCGAGGCTCGCTCCGCCGAGGATATTCGACAGAATTACGACCAGCAGCTTTCGGGTTCCGAAACCAATCTGAAGGCCTATTACCAATTCGACGACGTGCAGAACGGCACGGTTCAGGATCAGACGTCGAACAACAACGACGGTACGCTTGGTGCGTCAGACACACTCGGCGACAGCGCGGAACCGACGGTCGTCGATGCCGCCGGGGGCAAGTCTCTCAAGCTCGACGGCACGAACGATTACGTCCGGTTTACGGACACGTATGACACGGGCACGAGCTTTACCGTTGAAACCTGGGCATGGACGGATCCGTCCGACACCGGCGGTCACGTGTTCTCGAAAGACTCGTTCGGCAGCGACACCGCTGGCGCCGCCAACTGGGAGATCGGCCACGGCCGCATTGCCTATGAAAAGAACAACGCCAACAGCTTCGTCATCGACCCGGACCTACAGGCCGGCACGTGGAATCACTATGCCCTTGTCGTCTCGGACCAGGGCGGCGGCAACTCCGAGGTCAATGTTTACGTCAACGGCGAATTGATTCACACGGCGACGGTAGACACGGTATCGGTAACCAATGGCGGTTTTCTGATCGGGCGCCGCGGCTTCAGCAACGATAGCAACTTCAAGGGCCAGCTCGACGACTATCGCGTCTGGAACACCGCGCGTACCGCCGAGCAGATTGCACAAAATTATCAAAAGCCCCTCGCCGGCAGTGAAACCGGTCTGATCGCCTACCTGACATTCGACAACGACACCTCATCGGTCAGCGAGTCCGTCAGCAGCAACACCGGGTCGTTAAACGGCGGCGCATCGGTTGTCAGTGGATCGTCGGGCGGCTCGCTGCCACCGATCTATGGCAATGTCGTCGACACCGTCGAGAACACGTCCGCGTCGGGTTACATGGTCACCGACAACGCCGTCGTCGGCACGGTCAGCTATGCCATCGACAATGGATCAGGTGGGACCACGACCAGTTTCACGACAAGCAAGAACGGTACCGTCACCATCGACGCGGAAACCGGTTCCTGGACATACACACCGGCGACGAACTACGCAGGCAGCGACAGCTTCACCCTCGTCGCAACCGGCGCAACATCGGGCAGCGACTCAGAGACCATCACCGTCAATGTGGCCGGTGCCGGGGACGAAAATTCGGTCGGTATGCCCGACGGTGTACTGCAGCTGGACGGCACCGGAGATTACGTCACCGTATCGCACAACAACGCGATCAGTTTCGGTGCAGGACAAAGCTTCACGCTCGAAACCTGGGCCAATCTGAACGACGTAACCACTTTGCAGACGCTGCTCGACAAGTCGACCGCCGGCGATGACGCCAACTACCGAATACATGTATCAAACGGCGAAGTGAGGTTCTGGTCCCCGGAAACAAGCGACGTAGACGTCAACTTCTCGATCAGCACCGACACCTGGACCCACATCGCCGTTACCTACGATGCGGATGCCGATACCCTGACGTTCTACAAGAACGGCTCGCAGGTCGGATCCCCCGCGAGCGCCGCGACGGTAGGCGACACGAACAGCGATGCCCTCTTCATCGGACGCGACAGCCAGGGGCGCTACGTCAAAGGCCAGATGGACGAAGTCCGTATCTGGTCCGATGCCCGCACCGACGACGAAATCGCAGCCAATTACCAAAAGCAACTGAACGGCGACGAGAACAACCTCCAGGCCTATTACCGTTTCGATGACGACCCTGACGGCACCACCATCGACAACAAGGCAACGGCGACCGGCAGCGCGCTCGATGGTACGCTGACCGGTGACGCGAATATCATCAATATTCCAGTCAATGCAGCCGAATTCGGTGGCAGCAACGATTACATACAGGCCGACAGTCCAAGCGGCGGCATCATTTCGGGCACCGGGTCGTTTACTTACGAAACCTGGGTGAACACGACGAGATCATCCTTACAGACGGTGATGGGCACTGGCGGCACCGGTGATGGCGGCGCTACACTTCGCATCGGCGCCAATGGCCGGGTGCAGTTCAATAACACCAGTGCGGGCGCCAATACCGCCGAAGTTTTCAGCACAACCCTCGTCAATGACGGTCAATGGCATCATCTTGCCATCGTCTACGATTCGGATACGGGGCTTGGCACCGTATATGTCGACGGCGTTGCCGAAGGGGTTGCCAGCGCCGGCAGCCCGAACATCACATCCGGCAATCTAGTCATAGGCGATTCCAACAATCACAACGGTAACGATTATCGCGGGCAACTCGCAAATACCCGGTTCTGGACGACAGCCCGCTCGGCCGACGAAATCGCCGCAAACATGAACAGCGTACTGATCGGAAATGAGACTGGTCTCGCATCGCAGTATCTTTACGACGAGATAGTTAGTGGCACATTCATAGACAGTGCGGGAACAAACGACGCGACGATCACCAACAGCGTCACTATCGTCCAAGCCGCACCAAACGTACAAGGCACGATTGCCGAAATTCAGGAGAACGCGTCGCTCTCGGGCGAGATGTCCGCCAACGATGTCGCCGGTACGCCGGCGTACACCGTTTCCGTGACCGGCAAAACGACGAGCGCCGCCGACGCTGATGGGCGGGTATCCGTCGAAACAGCAAACGGCGGCACCGTGATCATCGACACCACGTCCGGCAACTGGACCTACACCCCGGCGAATAACTGGTACGGCACCGACAGCTTCATCCTCACCGCCAACGGAGCCAACGATACCTCTGACAGCGAAACAATTTCCGTCACGGTCAACAATGACGCCGAGAATTCCATCGTCATCAATGACGGCGTGCTGGATGCTAGCGGTTCCGGGAACGGAAACTATGCACAGGCATCACTTGGCACCGGCACCATCACAAATGCCGTCACGATGGAGATGTCGGTAAACTTCGCCAAGATTCCTTCGACAGATCACTTCCTGGCGGAGATTGCAGAGACCGGCACCAACGGTCGGTTCCTTGCTTATATCAACACAAGCGGCAAACTGGTTTTCCTCGCGCGCGATGCCGACAACAACCCCGATGTTTCTATCGTTACGGAATTCCAGCCGACAACCGATACCTGGTACGACTTGTCGTTCGTTTTCGACAACTCGACTTTGCAAGTCTTCGTCGACGGTGAATTGCAAGCGGGCACGTTGAGCGGTTCACCTGCAGGTGCGGACATGGCGGCAGGCAATGCGAATACGCTCCGGATCAATGGCTCACACTCGTCCGTGAACGCCGAGACAAAGGTCCTATTCGATGAAGTGAAGATCTGGTCCGAAGCGCGGACGCAGGATCAGATCCGTGACGGCATCGATCAACCGGTGGCCAGCGGCACAAACAACCTTGAAGCCTATTACAAGTTCGACGACCAGGTATCCGCTACGTCCGTTCAGGACCAGTCCGGCAACAACCGTGATCTGACGCTCAACGGCAACGCGAAGATCATCGATGGACTTACGGGGGCCTTGTCCTTTGACGGCGTCGATGACGTGGTCACCATCACCAACCACACCGGCCTCGATGCCACGACGGGAACCTGGTCTGTTTGGCTGAAGACAGACCTGGACTGGGGCGTCGACAACGACGATCAAGGCACATCGACGCGTGGCACTGCCGCCGTGATGGCGCGCGCCGACGCCGCTGGCTCCGACAACGGGTTGACGCTGGGTGTACGCTACGACGGTCAGGTCTTCATGACTGGCCACGCCGGTCCGGGCACAGCGTTTGATCTGGCGACATCCGGAAACAATGTCGCGGACGGTGCGTGGCACCAGGTGACCGTTTCTTACAACCAGGCATCGGGCGGCTTGCAGAAGATTTACGTCGACGGCGCGCTTGTTGCGACGGCCACCGCGTCGACCGCGTGGTCCTGGAACGACCAAAATCTCACTTTGGGTAACGCCGACAATGCGTTCTGGGAAGAATTCAAAGGCGAGATCGGCAGCGTTCAGATTTACAACACGGCGCTCACGGATGAACAGGTCGCAAACCAGTTCGGCAACGAGATCGATCCGGCGACCAGCGGCCTCGTCGGCCATTATGATTTCAGCGAAGGCACTAGCAGCACGGCCGCCAACGACGCCACCGGCAGCACGCAGATTCCTGATGCGACCGTCTCGGGCGCCACGTGGATCGATCTGGATAACGACACCACCGCGACCACCCTCGTCATTCAGGAAGACGAAGTCGCCACCGGTCATATGCTGGCGAACGACGTCCCGGGCACAGCCTCCTACTCGATTCAGACGAACGGCCAGCACGGCACCGTGACCATGAACACGGATGGCACGTGGTCATACAAACCGGTCGAAAATTACTACGGCACGGACACATTCACGCTGCGCGTCTCCGGCACCGACGCCGACGGCACGGTCTTCAATGACGATCAGACGGTCACCGTCACGATCAACAGCGTTGATGACGGCAATGCCGTGCAGATCTCGGATGGCACACTATCCCTGGACGGTGTGAATGATTGGGTCGATCTACCGAACACCATTCTGAATGCCAGCCAGGGCACGGTTTCGCTCCGGTTCAATCTGCCGGCCGACGCACCGACGGGCTCTTTCCGACCACTGTTCGCCAACCGCGATGACGCCGACGGGGACCGAGTATACATCGCGGCCTATCATGACGGGACGAACTGGCGCCTCAAGGCGACGCTTGATGATCAGGACATCGAGGCCGGGGTTATTTCGACCGGCACATGGTACGAGACCACGCTCGTTTGGCGAACCGACAATACCGGGGAATTCTATGTCGATGGCGACAGCAAGGGCAGCGTCAGCGGTCTTTCTCTCAACAGCGGCACGAACAGTAATGTGAATGACGGACTCGGCCTCGGCACCTACGACAAGGCGTCGAACAACCAGCACACCAAAGCGCTGATAGACGAAGTCTCCGTCTGGTCGACCTCTCAGACCGCGGAAGACATCCGTGGGCGTGTCGGTCAACAACTCACCGGTTCAGAAAGCAATCTCACCGCCTACTACCGTTTCGATGACGACGCCGACGGCAACGTGGTGCGCGACCTGACCGGAAATGGCAACAATGGGACGTTGAAAAATGGCGCGGATATCGTCGACCCCGCCTCGAACGCCGAACCGACGGTGCGTGGCAATGCCATCGAAATCCAGTCGAGCGAGCTTGCCGCCGGCTCCATGACCGGCACCGACGTGCCCGGCACCCCCGCCTACTCGATCGTCGGCGGCACGACCACGTTCACGACCGCGAACGGTGGCAGCGTCACCGTCGATGCCTCGACCGGTGCATGGTCGTATGATCCCGCGAATGGATACTACGGCGCCGACAGCTTCACACTCCGCGCATCGTCGACGCACAACAGCGTCAATTTCACGGACGACGAGACGATCACCGTCACCATCAAGTCCGATAGCAATGTCGATGTGAATGATGGTGTGCTGCAGGTCGACGCCCAGAATTCCTGGGCCAATGTCGGCGATGCAGACGCTCTCGATATCACGGGCGACCTGACGCTTGAAGCCTGGATCAATCCGCAAGGACCGGCCACCGACGCTACTTATGGCGGCACCATCGCAGGCAAGGAGAATGCTTACCTGCTGAACAGGCTCAATGACGGCAGCATTCGCTTTGCCCTGAACGGTCCAGGCGGCAGTTGGGATTGGACGGATACTGGTTACGATGCCCCCATCGGCACGTGGACGCATTTGTCGATGGTGTTCGACGCGAGCGAGCGCACGGTGAAGCTTTATGCAAACGGCGAGCTTGTTTCGACATCAACGGACGGATTTATACCCACTTCACTGACCGTCGGGACCGGCGCGTTCGCCATCGGCGGACGTCCAGCGATAAACGAAGAGTTCAACGGCCTGATCGACGATGTTCGCCTCTGGAACGATCTGCGCACCGACGATGAAATCCGCGAAAACTACGACCAGAAGCTGAGCGGCAGCGAAAGCGGTCTCGCGGGATACTGGAACTTCGACGATGCAAGCGGCACCACCGTGCAAGACAGCACGTCCAACAACAACGATGCGACACTCGCTGGAAATGCGAAGATCGTACCGAACCACGACAAGGCGCTCGATTTTGACGGTTCGACGACCTACATCAACGCCGGGCGGGGCACATCCGATACCCTTGCCATTTCCGGTGACCTGACGGTTGAAACCTGGGCGAAATTCGATGCCGTTTCGGGCACGCAGGCCATCGTCGATTTTGCCGCCCCACTCGATTCATCGCCCGCGAATGTTCTTTATCAGCTCAGCCTCAGATCCGATGGTGATCTGGAGTATGCGCACGAATTTTCCAACGGCAGCAATTCCACGCCGCTGATTTTTGACACCAACCTGGTGGCGGGACAGTGGTATCACATTGCGATGGTGCGCGACGCCGACGCCAAACTGGTGAAGGTCCTCATCGACGGGACTATCGTTGGCGCGTTAGCTTACAGCACCGCCGGCCCGGACGGCGGTGGCAGTTCAAATCTGATTATCGGTGCGAACGCTGCCGGA
This sequence comes from Rhodospirillales bacterium, assembly GCA_965262415.1. GTDB lineage: Bacteria > Pseudomonadota > Alphaproteobacteria > Rhodospirillales > Casp-alpha2 > UBA4479. Next base: position 593,865 of record OZ253533.1, on the reverse strand, counting down.
TCGTCGGTTGGCACGAACAAAATGAATGGCCAGATGAGCGATTTGCGCATCTGGAACACGGCCCGCACAGCCGAACAAATCGCCGACAACATGGACGATACCTTGAGCGGCAATCAGAACGGCACGTTGGTCGCAAATTACCGCTTCGATGACGGCACCGGCAACACTGCCACCGACAGTTCGGGCGTCTCCGGCAACGTCACGGTCACCGGCACGGCCGGATGGTATGACATCGCGCCGGACACTTATGGCAATTCGGCCATTATCGACGAAAATCAGACGCTTCAGGGGCAGATGAACGCGATAGGCGCAGACGGGTCTGCGACCAGTTTCAGCGCAGATGCTACCAACGCACACGGCACCGTCGTGATTAATGCGACGACCGGTCAGTGGACCTACACGCCGCACGAAAACTACAACGGCACGGCCAGCTTCGTGCTGACCGCCACGGGCGCCAACGGCACGACCGACAGCGAGACCATCAACGTCACGATCAATGCCGACGCGGCGCAACGCTCGCCGGTCACCAACGGCGGCGTGCTGGTGCTGGACGGCACCAACGATTTCGTGAAGATCGCAGACAACAACAATCTTGATTTCGCCGCTGGGCAGAGTTTTACGCTTGAAGCTTGGATCAACCCGAACAAAACATCCGGGCTCAACGCAATTCTGGACAAGTCTGCCGACAGCGGCGACGATTCGAACTACCGTTTCTATGTTCGAAACGACAAGCTTAGCTTCTGGTCCATCGAATCTAGCGACGTCATCGGATCCAGCACGATCAAAACCGGAGAATGGTCGCATGTCGCGCTCAGCTACGATGCGAGCACGGACTTGATGACGTTCTACATCAATGGTGAGCAGGACGGTCCGGCGCGGAGCGTCACAAGCATCGGCGACGTCAACGCCGGCGCCCTTCGTATCGGCGCGGACACGGTCGCCGAGCAGGCCTCGACAGCCGACCGCTGGTTCGACGGCATGATCGACGATGTGCGTATTTGGAACGATGTCCGCACCGCCGAGGAAATTCAGGACAATTATGACCATCAGGTTTCGACCGGTAACAATCTCGTTGCCAACTGGACGTTGGACACGACCAACGGCACCACGGTCACCGACCGTTCCGGCAACAACCTGACCGGCACACTGACCAATGGCGCTGACGTTCTAAACATACCGCAGAACGCCATGCGGTTTGACGGGACGAGCGACTATATCAATGTCGGGTCCGGAACCGGGAACGAACTGCGTATCGACGGAAACATTTCGGTTGAGATGTGGATTCGACCGGAGGATGTTGGAACCTTCCGGAATCTTATGAATATCGGTGGAGCCGACGGCGACAGTCTCGACTCCGATCAATACCTGATCGAGCTCGATATAAACAGCGACGGAAAGCTTGTCGTTTATCACGAAGGCAGCGGCTCGGCTCAGGCGTCAGTCGAATCCGATACGGCACTGACCGTCAACGAATGGGCACATGTTGCCGTGACAAGGGATGTCAGCACGCGAACCTACAAACTTTACATCAATGGCGAGGTCGTCGGTTTCGGTACATATTCCGCTGCCAATGATCCGATTTCCGCCGCAGCCGCAACGAATGCAATCCTCAAACTCGGCGCCCAATACAATCAAGGCACCACAACGACCAACTATCACTATCAGGGCGACATGGCCGATGTGCGCATCTGGAATACTGTACGCACGGATGAACAGATCGCAGAGAACTATAATAAGTCCATTGCCGGCGACGAAGGTGGCACATTGGTCGCGCATTACGAGTTCAACGAGAGCTCAGGACAGACTGTCACGGATACCGCCGGCAGCAACAATGGCACATTGGGCGCAAATAATACTGCCAGCACCGATGACCCGACATTCGTCGACGGGACACCTGCCATCCACAGCCTGAGCGTCGCGGTTCAGGAAAACCACACGGCCAGCGGCACGATGACGACCAACGATGTCGTGCCGACGTCGGCGACCTTCGGTGTCAACTCGAGCGCGTCGCATTCCGGCACCACGTCCCTCACGATCGCCAACAAGGGCACGGTCGCTATCGACAGCACCGGCGGCTGGACTTTCACGCCCCTCGACAACTTCAATGGCGAGGTGCAGTTCTACGTCACCGCCTCCGGCGGCGGCGAGACGGATGCCGAGCAGATCACCGTCGATGTGCAGGCCGTCAACGTCACGTCGAACGAGGTCAACGCCGTCTCGGCGGTCTTCGACGGCGTGGACGATGTCCTGACCGCGACGCCATCCGGCATGGCAGTCGGCACGGGCTCATTCACCATGGAGACGTGGTTCAAGACCACAGGAACCACGGGAGGTCTGCTCGATCTTGGCCGCGAAGTAACAGACGGCTCAATGAAGCTGTATCTTAACAATGGCAAGCTGGCCGTCTCCGAGCCAGGCACCGAACTGATCAATGCCTCGGCACTCTCCGTCAACGACGGTAACTGGCATCACACGTCGGTGGTCTATGACGGAAGCACCGACAACCTGAAGCTCTACGTCGACGGCGAACTGGTGAATTCGGTCAACAGCGTGACGTATGACATCCAAACCGGCGAGATCGCCATCGGCGGCTACAATCCGCTGAACGCGACGGTCGGTGCATTTAATGGACAGCTTTCCGACGTTCGCATGTGGTCGACGGCACGGACCGCAACCGAAGTCCGCGAGAACTACACGCAGAAGCTGGCCGGCAACGAAACCGGGTTGCAGGCCTACTACACGTTCGAGGACCGAGACGGCACGACCGTCAACGACGTGACGTCGAACAACAACGACCTGCAGATGAAGTCGGTCGCGGCGACGCTTAATGGCACGAACCAGGGCTTCACGGTCTCTGACGATGCCTCGCTCAACTTCGGGACGACGGGATCGTTCACCCTCGAGAGCTGGTTTAATACCTCGGCCAGCCCAGGTGACTACCAACGCATTCTGTTCAAGAACGCGGACAATATCGACGGCGGTCAACAGTACAGCATCGACGTCGATCCGAACGGCTACGCCGAACTGCGCTTCAACAACAACGGCAACAGCGGCAGCGTTGCGCTGAAAACGGACGTCAAGGTCAACGACGGCATCTGGCATCATTTCGCAGCCGTTTTCGACAACGCCAACGATCTGGTTTCGATCTATCTCGATGGTCAGCTTGAGAACACCCTCTCAACCACGGAAACCCCCAGACAGGATACCGGCGACCTCGGCATCGGCTACGCGACCAATCAGGGCGGCAGCACGCCGGGTCAGTACTTCAACGGTCAACTGGATGACATTCGCATATGGAACACCGCACGCACGGCGGACCAGATCGCGGCCAACTTCCAGACCACCTTGACCGGCAACCAATCCGGTGCCCTTGTCGCCCACTACACGTTCGAGGACAGCACCGGCAATGACAGCGCAGGATCGAACAACGGTTCGGGCGTCGGCACACCGACCTACTCCCTCGCCAACCACCCGAATAGCGCGGCGGAACCGACGTACGCCGACGGCGGTCTGGACCTGCTCGCATCGAGCGTGACCACCAGCGAAGACACTGCAACCACGGGCACCATGACCGCATCGGATGTCGTCGGCACGGCTACCTACAGCGTCACGGCAGCCGCTCAGCATGGCACTGTCAGCATCAACAGTTCGACCGGCGAGTGGACCTACACACCAAACGCCAACTATTCTGGCTCGGATACGTTCCAGCTTCAGGCAACGGATGGTTCGTTTACCGACCAGGAGACGATTTCGGTCACGGTCAGTTCCGACGACGACCCGTCGATCGGCGGCAGCGTCCTTCAGGGCCGTGGCGGCAACACCGATTACGGCACTGTCGAAGGCATCAATATCGCCAATAAGTCATTTACGGTCGAAGCATGGGCGTATCGAGCCACGGACACGACGAATGATTTCATTCTCGCGCAGGGTACGGTCGCAACCCGGGACGGCCTCCATTTCGGCTACCGCGCGGGCGGTGGGTACGACAACAAGACATTCACGTTTGCCCTCTGGGCCGACGACATCGACTACGTCGACACCGACACCAATGTCGGGGAATGGGTGCACTGGTCTGCAACCTTCGACAACACGTCGAAGACGGCCATTCTGTACAAGAACGGAACCCAGGTGGCGACCAAGACAATGGGCGGCAGCTACACCGGCACCGGCGATATGTTTGTCGGCAACAGCATCGGCAAGACGGATGCGTATAACGGCATGATCGATGACTTGCGCGTCTGGGACGACGTACGCACGGCGGAAGAGATCGCGGCAAACTATGACAAGCAGCTTTCCGGTACCGAAAGCAATCTCATCAGCTACTACACGATGGAAAGCGCCGACGGCAAAACCATCGAGGACCGGACGTCCAACAACCGCGACATCACATTGCAGGACAGCGACGGCATCAACTCGATCAAGTTGCCGACAAGCGCCATCAGCCTCGACGGCACCAACGACCATGTCGAAATCGGCGCATTGTCCGAGAACATTTCCGGCGCCTTCACGATGGAAGCCTGGGTCAAGCTCGATGCTTATACGGCGAACGGCAATGCCATCGGCTGGTCCCGTATCTTTGATCTCGGTCAAGGAGTTGGCGACGACAACATTCTGTTTGCATTCAACGGCACAACCGGCGAGCTGAACCTCAGCACGTATATTGGCGGTAGTGCGACATTCGTTCAGGCCGACGACCCTGCACCGCTGAACGAATGGTTCCATGCGGCTGCCGTCAATGATGGCGCCGGCAATGCTTATCTCTATATCAACGGCGTCCAGGTTGCCTCTGCGACCGGACAGAATGCAGCGCCTGATGTCGCACGTAATCTGAACTACATCGGACGATCCAACTTCCCACAGGACTCGTATACGGATGCTCAAATCGCCGATGCTCGGATCTGGAACGTCGCCCGCACCGCGGACGAGATTGCTGCCAATTACGACAATCAGCCGACCGGCAGCGAAAGCGGCCTTGTCCTGAACTACACCTTCGACGGGATCGACGGCACGACAGTCGCCGACCGGACCGCCAACGGGAACGACGGCACCGCACAGAACGGCGCTTCTGTCGTCGATACCCTGCCGGACATTCAGGGCAATTCCATCACGCTTTCCACCGCCGACACGGCGTCGGGCGTCATGACGTCCGCGGACGTTACCGGCACCGCGCTGTTCACCGTGATCACGCAACCCAGCCACGGCGATGTGTCGATCAATTCGGAAACCGGCGACTGGGTCTATACACCGGACAAGAACTATGTCGGCAGCGACACATTCACGCTGCGCGCCACCGGGGCCACGTCGGGTACGGATGACGAGACGATCTCGCTGACCGTGACGGCCTCCACCGACGCGACCAATACGCCGACCCAGTCGGCGCTGCAGTTCGACGGCGTCGACGACTATGTCGACATCGGCCTAATGTCGGAAAACATCTCGGGTGCGTACACCATGGAAGCATGGGTCTATTACAACCCGTCCGCGTTCCCCAATAGCAACTGGATGCGGGTCATCGAACTGGGACAGGGCCAGGACGACGACAACCTGCTGCTGGCCATCGATCCGGGCTCGGGTGTGTTCTCGTTCGATACACGCAACGGCGCGATCGCAAGCGACGTCAAATCCGACACGGCGGCGTCGACCGGCGAATGGATCCATGTCGCGGGCGTGAACGACGGTGCGGGGAACGGGCACCTCTATATCAACGGTGAACTGGTCAAGACCACCACCGGCCAGCAGATCGCGCAGGATGTCGTCCGCACCAACAACTATATCGGCCAATCGAACTGGCCGAACGAGAGCAACATGCACGGCGCCGTCGCCGATGTCCGTATCTGGAACGACGCCCGGACGTCCGACGAAATCAAGGCCAACTACAACACGATACTGACCGGCTCCGAAGACAGCCTCGTCGCCTATTACACCTTCGAGGATATCGAGAGCGGTGTCGTCCGTGACATGGCCGACAACGGCAATGATGCACAGATCATCAACAACGGCAACGACCCGGACGTCACCGCCACGGGCCCGACTGGCGATGTGCTGAAGCTCGACGGCACGAACGACATTGCTGTTTCTGCAATTGACACCAGCGTCCAATTAAAAGGGGATGCGACCTACGAAGCCTGGGTGCGCATGGACGACTTGACCCCGAGTAATCAGGTCGTCTTCACAATCGGCGGCAATGGTGGCTCATCTGTCACGTCACAGAACTACCTTGGCGGAATTTCGGTTGGCGCAGGCGGCGACATCTACGCCTCTCATGAAAGCGTCGGCGGTGAGTTCGAATCCAAGCAGTTCACCAATACGGGTCTTGCTGTTGGAGAATGGGCACACATTGCGGTCACGCGTGATGTGTCAGCCAGCACCTATGAAGTATTCGTCAACGGCAGATCACTTGGTTCACAGACCTACTCGAACGGCGATCCGTTCGATGGGGTCAACGCGAAGCTCTTGATTGGTGGCACATATGCGAGCGACGGAACGACGGTCCAGGCGCCCTTCAAAGGCGAGATCGACAATGTTCGGCTGTGGGATACCGTCCGGTCAGCAGAAGATATCCGCGACGGCATGTCCACGTCCTACGACTATGACACGTCCAACCTGGTCGCGCAGTACACCTTCGACGATATAGAAGGCGGCACAACGGTCCTCGATGGCGCACACACTATGACCAACGGCGTGCGCTCGAGCGACACCGACGTCAGCCTGAATAACGGCGCTACCGTCGCTGACAGCGGCTACGCCGGCGGTATATCCATCAGCCACCTGGATAAGGCGATCCGTTTCGACGGCACCAACGACGCTGTCAGCGACCCGTCCGACACTATCGGCGCGCTGGGCGCCGCCGAACGCACCATCATGTTGTGGGCACGCTCATCCAGTGAGGAGCCGCAGACCTTTGTTTCCTACGGCGACACCACTACAGCCGGATCGTTCCGTTTCGGTCTCAATGGCTGGGATATCGATAGCAACACGCAGGGTGGAAAAGGCGTCACCGTCGATATCGGCAACGGCGCCATCACATTCCAGCCGCTGACCGGCACGGATGACGGGCAATGGCATCACTACGCCGTCGTATTGCCGTCGGGCGGCGACAGCATGCGTGACCTCAAGGTCTATCAGGACGGCGTGCTGCTGACGACAATCAGTGCGCTGCTTAACAGCGAAGACACGACCATCAACACCCAGTCCGGCGCCCTGAACCTCGGTCACTTCAACAGTTCAACGTATTTCAACGGCGACATGTCCGAAGTCAGCGTCTGGTCGACGGGCCTGACGACGGCGCAGATCAACGAATACATGGGCGATCAGCTTTCCGGCAGCGAGAGCGGCCTCTCCGCTTATTGGCGCGGCAGCGACAACGGCTCCGGCGCCGTGAACGATTACGCCGGCAGCAACGACCTGACCCTCGCCAACGGCGCGTCCATCGTCGACGTCGCGCCCGATATCACGACCAACAGCATGCGGATCAGCGAAGACACCATCGCGACCGGTCAGGTCACGACAAGCGGGGTCAATTCGTCTGCCACCTACACCGTTCAGTCGGCGGCCGGGAACGGCACCGTCACCATCGACAGCGCGACGGGGGTCTGGAACTACACGCCTAATGCCGGGTTCTCGGGCACCGACACGTTCACGCTGCGTGCGACCGGCAACATCGAGACCGAAGACGAAGTGATCTCCGTCCGCGTCGGGCAGGATCCGGTCCTGCCGAGCAACTATTCGCTGTCCTTCGACGGCACGGACGACTATGTGCAATTCGGCGATGACCATGCCAACGGCGGCTCGGACGGCCAACAGAGTTTCACCGTCGAGATGTGGATCAAGGTCGGTGCGACGATCCCAGCCGACGAGGTCCTTGCTGCAAAAGGCAATAACAGCAGCACCGACCAGGGATGGTCGATCCGCACGGGAACCGATTACCTCGAAGTCCGGGTTGCCGACGCCGACGGCGACCGCGCCATACAGAATACGAGCGGTACGACGATATCGGAGGGCTGGCATCACGTCGCCATGGTTGTGGATCGCGGCACGAATACGATCAAAGGGTATCTCGACGGTTCGGCAACACCGTTCAATGACCATGGCACCATCGGCGGGTCCCTCGCCAATGTCGGCAGCATCAGCACAACGCTGGAGATGCTCGCCGGTGCTTCGGACAATAGCGGTACAGCAACCGGCTTCTTCAATGGCTCCATTGCCGAAATCCGCGTATGGGACGATGTCCGTACCGCGACCGAAATCGCCAACAGCTACGACAAACAGCTCAACGGTGATGAACAGGGTCTTGCCGGCTATTGGACGTTCTCCGAAGGTGCCGGTGACATCGCGAAGGATCAGTCCGGCAACAGCAACGACGCCACGATCATCGGCGCCACGCACGAAAATATGACGACGATCTCGATGAGCGCGGGCGCGAGTTACAAGGGCCTGATCCTTGGTGCCGACGCCGACGACAACGACGCGCTCAGCTACAGCGTCAGTTCCAACGCGAACGGCTCGCTCACGCTGGATACCGACGGCAGCTTCGAATACACGAACACGACGAACGCCGATGACAGTTTCGAGGTCACGATAACGGATGACAACGGCAACCAGACGATCGAGACCATTCACATCGACGTGCCGTAGCCCGGCTGCGGGTCAGATCAACGTCTTTTCCATTGCATAATTGTGGATCGGCACACCCGATATCTCGAAATCGCGACGCTTCACGACGTTGAAACCGTTCCTCCTGAACAATCCCCGTGCCGTCTCGCTGGCTTCAACGTACAACCTGGTCAGTTTCTGGCCACGCGCGGTCATTTCAAGTGCGCTCAGCAGTTCGTCCGCCATTCCGGAACCACTTAAATCGGGGTGGCAATAGAAATACTGAACATGCCCATCCCGTTCCACATCCGCAAAGCCGACAGACCGGTCCGTCTGATCCGCAATCACCATCGCAAGGCGTCCGTCAGAATAACATCCGGCAAATACCCGGTGATCCGGCGCCCGTGACAACCAGGCCCTGACTTGTCGGTCACTGTAATGGCGACGCGCCGTTACTGAAACTGCCGCCTCGAATATTCCGGGCAATAATGCCGCATCCGAAGCTCGATAGTTCCGTATCGAATAAGACATATGCTGTCCTGAAGGAATTGAGACGATATCCCCGTCGTCGAACGCACAAGAAAAGGCGCCCCGTTCCCGGCGCGCCTGTTCTCTATACCGCAGAAGCGCGCGATCAGACCAGACTGCGATCCTCGAAGTCGGCTTCCGGGCCTCCGTTGTCGTCGGCCGGGATCTGGATTCCGCCCTCTTCGTCCTCGCGTTGGGCTTCTTCTGCCTTCTGGTCGTCTTCTTCCTTCTGCTCCATCTCGGTCTTGCCGAAGACATCGTCATCGACCGGTGCCTGATCCTGTTCGTCGAACCAGTTCCCGTTGTCGCCGCCACCACCGCGGCCCGCACCGACGTTGCGGAACGTGTCACCGCCGCCATCCTCGGTCGGCGGTTCGGCGTTCGCGAACTTGTTAAGGGCGTTCATGATGCGATCGCCGCCATGACCGGACCCGCCAGCGGCCGCCGCAATGCCCTGACCGGAACCATGACCATGACCGGAGCCGCCCCAACCGCGACCATGGCCACTGTTGCCCTGCCCGCTGTGACCGCCGCGACCGTGGCCCGAACCTCCCCGGCTGTGACCCGATCCGGATTTTCCTTTTCCACCGGAGCCCCGGCCCTTGCCATGACCGGAACCGGACTTGCCCATCTTGGATGCGCCGCCGCGGCCATGACCCGAGCCGGATTTACCCTTGCCACCAGATCCCCGGCCCTTGCCGTGTCCGGAACCTGACTTGCCCATCTTGGATGCGCCGCCGCGGCCATGACCGGAACCGGACTTGCCCTGTCCCGACCCGGATTTCCCCTTGCCATGGCCGGAACCCGACTTGGCAACCTTGGAAGCACCGCCCGTGCCGTGCCCGGATGCGGACTTGCCGCCCCCGGTTCCCTGGCCGGAGCCATGACCGGAGTTTCCGTCATTGTCGACAGGCGGGTCGGCCGGATCGCCGTGATCATCGGGCAACTCGACCTTCAGGCTCATATTGACCGATTCACTGTCGCCGTTTTCCGCTTCCGTCGACGTCGCCTTGATCGGCAGATCGAAGTCCTCGTTGACCTCGGCCTCGACTGTCATCTGCAGATCCTGGAGGTCTTCCGGTTCGAGCGACCACGTCCCGTCACCGTTGTCGGTGCCAGCCGAGAAAGTGACACCCTCGGGCACGGGGCCCAGCGTAATCGTCAGGCTCTCCGAGCCGTCGAGATCGGTCAGCGCACTGTCGATGTCGAGGTCGTAAACCGTCGGTTCACCGGCGGTATCGCCGCCCGTGTCCCGATCAACCAGATCGGCATTCCCGACGACTTCGCCATCACCGAAAGAGATCGCTTCGACATTATTGACGGTAATGGTCTGGCCCGTGCTGTTGTCGATGATCTGCGTATTGATATGGCCCTGATTGTTGGTGAAGTTCTGCAACGTGTACTGGTCGCTGTCACCTTCGAGATACAACACGTCGTTGCCTTCACCGCCGTCCATAGCGGTGTTGCCTTTGATGTCGCCATTCAGAGCGAGATTATCGTCCCCCGCCCCCATGTTGAAGTTGTGACCCTGACTGGTATCCCCGTTGACGATAACCGTGTCGTTGCCATCGCCCATGTTGAAGTTTTCGTTCATGTTGAGGTCACGCCCCACCACGAACGTGTCGTCGCCGCCAGTACCTGCATGATTCTGACCGCCGTCGTCGACGAAATCGTTATCGAGACCCTCGCCGCGCCAGGCACCGGCGCCACCGTCACCGCCACGGGTGCCCTCGTCCTCGTCGATACCGTCGCCTTCCTTGTGCGCCTGCGGTCCACCGCCGCCCTTGCCCGGGTTGTCATCGTCGACACCGTCGACGTTGTTTCCGTGGCCACGGTTGTCATGCTTGCCCTTGCCGCCGGCATCTCCGCTGCCGCCGCTGTCACTGACGGATAATGATGCATCCAGCGTCGGCGCATCGGCATCCGCGACGACCTCGACTTTTACATCTTCGGAGAACGTCTTGGTTTCGCCGGTGGCGCTTTCAGTTACGGCAACATCGACCTTGAGATCGAAATCGACATCCGAGTTATGCGGCGGCGTGATGGTCAGACCGTCAAGATCACCCTCTTCAAGCGTCCAGGTACCGTCACCGTTATCGGTGCCGGCAGACAGGGTTGCCCCTTCCGGCACATCGGAGATGGTAATCGACATACTTTCCGAGCCGTCCGTATCGGTCAGGCTGATATTCAGGTCCAGCGGAATGGCCGTGTCTTCGAGACCGGAGGCGTCGTCAACATTCATTTCCGGATCGGAAACCGTCATGTCGCCTTTGTCGGATTCAACCGACGTACTGGCGAGTTTCAGATTGTTGTCGAACGTCAGTTCGCCGCCGTCCAGGTTCGTCTCCTGTGCGCCCGCGAAGACATTCGCCGTCACACTGCCACCGTCGTCCGGAACGGGACCGGTAAACGACACCGGGACCGTGACCGTGCCGCCGCCGGCTTCGATGTCTTCAGCATCAACTTCTACGACTACAAAGGTTTTACCCGCGGTAAGACCGTTTTCGGCATTACCTTCAACGGTCTGCGCGTTCTCGTCGGTGGGTTCCATACCCTCCGGCACTTCGACGAAAACAAAGTGCTGTTCGGATCCGTCTTCGTAGTCACCGAACGTCGCAGTAACATCGATCTCTACCTCGCAGACAGGGTCAGGCTCCGGCGGCGCGACTTCGAACGACACTTCGTGGACCAGAAAATCGCTGTTCTCGCCCGTTGCCTCGAATACCATCTGATCGAACGACCCGCCGTCGTCGGCCTTGAAAACGCCAAGGCTGTCGACGCCGTCCGTACCGCCTTCGATCACGACCTCACCGACCGGCTCGCCGTCCCGGTAAAGCGTAATACGGCAGTCTTCATTCGGATTCTGCCAAGCGATCGTCACATTGGCCTGGGAAACGTCGCTATCGAAATCGATGACGACCTGTTCCGACTTACCGTCTTCGTACCCGATTTCACTGTCGGCACCGTTTGACGCATCGCCCTTGACCCCGAAGCCAGTCGGGTAGCCGCTGGACTTGACGCTGATGTTGTCGGTCGACCCTTCGGACAAGTTGCCGTTGCTGTCGAGTGTCCGGCCCGAAACTGTGAAACCGGAGTCACCTTCATCGTAGTTGTCGGCACCGATTGTGACCGTTTCCGGTTCACCGCCGTCACCCTCGCCCGGCACGATGGTCGCCTTGATCTCGGCGGACACACCGACGTCATCGGCGACCGCATCCACCTCGACCGTGAACGACTGCTCAACCGTAGAGGTCTCACCCGTAGAGGACTCCGTCGACGTCACGGATACAGTCAGATCGAAGTCGACGTCGGAGTCTGCCGGCGGCGTCACCGTCAGACCATCCAGGTCACCTTCCTCAAGCGTCCACGTCCCGTCGCCATTATCGGTCCCGGCGGACAAGGTCGCGCCTTCCGGCACGCCGGAAATCGTGATCGACATCGTCTCTGACCCATCGGTATCTCCGAGACCGGCATCGATGTTTAGCGCGATAGCGCTATCCTCGTAGCCCTCCGCGTCAGTGACTTCGAGGGTCGGCTCCTCGACCTGCATGTCCTTGTTTTCGACCTGGACGGTCGCCTGAGACATGGCGTTGTTGTTGTCCAGCGTGATCTCGCCGTTGCCGACCGTGCCGTCGATATTGACTTCCTGCGCAACGGCAAAGACATTGACGCTGACGGAGCCGTCGTCGTCCGGAACCGGTGCGACGAACGTCACGGGGACACTGATCGAACCACCGGAAGCCTGCAGGTCTTCAGCATCCACCGGGATGGCGATGTAGTTACCGTCACCATAATTCGAACTGTCGACCTGGACGAAGTCGCCCTGCGGATCCCAGCCTTCCGGGACCTCGACGACAACGAAATGATTCTCCGAGCCGTCGGTATAATCGCCGAAGGTCGCGTCGACATTGACCGTGACTTCGCAGTGCGCCTCCGTAGAAGGCTCGTTCGGCGTAATTTCGACGTTCATGTTGACGTCGTTGTAATCGCGGTCTCCGCCGCCGTTCAGATCTTCCCAGTTCTGATTGCCGTTGACGTCGTTATCCGTCGTGTAGTCAAAGTTATTTTCGTTGAGTTCAGGATCGCTGAATAGTACCGGGTCGCCCGCCCCGACCAGACGGTCACCATCAGCATCGACAACATGCCACTCGCCGCTCTCGTCCTGTTCAAAGGTGATTGAATCGCCGTTGTTCAGCCCGGAGTTTTTCTTGTCCCCATTCGGGATCAGGAAGAACCCAACCTTGTCCGCATCGACATCCTCGATCGTAAAGCTCTCGCCAACATCTTCCTTGGTGTTAGCAAAAATGATCTTGCCTTCGGTGGGATTGCCGTCGTCGTCTTTGATGTAATACCCGTACGTATTGTTGTACGAAGCGGATTCCATACCTTCGTTCGTAACCGTGATGTCGCTCAGTCCATCGGATGTCTCGCCCTCGACGAGCGTCGTCTCGACGGTCGCGCTGACCGTCGTCGGATCGGCAACCGCATCGACTTCGACGGTAAACGTGGTTTCTACGGTGCTGGTATCGCCGGTCGACGCCTCCGTCGACGTCACGGAAACCGAAAGATCGAAGTCGATATCAGAGTCCGTCGGTGGCGTCACCGTCAGCCCCTCCAGGTCGCCTTCTTCGAGCGTCCACGTCCCGTCACCGTTGTCCGTCCCGGCAGAAAGTGAGGCCCCGTCCGGCACGCCGGAAATCGTGATCGACAAACTTTCGGAACCGTCCGTATCGGTCAGGCTCGCATCGATATTGAGCGGTATGGCATTGTCTTCGTAACCAATGGCGTCGCCGACCACCAGTTCCGGTTCCTGCGCCGTGCCGTCGGTGACGTTGATGGTGACATTGGCCGTAGAGGTATCACCGTCACCATCGGTGATCGTATAGGTGAAGTTATCCATCACCGGCGAGCCGTCGGCGCTTTCCATCTGCTCGTCGCTCTCGAACGACCAGGTGCCGTCGGCATTGACGGTCAGTGTACCTTGCTCTGTATCCACCGTTTCGCCGGCCTGCGCTGTCTGCGTCTCGCCGTTCTCGTCGGTATAGGTGAACGACGTTACCTCGGCACCGTCGGCACCCAGGTCGTCGTTGGCGAGAAGGTTATCCTGCCCACCGTCCGTACCGATCGTAGCGCCACCGTCGGTCACATTGAACGTACCGTCGTCAACAGCTTGCGGTACCGCATCCGCAATATCGATGTTCAACGTCGCTTCGGTGCTTTCACCGTTACCGTCTGTGACCGTAAGCGTGACCGGCATGTCGTTGATCAAGTCACCGCTCTCGCCGTTGTGGTCCAGCGGCGCCTGCATTTCAACGGTGTAGGAATAGTCCCCACCGTCCTCATTCAGCGTGATCGTCAACACGGACGAACCATCGGGTGTTGAGCCGGTGATCGACTGACCATCTTCTGAGACCGTGAAGGTGATCGCTTCGCCGCCCGACGTGAGCCCCATATCCTCCAACTCAGCAGGCACACCGATGGTCACCGTACCTTCGCCATCGGCACCGAAGTCGATGTTGATATCGCCGGTCGCTGACGTCGAACCGTCGCCGAGATCGTTCTCGTCGAGACGCACCTCGCCGGCCTCAACCGTCGGTGCACCGTTCTCGTAGCTCGCCGTCACCTGTGTTCCGGAGAAGCTCGTATTGTTATCCAGCGTGATTTCACCGTCACCCGGGTTCTCGGCGGCACCGGAGAAGACATCGAAATTGATGTCACCGGACGCCTGATCGTCCGGTACCTGGAAGGTTACGGAAACCTGGGCGGAACCTCCGCTGTCGGCAAGTTCGGCATTATCAACCTCGATCCTGACGAACTGTTTGTCCGGCAGGCCGTCGAAATCGCCACCGTCTACGACCGTCGAACCTTCGGGCGCTTCCCATCCTTCCGGCACTTCAACGAGCACGAAGTGGCTTTCCGACCCGTCTTCATAGTCGCCGAACGTCGCATTGAGATTGACGGTAACGGCATGATCTCCGCCGCCAACGCCTTCGGTTTCAGCGCCACCGCTTACCGTCGTATCGTCGGCCACGGCGTCGACCTTGACGTCGATCGTCGCATTGACGGTCTTCGACTCGCCGGTGCTGGATTCCGTGGACGTCGCAGAAACCGACAGCTGGAAGTCAGCGTCTGAATCCGCCGGTGGCGTTATCGTCAGGCCGTCAAGATCACCCTCTTCAAGCGTCCAGGTGCCGTCACCGTTGTCCGTCCCAGCAGAGAGCGTTGCGCCTTCCGGCACACCGGAAATCGTGATCGAGAGGCTTTCCGAGCCGTCTGTATCGGTCAGCCCGGCGTCGATATCGAGCGCAATGGCGTTGTCTTCGTAGCCTTGCGAGTCCTCTGTCTCGAGGGTCGGATCTTCGACGACCACATCCTTGTGGTCGACGGTGACCGTCGCCTTGGACATGGTGTTGTTGTTGTCGAGGGTGATTTCGCCATCGCCGACCGTGCCGTCGATGTTCACTTCCTGCGCCACCGCGAACACATCCAGGTCCACCGACTCATCCGCATCCGGCGCCGGTGCCAGGAATGACACCGGCACACTGATCGAGCCGCCGGATGCTTGCAGGTCCTCGGCATCAACCGGAATCGCGATGAATTTGCCGTCGCCGTAATTGGAACTGTCGACTTCGACATACTCGCCCTGTGGCTCCCAACCCTCAGGAACCTCGACGACAATGAAGTGATTCTCGGAGCCGTCCGTGAAATCGCCGAACGTGGCATCCACATTTACTGTCACTTCACATTGCGGCTCGGTTTCCTCGACGACCACGGTATCTTGATACGAGAAGTCGATTTCCTTGATGAAGTAGTCTGAGCTGTCATGGGTTTGATCCCCATCACCGCCCGAATATTCCGTCGCGGAGAAAACAATCTGGTTGAATGACACCCCGTCAGGGAGGTCTATGCTGAACGTGCCTTCGTTTCCGCTTTCGTTGTCGAACGTGCCTTCGGCGACCAGTTCGCCATCATCATAGACCTGCCAGCGTCCCTGCTCGTTTCCGGCAGCGTCACCGCGGCCGTCACCTTCATCCGCAAACAGACGGCTGACTGTAAAGCTCAGCTCCGTCACATCGTGGTCGAAGTCTATGACAAGTTGTTCTGACGTTTCGGTTTCCGGATTGAAGCCGAGTTGCGCATCCGGCTCACCGTCCGATGCGCTTCCCTTCACGCCGAGGCCGTTGCTCTGCGACGTCACATTGTCACTGGACGCTTCGGAAAGTGATCCGTCCGCATTCAACGTGCGGGCCGAAACGGTAAAGCCTTGACCGGGTTGATTGAAGTTCGACGCATCGATGTTGCCTTCACCAGTCACCGTCTCAGTAACCTGTTCACCTTCGACCAAACGGGCTTCGACGGTCGCGGATACAGTGGTCGGATCGGCGACCGCATCCACTTCGACCGTGAAGGTGTCAGTGACAGTAGACGTTTCGCCAGTGGAGGCTTCAGTTGACGTGACGGACACGGAAAGATCGAAATCGATATCGGAGTCCGTCGGCGGTGTGACGGTCAGACCATCCAGATCACCTTCTTCCAGCGTCCAGGTCCCGTCACCATTGTCGGTCCCGGCGGACAATGTCGCACCTTCCGGTACGCCGGAAATGGTGATCGACAGGCTTTCGGAACCATCCGTATCGGTGAGACTGGTCGAGATATTAAGTGGGATTGCGTTGTCTTCATAACCGATAGCATCGCCAACAACCAGTTCCGGCGGCTCGGCCGTCCCGTCGGAAACGTTGATCGTGACGTTGGCGGTCGCCGTGTCGCCGTCGCCGTCCGTGATGGTATAGGTGAAGTTGTCCATCACCGGAGAGCCGTCCGCGCTTTCGATCCGGTCGTCGCTTTCAAATGACCAGGTGCCATCTGAGTTCACCGTCAGCGTGCCCTGCTCCGTATCGACCGTAGAGCCGGCGTCCGCCGTCTGCTGGTTGCCGTCTTCGTCCGTATACGTGAACGACGTGATCTGACCGCCGTCGGCGCCCACGTCGTCGTTCGCAAGCAGGTTGTCACCGCCGTTCCCGGAACCGACCGTGTTGCCGCCCTCTTCAAGGGTCACCGTCGCGTCGTCGGCTGCTTCCGGCGCATCGTCGATGACGTTGACGTTGAGGGATGCGGTCGCGGTGTCGCCGTCGCCGTCGGTGACGGTGAGCGTCACGGGGATGTCCGAGATCGTCTCCCCGTTCGCACCCGTGTGATCCAGATTGTCCGACAGCTCCACACTGTACGAATAGTTCCCGCCGTCCTCGTTCAGCGTGATCGTCATGACCGGAGAGCCGTCCGGCGTCGATCCGGTGATCGACTGGCCGTCTTCCGACACCGTGAACGTCACGGGCTCGCCGCCCGCCGTCAGGTTCATGTCCTCAAGCTCCTGCGGCACGGAAAGCGCAACACTGCCCTCGCCATCCGCGCCGAAGTCGATGTTCAGCGCCTGGCCGCCGGCCGTCGTCGTGCCGTCACCCAGATTGCCTTCGTCCAGCGTCACAGAATAGCCGTCCGCACCCGGCTCACCACCCGGCGGCGTGATCCGCGGACCTTCGTCCGTGATGTTGATCTCCTGCGTCGCCGTCGCCGTGTCACCGTCACCGTCCGTGACGGTATACGTAAAGCCGTCCGTGACCATGTCACCGTCGCCGTGATCCGCACTCTCGTCACTGGTGAACGACCATGACCCGTCCGCGTTCACCGTCAACGTGCCGTGCTCAGTATCAACCGTCGACCCGGCATCCGCCGTCTGTTCGTTGCCGTCCTCGTCCGTGTACGTGAACGACGTGATCTCGCCGCCGTCGGCACCCAAATCGTCGTTGCTGAGAAGACCATCGCCCGCAGACACATTGAGGCTCTGGCCGTCCTCGCCCACCGTCACCGTCGCATCGTCGGCGGCAACAGGATTGTCGTCCTTGATCCCGATCTCAAGATTGGTTGATGCAGTGGTCCCGTCGCCGTCCGTCACCGTCAGCGTCACCGGCAGGTTCGACATCAGGTCATCGCCCGCACCACTCGCGGCATGATCGACATTGCCCTGAAGATCGACCGTGTACGACAACTCGCCCGTATCCGCGTCCGCGTTGAGCGTCACCGTAAACACCGGAGAGCCGTCCGGCGTCGATGCCGTAATGCTTTGACCGTCGTCACTGACGCTGTAGCTGATCGCCTCACCGCCCGACGTCAGGTTCATGTCCTCAAGCTCCTGCGGCACGCTCAGCGCCGCAGAACCAAACCCGTCCTGCCCGAAGTCAACCTCGATCGCCTGCGTCGCAGACCCCATGTCCCCTTCGTCGACAACAAGGTCGGCACGCCCCAGATCAGGCTGATCGCCCGCACCCGGCGGGGTGCCCGTCGGCGGATCGTTCGGTGGGATCTCCGGACCCGTGTCCGTCACCGTGATCGACTGGCTCGCCGTCGCCGTGTCACCGTCACCGTCCGTGACGGTATACGTAAAGCCGTCAGAGACCGCGCCGTCACTGTGATCCGCGTTCGGATCGCTCTCGAAGCTCCACGAGCCGTCACTGTTGACCGTCAGCGTGCCGTGCTCCGTATCGACCGTACTGCCGGCGCCCGCCGTCTGCTGGTTGCCGTCTTCGTCCGTATACGTGAACGACGTGATCTGACCGCCGTCGGCGCCCACGTCGTCGTTCGCAAGCAGGTTGTCACCGCCGTTCCCGGAACCGACCGTGTTGCCGCCCTCTTCAAGGGTCACCGTCGCGTCGTCGGCTGCTTCCGGCGCATCGTCGATGACGTTGACGTTGAGGGATGCGGTCGCGGTGTCGCCGTCGCCGTCGGTGACGGTGAGCGTCACGGGGATGTCCGAGATCGTCTCCCCGTTCGCACCCGTGTGATCCAGATTGTCCGACAGCTCCACACTGTACGAATAGTTCCCGCCGTCCTCGTTCAGCGTGATCGTCATGACCGGAGAGCCGTCCGGCGTCGATCCGGTGATCGACTGGCCGTCTTCCGACACCGTGAACGTCACGGGCTCGCCGCCCGCCGTCAGGTTCATGTCCTCAAGCTCCTGCGGCACGGAAAGCGCAACACTGCCCTCGCCATCCGCGCCGAAGTCGATGTTCAGCGCCTGGCCGCCGGCCGTCGTCGTGCCGTCACCCAGATTGCCTTCGTCCAGCGTCACAGAATAGCCGTCCGCACCCGGCTCACCACCCGGCGGCGTGATCCGCGGACCTTCGTCCGTGATGTTGATCTCCTGCGTCGCCGTCGCCGTGTCACCGTCACCGTCCGTGACGGTATACGTAAAGCCGTCCGTGACCATGTCACCGTCGCCGTGATCCGCACTCTCGTCACTGGTGAACGACCATGACCCGTCCGCGTTCACCGTCAACGTGCCGTGCTCAGTATCAACCGTCGACCCGGCATCCGCCGTCTGTTCGTTGCCGTCCTCGTCCGTGTACGTGAACGACGTGATCTCGCCGCCGTCGGCACCCAAATCGTCGTTGCTGAGAAGACCATCGCCCGCAGACACATTGAGGCTCTGGCCGTCCTCGCCCACCGTCACCGTCGCATCGTCGGCGGCAACAGGATTGTCGTCCTTGATCCCGATCTCAAGATTGGTTGATGCAGTGGTCCCGTCGCCGTCCGTCACCGTCAGCGTCACCGGCAGGTTCGACATCAGGTCATCGCCCGCACCACTCGCGGCATGATCGACATTGCCCTGAAGATCGACCGTGTACGACAACTCGCCCGTATCCGCGTCCGCGTTGAGCGTCACCGTAAACACCGGAGAGCCGTCCGGCGTCGATGCCGTAATGCTTTGACCGTCGTCACTGACGCTGTAGCTGATCGCCTCACCGCCCGACGTCAGGTTCATGTCCTCAAGCTCCTGCGGCACGCTCAGCGCCGCAGAACCAAACCCGTCCTGCCCGAAGTCAACCTCGATCGCCTGCGTCGCAGACCCCATGTCCCCTTCGTCGACAACAAGGTCGGCACGCCCCAGATCAGGCTGATCGCCCGCACCCGGCGGGGTGCCCGTCGGCGGATCGTTCGGTGGGATCTCCGGACCCGTGTCCGTCACCGTGATCGACTGGCTCGCCGTCGCCGTGTCACCGTCACCGTCCGTGACGGTATACGTAAAGCCGTCAGAGACCGCGCCGTCACTGTGATCCGCGTTCGGATCGCTCTCGAAGCTCCACGAGCCGTCACTGTTGACCGTCAGCGTGCCGTGCTCCGTATCGACCGTGGAGCCGGCGTCCGCCGTCTGCTGGTTGCCGTCCTCGTCCGTATACGTGAACGACGTGATCTGACCGCCGTCGGCGCCCACGTCGTCGTTCGCAAGCAGGTTGTCACCGCCGTTCCCGGAACCGACCGTGTTGCCGCCCTCTTCAAGGGTCACCGTCGCGTCGTCGGCTGCTTCCGGCGCATCGTCGATGACGTTGACGTTGAGGGATGCGGTCGCGGTGTCGCCGTCGCCGTCGGTGACGGTGAGCGTCACGGGGATGTCCGAGATCGTCTCCCCGTTCGCACCCGTGTGATCCAGATTGTCCGACAGCTCCACACTGTACGAATAGTTCCCGCCGTCCTCGTTCAGCGTGATCGTCATGACCGGAGAGCCGTCCGGCGTCGATCCGGTGATCGACTGGCCGTCTTCCGACACCGTGAACGTCACGGGCTCGCCGCCCGCCGTCAGGTTCATGTCCTCAAGCTCCTGCGGCACGGAAAGCGCAACACTGCCCTCGCCATCCGCGCCGAAGTCGATGTTCAGCGCCTGGCCGCCGGCCGTCGTCGTGCCGTCACCCAGATTGCCTTCGTCCAGCGTCACAGAATAGCCGTCCGCACCCGGCTCACCACCCGGCGGCGTGATCCGCGGACCTTCGTCCGTGATGTTGATCTCCTGCGTCGCCGTCGCCGTGTCACCGTCACCGTCCGTGACGGTATACGTAAAGCCGTCCGTGACCATGTCACCGTCGCCGTGATCCGCACTCTCGTCACTGGTGAACGACCATGACCCGTCCGCGTTCACCGTCAACGTGCCGTGCTCAGTATCAACCGTCGACCCGGCATCCGCCGTCTGTTCGTTGCCGTCCTCGTCCGTGTACGTGAACGACGTGATCTCGCCGCCGTCGGCACCCAAATCGTCGTTGCTGAGAAGACCATCGCCCGCAGACACATTGAGGCTCTGGCCGTCCTCGCCCACCGTCACCGTCGCATCGTCGGCGGCAACAGGATTGTCGTCCTTGATCCCGATCTCAAGATTGGTTGATGCAGTGGTCCCGTCGCCGTCCGTCACCGTCAGCGTCACCGGCAGGTTCGACATCAGGTCATCGCCCGCACCACTCGCGGCATGATCGACATTGCCCTGAAGATCGACCGTGTACGACAACTCGCCCGTATCCGCGTCCGCGTTGAGCGTCACCGTAAACACCGGAGAGCCGTCCGGCGTCGATGCCGTAATGCTTTGACCGTCGTCACTGACGCTGTAGCTGATCGCCTCACCGCCCGACGTCAGGTTCATGTCCTCAAGCTCCTGCGGCACGCTCAGCGCCGCAGAACCAAACCCGTCCTGCCCGAAGTCAACCTCGATCGCCTGCGTCGCAGACCCCATGTCCCCTTCGTCGACAACAAGGTCGGCACGCCCCAGATCAGGCTGATCGCCCGCACCCGGCGGGGTGCCCGTCGGCGGATCGTTCGGTGGGATCTCCGGACCCGTGTCCGTCACCGTGATCGACTGGCTCGCCGTCGCCGTGTCACCGTCACCGTCCGTGACGGTATACGTAAAGCCGTCAGAGACCGCGCCGTCACTGTGATCCGCGTTCGGATCGCTCTCGAAGCTCCACGAGCCGTCACTGTTGACCGTCAGCGTGCCGTGCTCCGTATCGACCGTACTGCCGGCGCCCGCCGTCTGCTGGTTGCCGTCTTCGTCCGTATACGTGAACGACGTGATCTGACCGCCGTCGGCGCCCACGTCGTCGTTCGCAAGCAGGTTGTCGCCGCCGTTCCCGGAACCGACCGTGTTGCCGCCCTCTTCAAGGGTCACCGTCGCGTCGTCGGCTGCTTCCGGCGCATCGTCGATGACGTTGACGTTGAGGGATGCGGTCGCGGTGTCGCCGTCGCCGTCGGTGACGGTGAGCGTCACGGGGATGTCCGAGATCGTCTCCCCGTTCGCACCCGTGTGATCCAGATTGTCCGACAGCTCCACACTGTACGAATAGTTCCCGCCGTCCTCGTTCAGCGTGATCGTCATGACCGGAGAGCCGTCCGGCGTCGATCCGGTGATCGACTGGCCGTCTTCCGACACCGTGAACGTCACGGGCTCGCCGCCCGCCGTCAGGTTCATGTCCTCAAGCTCCTGCGGCACGGAAAGCGCAACACTGCCCTCGCCATCCGCGCCGAAGTCGATGTTCAGCGCCTGGCCGCCGGCCGTCGTCGTGCCGTCACCCAGATTGCCTTCGTCCAGCGTCACAGAATAGCCGTCCGCACCCGGCTCACCACCCGGCGGCGTGATCCGCGGACCTTCGTCCGTGATGTTGATCTCCTGCGTCGCCGTCGCCGTGTCACCGTCACCGTCCGTGACGGTATACGTAAAGCCGTCCGTGACCATGTCACCGTCGCCGTGATCCGCACTCTCGTCACTGGTGAACGACCATGACCCGTCCGCGTTCACCGTCAACGTGCCGTGCTCAGTATCAACCGTCGACCCGGCATCCGCCGTCTGTTCGTTGCCGTCCTCGTCCGTGTACGTGAACGACGTGATCTCGCCGCCGTCGGCACCCAAATCGTCGTTGCTGAGAAGACCATCGCCCGCAGACACATTGAGGCTCTGGCCGTCCTCGCCCACCGTCACCGTCGCATCGTCGGCGGCAACAGGATTGTCGTCCTTGATCCCGATCTCAAGATTGGTTGATGCAGTGGTCCCGTCGCCGTCCGTCACCGTCAGCGTCACCGGCAGGTTCGACATCAGGTCATCGCCCGCACCACTCGCGGCATGATCGACATTGCCCTGAAGATCGACCGTGTACGACAACTCGCCCGTATCCGCGTCCGCGTTGAGCGTCACCGTAAACACCGGAGAGCCGTCCGGCGTCGATGCCGTAATGCTTTGACCGTCGTCACTGACGCTGTAGCTGATCGCCTCACCGCCCGACGTCAGGTTCATGTCCTCAAGCTCCTGCGGCACGCTCAGCGCCGCAGAACCAAACCCGTCCTGCCCGAAGTCAACCTCGATCGCCTGCGTCGCAGACCCCATGTCCCCTTCGTCGACAACAAGGTCGGCACGCCCCAGATCAGGCTGATCGCCCGCACCCGGCGGGGTGCCCGTCGGCGGATCGTTCGGTGGGATCTCCGGACCCGTGTCCGTCACCGTGATCGACTGGCTCGCCGTCGCCGTGTCACCGTCACCGTCCGTGACGGTATACGTAAAGCCGTCAGAGACCGCGCCGTCACTGTGATCCGCGTTCGGATCGCTCTCGAAGCTCCACGAGCCGTCACTGTTGACCGTCAGCGTGCCGTGCTCCGTATCGACCGTACTGCCGGCGCCCGCCGTCTGCTGGTTGCCGTCTTCGTCCGTATACGTGAACGACGTGATCTGACCGCCGTCGGCGCCCACGTCGTCGTTCGCAAGCAGGTTGTCGCCGCCGTTCCCGGAACCGACCGTGTTGCCGCCCTCTTCAAGGGTGACGGCCTTGTCGTCCTGGGCCTCAGGGTTGTCGTCCTTGATCCCGATCTCAAGGTTGGTCGATGCCGTCGTGCCGTCGCCGTCCGTCACCGTCAGCGTCACCGGCAGGTTCGACATCAGGTCATCGCCCGCACCGCTCGCGGCATGATCGACATTGCCCTGAAGATCGACCGTGTACGACAACTCACCCGTATCCGCGTCCGCGTTGAGCGTCACCGTAAACACCGGAGAGCCGTCCGGCGTCGATGCCGTAATGCTTTGACCGTCGTCACTGACGCTGTAGCTGATCGCCTCGCCACCCGACGTCAGGTTCATGTCCTCAAGCTCCTGCGGCACGCTCAGCGCCGCAGAACCAAACCCGTCCTGCCCGAAGTCAACCTCGATCGCCTGCGTCGCAGACCCCATGTCCCCTTCGTCGACAACAAGGTCGGCACGCCCCAGATCAGGCTGATCGCCCGCACCCGGCGGGGTGCCCGTCGGCGGATCGTTCGGCGGGATCTCCGGACCCGTGTCGGTAATTTCGATCCGTTGCGTTGCCTGCGAGGTATCGCCATCGCCATCCGTCAACGTATAGGTGAAACCGTCCTGCACCTTGCCATCCGAATGGTCGGCGCTGTCGTCGGCTGTAAACGACCACGAGCCGTCACCGTTGACCGTCAGCGTGCCGTGCTCGGTATCGACCGTAGAGCCGGCGTCCGCCGTCTGCTGGTTGCCGTCCTCGTCCGTATACGTGAACGACGTGATCTGACCGCCGTCGGCACCCAGGTCGTCATTGGCCAGAAGGTTCGCACCACCGTTGGCGGAACCAACGCTGCCGTCTCCTTCCTCCATCGTAAGGGTTGCTTCGCCAACAGCTTCCGGCTGGTCGTCGACAACATTGATATTGATCTCAGCCGTCGCCGTCGAGCCATCGCCATCCGTCACGGTCAAATCGAACGGAAGATTGGACAAAACGTCGGATCCCGCATCCGGGTGATCCAGATTGCCCTGCAACTCAAAGGTATAGCTGTATTCCCCATCTTCTTCGGAGAGCGACATCGTAAATACAGGTTCGCCACCTGCCGTAGCCACGATGGACTGACCGTCATCGGAAAGCGAAAACTCGACCGGCTTTCCGTCCGCCGTGAGCCCCATATCTTCGAGTTCTTGCGGAATAGAAAGCGCTACACTGCCCTCACCGTCGGTGCCGAACTCGATTTCAAGCGTTTGCGTAACCGAAGCGTTTCCGCCGGCAATGTCGTCCTCAAACAGCGTCGCAAGATCACCTTTGCCGTCCGGGTCGTCGTCTTCGGGCGGGAAACTGATTTTCGGGCCGTCATCGGTGATTTCGATGCTTTGCGAAGCGCTCGACGTATCCCCGTCAGCATCAACGATGGAATAGGTGAAGCTATCTGCAACGACCTCCTGGCCATCATGATCGATCTGCTCGTCGGCCTCGAACGTCCAGGATCCGTCTGCATTGACGGTTAACGTGCCGTGCTCGGTATCCACCGTCTCGCCAGCACGCGCCGTCTGTTCGTCGCCGTTTTCGTCGGTATAGGTGAACTGAAAGATAAGCGCACCGTCAGCACCGACATCGTCGTTTGCCAGCAGGTTGTCGGCGCCGTTGTCAGAACCGATGAGGTTCGTCCCGCCTTCATCCAGTTTAACGGTTTCGTCGTCGCGGGCGACAGGCTCGTCATCGACGATTCCAACCTTGAACTCACCAACGGCAAGATCGCCGTCACTGTCCGTTACTGCAATACCGATCGGAAAATCGATCTGGTCCGCGTCGCCGTGATGAACATTACCCTGCAATTCGAAGGTATAGCTGTAACCCCCTCCCGAATTGTCCAAACTAACCTTGAACACCGGATCACCATCGGAATCCGTTGCCGTGATCGTTTTGCCGTCAGCCGACAACTGAATATTGAGGGTCGAATTATCCGGCCCGGCCTGAATCTCGCGCAATTCATCTGGAATGGTCAGCCGCACCTCGCCGGCACCATCATCGCCGAAATCAATAATCAGGGGTTGCGTGATGGCGCGCGGGCCGTCGCCATCGGTCCCGCCAGACAGATCGTCCTCGTCAAGGACGGCATTTCGCGCAAGTGGAGTCTCCGGACGATCATCGACTTCACTGGGAACGGTCGGATCGTCGTCATCTTTCTTTTTCAACGGCTGCAGGATCAATTCTTCGGTCGAGTCGTCAATTCGCAAATCTTCCCGACGCTCTTCCTCATCGTCTTCGACGCGCGTGGGATCCTCAAAAACGCGGTCTTCACGGAACTGACCGTCTTCGAACTCGAAATCCAGCCCCCGCTCCTCGGCCTGAAAAGTGCCGCCCGCTTCCTGATCCACATCGATCGGGTCGATCGGCGGCGGCGGGTCTCCCGGCGTATACTCCTCGGGCTCAATGATCGGCGTTGGCGGCGGCGGTGCACCCTCCGGCGGCGGGCTCATCACGACGCTGACATGATCCGTCTTGCTACCCGTATGAATGTTGGAGATCGACTCGTCGCGTCTGTCGTTGGCAGAGCCGTCACGCAGAATCTCATCGAGAGACTCGCCCCGTCTGGGCGCCGCCTCCCGCTGTCCACCGCCAAAAAAGTCGTCGGCTTCTTCCGACTCTTGCTCGTCGAAAAATCCGTCTCTACCCGTCGTATCCGCCATTTAGGCAGCTCCTAAGTCAACAAATTCCGCTCAAAAGCCTCGACCCATCGGCCTTTATTCCAGTGCCCAGAGGCAAAGCCTTTCGGACAGCCATTATCTAGCACAATTACGCGCGCTACCCCGGTGATAATTGGTTACATGATGTTACAGCGAGTCCCCCGGAAACCGCACGATTTCCGGTAATTATCATTTGTGTACATTACGTCATCCTGAAGTCAGGAATTTCCTGTAACAAATATCGAAATCAGCGCGCAAACCGTAACAATAAGTAACTTCTTTTAAGTAGACTTTCAGGGTCACGGCTGATTCTATAAGGCGTTAATGATTCTTGCTGAACGATGCTCGAATCAGTGCGAATGGGGGAAAGTTTATGAGCCGCGCGAATAACCGCGGAACTTGGCGCACGATCAGGCGCCTGGAAAAGAGCATACCTCAGGTCCGGTGGTACCGGCTTGAGCTCGTGCTTATGTCTCTGTTTGTCAACGTTTTCGCCCTAGGCTTGCCCATCTTCATTCTACAAGTGTACGACCGGGTGCTTCCCAACCTCGGGCTGACTACGATGCAGTTCCTTGTCATCGGCTTAATCGCGGTCATGCTTCTGGACTTTTTCCTGAAAACCGCCCGCGCCGCCGTAACGACATATACCGGCGCAAGATTCGAGCATCTGGCCCGCGTATCCGCGGTAGATCATATTCTCCGTACACCACAGGATGTGTACGAAAACGACACGCCCGGTGCCTACCTCGACAAGGTGAACGCCATCGGCGTCGTCAAGGATTTCTATTCCAGCCAGCTCGGCACACTCCTGATTGATCTTCCTTTCGCAATCTTCTTTCTCGGCATGATCTGGTTCCTGGGCGGCATCATGGTCGCCGTTCCGCTGGTTCTGCTGGCGTTATTCGGCATCATGGCAATTATCGTCGGCGGCAGCCTACGCCGAGCTGTCGATTTTCGTAGCCAGGTGGACAACCGCCGCTATGACTTCCTTATCGAAATCATCAACGGAATCCACACGGTCAAGGCGCAGGCGTTCAAGAATCTGTTGCAGCGGCGCTTCGATCCGATGCAGGAAATGTCGGCTCGAGCAGTCAGGTCTGTCGCTTTCAAGAGTTCAATCGCTCAAAGCCTCGGCAGCACATTCGGTCAGCTCAACATGGCATGCGTCATCGGCACCGGCGCCATACTGGTCATCGACGGGTCGTTGACCGCGGGCGAGTTGGCGGCTTGTACACTGCTTTCCGGCCGTGCAATGCAGCCGTTGCAGTCTGCAATGGGTTTGTGGACCAACTTCCAGACGATCCGCGTCGCCTGCGAAAATGCGGCATCTGTGCTGGAGTTGCCTGCCGAGGATATGTCGCAACTCCCCGAGATCGCTGATGTCAAAGGTGATCTCGAGCTGAGAAATGTGACGTTCGGCTATGACGGTATGGACGAACCGCTCATCCGAAACCTGACCCTGAATGTGAAAGCCGGTGAGATCATCGGGATTGACGGTGACAACTCGTCAGGCCGATCGACATTACTGAAACTTATGATGGGACTTATCCGCCCCAACAACGGCGCCGTCTTGCTCGACAATCAGGATCTGACAGAGTTTCAAAGCAAGAGCTACCGTCGGCATATGGCATCTTTGACTGCGGATTCAAATGTTTATTCCGGCACCATTCTTGACAACATGACGTATTTCCGGGGCGGGAAATACATCAACAAGGCAATTAAAATTGCCAAGAAGCTGGATCTCGATGAGGAAATCAAGCGATTGCCGGAAGGTTACGGCACGCATGTCGGCGATGGCGCCGGCGGCGTACTGCCGGCCGGGTTTGTGCAGAGGATAACAGTGATTCGGGCGATGATCGACGACCCGAAAGTGGTCCTTTTCGACAATGCGAATCACGGTCTGGATTCCAATAGCGACAA
The DNA here is from genome assembly GCA_965262415.1 of Rhodospirillales bacterium. Lineage (GTDB taxonomy): Bacteria > Pseudomonadota > Alphaproteobacteria > Rhodospirillales > Casp-alpha2 > UBA4479. The sequence continues at coordinate 565,559 of OZ253533.1, read as the reverse complement.
AACGTTGATGGAATACATCAACTCGCTCCGCGGCAATACAACAGTCATTCTGGTCACATCGCGGCCTTCCTGGCTGCGCATGTCTGACCGCCGCTTCATGATGTCGCACGGCAATCTTGAACCGGTGGAGGTCAACGAGGATCTGCCGAAGCTCGAAAAACCGGCGCCTGCTCTTCCGTCGCCGACCGCGGAGCCGATAAGCGAAGCGCCAGCCACACCGGAAACGCCGATGGCAGCCGCAGACAAGTCAGATCAGCAATCTGCGTCCCCGGCACCGGCGGCAGCAGAACCCCGCCGGGACCCAGCTGCAACACCGCGACCCTCAACCGCTTCACAGCCCGCGCCGGCGGCGGCACAGCGAAACATGCCAACTGAAAGGCCCGTGCCCTCGGCTTCCCGCCTGCCCGAAGCGATGGATACCGATTCAACGACGGCAACGACTGTCAATGCGGCGCCAACCGCAACGCCGCAACCAAAACCGGCCGAACAGCAGCCTCGACAGGCACCGGTTGCACCGGCGACCAAAGCAGCACCGACCGCCATGCCGCGCCCCAAATCCCCGGCGAAGCCGCCGCAACAGGCGCCGGCCGCTCCGGCGGCCAAAGCCGTACCGACTGCCACCCCGCGACGAAAGGCGGCAGAGCAGCAGCCGCGCCAGGCGCCCGTAGCCCCGGCGGCCAAAACCGCACCGACCGCCACACCACGACCCAAATCTCCAGCGCAGCCGCCGAACCAGACACCGGCCGCCCCGGCTGTTAAAGCTGCACCGACCGCAATGCCGCGACCGAAACCGGCAGAACAGCAGCCGCGCCAGGCATCGGCAGCGCCCGCAGCAAAAACGCGACCCAGTGCTGCGCCACGCCCCCAAAAACCGGCAACTCAACAGGCAACGCCAGCCCGGCAGCAAACCAGCAAGGCGCCCGCAACACAGCCACAACCAAGCCGCCCGGCAACGCCTCCCGCTGCCAAGCCTGAAGCATCAAGGCCAAACACGCCTGTCGCAAAACCAAAGACCGCACCGGCACCAGTCGCGAAAGCGCCTGCAACGTCACAACCAAAGGCTCAGTCAACTCCAGCCAAGCAATCGGCGCCGCAGGTACAGCAGCCTGCAAACAAACGCCCGCCGGCGTCACCGGCGGTCAAATCCACCCCTGCAAAGCCGTCGGCACCGCAACCGGCGCCGAAGCAACCCGCCGCAGCGCGTGTCGCACCAACGGCAGCAAACACACGGCAATCTTCAAACGACACAAAGGCACCGGAGCCAGGTACGTCAGCATTTACGCCGGCCGCAGCAACCAAGAAACCGGCACCAAAACCTGCTGCGACGCTTCGTGCAGCGCCAAACGCGGGAAAGGCAGCTGCCGGTAAGCGCGCGGTCTTGAAGCCCCAACCGCCGAAGGCCAGGCGCACGGCATCATTCCAACCCGCAGCGGGAGGTGCTGAATGAGCGGTGCCGGGTTCCTGATTGCCCGCCTGGCGGGAAACAACCGCTTAACGCCTGCAGCGGCCTGTCTTGCGCCGTTACTGGACGCCATGGCCTGGGTTGGCACGCCGCGGCAACTTGCCGAATCGCTGACCGGCAGTTGGGACGATATGTCCGTACAGGCGGTTCGCAACACGATGGCCAACTTGAGTTACACGTCGACACGGCATCGCATACGCCGCGCCCGTATCGACAAGCGCCTGCTGCCGTGCCTGTTCGAGGCGGACAACGGGGCCGTACAGGTCATTACCACGAACAATAATGACGACGTCGTCATCTTCGACGGCACGTCCCGAAAAACCATCCGCAATCCACGTGGCCTATCACCGAAAGGCACGGCCTATTTCTTTGCCAAGAACCAGCGCGGTGGCGGCATTCGTATTCAGGACGGCAGCTGGTTGAAAACGGTTGCCCGCCGGTTCGAGGGATATGTCGGACAGCTGATGATGCTGACGTTCCTGCTGAACATCCTCGCTTTGGCGACACCGATGTTCGTGATGGCCGTATATGACAAGGTAATTGCGACAGGCGACAAGCAGACGCTCGTATTCCTCGGCGTCGGCATCGGTCTCGCATTGCTTTGCGACATCTTTATCAGGATGATCCGCGGCGCCCTGCTGGCGCACCTCGGCGGCAGATTCGAGATGATTGTCGGCTCGTCGACAGTGGACAAAATTCTGGATATGCCCCTCGCCCGACTGGAACGGGCGACGGTTGGCACACAGATCGCCAGACTGCGAGAATTCGAAGGCATCCGGGGATTCTTCTCAGGACCTCTGGCCATGGCCTTCATGGAGATGCCGTTTGTTATCATCTTCATCATCGCCATCGCTTTTATCGGTGGCTGGATTGCTCTCGTCCCGGTCGGGTTCATGATCTTATTCGGCATCCTCGGCGCCATCATCATTCGGTACGCGCGCACGGCCGTAAAAGCGAATATCGAAGGCAGCGCAGACGCCCAGGGCATTCTGGTCGAACTTCTGCAGAACGCACACTCGATCAAGGCCGAGGCTGCTGAAGACCTCTGGATGAACCGATACCGGGAGCGCTCGACCCGTCTCGCTCTCTCGTCGCTCAAGAACGCGCGGGTATCCAACATGGTTCAGACATTCGGCCAGTTGATGATGATTCTGGCGGGCGCCGGCACGCTCACCATCGGCACCATCGCAGCCGCGAACGGCGGCATGACGGTCGGCGGCCTGATCGCGAGCATGGCGTTCGTCTGGCGCATTCTCTCGCCGATGCAGATGATCTTTGTCGCTATGACGAAGCTGGAAGAAGTAAAGAACGGCATGATGCGCGTCGACCAGTTGATGGCGCAGCCGACCGAAAGCCGCGTCACCTCGACGTCGCACACAGTAACCGATGGCAGCCGTTTCAAAGGCCGCATCACGTTTTCGAACGTGGTGATCCGCTATCAGCCGAACCATGACCCCGCCCTCTCGGGCGTCAGCTTCGATATCAAGCCGGGCGAGGTCGTCGCCATTGCAGGTTCGAACGGTTCCGGAAAGTCGTCCATCCTCAAACTGATTGCCGACCTGTACCAACCGCAAGCCGGCGCCGTATTCATCGATGGCGTCGACACGCGCCAGATCAACACCATCGACCTGCGGCAATCGATCGCTTACCTGCCACAGCAAACCGACCTGTTCTCGGGCACGATTGCGCAAAACCTGCGCCTCGCCAACCCGATCGCCAGTGAGAGCGAGCTGAACCGCGCCCTCGAGAAAGCGGGTGTCCTGGATGACGTCCAGGACCTGCCGGAAGGCGTAGAAACCTATCTGACCGAACATTCGATCAAGCAAATGTCGGCCGGCTTCCGTAAAGGCCTCGCAATTGCACGAACACTGCTAAACGATGCCCCGATCGTGCTGCTCGATGAGCCGGAGAATGCCCTCGATATGGAATCGGATCACTGCATCATCGATCTCATTCGAGATTATCGTGGAAAACGCACGGTGCTCATCGTTGCCCACCGGCCATCATACATCCGTGAAGCCGACCGTGTCATCGTCATGACCCGGGGTGCCATTTCGTTCGATGGCACGCCTGAGGAAATGGCGAAGGCCGCCGAGGCTGCTGAGTAAGGATCAGTAAAATGGATACGCATACTCCGAACGCCCAAATGCCTGCGCCGAAAGGCCCGCCGCCGCCTCTTCCCGGGGCGCCAATGGCTGCAGATGAGGGGTTTCTTGTCGGTCGAGGCGCACTCGCGCAGTCGCTGATGCTGGAGGAGCGCGGCCCAAACCACCTGATCCGTCTGGCCGGTTTCTTCGTCTGCATCATGGTCTGCCTGTTCATCGCCTGGGCGGCCATTACCGAGATCACGGAGGTCGTTGTCTCCTCCGGAGAAGTATCGCCGATTGGCTCCGTCAAGCGCGTCCAACATCTGGAAGGCGGGATCGTCAAAGAGATTTTCGTCGGGGAAGGTGACCTTGTCACCGAAGGTGAGGTCATATTCAAGCTGGATGATGCTGGCATCGTGCCGGAGCGCGATCAGCTTGTTACCCGGTTGTCCAACCTTGAACTGCGTGCACAACAACTGGGGGCCGTGATCAGTGGCGAGGAATTCGACGTAACCAAGATCGATCCGCGCTACCGGGATCTGGCAAAAACACAGGTGGAAGTCCTTGCCGCGAAACGAGAAGCATTTGAGGCACAGGCCGACGTCCTGCGCGATCAGCTGGAGCAGAGGCGCAATGAACTCGAACTTCTGCGCGATCAGGTAGCAGGCAACCGCAGGCAGATTCAGATCCTCAAACAGCAAGTCGGCATGCGGAAAACGCTCGAGGAAAAGGGCCTGATCTCGAAGGTCATCTTGCTGAACGACCAACGTGAGCTCGCCCGAGCCGAGGCGGCGCTCGCCGAACTACAGGGTAAGCAGAAAACGGCGCAAAATGCGATTGATGAAGCGGAAAGCCGCCTTGCCGAAATGGAATCCCGTTCACGCATGGATGCGCGCGAACAATACGCACAGGTCCTCGGTGAGATCGCCGAACTCAAGGAAACGATCGAACTGAAGAACGATCAAATCCGGCGCCTCGATATTCGTTCCCCCGTTACGGGCATCGCGCAGGAGCTTCAGACGGAAACCGTCGGCGGCGTGATCGCGCCGGGATCCACCGTCCTGGAAGTCATTCCCAACGACGCCGATCTGTTCGTCGAGGCAAGGATCAGCACGCAGGATATCGGCTTTATTTTCGTCAATCAGGAAGCGACCGTTAAAGTCACGGCATTCGACTACACACGCTACGGAGGCATCGACGGCATAATTCAGGGATATTCCGCAACCACCGTACAGGACGAAGAAGGCAATACGTTCTACCGGACGCGGATCAAGCTGGCCAAGAATTACGTCGGCGACGATCCAGAGCGGAATCGCGTACTTCCGGGAATGGAAGTTATCGCCGATATTAAAACCGGCAAGAAAACATTGCTTGAATTCCTTCTGAAACCCGTTGTGAAGGCGCTTTCGGAGAGCTTCCGCGAACGGTAAATTTAGCGGGTTCACAGCAAGTGATCTCTTAAAATCCACAAGTCCATCTCCGACGTAGACTCCATACCTGTTTCAACTGGAGGAAATCACAATGCGTGGGTTACTTGCTTCCCTTGTTGTTCTCGGGCTCGTTACAACGGCGCCGGTCGCCGTGAATGCGGGCGAAAAGGTTGATTACTCATCCGACGGCATGTCACTGGAAGGTTACAAGGCTGCCGCCCAGGGGGCTTCCAAAGGCCTTGTACTGGTTATTCACGACTGGGACGGGTTGACGGACTACGAATACAAGCGAGCCGATATGCTGGCGGAAATGGGATATGACGCGTTTGCGCTCGATCTGTATGGCAAAGGCAACCGCCCGACTGAAACCGGTGCAAAAAAGGCCGAAATGGGCAAACTCTATAACGACCGCGAGAAAATGCGGACGCTGATCCTTGCCGGGCTTGCAGAAGCACGAAAACTGAACGGCGGCAAAGCTGTTGTCATGGGCTACTGTTTCGGCGGCGCCGCGACGCTTGAACTCGCGCGCTCAGGTAAGGCCTCAGACATCGCCGGCTATGCCACTTTCCATGGCGGCCTTTCCACGCCCGAAGGTCAGAGCTACGCCGCGGACACACCGCCGATTTTCATTTCACACGGCGGCGCGGATACTTCAATAACGATGGATCATGTAGCTGGACTGGCCAAAGAACTTGAGGCCGCAGGGGTCACCTACGAAATCGAAGTCTACTCAGGCGCCCCGCACGCCTTTACTGTCTTTGGCTCGGACCGCTATCGGAAGGTCGCAGACGAGAAATCGTGGGCGACATTTACCGAGTTTCTGAAGACGAACCTTTGACCGCGAATGCCGGCCGTGCGTCCAACTCAGCGTTCGGCCGGCATTTTCTTGTAGAAGTGCCACAACATGATCGCGGCAACACTGCGGTACGGCCGCCAACGTTCAGCTATCTCTTCCAACTCATCCGGCCCGGGCCTCTGTGGCAGTTTCAAGAGCCGCCCGGCCGCCGACTGCAACGCGATATCGCCAACCGGGAGGATATCCGGCCGCCCCATTGCGAACATCATGTAAACTTCCGCCGTCCAGCGGCCAATCCCCTTCAATTTCGTCAGTTCTTGAAAAACGGTCTCTTCACTGCACCGGCCGAGTCTCGCAAGATCAAGCTCACCTTGTTCTACAGCCGCAGCAATGCCCACTACATAACGGGCTTTTGGACCGCTCAGACCCGCTTGTCTCAAGCCCGCCTCCCCTAGCGCGAGAATGGTTGTTGGCGAGACGGTATCTGCGGCATCCTCAAGACGGCGCCAAATCGCCGCGCCGGCCTGTACCGATACCTGTTGATCGATTATGATCCGTACCAGGGTTGCAAAACCCGGTTCCCGTTTGCGCGAACGCGGATTGCCATACAATTTTACGGCACCGCGGATGTGTGGACACGTGCCGTAAAGATGGCTCAAACCATTGCGGAAACCCCTCATAAACAAACCCCGGATTCAACTGTAATAATGTAGTTTCTGAATTGAATAATAGGTCGATCGACTGACCTCATTTGCCTAGGATTCAACTGGCAAAAGGTGCAAGATCAAGCGTTACAAAATGAATCAATTGGTTTCCAATGCTCACTAAAGAATTTTCGTTAGACCTGTTACCATAGTTAAGAGTCTGCGAATATATTCATCTAAATCAGGGTATGATGAACATTTTGGATAAGCAAAAATCCGCGCATTCAGTCAACTTGGGGCGGTTCGCCGCCCTCGCATTTTGCCGTGCGGATATTCTATTCCAAGTCTCCCAAGATCTTACGATCAAGTTTTGCACCGGACCAGCCCACGCATTTTTCGGAAAACGGGATGCTGAACTGATTGGTCTGAGTTTCCTCGATATTATCCACCCCGACGATCGATCTATCGTCAACGACATCTTTCGGGTCAAAAGCCGCGATGCCCGTGTAGACGATCTGATGGTCCGTGCGACAACGCCGACGAATTCACAGGCCGAGATTGCAATTTCCGGATATCGCGTCCCGGATTTCGACAACGACTACTTTCTGGCGATCAAGATCGCGCCCAAACAAACGGTGCCCATCGGCAGGAAACCGGAAGACAGGGATACGGAGTCCGGCGTCCTCAACAATGATGCGTTTGTCGATGCGGCGACGCAGCGGGTTCGTTCCTATGAAGCCGCTGGCGGTAAGCCGAAAGTGAGTATGATCAACATCGGCGATCTCAGCGAAGCGGGTATTCAGTCCGGCAGCGCTCAGGAAGCGGAAGTTCTCAAAGCAATCGGGCAGACGTTGAGTAAGGAATCCCTCGGCGGCGACACGGCAGGACGTATCGACGACGAAAACTTCTCGATCGTTCACGGCGAAGATGTCGATGCCGTTGGGCTGAGCGAAAAGATATCAAATGTCCTAAGCGTCGCTGCTCCTCAGGCAACATCTCTGGTGCCGAAAGTTGCCACGGTCGATGCCAAGGCCGGCGGCATGGATGATAAGCAGCTGGCCAAGGCGATGCTGTATTCGCTCCAGGAATTTACGAAAAATGACGGTGAATTACCGGAAGGCGATCTCAGTACCATCCTGGAAAAGAAGATGGAAGAAAACGTCAAGGATGTGGAGCGTTTCAAAAGAATCTGCGCGGAAGGCAGCTTCGATCTTGTTTATATGCCGGTTGCATCACTCAAGGATGGGAGTTTTCACCATTTCGAGGCATTAACTCGCTTTCGCGAGGCTGCCGGCGAGTCGCCGTTCCAATTGATTACGCTGGCTGAAGAAGTCGGCATCATCCCGACATTCGATCTGGCGGTCGCACAACGGTCCATTCTGACGATCGAAGCGGCCAAGAAAACAGGTCCCTTCACGCCGATCGCCATCAACGTTTCGGGCCACTCGATCAGCGATCCTAAATTCTGCGCCGATCTCAAAAAGCTGCTGACGGAGAGATTCGGAAACGAAGATCACCTTAGCCTTGAAATCACCGAGTCCGCGCAAATCACAGACCTGGAAGGCGTCAACGAAGCGATCCAGCAATTTCGCCGGATCGGCTTCAAGGTCGCACTGGATGACTTTGGCGCCGGCGCTGCGAGCTTTGACTACTTGAACAGTTTTGATGTGGACACCGTCAAGTTCGATGGGCCCGTGGTGAAACGCGCGGTCTCGACCAAGAAAGGCAAAGCCTTCCTCGCATCAATGGCGACCCTCTGCCATGAGATTGAGGTGGAAACCATAGCCGAGATGGTGGAAGACGAGGCACTGGCTGAGTTTCTGGGGAGTTGTGGTATCGAATTGGGTCAGGGCTGGTACTTTGGCAAACCGATGCCGACCGAAGAAGCTTTCCCGGGTATTCAGCTCAACTTGCCGAAACCGGGCGGCGATGCCGAATTCTTTGAAAAAGGTCAGTCGCTGATGGAACGGATCAGCAGCGGAAGTATCTGATCCGTCAACGCAGCTCTTCGAGCGGCGCGACGCCAATGACCTGTAACCCCGATGCGATGACCGTTGCCACGCCGACAACAAGGGCTAGTCGGGCCCGTGTCGCGACGGCATCATTCTCGTCAATAAAACGCAGACGCACGTTGTCCTTACCCTTGTTCCAAAGGCCATGGAAAAGTGCCGCGACATCATTCAGATAGAACGCGATCCGGTGCGGTTCATGGGACTCCGCCGCCGCCTCCACCGTTTTCGGCCAGTTCGCGAGCATTCGAATGAGTTCCAGCTCCGCAGGGTCGGAAAGCAAGCTCATATCGGCTCCAACAAGCTTTTCGGGCGCTAAATCCGCCTCCGAAAGCACGTCGGACGCATTTCTCAGCACGGAATGGCAGCGTGCATGCGCGTACTGGACGTAAAACACAGGATTGTCCCGCGACTGCTCAAGAGCCTTGTCCAGATCAAAGTCCATCTGGCTGTCGTTTTTACGCGTCAGCATGATAAAGCGGATGATGTCCTTGCCGTTCTCGCCCAACTCTTCGATGAGCTCACGCAAGGTAACGAAATTCCCGGCCCGCTTGGACATCCGGAACGGCTCACCGCCCTTCTTCAGGTGAACGATCTGGCACAACTTGACGTCCAGATCCCCCTCTTCTTTCGTAACCGCCCGGACAGCGGCCTGCATCCGTTTCACATACCCGCCGTGGTCGGCACCCCATACGTCGATCATGGTCTTGAAGCCACGCTGAAACTTATCAAGGTGATTGGCGATGTCGTTGGAGAAGTAGGTCCATGAGCCATCGGACTTCTTCAACGGTCGATCCGTATCATCGCCAAAATCGGTTGCCCGGAAAAGCGTCTGTTCACGAGGTTCCCAGTCCTCGGGCGCCGCTTTGCCTTTCGGCGGCTCGAGCACGCCCCGATATATCAATCCACGCGCTTCAAGCAATTCCTGGACGTGTTCGACCTTGCCTGCCGCGACCAGATCCCGTTCAGACGTGAAAACATCCTGCTCGATGCCGAGCGCCGCCAGATCTTCCTTGATCTGGCTCAGCAAACGTTCGATGGCAACGTTTCGAAACGTGTCCATCCATTCTTCTTCGGGGGCATCTTTAAGCCCGTCGCCAAGCGTATCGGCCAGTTCCTTGCCGATGGGGATCATGTATTCACCCGGATACATACCGTCAGGAATGTCGCCAATATCTTCGCCCAGTGCCTCGCGGTACCGAAGGTGTGCCGAGCGTGCCAACTGATCGACCTGGTTGCCCGCATCGTTGATGTAATATTCCGACGTCACATCGAAGCCGGCTTTCCGGAGCAAATTGACCAGCGCATCGCCGACAACAGCCCCGCGCGCATGAGCGACATGCAGCGGCCCGGTCGGATTTGCCGAGACATACTCGACATTGATCTTTTCGCCTTCGCCAAGGTCTGAATTACCGTAATCAGTTCCGGCTTTGAGAATCTGTTCCAGTTGCCCATGCCAGAACCCGTCGCTAAGCCCGGCATTTATAAACCCTGGGCCGGCAATCTCGACGTTGTCGACACCGTCCAACGCTTCGATACCGGGCGCAATCAGGGCGGCGATATCTCGGGGCTTCATACCTGCCGCCTTGGCCAGCACCATCGCCGCATTGGTGGAAATGTCGCCATGCGAGGCATCCCTGGGGGGCTCGACAGTGATCTTGGAGGTATCCAGCCCCTCGGGCAGATTTCCCGCTTTCATCAGCGCGTCAATGATGCCGACAATCTGTGCCTGAAATGTCCTGAATAGGTTCATTAATCGCCACCCCGCTCGGCGCGAAGCGCCTGAACCTCTGCCCTCAACGCACGCAGTTCGTCCTGCAAAGATTCCAGCGTCGCTTCGGCGGGTTCCCCTGCCGCTTCTCTCTCGGCACGCCCTTCCTCAGCCATCATTTCCTTGGCGGACTGCATGCTGTCGACGACGATAGCGACCACCAGATTCAATACAAGGATCGACGTGACGATCACGAATGGAACGAAAAACAGCCAGGAATAGGGAAAGGCTTCCATCACCGGTCGGACGATCCCCATCGACCAGCTTTCCAAAGTCATGATCTGGAACAGGCTGTAAATCGAAGCACCCAGATCCCCGAAGAATTCAGGGAACGTGCTTTTGAACAGCACCGTCGTCATCACGCCACCGACATAAAAAATCAGCAAAAGCAGAATTGCCGTCGACCCAAGTCCGGGCAAGGAGCGCAAAAGGGCTTCCACGACCACGCGCATGGTCGGAACCTGGGAAATCAACCGAAGCGCACGAAGAATGCGCAGCGCACGAACAACGGAAAACGCCTCCGCACCCGGCGTCAAAGCGACGCCGACAACGATAAAGTCGAACACGCTCCAGGGGCGCCTGATAAACCCGGTGCCATACGAGAAGATCCGCATGACCAGTTCGACGACGAAGATCGTCAGGAAGACCGTATCCAGGGTATCCAGGACGGGCCCAAACGACGCCACGATGGTCTCCGAGGTCTGCATGCCGATCACGATCGAATTCAGCACGATGATCCCGATGATCGCGTTGTTGAACGGTTGACCGTCGACAAGCAACAAAAGCTTGTCGCGCATTCCGTCGGCTTGGGGCGCGTCTTCAGTCATGGATGAGGTTGGTAATGTGCGCCGCGCCTGCTGTCAACGTGACCACAGGCGCGGAACCCGGAAATCCAGGATTACTCGGCAGCGGCGATCTGCTTGGCTTCGGGCGCCTGGCGCACAATGCAATTGTAAACCCAGTCGCGCGACCCGAAATGCTCTGCAATCACGTTCAGGGCCTCATCGACGTCGAATTCCATGCACGAGAAAACATCGAAATAGCATTCCCCGGTGTAGTCACAGAAATGCGCGGTAATATTCGACGTTTCAATCAGCTGTGTAAGCGTGTACCCCGCCGCCTGTGGATTTTCCTTGGCAAAATGGACGATCCAGGGATCGCCATACGCCTTCATATTGATTCTTTCGACCATGTCTTTGGCAAAACGCGCGATGGCGTCCGCATCGGAACGGTTCTCATTGCAATTGGCGACATCGACGGTGAGATGCATACCCCACATGGCCTTAAACTCCGCAAAATCGGGTTATAAAAAAACGCGGGACGGATCCCACGGCTTCGTGGGCGACTATCTACTCCTTTCCGTGTTCCGGATCAACAAATAGAAGTACCAAACCTGCATTTTTTTTGATCGCTGAAACGCAGGGCCAGCTTGAGATATTGTCATAAAATTCCACTTGCATCGGAGGTTTTAGAGGTATTAAAACGCGCGTCTCTGTTTCGAGTTTGTTACAGGCTGCCTGACGATGGCCAGGCGCCTTGTTTTTGGAAGGGTCACTGAATTGTCCAAACCTCTGGTTCAGCACGCTCTCGACGAAGTCGATATGCCGACATCGGTTTCCGAAAGCGACGAGAACAAGGACTACTTCATCATCCGGGACGGCGTCCGATATGCCGGAACGCACCTGATTATCGACGTCTATGGCGCAGAACGCTTGGATGAGCTCGAACACGTGGAAACAGCACTTCGCAAAGCTGTCGACGAAGCCGGCGCGACCCTGCTCCACATCCACCTGCATCATTTTACACCGAACGGCGGCATTTCCGGTGTGGCGGTCCTGGCTGAATCCCATATCTCGATCCATACCTGGCCCGAGTGCGGATACGCCGCTTTGGACGTCTTCATGTGCGGCGAGACCAATCCGCACGCGACAATCGAAATCCTGCGCGAAGCGTTTTCGCCTGAGCGGATCGCGGTTGAGGAGCACCTCCGCGGCCGCGGCGCGTAACGTACCGATGGCCGACGAGAAGTTTCAGGAAACGTTGTACAAGGGCTGGCGTACCGAATATTCGTGCGCAGAAGTCTACTTCGACAGTCAAACCGACCACCAGCGGCTGATTATCTTCCGGAACCCCGACTTCGGGCGGATGATGATGCTCGACGGCATCACACAAACGACCGAGGCTGACGAGTTTATCTATCACGAGATGCTCGCCCATGTGCCGATCCTGGCACATGGCGCAGCCAAACGTGTTCTGATCATCGGCGGCGGCGACGGCGGCATGCTGCGGGAAGTTCTACGTCACCCGACGGTCGAACACTGCACGATGGTCGAAATCGATCCAAGTGTGGTCGAACTCTCGAAGGAACACCTGCCGAACCATTCCGCAGGGGCATTCGACGATTCCAGAACCAATCTCGTCTTCGCAGACGGCGCAGCTTTCGTCAAAGAAACCAATGACGCGTTCGACGTGATGATCGTCGATAGCACCGATCCCATCGGACCGGGCGAAGTCCTTTTTGAGGATACGTTCTATGCCGCCGCGAGAAACTGCCTCACGCCAGGCGGGGTTTTGGTCACACAGAACGGGGTGCCGTTCATGCAACCCGACGAACTCCGGAATACGATCGCACACCTGCGCAATCTGTTCGCTGACGCATCGTGTTACCTTGCGACGATTCCGACGTATGTCGGCGGGCCCATGGCCCTCGGTTGGGCCACGGACAATCCTGATCTCCGAAATATCGATCAGACCGTGCTGGAAAAACGTTTTCGCAAACTTGGGATCAAGACCCGATACTACACGCCGGCGGTCCACAAGGGAGCATTCGCCCTGCCCGGATATATCTCCGAAATTATTGGCTGATCGACGGCGGCACCTACCGCTCAGACATCCATCATCTGATAGGCGTGCTCGATCAGCGCATCGCGGTACTCCGCCATCTCGCCTTCCAGATTTTCGTCTTCGACCTCGTTAAACCGGGTCGCCCACTCCCCCATGGTCGAGAGCCATTCCTCGGGAAAGCCCATCGCTTCACAGACATTTCGAACTTCTGCGATTTCAGACTCGTGGACGTACTCGTCGGCGTACGCAAGGCGCAGGAGCTCCAGTGCCGCGACAACCCTGGATTTGTGCGTATCGAACGAACTGACATCGAGATCGGCCAGCACCTTCTGCATATCGACAGTTCCCGTCAGACCCATTTCGTCCCGAATGCTGTCTATGGCCTGCATCTCTTCGCTGGAATCCTCGCCATCCGCGATCGCAACCTTGCTGGCGAGCACAAGGAACGCTTCGCGCTGTTCGGCATTCAATATTTCGAGAAACATCGTTTAGTCCTGTTCCGGCGTGTCGCCGCGTCTATTGCGCGGGTTGAGCCTGAGGCTCGCCCGCATCGGCTTCCTGCCCGCCGGCGCTCGATGCCTCGGTTACCTTGCCGCAAAGACCGGCTTTTTCCAGCTCATCCCAGACATTGTCCCATACATCGGAAGCGATCTGTTCACGCATCGAATAATTGGCGATCCAGTACTGTATCGTGAAATTCCCGCCCCAATCGTTGTAACCGTCAACCGTCCCGTTATAGCGAACGGCTGGTTTCGGCTCTTTTACGAGATTTTCCGATTTCAGCAACGCTCGCAAAAGAACTTCCTCGATATGCCGTGGATCCACGTCCGGGTCGGCATTCAAGGCATAAGACAATCGCGTCACCTTGCCGGCAGTATAGTTGTGAACCGGCCATTCGGACGCCTGCCCGTTCGGGACGGAAATCGTAAATCCATTTCGGGACTTCACACGCACCGTACGCCAGGTGATATCGACGACCTCGCCTTCCTCCAGATCCCCGATCTTGACCCAGTCGCCGACCACGAAGGGCCGTTCGATGTTGATCGCGATACCGGAGAACACGTTCGAGATGTTGGCCTGGATCGCCAGGCCGATGATCATTGCCAACAGCCCTGACGTTGCCAGCAAGCTTGTGATCTTCTGGTCGAAGACGAACGCGATGATACCGAATGACGCCAGAATGTAGATGTTCAATGACCCGAACATCCGGATCACGTTCGGCACCATACGGCGTGTATGCTGTTCCAGCGGCACCCAGAGGAACCGCTCCAGAGCGATGCCGGCGATGCGTGCCGGCACGATCCACCAAAGACAGTCATACACAAGCACGATCATATCGACGTAGCCGGCCTGAAGTTCGATCACCGCCCAGTCCAGCAACAGGCTGCCGCCGGCAAGCAACAGCACCGGCCAGGCCATGAGCCGCAGCATCCAGGACTGCGCCGACCAGAAGCGCCCGTGCTTCTTCCGGTCCATGAGCACCGCGAAGATCGTTCCAAGGACACCAAAGATGGCCAGATACACGAAATACTCTTCCGGTACGAAGTCCCGCACATTGATCCGTGCCGGACTCGTCAGAACCCCCATCGTAATTCGCGAAAACAGCGGATCCACCGAACCATGCCCCACATACGTCGGGTCGCCGCGGGTACCCACGGGAACGATTTCCTGCGACACCCATGCACGGTCGATTTCCCAATCAAGCTTCTCGCTAATGACCTGGTTGCGCTCGAGGATCGTCTGGAAAGACGTATCACCCGCAAGCCCGATACCCAGCACGTCGGTCACGTACTGCAGGTTATTTCGATTGAGGAAACGGTGCGCGAAATCGAAACCGATCAATACCGTTCCATACGGTCTTTTGACCTTGGAGAAGTTGTAGGAAAACGTGCTCGTAACCTCAAAGAGCTTGTAGTTAAGGCCACGGGAAATTTGCTCCGCCGCAGGCTTGTCGAGCACGACCGGCTCAACGGCGTTCGAGAAAATCAGATCTTCCGGCTTGAAATCACCGCTATAGCGGAACCAAAGCAGGAAATTCAGCGTCACGGTTCCCTCATCGACGTTAAGGTCCCGGACTTCCTTCAACTGCAGCCCCGTGTAAACGACATTGGTTTTGTACATAAACCGGTCGTTCACATAGAGTACCTTGCCCTTCTTGAGTTCTTCGATGAAGTTCGCGGCGACGCCTGCCTTGATGGGTTGCAGCTGGGTCAGCGCAGACACCATGTTCCGGCCATCGTAACGCCCCATAAAGACCGGCGATCTTGCCTCGCCTTCTGCGGTGAACGTTTTTACACCGGAGATGCCGCGAATGCCGGTCTCCTGCTGCTGAGCTTGCGCAAGACGTTCTCTGATCATCCGCCGGCCACCGGCGATAACCTCTTCATTTTCTGCGCGTACACCGCTCTTGAAGCCCTCGACGATCAGATGCGTCGTATCGAAAGAATATGCAGCCACCCAATCTGAAGATGCGCCGAACTTCCTCTGGTAACGTGTGTTGAAGTCCTGTGCTTCTTCGTTTGCCGTATCGAACAGGAGCGGCGTCGATGCCACGATTCCGTTCGCATACTTCGACACGGCGTCGCTGTCCGAACCCAGCGCATCCTGGAATGCCCGCGTCGCCAGGATCGACGTTCCCACCACCGGATTTCGGGCCTTTGCGTCACGAAGCGCCTTCAAGACCGCAGCGGCCGCATCTTCCTCGGCAGCAATAAATACCGTGCCCACATCCAGCTTGGGCTTCAGGTCCTCGACAATCTCGTTGATCCGTTGCGAAAAGTTGCCGCTGGAACTGTCGAAACCCCATTTATAGCGAATGCGCGTGCCGAAGCGCTTATACGTTTCTTCGAACGTATCCGCCATTTTCAGACCGCGTGGTGACAGATCATGAATGATCGATGCTGTCTTCTGGCCGAGCACGTTTCTGGTGTAGTTCGCAACAAATGCCGTCTCGTGACTGGTTTCGAACACGCCAGAAAATACATTGGCCCGCCCTTTCACCACGTCCTGATCAACGGGCGCCGGTGAAATCATCGGTAACCCGGCGGCTTCGTAAATAGGCGCTGCCACGGCGGATACGTTGTTGCCCCAATGGCCGATAACCGCGAGCGGCGGTTTGACGTCCGGCGCCGCGGGATCGGCCTCATTGCGGCTTAGCTGCTCGGCGATACGCACGGCTTCCGCCGGGTCATTCTTGTCGTCGTAAACATCGACGATAACCCGGCCCCCGCGTATTCCGCCCGCTTCGTTGATGCCTTCCGCATACAACTCGGCGCCATGCTTCAGCGATTGGCCATTGACCGCCAGAGGCCCGCTCAACGGCGCAACGACGGCAATCCTGACGGTTCTGTCCTCGTCGTCGGACAAATACGTAAAATTGGCGATCACTGATCCGACGATGGTCATGATCACAAGCAACGCCAAAATGAGCCCGAAGAGCTGCTTTTTGCTCAGCTTTTTCAGAAACTCCACGATTTCCCCCGTTCCCGTCGCACTTCCCGAATGGCACATTTCACTTTCGGGATACTTGCCAGAGTAGCAGAACCGCCGCGTGACGGCGACCCATCGAATTGCAAAGCTTTGTTTTAGAATTGTTATTCGATTGTGATATTTGGTAAAGCCCTCAATCTCCCCTTGCCTTGGATTCCATGCATACGCTTTGATGAAGCGGGGAAGACGAAATCAGACGAATTCAATCCCCTGTTGTTTACGTGGCCGCCATGTGGCGCTAAAACCTGAGTGTTTGAAATTGTTTGCTTATTTCGAATAGCGAAGAAAAGATGAGCTCTTGTTCGAGGCCCAATACTCAAAAAAGGGGCCCGGACGCCAGGGATGGTAGGTATCGAAATGAGGGGCAGGTCTCCTTCTAACAAAAGTCGTGCGTGCGCAATTCTTGCAATTGCGATGGTGGGCTTTATTGGCTGCGCTTCCATTCCGTCACAAGTCCGTGCCGAAACGCTCGACGAACTTCTGCCCTATGTGATCGAAAATCACGACCGTGTCCGCGCCTCAAAGTCCCGGCTGACCGCGGCGAGAAATCGTGCGCGCGAAGCATTGGGAGACTGGTTTCCAACGCTTAGCCAGACCGCAAACGCCGGTCACGAAACCCAGGAAAACGACAATGGTTCGGATTCACGGACGGGCTTCAATGAATGGGACATATCGCTGACGCAGTTGCTGTGGGATTTTGGATCCACAAATGCCGCAATCGACAAAGCCAGGTTGCAGGTGGAAGCGGCACGATACGAACTGATCGAGACGCGCCAATCACTGATCCTGGAAGCCATAACGGCGTATCTGAACCTCATCCGTTCTTCCCGAACCCTGGAGTATGCCAAGAATTCCGAAGAGAGCATCCGCAGGCAGGGCGGGCTTGAAGAAGCCCTTGTCGAACTCGGTTCGGGTTTCTCTTCAGACGTATTGCAGGCCAAAGGGCAACTGGCCGGTGCTCAAGCACGTGTTGCTCAGAACGAAGGCGCGCTGATCAACGCATTCAACAGATACAAGGCCGTGTTCGGGCGCATGCCTGACGACGTCAACGCTTTGGAGGCCGTGCCGTTTCCGGCATCGTTTTTGCCGCAAACGTTAACGCAGGCCACGGACATCGCGCTGGAGTCCAACCCGTCATTGAAGAACGCCATTCTTGATGCCGACATTGCCATCGAGGACGTCCGCATCGCGCGTGCCGACGGTTTCTTTCCGAAAATCGAAGGAACCGCCGAGCGCAAGTTCAAGAAAAACGTCGGCGGCACCATCGGCGCCGAGCAGGAAACCCTGGCCAAGGTCGAGATGACCTTCGATTTCAATCTTGGCTTTACCGCGGTCAACACCCTGCGTGCCTCGGAAAGCGACCTCAGCGCGACGACCTTTACCGCGGCGGATACCAGGCGGAATATCGAAGAGCAGGTCAGAAACGCCTGGCAACAGCTAGAAACGGCCAAACGAACCGCCGCACATCTGAACAACCAAGCCAACATCGAAGATGCCTTCCTTGAGATTGCACGGGAAGAACGGCAGCGAGGTCGACGGTCACTTCTCGATGTGCTCGACAGCGAGATCAAGTTCATCAATGCGAAATCTGACGCCCTTTCATCGGAAACGGACGTGCTGATTGCCGCTTACGGCATCCTCGCGGCAACCGGGTTGCTGGAGTACGATGTAATCAAACGTTCAAAGGGCGTGCAGCCGCCCAGCTTCAAATTGCCGCCGGCGACCCCGTCGGCAGAAACGCCGTCAGACGCCCCTGCGCCTGCGCCAGTACAACCGGTCACGCCCGCACCGGGGCAACAGATCAACGGCAACATTGAACCGGATGTAACGGTCGCATCGGGCCGGTCCCTGAAGGACTTTCAGCGCTTATTCGACAATACCGGCTCGAAGGACGTTTCGGCATTGCCGGACACAGTCCAGACCTTCGGTCGATCGCAGTCCGGCAAACTGGTCGCACGGCCGGATCATCCACCGAAACCGAAGTCCCGGTACGGTTCATTCGCGGACGTCACTCCGAACATAGATGCCTTCACACCCAGCGCAAAAGCACCGGAGGTCGAATTCGCGAGCAGTGATATCGGCCCGGCTAGCACTTTAGCACCCGACGATACAATTCCTGCCATGAGCGATACTGGCGTCGAAATGGACGCGCCACGACGGGATAAGATCGTAACCGAAGACGCCGATGCCGTTGCCCCCTATGAAACATTCCAGTCGGCCGACGATCTGATGAATGCCGACACTCCCGAAGCCCAGGCATCTGTCGACGAGGAAACGCTGGAAGTCTCGGCACTGCCAAAGGGCGCACCGGAAAGTGACCAGGAAGCCGAGAGCACCGGTTTCAGCTTCGACAAAATTCTTGCCTTTCTCGGCAATGCGCATGATCGGGCGCTCAAAGCCCGTTCCGATGAACGCCAAGTCGCATCCGTGAGTGTATCGATGGATATGCCGCAGTTGCCCATCGCTGCACCTGAATCCTCGGATGAGACCGCGGTAATGCCCGCATCGACAGAAACCGGCGGCGGAGAAGTCTCCGGAAACGACCCCCTTTCGAGGTTCTTCGGTGATGTCGCCTCTTTCTTCGACAGCAAACTATCAACTCCTCCACAACCGGAACCAACCACCGCCGCCCCGGTTGACACTGTGACCGAGGAAATCGAGGTGCCGCCGAGCCCTCAGCCCGACACAACGGAAATCGCCGCGCTGCCAGCGGCTACCGAAACCGATCACGAGCCAGTTTATGCCGATGCGCAAGCCGACATCCCGGACACTCTGATGAGTATTTTCCAATTTCTGGACCGCGGGCATCAACGTGCTTTGCGTGACAAAGAACTCAGGCGGAACGCGACCTCTCCTAAAACTTCCGAGCGGCCCCGCAAGCCCACGGACGTGCAGCATGAGGAAATTGCTGCTGAGGATCAACCAAGCGAAACACCTTCATTGTTTGCCTTCATCTCAAATCTTTTCAGCATGAAAGATCTCGAATACACGGCATCGGAGGGGGGCCACCTCGAACTGTACGACCGCCGCTAACTGCGGCGCATGCCTGATGCGTGTTAAAAAAGTGGTTTTTCTGAAATAATGACCGCTCGCATGCCCATTTTAGGTTGCGGGAACTTGAACATACGACTGGGCGAAAGATGGGTGAATTTTTTAAACGCCTGAAGGCAAAGCCAGGTTTGACCGCCGAAATCGTGGCGGCATCCCTGTTTGCCAATATTCTCGCTCTGGCGTCTCCACTTTTTGTTATCCAGGTGCTCAACCGCTACGTCGGACAGGGCGTTGACGCAACGCTCGCGGCATTGGCATCCGGCGTCCTCATTGCCATTGCACTGGAACTTGGTTTTCGGCAAGCGCGCCTGAAGCTTGCACGCGGCCTAAGCGCCAAAACAGACGATGAACTGTCCACCGGTGCGTTCGGCATTCTCACGACAGCGGAAACGATTGCACTGATGCGTATTCCGCCCGGCGAACGACGCGAAGTCGTGCGCGGCCTGGATCTCGTGGAAAATGCCTACACGCCGGGCAATATCACATCTGTCATCGATGTCCCGTTCGCGCTCCTGTTCGCTGTTGCACTGTTCCTGTTGAGTCCGGCGCTGGCGGGGATCGCGGTCGGGTTTCTGATCGTTATTTTCTTGTTCGCAGTCTTGTCGCAACGCAGCCTGCGTGGCCCGACCGCGACACTGAGTGGCGCGCAGAACGAAGTCTCCGGACTGCTGAATAACGCCAACGTGGCAACGGATGCGATACGGGCATTTGGCGGCCGCAGCATTCTGACGAATGCATGGACGAAAGCGAGCGAGAGATCACGCCTCCTGCGAGCGCTGATCGCCAGGCGTCAGGCCTTTGTGCAGTCCGTGACTCAAAGCGCCCAAGCACTGATGAGCGTCTTTATCTATTCCCTCGGCGCATGGCTCGTCGTACATGGACAGCTGGATATCGGCCTTTTGATCGGCGCGAACATTCTGTCCGCGCGTGCCCTTGGGCCGATGATCAAGTTTGCGCAGTTGGGAGAGAGTTTCGCCAAAGCCGAAAATGCCCTCGCGAAGGTACGGGAGTTCGCGCAAATACCCGTCGAACCGGAAAAGGGCGCAAAGCTGAGCAAATTCAACGGCCAGATAGAGTTTCGAGACGTTTCATTTGGCTATTCGGGCGAGTCGTCCCCGCTATTCGAAAGCTTGAATTTCAAACTGCCGCCCGGCGGTGTCATGGTCGTCACGGGCTCGAATGGCGCCGGGAAATCGACACTGGCAAAAGTCGCCGCAGGGTTGCTGCAGCCTTCACGGGGCCAGGTACTGGCGGACGGCGTTGATCTCAAGCAACTTGACCCTGGCTGGTGGCGCTCTCAGCTGATGTATCTGCCGCAAGAGCCGACCTTCGTGAATGCCTCCCTGTGGGCCAATTTGGAAGCTGCCAATCCCAATCAGTCGGACGAGACGATGATGCGTATCGTGCGCGAAGTCGGTCTGGGACCATTCGTCGACGAGAGCCCTGAAGGCATGGATCGCCTGATTGCCAATGGCGGCAGCAACATGGCGCTTGGTCAACGGCGGCGCCTTGCTTTTGCCCGGGCAATGTTTGTCGGCGGCAAACTTGCCATTCTTGACGAACCGACGGAGAGCCTCGATGAAGAGGGGACCGCTTTCGTTTACTCCGCACTCATTGACATGGCTCGCCGCGGCAAAACGATCATCGCCTTTTCCCGTGATCCGAAGATCGTCAGCGCGGCAACCCTGATCCTCGACCTTAACACCAAGCCCACACCCACGCTCCGGCAGAACAAGCCGCGGGTCGTCCGCACGGAGACAGCGTCATGAGCGATGAAACGGACCTGCGAACCCCGGCGGACGACGAGGTACAACGCGGCACCCACATGTTTCTCGGACTATGTATCGCCGCTGTCATCCTTTTCGCTATATGGGCGAGCAGCGCCGAACTCGACATTGTCTCGGTAGCCACGGGTGAAGTCGCGCCGTCGACGAATGTTCAGTCTGTTGACCATCTGGAGGGCGGCATCGTTCGCACGATTCTGGTCAAGGAAGGCGATCGCGTGTCTGCAGGCCAGCCGTTGGTGGAGTTGGAGCAGACACAAAGCGGTGCCGACGTACAAGAACTGAAGATCCGCCTGCGATCACTCTTGGCTGACATTTCGCGGTACAAGTCGGAACTGGCTGACAAGGATAAACCCGAATTTCCAGCGGCGCTGGTAAAAGCGGAACCGGAACTGATCAAGCAAGCGACCGGATTGTTTGAAACACGCAAGAACCGGAAATTGGGGCAGATACGGGCGCAGCAGGACGCAATCCGTCAACGCGAACTGGAGATCAAGGAAGTCCAGTCGAGGCGCGACAGCGCTGGAAAGAGCCTCAAATTGATCACGGAACAGATCGAGATTTCCGAGAAGCTTTTAGAAAAAGAGCTGACCAACCGGATGCTGCATCTCAATCTGCTCAAAGAGGCGGAAGACCTTCGCGGCCGCATCGACGAAGCCGAAGCCGCCCTGCCCCGTCTCCGTGCGGCGCTTGGCGAAGCGCGCGCGAATATGGAAACCATCCGAGCAAGCTTCCGTGAAGAGGCGCAAACGGAACTCGACAAGGTAACCCGGGAAATGGAGGAACTATCGCAACGGGTTCGCAAGTCCGAAGACAGCCTGAACAGGACGACTCTCCGTGCACCTGTCGACGGCATCGTCAAAACACTGCATGTGGTCAGCGTCGGGGGTGTGGTCAAAGCCGGTTCCACGGTTGTCGACATCGTGCCCGCGGATGACCGGCTGATCATCGAGGCACAGCTGCCGCCTCAGGACATTGGCTATGTTCGTGCCGGACAGAATGCCAAGGTGACCTTGGCGTCGGCTGACGCGGCAAAATTCGGTGATCTTAAAGGCACAGTCGACCTCGTTTCCCCGGACACGCTGGTGACCGAGGACGGGCGCCCGTTCTACAAGGTTCGCATTTCTACGGACAGGAGCTTCTTCGAGGACGGCAAACTTCGCTACGACCTGTTCCCGGGGATGCAGGTCGTCGCATCCATTCAAACCGGCTCCCGGACGATCATGGAATACATCCTCGACCCGCTGATCGGCCGCATGCAGGACGCGCTTCGGGAGCGCTGAAATGGCTCTGACAAAGCAGCAAGTTACAAAGTTCAAAAAGCGCCTCCTTGGCATGCGCGATGAACTTGATGCGATCTCGAATATCTCAGCCGACTCGCGGAAGCCCGTAGAACTCGACCAGACATCGGTCGGTCGCCTCTCGCGCATGGACGCATTGCAAGGCCAAGCCATGCAGTTGGAAACCGAACGCCGCCGTGAGATCGAGCGGCAACGCATCCAGGCCGCGTTAGAACGGATCGAAAGCGGTGACTACGGCTATTGCACGATCTGCGACGAAGATATCGCGCTTAAACGCCTTGAGAACGATCCAAGCGCACCGAATTGCATTGACTGTCAGCGTCACGCCTAAGCACGGCCGGAGAGACGGCGCCCGTCGCGGCTGGCAAGCACCTGAAATCTGATACCCAGCGCCAGCAGCGACACGATACAGCCGGCAAGTATCCCATGGAAAAGGCCCACCGTGCCGTTCTCCCAGACGAAGGCGGAGAGATAACCTAACGGGACCATAACGCCGAAGAAACTGGTCGTCTGAATAATTGTCGGCATCCATACGTCCCGCCGCCCGCGAAGCGCATTTGCCATTACCGCTTGCCCACCATCCGGAATGAAGACCCACGCAATAAAGGCGACAGTTACGAAGGCCTCAGCGAGCAATGCAGGATCTTCCGTATAGATTTCTGCCAACTGTACATTGAAAACATACGCAATCACGCCGACCGCGCACATCACAAGCACGTTTGCTCCGAGGCCGGTCCAGCCGGCCAGCGCGGCGTCGGGAAAATCCCCTCGTCCATAGGCGATTCCGACACGTACGGCGGTGGCCGATCCGATCCCGAGCGCCAGCATAAACACAAGCGCCATCAGGTTCAGGGTCAGGCCATAGGCAGCCAGCGGGATTTTGCCAAGCCACCCGGCGTACGCATTCAGAAATGCAAATGCCACGGCCTCGACGCCGACGCTGAGCCCGATGGCATACCCGATGCGGCGCAATTCTCGCCACGAGCGAAATCCGCCGACCAGCGGTGCGCGGACCGCAAATGCATCCTTGTCGCGTAAATTCCACACGACGAGCGCCAACCCGACCGCCATGAACCAGCGTGTCGCCGTTGTTGCCCACGCAGCGCCGGCGGCCCCCATCGGCTCGTTCAACCATGGCCCATCAATCAAGAGCCCGTTCAAAACAATGTTCAGGATGTTTGCGATAATCATTACGACCATTGCATGGCTCGGGCGACCGATACCCTCCAGGAAGAATGCCGAACTGAGGAACAACAGATGCCCTGGTAGACCGAGAGAAACGATCCACATGATCTCGCCGCCCTGGCGGGCGACTTCGATGGTTTGCCCAGTGAATAGCAGCACTTCGACGCCGAAGTATCCGATGGCTATGCAAACGAGACCCAAGACAAATGCATAGTTGAGCGATCGCCGCCAGATGGGTCCGCATTCCTTCAGGCGACCGGCGCCAAACGCGTTCGCCGTCAGCACCAGTGTGCCCATGATCAGCCCGAGCGACGTGACCAGCATCGGCATGATGAGCCCAAGACCGATTGCCAGGTATGCAAGCTCGGCCGCGTCATACCGCCCCGTCATCACCGTGTCCGCCATGATCATCAGGAGAAAACCGGAACGGGACACGACGATAGGCGTCGCCAGCCGAACCAATTCGCTCGAATGGCGCCGCAATCGCCCGTACATACCATCGGTTTCTATTCGGGTGGATTGTGCCGGCTGCCGATTGTCCATGGCGGCTCTTAGACATTAAAAGCGCAGTAAAAGCATTACCTTTTTGCTGACTTCCTGGGCCATTTGCGTAGAGTCCCGAACATGCAAACACCCGTGCCTGCCGATGCCGGCAATACGAGATCCGGCATCATCTGGATGATCATGACCATGTTGATGTTCGTGTCGATGGACACGTGCGCGAAGTATCTGGTTTCACATTATCCGACGATGCAGGCTGTGTGGGGCAGGTATTTTTTTCAGGTCGTGATCCTCTGCGTTGCATTGGGACCGCGCATCCCTGAACTCATGAGAACGCAAAGCCTTACATTTCAACTAGTACGCTCCCTTTTCCTGCTGGGGGCAACGTTGTGTTTCTTCACCGGCCTGGGGACCATTCAGGTCGCGGAGGCCAGTGCGATCATGTTTACGGCCCCCCTCATGCTGACAGCAGCTGCGCCATTCGTTCTGAAGGAAAAGGTCGGTATCCGCCGCTGGATGTCGGTCGTCAT
Source organism: Rhodospirillales bacterium (assembly GCA_965262415.1). Classification (GTDB taxonomy): domain Bacteria; phylum Pseudomonadota; class Alphaproteobacteria; order Rhodospirillales; family Casp-alpha2; genus UBA4479. Next base: position 540,675 of record OZ253533.1, on the reverse strand, counting down.
TGGTTTTGTCGGGGCCATGATCATTATTCGGCCCGGTCAAGGCGCACTTGCCGAAGGCGCGTTCTGGGTCCTGGGGGCAGCGGCATGTTACGCCTGCTACCAATTGTCTACGCGTGCTCTGAGCGGCCAGGATTCCGTGCTGACAACGCTGTTTTACAGCGCACTGCTGGGCGCCGTTATCATGAGCGTTGTGGTACCGTTCCATTTCGTCATGTTCGCCCCCTTCGACTGGGCCGTTATGGCGCTTGCCGGTTTATTCGGTACCCTGGGACACTTTTGCATGATCAAGGCGTTCACAAATGCCGAGGCGTCCCAAGTCGCACCTTACAGCTATACGAACCTGATTTGGGCGTCGATTATCGGATTCGTGCTGTTTGGCACGCTACCCGATATATGGACATACGTGGGGACGGGCATCATTATCGCGTCGGGGTTGTACATTATCCATAGAGAGCAAAAAACACGCGTAAAAACATAGCCTTACCCCAGAACGATTTTACAATTTGTTACAAATATCCGCAGAAACGTCAGACTACGTTCAGGTTCAATATGTAGTTTCCTCACCGTTACATAAGTGAGGTTGTTTTGATGACGGTTCTACGGACCATTTTTGCTGTTTTTGTGCTTCTGCTTGCGGCGTCGCAAGCGCAGGCTTCATGTGCGCCTTTTCCCAAGAGCGCTTATCTGGGCAACTTTACGCATGCTCAGGTTCAAGCCTACGTGAACAAGGCCCATGGCGGGGACTGGGCCCCCTATCTGGTCACATTGAACAGAAATCTCGCACAACTCGAACTACTGCAGCGTGGCGGAAAAGGTGCTGTCCTCAAGGTGCAGGGCAAAGCTCATGACGCCAGCCCGACCGACATCGCGAAGTATGTTTACATGTCCAAACAGTGGATTTCGGTGGCCGAATGCCTTGCTGAGCAACAGGCGATGGCCGCGTTGAATGATTTTTCGACGGCCGCCGGCAGCAATGACATCACGCCTGTTTCCGCTAATATAGGGACGACTGGATCAGGCCGCGAAATTGCATCCGCCGCGGCAGCCGGTAACGCAGGCAAACGCGCAGCGAGCATTGTCAGACTTGATAGCGGCGCCACCACGGCTTCTGCCGCAGCGATCAGCGTCAAGATCATGGCGTCCTGCGAAAACGGTGTCAGTGTATTCCGCGTCATCAATGCCGACGTCGCCTGGCCTGATACCGGTACTTTTTCCGTCTTCCGCCTCGATGGTCCGAACCGTCAGCAGATCAGCGCCCGCAAGATGCGCATGGAAGGTGGGGATGCGAAAACCTTCCGTGTCAGCAAAAAGCAGAATTTGACCGGTGAGGTGGGTTTCGCCATCCAGCCGTCATGGTATCAACGCGAATTCACGATGGACGCCACGCTTCAGTGCCGTTGATCGGCACTGCCCATCGGCTGATCCATTCTTAATCCGCTCCCTGCTCCAACGAGTCGACCTGCGCCAATAAGGCATCCAGGTCAGGATCGACGACGTTCAGCTTTCGCATTTCCTCGATCGTGCCGGCCAGATAGTCACGGCACAGGCCGTAACTCCCTTTTGCGCCTGCCATGATGGCCGCCATCCTGTCGCTCGGCATGGGGCCCGCGTAATGCGGATGGTCCCGATTGACCACGAATGTCAAAGCCGGCACACGACCGTGCTCTTCGGTTTCCACCGACACCCAGGCCGCACGGTAAATACCGCTCCCCATCTCCCGCTCCCACAGGCGCTCCCAGGCCTCTTCAAGATCACCCTCGACAAGCCGATAAGCGATCCCCCGGCACATGCCGCTGCAATCTTCCAGACATAAACCGAGACCTGGATTGTCCGGCGTTCCCCGTGCGCGCGTCGTCCAGATATGGAACTTCCGGTCGTAGCCCTGCAATAAGGCAGAGGCCTTCACGTCGAAGCTGAAACAGGGGTTCCACATCAGCGATCCGAAGGCGAAAACCCACATGGGTTCTTCTTTCGGTCTCGCGGCACGCGTCTCAAGCAGCAGCCGATGCGCTTCCCCTTCCGGCAACCTGACGTATTCGAACTTGGGTTTCATCAAACGGCCAGCCTGCTCAAATAATCTGTTCGCGCGTTTTCATGAACTGTAAATCCGGCCAATCTTCCGTTGCCTTGTTCAAGTGCCAGGCATTCCGCGCCAGGAAGACCGGCTCACCGTCATGGTCGGTGCCCATTGCAGCCTTGTTTCCGTCCAGGAATTTTTTCATCTGCTGCTGCTCGCCACCGACCCATCGTGCCGTCAGAAGCTCTGTCGGCTCGAAATGGACTGGAATGTCGTATTCAGTGCGGATGCGGTCCGCCATCACCTCGAACTGAAGCACGCCGACCACGCCGACGATCCAGTCAGCCCCGATGGACGGTTTAATGACCCTGGCGGCGCCCTCCTCAGCCAATTGCTGCAGCGCGCGCCCCAGATGCTTCGCTTTCATCGGATCATCCGGGCGAACCTTCTGCAGCATTTCAGGGGCGAAGCTCGGAATGCCGGTGAAATGCAGTTCCTCACCTTCGCTCAGCACATCGCCGATGCGAAGGTTCCCATGGTTGGGGATTCCGATGATGTCGCCGGCGACTGCTTCTTCCGCTAGCTCGCGATCCTGCGCAAGGAAAAGAACGGCATTGTGCACATTGAGCATCTTGCCGGTGCGGGCATGTTTGAGTTTCATACCGCGCTTGAACTGGCCGGAGCATACGCGAACGAATGCGATACGGTCCCGATGCTTGGGATCCATGTTCGCTTGAATCTTGAAAACGAAGCCCGAGAACTTGTTCTCGCCCGGCTCCACAAGGCGCTCCTTGGCTTCCTGAGCGCGTGGCTTGGGCGCCCGGGTCACAAGACCGTCCAGCAACTCGCGTACGCCGAAATTATTGATGGCACTGCCAAAGTACACCGGGGTCATGTGCCCCTCGAGATATGCCTCCTCGTCGAGCTCCGGGCAGAGACCACGAACCATCTCAACCTCCTCGCGCAGCTTGGCGACGGCATAGTCCGGCAGCAGTTCGTCCAGCTTCGGATCGTCCAGACCGTTGCACGGCTCTCCCTCATCCGGCCGCTCACCCTTCGAACGCGAGACCAGAACGAGCTTGTCATTGATCAGGTCATAACACCCCAGAAAGTCCCGCCCCATCCCGATCGGCCAACTCGCAGGTGTCACATCCAGTGCCAGCGTCTGTTCGATTTCATCCAGCAGTTCGAACGGATCGCGGGCTTCACGGTCCATCTTGTTGATGAAGGTCGTAATCGGCACGTTTCGAAGCCGGCAGACCTCGAACAGCTTGCGGGTCTGGGTTTCGATACCGCGCGCCGCGTCTATCACCATCACAGCGCTGTCGACGGCTGTCAGCGTCCGATAGGTGTCCTCGGAGAAATCCTCGTGACCCGGGGTGTCCAGCAGGTTGAAGGTGCATCCCGCGTAGTCATACGTCATGACAGAGGACGCAACGGAGATACCGCGCTCCCGCTCGACCTTCATCCAGTCCGAGCGTGCCCGGCGCTGTTCACCACGTGCTTTCACCGCGCCCGCCATCTGGATGGCGCCACCGAAAAGCAGCAGCTTTTCCGTCAGCGTCGTCTTACCGGCGTCGGGGTGCGAAATGATGGCAAACGTGCGTCTGGACGCGATTTCACGCGCAAGGTCGGTCATGTCTTCTCCGGGGTTTCAACCTACCGAAATGTAGTTATTCAGCGCGAAATTTCCAGCGGATTTAGGCGTTGCACTGAACTAGCCCGTTACCGGGGTGTGCCGCCACCAGAAGTACTTGTTGATCGAAAACACCGGCTGGTAGTGGCGGACGTTGTCGGCGTTGGCAATCGCCTTGATCTGGTTGTCCAGAAGAAGATTCAGGATCTGGCCGGTTTTCGGATGCTTGAAGAAAACGATCAGGACCGCATGACCAACTTTCAGGTTAAGATCCTTCACGGCAACGACGCGGAGTGCACTTTCTTTCCAGCCAAGACGTCGGAGCGACAGGTACTTCATGATCGCATAGTCCTCACAATCGCCGAATCTCGCCATGAATTCGGCCGGCGTCGCCCAGTAGTCGCTCTGTCCCCAGTTCGCGGAGTCCGTGATGTACTTTGCCTGGTTGATCCGATTGTTTACCTCATTCAACTGGATTAACGGCGGCTGCCCTTCAAGCGTCTTCAGGAACTTGGTCCAGTCGTCGTAATTGCAGATATCGAGCTCGCGCCCCGGACAGGGCGCTTTCGGGTTCTGTTTCGCTTCCTCAGCATACCGGGCAAGTGCCGAGCGCCATTTCTTGAACGGCGCCATGTTCTTTGACTGAACCTCGACCGAATTGAAAAAGCTGGGCTTCGGCGATTCGGCAGCAGCAACTGACCAAGCGCCTCCCCCTGCAGCCATCACTGCACACAGAACGGTCGGCATAGCGGCTCGACTCGCAACACGGATGAAACGGGTCGCGCCGCTTCCAATTTCAACCAGAGCATTGATTACAAAAGAAAATCTTCTCTGCATGACGAAGAATATATCGTCAAACAGCACGCAAAGGAAGTGTGGTCGATCACTAGGCACGCTGTTGTGAACGAAGGGATTCCTCTTGTGAAAAGAACCGGTTATCATGTCGCACCGTTGGGCCGTTGATTGCAGGGGGATCGGCATGGCGTTTTCGCTTCGCCGCAAGAAGAAAGACGACGAATCCGGGGAATCCAAGACCAAGGAAAAGCCCGCGGATAAGGTCGAGAATTCCGGGGAGCAGTTACCGCCCCGCAAGGTGAACAAGTTCGTGCTGGCCGGCGGCATCGTAGTCGCGGTGATGATCGTCGGCGCGGTCGTCCTGGCCAAACTTTACGTGGACGAAGAATTGAAGCGCGAAACCCAGGCCTGGCAGGTTCGCCTCGGTATCGTTGCGGATTCCCGGACGGCAGCCGTCAATGACTGGATCGATGGCAACTTCAAGGTATTGCGGGAACTCACCCAGAACGCATCTTTGCAGCTTTACATGTCCGAACTGGCGACCACACCGGAGCCGAGTGCGGTTGCGCCGACATCCGAACCGCAATCTGCTGCGGACTCGCTACTTCAGGGCCTTGATGGCGGTGGCGCAGGCGGCGGCATCGGTGCCAGCGCTTCGCACGGATTTCTCCGCAATCTGCTGATCGCAACGGCCGAGCGCTCGGCGTACAAGGCACCGCCTCCAGTCGGTGAAATCGCCGCCAATGTGGAACGCGTCGGTGTCGCAGGGCTCGGCCTCGTGAACAAGGACGCCGACCCGATCATTTCGACGCCCGACATGCCGCCGATTTCCGGACGCATCAAGGAGGCCGTGCGCAAGGCACTGGACGGTGAACCGACCATCATCGACATGTACCTTGGGGCCAGTGGTGAGCCAACTATCGGTTTTGCCATGCCGGTGTACGCGATGCAGGAAGGCGGTGCCGGCGCCCGGGGTATTGGCGCCGTGGTCGGCATCCGCCTTGTCGACGAAACCCTATGGGAAAAACTGATTCAGCCCGGCACACTGACCAAAACAGCGGAGACCCTGATTGTCCGCAAGACGGGCGGCAAAGTCGAATATCTCTCCCCGCTCCGGGACGGCACGGGTGCGCTGAAAAGAACCATGGCCCTCGCGTCGCCCAACCTGGCGGTTTCCGACGCAATCAACATCCCTGGCAGTTTCGTGAACAACCTCGACTATTCAGGTGACCGGGTGTTGATGGTCTCACGCGAAGTTGCCCAGGTTCCCTGGATATTGCTGCGGAAAATCTCGACAAGCGAAGCCTTGGAGCCGATCGAGACCCGGCTCAACTTTATACTTGGCGTATTCATCGCGATTATCGTCATCGTCACGTTGACGATCCTGTTCGTGTGGAAGAATGCGGCGTCCGCACGTGCCTCGGAGGCACTGCACAAGGCCCAGGTATCGCTGGAGCGCTTCGAGAACCTTACCAAGTTCATGCGCATGGTGACGGACAACCAGCCAACACAGATATGCGCTGTCGACCGCAATACCGTCTATACGTTTGCCAACATGCCCGTTGCCGAAGCGAACGGCATTCCGATCACGGACATCAAGGGCAAGAACATGGCGAGCATCATCGGCCCGGTGAAAGCCCAGGAATACAGCGGATTGGTCAAGCGGGTTATCGACGATTTCGAGCGTCAGCAGAAGATATTCTCGTTTGGCGATCCCGAGATAGAAGATCCGGAAAGTGAAAACGCCTTCCAGGTCGTTAAAGTCGATGGACTGCCGCTCCGGGGTGACCGTGATTATCCGCCGGGTTGCCTGTTGGTGATCGATGACATTACCGAGCTTCAACTGGCCCGGGTCAAATCGGAAAAGATGATGAAAGAGCTGATCGATACTTTGGTCAGCGTCGTCGACCGCCGCGATCCGTTCTCGGCCAATCACTCTTCGCGTGTCGCCGAGGTTTCCCGTGCCATCGCCCAGGAAATGGGTATGGACGACATCGAGGTTAAAACGGTGGACATCTCGGGAAGCCTCATGAACCTCGGCAAGATATTCGTCCCGGAAGATCTCCTCATGAAGACCGAGAACCTGTCCGATGATGAACGCATGCTGGTGTCCAACGCCTACCTGACGACGGTCGATCTGATCGAGCATGTCACTTTCGAAGGTCCTGTGATCGAAACGATCCGCCAGTTCGGGGAAACCTGGGACGGCAAAGGGCCGCTTGGGCTGAAGGAAGAAGAGATCATCGGCACGGCGCGTATTCTCGCGGTGGCGAATGCCTTCGTCGGCATGGTCAGCCCGCGCGCCTACCGCGGCGCCATGCCCTTCCGCAAGGTGTCCGACATTCTGATGGAACAGTCGGATTCCAAATTTGACCGAAAACCCGTAACAGCTCTGGTCAACTATCTTGAGAACCGCGGCGGCATGCGGCGCTGGGCGCATTTCCGCGTCGATCCGACGATCGAAGACGCTGCCGAATAGCACACAATAAAACGCCTCCCCGGCCATAACCGGAGAGGCGTTCATCATCTCGTTGCCGCAGGTTTACTGCGCGTCGATGGTCAGCGTGACCTTGCCGTCGTCTTCGGTGACGGAGTAACCATCGCTGATATCGCCATCGCCGTTGCGGTCCAGGTCGTCCATGCTGACACCGTTGAGTGTCACCGACTGACCTTCGACACCGGCGAAGGATACAACCACGTCGCCGTCTTCGTTCTCGTTGAAGATCATGTCCTCTGCATGGAATTCCTGACCTTCGAAGACGACCGTATCGTTCTCCATGATGTCCTGGATGATGTCGTGACCGCTCTGAGCATCCATCTCGAAGCGGTCCTCGCCCCAACCACCGGTCAACGTATCGTCGCCTAGACCGCCCTGCAGCGTATCGTTGCCGTCGCCTCCGGACAGAACATCGTTGCCTTCGCCGCCATAGAGCTGGTCCTGATCGTAACCGCCCATGAGCGTGTCATCACCTTCACCGCCGTAGAGCTGATCGTTGCCGCCACTGCCGTCGAGGCTGTCGTTACCCTCGCCGCCCAGCATGACGTCATCGTTCCAACCGCCGAACATATCGTCGTTACCGGCGCCGCCATCCATGGTGTCGTTACCCGAGCCGCCGTCCATGGTGTCGTTCCCGGCACCACCGGACAGGTAGTCGTTGTTATGACCGCCATCCATAACGTCGTCACCGGCTTCACCAAATAGTGAGTCGTTGCCCGATCCTCCGTTGAGGATATCATCGCCGGCGGCACCGTAGAGTTCATCGTTCCCCGAGTTACCGGAGATCGAGTCATTTCCGCTGGCACCTTCGAGTGTCTCATCCTCCCAGGTTCCGCTGATCTCGACCGGATCCTCCACCGCGACATCGATTTCAAGAGATACAACCTGAGATTCCGCACTATCGCCGTCATTCTCCGTACCGATAGCGACCACTTCGATGGAGAAGTCATCGCTGACGCTCGGGCTGACGGTCATCGTCAGGCCTTCCAGATCACCGGACGCCAGGGACCAGGTTCCGTTGCCGTCGCTCTGGCCGGCAGAGAGCGTCACACCCTCAGGCAGACCGCGTACTTCGAACGACAGGGTTTCAGAGCCGTCGAGGTCGACGAGCGTGCCTTCGATATCCAAGTCGTAGACGAGCGCTTCACCGTTGTCGACCACCTGCGAGACGCCTTCGTCATGCATGTTCGCAATTTCGGTCGGCGTCAGAGCGCGATCGTAAACGGCCATCTTGTCCATTTCGCCGGTGAAGAAGTTCTGCAGGTTGTTGGCGACGCCGTCACCGCTCGCCCACTGGTTGGCACCGAAGATCAAAGGCTCCTCGTTGCCTTCCATGCCCCCGGTATAGCTGTCGCTATCGACCAGTTCACCGTCAAGATAGAGGTGCATGCCGTCCGGACCGAACGAGAACGCCATCTGGTGCCACGCACCTGTGTTCACGTTGCCGCCCTGGACCATGAAACTGGAATTTCCGCTCTGCATACGAACTTCCAACTGGCCGTCGTCAACAAATGCCGTCAGATGACCGCCGCTGTCGTAGCCGCTGGAGTCCTTGGAAAACAGCCCCTGCTTGCTGTCAGCGTTTTCGGTGTTGAACCAAACGACGAACGTGCCGGACTCCATCTCCATGTTGGATTTATGATCGACCTCGATGTAGTCGTTGTTGCCGTCGAATACAGCAGAGGTTCCGCTCGGCCCATCGCTATCGTGATTGAAGCCGACGTGGTGGTTTTCACCGTCATTGCGACCGACCTGATTGTCGATCTCGTTGCCGTCGTCATCTTCGGTCACTTCGAAGAAGGCAATCAGATCACTGTCGTAGCCGGATCCGGAACCGGAACCAGACCCCGACCCGGAACCATGGCCGGAGCCGGAGCCCGTCTGCGAACCGCCCAAATGGCCTTCAGCCAGCGTTGCGGACGCGGAAACGGAGGCACCGTCGGCAACACCGACGACATCAACGGTAAAGTTCGCACTCTGTGTATCCGAACCGCCTCCCTGGGTTTCCGTACCGGTGGCAGTCACCGTCAACTGGAAATCCTGGTTGCTGTTGGTCGGCGGTGTCACGGTCAACCCATCCAGATCAGTTGCCGCCAGCGTCCATGTACCGTCGTTGTTGTTGGTACCAGCACTCAGCAGCGCTCCGTTCGGCACACCGGAGATCGTGATCGTGAGTTCTTCGGAACCGTCTGTGTCATTGAGCGACGATGCGATATCCAGCGCGATGGCCGTATCTTCATCACCCGTGACGTTGCCCGCCGTCAGGTTCACACCGTCCGCAGAGTTATCCGTATTGACCGCCGGCACGTCGACAAAGAGCGACGTCGTCGTCGATGCGGCGTCGTTGTTCGACTGCTCCGTGGAAATCGCCGTCACGGAAAGGTTGAAGTCGTCCGTCCCGGCTGCAACGGTCAGGGTCAGGCCAGCCAACTGGCCGGCCGTCAGAGTCCAGGAACCGTCGTTGTTTTGCGCTCCTGCGGAAAGCGAAGCGCCTTCCGGCAGGTTCCCGACAGTGATCGAAAGTTCCTCCGAGCCGTCTGAATCGACCAACTCCGGGGAGATATCAAGATCGAACGTCACCTGTGACGGATCGAGCGAAACATCCAAAGAAGCGCTTGCTACTTCGCTCTCGCCGGTATCGACAGAAAGGCTGACATTGTCGAACGAAACTTTCATGACTTCGTCGGAAGCCGTCTTTTTCTCGAGATGGCCACCGAGCGTCAGGGTATGCGTGCCGCTGCCGAGTTCACCAACGTCAATGGTGACGGTCTGCCAGCCGCTGTCATATGCCGAGCCGCCGTCGCCATCACCCTGATGCGTAGCCACTTCGTAATCGACCCCGTCGATCGAAACGATGACCGTGCCGTCCTCGTCGCTTTCGAAGTTGGCGCCGCGCTCCATTCGGTAGCTGAAGGTTAACGTGCCGTCACCGGCGTCACCAACGTTGAAATCAAGGGAGTGACCACCAGACAAGTCGGTCTTGTTATGAGAATCGATGCCACCAAGGGTGACACTGAGCTTGCCACCGCTGGACGACCCACTTTCGTAGTACTGGTTGTAGCTGGATGCGTTGTCTGCACTGAATACGCCGTCGTTGTAGACGAAGTTGTCTGCGCCGGACGAGAAATTAGCGGAAACCAGTGTTTCCGTGCCGCCACCCGCATCGATAACCGAGAACGACAGCGACATTTCCGCTGCCGATCCGTCCGCCGCATTGGCGGTCAGGCCGTTCAACTGCTCTGCCGTCAAGGTCCAGGTGCCGTCACCGTTGTCGGTTCCGGCCGAGAGCGTCACGCCTTCGGAAAGTCCGGACACCGTCACGGTACGATCGTCGTCACCGTTCACGGCGTCGATGATCGACTGCGGCACAGCTACATCGGCGAAACCACCACCGACTTCACCTTCGCCCAAACCGACAGTCAGTTGCGGCGCATCGGCGACAGCGTTTACCGCGACGTTCATGGTCACCGTCTGACTTGCGGTATCACCGGTCGAGCTTTCGATAGAGGTCGCCGTGATCGACAACGTCATATCAGCGTCGGAGTGCTCACCCGGGCGCACTGTCAGGCCGTTCAGATCACCCGCTTCCAGCGTCCAGGTACCGTCGTTGTTGCGCGCACCTGCGCTCAGCGTTGCGCCGTTCGGCACACCGGAGATCGTGATCGAGAGCTCTTCGGAACCGTCTGTGTCATTGAGCGACGATGCGATATCCAGTGCGATGGCCGTATCTTCGTCCCCCAAGGCGTTTTCGGCCGTCAGGTTCACACCGTCCGCAGAGTGATCGGTATTGACCTCCGGCACGTCGACAAAGAGCGACGTCGTCGTCGATGCGGCGTCGTTGTTCGACTGCTCCGTGGAAATCGCCGTCACGGAGAGATCAAAATCGGCCGTCCCGGCCGCAACGGTCAGGGTCAGGCCAGCCAGCTCGCCGGCCGTCAGAGTCCAGGAACCGTCGTTGTTTTGCGCTCCTGCGGAAAGCGAAGCGCCTTCCGGCAGGTTCTCGACAGTGATCGAGAGTTCCTCGGAACCGTCCTGATCGGTCAGAACTGCGGAGATATCCAGCGGATACTCGATTGTAGGTTCGCCAGATTCTTCAACGGTTGTTTCCGTCAACACCACGTCGTCGAGCCGCATACCCCGGCCGTGCGTTTGTGCAACGCCGGTGGAGAGGAACTCAAGGTTCATGGGCTCACCCGTACCGGTGAACGTAACCGTCTGAGTTTGCCAGACGTTGTCGGAATTGTTGGCCCCGTCCGCCGACACCGTTTCGATGGACTGACCATCGACCCGGATATCCATCCGGTTCACGTCGTCGTCATAGCCTGGACGCGGCGAATAGCGGAAGGTCAACGTATACGTTGCACCCTCTTCGGTCGGGAACTCGCGGTTGATGCTCGTCGCGTCATCGAAGTGATCGACGGCGTCGTCATTGAGCTCGATGTATGCGCCGTCGCCGGTCTGTCCGCTGGAAGAGTCCCAGGTTTCGATCGCATCGGAATTAGTGCTCCAGCCGTCGAGCGATTCAACGAACCCGACATCGGAACTGCCGAAATTGGACGAGAAGACGGTCGTCGTCTCGCCGGCAACCGGATCGCCTTCGACAACCGTCCCTTGACCAAGTGCTGCCGTCAGGGTGGGCGCATCGGCAACCGCATTGACGGTGACGTTCATGGTGGCGGTCTGGCTCGCCGTATCGCCGGTCGAGCTTTCGGTCGACGTAGCCGTAATCGTCAGCGACATGTCCGTATCCGAATGCTCGTCCGGACGAACAGCCAGGCCGTCAAGATCGCCCTCTTCGAGCGTCCATGTCCCATCATTGTTGCGGATCCCGGCATTCAGCGTGGCATCGGCCGGCACGCCCGCAATCGTGATCGAGAGGTTTTCTGAGCCGTCGATATCCGTCAGAGAGCTGTTGATATCGAGCGCAATCCAGCTGTCCTCATCACCCGAGACGTCGTAAGCCGTCAGATCCGGCGATTCAGCAGTTGTGTCGCCGTCCGGCGTGTCGACATCGATCGTAGTCGAGACGGAAGCAATATCACCGTCGTTTTCGACCGTCGTCGCGGTCACGCCGATCTGGAAGTCGTCCGTACCAAGCGCGACGGTCATGGTCAGACCCGTCAACTGTTGCGGCGTGAGCGTGACAGAGCCGTCCTGATTGACCGTGCCAGCAGAGAGCGTCGCCCCTTCGGGAAGACCGGAAACCGTGATGGAAAGTTCTTCGGAACCGTCCGTATCACGCAATTCGCTCATGATGTTAAGCGGATACTCGGCCGTACCCGCACCGTCGCCCGGCGTGTAGTTCACATTGATATTGACGTCGTTGTAGTCATTATCACCACCGCCGAATAGGTCTTCCCAATTCTGATTGCCGACGACGTTATTGTCTGTCGTGTAATCGAAGTTACCTTCATTCAGCGAGGGATCGCTGAACAGGACCGGATCACCCGTACCTTCAAGGCGATTACCATTCGGACCGACAGCGTGCCAGTTGCCCTGACCGTCCTGTTCGAAGGTCACCGCAGTGTTGTCACCCAGTCCAGAATTCTCGTTGTCCCCGTTCGGGATTACGAAGAAACCGATGCTGTCCGGGTCGACCCCCTCCAGCGTGAACGTCTCGCCAATCTGCTGCTTGGTGTTATCCCAAATGATCAGGCCTTCGGTCGGACTTCCTTCAGCGTCCTTAACGTAGTAACCGTAGCTGTTGTTATAACCGGCACTTTCCTGCCCCATATTGGTAATCGTCATTGTGCCGGTTGCCGGCGTTTCGGTCGGCGCACCAAGGGTCACTGCCAGCGATGGCGCGTCTGCCACGCCGGTAACATTCACGTTCATGGTGGCTGTCGTGGTGGCCGTGTCGCCCGAAGAGCTCTCGACCGAGGTCGCGGTGACCGTCAGTTGGAAATCCTCGTTGCTGTCTTGAGCGGGTCGGACCGTCAGACCATCAAGTTGGCCCGGTTCGAGAGTCCACGTGCCGTCGTTATTCTTCGTTCCCGCTGAAAGCGTGGCATCGTTGGGCACACCGGCAATCGTGATCGAAAGCGTTTCCGAACCGTCCGTGTCGCTCAACGAGGAAGCGATATCAAGCTCGATATCGGTATCCTCGTCACCCGTTACGTCACCGACATGCAGGTTCGGGTCCTCAGCCGTCTGGTCGCCGCTCGGCACGGTGACATCGACACTCGCAGTTACGGACGCAGTATCACCGTCGTTTTCAACCGTCGTCGCGGTAACATCCACCGAGAAGTCCTCGACACCGGCAGCAACCGTCATGGTCAAACCGGAAAGCTGGCCTGGCGTCAGGCTCCACGAGCCGTCCTGGTTCTGTGAACCGGCGGAAAGCGTGGTGCCTTCAGGCAACCCTGCAACATTGATAGATAGGGTTTCCGAACCGTCGGCATCGACAAGCTCCGTCGAGATATTCAGCGGGTACTCTACCATGGTCTCGCCACCCAGCTGGGTATCGAAACTGATCGAGTTGATCAGGTAATCATCCCCACTACCCGGCGCCGTGAACACGATCTGATCGAACAGGCTGCCGCCCTCTGCAGTAAAGGTCACCGGCGGATCGATCTGGTCAGTAATTCCGGTGATAACCCCTTCACCGACCTTCACGCCATCGAGATACAGTTCGTAGTTCGCGTGTTCGCCACCGTGCATCCAGGCGAATGACACGTCAGCGGAGGACGCCGGATCGTCGAAACTGACGATCATCTGCTCGGATACGCCTTCATGACTGTCGAAACCAAGCTCGGCATTATCGCCGGATGCGGCGCCACTGACACCAAACCCGACCGGATTGCCATTGAAGCTGATGTTGTCGGCGGATGCGTTACTCAGGGAACCGTCGGGATTGATCGAACGACCGGTGACCGAAAAACCAAGCCCGCCGTCGGACACGTTGTCGACATTAATCGTCGTCGAGACCGTCTCACTATCACCCGGGATAATCGTGCCCTCACCGACCGACACCGAAAGAGGCGGCGCATCCGCCACACCGGTCACGTCGACATTAATCGTCGCTGTTGCCGTTGCGGTATCGCCGCCGTTTTCCTCGGTTGAGGTCGCTGTGACCGTCAGCTGGAAGTCTACATTGCTGTGTAGCGGCGGCGTGATCGACAGGCCGGCCAGGTCTTCCGGATTGACCGTCCACGTACCGTCGTTGTTGTTAATACCCGCCGAAAGTTCGGCACCGTTCGGCACACCCGCGATCGTGATCGAAAGCGTTTCCGAGCCATCCAGATCGCCGAGGCCTGCCGCGATATCCAACGCAATGGCATTGTCTTCCAGGCCGGCAGAATCAGCAACGTTCAGCGTCGGGTCGGATGCCGTCGTATCCTGCTCTTCGGAGACATTGATGCTCAACGTCGCCGATGCGGTATCGCCGTCGGCGTCCTGCATGGTGTACGTGAAGACATCTTCTCCGCCTTCCGCTGCATCGGTCTCGTACTGCAACGCACGAACGAAGAAGTCGCTCGAGTCATTCTGGTTTTGATCGTTACCGGTATCGGTTGCCGTGAACACCAGATACTGGAACGACGCGCCGTCCGGCAACGAAATTTCAGCCGTGCCCGTATTGCTTGAACCACTGTAATCGACCGTCGAGGCGTTCAGCACGCCCTCGCCGACAAGGTTACCGTCGGAATCATATGCCTGCCAGACGCCCTGCTCACCGCCATCCTCATTGTGGAACAGGCGTGAGACCGTAAGCGTCGCCGAAGATGTGGAACCGCCAAGGTTAATGCCCAGCGCCTGGCTTTCGCCGGTATCGTTGTCGTGGTTGATCTGATCCGGAACCGGCATGCCGTTCTGCGTGCCTGCAACACCGATACCATCCGATGTATAGGTCACCTGACCGTCTGCCAGTGTCGGATCGAACTGCCCGTTTTCGTTGACGTAGGAAGATCCGAAATCAAACGCGAATGTCTGTACGCCAGACCAGGCTTCTTCGACCGCGCTCGAGCTTGCCGTACCGGTGAGGCCAGCGACATGCGAAACGGCATCGCTCTCATCTGCCGCATAATCGTAGGAACCGTCCTGGTACATCTTGAGCGTGCCGTGGTCACCGGCGATTTCGATGTAGTTCCCATCCGCGTCGGTTTGAACGTCATTCGGATTGCCGAAGCTCTTGGTGACGCCACCGAAGCTCACATCGACGACACTGTTGTTGCTTTCGGAACCGACATCCGCGGCGGCGGCCGGATCGGCGCTGTCGCCTTCACCGGTCAGCACATTGCCGGTCGTGACTTCACCGATCTCGACCACATTGCGGTCATCGTTGGCAAGCGGGTCGACGTTGACCGCTGCCGTGACAACGTTGGAAGCCTGATCGCTGTTCGCCAGTTCCGTAGACGTCGCCGTTACCGTCAGATCAAAGTCGTCACTGGCACCGTCCGGCAAGGTAATCGCCAGACCGTCCAGATCCTGAACGGTAAGTGTGTAGGATCCATCATTGTTCAGCGTGCCGGCATTCAGGCTCGCGCCATCCGGGAAGCCAGCGATGTTGATCGACAGGGTTTCGGAGCCATCCGTATCGCTGAGGATGCTCTCAATGGCGAGCGGAACCGTCTGGCCGACGTCACCATCGCCATCACCCGCAGCAACGCTTGGCGCATCGGCAACGGCATTCACCGTCACCGGAATGGTGCCGCTGACGACCGCCGTGTCGCCCGTTGACAACTCGGTCGAGGTCGCTTCAACCGTCAACGTGAAATCAACATCGGAATCAATCGGCGGCGTTACGGTCAACCCCGTAAGCTCGGCGGGTGTCAGAGTCCACGTGCCATCGCCGTTGTTCGTGCCTGCGGACAGCTCTGCGCCGTTCGGCATGCCCGAAATGGTAATGCTCAAAACTTCGGAGCCGTCGGTATCTGTCAGCGCAGCCGAAATATCAAGCTCGATTGCGGTGTCTTCGTCACCCGCAGCAGCGCTGACTGAAAGATCGGGATCCTGTGCCGTGTCATCGCCATCTACTCCAACCGTCGTAGAGACGCTCGCCGTATCGCCATCGTCCTCCGTCGCCGTGGCGGTAACATCAAAATCGAAATCAGGATCAATACTGATCGGCACTGTCATGGACAACGCGTTCAGCTGTTCCGGCGTCAGAGTCCAAGTGGTGTCATCCACCTGTTCACCCGCCGACAACGTCACACCTGCCGGCAATCCGGAGATGGTAATCGACAATGTTTCCGATCCATCCAGATCATTCAGATTGGAAGAAATATTCAGGGGGAACACCGTCGCCAGGTCCTGCGTGGTATCGTCGATGACACCACCGATGCCACCCAGCACATCACCAACAACAGGCGCCTCACCAGTCAGAAGATCGATAACCTGACCGACGCCGATCGACGCAGTCAGGTCCGGCTGATCCGCCACACCGATTACATCGACCGGCAGCGTGCCCGAGTTCGTCGCAATCGATCCGTCTTCAGTCGTCGACGTCGCGGTGACCGTCAGATTGAAGTCAACATTGCTGTCCGCCGGCGGCGTGATGGTCAGACCATCCAGTTCTTCCGGCAACAACGACCACGTCCCGTTACCGAGATCCGTACCCTTGCTGAGCGTAGCGCCCGTCGGCACATCCGAAATCGTGACGGAAAGGGTCTCGGTGAGATCCGTCAGCGATGCTTCGATATCGAGCGGGATCGCGTTGTCTTCATAACCCAGCGCGTCGCCGAGCTCGAGGTTCGGCACATCCGGAATGTCCGGGATAACCCCGTCCACCGTCACGTCGATGTACGCAATGCTGACGTTGGTTTCGAGACCGTCCGGGATCGTGCTGTCGGGGTCGGTCTCCGAAGCGGTCGCCGTCACCTGCAAAGTGAAGTTACCGCTGAAGCCCGGCGGCGGCGTGATTTGTAGCCCGGCCAACTGGTTCGGCAGGATACCGTCAACAACACCGCCTACGACGTCCAGAACGGCGTTGCCGAGGCTGACGACGGCGCCGGTCGGGATGTTGCTTATCGAGACACTCAGACTTTCGGAGCCATCGAGGTCCGTGAGCGAGCTTTCGATATCGAGATCGGCTGCATCCAGAATGCCGTCGATCGTGATCTGCGACGGTACATTCAGGAGCGGCTTGTCGGCCACGCCGGTGACAGAAACGTTCATCGCCTGCGTGGTTTCCGCGAGATCGTCACCATCCATAGATGTGACTGTGACGCTGAGCTGGAAGTTCGCATTGGAGTTCTCGGGCGGCGTGATCGTCAAACCTTCGAGCTGTTCCTCGGTCAACGTCCATGTGCCATTGCCGTTGTTCGTGCCCACAGACAGCGACGCACCGTTCGGCAAGCCCGAAATGGTAATCCCGACAATTTCGTCCCCACCTGTCGCCTCGGTCGAGATTTCGAGCGGAATGGCATCATCTTCAAAACCGGCGGCGTCGTGCAGCACCAACGTGGGCGCATCCGCAACGGCATCGAGATTGATGTTCATCAGACCGGTCACCGATGCGGTATCGCCGTCGTTCTCGGTCGATGTCGCCGTCACTGTTAGCGTGAAGTTACCCGAGGTGTCGGGCGTCGGCACAAGATTCAGACCGTCGAGATCACCGGCGCCAAGGGTCCATGTCCCGTCGGAATTCCTGGTACCTGCAGAGAGCATAGCGCCCACCGGCATACCGGAAATCGTAATGCTCAGGGTTTCCGATCCGTCCGTATCCGCCAGATTGGACGAGATGTTCAGCGGCACCAGAAGGTCTTCCAACCCGCTGACATCGCCCACATCCAGGCTCGGGGCATCGGCGACGCCCGTCACACCGACACTCAGCGAGGCCGTCGAAGACGCCGATGTGCCATCCTGCTCGGTCGACGTCGCGGTAATTTCCAGTTGAAAATCTTCATTCGAGTCTGCAGGCGGCGTAATCGTCAAACCATCCAGCTGAGCCGGAGTCAGCGTCCACGTGCCGTCGTTGTTATTGGAGCCCGCCGACAGCACTGCACCAGCGGGCACATTGGCGATCGTAATCGACAAGGTCTCGGACGCGTCCTGAATCGTCGCCCCAATGTCGAGCGGAATCGCACTGTCTTCGCTTCCGGCTGCATTCTGGAGGACCAGTGTAGGAACATCGGCAACCGCCGTCATATCGACATTGATGACACCACTGACGCTGGCGACACCCTGGTTGTTGTCGGTCAGTGCCGCATCGGCTTCAGTTGCGGTTGCCGTCACCTGTAACGAGAAATCCTCGTCTAGCCCCGCCGGCGGCAGCATGACCAAACCGTTGAGCTGCTCTGCCGTGAGCTCGATCGCGCCATCGACGATGTTCAACGGAACGAGGCTCGACAATGCGTCGAGATCGGTGAGGTCGGTAACGCCGCTGAACAGTTGCGCGCCTTCCGGCAGATTTCCGATTGTGATCGTCAGCGTTTCGGAACCGTCCGTATCGACGAGGCCGGCGCCGATCGCAACGTTTAACGGAATAAGTGCGTCTTCGTTCGCGCTCAGATCCACGAGATCCAGATTGGGGGCGTCCGCGACACCGCGGACGGCAACATTCAACGTGCCGCTTTGCGTCGCAAAGGTGCCGTCATCCGTGGTGGACGTGGCTTCTACCGAGATCGAAAATTCACCGCTGAAGTTTTCCGGCGTGATCATGGTCAGCCCGGCCAGGTCCTCAGGCTGAAGCGACCAGGTGCCGTCTTCATTCAACGACCCTTTGGACAGTGTCACGCCCTCCGGCACGTTGGAAACCGTCACACTGAGCGTCTCGTCGGCATCTGTGAGGATAGCAGCGATATTCAGCGGAACGGGAACATCTTCATTGCCGAGCGAGTCGAAAAGCATCAATGCCGGCGGGTCAGCCACTTCATGCACGATAACCGAGAGCGTGCCGGAAACGCTGGCAACGCCCTGGCCGTTCGCGCTGATGTCGTTATCGTCCTCTGTCGCTGTGGCCGTCACGAGAAGGTCGAAGTCCTCGTCGGAACCGACAGGCGGCACAATCACAAGTCCGTCGAGCTGATCGGCCGTCAAAGTCGCCGACTGATCAACGACCTGAAGCGTGTTATAGATGATCTCACCGAGGTCATCCAAAAGCGGCACACCCGACTCGTCCGTCGCGGGCACCTGCAGGAAGGCGCCATTCGGAATGTTCTCAATCGTGATGCTCAGCGTTTCCGATCCGTCCGTGTCACCGAGCTGGGCAACGATATTCAGCGGAATATTCGTGCCTTCGAGAGCGGTCACCGCATCCGTCACCAGATCGGGTGCATCGGCCACACCCAGAACGCTGACAGGGACATCGACAACCGTTTCAGCAAATTCTCCATTACTCTCGGTCGCCGTGGCGGTTACGGTCAGGTTGAAATCTTCGTTGCTGTTCAGTGGCGGCGTAATCGAAAGATTGGCGAGGTCCGCCGGCGCGACTTCCCAGACGCCTTCGGAAACCTGCGTACCGGCACTCAGAACTGCGCCAGCCGGCACACCTGAAATGGAAATGCTCAGCGTTTCTGAACCGTCCGTATCGACGAGATTAGCGTCGATATTCAGCGGAATTGCGAGGTCCTCGTTGCCAAGTACGGACGTAACCGTCACTTCAGGCGCATCCGGGTCCGGGAGGATATTCAGGCCGATCTGCTGCGATACGACAGCTGTATCACCGTTCGCAGCTTCGGTCGTGGTGGCGGTTACCGTCAGATCGAATGCACCGGAGATATGAAGCCCGGGCGAAAGCGTCAGCCCATCCAGTTGTTCAGGCGTCAGCGTCCAGGAACCGTCATCGTTGCTGATCCCTGCTGAAAGCACAGACCCGGCCGGCAGGCCAGATATGTTGATTGAGAGACTCTCGGACCCATCTGTATCGACGAGACTGGTGCTGATCGAATCACCCAGCGGGATCAAAAAGTCCTCGACGCTCTCGATCGTGCTGTCGACTGCAAGATTTGCCGCATCGGCGACCGCCTCAAGACCGACGGAGACCGTCGCTTCCAGCGTGGATACATCCTGGTTGTTGTCGACGTTCGTTACAGTTATGCCGAGATCGAAGTCGAGATCGGAATTGAGCGGCGGTGTGATCGAAAGACCATCCGCATCATCCGGCGTCAGCGTCCAGGTACCATCACCGTTGTCGACACCTTTGGAAAGCACCGCGCCTGTCGGCACACCGGAAATCGTGATGGAGATGACCTCGGAACCGTCCGTGTCCGCGGTCATAGCCGAAATGTCCAGACCGAATGCCCCGTCTTCGAGCGCATCAATGGAAACCGTGTCCCCTTCCAGTACCGAATTGCCGTTGACGGTCACACCGAGTTCATCCGCCACGGCAATGATCTCCAGCGGCAGATCGAAATTGTTGACCGCGGTATCGCCATTGGTGGGTTCCGTCGAGGTCACGTTAAGCTGTAAATTGAACAAGCCGCTCAGGTGCGCCGGCGGCGTCAATTGCAGGTTCTCGGTCGACATATCCTCGCCAAGGAATCCGAGAGGAATGTTTGCAGAACCGTTCACAACCGGGATCGAGACCATCATCGTCTCTCCGGAATCCGGGTCCGTATATTCGATAGCCAGCTTGGAACCTGCCGGAATGCCCGTCAGCGTCACATCGGTGATATGCTCAGAGACGTCGTTCTTGTCGATGTCGAAATTGATGCTGAGCGGCTGATCTTCGATGCCAACCTCCGCACTGCCGTTCACGGTGGGCACGTCGGCCTGCGCCGCGAGTACGACAGTCGCAGAGCCGAACACCGTGTCCACGGCTTCGCCGTCACGAACCTGTGCCGAGAATTCGAGATCAAAATCGTCGCTGTCGTCCGGAGAACCAACAAGACGAAGATTGTTTAACTGCTCGCCGGAAAGTTCGTACGTACCTGTTGAATTGGGCGGCAAAATGACGTCATTTCCGTTGGCATCCGTATATACGAGGTGCGCCCCCACCGGATTGCCTTCAGCATCCGTCACTGGCTCAAAATATGTTTCCGTCTCGGTAATCTGAACGCCATTCTCATCCAGAAGCGGTTCGCCCTCTTCATCGAAAAGCGGAATCTCGCGGACGGCTTCGACAACCTCCAGAGTTGGAAGACCGCTGATGGTGACAGAGACCACCTCGCTACCGTCTGTGTCTGTCAAAGACGCAACGATATTCAGCGGGATCTCCTGATCCTCGGTACCTGCGAAAGTGATCGACGTGGCCGAACCGTCAGCCGTCATTTCAACGCCATCAATCGTAATCGAGAACGGGTCGACAACGCCGATGACTTCGATACCGACGACGCCAGTGCCATCGGCACTCGGCAGATAGGACTGAGCCGGACCGTTTATGAGATCAAAGACCGATCCGCCCCCGTTCAGGAAGTCGCCAAGAGATTGGACGGGCTGGTTGGTTACCGGGTCCAGCTGATCAGCGAGATAATCCGAAGCCGCCTGTGTGACCATCGACAGATAGTCGGCGTTATAGGCATTGATGCTGAGGGAGAAATCCTGTGCCGAGTTGGCCGCACCGGTAATCGTCAGGCCTTCCAGGTCGCCGTTGTTCAGCAGCCACGATCCGTCCTCGAGCAGCGTACCCGCAGACAGCACGGCGCCTGCGGGCACCCCGAAAATCACGACGGAAGTCGCATTTTCTGCGCCCGGGACATGCTGGGCGACATCAAGGCTCATCGCCGTGTCCTCGAGGCCGACAATCAGATTGGGGCTTTCCGTGAAAGCAAAGTTCTCAACGTTTTCAATCGTGTCGGTGCCGTCCGGACCTGTAACCGTCAGCACGCCATTGACGATCGATATCGTCGATTGCCCGTACGTACCCGAAAAGACGGCCGTATCCTGACCCTCACGGCCATCGATAAAATCGTTGCCGCCGCCGCCGCGAATCACATTCGCGTTTTCATCACCGATGATGATGTCATCGCCGGATCCGCCGATGACATTTTCAATCTCGATCAGCGTATCGTTGCCGATACCATTTTCACCCCCATCGCCGAAAGCCGTTCCTTCGGAGAGGTTGATTACGAGATTATCGTCGCTGGCCGCGAACGTAATCGTATCGTTGCCTTCACCACCGATATATGTGTCGTCTCCGCCACCAGGCGACGCAATGAGCAAGTCGTCACCAGCTCCACCATCCAGGATATCATCGGCACCCGTACCGCTGAGGGTGTCGTCACCGCTTCCACCCCGAATAATGTTCTCATCATTGCCACCGGTCAGGACAAACGTGTAATCAAAACCCGAGCCATCGAAATCACCATCGACGTCGCCGGTAACGGTTTTACCGTCCTGGGATACTGACACGTTCTTAAGGGTGCCGTTGTTTATGAGTTCGAGAATATCGCCGGGAAGCTGTTCCTCTTCCTCCTCTGCCTGTCCAACTGTGCTGCTGTCCCTTTCCTCCAGTTGCACAGGTGGCGGCGGTGGCGGCGGTGTCGGAACCGGATTCACCGGTGGCGTGATTGCGAATCCCGGACCGCTCTGAGTCGGGTCAGTCTCGGGTACATCTCGTGTAACATCGATAAAATCGTCGTCAAATTCATCCAGGTTACCGCCCGCGTCCGTCTGGAAATCGTTCAGGAAGTCCAGCGACTCCCGGTTTTCTCCATCGACTTCCTGCACCTCGTCAAAGGTGTTCGCGCTGGTGCGCTCGCCATCGCTGTTACGCGTCGGCAGGTAACGCAGCGTTTCTTCCTGATAGGAAGCAAGAATATCTTCAACGCCGACGATTTCGAACGGCGACGGTGCGCTATCGAAGCTCGAAACCCGGGTGAATGCGTTCGCGTCGTTGAGAACCTGTACGCCCGCATCGTTGACGACCACAACTTCACCGACGAACCCGAAGCGTTCTTCCATCAGGTGAACGTTAAGATTTTCGCCGTCGCGGATGTCGATACCGACCTG
This sequence comes from Rhodospirillales bacterium, assembly GCA_965262415.1. Lineage (GTDB taxonomy): Bacteria > Pseudomonadota > Alphaproteobacteria > Rhodospirillales > Casp-alpha2 > UBA4479. The sequence continues at coordinate 517,902 of OZ253533.1, read as the reverse complement.
CGTACCACGGATACCGATGGTCGCCACCGGCGTATCGAGCGTCATGGCGTCCGGATCGGTTTTTGCCACCTGGCCCGACACGAACGTGAAGACGCCCTGAAGCACCGACATCGAGACGGAACCTTCCTGGGTTCCCGGGTCGTAGACCATTTCATCGAGAACCATCCGACCGTCAGGGCCCATGGCGAAAGTGGTTTCGTCCGCAAGGAGAACGCCGACGTTGCCTTCCGGACCGGATTCAAGAATGTCGCCCTGGAAGACCTGATCACCCAACTCAAGGCGCACTCGGGTGCCGTCAACACGAATTGCATAGACTTCGCCCTGAAGGCTCTCGATGTTACCGATCGGCTCACCGTCGGTGCCGCTGATGACGTTCGGATTGTCGGCAATGTTGCCGCTGGCTTCGGCGGCCTGAATAGCTTCGGCTTGTTCCGGCTGAATGAACCCGAAGCCACCCTCGCCACCTGCCGGTGCGCCGGCATCTGCTAGCGCGCCGACGACATCGCTGCCGACTTCGGCGCCGTCGGCCGAAACCAGCGTCGGCGGATTGGGATTATCCGCATATCCCTCGACCGTAACGGTGGTACCGTCCGGGAAGGTCATCACCAGATCGCCCCCATCGAAGGAGAAATCGGCGTCTGCTACGGAAAGATGATTGGGAAGATTTACCTCGCCGGTTTGCGCTCCATCGATTGAGAACGCATTTTCACCGGTTTGTACGGCATCGCCGCCAGCCAGGATTTCATCAGCCATTTTTGTGCAACCTTATGAACGATAACGGTTTTTTCGTCGTTCACTACGGTTGAATATCTTTATTATTGTTCTTTTCAGACCCTACTTATGCGCCAGAAACAGGCTTGGGGTCAACGTCTCCAAGGGTCAAGATCACAATATTGATCTTAATTCATGCCGCTTCGGCACCATAGTACAGCGTCATCACGTGCCGTGCTTCGGCGAAGAATAGCCAGCGTTCGACGACTACACCGATACTCATACTGATCGCAGCCGCGAAACAGGCACCGACAATCGCCGGCCCGCTGAGAAGGTATGCTGCAATCAGAAACAAGACAGGCGCCATAAAGCCCAAGATATGAACGAACCTGCGAAGTTTCTGCGCATGTTTGCGCGCGACTTTGTACCCCATTTCCTGAAGCAGGTAATTCTCCTCCGTGTGCGGCCCTTCCAGCAACCGGACGCTTTCGCCAGCCAAGCCGGTAGCCGACTTCGGCGTCGATGAATGCCGGGTCGTGTCGATAAAACGCCAGTACAATCGCTTTACCCGCCACGCAACAAGAAGGCAGACAATCGCAAAGGCCAGATACGATCTGTCGATCTCGACCGTCAGCGACAGCAATGCAGCCACCCATACCGCACCACTGGAAATACCAAGCATCAGGTAGACCGGAACGGTCCATTTATTAGCCCATTGGTGGACGGTCGTCAGGCTTCGATAAATCATTGCCGTGCTGAAGATGGTTGCAAGTGCCAAGGCCGCCGCCATGCCTGCAAATACACCACCAAGTCCGGTCATCTCACCGGAAACGATCCAGTAGTATGCGAGCGCCAGCCACGGCCCGTACGTCAACACGGAGAGCACCCCTTCGCGGGAAAGCCAGCTTGAACGCCATTGCGTAAATGCACGCCAGGCACGTTCGGGATGACCGAGATGGAATGTGGAGGAGAGCAAACCCGCCGTAACGAGAACGAACGCCAGCCCCAAGCCCATGATGCCGAGCGTCCTGTCCATCGGCACGACCTGCCACGACGCCATCATGGCTAGAATAACCAGGATTCCGTAACCGGCCCCGGATGCCGTCGTGAAAAATATGACTGAAAGTGCGGGATGCATTGGTCTACCTCGATAGTGCCTTGTCGATCCAGCGAAGGATCGGATTTTCCGCACCGGGCGTCACGGGAAGTTCGTCAGGCATCCCCGTCTTGCCGGAATCATTCCGCCGCGGCCTCGGCGGCAGGTACTTGTTTGTCGGCTTATAACCCATTTCAGGCATCAAATCGTAACCCTGCCGGTCAGCTACCAGCTTGGAAACGGCTGAATTACGATCACCCAAATCTCCGAAATGACGGGCGCCTGCCGGGCATGTCGAAACGCAAGCCGGCACCCGGTCTACCTCTTCCAGGTTTTCGTTGTAGATGCGGTCGATGCATAGCGTGCACTTTTTCATCACGCCTTCATCCGAATCGTATTCACGGGCGCCGTATGGGCACGCCCAACTGCAGAGCTTGCAACCGATGCATTTGTCTTCGTTCACGAGGACGACACCGTCCTCGTCACGCTTGAAGCTCGCGCCGGTCGGGCAGACGGTGACGCAAGCCGCTTCCTCGCAATGCAGGCACGATTTCGGAAAATGAACCGTGCGTGACGGCTCGCCATCTCCGGCGGATGCCTCGAAGGTATGAATACGATTGAACCACACGCCGATGGGCTTGGGACCGTAAGGATCCCTGTCCGTCAACGGCGCGGCGTGACCACCCGTATTCCACTCCTTACAATTTACTGCGCACGCGTGACACCCAACACAGATATCGAGATCGATAACGAGGCCGAGCTTCTTTTCCGTCGTCGCGGGAAGGGAAGTCATGACGGTTTCCCTTTCCGAAATTCCGCGCCGTAGCTCAACTTGACCGGCGCAGGGCCGATACCCGCCGGCTTCTTCGTCGGATCGAACTGCGGGAAGCTCTCCGCATCCTCCGCAGGATCGGCCTTCTTCACCCGCACCCGCAAATCGTACCAGGCCGCCTGCCCCGTCACCGGATCGGCATTTGCATATCGATAACCGTCGTCCCGCGGCGGCAGCAGTTCCGAAATCACATGATTGAGCAGAAAGCCCTTTTTGGCTTCACCGGCGTTCTCGTCCAGGTTCCAGGCCCCCGAGCGTTTGCCAATGGCATTCCAGGTCCAAACCGTCGATGCCTCGACACCGTCCATGAGTGCGACCTGTACCCGTATGCGACCGTGATAGCTCTCTACCCAGGCCCAGTCACCGTCGCCGATTTCCAGGTCTGCGGCGGCCTCGGCATTCATATACAGCTTGTTGGACCCTGTAATCTGCCGCAACCAGGCATTCTGCGAGCCCCACGAGTGATACATCTGCATTGGCCGCTGCGTCAGGGCATGCATCGGGTACTGATCCAGATCGACCATCGAATGCTCAAAGGGCGGATACCAGATCGGCATCGGATCGAAGTAGGCATCAATCCGGGCACGTTCGCGGTCCGGCGGCTGAATGTTTCCATGGCCGCGTGCCGCGTTGCGGAACTTCTGCATCACTTCCGAGTAGACTTGCAAAACGATGGGGTCAGAACTGCCGATAAAACCAACGCTCTTCGCCCACTCCAGGTACGATTTGTTGGCAAACTTGTAGAACTTCTGGTCATCGTCGAAATGATGCGACCAGAAACACCCGTTCTCGATGTAACGCTCAAGCTGGTTCGGGTTCACACCGCCCTTGCCGTGCTTGTCGCCGTTTTCGCCGCGCCACCCGGCCAATGGGCCAATGCCCGGTCCGCGTTCGTGGTTAACGATATAGTCCGCGTAACCGCCCGGATACTTGGGCTGCCCCTCATCGTCGATCATGCCGGGCAACTTCAGACGAGCGCCGAGATCCAGCAGCATCGTCTGGAACGGCCGCACATCACGGTCCGGTTCAATGACAGGTTGGCGGATCGCATCCTGCGCCGCATCAGCCTCGCAAATCGGCCGGTCCAGCAGGGAAATGCAGTCCCAACGCTCCAGATATGTGGTATCCGGAAGCACGAGGTCCGCGTAGGGAATCATTTCCGAATAATAGGCGTCGGAATAGATGATCCGGGGAATTTTGTACTCGCCAGTCTGTTCGTCGACATCGGTCAGCATCTTGATCGTGCCGGACGTATTCATCGACGAGTTCCAGCTCATGTTAGCCATGAACATGAACAGTGTATCGATGGGGTACGGATCCCCTTTCCATGCGTTCGTGATGACCATGTGCATGAGGCCATGAGCAGACAGCGGGAATTCCCACGAGAACGCCTTGTCGATACGGCCCGGCTTACCCTCGCTGTCGACTATCAGATCTTCGGGACCTGTCGGGAAGCCCAGCGGCGGCCCGCCGAGCGGCTGCCCGGCATGAACGGTTCCAGGCTTTCCGGCGGGCTTGAGCGCCGGCGGGATCGCTTTTGGGAACGGCGGCTTGTTGCGGAACCCGCCCGGGCAATCGACACTGCCGATCAGGGTCTGCAACAGGTGAATGGCACGGCAGGTGTGGAATCCGTTCGAGTGTGCTGAGATCCCTCGCATGGCGTGCATCGCTACCGGGCGGCCCACGAACTTGTCATGCTTGCGCCCATAGGCGTCAGTCCACGGCGTGTTTATCTCGATGCTTTCCTTGAACGCCACATGCGCGATTTCCGCAGCAATGCGGCGAATCGTTTTCGCCGGGAGCCCGGTCTGTCCAGCGACCGCATCAGGTGCATACTTTGCATCCAGATACCGCGCCGCCATCAACTGGAATGCCGGCACTGCAACACGCCCGTCTTCGAGCGCTACATTCCCAGCCAGCACCGGGTGCGCCGTGATATCCATCGCCGAAACGGCTTCTTTCGTCTCCCCGTCCCAAATCAGAGGATTGCCGTCCGCATCACGCGCAAACAGGCCGTCATCCGCACTGCCCGGATTTTGGACGACCAGCCATGGCGCATTGGTATAGGTGGCAAGAAAACTCTCGTCGATATTGCCTGTGCGCAGCAGTTCATGAATCAGCGCCATGACAAACAAGCCGTCGGTGCCCGGTTTGATGCCGAGCCACTCGTCGGCGATCGCCGAATAACCGGTGCGCACCGGATTGACGGAGACAAACTTGGCGCCTCTGGTCTTCAGCTTGCCAAGACCGATCTTGATCGGGTTGGAATCATGATCTTCGGCAACGCCAAACATCAGGAAGTACTTGGCACGCTCCCAGTCGGGTTCCCCGAACTCCCAGAACGAGCCGCCGATCGAATACAAACCCGCCGCTGCCATATTGACGGAGCAGAACCCGCCATGCGCAGCATGGTTCGGCGTACCGAACTGACTCGCCCACCAGCCGGTCAGCGACTGCGACTGATCACGCCCGGTAAAGAAGGCCAGCTTTTTTGGGTCCGTCTCCCGGATTCGTCCGAGCCATTCCGTGGCGATACCCATCGCCTCGTCCCATTCGATCTCCTCGAATTCACCTGAACCGCGCGGGCCGACCCGCTTCAACGGTTTGGTCAACTTCGCCGGCGAATGCTGCGTCATGATGCCCGCCGAGCCCTTGGCGCATAGAACGCCACGGTTCACCGGGTGATCCCGATTGCCCTGGATATACCTGATCTGACCGTTCTTGAGGTGCACCTTGATACCGCATCGGCAGGCACACATGTAGCACGTCGTTGTCTTGATCTCGTCGGCGACAGGAGGAGACGTATCTACGGCATTATCCTTTGCCGTCATGACGCCGCACCGGCATCAAACCCGCCACTCTTGTCAGCGACAGACTTGCTGGCCGGCCCTGCCCCGCGCATGTAGGTCCGGTTCGGTTGATAACCGCCGAAAGTACTGAACCACTGGCGCATTGCGTAAAACAGCTTGCTCCCGATTGACGTTGCCGTTGAATTCCGATTGTCGCCGAGCATGGCAGGATCTCATTTTCTCAGATGTGTGGGATTGAACATTTGAATGCTGTCCTTTTGCCAAAACCTTATTGATCAGTCTAATGAGTAATTATTGTCAAATTAACAAATTTAGTTAATAAGTTTTCCATGACACTGACGCAGCTAAAAATCTTCGTGGCGGTTGCCGATCTTGGCCACGTCACCCGCGCAGCTGAAGCGCTGGGACTGACCCAGTCCGCTGTCTCGGCAGCGATTGCAGCCTTGGAAAACCAGTATGAGGTCAAGCTGTTTGACCGTGTCGGCCGCTCAATTCGCGTCTCGGAAGCCGGCGAGTTGTTCCTTACCGAAGCACGCGCCGTGCTGGACCGTGCCGACGCCGCATTACGCATGTTGCGGGAACTCGGTGGTCTGACTGTCGGTCACCTCGAGATTGCGGCCAGCCAAACGATCGCGAATTACTGGTTACCGAGGCGTCTGGCGATCTTTCACGAACAGTTTCCGGGCGTTCTTTTAAACCTGACGATCTCCAATACGCGGGAGGTGGAGCACGCCGTCGCCACCGGCGCCGCAGATATCGGTTTCGTTGAAGGCACGACACGTGCGCCGCAACTCGTTCTGGACGAAGTCGACCATGATCAATTGGTGATGGTGGCGTCCAGGAACCGGGACGATATCGGTGCCGGTGGCGCTACAGACATATCCCGCATACCTCTTGTCGTTCGGGAGTCTGGTTCAGGCACGCGTGAAGTGCTGGAGAATCTTGCACAAAATGCCGGTTACAAATGGCAGGACCTGAATGTTGTCCTTGAGCTGCCGAGCAACGAAGCCGTACGCGAAGCCGTCGAGGCCGGCGCGGGTGCAACCCTGATTTCCCGGCACGTCATTGCAAACTCTATCGAGCGCGGTGCACTCCGTATCGTGGAAATGAACGTCCCGCCGCGCAGCTATCATATGGTCAGGCATCGGGACCGCATCCCGAGCGCCGCCCGCCGTGCATTTGTTGAAATGATACTGACCAAAAGTGAAGCGACCTGAAAGGCGTCAGCTCTGCCCCGCCATTGCGACGAATCGCTTCAGGAATGCTTCCTGGTTCGCCGCGTGCAGGTATTCGATCGCGCAGCCGAGCATCTTGTCTTTTGTTTCACCCACCTCGGGGCATTTCGATTCAGCAATGCGGGGGCGTTTCAAATGCTCGTCGTGCATCTGCGCCGGAATGGCGCCGGGAAGATCGGCCTCCCGCGTTGATTCTAACGCCGCGCTCTCGTCTTCTTCAGCATAAAGATTGATGTCGGGCGAGACGCCGAGCGCCTGCAATGTCTGATTGGCAGGAGAATAATAAAGCGCCGTGGTCAAACGCAGCGCCCCCTCCAGCGGCATCGGCATGATGGTTTGCACGGACCCCTTGCCAAACGTCCGGCGTCCCATGATGACGGCGCGGCCGTGGTACTGAAGAGCACTCGCGACAATTTCGGATGCAGATGCCGAACCCCGATTGACAAGAACGACCATCGGCACGCCGGCAATTTCATCGCCATCATCGGCATAGAACGCACGTTCGTCGCGCCCGTTCCGCCCCTTGATCGAGACGATCTTTCCGCCTTCAAGGAAGGCATCCGCAACAACCACGGACTGGCTCAACAAGCCGCCCGGATTGTTCCTCAAATCCACGACGACGCCCTTCAGACCGGCACCAGTCGTACCGCGAATATCGTCGAGCGCGGCGATGATGCCTTCCTTCGTTTTTTCGTTGAACCGTGTAATGCGAATATAGCCAATGTCGCCTTCGATCCGGTGCCGAACCGATTTGACCTCGATGATGTCCCTTACGATACGCACATCGAAGTCTTCGACGCCTTTACGTCTCACCGTCAGAACGAGCGGATCGCCCGGCTTGCCGCGCATCAACCGAACCGCCTCGCGCAGAGTTTTGCCGACGATTGAAACACCGTCGCAATGGGTGATCAGGTCGCCCGCCAGGATTCCTGCACGTTCCGCCGGCGTGTCTTCTATCGGCGCGATAACCTTGACCAGATCCTCTTCCATCGTGATCTGGATCCCGAGGCCACCGAATTCACCCTTTGTGTTCGCAAAACTGTCCCGGAACTCTTCCGCATTCAGGTAGCTGGAATGCGGATCAAGTCCTTTGAGCATTCGATGCAAAGCGCTTTCGACCAGTTTTTCGGAGGACATCGACCCGGGTTCAGCCTGTTCTTCCTCAACGCCGGCGATCGCCTCGCTAATGAGTTTGGCATCATCGACATCATAAACGTAGTTTGCACGAACGCGCCGATAGGCAAAATTGAAATAGTCCAGCCGTTCACGGTCCGATGCATCGTCAACGTACATATCGTAGACACGAGCAAACCGGTCGAGTTCGGTACGCGCCGTTTCCGGCAGGTTGCTCGTATCGTCGTTCATGGCCATGACGACACGGCCAATCGCAGACTGGTTCGTGACGCACGCCGTAATCACGGATATCAGCAACACACCGACCGCCGCCCCAAGCAGCACCTGAGGCAGGCGCCGCATACGGGGAGAAGCCGGTTTCACGCTGGGAATCCGTGACGTCACGTTTATCCGTCCTTGGTAATTTGCTCGATCAACTCGCCCAATACCTTTTCGGAGTCGTCATTCTCGACCTGGCAGGTGCCGGCATTCTCGTGACCGCCACCACCATATTTGAGCATCAGCTCACCGACATTCGTCTTGGATGTGCGGTTGGTGATGGATTTGCCTGTTGCCAGCACCGTATTGAGCTTGTTCAGCCCCCACAACACATGGATCGAGATGTTGCACTCGGGGAACAGTGCATAAATCATGAAGCGGTTCCCGGCGTAAATGGTCTCTTCCTCGCGAAGATCAAGGATGACCAGGTTGCCGTGAACGGTCGAGCACCGCTTGATTTGATCTTTGAACTTTTCCTCGTGATCGAAATAGAGATCAACACGTTCTTTCACGTCAGGCAGTGCAACGATCTCTTCAACCGTGTGATCCCGGCAATAGTCGATCAATTGCATCATGAGCTGGTAGTTGGAGACGCGAAACTCCCGAAAACGGCCAAGTCCTGTTCGGCTGTCCATCAGCATGTTCAGCAAGTCCCAACCTTCCGGCTTCAGGATTTCCTGCTCGCTGAACTGCGCGCTGTCGCCTTTGTCGACCGCAACCATCATATCTTCGCTGATATTCGGGAACTTTTCTTTTCCACCGTAATAATCATAAACAACACGGGCCGCCGACGGCGCGTCCGGATCAATGATGTGATTGTCAGACTTTTCGCCAACACGAATGGTTTCGCTCAGGTGGTGGTCGAATGCCAGATGAACGCCCTCAACGTAAGGCAGGTTCGTCGTAATATCGCCGTCTGAAATAAGGATCGTGCCGTCCTGCATATCCTTAGGGTGCACGAACTTGATATCGTCGATGATATCCATCTCTTTTAAGAGTACGGCACAGACCAGGCCGTCAAAATCACTTCGTGTAACCAGTCTAAACTTGTTGTCGCTCATCCCCGGCCTCCCCTGGCTCTTAGTACAATCATCGGATGCGAAAAATTCTGGTGAATTGTGGGTCGGCACGCCCCGGTATGGCAAGTAACTATTCGTTGCAGTACGTATCCTAGTTGCAACGCAGCCCATGCCGCAACCAGACGGAACACGCAAAGAGTACAACGGCGCCAGCCTGGTGTGCTGCAGCCAGCGGAATCGGCACAACGAGCAGCAATGTCGCAATACCCAGGGCGACCTGGACCAGTGCCGCCAGCATCAAAAAGTTGGCACGCACCCGCGCGGATGCCCCGAACTGGCGGGCCACGACCCAGTTGATCACCACGAATACAAATGTCGCCTTTGCCAACCAACGGTGATCGAACTGAACCGTTGGAATATCCTCAAAGAAATTCAGATACCAAGGGCGTATCTGGAAGCCCTCGCTTGGAAAGATCTCCCCGGCCATCAGCGGGAACGTGTTGTAAATCATGCCTGCATTCAATCCGGCGACGAGTGCGCCCGAGAACGCCGTTACGAATATCAACCCGCAAAGCCATGATGAGAGCCGAACCAATCGTGGCGAGACTTCCTTACGCTCGGACCGAAGCAGATCGAGCGCAAACCAGATTCCGACACCCAGGATCAAAAATGCGGTCATCAGGTGAACGGCGAGGCGATACTGACTGACATCCGGGTGGTCGACGAGCCCGCTCTTGACCATCCACCAGCCGATCACCCCCTGAAAACCGCCAAGGGCAAACAATACCGCGAGCCGCGCGAACAAAGGTTTTCCAACCCATCCCTTCAACGCAAAGACCATGAAAGGTACGGCAAATGCGATGCCGATCGTGCGGCCCCAAAGACGATGAAGGTACTCGAGCCAGAAGATTTCCTTGAACTGGTCCAGGCTCATGCCCTTGTTGATTTTCTTATACTCCGGCGACGTGCGGTAGCCGTCGAATTGCGCTTGCCACGCCTCTTCGCTCATTGGCGGCAGCCAGCCGGTGACCGGTCGCCAGTCGGTCATGGACAGGCCGGACTCCGTCAAACGTGTAAAGCCGCCGAGGACGACCATGGCAAAGACCATCGCACAGATAATCAACAGCCAGATCGCAATCGTCCTGTCCGACTTCGGCGGTGCAAGCGACGGTTCGTCAGTCAACACGCTTAAATCCTCGTTCGTACTCGCATGCAGGTAGTGGATCAGTACTTGTTTGTCCATCCTTGATCCGCGATAAAACGCATGCCTTGATTTACGTTAATTGGGTGGGCGATTTTTACTCATGAGCGCAGACGAAACGATCATTCATCCCGTAATGCTCGTCGGTGCCGGTCCGGGCGACCCTGATCTTCTGACGGTGAAGGCGCACCGTCTGCTCGGCTCTGTCGACGTGATCGTTTATGACCGGCTGGTCGCGAAGCCCATTCTCGAGCTGATCCCCGAAACAACGGAACGTATATTCGCCGGCAAGCGTGCCTCGAACCACTACATGCCGCAGGAAGACATCAATAATTTGCTGGTCGATCTTGCCCGGGTCGGCAAGAAGGTCATGCGCCTCAAGGGCGGCGATCCGTTCGTATTCGGACGTGGCGGCGAAGAGGCCCTGCACCTCGTCCGCCATGGCATCCCCTTTGAAGTCGTCCCCGGCATCACATCTTCCGCCGGATGCGCCGCTTATGCCGGCATTCCCCTGACACACCGGGGACTGGCGCAAGGCGTCCGGTTCGTGACCGGCCACAGCAAGAGCGACGAGCCGTTGACGCTCGATTGGCGGAGCCTCGCAGACCCCGAGACGACACTGGTGGTTTACATGGGCATGGCGAACGTCGGGGAGATTTCCGACAAGCTTGCCGAGAACGGCCTTCCGAGTGACACCCCCGTCGCCGTTATCAACATGGGCACGCGTCCGGCGCAGAAGACACTCCTCACGACCCTTGCCGAACTTCCCGATACGATCAAATCATCGGATATCAAGGGCGCCACGCTGTTCGTTATTGGCCGTGTCGTTACCCTGGCCGAAGAACTCTCTTGGTTCGAAACTGCAGCCAAGCAGTAACCGCTACATATCCCGATCAAGCGCCCGTGCCAGCACCATGTAGACTTTACCCATGTCCGATGACAGGAAGGTCGCATGCAACATGCTGTTCGGATCCCGTTTTGATGCCTCGTCGAGCAGCATCTCGAACTCCTCGAGATAACGCGTGACGTAGTCGCGGAAGGTCCCATCTTCCTGATACGATTGACGGATCTGCTGCAGCTTCGCACGTTCGCGGAAGCCGAGCAGTTTGCGGACGAAGATACCCTTCTCGCCCTTGTTGAAACGGCGCCAGTCTTCTTCCGAAACCTGCGTTTCCAGCACCCGGCTGATGTCGACGGCCAATGACTGCAATCGCTCGGAGATAAATGTCGCCTGGCGCGTGAATTCCTCGAGGCTGGTCTTGTCGGTCCGCTCCCGAAGATTGGCAAGAAGCGCCGATGCTTCGTTGGACGCGTCCCGAACCTCCTGAGTACGGTCGTCGAGAACCTGATTGATTTCGTGTGACTTGCGCGCGACGTCCGACGTTGCCTTTGACAGAGCATCCACGTGAGAACGTACGGATTTGTCCCACGCCCCAACCTTGCCCAATGCGGCGTCGGTCGTGCTGGAAAGTTCCTGCGCGCGCCGCGCCAATGCCTCGCCAAGCGCTTCCAGGCCCCGCTCGGCCCGATTGTATGTCGTGGTCAGTTCCTGCAACTGGCGGCGCAGTCCCTCGGTGCCACCCTCCAGCTGCTCGACGATGGAATCGGTGCGATCGCCGGACTCGTGAATTTGCGTCCTTAGTGTCTCTGCTGCACGGGTCAGCTTGGATACGTTCAGATCTGCCGCCATTGACGCTTCCGATGCCCGCTGCCCGATCACTTCCCCGACACGCTCCAGGCGTTCGACGGCATCGTCGCTGGTGGTCGCCAAGGTATTTCCGCGGTGGCGCAAACCATCGGTCGCCTCTTCCAATTGTGCCGTCGCCTTGCGGGCAACGATGCTGACTTCCTGGAAGCGTTCACGAAGCGATTGTCCAACTTCCGCCATTTCCTGCACGCCGCGCTGGGACGCATCGCTCAAATCGCGTGCACCGTCGCGCAATTCCGCGTTCACGGTCTCGACCTGGCTGGAAGCCCGCTCCGCCGCCTGTTGCAGTTCGCCGGAATGCCGCTGCAATGCATCGGATACAAGACTCATTAATTGCGACGCACGATCCGCCGTATTGCTCATCTCGTGCGAGCGCGACTGCATTTCCTCACCTACACGGCTCAGGCGCGCCGCTGCCTCGTTCGATGAGTTGGTCAAGCCGGATGACTGCTGGTTCAACAGATCGGCAAACCGTTGCACGTGGATGGTTGCGGACTCGTAGGTGCTTGTCAGATCTTCTGAGCTCTTGTGCAGGATTTGTCCGACATCGCCCATGCGTTCGCGTGTCTTCTCGAGCGAACTATCCAGTTCGATATGATTCTGCTTCAACGTACCGGCGATCCCCGCGAGGTTCTCCGCAGCCCGGTCTGTCGCCCCGGTCGCCGTCTCGACCTCGCGCATCAACCGGCGCCCGATATCGTCAAGGCGGTTGAGCGCGTCGGAGGACGTTTCCCGCATCTGCAACGCACTTTTCTGCATCGCGTTTGAGGTCATCTCGACACGTCCGGTGGCATGGTCCGCCGCCGAGGAAAGCTCGTTCGTTCCTGCCTGCAGAATCTCTCCGGCATCGATAAGGCGCCGCCGCACGGTGTCGCTGACGGATTCAACCTGCAACGAACGTTCCTTGATCATGTCGCCGACGCCCTCGATCTCCGTATAGGCCCGCCCGGATATCGTCCCGAGATCGTCGGATTGCTTGTGAAGCAAATCCGTGACGAGGTTGAGGAGTTGTGCCGCACGATCCGACGCCTGGGCGACCTGTTGCGAGCGGGTTTCAAGCAAGTGGCCAACCTTATCGATGTCTTCCACCGCAACGTCGGCGTTCTTGCCGAGCATGTCCGACTTGCCGGAAAAGATTTCGGAAACAGCATTGATCTGTGCCGATGCCTGGTCGGACGCCGTCAGCAATTCCCGCAGCCGGTCGCTCAGGTCCTCTCCCACGGACACAAGGCGAGCCTTCGCACTGTTGCTGGAATGATCGATATTCGTCGTTTCGCGCCGAATGACTTCACCTGCATCGGCAAGAATGTTCGCCGATTTGGCCGACACCAGTGCCAACCGGTCCGCATGTGTCTGCAGGGTCTCGCTAACCCGTTCAATCCCCTGTTCCGCACGCGCCGAAACCGCGCTGAGTTCCTGCACCTGATCCTTCGCACTTAATCCGAGGTCCGCGATCGTTCGTTGCGCGCGGGTTGTCGTATCAACCACGAGCGAGAGATCTTCATTGGTCGTGCGCGCAGACTCCGAAACGCTTTCCGCCCCCTGGCGAACGGCGGCAGCACCATGACTTAAAGCGTGTGCTGCCCGCGTCACATCAGCGACCCCCTTATCCGCGGAATGGGTTACCTCGGAGACCGTGTCACTGAGCAGCTCGCTCAGGCGGGATAACCGCGCATCAGCCGTATCCGCCGCCCCCTCGATATCCGCAGATCGACGGCGCAGCGCTTCGCCTGCTTCATCCAGCCGCAGTACGCTTTGATTTGCCGTCCTCGCCATGTTGCCGGCCTGTTCGCCCAGCGCCTCTCCTGCCTCGGCAAATCGTTCGATCGAACGGTCCGTCGTCTCATCCACTTGCTCCGCGCGGCGGCGGAGCTCTTCACCGACGCGAGTCACTTCGCCCAGCACGCGTTCCGAGATGTTCGACAATTCGTCAGAATCGCGGCGCAGTACGTTGCCGACGCTTTCCGCACGTTCACCAGCCGTATCGGCCGCTTCCGACATTTCCCGGGCCTGCAGGCGGAAGGCCTCGCCGGTGCTGCGAACGCGCTCGGTAACTTGCTGTGATGTCATCTCCAGGCGGCGCGCGTCTTCTCGCAGCGCGTCGCCGACATCCTGCACATCCGCAACCACCTTGTCGGATGTCTTGGAAAGTACATGAGTCTGGTGGGCGAGATTGTCTTCGATATCCTTTGTCCGGCTCTGGACCTTGTCCGCCGTCGTCACAAGATCGTTTGCCTGGCGTTCGAGCAGTTCCCGCATGCGCTCGAGCTGCAAAAGCGCCTCGGCATTTCGCTTCGACATATCTTCGGCGCTGTCGCTGAGCATCGAGGCACTTGTTCGCATATTTCGGTCCGCATCACCGGAAATATCGATCAACTCCGCGACCCGGTCGCGCACCGCATTGCCGATCGCCTGCAGTGTGTTGGCGGTGTCTTCAGCACGGGAATTTGCCTCGCCCATGCTTTCCTTGAGCGCATCGGTCCGGTCATCGAATAGCTCAGCAGTTTCCTGCGCCCGCTGCGATGCCGTATTCGCGGCCAGATACAGTTCCTGCGCACGTTTGCCGATTACATCGGTCAAATCCTCGGCACGAGACGATGCCCGGTCCGACGAAACCGTAAGGTCATAGGCATGTTTTTGAAGGAGTTCGCCGACACTGCGGGCCCGCTCAGTCGCGGTATCGGCGGCTTGGGTCAAATCCTCCGTCTGCCTGCGAAGCGCGTCCGCAACAGCATGAGCACGCAGGTCCGCGTCCTCGGACACCTTGGAAAGTTCCATTGCCCGCTCACGTACCAGTTTGCTGACGGCCTCACCTCGCCGCATCGCCTCTTCCGTGGCGCGGTTCAAGTCCTTTGTCTGCTGACGGAGCGAGTCCGTGACCTCGCGAAGCCTGGATTGCGCGTGATCGCTGGGATAGATCATCTGCCGCATCTGCCAACGTAAGGCAGCAGCTTCATGCTGGATATTCGCGCCCCGTTGATAGGAAAAGACAACGACCCAGAGCAACGCGACAGGTGTCGCCACGCCCGCTGCCAGCCCGCCGAGTTCATGCGGCAGCAATGCCGCCAAATTATTCCAGCCCAGGTTCAGTTCGACGAACTGATAAGAAAACCAGAACCATGCCACCGTCGCCGCAAGGGCACCCATCGGCAGCAGCTTCCATTGTACCCAAACCGGCGTGGGCGGCTGAATGCTGATGTCGTCCAGGGAACCGGACGAAGGTGGCGCAGATGGCCCATCCGGAAACGCTACATCAAGGCCGTCGTCGGCGGCCTGCTGCGGATTCGCTCCGCCAGTGCCTGCAGGTTCCGCACTTCTGTCAGCCATGCTCCCAACCTCCCGGCGGTTCTAGGGTCCTCAATGTTAAGCCCCTATATCATGCGACGTAAACACGAATTCGGCGTATATCTTGTGTATTACGTGGATAACTCGGAAATAAGCTCGATGAGTCGTTCGGCCGCGAGGCCGTCCGTGGTGTCACCGAACAGCGCCTGTCGATACCGCGCCCGCAATTCCGTCCCCGCATCCGGCGTTTTAAGCGCCAGATCGACCGCTCGAGCCAAATCGTCAACACTCCCGATTTCACGCCCGATTTCACGCCACCGCCACTCAATTCCCTGTGGATCGTAACCGTATTCATCCGCCGCAAAGTCCGGATTCTTGAGCAACAGAATTGGGCGGTCGACGGCCAGATATTCGAAAATCACACTGGAAACGTCACTGACAAGCACGTCCGCCGCCTTCAGGTAGGGAACGATATCGGCATCCGGGTCATCTACGAACACGACACGTTCATGTGCTTTTGCCGCCTTGGACCACATTTCGATCCAACCGGGTTGGCGAATGAAGCTTTCCGGATGTGGTTTGATCACCAGCGTGACATCAGATCGTCCGCCGCGAATAAGATCGACGGCGTTCTCTCCCAGTAAATCCGGCGACGCCATCTGCGGGCGCAGGCCAGGCGCATACAGGACTGTCGCGGAAGCATCCATCAGTGCACCCGGCGTTGACACTGCAGTTCCTCTAAACAGAGGGTCCAACGGCAGATGGCCACAGACCTTCACCTGAGCGGCATCGATCAATCCGAGCTTCACCCAGGCGTCAGCGACAATCTGTCCCGGCGCAACGGCGATGTCAGCGCCGTCGAAGGCTGCACGATGACGGTTCTGGGAGGTCAGGAACGCGGGTGCCGAGATGACAAATGCGTTCGGTACCAGGTCGCGAACCTGCGCCGTCTGAATGCCGCCGACAACAACCACGTCAGGTTTAAATTCGACCAGATCCCTGCCATCGGACGTCAGAAGCGGCCAGTGCTTCCCTTCCGCCTGATCAAACAAGGCAGCCAGCGGATAGAATTGCGATGCACCGTTGAAGTGCAACGCGACTCGCCTCGCAGAACTGTCACGTTCCAGCAATCGGCGCCCGTCCCGTTCCACGCCGAGGCTCATCTCGCCCGCATGCGCAAACAGGTTGTGCGGCGCAAGTTTCAGGGCGTCACGGAATGCCTGCAAAGACTCCGCGCGTCGACCGGCACTTTTGCGTGCATAGCCCAAGTGTACCAAAGCCTCGATGCGTTTGGGGCTCAATCGCAAACAACGCTCCAGTGACTTGACGGCCTCTTCGGATGCCCCGGCGCGACGATAGGCGGCCCCCAAAAGATAATGTGCATCGGAGTTTTCCGGCGCCAGGGCCACGGCTTCCTGGAGGTACGCTATGCCGCCCTGCTGATCGCCCTTCAGAAACAGTGCTTTCCCCAAATCCAGACGCGCATCGACGGCAGTCGGATTTCCGACAACCGCTTTTTCGAAGTAATTGACCGCTTTCTCCAGATCGTGTGCCTCGGCCATCATCTCGCCCATATGCTGATTGGCGAGCGGATCCGTCGGGTTCTTTGCGAGGGCAGTCTGGAAGTACTCCGCCGCCGCCTTGTCAGAACCCTGCCGCCTGGCCGTTATCCCGAGATCGACCATCGATATGCCGACTGCCGGCTCCGTCTTCTCCGAACTGGATTCCTCGGGTGCTGGCGTGAGCCTGACGATGCCCATTTTTGCAAGCCAGCCGAGCGTTCGCGGCAGCCTGTAACGGCGGCGTTCAGGCAGCAACTCCGCAAGCTGGATCACCTCGACGCCCTCTCGTTCCGAGAGATGGTCGAGCACGTGAGCCTGCTCCGCCGGCTCCAGCAGAGCGTGACCCGCCGTATCATTGATCGGGTTGGCACGAAGGCGCGCCAGTCGGTTGGCGACACCCTCACCTCGCACGATCCCGGGTGAAAGTGAGACGCGCACGTGTTCCGAAATGGCGTGGCTGGAAAAAGCCTGAAAAACTGAAAAAGGGTCGTCGAGATGCGGAATCGCCGGGCGCCCCGGCACCGGCGGCGCGATTTCAGCAGCATCCCCGCGGATACGCCGCAATTCGGACCAAAAGGCCTGATGGCGCCGGATTACCATCGGCCAGTCGTATGACTGCATGGCCGACTGTCTGGCGGCGGCGCTCATTTTGCGGCGATGGTCGATATCGCCCGCCAGCGCCTCGAACACCTCCGCCGCAACACGAACGTCGATCGCCGTGCTTTGGCTGACGGTTCCAGCGAGAAAGATGTCCGCGCGCTCTCCTCCAGCGGCCATGATCTCATTTTCCGGAGCCAGCGACAGATCGCCGCCGCTTTCCGGCAACGGCAGCCACGTCGGCACCAGATAACCGTTTTCGCCATTGGAGATCACGTCCCGGTTGGCACCCCAATCTGCCGCAACGACCGGAAGTCCGGCCGCCATCGCTTCAAGCATTTCAGTATCGACGCCATGAGATACCGCATCGTCGAATGATGCATAGGCATCCGCCGCGAACCAGACCCGGTCCCGGATATCCTCTTCCCGGCCATCGAGAAAGATCGCATTTACCGCCGGCGCAAATTCGCGGATGGCGTCCCTGTAGGCACGTTCGATCTTGTCATTGTCGAACCAGCCCGCCTGAACCAGGTGAATGCGCACGCCGGTACGGCGCGCTGCCGCCTCCAGCGCGAGGTACAGCGGTGTCGGGTGGGCCCGCTGGTAGAACGCAAAGTTGCCGGTGGTCAGTACGCAGAAATCGTCCTCGCGAATTCCCAGACGGCGCCGCACACCGTCGCGAAGCGTACCCGTTTCTTCGGTAGGCTCGTATGTACCCGCGTTGATGCCGGGCGGAATGACAAAGCTGACCCCGCCGAATTCGTGCTGCCCGCCCATCCGAAAACCAAGGTATTCCGCCTGCATCGCAAACAGACGCTCCGCTGCCTGCTTGACGGTCTTCGAAGGATAGACGATAGCATCCCAGTGCTGCGCGGGGGCTGTCAGCAATTCACATAATGCGGCCTGCGCCGATGCCGATCCCAGATGTTCGACCTCGCCGACGACCGAATAGTGCCGCTGTCCAAATGTCCGCCGGCGCCACATCAGGGGCGCGACCTCGGCCCCCGACAACCGCAATACCGGGGCATCCTTGAAGCCGCGCCTGTCGCCCGGTGCAACGTAACGGCACTCCCGCTGCTCCGTGTCGGCCTTGGAAACTCGGCTCACGAAATCGTCGAAATCCTGCGGGTCATGCGACTGGCAGAAAAAGGCCGGGGCGCCGCTATGTTTGACGAAGGCACCGAGAAACGACCCCGCCGACCGCGGACGCGCATCGATTTCACGGCGATAGAAATGCACCGCGTTTTCGATGCCGTCGATCGCGGTCTTGCTGACCCGAACCGGTTTAACGCGAACCGCCATCAACCTCCCCCCGGCTCATGCGGATCAAAACAGATGCTGACCGCCGGTTACCCATACCTCGGTACCGGTGACGTACTGACTGTCGTCCGAGCACAGGTAGAAAACCGTCCCGGCCACGTCGGCAGGTGTCCCCATGCGCTGAAGCGGTATGCGCGGGATCAGCAGGTCGTATTCAGGGCCGACCATCTCGGTCTCGATTTCGCCCGGCGCAACGGCGTTCACGCGCACGTCCAGTTCAGCAAATTCGTTCGCCATCTCGCGTGTCAAACCTGATAACGCCGTCTTGGAAATGGAATAGGCGGAACCCGCAAACGGGTGGATGTAGTGCCCGGCGATCGACGTGATGTTGACGATGGCGCCTTTCCCTTTATGCAAATCGCTGGCGAATCCGCGAGACAGCTTCAGCGGCGCAAAGAAATTCAGTTCAAACACGTCGTGCCATGCATCCAGATCGCCGTTCAGAACGCCCAAACGTTCCTTATAGGGCGTCTTGGGCGACATTCCCGCGTTATTCACCAACGCATGCAATGGGGCCCCGTCGAGTGCCTTATGCGCTTCGTCGATGAAACTCTGAATGCTGGCGTCGTCGCCGAGGTCGGTGGGGATATGACATGTCCATCTGGGCTCCCGCTTGCAGGCTTCCGGCGTGTCCTCGCGCGAACAGGTAATGATGTACCAGCCGCGTTCCAGGAACAGCCTTGCCGTGTAGTGACCTATTCCCCGGCTGGCGCCGGTGATGATGACAGTCTTTCTGTCCTCGGGATGCTTGTCGGTCTCGCTCATGTGCCGACGGTACTTGATAGCAGGTCGGCTGGCCAGACCGATAAAGTGTTGCCGCGCATCAAAAAATTCCATTTCGGCTGCTGACCTTGCCGCTGGCGTAGCTATGATGACGTTATGTGCTCGAACTTCGAACTCAACGCCGTGCCGCGCGATGTCATGGAGGCTTTCGGCCTCGACTTGACGCCGCCGATCCCAAACAAGGAACAACTGCGTCCGACCGACCTGTCCCTGATCATCGGCATGGGAAACACGGCGTTTTTGCAGCCCTGGGGGCTAGCGGTCGACTGGTCGAAACAGCCGATGATCAACGCCCGGAGCGAAACCCTGGCGGAAAAGGCGACGTTCCGCGGCTTGCTCGATCAACGGTGCATCGTACCGGCCACCGCCTACTTTGAATGGCGCAAAACGGACGACGGCAAAAAGCTCAAGAACAGGATCACGGTCACCGGCGCCAAGGTGTTCGGCATGGCCGGCCTGACCGACGGCGAACGCTTCACCATCGTGACCTGCACGCCTGCGCCAAGCATCGCGCACATCCATAACCGGATGCCCGTCATCCTGGGTGAAAATGCCACTGACGCATGGTTGAGCAATGCACCGTACAACGACGTGTCAGGATTGCTAATGTCGTATGCCGGCGATCTGGCTTACGAAGAAGACACCCCGCCGCCTCCGGCTCAAGCGGATTTATTCGGATAAGGGTTCAGCCGCACTGGCCGCGATGGCGAAGGAACTGGTCGGCCAGCACGCACGCCATCATTGCCTCGCCGATGGGCACCGCGCGAATACCGACGCACGGATCATGCCGGCCCTTGGTCACGATCTCGGTCTCTTTGCCGTCTTTGTCGATGGTGGCACGCGGCGTCAGGATCGAACTGGTCGGTTTGACCGAGAAACGGACGACCACATCCTGCCCGGTCGAAATGCCGCCCAAGACACCGCCGTTGTTGTTTGACGTAAACACCGGCTTGCCGTCATCAAAGCGCATCTCGTCGGCGTTTTCCTCGCCGGTCAGTTCCGCCGCGCTCATCCCGGCACCGATTTCGACGCCCTTGACCGCGTTGATGCTCATCATCGCCAACGCCAACTCAGAATCCAGCTTGCCGTAGACAGGCGCGCCCCAACCTGCGGGCACGCCAGAGGCCACGACCTCAATGACCGCACCGACGGACGAGCCCTTCTTGCGGATATCGTCCAGGTAAGCCGCAAATTCATCGGCCGTTGCTGCATCCGGCGCAAAGAACGGGTTCTGATCCACGGCATCCCAGTCTCGCACGTCATCCGGGACGGCCTTAATGCCCATGCGGACGAGCCCCCCCTTGATCACGATCTCCGGCGGCAAAACTTTGCGTGCAATGGCACCGGCCGCAACGCGCATTGCCGTTTCGCGCGCCGACGAGCGTCCGCCGCCTCGGTAATCGCGAAAACCATATTTTGCGTCGTAGGTATAGTCGGCATGACCGGGACGGTACTTGTCCTTGATCTCGCCATAGTCCTTCGAACGCTGATCCGTATTCTCGATCAACAGACCGATGGAGGTACCCGTCGTTTTTCCTTCGAACGTACCGGAGAGAATCTTGACCTGGTCCGCTTCCTGACGCTGCGTCGTGTATTTCGATTGGCCCGGACGGCGCTTGTCGAGGTAGGGCTGGATATCCGCCTCGGTCAGGTCGATCCCCGGCGGACAGCCGTCGACGACACAACCCAACGCAGGGCCGTGGCTCTCGCCAAAGGTCGTAACCCGGAACAGGTGGCCGAAGGTGTTGTGCGACATGGTTTGTCCAGTATCAGACGACCGAGATATCGGGGGCGTCAACCGCCTTCATGCCGACAATGTTGTAGCCGCAATCAACGTGATGGTTCTCACCGGTGACACCACTCGAAAGCGACGACAGCAGATAGACACCCGCACCGCCGATATCATCCATATTGACGTTACGGCGCAGCGGCGAGTTGTACTCGTTCCACTTCAGAATATAGCGGAAGTCGCCGATCCCGCTCGCGGCGAGCGTCTTCATCGGACCTGCCGAAAGCGAATTCACACGGATACCGTCCTTGCCGAGGTCCTCGGCAAGGTAGCGGACGCTGGCTTCGAGCGCGGCCTTTGCAACACCCATCACGTTGTAATGCGGCATTACGCGCTCGGCCCCGTAATAGGTAAGCGTCAGCAGGCTTGCACCCTCGTTCAACAAGGGACGTGCCCGCTGGCAGACGGCCGTGAACGAATAGCAACTCACGTTCATCGTCAGTTCGAAGTTTTCCGGCGTCGTATCGATATAGGCGCCCTTCAATTCTTCCTTGTTCGAGTACGCAACGGCGTGAACCAGGAAATCGATGCCACCCCACTTTTCCTTCAAGGTCTCGAATACGGAATCGATGCTGGCAAAATCCGTCACATCGCATGGCAACACCAGGTCGGAGCCAACCGACTCGGCGAGTGGCAGCACCCGCTTCTGAAGCGCTTCGCCCTGATAAGTGAACGCCAGTTCCGCACCCTGTTCGTGCGCTGCCTTGGCAATGCCCCAGGCGATGGACCGATCATTGGCAACGCCCATTACCAGGCCGCGTTTCCCGTGCATCAAAGGTGCAGGTTGACCCATAATTCTTTTTCCTCGTCTTCTACTAAACGATCCCCATACAGGGAATCAGCCATTGGAACATGCTACACGCAAAAGCCCGGGCAAACCATGTTCGCGCACAATATGTTTCGCCGGAGAAGCTTTGCCATATAATACGGCGGCGAAAGCGTCAATCGGATGGAGCCGACGATGCCCGAAAACTCGACCGAAGAAGGGACGAAGGCCGCCGCCTATGCCGAGGATTCGGTCAATATCCTCCCGGATGAGGAGGAAAAGGAGAATGAAGCCGGTTTCGAGGTCATTCTTAACGAGGTTGGCGAGTTCTCACGCTTTGTAGGCCGCCGTTTTGGCGAGGATCGGTGCCTGCGGATGGCGGCTGGCCTGAGCTACACCTCCCTGCTGGCCATTGTACCGCTGACAGCAATCGCATTTTCAATGTTGGCGGCATTTCCGGTGTTTGGAGGTGTCCGTGAGGCTCTTCAGGACGCTCTTTTCTCCAATCTTCTGCCGCAAACCGCCGATGCGACGCAGGAATACTTCAACCGGTTCGTGCAGAACACAACAACCCTCAGTGCCGTCGGGATCGTCGCACTCGCGGCTACGGCCGTCCTTCTGCTCGGCACCATCGAAGCCGACCTCAATGCGATTTTTCGCGTCGCCCGCCCGCGCGCCCTGGTGCCGCGCCTTCTGGTCTTCTGGGCGCTGTTAACGCTCGGCCCGCTTCTGCTCGGCGCCAGTTTCTCGTTATCCACGTACTTTTTCGCGGCAAC
Organism: Rhodospirillales bacterium; assembly: GCA_965262415.1. Taxonomy (GTDB): domain Bacteria; phylum Pseudomonadota; class Alphaproteobacteria; order Rhodospirillales; family Casp-alpha2; genus UBA4479. Next base: position 495,020 of record OZ253533.1, on the reverse strand, counting down.
AAGATGGATCGGCATCGATACCGGCGGCGGACCCGCCGCGTTTTTCGGTACCTTTCTGCCGACGATCATGATGATCGTCATGTTGTCCGTTTTCTATATCATCATCCCCAACCGGCCGGTCAGTATCGGTGCAGGGTTTGCCGGCGGTGTTCTGGCCGGCATCGGCTTCACGCTTCTCCGTAAGATCTTCGGCTGGTACATCGTAACATTTCCGACCTATCAGAATATCTATGGCGCGATGTCGGTCGTGCCGATCTTTCTCGTCTGGATGTACCTGTCATGGTTGTTGGTGCTGGTCGGCGCCGTACTGACGGCCAGCGCGAGCGAGTGGCAATCGGCGGGAGGCAAACCGTTGTCCTCATCCGTCGGCAGCAGCATGCGACTCGTCATCGCGGTTCAGGTACTCGCCGTGTTGTTTGACGCCAGCCGTGACGGCACCGGCGCCGTGCACAGAAGCCGAATACTCCGAACCACCGGGGGCGGCGGCGAAGCCGTTGACAGGATCCTGAATCAACTACGTGCCGGGAATTACGTTGAGCGTACGTCGTCCAACAAATGGATGCTGAGCCGGGATACGGAGACGGTGACCCTGTTTGATCTCTATCACGCCCTTGGACTCGGATTCTCTGAAGGCACGATATTGCGCGGCGACGAAGCCTGGCGCGAGCGCCTTCAGGACCGCATCGACGAGCTTCGAAATTCAAACCGGAACGTCCTCGGTGTTTCTCTGAAGGAAATCCTGGAAGAAGACCAAGAGAGGGCCGTTGTTCGCGAGATTAACCGTTAGCAGCCATCAGGTTTTGCGTTCGGCAGCACGACGACGAATAAACTCGACCAGTTCCGGATCGATTTTTTTAGGCAACGTCAGCACAAGCGAGACAAAATGATCGCCGCGCTCGCCACTCTTCCTGCCGCCATCCGCCAGACCGCGTCCTTTGAGTCTTAGCCTCGTGCCGGTGTTCGAATTCGGCGGCACCGACACATTGACCATACCGTCGATCGTCTCGACCTGAATCTTGCCACCGATTACCGCTGTCTCAAGATTGACCGGCGCATCGGTGTAAATGTCGCGCTCTTTGCATTTGAATACGGGGTGCTCTGCCACCTCGACCTCGACCAGAGCGTCCCCGTCCTTCCCATTACCAAAGCCACGCATGCCCTGTCCCTTCAGACGGAGGACCTGGCCGCTGACGGTGCCAGGCGGCACGGAAACCTTTAGCGTCGCGCCGTTTGTCGTCTTAATTTCCTTGCTGGCGCCGCGCGCGGCCTCCAGGAAATCGACACCGAGCGCATAGTTCACATCGACGCCGTCAATGTCAGGACCTCCGCGATCGCGGAAAAATCCCTCAAATCCGGATTTGCCGGACTCTTTCTCGCGCGACTTGGAAGCGCCATCCGGCTTGGCGCGGCGTTTACGTCCCTCGGCGCTGATCTCGCCACGGTCATACTGGGCACGGCGCACCGGATCGGACAGGATTTGATAGGCGGCCGAAAGCTCCTTGAATTCTTCCTCGGCCCAGGGATTTCCCGGATCCAAGTCCGGGTGCATTTCCCGAGCCTTCCGTCGATAGGATTTCTTTATTTCCTCCGGACTCGCATCCGTCGGCACACCGAGAATGCGGTACAGGTCACTGCTTTTTTCCTTCGGCGACATGTCGCGGTCAGGCCACCAATCCGGCAGCTTCGGCCTTGGCCTGCGTCCACAGGTTGGCAGGTAACCGCCCCATGCGTTCCGAAATGAGCATTTTAGCGACGTTGATCCTGTTCGATTTCAGCGCGGAATCAATCAGCACCATGTTGAAAAGGTCACGTTGCGCATGTGAACCGCCTAACTTGTGCAGGTGATAGCGGATCGGCAACAGTGCCTCGACCACGTAATCATAGTCTCCCGCACGGTGTGCAACGAGCGCGCGCGCCAACGGAAGGCCCAGTGCATCTGTCAGTCTGGCGTTATCGTCCCCCCCGGACTCAGCGTAATTCCGCATCGCTTCAAGCAAGCTCTTTTCGTCGCCGTTTCCCGCAGCCGCCAGCGATATCGCATGATGGACATCAATAAAAGCCAACGCCTGATCGTGCGTGTGGCCCTTGCACTTTTCGGCAAGTGCCTGCCAGCGGTCGCCGACGTCCTGGTCATGCAGCTCAAGCCGTAACAGCACAGCTGCATCATTGACCAGATCGAGGTACTCCTCGGATTCCGGATCCCAGAGGTCCTCGTCATAAAGGCGCAAGACTTCGTCATATTCAGCACGATCCAGGTGCATCAGCATCCGGTGCCACCAGACGTGATATCGGAAATTATTCGCCGTCGTCCATCCGGGCTCGTTATCACGAATCCATGAAATGCCGGCATCGGGTTCATCTCTCATCTCATGCACATGCGCGACGGCATGGATCGCCCATGGGTTCTCGGGAACATACTCAACCGCCTCGACACCGGCGCGAAGCGCACTGTCGTAATCGTGCGTTTCCTCATAACCGAATGCTTGCATCCCTTTGACGTAGCCGTAGCCGGGCGTGTCGGGTGTCCACGCATAGAGGCGCCGGGTGACGGTATCGCGCAGATTCTGTCCATCCCCTTCATAGAAATGACCATGGTGGGCAAGCCTGAGGGCAAGAACGTCAAGCGGGTTTTCGACCAGGATCGCTTCCCAGGCGCCGATCGCAGCGCGTTTGCGCCCGTGAGACCAGTTTTCCGCGGCTTCGATATGAAGGCGCTCGCGCGGATTGGCATTCTCGGCGAGGGCTCGCGCCTCCGCGGCCGCTTTTTGGGCGCGCTCCTGCAACGGCTTGGTCGCCATCAGCATGAAGAAATAGGACTTCATTACATGGGCGAGCGGCATCTGGGCATCCGCATCAAGCGTCGCCTTCAGATTGGGCCCGGCACTCGGGTTTATCGAAAGATACGAGACGATCGTTTCGTCGAATGCCTTTACCGCTTGTTCCGATGCGGCTGTGATCTCCAGACCGCGGCAATCCTGATACATTGCAATCCTCCTGTTGCCAGAAACTCTACGGCTCCGTAGCTTAGGTGCCAAGCGACAAGAGGACCGTAATTGATGCCTTCAGAAGATAAGACCGTTCAGGAGATCGACGCCGCAACCGCCAAAGCCTGGGTCGACGACGGTAGCGCCGTCATCCTGGATGTACGCGAGGAACAGGAACTGGCGGAAGCGCGCATTCCCGGCGCGACCCACAATGCCATGTCGTCATTCGACTTCGACAACATCCCTAAAGAAGATGGAAAAAAGGTTGTCGTGATGTGCGCGCACGGCATGCGCTCGTACCAGGTTGCGGACTATCTATTGCGGCAGGGAATGTTGGACGAAGCCTATTCGATGGAAGGCGGGATTGTCGCCTGGGCACAGGCTGGCTTCCCGTTCGAGCAGGGTTAAGCTCCCTTCTCTGCATAGACCAGGAATTCAATGTTTCCCTCCGGGCCCTTGATCGGGCTCTCGACGATGCCCGTAACCGACCAGCCCTCAAGTCCATCGAGCCATTCACGGATATCGTCACAGACCGATGCATGGATATCGGGGTCGCGAACCACGCCCCCCTTTCCGACATGTTCACGCCCGGCCTCGAATTGCGGCTTGATCAGGGCAATCAGCCGAGCCTTATCCTTGGTCAGCGCCATGGCTGCCGGCAGCACGGTCTTCAAACCGATAAAGCTTGCATCGCAAACGACCAGATCGACGGCTTCAGGCACCTGTTCTTCCGACAGATATCTGGCATTGGTTTTTTCAAGGACAAGGACACGCGCGTCGGACCGCAGTTTCCATGCCAGTTGTCCGTGACCGACATCAACGGCGTAGACGCGTGCAGCGCCGTTTTGCAGCAAGACATCCGTAAAACCGCCCGTCGAAGCACCGACGTCGATGCAGACTGTCCCGTCAGGATCGATCCCGAAATGCTCTAGCGCGTGCGCCAGCTTCAGGCCGCCTCGGCTGACCCAAGGGTGATCCTGGCCGCGCACCTCGAGGGCCGCATCTTCAGCGACCTGCTGCCCTGCTTTTTCGAGTTTGCGTTCGCCTGAAAAAACCAGCCCCGCCATGATAAGGGCCTGTGCCCGGGAACGGCTCTCGACCAGCCCCCGATCCACCAACAATTGATCCAGACGGACCTTGGCGATGGGTTTAGGCCCGAGCTGGGGAACTCAGCTCGTCCTCGCGGCCGAGCGCAGTCATCACAGTCTCGACGATATGCGAAGCGTTGAGGCGGGCACGTTCATACTGCTTCTCAGGCTTATCCTGATCGTAAAACTCGTCCGGCATCATCATCGCACGGACCTTCAAGCCGTTTTCAAGCAAACCATCGTTCGCCATGAACGTCAGCACGTGCGAGCCAAAGCCACCGACCGCACCTTCCTCGATGGTCACCAGCACCTCGTGGTTGCGGGCGAGATCGCGGATCATCTCCTCGTCTAACGGCTTCGCAAAGCGCGCGTCGGCAACCGTCGTCGACAAGCCGCGGGCCGCAAGCTCCTCGGACGCCCTGACGCATTCCTGAAGTCTGCTGCCGAAGCTGAGAATAGCTGCAGTCTTACCTTCTCGAACGATCCGGCCTTTACCGATCTCGAGGACTTCACCCCTTTCCGGCAATTCGACACCGACGCCTTCGCCGCGCGGATAGCGGAAAGCCGAAGGCCGGTCATCGATGGACGCCGCCGTGCGGGTCATATGCATGAGTTCCGCCTCATCCGCCGCCGCCATGACGACGAAATTCGGCAGCGTCGCAAGATACGCAATGTCGAATGCGCCGCAGTGGGTCGACCCGTCCGCCCCGACATAGCCGGCACGATCGATGGCAAAACGAACGGGCAGCGACTGGATCGCCACGTCATGAACGACCTGGTCGTATGCACGCTGCAGAAACGTCGAATAAATCGCGGCAAAAGGTTTGTAGCCTTCGGTCGCAAGGCCGGCCGCAAATGTCACGCCATGCTGTTCGGCAATACCGACATCGAAGCTGCGCTCCGGATAAACATCGCCAAATTTATCGATGCCCGTTCCGGATGGCATGGCGGCGGTAATCGCAACAACCTTGTCATCGTGCTTGGCTTCTTCGATCAAGGCCTTTGCAAACACGTTCGTATAGCTGGGCGCGTTCGACTTCGGCTTGTGTTGTTTGCCGGTGACGACATCGAATTTGGAGACACCGTGGTACTTGTCGGCGGACTCTTCGGCCGGTTTGTAGCCATGACCTTTCTCGGTCACCACGTGCAGAAGTACCGGACCGTCTTCCTGGTCGTCCCGCAGGTTTTTCAGAACCGGGATGAGGTGGTCCATATTGTGCCCGTCGATCGGGCCGACATAGTAAAAGCCCAATTCCTCGAACAACGTGCCGCCCGTCACCATGCCGCGGGCATATTCCTCGGCACGCTGTGCCACGGTCTCGATCTGGCGCGGCAAACGTTTCGACATGTTCTTCGCAAGATGCCTCGCCGAACGGTAGGTCTTCGACGAAATCAGCTTCGACAGGTACGCCGACAACGCACCGACCGGCGGGGCGATCGACATATCATTGTCGTTGAGCACGACGATCAATCGGGCATCCATAGATCCGGCATTGTTCATGGCTTCGTAAGCCATGCCGGCTGTCATGGCGCCGTCACCGATTACGGCGATGACATTGTTCTTGCGCCCGGACAGTTCGCTCGCGACCGCCATGCCGAGACCGGCAGAGATCGACGTCGAGGAATGCGCCGCACCGAACGGGTCGTATTCGCTTTCGCTGCGTTTGGTAAAACCGGAGATGCCGCCGCCCTGACGCAGCGTATGCATCTGATCGCGCCGCCCCGTCAGAATCTTGTGCGGGTAGCACTGGTGACCAACGTCCCAGATCAGACGGTCGTCGGGGGTGTTAAATACGTGGTGGATTGCGACGGTTAATTCGACCACACCAAGGGATGCGCCAAGATGGCCACCCGTAATGGACACATTTCGTACCGTGTCGCGGCGCAGTTCATCAGCCAGCTGGCGAAGTTCGTCCTGCGACAAATCACGCGTGTCCGCCGGGTAATGGATTTGGTCCAGAAGCGGGGTTTCGTTAATCTTGTCCAACGTTTGAAATCCCTTTTACTTTGGTCGCCCGTCGATCAGGTCAGAATCTCAGATAAAGTGTGAAAAAGCACACGAATTTTCAGTGTTTCGGCAATTATTTGCGCCGTGTCACGATAAAATCCGCAAGTTCCTTTAAATGCTCGCCTTTTTCTTCAAACATTTCAAGGTGAGCCGCTGCCTGGTCCGCCAGCAAACGCGCCTGATCGCGAGCGCGTTCAGCCCCAAGAAGCGAGACAAATGTCGCCTTTCCGGCAGCTTCGTCCTTGCCGGTCCGTTTACCGACCTCGTCCGCGTCCCCCTCGACATCAAGCAAATCGTCGGCGATCTGGAAAGCGAGACCGATATCGTGCGCATAGTGATGAAGGGCCTGGCGCGCGGCACCCGTCGCCCTGCCCATGATGGCGCCCATATCGCAAGCGACGGCGATCAGCGCACCTGTCTTCATGCGTTGTAACCGCGTGATCTCCGGTATATCGAGCTCGGATTGTTCCGCGACGAGATCGAGCATCTGCCCGCCGACCATCCCGTGATCGCCGGACGCCATGGCAAGTGCCAGGCACAAATTGGCGCGAACACCGGCATTCTCATGCGTATCCGGATGCGCCAGAACCTCGAACGATTTCGTCAGCAAGGCGTCACCCGCCAGGATAGCTGTCGCCTCGTCGAATTCCTTGTGAACCGTCGGCCGTCCACGGCGCAGATCATCGTCGTCCATCGCCGGCAGATCGTCGTGGACGAGCGAGTAACAATGCACCATTTCAAGCGCCGATGCCGCGCGGTAGGCACAACTCTCGGATACGCCAAATAACTTCGCTGATTCAACCAGCAGAAACGGACGAATTCGCTTGCCGCCCCCCAGTGTCGCATAGCGCATCGCCTCGATAACGCGGGCTTCCGGCGTTTCGGTGTGCGGCAGCAGACGGTCCAGATACTTTTCTACGGTTTCAGCACATGCGGTCAGCGCGCTGGCAAGATCACTCATTGAGGATTCCTTCAGGCGTCGTCGAGAGGTTCGCTATCGACAACGCCATCGGCGCCGACAACGATCTTTTCTATCCTTGCTTCGGCTTCCTTGAGCTTGGCCTCGCAATGACGCTTCAGAAACACGCCGCGCGTGTAGCCGTTGATGGAGGTGTCTAGATCCCCCTCGCCGGTCTCCAACTCGCGCACAATTTCCTCGAGCTCCTCGAGAGCGGCTTCAAAGCTCATCTCGCGGATTTCTTCGGGAATTTCGTCCTTATCGGCGGTTTTGCCCTTGGCCATGCGGACAACCTCAAGTCGGCAATTCGAAAACGGCGCGCAGCATAGGCTTCAAGCCCCTTGCGGGCAAGGCGTCAATGCTCCATCAGCGACTGTACGTGCTCGATGACACTGGCGCGCAGCGCTTCAAGGTCGTAGCCCCCTTCAAGCATCGAAACCACACGTCCGTCGCACACGTCATCCGCCAAATCCAGGAGCTTGTCGGTAACCCAGCGATAATCTTCCGTTTCCAGTTCAAGCTGCGCTAGTGGATCGCGCTTGTGCGCATCAAAACCGGCAGAAATGATCAACAACTCCGGCTTGAAGTCCCGGATTCCAGGCAAGATCGTCTCTTCATAGGCTTCCCGAAAACCCTGCGACCCGGTCCCCGGCGCCAGGGGCGCATTGCAGATATTGGCGAAATCTCCCTGCTCACGTGTCGAACCGGTCCCCGGGTAAGCAGGGTACTGGTGCGAAGATGCGTAGAACATTCCATCGACGTGCTCAAAACTATGCTGCGTGCCGTTGCCATGGTGGACATCGAAATCAATCACGCAAACACGCTCCATGCCGTGCTTGGCACGGGCATGGAATGCGGCGGCGGCGGCGGAATTGAACAGACAGAATCCCTTCGCCTGAGACGATTCAGCATGGTGCCCCGGCGGACGCACCGCACAAAAGGCGTTCTTTGCTTTCTTGGCGACAACGGCGTCCACCGCGGCGACACCGGCGCCGGCGGCGCGCTGCGACGCCTCGCCTGACTTCGGTGACATGGCGGTATCCGGATCAAGCCGCACCCGACCCTCGGTCGGGATATTGTCCATGATCATATCCACGTAGTCGGCTTCGTGGACCAGCTTCACGTCCGCCAAGTCGACGAGCGGCGCCTCTTCCCGATGCAAATGCTGGAATTTCTCGTCCTCAAGGCCCGACATGACAGCCCGCAAACGATCGGGCCGCTCCGGATGGTATTCTCCGGGATCATGCTCAATACAGGCAGGATGTGAGTAAAGAAACGTCGTCATACCTTCCCCCGTCGTAACTTAGTCGCCATTAGAGGTCAAAACCCTCAGGTAGTCGACCAGTTCGGACAATTGTTTCGCGTCGGTAACACGCTGCACCGGCATTTTCGTTCCCGGCAGCATTTTATCCGGTCCCTCATCGAACAAGCGGAACAAATTCGTCTCATCCCAACGGAATTCCACGCCTGAAAGCGCCGGCGAATACCGGTAGTTTTTTACGGACCCGGCCACGCGATTAAACAAACCATCAAAATGCGGGCCTGAACGCGCCGGCCCATCGGCGCTCAAGGAATGACATTTGGCACATTTGGTGTAGAGCTTGGCCCCCGGATGATCGCTTTCCAGCCATGGTTGGGGCTCGTCCCCCGCGATCTTGGTGAGGCCGATCCGATCCCCGGTTTCAATATGCCAGACACGCGCCTGCTCATCTGAACTGGTTGAAACCGCGAACCGGCCGTCGGGTGTGTATGTTGCGGACCATGCGATCCTGTCATGCGCTGCAATTTCATAGACGGGCTTGCCTGTCGCCACATCCCACTCGACGACATAGCCGTCCTTTCCCGCAGTCAGCGCACGTTTTCCATCTGGTGAGAAGTCAACATCGTATACCTGCCCGTCACGCACATCGATCTTGCGAAGCTCAACCATTTCTTCCAGATCCCAGAGACGGATCGATTTATCGATGCTCGCGGACAGCAGCCTTTTACCATCCGGCGAGAGGCTCATCGCCGTGATCCCCATCAGGTGGCCTTCGAGCTTGCCTGCGATATCTCCCGTTTCCAGGTTCCAGAGCTCAATGACAGGATGATGTCCGCCACTCAGCAACCGTTGTCCATCGTCGAGGAACACCACGGCGTTGACAGGACTGTTCGCCAAGATCGTCCGGATTTCATCACCGTTCTCAAGGTTCCATATCTTGATCGTCTTGTCCCAGGCCCCCGTGGCCGCCAATTTGCCCGAAGCTGAAATGGCCGACGTCATGACCTTATGTTTGTGACCGGCAAGACGATGCACGGGCTCAAGCGAGTCCAAATCCCAGAAAATGGCGGTGAAATCGTCGCTGGTCGTGATTGCCCTGTTTTGCTTTGGCGCAAAAGTGACGCTCGTAACCGGGCCTTCATGCAGGTCGAGCACGCCGATCTCGGACTGATCTCCGAAATTCCACAGTCGCGCCGAATAATCGAAACTGCCCGTCAGCACACGGCTGCCATCAGGCGAAACGTCGACGCTTCTGACCATCCCCCCGTGGCCGATCAAATCGGCGTTCGAGGCCGATGACATGAAGACCAGAGCCGCAACTGCGGCAATCAAGCGCTGTGCCGTACGCATGGGAGATATTTTGGTCACGCCTCCGATTTTTTCAATGCAATTGCGCATCACGCGCAATTCAGGACCGCTGGCCAGAATTAGGCCTGGTAAACCCGCAGAAAGGCCTTTGCAATCATTCGGGCGTGATTTTCAATTTCGATATCATCCAGGGTTTCACGCAGACCGAGCAAGCGCAGCATATAAGGCTCACCGCGCAGCATCGCGAAAAACATCGATGCCGCCCCCTTCGGATCATCGATATTGAGCTTCCCTCGCGCCGCGATCTCTTCCAGGTAGGTCGAAAGACGGTCAATCGCAGCCTTCGGACCTGCGCGGTAAAATGCCTCTGCCAGTTCGGGGAACCGCTCACATTCCGAGAGGATTACGCGATAAAGCGTGACGCTTTCATCGCTTAGAACAACCGTCAAGAAAGCTCTGGCCGCATCCGCAAGAACGGTTTCCGGATCTCCGCCCCTGGTTTCACTCAGCCCATTCGCCCCCATCAATTCTTCGCACTTGCCGCCGACGATTTCTTCAAACAGCGCGTCCTTGGCACTGAAATGATTATAAACCGTCTGCTTGGAAACCCCGGCCACAGATGCAATTTGATCCATGCTCGCGGCGCCGTACCCCGAAGCCATGAAAACCCGCGCCGCGGCCTTGACGATCGAACGCCGCTTCGCCGCCGATGCCGGTGATAGATTTTCCTTGGTTTTTAACTGCGGACTCGACACGTCCAGCCGATCTCCCGTTCACGCGAATGTCATCGATGCAGATCACAATTCGATTGCTTGGACTCTTAAACTAAATTAAATTGGACTAGACCGTCCAGTCTATTTTCTGACTGTCATAAGGGACCGCCCGCAGCGCATGAAGTGCGCGGGCATTTTTTGATCCATCCAGTTTCTCCGGCGATCGGATAATAAAACGCATGAGCATGTCTAAAATCGGATACACGCTTACCGGTACATTAGTCGCGATCACGCTCGCGGCTGCAACGCCGGCACAGGCACAAGACGCGAAACAGGCACCTCAGGCAAAAGCCGTCGGCATGGATACGGTGCGTGTCGAACCCCTGCGCCAGACTGTTCCTGTGATCGGGAGGTTTGTGCCGCATCAAACCGGCGTCGTCGCGGTTCGTGTTGCCGGCCCCGTGGACAAGTACCTCGTTCGGGTTGGCGACAGAGTTAAAGCCGGCGACGTATTGGCCGTGCTGGTCGACAATTCTTTCAACTGGGAACGTAACCGGCGCAAAGCCGATGTGGAGAGCGCACGCGCCAGTTTGCAAACGGCTCGTGCCAGTCTCCAGTTGCTGGATCAGGAACTGAAGCGCCTGGAGGGCCTCAAGGAGTCGCCAGCATTCTCCCCTGCCCGGCTGAACGACAAACTCCAGGAGACGATCCGCGCCAAGAGTGAAATCGGCGAGGCACAGGCCAACCTCGCCTCCGCTCAGGCGGACCTTGAACTCGGCGAGATCGCGCTCGCGAATACCAAAATTCGCGCACCTTACGACGGTGTCATCATTGAACGGCATTCAGAAGCCGGTGCGTACCTGCGCGAAGGCGAAGCCGTTGTTACCTTGCTGGACGACAACGTCCTCGAAATAGAGGCGGACGTGCCCGCGAACAGGATCGGCGGCCTCGAACAGGGCCGGTCGTTACGAGCGGTTGTCGAAGACGGCACGGAACTGCAGGCGATCGTCCGCGCCGTGATCCCGGACGAAAACCCCCGAACACGAACCCGCCGGGTGCGCTTCGCTGCGGAGTATGCGGGCAAAGTTAAATCGGCTGCATCGAACCAGTCAGTAACCGTGTACGTGCCCGCCGGCGAGTCCAGGGACGTTGTAACCGTCTCGAAAGACGCGATCCTCAATCGCGGCGGCGCCCAGCTCGTTGTCTTGAACGATGACGGCAAGGCCACGTTTACACCCGTGCAGCTCGGCCAGGCGATCGGCCAACGGTTTGTCGTCCTCAACGGACTCAAAGAAGGCGACGAAGTCGTCATTCGCGGAAATGAACGCCTGCTCCCTGGTGACATGATCAAGAACAGCAACGAAGGCAAAAAGGATAACGCCTCATGAACGGGTTGATCCGGTTATCGATCGAACGCCCGATCGCCGTTCTGGCGGCGGTGCTCATGGTGGTCATGTTCGGTATCGTTGCTTTGACCGAGATCCCGATCCAACTGACACCCGACGTCCGCAAACCAATCATCAGCCTCGAAACAATTTGGCCTGGCGCCGCGCCAGCCGAAGTCGAACGCGAGATCACCAACGAACAGGAAGAGGTTCTCAAGGGGATCGAAGGCCTCGAGGAGATTTCATCCGAGAGCCAGGACGGCCGGTCCCGGATCACCATGGAATTTGCGGTCGGCAGCGACATGGACCGCGCCCTGCTTTTGACGGCGAACCGGCTCGACCGGGTCAGTGATTACCCGGACGAAGCGGATCAGCCATCCATACGCACGGCTAGTTCCGAGGACAACCCGATCGCCTGGTTCGTGTTAACTCGTACGGGCGACAACACCGCCCCCATTCACACCTTCGGCGATTTTGCCGAAGACGTGATCCAGGACCGTTTGGAGCGCGTCGCCGGTGTCGCCCGTGTCAACATGTACGGTTCATCGAACCAGGAAATGGTGGTGCGTGTTGATCCGAACGCCATGGCGCGCTACCGGCTGACGGTCAGCGATGTCGTCGACACTCTCCGCGCAGCAAACTCGTCGGTTTCCGCTGGTGATGTCGACGAAGGCAAGCGCCGTTATGTCGTTCGCACCGAAGGCGAGTTCACCGAACTCGAAGATGTCAGGAAAGTCGTCATCAGGTCGCAAAGCCCCGAGCAGGGCGGCGGTGTCGCGCGTGTGACCGTCGGTGATATTGCCGAGGTCGTGTACGACTATTCCGACCCGTCAGCGCGCATCCGCGTCAACGGAAGCCCGGCTATTGCCATGAACACCGTTCGCGAAACCGGCGCCAACGTGATCGAGACCATGAACGGCATACGAGAGGCCGTCAACGAACTGAACACTCAACGGCTTCCACGTGAAAAGCTGACGCTGACACAGGTTTACGACGAAACAGTCTACATCGACTCCTCGATCAACCTTGTGCAACAGAACATCGTCATCGGCGGAATACTGGCAGCCGTCGTATTGCTGATCTTCCTTCGCTCAGGCGGTGCGACGCTGATCGTCTCGATGGCAATTCCCGTCTCCGTCATCGGAGCATTCGTTGCCATGGCGTTTCTCGGCCGCTCGCTGAACGTGATTTCATTGGCCGGTATTGCGTTCGCCGTCGGTATGGTCGTGGACGCTGCGATCGTCGTGCTCGAGAATATTTTCCGGCTGCGCGAAAAAGGATACAGCCGCGTGGAGGCAGCATTCCTTGGTGCTAAGCAGGTTTGGGTCGCCGTGCTTGTCTCCGCACTCACGACCGTAATGGTGTTCATCCCGATCCTGATCATGGAACTCGAGGTCGGGCAGCTTTTCCGGGATATCGCTGTCGCACTTTCGGTTTCAGTCCTCCTCTCTCTACTGGTGGCCATCACTGTGATTCCGGCGCTTTCCAAACGCCTACTCGGCGGCCCGGACGAGTCCAGCATCACGCGCCGCCGTGTCCCCGGAATCGACCATCTTGCCGGCGGCTTTCACACGTTGGTGATGGGTATCACCCGGCGGGTGATTGCCAACAAGGCGGCATCCGTCGGTGTCGTTCTACTGCTGTGCGGCGCCGGCGCCTACATAACCTACGCGTTACTGCCAAAGCTTGAATACCTGCCGGACGGCAACCGAAACCTGATCATCGGGTACGTGGTACCGCCGCCTGGCTACAATCTCGACACGATGGAGGAAATCGCCTCCAAGTTCGAGGCCGAGATGATTCCGCTCCTCGCCGAGAACAATCCCGACGGGCGTGCCGACGGCGCCCCGCTGGTCGACCGCTTCTTTTTCGTTGCGACCCGCGGCATCACCATCCTCGGCGCGGCAGCCTACGATCCGAACAGGGTCAAAGAACTGATTCCGGTTCTGAAAAACGCAGCCTTGAAGGAACCCGGCACGTTCGGACTGATCTCGCAACGCTCCCTCTTTGGACGTGGCGTCGGCGGTTCGCGCTCTATCGAATTGAACGTCATGGGCGAGGACATGGAGACTATCCTCGGTTCGGCCGTGCGTGCCGTCGGACTGGTCGAGGAGGTGATGCCCAGAAGCGCGGGAACGCAACTTCGACCGAAACCGGGACTGGAACTCGGAGCGCCGGAAGTCCGGGTATATCCGAACCGTGTGAAACTCGCAGACAACGGCGTTACGGCGCGGCAACTTTCTGACACGCTCGACGCCTATAACGACGGTCTTCGTGTTGCCGAGATCACCGTGGCCAACAAGCGGATCGACCTCAAAATCAAAGGTCCCGATCAGCAGGTGAAGGAAACGCAGGGGATCAACTTCCTGCCGGTGACTACGCCGTCCGGCATTATCCTCCCGGCCAGCGAACTGGCGGACATCGTCGTGACCTCCGGGCCGACGCAGATCAACCATCTTGAGCGCCTGAGGACGGTGACTCTGGAAATCCGTCCGCCGGATTCCGTGCCGCTGGAAACCGCACTGGATACTTTGCAGACGGGCGTGATCGACAAGCTTCAGGCGGAAGGTCTGCCGCCGGGCGTGCAGTTGCGGATGAGCGGGACGGCAGACAGCCTCAACCAGACCTGGGCGCATATGAAATATGACCTTCTGATTGCCGTCATCATCGTTTATCTCGTCATGGCCGTCCTGTTTGAAAGCTTCATTTACCCGCTTGTGATCATGCTTTCGGTGCCGCTCGCAACGGCGGGTGGCGTGTTGGGCCTGTCGATCATGAACCAGTTCACCTTCCAGCCGCTCGACATGCTGACGCTGCTGGGTTTCGTCATCCTGATCGGCATCGTCGTCAACAATGCGATCCTCCTCGTGCACCAGACGCTCTATCACATGCGCGAGGAAGGCATGGCCGTTACGGAGGCCATCATGGAATCAACCTCCAACCGTATCCGGCCGATTTTCATGTCGACCACCACCAGCGTCTTCGGGATGATGCCGCTGGTGCTCTTCCCTGGTGCCGGCTCGGAACTGTATCGAGGACTGGGCTCTGTCGTGCTTGGCGGTCTATCCCTCTCCGCAGTGCTGACACTTGCGATTATTCCACCGCTGATGGCACTGTTCTGCGCGGCCGTGGAGCGTAACCGTGACGAACGCATGCAAAAGAAAGCTGAAACGGACGCGGACGACCGCAAAAGCCGATTCCCCGCGATTGAAGATAAAAGTGGCGAGAGCGAGACCATTAATGCATCGACTTCGAGCCGACCGCAGGCGGAGCCCAACGCGGCTGAATAACGTGACCGATGCATAAGGCTAAGTTCGCTGTGATCGGCGCCGGCATTGCCGGTGCGTCTCTTTCCTACCGCCTGGCGGAAGCAATGGGGGACGGCCGTGATGTCATCCTTCTCGAACGCGAGGACAGTCCCGGTTATCACTCGACCGGCCGGTCCGCCGCCGTTTACACGGAAACTTACGGCCCGCCCGTCATCCGTGCCCTGACCGCAGCGTCACGGCCGTTCTTCGACCATCCGCCCGAGGGATTTTCATCGCATCCTCTACTTCATCCATTGGGCATGATGCTGGTCGGCGGCGAAGACCGGCGCACCAGGGCCGAGGAACTTTTCGAGCAATGCCGTCAACTCACGCCGACAATCCGGTTCCTCCAAGGACATGAGGTCAGCGACCTCGTTCCCGTTTTACGGCCGGAATGGACGGCCGTTGGCGTTTACGAACCGGACTGCATGTCGATGGATGTCGCCGCTATACACCAGGGATACCTTCGCGGGTTCAAGGCGGCCGGTGGCCGCGTTGTGACCAGCACTGACGTCCTTGAGGTGAAAAAACCTGGTGATGGCTGGGTGCTGCGAACGTCGAGCGAGGACGTTGCCGCCGAGACGCTCGTCAACGCCGCCGGCGCATGGGCCGATGAAATCGCTGCAAAAGCCGGGCTTTCGCCGTTGGGTCTCGTGCCGAAGCGAAGAACCGCGCTCGTGTTTCAGGCACCCGACGGGCTTGATACATCGACCTGGCCAATGATCAACGACATCGACGAAAATTTTTACTTCAAGCCGGACGCCGGGCGGATTCTGGCATCACCGGAGGAGGCGACCCCAATGCCGCCCTGCGACGTCCAGCCTGACGAATACGATATCGCCGTCACCGTTGACCGGATTGAAAAGGCGACAACGATGCAGGTCCGACGCATCGATAACAAATGGGCGGGGCTTCGCAGTTTCTTCGACGACGGCGTGCCCGCGCTGGGCTTCGACCCTCGGGCCAGCGGCTTTTTCTGGCTCGCCGGCCAGGGCGGGTACGGCATTACGACGTCGGACGCGATGGCGCGTATATCCACACATCAGCTTCTGGATCTTGAGCCGCCATCTGACATCATCGACAAGGGTGTCGACCCGGCGGAAATCGCCGCGGCCCGCCTGCTCGGCTGATTTAACCGCTCTTTTTGAGCGAAATCGTGAATACCCCGTCTGATTCGCCGCTGCTTACCAGCTCATGCCCGGTCGTCGAACTGTATGTCTCGAAATCCTTGGGAGCGGCGGGATCGGTCACCTCGATTTCAAGGATATCGCCGGCCATGAGTTCCTTCATTTTCTTGTTGGCCCGCAGAACCGGCAGCGGGCAATTCAAGCCTTTAAGATCGAGATGCGTCGTCGTCATTGAGCGGCCTCAGAGCAATTACCATTACCGATATAGTTCATGTGAATTCACCCGGAATGCAACCGGTTAGAGGTGCGACCACAGCCGCCGGTCACGAAACTGTGTTTAGCCAAGGTTTGATCCAGCGGTGTAATTACACTCGTAACAGGTCCGGAAACCTAATCATCACCGAGAAGAAAATGCCGCAATTAGCTACCCAACAGCAACCTACCCTGCCCCATTTCGAGCCGCGGGACCGCGCCAGCGCCGTCCTCAAGGCGATGGCCAATGCACATCGACTGAAAATTCTCTGCCATCTCTCGCGCGAAGAGGCGTCGGTGTCGGAACTGGAGAAAGTCATCGGCCTGAGCCAGTCCGCGCTTTCCCAGCATCTGGCCAAGTTGCGGCAGGAAGATCTGGTCAAGACCCGGCGGCACGCGCAGACGATTTATTATTCGCTTGAGGGCACCGTTGCCACGCAAGTGCTCAAAGCACTGCGGCTGTCGAAGCTGATCTGATCAGACCGCGCGTCTAAAAACATCCACACCGTCTTCACGGCGCTCGCGCTTTACGCGCCCATCCTCTAACAGATGATGCAGATGCGCGAGCGTCTCGCCGATAGCGAAGAACGTCTGGTGCTCGTCCAATTCGCGTTTGAACAGCCGATAAAGCACGTCAACGCCGGTACTTGGCGCCATCAGCGCTTCGACGGTCTCGCCGAGCCGCTCAACGTGGTGTGCGTCGAGATCATCCAGGCGCGCGTGGAAGCCCTTGAACGGCCAGTTGTGGCTCGGCAACACCAGGGGATCACCGGTAACCTCGTCCCTTAGGCGGGCAATCGTATCGATAAACAGACCGAGTGGCCGGCCTTCGGGTTCCTGCGGCCAAACGCTGACGTTGGGGCTGATCTTCGGCAGCACCTGATCACCGGAAATCAGTACATCGATCTCATCGCAATACAGGCACGCATGCTCCGGTGAGTGCCCGCGGCCGACGATCATTCGCCATTGGCGTCCACCGATCTCGATGCGCTCACCGTCTGAGATACGCTGAAACGCTGCCGGTATGGGTGAAACGATATTCTTGTACCCGCCGGCACGCCTACTCACGCCTTCCATCATTTCAGGCGTGAATCCAGCACGCTTGTAAAACGACCGGAATGCATCGAGCGATCCGTCCTGCCCGTCCAACGACAGCATCCGTCCAAATGTCCACTCGGTCAGCGGCATGACAAGCGGCGCATCGAAGCGCTCCGTCAGCCAACCTGCCAGTCCGGCATGATCCGGGTGGAAATGCGTCACAACCACCTTTTTCACGGGCCTTCCCGCCATCACATCCGTGAAAAGCGTCTCCCATGCTTCTTTGACCTCGTCCCGGCAGATACCGGTGTCGACGATGGTCCAGCCGTCGCCGTCCTCGAGCAGCCAAAGATTGATGTGGTCAAGCTTGAACGGCAGCGGCATCCGCAGCCAGTGAATGCCCGGCGCGACCTCGAAGGTCTCGCCAAGCGGGGGTTCGCCGTCAAAGACGTAATCAGGTTCGAATGTCATGAAGCGATTTTTAAAGGCTGGATGCCGTTTTGCAATAGACGCCGATTGTCCGGCACTCAGCGTTTCAGGTTAAACGCGGGACGCGGTCTCTCCGGATGCAATTCACCCGGTAACGGCATCGGAAACTCCTCCGGCACGGTCTCGGAGGCTGCCGAACGTACAGGCGCACGCAAGGCATCCGGCGCAGGCCGACCGTTGATGTCGTGACCTTCACGGAGCATCCTTTCCTGCGAGATCATGTACTTGAGCTCTTCCTTGATCACTTCGGTGTGACGCGTCGGTTCGGCTTTCAGCACCGCAGAAACGATGCCGAGTTTCACCGGTTTCGGCATGCGCTCGAAGTTTTCCAGCATCAGGAATTTGATCGATGGGCGCACCGACGAAGACAGCAACAGGCTGAGGATCAGTTTCTTGCGGATGTCGTGACGAAGGTTTCCGGCTTCGGTAAGTTCAAAAAACTCGCGCACAAATTGCCGCGGCGCAATTTCACCATCCAGCAGAGATTTAAGATTCTCACGAAGTGCTGCAGTGAATTTCTGCCGGGTTTCGGTAACGATCTTCGAGGCGTGCTGCCTGACCTTTCCGATGCTGTCCGGTTCGAATGCGTGCTCGGTCACATACTTCAGGCACTCTTTGACGAGTTCGTGCCGCGACGTATCACCGATGATCTCAACCACGCCACGGACGAGTTCTGTCGAATTGCCGAGCGGGCAAAGCCGCGCCGTCGCGGCCAGCGCCATCGAACCTTCGGGGTCGCGAGAACAGACCATAGCCAGCGCCAGCGGATCTTCCAGGCCGGACAGGTCAATATCACGGTTCAAGAGGTTCTCGGGAACAAGAAGACGATCCTCGTCGCCCGGAATAACCAGCGGCTCACGTTTCTTGTAACTCTGCTTGATACCAAGTGCCGTCTGCAGGCCGTCCTGGGAAATACCGAGCGCGTTGAAAACGGAAGCGCTCATGCAACGACCCTAACTGCCTGCGGTCGGACGGCACGGACCGGTGCGCCGGCACGATCCAGCCAGTCCTTGAACATCCGGGCGCCGTCACGAAGCGCAGCAGGCTTCAGAACGCGGTTGATGGCTTCCTGTTGAAACAGCGACTGACGCATCGCTGCAAGTTCGCTTTCGCGCCCGAGACGCCAAGCGAGCGGCACGTCTTCCATCGCGTCGAGGGCGCGTTCCTTCGCGCCGATGACATCGGCAAGGATCAACGTCAAAAACTGTATGGCATCTTCATTCGGGCGCGCCGCGCCGCGGCGCCATTTACTGACCGTTGACGGCGCCACGCCGAGCATCATGGCGATATCCTTGCCCGCGATCCCGCCGTCGGAAAGACCACGAAAAACCGGTCTGACATCGATCAGACCAGGCGCCCAGGCACCAGCCACTTCCAATTCCGGCGTGCCGGAAACAATCGCCTCGTCCATCATTTCGAACACCCCAGCATGTTCTATTTTTGCCCAGACCGAATCGGCCTCGACTATTCTTTGTGTATAATGGTTAACAAAAAACCCATATTTCGTACAACCAACAAAATATAGAAAATTGATTTTGAAGGGGGTGCGCAGCATTTACCCGATGGTTTAGTGTCTGACAGATGAGAATTGGTATCGACCTAGGCGGCACGAAAACCGAAGCGATCGTTCTTGACGATGAAGGTCGCGAACGTGCCCGGCGACGGATAGACAGCCCGCAGGGCGACTATGGCGGTACCGTCCGCGCCATCGCCGGTCTCGTCTCTGCTGTGCGGAACGAAGCCGGCGCGAAGGACGACGTTACCGTCGGCGTCGGCATTCCGGGAGCGATCTCCCCGAGCACGGGGCTCATCAAAAATGCGAATTCGACATGGCTGATCGGCCACGCGCTCGACAAGGACCTGGAAGAAGCGCTCCGCTTGCCCGTCCGCCTGGCAAACGACGCCAACTGCTTTGCCGTATCCGAAGCGACTGACGGTGCCGGCGAGGGTTATCGCATCGTATTCGGTGTTATTCTGGGAACCGGTGTCGGCGGCGGCATATCGATCGACGGGCGCGCGCATACGGGAGTCAACGCCATCGCCGGTGAATGGGGCCACAATCCCCTTCCCTGGCCGAAGGACATCGGTGGCGTCGCCGAAAACCCCGGACCGGACTGCTATTGCGGCAAGCGCGGCTGCATCGAGACATTTTTGTCCGGGCCAGGCTTCAGCAATGATTTCGCGAGCGCCGGGGGAGAAGTA
Organism: Rhodospirillales bacterium; assembly: GCA_965262415.1. GTDB lineage: Bacteria > Pseudomonadota > Alphaproteobacteria > Rhodospirillales > Casp-alpha2 > UBA4479. The sequence continues at coordinate 474,899 of OZ253533.1, read as the reverse complement.
ATCCCGGCATCGGAGATCGCAGCGCTGGCCGCACTCGGCAACCAGGTCGCTGTGGCTGCACTTGACCGCTATACCGACCGTCTCGCACGTGCCGTCTCCGGAGTGATCAACATCCTCGACCCGGACATCGTGGTGTTGGGCGGCGGGCTTTCGAACCTCGACATCATCTACGACGCGTTGCCGAACATGCTTGAACAGTATGTATTTTCGGATGTATGCGACACGCCATGCGTCAGGAACAAACATGGTGACAGCTCGGGTGTGCGTGGTGCTGCCTGGCTGTGGCCGAAAAGACCGGGAAGGGAAGCAAACGCATGAGCGTTGTGATCAACAAGAAAGACAATGGCATTGCGGAGATCGACATCCGACGCTTCGAGAAACGGAATGCGCTCAACACGGCACTTATTGACGGCATTGCCGATGCCGCAGAGCAACTGGCCGGAGACGACGGCGTCCGCGTTGTGGTTCTCCGATCGGAAGGAGACAAAGTATTTTCCGCCGGCGCGGACATCGGCGAGCTGTCGTCGCTGACAGGCGACATCGCACACGCTTTCATCGACAACCTGCGCCGCGCCATCCAGGCAATCTCGGATATTCCCGTACCAGTGATCTGCCGTTTGCAGGGCGCATGCATCGGCGGCGCGATGGAAATGGCGGCGGCATGCGATCTGCGTATCGCCACGGACAATGCGAGTTTTTGCATGCCGGAAGTCCGCGTCGGCATTCCATCCGTCATTCAGGCGGTGCTGCTGCCGCGCTTGATGGGACGTGGCCGTGCCAACTGGCTCGTACTGTCCGGCGAGGTCATCGACGCGAAAACGGCTTACGATTGGGGCTTTGTTGAAAAACTCGTCGCGCCTCAGCAACTGGACGTGGCCGTGAACGAAGCCTGCGACGCCATCCTGCAATGCGCCCCTCAAGCAGTCCGCACACAGAAACGGCTTTGCCAATCGTGGGACGACCTCTCGATCGATCAGGCCATCGAAGAGAGCATGGATGCCTTTGCCGCATCCTACCAGACGCCGGAACCTGTCGAGTACATGGCGAAGGTACTGCGGCCGAAGACTTAGACAGCATTGACGGCAATATACGTTTCGCCGCCCGTGCCGCCGTCTTTGACGTTATTAATGCGCCATCAGCATCGGTATTTGCGCATGCCCAAGAACGTATTTTGTCACGCCGCCCAGGATCAATTGCCGCATACGGCTATGCGTGTACGCGCCGCTCACCAGCAGATCTGCGCCGAACTTTTCGCATTCTTCCAGCAACTTCGGACCGACACTACCAGCCGGCGCCTCGAACACCTTGGTATCCGGCACAATGCCATGCCATTCGAGGTATTGCGCGAGTTCCGGACCGCGCGCGCCGGACGTCCGAAAGCTGTCCGCCGTCAGGACCATGACCGCATCCGCCTGCTCCAGGACACGGACAGCGGACGATACAGCCCGCGCCGACTGGACGCTGCCATTCCATGAAATCGCAATGCGTTTGCGCGCGGAATTGGACGCGCCCGGGGGAACCACAAGCACCGGGCGACCGCTTTCAAAGATTGCAGCATTCAAGGTCATTGGCGTCAGCACGTCATCGCTGTCACCCGGCCTGGCAACGACAATCAGGTCATTGAGCCGGCCGAGCCTGGCAACGACCTCGTCCTCGCGGCCGTGCTCATGGCGCCAGGATACCGTCATCTGCTTTTCGCCGCTGGGCTTGTTTGAGACCGTTGCACCGTGGCGCTGGACGCTGTCGTCGAACATCTTTCGCGCACGGGCCACGCGTTCAGACGCCTCTTTCTCTGCCATGCCGATCATGTCCTCGACCATTGCGACGGACATGCCTTCACCCAGCAAGGGAATCGATTCCTTGGCTTCCGGTTCGACATGAAGCACTTCCAGATGGCTTTTCAGATCCGTGGCGACCGAATAAGCCTTGTTGAGCACTTCCTCGTTTTCCGGCGCGCCGCTCAGTGGACACAGGATCGTATTGACCATTGAGAACCTCACCTGACTGTATTTATTGTTATTCAATATGATGCGCTTTTTCGCGCCAATTCGCAAAGAGTGGATTAAACCCCCAGTAAGGCGCGTGCCTGCCGCACCGTCTCTTTCTTCTTCCCGGAACTGTCCACACGCGCCCAGTCGATCTGGCCCAATTCGTAACTGGACTGCTGCCGAGCAATGTCCATCGTCGCATCTGATACATTCCGCTTCCGCGTCGCCACGCGCTCGACACGAACCGCCTCGGGGGCGTCGACCCAGATTCCGGTGAACGGCACCGAACAGGTTCCGGCCAGCGCCTCGACCTCTCGCCGTTGCGCCTCTTTGGCAAAGACCGCGTCCATGACGACCGACTGACCGTTCTCGAGTGCTTCGCGGGCTTGGTCCGCGAATGTTTCATAGGTCTTGGCCGTCACATCGGCTGCATAGCCTTCTGGACCGAGCGTTTCGTTCGGATGAATGCCCATGAGGCGCTTCCTCACGACATCCGTCCGAACCACGCGCGCGCCCGGCCTGCGTCCCAGGTAACACGCAATCTCTCGTGCCAGCCGGGATTTGCCGGATCCGGACAAACCGCCGACGGCTACAAGCCGTGGCGCACTGGGCGCGAGATACGACTCTGCCAAGTCCAGGTAACGCCGTGCTGTTTCAACTTCCCGTTCGCGATCACTGGCGCTTTGCTGCGAAGCCGCGATCGCTGCGCCGACATGCGCCCGTATCTGTGCGCGCATGCTCAGGAATATCGGCAGCACGGTGTAAGCGTCCGGTCGTTCGTCACCGACATCCAGATACCGGTTGAATAGAAACGTCGAAAGCCGCTCCTTGTTGTGAAAATCCAGGTCCATCAGCAGGAAGGCCAGATCGTAAAGCACGTCGATATCCGAAAAATCGCTGGAAAATTCTATGGCGTCGAAAAGTGTCGGCCGGCCGTCGATCAGGCAGATGTTCTTAAGATGCAGGTCGCCATGGCACGCCCGGACGCGCCCATTTTCCCGACGCGCATCCAGTACGTCCGTACTCCGATCAATGAGATCAACAGTTCTTTCGGTCACCATCTCGACAGGTGCAGCGTCGAAAACCCCACTCGCCCGCTGCACTTGAAACGCCTGTATATTGTTCTCGGCAATCCTGCGGATGCCGGCTGCCCCACCCTTGTCCGGACGCACTTCGGCTTTCGCATGGAAATCGACAATCGCGTCGGCTAGGTCCTCGATCAGTGGACGACGCAATCCTTTTTCCACAGACGCCAGCCGGTCGAGGAGGAGCGAGTCGTCGAAACGATGCATATCGACCAGCCAGTCGACGACCTCACCGTCGCCGTCGATCGCAAATCCGGAATCGTCTCGGGTAATCGGCACCACACCCTTGTATATGCGCGGCGCCGTGCGACGGTTGATCTCAATTTCTTTTAAACAGGCATCGCGGCGCTGATCCAGCGTCCGGAAATCCAGAAAAGGAAACTTAACGGCCCGCTTGAGTTTGAGCGCTCGGTCTCCACTCAGAAAAATAACGGAGATATGCGTCGTGATGATCTGCGGCGGCTCTCCGTTCGCCGTCAGAGCGGCCGTCAAAAACTCGATAGTCTCGCGCTGATCATTATCCAACATATTCAATGGAACGTTGCACGCGCCTCATCAAGGCCCTCGGGATCTTCATGGATGATCACCTCGGCGTTCGGGAAGGCGTCCATGAGCTCTCTCTCGACCTCTTCGGATATATCGTGCGCATCCCTCAGCTTCATGTCGCCGTCGAGCTCGAGGTGAAACTGGATAAACACATGCACGCCGGAAGACCGTGTCCGCAAGTCGTGAAGGCCTTTTACTTCTTCGTGCGCCATCACGATATCCCGGATTTTCTGACGCTCTTCATCCTCTAACTCCCGGTCCATCAGGATCGACAACGACATCTTACCGATCTCCCAGGCACCCTTGACGATATAAACCGCAATCATGACGGCGATCAGCGGGTCCGCATATTGCCAACCGAAATAGCTCGACATGAACAGCGACGCGATAACGCCTAAATTGATAAGCAGGTCCGTCTTGTAGTGCAAACTGTCGGCATCGATGGCGATCGATCCCGACTTCCTCACCACATATCGCTGGAATACGACCAGGCCCAATGTTAGAACGATGGAAAACACCATCACCGCATACCCGACTTCGGTATTTGCGATATCCCTTGGACTCGCAATCCGTTGGCCCGCTTCGATCAGAAGAAAAGCGGCCGACCCACAAATGAACGCCGCCTGCGCCAGGCTCGCCAATGGCTCGGCCTTGCCGTGGCCAAAGCGGTGTTCTCGGTCCGCAGGCTGCAAGGCGTGGTGCACCGCCAGCAAGTTAATCAGAGAGGCTGCCGCATCGAGAAAGGAATCGATCAATGTAGACAGCAGGCTCACCGAGTCCGTCATCAGCCATGCGACAAACTTCGTAATGATCAGAATGGTCGCCACACTTACGGATGCGATGGCAGCAGCGCGCATCAACTTGCCGGCTTCGTTCACCGGGTGTTGGGGCTTGGCCGCCTCCGTTTGCTCGTGGGCAATACTCAAGGGAATAACCGCTCCGTCGTCCATGCATTTCCATCACGGTGGTAAACGATCCTCTCGTGAAGCCTGAACTTGCCGTCCGACCAGAATTCAATCAGCTGCGGATCGACGCGAAAACCGGACCAATGCGGCGGGCGGGGTACCTCGCCGACATGAAACTTGGCGGTGAATTCGGCAACGCGCCTTTCAAGCACGAACATCCCCTCCATCGGGCGAGACTGGTCTGATGCCCAGGCCCCGATCCGGCTGCCGCGCGGCCGGGATTGGAAGTATGCATCCGCTTCCTCGTCACTGACTGGTGCCGCCTCGCCTTCGATCCGCACCTGCTTGCGCAGGCTCTTCCAATGGAAATTCAGCGCAACGTGGGCGTTGTCGGCCAGTTGCTTGCCCTTGTTGCTCTCCAGGTTTGTGTAGAAGACGAAACCCGCGGTATCGAAGTCCTTCAGCAACACCATGCGCGAGGACGGGCGCCCATCCGGCGTCGCCGTTGCAAGGTTCATCGCACTTGGGTCATTGAGTTCGCTTTCCTTGGCCATGTCGAACCAGGAATTGAACAAATCGAAGGGTTCATTCAGATCGGCCATCGGAACTTCCGTGATACTTATCACTTAAAACAGGGAGCGGACGGTTATACAATTCCGCCGCATTTTCGCCATATGTTGTAGATATATGGATAAGTGCGGAATGTCGAATGTTCGATCCATGTCATGGGTCGGGCGAGCCAGGCCAGGAACGAACAAAGGCCCGGCTTGATTGGTTAATCCGTTGTTGAATGAACAGGCAAATACCCACCATGAAACCGTCCAGACCTTTACTCGTCGCTACCTTATGTCTTGCGCTCGCAGCTTGTGAGCAAGGCAAGGAAAAACAGACCATCGGCACGCTCGCAGGTGCCGGTCTCGGCGCCCTTCTGGGCTCACAGATCGGTGGCGGCAAGGGCGCCATGGCAGCTATCGCAGTCGGCACGCTGGCCGGTGCTTGGGCCGGCAGCGAAATCGGCCAATCTCTCGATAAGGCCGACAAGGCATACGCCCAGCGGACGGCGCAGGATGCGCTCGAGTACAACAAGGTGGGTCAGGTTTCGACCTGGCGGAACCCGGATTCGGGCCACTCCGGTACTGTCACGCCGGTTAACACCTACCGCAGCGCCGACGGCACAGACTGCCGCGAGTTCGAAACCCAGATTTACGTGGATGGCCAACAGGAAACCGGCAAAGGCGTCGCCTGCCGCCAGCCTGACGGCACCTGGAAAATCGCGGGGTGACCGCGCGGCGCAGGTCGGCGGGCCTCCGCGCGCTGATCATCGGCCTTTTGTCACCGCTCATTGTCGGCACTGCGCTTGCTGAAGAGCGCGTCCGGTTTCTGAACGGTTCCGGACAGAACATTGATGCTGTCTACCTGGCACCGCCGGCGTCGGCAGTGAAACCGGCACCTGCAATCGTCATGTTGCACGGATGCGCGGGGCTATTCACCAAATCAGGGGAAATCCGAAGCCGCGAACGGGCATGGATCGACATTTTGCGGGCGGATGGCTGGGCTTTGCTGTTGCCAGACAGCTTCGGCTCGCGCGGCCACGGAAGTCTTTGCAAGGTCAAGGACCGACCGGTGACGCCGGAACGTGATCGGCCTTTCGATGCCCTCGCGGCCCTTGTTTGGCTGGCTACACAGCCTGGCGTCGATCCGGCACGGATCGCCCTTCTCGGCTGGTCCAACGGCGCAATGACGGGACTTCACACTGTCCGGAACGGGGCCGCGGCCACGCCACCGAATGGTGCGCCGGATTTCAGGACGGCAGTGCTGTTTTATCCAGGCTGCATCGCCCTCAAAAAAGCCCACACTGATTATCGCCCCCGGATTCCTGTCCTGATCCAGCATGGAGAATTGGACGACTGGACGTTGGCCGCGCCATGCCGGGAACTCGTCGAGAAAGTACGGAGCGACCCCGCTGCGCCGTCGATGACCATCGATGTCTATCCGGAAAGTTACCACAACTTCGATCATCCGAATTCGAAACTGAAGACCATTACGACACGGCATTCAGGCTACAAGAACGGCGAACGACAGGTCCATACGGGCACTAATCCCGACGCGAGGGAAAAGGCCATCAAACGAACACTCGAATGGCTGCGCAAGCAGCTCTCTTGACGCAGGCTTATCCGAGCGCGTCCTTTTTCAATAGTAAACGAAACGGGCAATTTCTTAGCAGTAAGATAAAGGTTGACGTTGTACCGAACGTTCGGTACAACGTGCACATACGGACATGGGGCCCCAATCCGTTGACCTTTGGACCAATATTACAGGAGACAATCATGTCACGTATCCAGACCCCTTCCTCGATCGATGCCGCCCCGGCAGCCGCCCGCCCGTTGCTCGATGCCGTCCAGAAAAAGCTCGGCTCCGTTCCGAACATGTTTCGGTTGGTGTCCGCGAGCCCGGCGACGCTTGAGGGTTATCTCGGCCTGAGCGGCGCGCTCAGTACCGGTCAACTCTCTGCCGCTGCACGTGAAGGGATCGCCCTCGTGCTCGCCAACATAAACGGTTGCACATATTGCAATTCCGCGCACGGCTACATTGCCAAGCATCTCGTCAAAGTGGCTGACGGGGAGATCGACGCCAACCGAAATGCAGCATCGTCCGACCCGAAGACGGATGCCATCCTGAAGCTCGCACAGAAGATCGCAGCTAACCGCGGACAGGTTGATCAGGCCGATCTCGATACGGCCCGGGCAGCCGGCGTATCCGATACGGAACTCGTCGAAATCGTCGGAAACGTCGCGCTCAACGTGCTCACCAACTACATCAACGAAGTCTTCAAGACCGATGTGGACTTCCCCCTGGCCGAAGCCAAAAAGGCCGCCTGACCCTGGCGCCGCCGCCCCCTCCCCCCGGGCGCGGCGGACACTCCCGGCGGGCGAGCGGCTGCTCCCCTGGCACCGCTCGCCCGTCCCGCAACTGCAGTGGTCAAATTCCCGCCACCGTGATACGCAGTTCGTCATGAAATCCGGCCAAACCACGTCCAGCAAAGAAGACATCGTCGCGGAGCTGTTCCAACTGTTCCGATGCGGCGGGTACGAGGGCGTGTCGGTCGGCGACATTTCAAAAGCCACCGGCCTCGGCAAATCGAGCCTTTATCATCATTTCCCCGGCGGAAAGTCGGATATGGCCGCTGCGGTCGTTACATTTGCCCGCGACTGGATCGGGACCCATGTCCTGACCCCTCTTAAGGACGAGGATCAGCCGCTAGAAACCCGCGTCGACGCGATGCTGGACGCAGCACGGCAGCTTTACGGCGGCGGCACGTCGCCTTGCCTCGTCGCCAGCATGATGGTCACGGCCGACGGTAAACCCGCCGACGACAAAGTCGGAACAATCCTCTCCGACTGGATTGCGGCCATTTCTGCAGCGCTGCAACAATGCGGAATTGAGAATAAAGACGCTGATACGCGCGCGACCGACGCACTGATACGCATCGAAGGCGCCTTGCTGATTGCTCGCGCCACCAACCGTATCGAGGTCTTCGAGGCGGCTCTCGAGCAAACCCGTGCCAGCCTGCTGGCGCCCTGATCGGAAAATTCTGAAAAATGACAGAAGAAACGACTGCCGAACTTCCGATGCGTGCCGCAATCGTCCCGGTGACGCCGCTGCAGCAGAACTGCTCCATCGTCTGGTGTACGGAAACCAACAAAGGCGCGTTCATCGATCCGGGCGGCGACATCGACCGGCTTTTGGAGGCCGTCGAAGAGACCGGCTGCGAAATTGAAAAAATCCTGCTGACACATGGGCACGCCGATCATGCCGGCGCCGCCGACGAACTGCGCGAACGGCTCGGCGTACCTATCGAAGGACCGCACATCGACGACACGTTCTGGATCAAGGACATCCCGACATCGTCGGCGAAGTACGGGTTCCCGGGCGGCCGCGACTTCGATTCTGACCGCTGGCTTATCGGCGGCGACCAGGTCACCGTCGGAAATGTAACATTCGATGTCTATCATTGCCCGGGCCACACGCCCGGCCACGTGGTGTTTCACCAGCCGGAAACCGGCGTCGCCTTTGTTGGCGACGTGCTGTTTCAGGGGTCCATCGGACGCACGGACTTTCCCAAGGGGGACCATGAGCAACTCATCCGATCGATCACCACGCAACTCTGGCCGCTGGGGGACGACACCGCATTCGTTCCCGGGCACGGCCCGATGTCGACGTTCGGCCACGAACGAAAGACCAACCCCTATGTCGGCGGCACCTGAGGTCCGGCACAGTCAAGGAGACAACCATGGCAGACCCGATCCTGAACGAATGCATCAACCCGACCTGTCCGTTTTCCGGCAAACCGGTCGCGCCGGACAGCCTGACGTTCTATCGCGGCCATACGGTCGGGTTCTGTAATCCAGATTGCCGCGACAAGTTCGCCGCCAACCCGGACGATTTTGCGGATGCCAAGGCGCTGTTCGACGAGCGAATTGGAGACACACCTGAATGAGCGGGCACATCATCGACAGCATCGAAGCACTGGAAGAGATCTACAACAGCCCGAGCGAAGCCTCCCTGGTCAAGGAAAGTGCGGCCATTACGGACGAGTACCGGCGTCTGATCGAGGTTTCGCCCTTCGTTGCCCTCGCCTCGGCCGGTCCCGAAGGGCTTGATTGCTCCCCGCGCGGCGATCTGAAAGGGTTCGTCCGCATCCACGACGAGAAAACCGTGATGATCCCGGACCGCCGGGGCAACAACCGCGTCGACACGCTGCGGAACATCGTCCGCGACCCGCGCGTGGCGCTGCTGTTCCTTATACCCGGTTCCGGCACCACGCTCCGCATCAATGGCCACGCCAAGCTCAGCACAGAGCCGAAATTGCTGGAAAGCTTCGCCGAACAGGGGAAATCGCCCCGTTCCGTCATCGTCATCGAGGTCGAGACGATCTATTTCCAGTGCGCACGCGCAATCCTGCGCGCCAAGCTGTGGGACCCGGCCCAGCACGAGGACCCGAAATCCCTGCCGTCCCCTGGTGACATCCTCGCCGCACAGACCAAAAGCCGCGATGACGGCGGCATCGACGGCGATGCCTACGACGCGGAATGGCCCGGCCGGGCGGCAAAGAGCTTGTGGTAGGCCCTTACCCCTTGCATATCTTGGGTTTGACGCTTAAACCTCGCGCCTGAAATCGCGACATATAGTTATTCCCCGGAGATCACCGCCGTGACCGACACCATGCATCCCTTCCGTACGCACACCTGCAACGCGCTGCGCCCCGAAAACGTGGGCGAAACCGTGCGGATTTCCGGCTGGGTGCATCGCAAGCGCGACCATGGTGGCCTGCAGTTTGTCGACCTTCGCGACCATTTCGGTATCACCCAGTGTGTGATCGACGAAACCAGCGACCTTTTCCCGGCCGTCGACGCTGCCAGGCCCGAAACCGTCGTCACAATCACCGGTGAAGTGGTCAAGCGCTCCGACGAAACGATCAACGCGAACCTGCCGACCGGCCATGTCGAGGTACGTATCCGCGAGATCAGCGTCCAAGGCCCGGCGGAAGTCCTGCCGATGCAGGTCGCGGGCGATCAGGAATACGGCGAGGACATCCGTCTGCGCTACCGCTTCCTCGATCTTCGGCGCGAGAAGATGCAGCGGAACATCAAGCTCCGGAACGGGGTCATTGCCTCGATCCGCCGCCGCATGACCGACGCCGGGTTCCTGGAATTCCAGACGCCGATCCTGACCGCGTCCTCGCCGGAGGGCGCGCGCGACTATCTCGTGCCGGCGCGGAACCATCCGGGCAAATTCTATGCCCTGCCGCAGGCGCCGCAGCAGTTCAAACAGCTGCTGATGGTGTCGGGATTCGACAAGTACTTCCAGATCGCACCGTGCTTCCGCGACGAAGACGCCCGCGCAGACCGTTCGCCGGGCGAGTTCTATCAGCTCGACTTCGAGATGTCGTTCGTGACGCAGGAAGATGTCTTCCGCACGATCGAGCCCGTTATCGGCGGTGTGTTCGAGGAATTCGCCGACGGCCGCAAGGTTACCCCGGCGCCATTCCCGGAAATCCCCTATGCCGAAGCTATGGCGAAATATGGCTCCGACAAGCCGGATCTCCGCAACCCGATCGAGATGCAGGACGTAACCGAACATTTCCGCGGTTCCGGTTTCAAGGTCTTCGCCGGCATGATCGAGAAGAACGACAAGGTGCGCGTCTGGGCCATTCCGGCGAAAACCGGTGGCAGCCGCGCTTTCTGCGACCGCATGAATGCCTGGGCACAGGGCGAAGGCCAACCGGGTCTGGGTTACATCTTCTTCCGTGACGGCGAAGGTGCTGGCCCGATCGCCAAGAACATCGGTGAGGAACGAACCGAAGCGGTACGCACGCAGCTTGATCTCGCCGACGGCGACGCCGTCTTCTTCGCCTGCGGCGATCCGAAGGACATGGCGAGCTTCGCCGGTGCCGCCCGCATGAAGGCCGGAACGGACCTCGACCTTTGTTCCAAGGACGAGTTCAAGTTCTGCTGGATCGTCGACTACCCGATGTACGAACTGGACGACGACGGCAAGGTTGAGTTCTCGCACAACCCGTTTTCGATGCCGCAAGGCGGTCTCGATGCGCTCGAGAACATGGACCCGCTCGATATTCTCGCCTACCAGTACGACATCGTCTGCAACGGCGTGGAACTCAGCTCGGGTGCAATCCGGAACCATCGCGCCGACATCATGATCAAGGCGTTCGAGATCGCCGGCTACGGCAAGGACGTGGTCGAGGACAAATTCGGTGGCATGCTGCGGGCGTTCCAGTACGGTGCTCCGCCGCACGGCGGTTCTGCCCCGGGCATCGACCGTATCGTGATGCTGCTCGCCGACGAGGTGAACATCCGCGAAGTGATCGCTTTCCCGATGAACCAGCAGGCAGAAGACCTGTTGATGGGCGCACCGACAGAGGTCGAGGCAAAACGGCTCAAGGAGCTGTCGATCAAGCTCGATTTGCCGAAGGCCAAGAAGACCGATGCAGAATGATCAACCGGTAAGGTTGCATCGAAAACGAGATACGTCCAAAAATTTTACGTAATTTATCTTTATTTTTCAGATAAATAAAACATCTGGAGAATTAAGATCACTGTTGCAACCTGTTTGCAATGAGCGCAATGTGCAGGTGCGAAGGTTCCGGTATCGATGGGGTCCGATATCGACAAATCCGCGGCGATAGAAAAATTATTTATAAAAATCAGGCCTCCGAGTGTGTGACATGAAACCAATTGCGACCGTTGTCCTGGGTGCGGTCCTATGCACAGGGTGCGCTCCGCTCCCCATCACCGTGGCCTCGTTGGTCGCCGATGGCGTATCGTACGCAACCACCGAAAAGTCGCTGACCGACCACGGCATTTCCGCATTGGCCGAGCAGGACTGTGCCATTCACCGGTTACTTACAGATGGCGAGATGTGCCATGATATCGAGGACGAAACCGTTATCGCCAACGTGGAGCGGGTCGAAACGCAGACACTGACGCCGCTGCCCAGACCGGTTGCCACGCCAGCAGGAAATGTCGCCGTGACGCATTTCGGATCCATCAGCGACCCGCTCCCCGGTGTGTACATGGTGATCGCAAGTTCGCGAGACCTGAACGCTGCACGGTCATTCAGCATTCGGAGTTCCGGCCTCGCACCGCAGGTTTTCGCAATGCCGGCAGGCGGGCGCCGCGTCGTCTATCACATGATCCTCGGGCCGATGACGCGAAACGATTATGCGTCGGCACGTAAATCGGCCGCGTCGCACGGGTTCAAGAACACCTGGGCACTGAAGATCGACGAAAACGACTGGCGGCTGGCCAAAGAACTGGAAGCGCGTGAACACGAACGCCTTTCCGTCGAGCGCGCCAGCCTGGTGCAATAACTACCAGCCGGAAGCCTTTTCGACTTTTCCGGTTTCGATGGCACGCTCGAGGCTCTCGAACTCGTCACACGTGAAAAGGCAGGCGTCGTCGATACGGGCCAAAAGCTTCTTCGCCTCGTCAATACGTCCGGTCTGTACATAAAGCATCCCGAGGTACTCGAGCGCGCCGACATGATCATCGTCGAGCGCGAGCGCTTTCCCGTAGAATTCTTCGGCCTGCTCGTGGTCGCCCTGCAAGCGGGTTGCGTAGCCAAGCAAATTCCACGCATCGGCATTTTGCGGATCGTCGACAACCGCTTTCCTCAGCAGCCCCTCCGCCTTGGCGTAATTCCCGTCCTTCAGCAAGCTGCGAGACTGCTGGACCTCGTCCGGTTCGCTGCTCCCGCCACCAGTACCCGCCGCCATTGCCGAAGCCGGCGCCAGCCCGAGCAAGGCAATCGCAAGTGAAAACAAGATGGACTTGAGCATGCGTTTCTCCAGATCGAACTTTATCGCTAAATCAGGTTACGCGTGGGACATCCCGCTCGAAATGCACATTACCGTGAGGCAGTTCAAGCGGCGGGGATCACGCTTGCGCCGCGTTGACGCAGTTGGTCCTCCTGACCGGAACCAATGCGGCACCCCCTGAACTTGGCGGCGTCGACCTGCGCACCGATGAAATTCACGTCGCTAAGGTTCGTCCGGTCGAACCGGGCGTAACGCAAATCAGCATTTTTCAGATCGGCACCGTTCATCTGCGTCGGCCAGGGACGACCCGGGCGCTTCTCAAGAGTATGACGAAATAGCCTCGTCTTCCCGAATGATGCATCCCGTAACGTCGCCATTCTCAGCACAGCCCCCGGCATGAAGGCACCGTCAAGACGTGCGCGCTCCAGGCTGGCAAAACAGAGATCCGCATTACGTAGTACGGTAAAGTCCATAACGGCATCGTCGAAGAGAGTTCCGTTGAGCTTCGCATTCGTGAAATCGGCACCGGTCAGGTTGGTGCCTCGCAGGTCGAGGCCCGACAAATTCTTGCCGGCGAAGTCGGCACGAGCGCCCTTTCGCCCGAACGTACCGAGCCACAACTGATGGCGATTGAGTTTGTCCCGGATTTCGTCCTCCAACGCCCCGACATCCGCCGGCAGCTGTACATCCACCAGATTCGAATTGGAGAAGTTCGCACCGGCCAGCAATGCGCCGCGAAGATCGACGCCTTCGAGATGCGCGCCAGAGAAATCGCAGCCTGTCAGATTTGCATTTGCGAATTTCGCCTTGCTGATACGGCTCCCGGAAAGATCGGCATCGACAAGATTTGCGTTCGAGAAATCGCTACGGAAAAGGTCCGTATCCTGAAAGTCGACCCCTTCCAGATCGGCGGCATCGAATACGGTCGCACCGGCGCTTAATCTGAGGCGGCTTGCGCGCGCCCGCTGCCGCATGGTCTTTTGCGCGCCCACGAGTTTCAATGATGAGTCGGTGTAGGCCCCGGGACGAAGGTCCGCGCCCGTGAGATCGGCTCCGGCCATCGCCGCGCCTCGAAAGACCGCACCACGAAGATCGGCCCGGCAGAAACTGCTTTGCCGCAAATCAGCTTCGGTAAAGTCGGCTGCGTAAAGATCCGCGCCATTGAATTTCGAATTAGGAAGAGCAGCTTCCTTGAAATCGGCCCCGGAAAGAACAGCTTCCCGGAGGTCGACACCAGGCAGCGCAATCCCGCAGAAAGAAGCGAGCCGCATCTGCAGCCGCTTTCCGCCTGGCCGTGCGCGCGTAAACCGTGCGTGCGCCCGCAAAGCCTCCACCAGATCATGGGTGCGCATATAGGAGCTACCCATCGCCGATCACAATCCCTCAATCGCTAACGCTTCTGTTAACGGTTTCTTATTTTTTGATATTAGAGTCAGGTTTGATTCGGCTGTCTACTGTTTGTTGCGTCGCAATATGGTTAACGGCGCCTACCTAACCTATTCAGAAACAACAAAGAATCGCACGTTATCGGTGCACCCTTGTACCTATCTGCCACCAGCACACAACAGGTTGTGCCGCCGAGGACTTACATTAGAAAATATGCATAAAACCGATTGCGGCGCGTTAACCATGAACGCAAAAACGCAATTGCGGCCTGCTAGAGAAAAAAATTTAAAAAATTTTTGTGTCAGGCCGTTCTCAGGCGGTTTTGGAGAGCTTTTTCTCCAGGTACGGCATCAACCCACCCTCATCGACGATGGACATCAGGTGATCCGGGATCGGCTGGCAACTGAACGAAGAGCCTTGTGTCTCATCGACGATTATTCCCGTCGCGGTATCGATAGAAAGCGCATCGCCCATCTTTATATCTGCGGCATCGGGACACACCAGCGCCGGCAGTCCGATATTGAAGCAGTTCCGGTAAAAAATGCGCGCGAACGATTTCGCGACGACGCATCGAATGCCGAGCGTTCTCAGGAATAATGGCGCCGCTTCACGGGATGAGCCGATACCGAGGTTATCGGTGGCGACAAAGATATCCCCCTCCTTTACCCCTTTGGCGAAACCCGGGTCCATATCGCGCAGGCAATGGACCGCCCCGGCCTCGATGTTGTCCGCCCCCGAGTAGGAGCCGATCGGCGCAAGCGCGTCCGTGTCGATATTGGCGCCGTAGGCCCAGGCACTGCCTTTGATGATGCTCATAGGAACTCCCTCGGGTCTGCGATGGCACCCTTGATGGCCGACGCCGCTACCGTATAGGGCGACGCCAGAAACAACTTGGACGACTTGGGTCCGGCGCGACCGACGAAATTTCGGTTGGTGGAAGATATGCCGACGGCATTTTCCTCCAATCGCGACGGCCCGATACCGATGCATCCGCTGCACCCCATGGGCAGGATCACGCCGCCGGCGTCTTCGAGGATCTGCAACGTACCGTCGGCACGGGCTTCTTCCTGCATCGACAGCGACGACGGGGAGATCATGAACTTGAAGCCGCTCTGGACCTTGCGGCCTTTCAGCACCTGAGCAGCCATTCTGAGATCGTCCAGCTTGGCGCCCGTGCAGGCACCCAGGTAGGCCTGATCGAGCTTCGTTCCCTGATGTGCCTCAACGGGGGCGGCATTTTCAGGGCTCGAGGGGGCAGCCACCTGCGGCGACAGCGCATCACCGTCGACGGTCACTGTCTTTGCGTAGTTCGCATCCGGGTCTGAACGCCACGTCTTAATGTCAATGCCGGTCGCGCCCCACTTGGTCAACACCGCCTCGGTCTTTTCGTCCGGTTCGCAGTACCCAGCCTTGGCACCAAGTTCAGCGGCCATGTTGGCAAGTGTCATGCGCTCTTCCACCGACATCGCCGAAACGGCATCACCGCCATATTCGAGTGCCTGATAGTTGAATCCCATGATGCCGTGATCCCCGCAAAGCTTCAGAATCACGTCCTTCGCCGACACACCGGGTTTCAACTTGCCGGTGACGTCGATCTTGACCGTTTCGGGCACCCGCACCCAGATCTCACCGGTCGCCAGAACGCCGGTCATCTCGGTCGCGCCGATCCCGACCATGATGGTGCCAAAGGCGCCGCCGGTGACCGAATGACTGTCACCGCCGACGATGAACATCCCGGGCTTCACGTGGCCGCCTTCCGGCAGGACGATGTGGCAAATCCCCTGCTCGTTGATGAAATGTTTGATGTCGTGCGACCTCACCCACTCATGGGCATGCTTCTGGACGCCTTGATGCTCGGCATTGTCGTCATTGATGTAGTGGTCGGTAATGACGACGAGCTTGTCGAGGTCCCAGACCGGCACACCCAGTTCATCAAGTTTCCGCCCTGCCATCCGTGGGCCTGCGCTGTCGTGCATCATGGCCAGGTCGACCTGGCAGGTCACGATCTCGCCTGGTGCGACGCTGTCGACCCCGGCGGATTTGGCAATGATCTTCTCGGCGAGTGTTTGCGCCATATTGTTTCTTCCCTGTTTGGTTCAGATCACTTTCTTATCGCGAAGCGCGGCGATCGCGGCATCGTCGTATCCGGCATCACGCAGCATATCATCGGTGTCCACGCCGAGCTTCGGCGCCGGGTTTGCCGGTGCCGGTGAACCGCCTGCCCGCACCGGCGGCGCCACGTATCGATAGGTACCATGGCCCTCCAGTTCGATATTCTGAAGCCGGCCTTCATCGACAACAAAGGGATTGTCGAGCGCTTGCTTGACGTCGTTGATCGCCGCGGCCGGAACGACACCGGCAAATTCCTCAAGCCATGTCGCCGTGGTTTTGGCGGATAGCGCCTCGTCCAGCAGTTCCTCGATCAACGGACGGTTGTCAAAACGTTCCTTGAACGTCTTGAAGCGCGGATCGTCGCCCCACTCCGGACGGCCGAGCTTGTTGCAGAGCGCGGGCCAGAATTTCTCCTTGTTGCACATCAGGTAGATCCAGCCGTCCTTGGTCTGATAGAGCGCGCACGGTGTCAGCGCCGGATGAGCGGAGCGCGGCAGACGGCCCTGCACATGGCCTTCGTTCAGATACCAGATCGCCGGATACCCGAGGTTACAGAGCGCGATATCGAACAGGCTCACATCCATGTCCCGGCCGATACCCGTTGCGCGCGCGCCGGTAATTCCGGCGAGCACCGCATAGGCAAGCGCCAGGCCCGTCATCTGGTCGACAACCGAAAGACCGAACCGCGTTGGCGGATTTTCCGGCTCACCGGTCAGAGAAAACCAACCGGCTTCCGCCTGCATCAGGTAATCGAAGCCGGGCCAGGTCTTGCGCGGCCCGGTCCGGCCATAAGCCGAAAGATGCGCGCAGACAATCTTCGGATTAACGTCCTTGAGATCGGCATAGTTGAGCCCGAGTTTATCCGGTACATCACCCCGCAGGTTGGAGGCAACCGCGTCGGCTTTCTTGACGAGATCGAGGAACACGGCGCGTCCCTCGTCGCTCGTCAGGTCAAGCGTGACACTCCGCTTGTTGCGGTTATAGGCATGGAAAAACTCGGACGTACCGTCACCGAACCAGTATGGCCCGATATCACGTGCGAAATCGCCGCCGTCCGGGTTCTCGATCTTGACGACTTCGGCACCCTGATCGGCGAGAAACATCGTGCCAAAGGGGCCTGCCCCATACTGTTCAACGGCCAGCACACGGACGCCGGCAAGCGGTAATGCACTCAACTGCTGCGCTCCACCAGTTGGCGGGCAATGATGATCCGCTGCAGTTCGTTGGTCCCTTCACCGATGCACAGAAGCGGCGCATCGCGGTAATAACGTTCGATATTGTATTCGGGCGAATAGCCGTAGGCACCGTGGATGCGCATGGCTTCCGCCGCGTTTTCCATCGCCGCCTCGGTCGCGAACAGCTTGGCCATACCGGCTTCCATGTCGCAGCGTTCGCCACTGTCGTAGGCGATGGCTGCATCCTCGACCAGCTTGCGCGCCGCCTGCACGCGGGTCGCCATATCGGCGAGCTTGATCTGGATCGCCTGGTGTTGCGCGATTGGCTTGCCGAAGGTCTTACGCTCCTTCGCATAGGCCAATGCATCCTCAAGTGCGGCACGCGCCACGCCGACGCCGCGGGAAGCCACATTGATGCGGCCGAGCTCGAGCCCGGACAGGATCTGCTGCAGACCGCGGCCTTCCTTGTCTCCAATCAGCATGGACTGCGGCACACGCACACCGTTGAATTCCATCTCGGCGGTATCGATACCCTTGTAACCGAGCTTCTTGAGCTTGCTCGCCTTATAGCCGGCCGACTTCGGTACCAACAAAAGGCTCATGCCCCTGTGCGCGGGTTCGGCATCCGGGTCGGTCTTGACCAGAACCGCCATCATTTCCCCGTGGACGGAGTTGGTGATCCACATCTTGTTACCGTCGATCACGTAATCGTCGCCGTCCTTCACGGCACGTGTGCGAATCCCCTGCAGGTCGGTCCCCGCATCCGGTTCGGTCAGCGCAATGCCGCCCCGGATTTCGCCGCTGGCGAACTTCGGCAGGTACTCCCGCTTCATTTCCTCGGAGCCGTGACGCTCGACGGCCTGCGCCATGATCAGGTGCGAATTGAACAGGCCGGAAACAGACATCCAGACGGCGGAGACCCGCTCCACGATCTGCGAATAGGTGCGGATATCGAGGCCAAGCCCGCCATATTCTGCCGAGATCGTCGCCCCGTACATGCCGAGATCGGCGAGCTTGTCGGCGATCTCCTGTGGGTATTTGTCTTCGGACTCGAACTCCTTCACGTAAGGAGCCACATCCTTCTCGAGGAACTTGTCGATGGCATCGAGAATCAGCGCGCTGTCTTCCGATTGTACCGAATCAGGCATTCTTTTCTTTCCTCCCCGTCACCCCCGCGAAGGCGGGGGCCCAAATCACTTGAACTCTTGGATTCCCGCCTTCGCGGGAATGACGCTCAATGTTTGATCATCAATAATCCGTCTTGTCGTCGACGGCATGACCCCGTTTCGGGATCAGCATGGAACGCTCGAAGGAAATCACTTCGACGCCTCCCTGCTTGAAGCCAGTGGTCCTGATGGTGACGATCCCCTGTGTCGGGCGCGACTTGCTCTCGCGCACGGCCAACACCTCGCTTTCCGCATAGAGCGTATCGCCGTTGAACACCGGTGCCGGCATCTTGACCTTGTCCCAGCCCAGATTGGCGATGGTCTTCTGCGAAACGTCCGAAACGCTCATCCCCGCGACGATGGAAAGCGTCAGGCAGGAGTTCACCAGCGGCTGGCCGAACTCGGAATGCTTGGCGTATTCCTGATCGAAATGCAGCGGGTGCTGGTTCATCGTCAGAAGCGTGAACCAGATGTTGTCGTTCTCCGTGATCGTGCGGCCGGGGCGGTGCTCGTAGACGTCACCTACCTTGAAATCCTCAAGATAACGTCCGTAGGACTCCCGATAGCGGTTCGGCCCGACTTCCTTGGCTTCAGCGACCATTACTTCTCCTTGAGCTTCCTGTTATGGATTTCGATCAAAACCGCGTTCTTAACTTCACGAGCAACGGACAACTGAGATTCGCTAAGAAGCTCGGTTACGCTCGTCGAATTGATACGACCGTCAGAGCCCTGTGACTTAAAATCAGGAAGCTGAGTGAGACCTGCAATTGATGCCCAAACCCAGGCGTTGATCAAATGCACTTCTTCTTCATTTTTGCTCCAGAGATGATAGGCGATCACACTCAGTTCACCGGGGGCGCGATCATCCCCATTCAGCGCCGCCTCCAACATCCAACTGACAAACTCTTTATCGCGACCTTGGCGTGACAAGACAAAAGCTAAAGCACGTTGCGCACGCGCATATCCTCGTTCTGCCGACCGGCGCAACCATTTCACACTATCTTCATTCACGCCTTGCTTTTCGTAAGTGACACCTAAGCAATACGCTGCATGCAAATCCCCGGCTTTTGCATGCCCTTCAAGTTCACTGACTTCCCCCCCAATTCGGCTACACTCTGTACGATCTGCAGCCAAGTTAATGAACTGCTGTTCATCATGGACGTTTGCGCATGAAGAGACGGCAAGAGCAAAAATCGCGACGAATGGTGCAACACACTTCATCCCGCTTCGCTTCTTATTCCGCCGCCTGCATCTGCGGCTTGCCGGCGGCGAGGACCGACGATACCGAGTTCTGCGCCTCGAGGCCCATTATCAAATCTGCGAAACGGTTCGCGCCGTCCTCGCTGAGGTAAGGTGCAGCGAGCCCGGAGAATTTGCCGCGGAACTCCTCCACCGTCATGAAGTTAGCCGGCTCGCCCTTCGGCATGTCGACCAGCACCGAGAACGTGCCGCGTGCGGTTTTCACTGTCGCCTTGCCCGCCATGTTGGCCGGGAACATCGCTTCCACCTCCGGATCATTGACGCACGTGACCTTCTTGGTCAGGGCCAGCGTTTCCGGGTCCTTCAGGTGCGTCGCATAGTGATCCCAGAGCATCGTGCCTTCGCGCAGCACGACGGCGGCACAGAACGGCATGGAGAACTGGCCATCAACGACACTTTCGGGATTGTGCTTCGCTTCTTCGGGGAAGCTCACGATCTTCATGCCGGTCAGCGGCAGGCCGATCTCGACCGCTTCGACTTCGTCAGCGGTGACGCCTTCGTCCCGCAAGATCTGCTTGATCGCGTCCATCGCGGCGTGCGTGTAACGGCAGCTCGGATAGGGCTTCACTGCGAGACGCAGTGTTTCCCATCGTTGACCCAACTCGGCGTCGGCCTTGGCCGGATCCGCGTTCGGTGCGTAGGCGTGAAGGAACCCCCATTTGCCTTCGAACGCTTCCTTCGGCCCCTGGAAACCTTCCTTGGCGAGAACGGCGCACATCAGGCCGTTCTGCGCCGCCTGCCCGACGTGCGAACGCTTGGTCCACGCACCGTCGGCGAGAAACTGCATGGAGCCCGCTGACTGGCTGAGCGCGATGCCGAACCCGCTTTCGATCTGGTCCGCATCCATGCCAAGCAGCTTGCCCGCCGCGGCGACGGCGCCAAAGATGCCGCAGGTCGCCGTCGGATGGTAGCCGCGGTCGTAATGGTCCGACGGCCCCAGCGCCAGCGAAAGCCTGATCTGGATTTCATAACCCGCGACACAGGCCGCGATCAGATCCTTGCCGGATGCGCCGGTCATTTCCGCCGCTGCAAGTGCCGCTGGCACGATCGGTGCGGACGAATGCAGCGACGCCTCGGCGTGCGTGTCATCGAAATCGAGCGAATGGGCGAGCGTGCCGTTCAGCAGCGCTGCCGCCGAGGGTGCATATGTTCTCGCATCGCCAGGCACGGCACAGTCACCCGTGGCCAGCCCCAGGTACTCAAGCGCCCGCACCATGGCCGGTGTCGATTCCGCATCGTTACGCGCCCGCACCATGATGCCTGCCGTATCCAGGATCAAAAGCTTGGTACGCTCGATCACGTCGGCGGGCAGGTCTTCGTATCCAAGATTGACTGCGAATTCCGCCAGGCGGCGGCTGATACCGGTCATCGGATGTCTCCCTAATCTTTGATGATCGCCGGATGTCCCGGCTCTTGAGCGCTATTCCATCACACTACATTCGATTGAACAAATAGGAATATATGCACTATATATCACTTTATCAGATCAATAGGAGATACCCGTGCTGCCGGTCACCCTCAAGCAACTGGAGACGTTTTTGGCCGTCGCCGAGGCACGTGGTTTTCGCCGCGCGTCCGAACGTTTGAACCTCTCACAATCCGCCGTCACGGCGCATATCCAACAATTGGAAACCACGCTGGGTGTGCCGCTCTTTCATCGCACGACGCGCTCCGTCCGCCTGACCGATGCCGGTAGCGAACTGCTGGAGCGGGCGAACCGGACGATTACCGGTCTGGAGGACACGATCCGCGCATTCAGGGACGAAGCCGCGATGACGCGCGGCCGCGTGCTCGTCGCCTGCGCACCGAGTTTCGCGTCCTCGATCCTGCCGCCGGCGCTGGCCGCGTTTCAGTCCCGCCACCCGGAGATTTTCATTCAGGTGCGCGAGGCCTACGGCAGCGAAATTCTTGAAGCACTGCGCACGGATGCCGTCGATTTCGGGATCGGCCCGCTGGACCGGGACGACAAGGATATCGCTTTCACCCATCTGCTTTCGGACGGATTCGTTGCGGTCATCAACGGCGGCGATCCTCTTGCCAAACGACGCACGCTAACGCTCCCGGACATCATGGATCAGCCGATCCTCGCGATGCCGCGTCGCTCGGCCACCCGCGATTTACTGGAAAAGAGCTTCGAGCGGCACGGGCGCGTGCTCGAGCCCAAATACGAGATGCTTCACCATCAGACCCTGATCAGCATGGCGGACGCCGGGCTCGGCATCGCCGTCCTGCCGGAAACCGCCGTTCCCCCGGCACGTGAAGGCTCCTATGCGGTCATTTCGCTGAGGGAACCGGAGATGAAACGCCGCATGGGCATCCTGATGGCGCGCGGACACAACCCGTCACCGGCTGCCCGCGCTGTGGCAGGCATGCTCCCGGAGTTCGTCTCCAGTTGGACCAGATCGGCGGCCTGAAGGTTACTCGGCGGCGTATTGCTTCTCGGCGGCGTAATACTCGGGGAAACCGACAATTGCCTGCAGTTCCTGAAACGTGATCCGGTTCGAGAGGTCTTGCTCGCCCGCCTTGATCATCTCCAGCGTCTGCTGCATCCCCTTGATCGCCGTCATCAGCATGGCGGCAGGATAGATCGCGACCTTGTAGCCGATGTCTTCCAGTTCCTTCGGCGAAAGATAAGGCGTTGCCCCCTGCTCAACCATGTTGGCCATCTTGGGACCGTCGACTTCGGCGCCGTAACGGCGCATCTCATCCTCGTTCTTCGGCGCCTCGAGAAACGTAATGTCGACGCCGACCTTACGGAACATTTCGCAACGGCGCAGCGCCTCATCCATTCCGTCGGTCGCGTTGGCATCGGTCCGCGCCATGATCAGGATGTCGCCGCCCTTGTCGCGCAGTTCTTCCCGCGCATCGACCGCAGCCTGCAAGTGCTGCTTGGCTTCGTTGAACGGCACCACGCGTTTGCCGATCGTGTGCCCGCAACGTTTCGGCGACACCTGATCCTCGATCATCACGCAGGCGAAGCCCGCCTGCGCATATCCCTGAACGGTACGCTTCACATTGATGGGGTTGCCGAACCCCGTGTCGCCATCGCCGATTACCGGAATGTCGACGGCATTGCAGAGGTTACGGCCCTGATCGACCATTTCGGCGTAACTGATCAAACCGGTGTCCGGCATTCCGATCCTGACCGCCGAAACCATAAAACCACTCATGAAGGCGGCACTGAAGCCAGCCTGTTCGACGAGACGCGTAGAAACTGCATCGAAAACACCCGGCGCGGTGATAATGCCAGGTTGATCAAGAAGGGTCTGCAGTTTTGCGGCAGCGGTCATGTTAATTCTCCCTAAGATTCGTTTGCCCCTAAATTGACCGCATTTGTCTCCCGGTCAAGCGCATCCTAGGAAATTTTATTGCGTCCAAACGGGCCCGACTCGACCGTCCCGGTCATTTATTGGCGAAATTGGAGCGTTTATTTTTATTTTTTGTGCAATGCAAAATTAATTTTGAAAATTAGAATTATTACAATAATTTATTAATTATGCAGTGCAATATAATGGCATCTGCTGAGAGAATTGCGGGGGTAAAATAACAATGCCAGAAACGGAGATCCTCCATGCCAAAGAAAAGGCAAAACGATACACACCGAAAGGTCGAAACCGCACCGTCAGGTAGCGTCGGCGAGGTCAAGAAACGGCCGGTCGCGAAAAAACTGGGGTACTTCGGCAACTTCGATTTGCCGCCGGTTTACCGCAAGCTTTGGTCATCCGAAATCGACAAGATCGAAGCGCACCTCCTGCGCCTGTCTCCCCATGACCGCCAAATGCGGTTCTGCGGCGGCGTCTCCGATGACCGCATCCGTGAATACTGCGAAAACATCAACTGGACGTCCACGACCATGCTCGGATGCTTCGTCGACGGCGTCCTTCGCGGCATCGCGTGCGTTGTTATCTTGCGCGAGGGATTCTCGGTCTCCGCAGAAATCGCGTTCAGTGTCGAGTCGGGTCACCAGAACCAGGGCATCGGCACCATGCTGGTCAAAAAGGCGATTGCGATCGCGCGCAACCGCTACATCAGCACGGCATATCTGTTCTGCCTGAGGGAAAACGGCAAGATGCGGCACATCGCCGGCAAATTCGATGCCGAGTTCAGCTACATCGGTGCCGATATCGAAGGCAAGGTGTCGCCGCACTGGCCTTCCTACACTTCGTATATCGAAGAAGCGGAACTCGACGGTCAGACCATTTGGACGGCAGCGTTCACGACGAACGATTGACCGGAACGGTTATTTACCCTTGAAGACTGGTGTCCGCTTCTCCAGGAACGCCGTGACGCCCTCGCGGTAATCCTCGCTGTCACAGGGCTGGTAGCTCTCGCGCGTCTCTGCTTCGGAAATCGGCGATGGATCGTTCAACAGCCGGTTGAGGACCTTCTTCGTCATGCGGGCAGCCAATGGCGCGCCGGATGCGATCCGTCCGGCGGTTTCCATGACTTCGTTCTCCAGATCGGCATCATCGACGACGCGGTTCACCAGCCGATGCCTCAGTGCCTCTTTGGCGTCGATGACCTGCCCTTCGAGCAGGAATTCCAGCACCAGAGCCTTCCCGACCAGATCCAGCAGCGGCTTCATCTCGGCAGCAGCAAAGGCATGACCGATGCGTTTGATCGGCACACCGAAACGTGCGGTCTCGGACGCAATCCGCATGTCACAGCAAGCCGCGATCTCCAGGCCACCACCCGTACACGCGCCGCGGATCATGGCGATCACCGGATGCCGGCAGGCAAGCAACAACTCGAGCGCCTTGTCGGTTGCCTCGCCGTATCGATAAGCCTGTTCGGCATCGAAGCGTTGTTCAGGGAACTCCGAAATATCGGCGCCTGCCGCGAAAGCCTTGTCGCCAGCACCTCGAATAATGATGCAACGAATGGATTCATCCGCATCAAGCACCGTTATGGCTTCGGAAAGAAAGAGCCACGCAGCCAGCGGCAGCGCATTCCGCTTGGCAGGGTTGTTCAGCGTCAGAAGGACGATGTCGCCATCGCGCTCGACCAGGATCGGCTCTTCGCTCATTTGTCGTTCAGGACGCGCGTCGGCGCGCCTTCCATCCAGGATTTCACGTTCTCGACCGCCTGCGTGTAGACAAGCTCATAAAGCTCCTTCACGACATACCCGGTGTGCCCCGTCAGCACGGCGTTCTCGAGACCGCGCAACAGATGATCCGTCGGCAGCGGCTCGACATCGTAGACGTCGATCCCCGCGCCCGCGATCTCGCCGGTTGAAAGCGCATTGACGAGTGCTGCCTCGTCGACGATGGGGCCGCGCGACGTGTTGACCAGATATCCGGTCGGTTTCATCTGTTTGAGTTCCTTCTCGCCAACCAAACCCGTCGTGCGCTCGCTCAAAATCAGGTGGATGGATATAACGTCAGAAGTTTCGAACAACGTGTCGCGGTCGACCAGCCTTACGCCAACTTCGTTGCACCGCTCCTCGGTCAGGTTCTGGCTCCAGGCGATGACGTCCATTTCCATCGCCAGGCCGAACCTGGCAACGCGGGCGCCCAGTTTACCAAGACCGAGGATACCGAGCGTCCGGCCATTCAGGCTTTCGGATACATAGGCCTGCCAGCCGCCGTCACGCATGACTCGGCTTTCCTTGGAAATTTTCTTGTAGAGATCCGTGATCAGGGCAACGGCATGTTCCGCTGCCGGATACGGCAGCATGTCGGTGCCCGCGACGACGATGCCTTTATCCTTCGCGTGCGCCATATCTATGGCGAGATTGCGCATGCCCGTGGTCACAAGACACTTCAGGTTGGTCAGCTTGTCGATCTGCGATGCCGGAAAGCGGGTTCGTTCCCGCATGCAGACGAGAATATCGAAAGGTTGAAGTGCGTCGGCGATCACGTCCTCGTCCCAGCCGAGATGTTTATCGAAAACAGTGATGTCGATGTCGCCGAGGACGGACCAATCCGCCGAACCGAGCGCAGCGTTCTGGTAGTCGTCCAGGATTGCGAGCTTGAGTGCCATTCTCCTCCCCCATATTTTGATTCGAACATTTCGTTACAGGAGAGATTATGTCCGAGACCACTTCAATCAAGGTCGAAAATCAGCAAGCAGCCGAAGCTGCGGAAAAGATCGCCAAAGCCGGCGTCGTCGGGTTCGGCACCATGGGGCAAGGAATTGCCCTTGTCCTGGCGCGTGCAGGCATCCGCGTCACGGCGGTCGAAGTCGAGCAGGAACGGCTCGAAGCAGGTTTTGCAAACCTGCGCAAAGGCCTCGAAGACCGGGTCAAGCGCGGCCGCATGACCGAGGAACAGATGGCGGCTGAACTCTCACTGATCGAGGGCGCAACCGGCATCTCGGCACTTGCGGACTCCGATCTCATTATCGAAGCCGCCCTCGAAGATATGGACGTTAAAAAGGCGATCTTTGCTGAACTCGATAAAGTCTGCCCCTCCCACGCAATATTGACCACCAACACTTCGAGCCTGGATATCGACGAGATCGCCGCCGCGACCAAACGCCCCGACAAGGTGGCGGGGGCCCATTTTTTCGCGCCGGCACAAGTCATGAAGTTGCTGGAGATCGTCCGCGGCAAGAATACGTCGCCGGAAACGATCGCGACGCTGCTTGCCCTCTCACAGCGGGTCGGCAAAGTCGGCGTCGCTGTCGGCAACGCTTTCGGATTCGTCGGCAACCGGATGTATCACCGCTATACGTGGCAGGCCTATTTTCTATTACAGGAAGGCGCATACCCCGCCGAAATCGATGCGGCGATGCAGGAATTCGGCTTTGCACTCGGCTGCCTCGCCGTCGGCGATATCTCCGGTCAGGACGTCGCGCTCTCGGTGCGGAAGGCACAGAACGCGGCTGGTGAAATCGACCCCAGTGCACCCTACCCCGTCATCGCCGACCGGATGTGCGAAAAAGGCTGGTACGGGCGCAAAACCGGACGCGGCTGGTACCTGTATGAAGGCGGTGAGCGCAAACCCAACCCGGAAGCGAATGCACTGATCGAACAGACATCCGCGGATCTGGGTATCGCGCGCCGGGCGATCTCCGCCGACGAAATCCGCGATCGGTGCCTTTTTGCCCTGATCAATGAGGGCGCGCGCCTTCTCGGAAACGGCATGGCCGATAGCGCCGACGATATCGATACCATATGGCGGTTCGGCTACGGTTTTCCGAAGGACAAGGTCGGGCCGATGCACGTCGCTGAGGAAATCGGATTGGGCAACGTTCTCGAAACGCTGGAACGTTTGCATAAGTCCGGCGGCCCATGGTTCGATCCGGCGCCGCTCATCCGGGCGCGGGTCGCCGAAGGAAAAACGACGTTCCAGGACTAAATCCAAAATAATCTCGCAAAATTCGTTGGATTTAACAGGTTTATTATGTGATACATAGCGAATGCGAAGACCCAAGATTCTGACCACCATCCAGGACTACAGCTGGTCACTTTTTAAATCCGATTTCATCGCAGGGCTGACCGTTGCCATGGTCGCCATTCCGCTCAGCATTGCCATTGCCATCGCGTCGGGTGCAGCCCCTGCGAAAGGCCTGGTAACCGCCATCATCGGCGGTTTTTTCATTTCGCTCCTTGGCGGCAGCCGGGTGCAAATTGGCGGGCCGACGGGCGCGTTCATTGTCGTGGTGTTCGGCGTGATTGCCGATCACGGTTACGATGGTCTCGTGATCGCGACATTCATGGCCGGGATCATTTTGCTGATCGGCGGATATCTCAGGATGGGGCGCCTGATTCAATACGTGCCCGAAGCCGTTGTGAACGGTTTCACTATCGGCATCGGGATCATCATCGCAACGAGTCAGCTGAAAGACTTCTTCGGCCTTACACTCGACAAGGTGCCAGCCGAATTTCTTCATAAGCTACCGGCGCTCTGGAATGTCCACGACACCATCAGCGTGCCATCGCTTCTGATCGGCCTCGCGACAATCGTTCTGATCATCGCATTCCGCCGCGCCGCACCGAAGTTGCCGGGGTTGATCGTTGCCGTTGCGATCGGCTCTGCTGTCGTCGCGCTTGCGGGGCTGCCGGTTGACACCATCGGGTCACGTTTCGGCGCACTGCCGGATCAGTTGCCGCTACCGGCCCTTCCGGACATCTCAATCGACAGAATCTTGGAACTGCTTCCCTCCGCCCTCGTCATTGCGTTTCTTGCCGGTGTCGAATCTCTTTTGTCGGCCATGGTCGCCGACCGCATGATTCAGGGACAGCATCGCCCCAATGCCGAGCTGCTGGCGCAGGGCGCAGCCAACATCGCCTCTTCGTTGTTCGGCGGCATGCCTGCAACGGGCGCCATTGCACGTACAGCAACGAATGTCAGCGCCGGCGGCAAGACACCCGTCGCCGGCATCGTGCACGCACTGGCGATCCTGATTGCCATGATGCTGTTCGCCACGTCAGCAGGCTATCTGGCGATGCCGGCGCTCGCAGGACTGTTGCTGATTACTGCGTGGCGGATGAGCGAGCCGCATAAATGGCGCGAGTACATGACCGCACCAATGCGCGATCGCCTGTTGTTACTCGTGACATTGGTCCTGACCGTTCTGGTCGACCTGACGGTTGCCATCGGCGTCGGTGTTTCCATCGGACTCGCACTCCGGCTCCGCGAGCAGAAACCGCCGCCTGAGGACTGGAGCGTGCCGGACAGATAACGGCCACTTTGCCAGCACCCGCCGCAATCGCTATATATCGATCAACACAATAATGCTTAGGGAGCAAACAAATGACGTGGCTGGAAGGTCCGACGAGAAATGACAAACCCGCAGGCGCGCGTCTGCGCGAACTGCTGGAACGCGATGAAATCCTCAGGGTCCCTGGGTCTCACAACCCGTTCGCGGCGCTCATCGCGCAACGCGAAGGCTTTGAAACACTTTATATTTCCGGCGGCGCGGTGACGACGAGCCTTGGTCTTCCGGACCTCGGCGTGATGATGCTGGACGAACTTTGCTTCATTACCCGCATGGTCGCCCGCGCCACGGACCTGCCGTTGATCGTCGACGGCGACGTCGGTTACGGCGGCACCCTCAACGCCATGCGGACGGTCCGCGAACTCGAACAGGCCGGCGCCGGCGCGGTTCATATCGAGGACCAGCTTCTGCCCAAAAAGTGCGGTCACCTGAATGACAAGCGCCTCGTTCCTGCCGAAGAAGCCGCGGCAAAAATCGCCGCTGCCAAAAAAGCATCCCGTGACCTCGTCATCATCGCCCGAACGGACGCCGCCGGGGTCGAAGGGCTGGACGCTGCGATCAAACGCGCCAACCTCTATTCGGAAGCTGGTGCCGACGTGGTGTTTCCGGATGGTCTGGCGTCGGAAGCCGAGTTCCGCCAATTTGCGCAGGAAACCAGCGGCTACCGCATGGCCAACATGACCGAGTTCGGCCGTACGCCACATTTCAGCGGCCAGCAGTTTCAGGACTTCGGCTATGACATCGTCATCTGGCCGGCGACGTCCATGCGGGTCGAAGGCTTCGCACTTCGCGATCTTTACAAGCACATCCGTGAGAACGACGGCACCGCCGGTTTCGAAGACCGGATGATGACGCGCGTCGAAAGCTACGAAGTCATCGGCTATCACGATTTCGAGGCTTTGGACGAAAGTGTCGCGCAGTCGGTCACGCCGTCCTTTACGGGCGACGATACGACCAGCTCGAAACGAATGGCAGGCGAGTAGCCTTACTTGCCCTTGAGGCGGCCGACGAGAAACACGATCAGCCAGATCGGCACGACGATGACGGCACCAATCAGCACGTATTCAACGCTGCCGGCGACGAAATCACCGGCCCAGGCGAACGCCTTCTGGACCGTCTCACCAAAATTGAGAAGCAGGTCCTTCGGGTCGATCTCAAGGACCTTCAGAATGAATCCGAGCACCAGCGAGGCCAGCAGGATTTTGAGAACGGTTCCTATTGCATTCTTCGGCATTTATGCGGGCTCCCGGCACGAATTGGCAAACAGCGGAAAAAAGATTACACGGCTCCCGTTGCAGGTTCAATTTCAACGCTCAGGTATCTGACTACGAAATGGCTGACATCGAACTCAAACCGAACCCGGGGCCGCCGCACCCAGTCCGCTGGGCGGCGTTCATCGGCTGGCTGGTGCTGCCGATCGTCGCGACGTGGCTCGTCGTCGCGGCAACCGCGCTGTTCGTTTTATGGTGGGGCGTCGTCTGGTTCGGTTTCGCGCTCGTTTACATGATCGTCTATTTCAGGTGGTCGCGGCGACGCTATCCGAAAACATAAACAACGTCAGAGCCGTCTCGGCAGATACCTCGAAAGCCACGCCATCGACAGGAACGCGCCGCCTCCTGCCACAAAGACTACCGGCAGCGCGAAAAACCCGAGAATCAGCGAAAAAGCGCCCGGCGTCACCAATTGCGCCGTGTGACGATAAGTCACGAACACCGACGTCATTTCAGCACGCTCGTATGGGTGCACGGCGCGCAGGAACGGAATGTTCCCTGCCCCGTCGACAATGGCCGCAGCGCATGCGGAGAGTACGATCATAACAAGAACCAGGAACGGCCAGTCCTGCACCAGCGCGATCATGACGGTGAACGCACCGGCCGACGCGTACCCGAGGATCAGGATGAAGCGCATGCCGACCTTGCGCCCGAGCGCGCCCCACGCCACAGAAAAGAACAACGAAGCAGATCCGACTGAAACGACCAGCCCAGCCGTCTCTGCCGAATATCCGGTGCTGGTCAGGTAAATCGGCGCGTAGACAAAAAACATCACCCACCAGCTCGAACGGCCAATCGCAAGTACCCAGGCCAGCCGCAAACGGGGCTGGGCGAAAAACCGCGGCAGGTTCCGCAGCGGGTTCGGGGGCTTTCGCAGCGGCATGGTCACCGCCGGGTTATCGGTCAGGCGCAGAAACCAGAAATACCCAAGCAACAATCCTACTGAGCCAGCAACGATCAGCATCGTGACCTCGAGCGAAACCCTTTCCGCGAGCCAGACGCCGAGAAACGGGCCGAAGGTAAACGGCGCCGCGACCGATAGCAGGCGCTTAGGTTCGAACTTGGAAATCTCCGTCCGCGGCACATGGTCCAGTACGAACAGGTTCATCACGATCTCGAGGAATGCCGTTGCCACCACCTGGCAACCCAACGCAATCGGGAAAATCATCGGATCGCCTGCCGCATAACCGGCAAAGGCTGCAAACATCAGCATGGCCCCGACAGTGAACGCCCACCGCCGCCGGATCACGTGTACCACGGTCGGGATTAACAGTGTGGCGAGCATCCCGAAAACCGAAACCAAAAAGTAGACATAGCTTACCGTCTGTGCATCACCGAGCAGCTTGTGCGCCTGCAGCGGTACGAGCGTGATCAACGTTGCCCGCGACCACGCCTCGATCGAAAACAGCACAATGAACGCGCCTGCGCGAGGTTCAGCCGCGGCTGACAGCCACAAAGGTACAACTGTTCGACGCATACGCCCCCCTCGTTCTGGCCGAGCCTACTCCCTGTTGCCACCCGCCCGCCATGTTTTGTGTGCATGGAAGGGTCCCATGCGGCTCAGACCGAAACCCAAATGTCGCCCCTTGCCGCCGCCCGGCGGACCGTTAGTATTCACGCAAACAAAAATTGGGGAAGCAGATGGAACAACAACAAGCAGCGCTCGCCTCCAGGCTTGGCGCGCTCGCCACCTCCACACTCGCAAACGCGCTGGACCGTGTCGGGTGCATGAACTGCACCATGGTCAACCTGAAACCCCTCGCGCCGGGGATGAAGTTCGCCGGTCCTGCCGTCACGGTCCTGGAAGAGAGCGGCCCCTTCGGCACTTTTACCTCGGAAGACTTCCGTGTCGGCGCGATGATCGATGCCGCAAATGCCGGTGACGTCATCGCCGTTGCCGCCGACGGTGTGCCCTATTCCACATGGGGCGGCATGGCGTCGCTTGCCGCCGCCGTGAAAGGCATCGCCGGGATCGCGATAGATGGCGGCGCCAGGGATGCGAACGAAACGGTCGATGCCGGTTTCTCCGTCTTTTCCCGTCACTTAATCCCGACCACGGGGCGTTGCCGCCTCCGCATTGCCGACATCGGCACGACCGTCGTCATTGACGACGTCACTGTCAGCAACGGTGACTGGATCGTCGCCGACGATACCGGAATCCTTGCGATCCCGGCAAAGGCCGTTGGCGATGTCATCGAGCTTGCCGAGACCTTCACCCGCGAGGACGAAAAGGCCGCCGATGCGATCCGAGACGGGATGAAGTTCTCCGACGCCATGAAGACCTTCGGAAATATCTGATGGCGACACTGGCAGACGAAATCGCTCACGTCCTGCGTACGCATGGCGTATCCCGGATATTCGGCATTCCAGGCGGCGGCTCCAGCCTTGATATCATCGATGCGGCGGCAAAGGCCGACATTCCTTTCACACTCACCCGGACCGAAGCTGCGGGCACCATCATGGCTGCCGTCACGGGCGAACTGACGGGCGCACCCGGTGCCGTCCTTGTCGGCGTCGGTCCCGGCGCCTCCAGCGCGACCAACGGTCTTGCGTATGCGTCCCTGGAACGTTCGCCGATGGTGCTGTTCGTCGATGGTCCCGCCTCGACCATGCATCAGCACTTCGACCAGCAGGCGCTATTCACACCGATCACGCGCGGGACGGCACGCCTTCAGCCGGACGACGGCGCCCGTTTGCTGGATGGCCTGCTCACGACAACCACCACCGCACCCGAAGGCCCGGTGATGGTCGAGCTCACGGCTGGCGACGCGATGACCGAGGCCTCGGCATTTTCGCCCGGCACGCCGGTTTCGCCCGGCACGCCGGTTTCGCCCGGCATGCCTTCGGGCGACGAAATTGCAAAGGCAAAAGAGCTGCTTGGCGCGAGCGAGCGGCCGATTGTCATCACCGGCCTTGAAGCACGCGCACACGCCGATGCCGTCCGCGCGTTCGCCGACGGCATTGGGGCCGCGGTGATGACCACCTACAAGGCGGGCGGTGTCTATCCGGCAGACGGACCCGGGTTCGTCGGCACCATTACCGGCGCCACGGGCGAGATGCCGATCCTGGCCAAGGCGGACCTGATCATTGGTGTTGGTTTCGATCCCATCGAGTTCATTCCCGGAACATGGCCGAGCGAGTTTCCGCCATTTCTTCAGATCGGCAAAGGATCGCCTGCCAATCCCCGCGTGCCGTTTGCACTCGAACTGAACGGCCCGCTCGAGGCCGTTCTTGCTCAAGTTTCCAACGGCGCTTCCAGCAAAGGTTGGTCGGAACCCGGCCTCGGCGAGCTACGCGCGAATATTGCGCGTATCTACACCCCCGAAAGCCGTGCGTTCACGACTGCGGCTGCGGTCGACGTTCTGGCCGAAGTTCTTGATCACGGCACGCGGGTCTGCGTCGACGCAGGGGCCCACATGTTCGCGACCATCGGCAGATGGCCCGCCACGAAACCGTTCGGCGTTCTCAAATCGAACGGTCTGTCGACCATGGGCTATGCCCTTCCTGCCGCGATTGCGTCATCGCTCGCCGACCCG
Organism: Rhodospirillales bacterium; assembly: GCA_965262415.1. GTDB lineage: Bacteria > Pseudomonadota > Alphaproteobacteria > Rhodospirillales > Casp-alpha2 > UBA4479. Next base: position 441,470 of record OZ253533.1, on the reverse strand, counting down.
GCAACGCCGGTCATCGCCGTTACGGGTGACGGCGGGATTTCCATGTGTGTCGGCGAACTGGCGACAGCGAAGGAACTCGGCCTCGACATCACCGTAATCGTCATGAACGACAGCGCGCTCTCGCTGATCGATATCAAGCAGCAGCGACAGCAACGCCCGAGTCTTGGTGTCAGATACCCGGCTCAGGATTTTGCCGCGATTGCGGAATCGTACGGCTGGGCCGCTCGGTGCGTCCACGGACCGGACGAATTGAAAGGCGCTCTCGACGCGCCCGGGCCGAAACTGATCGACGTCCGAATCGACCCCGCCGGCTACGGCGACGACATGACGAGACTGCGTGGATAACGGCTATTTGAGCGGCGAAAAACTCGCAGGCGCGAGAATCTTGTTTCGCTGATCGACCAGCATGCCAGCCGACTTCCGTTTATATTCGCCCCATCTGGGATCCGCATCCCGGGCTTTCCGGCGCTGTTCCATGTCGGCCAGGCTCTCGTAGCCCCAAAGGTGCACAATCTCGTTAACCGGCCCCACCGCAGTCGTGAAATAGCCGATCAGGTTGCCCAGATGCTCCATCTGCACAGGCAGGCCCTCGGCCTCGAAAAGCGCCAGATACTCCTTATTCCGGCCATGTGCGATGGTGTAGGTGCGGTGGTCGATGATCATGGAATGCCTCATCTGCGAGCTGTTAATGGTTTCATTTTTATGGGGTTGCCTCCCCGTCTGGAGACCGTTATAACCCGCCCGCTCCTGCTTGAGGGGCTTTCTTTTTATGTAGCCGGATCGAATTCGGCCTGAAATTGGTTTTTACCTTTAACTGCAACAGACTAGGAGCGAGACATGGCCGTAGAACGGACCCTCTCGATCATTAAACCGGACGCAACGCGTCGCAACCTGACGGGCAAAATCAATGCCCGCTTCGAAGAGAACGGGCTTCGCATCGTGGCGCAAAAGCGCATCCAACTGACCCCGGCTCAGGCCGAAGGTTTCTATGCGGTTCACAAGGAGCGCTCGTTCTTCGGCGACCTGTGCAACTTCATGACGTCCGGCCCGGTTGTCGTTCAGGTGCTCCAAGGCGAAGACGCCATTGCACAGAACCGAAAGATCATGGGTGCCACGAACCCGGCCAACGCCGACGAAGGCACGATCCGCAAGGATTTCGCCGAGAACGTCGAAGCGAACTCGGTTCACGGTTCCGACTCGCCGGAAAACGCGGCCATCGAAATCGCGTTTTTCTTCGCGCAGACCGAAATCGTCGGCTGAACTTCAGCCGAATAACGGTTACGAAAACCCCCGTCTCCGGACGGGGGTTTTTCATTGCCTAGTCCTGATAGTTGATAAGGGCACCCGCAGGCGCCTTCGCGCCGGTGACCTTAACGGTCTCGCCCGAAATCCGCACGCGGCCTTCCGCGATCCACTTCACGGCAAGCGGATAGATGACGTGTTCCTGTTCAAGGATACGGGCCGCCAACTTTTCCGAGTCGTCGCCAGGATGTACCGGCACGACGGCTTGCACGATGATCGGCCCCGTGTCCATTTCATGCCGTACGTAGTGAACAGTACAACCGCCGAAGCGCACCCCTGCCGTAATCATCCGCTCGTGGACGTCCAGGCCCTTGAAGGACGGCAGCAATGACGGATGGATATTGATCAGGCGGTCACGCCACGTCTCACAAAACTCCTCACTGAGCAGACGCATGAAACCGGCGAGCACCACAAGTTCGCACCCGGCCTCCTTTATTTCCTCGGTGACCCGACGGTCGAAACTCTCACGGTCCGGGTAATCCTTGTGCGGCACGGTGACGGTTTTCGCGCCCACCCCGGCCGCCTTCTCCAATGCAGGCGCACCCGCGATATTGGAAATGACGACGGCGACTTCGGCCGGATACGACGCGTCCTTGCTGGCATCCAGTATGGCTTGCATGTTCGACCCGCGGCCGGAAACCAGAACGGCGATCTTCATCCGCGCCATAAGGCCTCGCCATTCGAAATCTGAACCGCTTCTTCTCCTGATTGCTCGGTGATCCGGCCAATCCGGTGCACGCTTTCACCCGCGGCGGTCAAAGCCGCTGCGATGCCGTCCGCCTGTGACGGTTCACAGACAGCCACCATGCCGATGCCCGCGTTGAACGCCCGGAACATCTCGTGGGTATCGACGTTCCCGGTTTCCCTGAGCCACGCAAAAGCGGGCAGGCCCGGCCATGAAGACGCATCGAGTTCCGCGCCGATCCCCTTGGGCAGGACACGGGGCAGATTTTCCAGCAGTCCGCCGCCGGTGATGTGTGCGAGTGCCTTGACGCCGCCCGCCTTGATGGCAGCAAGACATGGCTTCACGTACATCCGGGTCGGCGTCAGGAAGGATTCCGCGACCGTTGCACCATCGATGAACGGTGACGGATCGCTCCAGCCCAGTCCTGAGCGCTCGACAATCTTCCGGACCAGCGAAAAACCGTTCGAATGAACACCGCTCGAACTCAGACCCAATACGACATCGCCGACGGCGACGTCCGGGCGCGGCAGGACATCAGATCGTTCTACCGCGCCGACACAGAAGCCGGCCAAGTCGTAGTGCCCATCGTCGTACATTCCAGGCATTTCCGCGGTCTCACCGCCGATCAGCGCTGCCCCCGCCTGTGCACATCCCTCGGCGATCCCTTTGATCACGCTCTCGGCGACACCGACATCCAGTTTCCCCGAGGCGAAATAATCCAGAAAGAATAAGGGTTCAGCGCCCTGCACCACCAGATCGTTGGCACACATCGCCACCAGATCGATACCGACCGTCTCGTGAATACCGCTTTCGATCGCCAGCATGAGCTTGGTGCCGACCCCGTCCGTCCCGGCGACCAGCAGCGGATCCTTGTACCCCGCCTTGGCAACATCGAAGAGCGCCCCAAAACCGCCCAAATCGGCGACTACGCCTGATCGCATGGTTTTTGCGGCTATCGGGCCGATGCGGCGCACCAGTTCATTGCCGGCATCAATGTCGACCCCGGCGTCCTTGTAACTGAGCGCAGTGGAGTTTTCGCCGTTGGTGTTGTCAGTCGGCTTGGTAATGGTCTTTCTCCTTGGCGTTAGTATGCTAAATTACGCGCCGTCCCCTGCGCCAACAAGGCATAACAGGGTTGATGCGCGACCACCTCGTTCGGAAAGTTGAATCTCATGTCGCCTCGTCCCAAATCGCCACTTGTTCCCATCCGGAAGCTGGTTGCGCCGCTGTTTATCGCCGCACTCGCCTGCTGGCCAGTGCAATTCGCATCGGCGGACGTATTCGAGGTCAAGAATATCGGCGTCGACGTCAAGGCCGAGACCGCCGCCGAGGCCCGGCAAAAGGCACTTGCGCAGGCAGAGCGCCGTGCTTTCTACGCCCTGATATCGCGGCTGACGCTGACCGAGGACCAAGAACGCATCCCCGAACTCAGCAATGCCGAAATCGCGCCCTTTGTTCGTGATTTTTCGGTGGCGCGGGAAAAGGCCTCGAGCGTACGGTACATTGCCCGGCTGAACTATCGCTTCAAGCCGGATGAGATTCGCGGGTTGCTTCGCTCGTATAACGTGCCGTTCGCGGAAACACCGTCAAAGCCGATGGTCGTACTTCCGGTGTATGAAGTCGGCGCCGCACTCGTCCTCTGGGACGAGCCCAATCCGTGGCGCCAAGCCTGGAGCAGGCGCGACCAGCCCGTCGGCCTTGTGCCGCTGGTTGTGCCCATCGGGGATCTTTCCGATATTTCGACCGTCGGGGTCAGCGAAGCCATGGCGGGAGACCCGGGCCGGCTCAGCGTTATTTCGGAACGCTACGGCGCCGTCAGTTCGATCGTCGCACACAACAACCTGACCGTCGACCAGGCGACCGGACGGCAGATGATGACCGTCACCTTGTCCCGCCCGAACGACCCGATTCCGGTCGAATTGCGCACCATGTTTTACGTGCAGCATGAAAACGAGCCCATCGAAACAATGGTCAATCGGGTTACAGAGGCGACGGTCCGGCGCATTGAAAATATCTGGAAGCGCCGCAACCTGATTTCCCAGACCGGTACGGGCGTGCTTGCTGTTACCGTGCCCATTACCGGTCTGAAAGACTGGCTGGCGATCCGTGACCAGTTGGGCAAGGTCGGCATTATCCGGCAAGCGGAGATCGTGCTGATGTCGCGCGATCAGATCCGCGTGAACATCCATTTCGTCGGCGGCCCCGATCAACTGATCACCGCACTCGAGCAATCCAATCTCTCCATGCTTCACGAAAGCGGGGAATGGATCATCATGCCGATCGGCGTTTTTCAACCGCCGAAGACCTGATCCCGCGCCGATCGGCAGTGCATGAATACCGCCAACTTCATTACCCTCTGCAGGCTTCTGTCGGTGCCGGTGTTCATCTGGCTCCTCGTGCGCGGCAGCACTGAAGCCGCATTCTGGCTGTTTCTGTTCGCCGCCGTCAGCGACGCCGCCGACGGGATCATTGCCCGCCATTTCAATATGCAGACAACATTGGGCGAGTTCCTTGACCCCATTGCCGACAAGACACTCCTCGTCTCCGCATACATCGTGCTCGGTTCAATGGAGATGCTACCTCTGTGGATCGTCATACCGGTGGTGTCTCGTGACGCCCTCATCGTCGGTGGCGCCATACTGATCGAAAAACTGACCCGTGACCTCCGCATGGAACCCATCCTGATCAGCAAGGTGAACACGCTGCTCCAATTGTTATTGGTCCTGGCGGCGATGCTGCCGAGTGTATTTGCCTCGCCCACGGGCCCCTTCATCCCTATGCTGAGCGGCGCCGTTCTTTTATCGACGCTGGTTTCCGGAGGGACCTACGTGTACATCTGGTCAATGCGTGCAAAGACATTCGAGGAAAGCAAGCGTGAGCCGTGAAGTGCGTATCATCATCTGGGTCGCCATATTGATCGGCACCGGTTTCGTGCTGCATCTGTTGAGTGATGTGCTCCTGCCGTTCGTCGTCGGCATCACTATCGCGTATTTCTTCGACCCCGTGGCTGACCGGCTGGAACGCATGGGCTTGTCCAGGTCCACCGCTACCTCGGTCATCCTGCTGGGGTTTTTCCTTGCGGCGACGGGCATCGTCGTCCTGATATTCCCGGCACTGCAGAAACAGATCGCGGCTGCCGTGAAATTGGTGCCCGCCATGGTCGATCAGGTTCAGGCATTGATTGCCCCACTGATGCAGGAACTGCGTGCCGACTTCACGCCGGAAACCGTCAGCAACCTGAAGGAGGCCGCCGGCAACTACGCAGGCACGGTCTTCAAGTGGCTTTCCGAGTTTATCGCCAAAGTCTGGAGCGGTGGCCTCGCCGTTCTCAACCTGTTGTCACTGGTTCTCATTACACCGCTGGTCGCGTTTTACCTGCTGCGCGACTGGGACGAGATCGTCGAGAAGGTCGACGGCTGGTTGCCACGCGATTCAGCAGATACAATCCGCGAACAGGTTCGCCGGATCGACGAGACTTTGGCCGGGTTCGTCCGTGGCCAGGCAAGCGTCTGTCTCGTCCTTGCCGTCATCTATGCGATCGGGCTCAGCCTTGCCGGCCTGAAAGCCGGTTTGCTGATCGGCATAGCGGCCGGCGCACTCGCCGTTGTTCCGTACATCGGCGCTGCTGTCAGTTTCGTCATCGGCGTCGGCCTTGCGATTGCACAGTTTCAGCAGGACTGGGTGTCGATTCTGATCGTCGCCGCCGTCTTCATCACAGGCCAGACGCTGGAAAGTTATTTTCTGACCCCGAAGCTGGTCGGCGGCCGCGTCGGACTGTCGCCGATCTGGATTATCTTCGCCATGCTGGCAGGGGGTTCCCTGTTCGGCCTGACCGGTGTGCTGATCGCCCTGCCCGCAGCTGCCGTAACCGGGGTGCTTGTAAGGTTCGGCCTCGAAAAATATCTGGAGAGCGAGCTTTATCACGGCCACGCAAGTGACGAGCGCGAGAGCAAGTGAGCCCCAAACAGCTTGCATTCGATCTGGAACATCGACCTGCGCTTGGTGAAGAGGATTTCCTGGTTGCAAGTTCCAATGCCAAGGCCGTGGCGTGGATCGACCGCTATCCCGACTGGCCGGGCCCTGTGCTCGTCCTGAGCGGCGATCAGGGGGCCGGAAAGACACATCTGGTCAAGGTGTTCATGGCGAAATCAGGCGCGGGCGAATTCCCAACGGAAGCGCTTAGCCAAGATGCCGTGCCGATCCTTCCGGAAGACGATGCCATCGTCATCGAAGACTGTGACAAGGCAATGGGAAATTCGGTCGCTGAGGAAGCGCTGTTCCATATCTACAATCAGGCGAACGCTGCGGACAGGAAAGTCCTTTTGACGGCCCGCTCGCCGGCTGCGAGATGGCCCATCGAACTTCGAGATCTGGCGTCACGTCTGCGGGCCGCGCCGTCCGTCGAGATTTCCGGGCCGGACGACATGTTGTTGATTGCCCTGCTGGTCAAATTGTTCTCCGACCGCCAGATCAGTATCGATCAGGCCGTGATCGAGTATGTCGTTCCCCGGATCGAGAGGTCTTTTGCCGCCGTTCAGGCGTTCGTTGCCGCTGCAGACCGAGCCGCGCTCGAGGGAAAACGCCGGATCACCGTACCGCTTGCGCGCGAGGTTCTTGGCCGGCTCGCGGAATAACCATCCCCTGAGAGATCGGTTGCAGAAATTCCACGAACTGATCGACCACGCGTTCCCACGAAAAGCCCATCGCCCAGGACCTGCATCGATCCGGGGCGATGTCGAGTGCACGAACGGCGGCACCCGCAAGATCCTCATCGAGCACGCCTGGCCCGTCCGCTCCGATAACATCAAGCGGCCCGGTCACGGGAAACGCTGCAACCGGCACACCGCATGCCAATGCCTCGAGCATCACAAGCCCGAAGGTGTCCGTCCGCGATGGAAACACGAACACATCCGCCGCATTGTAGTATCGCGCAAGCTCTTCGTCGTTGTTCGCGATGTAAAACGGCGTATCCGGATACTGGCGCATGAGGTGATCTCTGGCCGGTCCGGTGCCGACGACGACCTTGGAACCGGGCAAGTCGAGGTCGAGAAACGCCGGCAGATTCTTGTCCACCGTCACACGACCGATAAACATAAAAATTGGACGCGGCCGGTCCACAAAATCCTTTTCCATTGGTCTGAATACATCCGTATCGACGCCGTGCGACCATAGCCGGAGGTTCTCAAATCCACGCCCCTCCAGTTCTCTGTAAATTGCCGGTGCCGGCACCATCACCGCCCCCGAAGGGGCATGAAAACGCCGCGCACCATGATACAGCCATTCGAGCGGCAGTTTTGTCCGAGCCTGGATGTACTCAGGAAACTTGGTGTGAAACGCCGTTGAAAACGGCCAGCCCTTCTTGAGGCAGTATGACCGTGCCGCACTGCCGATTGGGCCCTCGGTCGCGATGTGCACGCAATCGGGTTGCAGTTCGTCAAGCCACCTGGTCACCTTCCTGCCCGGCATGACGGCAAGCGGAATTTCCGAATAGGTGGGGCAAGGGAAGGTCAAAAACTTGTCCGGCGACATCACGTGTACGTCGTGTCCGCGCTCGATCAATCTGTCGTGCACTGTGCCGACAACCCGGACCACGCCGTTCGGTTGCGGGTACCATGCATCGGTAGCAATAGCGATCAGCATATTTTTGCCTTCACAGTTGATGTAAAACGACTTTCGCGTCACCACATGCAAACTCAAGTGACAAGAATATGACGCGAGGAGGGCCTGCTTGACCGGGCTATTTCGCGTCATAGAGTGTCTGCAATCGACTATTTCCAAGGGGAGGATCGAATGGATTTGGGAATCGCCGGCAAGAAGGCCATCGTTTGTGCAGCGTCCAAGGGTCTGGGCAAGGCATGCGCGGCTTCGTTGGCGCGCGAAGGCGTCGACGTTACGATTTGTGCGCGAACCGAAGAGACTCTTAACGCAGCCGCGGACGAAATTCGCGCTCTCGGTGGCGGCAGCGTCGAGGCCGTGGCCTGCGATATTACCTCGGACGAAGGCCGGGCTGCCGTTCTCGAAGCCTGCCCCAATCCCGATATCCTCGTGAACAACGCCGGCGGTCCGCCGCCGGGCGACTTCCGGGACTGGGATCGTGACGACTGGATCAAGGCCGTCGATGCCAACATGCTGACCCCGATTTTCCTTATTAAGGCCACCGTGGATGGAATGATCGACCGCAAGTTCGGACGTATCGTCAATATCACGTCGAGTTCCGTGAAAGCGCCGATCGAGATATTGGGGCTGTCCAACGGCGCTCGTGCCGGGCTGACCGGGTTTATCGCCGGACTCGCCCGGAAAACAGTCGCTCATAACGTGACGATCAATGGTCTCCTGCCAGGCGCGTTCTATACCGACAGGCTAAAGTCGAACCTGAAGGTTCACGCTGAGAAAGAAGGCATTTCGATGGATGAAATGGCCCAGCGACGGGCAGCGAGCATTCCTGCCGGCCGACTGGGTGACGCTGCGGAGTTTGGTGAGTACTGCGCGTTTCTGTGCTCTGCCCAAGCCGGCTATATTACCGGACAGAACTGCCTGATCGATGGCGGAAACTACCCCGGCACGCTCTAGGTTATTCGCAGGGGAACGCGTTCCTCAATTCCAGCGCTACAAGGACCGCCATCGGCTGTTTGACGCGGTCCTTTAGCGTCCCCTTTGAGCTCAGGCGGCCGATCGCTTCCTGAATGAACTCGTCAAGGAACCGAGGGGAAATCGGCAAAGTATCAGGCATGCAGAAATGTAATTTGCTGCCCGTAGCGGTCGCCGGCGCCTGAACCGCCTGAATACCGTCCATCAGGCCGATGATGTAATATCTCCAGCGCGCTTCGGCCCCCTTGTTGCCGGTTTTCGCCGACGCGCGCAGCGACATGTAATCGCCGACGGTGATGTTCGCCGACACCGGGAACGGCACTAAGCCGAGCGCGCTGGCGATCAGCACAGCTCCAACAAGTCGGTAAACTATCCGCACGGCTCGATCTCCTTCACAAGGCGCTCGTTACTTTTACACTCTCTGCCAGCGTAGGCCAGACGGTCGCCATCCAGTTTGTTTTTTAATTGTCATAATTCGATTAAGTGACATCGCCCCGCCGCGGCTGGTATTATTTTCTCATCATTTGCGCAACGCTGGTAACACCGATGGACGAATCCACGCCGCCCAATGCCAAGAGTGACAGCAAGTCACGTCCCCGCGGCTCAAATAACAGAGCGCCCGCAGGCATTGCGGATGAACCGCATCTTCTCAATCGTGAACTGTCATGGTTGTCGTTCAATACGCGTGTCCTCGAAGAAGCGGAAAACACCGCGCACCCGCTACTCGAGCGACTACGGTTTCTCTCGATTTCTGCGGCCAACCTCGACGAGTTTTTCATGGTCCGTGTTGCCGGTCTGCGGGGTCAGATTCGCGCCGGCGTAACCCAGGCCAGCGATGACGGCATGACTCCGGCGCAGCAGATCGAAGCGATCCAGGAACACGCGCAGACCCTGATGCATGAACAGCACGCCATTTGGGGACGCCTGCGCACGGAACTGCGAACCAAGGGTATTTATATACTTGGCCGCGACGAAGTCTCGAAAGACGACCTGGTCTGGCTCGAACAGCAGTTCATGGAGCACGTGTTCCCCGTTTTGACGCCGCTCGCGGTCGATCCGGCGCACCCCTTCCCGTTCATTCCGAATTTCGGTTTCTCTCTCGTTCTGCTGATGGAGCACCGTGACTTCGACGAGCACCTGCGCGCCTTGCTGCCCATTCCGTCCCAGTTGGAACGGTATGTCCGTCTGCCCGGCCCGGATATCCGTTTTCTGGCGCTGGAGGACTGGGTCCTGCTTTTCATCGACAAGCTCTTCCCGGATTTCAAACTGGTGGAGAATGGTGCGTTTCGTGTCATTCGCGACAGTGAAATGGAAATCGACGAAGAAGCCGAAGATCTGGTCCGCACCTTCGAAAGCGCGCTGAAACGCCGCCGCCGCGGATCCGTCATCCGCCTGACTTTCAACGCCGATATGCCGCAGCAACTGCAGGACCTGATTATCGGTGAAATGGGGACTGATTCCGGGGTCGCCATGGCCATGCAGGGACCGCTCGGGCTTGCCGATACGAAGCAGTTGATCCTGAGCGAACGTCCGGACCTTTTGTTTACGCCGTTTAACGCGCGCTTCCCGGAAAGAATTCGCGATTTCGGCGGCGACGTTTTTGCGGCGATCTCCAAGAAGGACATCATCGTTCACCATCCATACGAAAGTTTCGACGTCGTCGTGCAGTTCGTCCGTCAGGCGGCGCGTGATCCGGATGTCGTCGCCATCAAGCAGACCCTTTACCGGACATCCAACGACTCGCCGATCGTGGCCGCGCTGATCGAAGCCGCGGAGGCCGGGAAATCCGTCACGGCGATGGTCGAGCTGAAAGCCCGGTTCGACGAAGAAGCCAATATCAGATGGGCGCGCGACCTCGAACGCGCCGGCGCACAGGTTGTCTACGGGTTTGTCGATAAAAAGATCCACGCCAAGGTCAACCTGATCGTGCGGCGTGAAGGCCAGACGCTGAAATCATATGTCCACTTCGGGACCGGGAACTATCACCCGATCACGGCCAAGATTTATACGGACCTGTCGTTCTTCACATGCGATCAGGCGCTTTGCCGCGACGCCGCACGGCTTCTGAACTACATGACCGGGTATGCACAACCGGCGCAGATGGAGAAGCTCTCGTTTTCGCCGATTACGCTGCGCGAGACACTTATGCGTCTGACGGACGTGGAGATCGAAAATGCCAAGGCCGGCAAACCGGCCGGTATCTGGATGAAGATGAACTCGCTGGTGGATCAGGATCTGATCGAGAAATTCTATGAGGCTTCGCAGGCTGGCGTGCAGATCGACTTCGTCATCCGGGGCATCTGCTGCCTTCGTCCCGGCATCCAAGGACTGAGTGAAAACATCCGGGTCAAAAGCATTGTCGGCCGGTTCCTCGAGCATTCGCGAATCTATTGCTTTGCAAACGGGGAGAAGTTGCCTTCGGCAGCGGCCAAGATCTTCATTTCGTCGGCCGACCTGATGCCGCGCAACCTGAACCGCCGCGTCGAAACCCTGGTCCCGATCGAGAACCCGACCGTGCACAAACAGGTCCTCGAAGAAATCATGGTCGCCAACCTGCGAGACCAGGCGCAAAGCTGGATTATGAGCCCTGACGGGACTTTCACCCGCGTTGCAAAGGGAGAAGGCTTGTCCGCACAAGAGTACTTCATGACGAACCCGAGCCTGTCGGGCCGCGGGACCGCACAAAACGTCGGTCAGGAAATTTCCCGACAAGATGACCGCGCAGCCAAATAAGTCGGTTTATACTGTTCCAGAATATTGACGGTCAGACCACAGGGCTTAGGATCAGTTTTGTGACCGAAGAAGCAATTCGCCTGCAAACCAGCTTGTCGACCGTTACCGGACGTATCGGTATCGTGGATATCGGCTCCAATACGGTGCGCCTTGTGGTCTATGACGTGCCGGAACGCATGCCGGTGCCGATGTTCAATGAAAAAGCCGAATGCCGCCTCGTCGAGGGCATGTCGAAAACGGGCACACTTTCCGATGTCGGTGTGAAAAAGGCACTGAATTCGCTGCGCCGTTTCGTCCGCCTTTCCGAAGCCATGGGTGTCGAGAAACTGGATTTGGTCGCGACTGCCGCCGTTCGGGATGCTTCCGATGGTGCCGTGTTCGTCAACAAAATCGAGAAGGAGTTTGGCGTTCCCGTTTCGGTGCTCAGCGGATCCGAGGAAGCAGAACTCTCCGCTCTCGGGCTCATCGTCGGCGTCCCGGACGCAGATGGCGTACTGGGCGACCTCGGCGGCGGATCGCTCGACCTCGTCAGGATCGAAAAAGGCGCGTGTAAAACCTACGGCACCATGCCACTTGGCCATTTGCGGCTGCCCGAAATGTCCGGCGAGGACATGGACAAGGCCCGCGAAATCATCGACGACCACTTTTCCAAGACGAAATGGCTTAAACACGCGAAGGGAAAGAGCCTGTATCTCACAGGCGGCATCATGCGTGCCATAGCGCGTGTTTTTATCGAGCAAACGAATTATCCGCTGCACGTCGTCGACAACTACACCATTCGCGCCGACGATGCCCTGGGACTCTCGCGCCTGCTCGCCGGCCTGAGTCCCGGAACCATGCGCCGGATTTCGTCGATTTCACCATCCCGCGTGAAGAGCATCCCCTATGCGACGGAAGTCCTCGGCAGCCTCATCGAAATTTCGAATCCGGCAACGATCGTCTTCTCCGGGTTCGGCATGCGCGAAGGCCAGATGCTGCAACATCTGCCGGATGACATGCGGCTTCAGGATCCGTTGATCGCCGGGGCAGAAACCCTGGCAGAGCGCACAGGACGTTTTTCGCTGAACGGTCACGAGGTCGCCAATTGGGTCGCCCCCCTGTTTCCCGACGCCAACGAGGAAGACAAGCGCCGCATTCTGGCATCCTGCCTTCTTTCGGATATCGGCTGGAACGAGCACCCCGATTATCGTGCCGAGCATGCTTTTTTCCGAGCCCTCAGACTGCCGTACGCGGGCCTTTCCCATCCGGATCGGGTGTTTATCGCAGCAACGGTTTTCGTTCGTTACAACGGCGACTCGGGCGCGGCGGTCGTCAACGACGTCCGAAGCCTTCTCGACCCGGAACAACTGAACAAAGTGGACGGCATCGGCCGCGCCATCCGGCTTGCCCATACAATTTCAGGGTCGGCTCCGGGCTTACTTTCGATGACCAGTCTGGAACGGAAAGACAAGAAGCTGATCATGCATCTGCCGGGTAAGAGCAGTGTCTTTCAATCGGAAACAGTCGACCGCCGCTTTAGAGGGCTTTGCAAAAGCCTCGGTATCAACGGCTCGATTTCCAGGAATTAATCAGACGCCTCAGAAAGCCCGGGCTTCTGGGCAATCGCGACCCGGTCGCCTGCCAACTCAAGACAGATTTCGCCGCGGCGCAGCCTGAGGGCATCATCCCCGAACACCGTGCGACGCCACCCCTTGATCGCAGGAACATCCGCTTCTTCGCCGAAGGCCGCGATCAGTTCCACGTCCGCCGCACTCGCAACCAGCTTCGTCGCGACATCGGCGTCAGCACACTTCATTTTCAGCAATACCTTGAGCAAGTCTGCAGCCGCGCCGGTCCAGGGCGGCAAATCGGGTTTCGACGGCGGCGTCGGCCACTGTGATTTCGGTGCGTCCGCCCCTTCCCGTATTGCCTTCAGCAAGGCCTCGCCGGCCGAACCTTCGGCCAACCGCCGGCCAAGGCCACGCGTCTTGGCGAGATCATCAACGGACTTCGGCGTGCGGTGTGCGATTTCCAGCAACGCTTCGTCCCGCAATACCCGGTTGCGCGGCAAATTTCTCGCCCGCGCCTCGCGTTCACGCCAGGCGGCAACCGCACGCAGCACCGAAAGCTGCCGGCCCCGGGCGCCGCGTGTCTTAATGCGCTTGTATGCATCCATCGGATCGATGGTGTATGTCTTCGGATCCTCGAGAATTTCCATCTCGGCGGTCACCCACGACTGACGCCCCGACAGTTCAAGCTTTCCGGCAAGAATTTCGTAAGCCGGCCGCAGGTGAGTCACGTCGGCCAGCGCATACTTGATCTGCTTGTCACTTAAGGGGCGCAGCTTCCAGTCCGTAAACCGCGATCCCTTGTCGATCTTGCCGTTCGTGAGTTTGGTGATCAGGTTCTCGTAACCGACCGAGTCGCCAAAACCGCAAACCATCGCCGCAACCTGGGTATCGAAGATCGGCCGCGGGAGTTCGCCAGCCAGGTGCAGAAAGATCTCCAGATCCTGCCGCGCGGCGTGGAAGACCTTCAACACCGACGTGTCGGCCATCAGGTCGAACAGGGGCTGAAGCTCGATCCCGTCCGCCAGTGTATCGACGGCCTTCGCCTGCTCGGTACCGCCCAGTTGCACGAGGCAAAGCTCCGGCCAGAACGTGCTCTCGCGAATGAATTCCGTGTCGACGGTCACATAGGACTCGTCCGACAACGAATCACAAAAGGCGCGGAGCTCGTCGGTAGTGGTGATGACTTCTGACATTTGGCGAGACGTTACACGACCAGGGGCGGTCCCGAAACCGCTTTGTCACCCTTCCATGAAAGGATTGCTCTTGAACGCTGGCAGAGTCTCGCCGGCATCCCGGATTGCGGCCAGTTTCGGCCAAGCGCGAAGATCGGAGAACTCTTCCACCTTCGCTGAAAGGTGAGTAAGCGCAGATGTTGCCGAAAAATCGGCCTGACTGAGCGCGTTCCCGGCGCTCCAGGGCGCCTCGGCTTCCCGCTCGAGGTAATCCAGACTGTCACGAATCGATCGCCGGTAATTTTCGATGAACTCGTCACTTTGTAGATGCGGCGGTCGGCGAACCGTTTCGACACGCAATTGGACCGCACGTTCAGAAATCCCCATTGCGACTGTTGAAAGGCGCAGGACCTTTCTGCGTACAGGTCCGTCCGGCGGCGTCAGGCAATGTCCGGGCCCTGCAAGTTCGTCGAGATAGTCGATGATGACCGCACTGTCGACGAGTGTCTCGCCCTCGTCGATGATCAGGGCCGGCACCTTCCCCAGCGGATTAAGGCGCATTACCTCGTCACGGTCCCCGAAAACGGACAGTACGTGCCGGTCAAAGGCGATGTCATAGTAACTCATCGTCGCCGCGACACGCCGCACGAACGGCGAATCGAGTTGGCCAACCAGTATCATCATCGCCCTGCATCCTCCCGGCCAATTGCTCCGTCAGAGACTACCGCCTAAAGCATGTCTGCCTCAATCCCCTGCTGAGAGCGAGATTCAAGCTTCCCTACGCAGGCAAGAACCGCCGTTGCCGAGTTCCCCTGTCCACCGGACAGCCGCGTGATATTCTTTCGCTACCATGCGTCATGATCGCGATGTCCGTCCGTCTACCACGATCCGGCCGCGAAAGTTGCCGGCAATTGCAGTTACGGTGTTGCTGGCTCTGCCGCTTGCCGCCCTGATTGGATTCCGCCGGGATGTGCTGGTCTGGGTTGGAGAGCCGGCTTGGCTGACGATGGCGACGTTGACGGCTTTGGCCGTCGCGGTAACCGCTCAGCGGCTATTCAACCCCGAACCGCTTCTGCGTATCTCACCCGCCGGCGTCGAAGTGCCGCGTTTGCTGCGCTCACCGATACCCTGGCCAGAGATTGGCAAGATACAGGCAACCACGCAACGCTCCGGCATCGGCGAAATTCACGACCGTCTGATCTTTCATTTCAAACATCCGCATAGCGTCGACTGGAAACCATCTAAATTGCGGCGTCTGTTCGGAGATACTCCGCAAGCCGCAGTCGCCGTCGACATCGGCCTGACGTGGCCGCTGCGTGCCGATGACGCCAAGAATGTCCTTCGCGATGCCGCCCGTCTCTATGCAGGCGCCCCGGACGTCATCTCACCTGCCCCCGGCAACGGGCGTGGAAAACGTCTGAAAGCCGGTGCCATGCTGCTAGCCGCGGCAGCACTGCCGGTGATTTCTCATATTCTCGACATCGGTGCACCAAGGCAGTTCTCCGAAGCACTTGCTCTATACCGCGAGGGAAAAATCCCGGCTGCCATCCCGCTGCTCG
This sequence comes from Rhodospirillales bacterium, assembly GCA_965262415.1. Classification (GTDB taxonomy): domain Bacteria; phylum Pseudomonadota; class Alphaproteobacteria; order Rhodospirillales; family Casp-alpha2; genus UBA4479. The sequence continues at coordinate 425,881 of OZ253533.1, read as the reverse complement.
AACACGATGCCCGCGCCGGAGATCGGGAAGCAGCTTATGTTCTGGGGACCCTTTACCTCAATGGAGACGGTGTCACACGCAACCCGGCGATGGCCGCAGGCTGGTTCCGGCGCGCGGCAGAGAACAGGCATGCTCTTGCCGCCTTCAACCTTGGGAATGCCTATCGGCTTGGTCTCGGGACCCCCCGGGACATCGCGGAAGCCATGACATGGTATGCACGGGCTGTTGATGAGGGTTCCGCAGAGGCAGCCTATACAATGGGTACGATGCTGCGGCTGGGCGATCAGGTACGGCGCGACTATAAAAGTGCACTCGTATGGCTCAAAACCGCCGCCGAAAAGGGTTTTGCCCCGGCGGAACACGATCTGGGCCGCCTCTATCAGGAGGGGATCGCCGTGCCTCGCGACCCCGATGCGGCGGAAGCCTGGTACAGGCGGGCCGCTACACGTGGCTATGCGCCGGCACGGTACGATCTTGCCCGCCTCATGCTGGACGGGAACGAGCAGCAACGCGGCATCGGCCTCAAGTATCTGGCGCAATCAGCCGATGCAGGGTTCGCACCGGCGCAACGCCGGCTGGCAGTCGTCTATTTTAATGGCCAGGGAATTGAAAAGGACGCCGTCAACGCCTTCAAATGGATCTCGCTGGCGGAACGGACCTGGCCAGCGGCAACACGTGCGGATCTCGTTCGGGAAAAATCACGCATCGCTGCCGTGCTGACACCCGAAGATATGGAACAGGCCAAAGCATCGATCCGCACCTGGCGCCCAACCCGCACGCCCTTGCAAGATTAAAGTTAATCGGCCTTTTGAAGGTACGTGGCGCATGCTATGACGCGCGCCATGTTGAGTATTCAGGACATTACCTACCGGATTGCGGGCCGCACCCTGCTCGAAGGTGCGACGCTCAGCATCGAACGCGGCCAGAAACTGGGTCTTGTCGGCCGGAACGGCACCGGAAAAACGACCCTGTTCCGGTTGATCTCCGGTGATATTCAGATCGATGACGGCACGATCCAGATGCAGAAAGGATTGCGCACCGGACAGGTCGCCCAGGAGGCACCATCCGGCAAGGTCAGCCTGATCGACACGGTCCTTGCCGCCGATACCGAGCGTGCCGCATTGCTGCGCGAGGCTGAGACCACCGACGACCCGATGCGGATCGCCGAAGTGCACACACGGCTCGCCGATATCGATGCCGAACGCGCACCAGCGCGCGCCGCGCGCATCCTGGCCGGTCTCGGTTTCGACGAAGACGCGCAGCAACGCCCCTGCTCGGACTATTCCGGCGGCTGGCGCATGCGGGTCGCGCTCGCCGCCGTCCTGTTCGCGCGACCGGATTTTCTGCTGCTGGACGAACCCACCAACCACCTCGACCTGGAAGCGGCGCTCTGGCTTGAACAATACCTCAAAGGTTGGAACGGTACTCTTTTGGTCATTTCCCACGATCGCAGGTTCCTGAACGAAGTCGTCGACGGCATCGTGCATCTGTCCGAATTCAAACTGACACGGTACGCGGGGAACTACGACCGTTTCGAACGCACCCGCCGCGAACGGCTCGAACATCAATCCAAACTCCGCGAAAAGCAGGAGGCCGAGCGCGCCCGCATTCAGGGCTTTGTCGACCGTTTCCGCGCCAAGGCCACAAAGGCGCGTCAGGCGCAAAGCCGCCTCAAGATGCTCGCCCGGATGGAGCCTATTGCCGCCGCGATGGAAGACGCCTCCATCGCCTTCTCGTTCCCCGAGATCGACCCACCACCGCCACCGCTGATTGCGATCCAGGACGTCTCTGTCGGCTACGAGCCGGAAAAACCGGTGCTCCGGAAACTCGACCTGCGCATCGACCCGGATGACCGCATTGCCCTGATCGGTGCCAACGGCAATGGCAAGTCGACACTCGTCAAATTGCTGAGCGACCGGCTTGCGCCCGAGGCCGGCAAGATTGTGAAAGCACCGAAGCTTGAAGTCGGGTACTTCGCCCAGCATCAGGCGGACGAATTGCATCTGGACGAAACACCTTACGACCATGTCGCCCGTGCGCTGCCGGACAGGAAGGAAAGCCAGGTCCGCGCTCATCTTGGACGTTTCGGTTTTTCCGCAGGCAAGGCTGACACCACCGTCAAGGATCTGTCCGGCGGTGAGAAAGCGCGTCTTCTGTTTTCGCTGATGAGTTGCGGCAGCCCGAATATCCTGCTGCTCGACGAGCCGACCAACCACCTGGACGTCGATGCCCGCGAAGCCCTCGTTCAGGCTCTCAATGCCTTCGAGGGCGCGGTCATCCTTGTCAGCCATGACGCTCACCTGATCGAACTGGTCGCCGACCGCTTGTGGCTTGTCGCCGACGGGACCTGCAAGGCATACGAAGGGACCCTCGACGAGTATGCCGCCGAATTGCAGGCTGCCCGGCGCGCACAGCGTCAGTCGGTGAAGGAACGCAACGAGGGGGACAACAGCCGAGACAACCGCAAACAGGCGCGCAAGGAACGCGCCGAGCAACGTCATGCGACGGCCGAGCTCAGGAAAACGATCAAGAACGCTGAATCGCGCATAGCCAAGCTCGAAGCAGAGAAAACGGCACTCGAGACGCGCCTTGCCGATCCTGAGGTTTATAACGGCGCGACGCGCGACCTGATGGACCTCCAGTTGAAACACGCAGAAATCAAGGACGCCATCGCCGGCGCCGAGAGCGAGTGGCTGGAAGCCCAGGAAGCGCTGGAAGGCGCGGTGTGACGCACCATGCGGGAAATGCCTCGCGATTATCTGGGTAACACGCATCAGCCGGCCCCGGACGCCCGCGTCATGTCCCTGGTACCGAGTTTGACGGAGCTCATGTTCGATCTGGGCCTCGCCGACAGGCTGATCGGACGCACGCATTACTGCATTCATCCGTCGGATCGTGTTGACGCTGTCCCTTCCGTCGGCGGCACCAAGAAAATCAAACTGGAGCGCGTGCGCGAACTCGCGCCGACCCACGCGCTGGTCAACGTCGACGAAAACCCGAAAGAGATGGCAGCCGAACTGCGGGAACTGGGCATCGACGTAATCGTCACGCACCCTATGCATCCCGACGAGAACCCGGCACTGTATTCGCTGATTGGTGGCGCCTTCGGCGCAGAGGCGGCGGCTGATGCGTTGGCCGCACGCTACGCCCTCGCCCGTGCCCAACTCAACAACGGCGACGGTCTCCCAAAAAAGAATGTGCTTTATTTGATCTGGAAAGACCCGTGGATGGCCATTTCCGGCGATACCTACATCGCCAACATGCTGGGTCTTGTAAATTGGCACGTCACCACGCCGGGGGCGCACCCGTTACTCAGCGGCGACGCGGCTCGTTATCCGGAAGTGAAACTGGACGGCGAAACGCTCAACGGCGTCGATCTGGTCCTGTTCTCGACGGAGCCTTTTGCCTTCACTGATGAAGATATCGAAGCCTTCAGTCTGACTTTCCCCAAGCATGCAGATAAGGCGCGTCTAATCGACGGCGAGATGACATCCTGGTACGGCTCGCGCGCCATACGTGGCCTGTCCTATTTGCGTGACTTCGCGAACGGTATAGATTCATGAGCGCCACGGTCCGTCTGTCGGCACTATACGGCGGCATCTTCTTCGTCATCGGGATCATGATGCCGTTCTGGCCTGTGTGGCTGCAATCCAAGGGACTGAGCGCGGCGGAAATCGGCCTGACCATCGCGTGCGGCAGCCTGGTCCGGGTCTTTCTCTCGCCCCAGGTCGCCCGGTTCGCGGACCGCACTGGCGAACGAAAACGGCCGATCATCTGCCTCGCCGTAGCGGCGTTTGCATTCTACCTTCCATTCTATGTCGCCGACGACTTCTGGATGATCCTGCTGTTGCAGGCATGCTCCGCAGGGATGTTCGGCCCGCTGATGCCGATGAGCGAAAGCCTGACCATGACCGGCGCACGGGCTCAGCCGCTGAACTACGGCCGAATTCGATTATGGGGGTCGCTGACGTTCATCGCCGGGGCGTCCGGCATCGGTTTCTTTCTCAAGGGCGCAGATCCCGACATGATCTGGGCATCGGTGTCGGTTGCCCTGGGACTCGTCGTGATCATCACCTTGTTCCAACCGGACTTCCGGTCACAGCCCGCCCACCCGGAGACGAAACCGTTCCGTCAGGTGGTCACCGACAAGACCTTTCTGATCTTTATCGCCGCAACCGCCTGCGTACAGGGTTCGCATGCGCTCTACTACAGCTTCGGCACCCTCAACTGGCTCAGACTCGGACTTGAGGAAGGCGTCATCGGACTCCTTTGGGCAGAAGGCGTCGTCGCCGAGGTGATTCTGTTCGTCTTTGCCGCCGGTGCAGTCCGCAGGATCGGACCTGCGCGACTGATCGCGCTCGGCGGTCTCGCCTGCCTGCTCCGGTGGACCCTGACAGCCTATACCGATGACCTGGCGGTCATCGTCGTGCTGCAGGTGTTTCACGCCTTTACGTTCGGCGCCGCGCATCTGGGCGCAATCCATTTCATCGCCGATCGCATGCCCGAAGACGTTTCTGCCACCGCGCAGACCGTTTATGCCCTCGTCGTGTCAGGGATCGGCATCGGGATGATGAGTTTCCTCTCGGGCCACCTCTATGAGGCTTACGCCGGTAAGGCATACCTGGCGATGGCGGCGCTGGGCGGAATCGGGATGATCCTCGCCTGGAGCATCCGGCGCCGCCACTGACGCTGCCTGAGACTTTAGATGGTTGCCACTGGCGTTGCCGGAGATCCAACCGCGCCCGGCAGGTTCAACGGCGGTGCGGTCAGCAGGAAGCGGGATCGGCCCCGTTCCCTGAGCGCCTTGGCAAGCGCCGACAGATACCAGATCTCGCCCAGATGCACACCAAGCCTGAACAGGCAATGACGGTGAAGGGGCAGCCGTGAACATCCGCCCTGGGTTTCACCGTAACCTTGAGAGTCCTCGACCGCCATGTTGTCGGATATCAGCGCAACCACACCACTGTCAGTGATCCATTGCAGGAGCCTGTCGTCAAACCCATCAAGAACGGCACCGCTCGAATGCAATTTCTTGGCATCCGGATTGCCGCCCATTTCCAGGATCATGTCGTCCCAGCCGGTGTGGAACAGGAAGAAGTCGCCCTCCTCCACTTCGATCTTGTCGGCCTCGAACATGCGCATCAGTTCGTCATAACCGACGACAACGCGGTCGTGCCCGTGATGGGCGACCATATCCAGCATCACACCCCGGCCCTGAATGCAGGCCTCCGCCATGCCGGCAACAGACAGCGCCCGCGCGCCCATGCCGTCGGGATGCTCGGGACCGAGAATTTCCTCGTCGGCACGAAAGCCGTTGTAATAGACCCGCTCCGGTTCACCGTCACCGTCCGCATCGAAGTTGCTGCCGACGTGGGCAAAGCTATCCCATTGCGTCGAATACTGGTTCCAGATCGTGGTGCACTCGTCGGACGACACATCCATGTTGCCGTCCTGCCACTTGCTCCAGTCCATGTTGTAGTAGAAGGCATCGCCGCCCGGCGGGTGAAAGACGGGACCGAATTTGGGCGGAAATCGCTTCGGATTAACCGAATTCCCCCCCGGCATGTCGAGCGGCATCGAAAGGCAGAACGCGAGCCCTTCCTGTACTTCGGCGGCAGCGGCCTTGATCCGTTCCGGCGTCAGAAGATTCTTCCGCCCCATCTGATCGTCATCGCCCCAATCGCCCCAAGTCGAGCCTTCGGGCCGGTTCACCCAACGTTTGGTCATTACTGTATTCCTCCCCAAGTGTTGTTTTTCGCGGTCAGGCTTTTTTCTCCCATCCGCGGTCGCCTTGCTGCCAGTACGTCAGATCGTGACCGGCATCCTTGAGCGCCTTCCAGCGCGTTCGTGCATCTGCAACGGCATCGTCGTCGCGGCCGTCGAACAGATCGAAGCAGCGTTCGAATTCGCCGATGCGGTTCGATGTGCCGCCGTCGGCCAGAAAGAGAAACTCCGCCTTGTTCGGATTGGCATCGCTGACGTCCAGCCACACCGGCTGCATGTCGGGATCACCATCCTGCGACGTGCCGTGCGGCAGCCATGACGCCTTGTCATACGTCCAGAGGAAGTCGTTGAACCACTTTACCCGTTCCTCGGATCCGAGCACGACAAGCGCGCGCTTGCCGGCCCCCAGCGTCTTCTGCAGCAACTGCGGCAACGCCCGGTCCAGCCCGGAACGGGTCAGATGATAGAAGCCAATGTCGGTCATGCCCTGAACCGCATTGCCTCGACACCCCGGTTATTCGTAGTGATCGGCGACGAAGCGTTCCAGCAACCGGACGCCGAAAGCCGTGCCGCCCTTGGGCACGACAGGCGTGTCCTTCTTGGACCAGGTCACGCCGGCGATATCCAGGTGCACCCAGGGCGTATCGCCGACAAAACGCTTGAGGAATTGCGCCGCCGTGATCGAGCCCGCCCCCCGGCCGGAACCGATATTACGCATGTCCGCTGCCGCGGTATCGAGATCGCGGTCATATTCCTCGCCCAACGGCAAGCGCCATACCCGTTCGCCGATGGTCTCACCCGCTGCGAAAATCCGGTCAGCCAGTTTGTCGTCGTTGGCAAACATTCCCGCGCGCTCGCTTCCGAGCGAAATGATGATAGCTCCCGTGAGCGTCGCCAGATCGACCATGAACTCCGGCTTGAACTTGCTGTTCACGTAATGCAGCACGTCGCATAGCACCAACCGCCCCTCGGCATCGGTGTTGAGGATTTCGATTGTCTGACCGGACATGGATTTGACGATGTCGCCCGGACGCGTCGCCTTGCCGTCAGGCATGTTCTCGACGAGACCGACGGCGCCGATGACGTGACACTTGGCCTTGCGGCCGGCAAGCGCCTTCATCAGACCCGAAACGACCCCGGCCCCCCCCATGTCCCACTTCATGTCTTCCATGCCGGCGGCCGGTTTCAGCGAAATACCGCCGGTATCGAAACAGACGCCCTTGCCGATGAAGGAAATCGGCTTGGAGCTTTTCTTCTTGGAAGGCGGCAGGCCGTTCCATTCCATAATGACCATCTGGCTTTCGCGCGCGCTGCCGTCGCCGACGGACAACAGCGACCCCATCCCGAGCTTGCGCATCTGCGCCTCGCCCAGCACAGTCACCTTGACCCCGAGCTTGGTCAGGTCACGCTTCAGGCGTCTCGCGAATTCCGCGGGATAAAGGACGTTGGCGGGCTCGGATACCAGATCACGGGTGAAGTAGACGCCCTCGGCGACCTTCGCGAGTTTGCCGTAAGCGGTACGCGCCGCTGCGGAGCCATCGCAGCGAACCGAAAGTGTGCCGATCCCCGGATTTTTGTCCTGCTTTTCCTTGCCCTTGTATTTTTCGAAGCTATAAGCGCGCAAACTGGCCCCGTAGGCCAGATTGGCCGCGCATTCGGCGGCGTCCAGCTTGCTTCTCGTGATATAGTCAACGTGCATCTCGGCACTTTGCCCCGCCCCCTTGAGCGCGGCGAAGATCACGCCGCCGATTTCGGCCATGCTCTCGGCGGAAATGTCCGCGGGCTTGCCAACACCGACGCACAGAACCCGGTCCAGGCTTGAACCCCCCGGCGCCAGAACCGTCATCGTCTGCTTTTTCTTGCCTTCGAAGCTGGCGGCTTTGGCAGCGCGCTTCAGAGCCCCTTTGAGCTTTTTGTCGAGCGCGGCAGCTGTCGTCGTCCACTTGCCGCCCTCGGCGGCAAAGACCACGGCGATGCCCTTAGAGGGCGCTGCAGGATTGGCGAACGTGACTTTCATTGAAGACCTCGCTGATAAAAAACGGTTCCAGCGAGTGTATAGGTCAGCGTCCGTGGTTCAAGACCATGCTGAAATTTCAGGAGGCACTGGAGACGTTTTTCGGCTCTTCGTCGGCGGCGTGATCAAGTTCCTGTTCCACCGCGGCTTCGGCTTCAGCAGCGGAAATCGCTTCCCCTTTCTTGCGACCCAGAAGCCAGACGATCCCTGCAGGCAAGGTGATGACAATCCCCAATAACCCCATGGACAAGGAAAGCACGACGGCGCCGCCTTGGGACACGCCCACCAGCGCAAACGCAACCGTCATTGCGCCTTCCCGGACGCCCCACCCGGCGATAGAGACCGGCAGAGTAGTAACAAGAATGACAGGTGGCATCAGCACCATGCAGTCGAGCCAGGTCACATCGACGCCAAGCCCCTGCGCCAACAGATATACGCAGAATGATATATTGACGTGTGTCAGCACGCCAAACACCAGCGCCAGCGCTGCAGGCGCCGGATGCAGGAAGAGTTTTCGTGTATCCCCTGCAAGGGCGTGCATGCCACGCACGATCCGGAAGCGTGTGAGCGCATCCGGCAGGCGATCGAGGACCATCAAGAGGATGAGGCCGGCAACCGTTCCCGCCGCCAGCATAAAGAGCCCCCATAACGTCAGCATCCGCGCGTGCTCATCGAGCTTCGGCAAAAAAGCAGGTTGAACGACGGCAACCAGGACGACGAGACCGACGATAGTTACAACACGTTCCAGCATGACGCCGTTGATCGCTTTGCCGAGCGGCAGGCCGTCTTTGTAGGCCATGTAGATCCGGATGGGGTCGCCGCCAACAGAGGACGGCAGCGCCTGGCTGAAAAATCCGCCGATCCAGAAAAGCCGTGTCAATTCAATCCACGGTAGCGGGGTTTCGATTGCCCGCATCACGGCCCACCAACGCGCCCCGCCGACCCCCATCTGCATGACGAGAACCCCGGCCGCTGCCAGCATCAGGCTGTAATCAGCGGACAAAATCCTGTCTTTCTCGGCACCGAGGTCGATTCCGCCGATCAGGACACTCATCAGTCCTATCGAAACGACGACCTTCAAGGCGATCAGGATCTGTTTTCTGGTAATCAAGCTGTTCGGCCTAGTTGCTGGAACCCGAGCGCGTTTAGCAGTTCAGAAGCGGAAAGTCACGCCGTGACGGATAGCCCAGAAGTGCCAAGAAATGCTTAATTCCGGAACCGGACAGGTGCTCTTTTTCGTCCCCAGTTTCCGTGCTCTTCCTCGAAAACACCGGCAAGCTGTGTCCCGCAGTTTCTGCAGTCACAAACATGATTGCCACCGAATGCCAGATTCCAGTCCGACAACAGATGCCAATCCCGGCCAATCAGCAACTCGCCGCAGTTGTGGCAGTACGTGCTTTGCGTTTTCTTGTCATGAATGTTGCCCGTGTAGGCATAACGCACACCGTTCTTGAGCGCGATGTTTCTTGCCCGAAACAGGGTCTCCGGCGGGGTGCGCGGTTTGTCCCGCATCTTCCAATCCGGATGGAAAGCCGTGAAATGAACCGGGACATCCGGACCGAGGTTCTCGACGATCCATTGTGTCATTTCCTCGATTTCGTGCTCCGAGTCGTTTTCCCCCGGGATCAACAGGTCCGTAATCTCGAACCAGACGTCCGTTTCGTGCTTGAGGTAAATGAGTGTCTCCAGGACCGGCTGCAGATCCGCCGTGCAGAGTTTGCGGTAAAACTCCTGCGTAAACGCCTTAAGATCGATATTGGCGGCGTCCATGTGGCGATAGAATTCCGCGCGTGGCTCGTCACAGATGTAGCCTGCCGACACGGCAACATTCTTGATCCCCCGGGCCGTACACGCCTCGGCCACGTCGACGGCATATTCCAGGAAAATCACCGGATCGTTATAGGTATAGGCGACCGAGCGGGATCCCGTTTCGATTGCCGCCTTCGCGATCATGTCCGGCGTCGCCTTGGACTGCAGTTTATCGAATTCCCGGGACTTGGAGATGTCCCAGTTCTGGCAAAATGTGCACGTGAGGTTACAACCGGCGGTCCCGAAGCTGAGCACCGGCGTGCCCGGCAGAAAGTGATTGAGCGGCTTTTTTTCGATCGGATCGACACAGAAACCGCTGGAGCGGCCATACGTCGTGAGCACGATCTGATTGTCCTGGCGTCCGCGCACAAAACAGAGCCCACGCTGGCCCTCACGCAACTTGCAAAAACGCGGACAGACGTCGCACTGAACCCGGCCATCGTCGAGCATGTGCCAATAGCGCCCGGGAACGGCATCGGCGAACGTTTCGTCGGTTGTGGGGGCTCCTTCACTCATACCGGTAATATAGTCCTGTTGAGCGAATTGAGTAAGGCTTTGGAGAAATACGATGCCAATGCCCGACCCGCGTCACGAATTCGTGAGCGGCATCCTTTTCACGATTTTTTCCCGCGTCTTTCCCCCGTTTTTGACGGTCGCACCTTAGTCCGGTCGCGACCCGGGCACGACCGCCGGGGCAAACCGCAAACCTGTAAAACACAACAGAAAGGATTCACGATATGACGCTTCAACTCGGAGATACGGCGCCCGACTTCACAGCCAAGACGACAGTCGGCGAGATCTCCTTCCATGACTGGATGGATGACGGCTGGGCCGTGCTTTTCTCGCATCCGAAGGATTTCACGCCGGTGTGCACAACCGAACTCGGCACTGTCGCCAAGCTCAAGGACGAATTCGACAAACGCAACGTCAAGGTGATCGGTCTCAGTGTCGATCCGGTCGGCGACCACGAGGCATGGGCACGGGATATCGAGGAAACCCAGGGGGTCGCGCCGAACTTCCCGCTTATCGGCGACGACAACATGAACGTCGCGAAGCTGTACGGCATGATCCATCCGAACGTGAACGGCACATCCGAGGGCCGTACGGCCGCCGACAACATGACCGTGCGTACGGTCTTCGTGATCGGTCAGGACAAGTGCATCAAACTGATGCTGACATACCCGATGGCAACCGGCCGGAACTTCCATGAAATCCTGCGGGCCATCGATTCACTGCAACTGACCGCCCGTCATCAGGTCGCAACGCCGGCGGAGTGGAAACAGGGCGAGGACGTCATCGTACTGCCGTCGCTTACCGACGAAGCGGCGAGCCGGCTGTTCCCGAACGGCTGGAACGCGGTAAAGCCGTACTTGCGGGTCGTCAAGCAACCGGCGGCCTGATCTTCCGGCGCCTAATGAAAGAGGAGCGGCGGCATTCCAGCGACGCATTCGCTTCCTTAGGAGGTCATTCGTAACCCAGACACGCCCTGGGGAACCGGATGGCCTCCTAATCGTTTGTGTATACACGATTTTCCGTTGACAACTTTTCCGCTTGAAATGAGAACAAAAGCGGTACACAACTTTCCCGATGAAGAGGCTACCGCAACTAACGATGGAGCAGGCCTTGCCGGACCCCATCGGCGGGTTCTCGGTTAATTACTGTCGCAACCCTGACTGCATCAACTTCGGAGTCCTGCCGAAATTCGAGATCCCTCATCACAGGTCCAAAGCAGCCGCGGAAGCTAGGAAGAAATCGAACAGCAAGTCGGCAGCAGTCGGCTCCTATAGTTTATTCGGGAGGCCCGGCGGCAACCGGACTTCCAAAGGTCTCAAGAACGAGTTCCGTTGGTCGGATGTCCGGGCATTGCAATGCGGGATTTGCTCGACACGCAGCAGCGTCCTTTCAAACAAGGCCTATCTGACTGAATGTGAGAGAGTCGCTTCGCATGCAGCGCGGATCATGCCTGGGCCGGAATGCCCGGGATGCGGCACGAGATACGTTGACCATCCGAAGCAATTCAGCTTCGACGGCATGAACGGTAAGGGCATTCGCCTGATTCACAACTGCGAATGGCCCCGACGTGGCGGAAGGAAAAAGCGGTTCACCTATACGCCGATCTACCGTCGGCAACGGAACACGTTCGACAACGTCACTATCCTGCAGCACCTGATCAACGGTTCGAGTTTCAACGATATCATCAGGGCCGTGTCCGCGGGACGGGCACGCAAACTGAGCGTTGGGCGACTGTACGACCGCATCTTCTGGCTTGAGGCACTGCTGCTGCATTACGAACGTGCGCAGCTATCAGAGTGGCGACGCAAGGTCGATCGCGAGGACGTTGGCCGCCGCCGCAATCACGTCCTTGCGCATGACACCGTAGAACTGACAATCAACTGGGAGACATCGGAAGATCGGCGGAACACGATCCTGAAGTGTCACGCGACAGCGGACGCCAGATCTGGCTACATCTATCGTATCGATGCCTCGTTCGATCCGGATGTCGACCCCGTGAAGTTCTTCAACGCGAATGTTCGACCTGGCCTTGTGAGCCGATTGAGCGGTAAATACGTCCGTAAGACAGGCCGACAATTCCGTTACCCGTTGACGAGTTTCCAGAGGCCTACTGCGCGGTTCGATGAGCCACTGTTCTATGCATCCGCTCTCCATCAGTTGGGGATCTTCAAAGACAGGACAGTCAAGAAGATCCATGACGATGATGAGCGTGTCAGGCTCACTGAGTTCGCAAACAGGTCCTACGACCGCATCTTCAAGATCTACCGAGACTACTACGACATGAAGCAAATAGAGCGTGATGCGCGGGCGCCGTTCATGGGAGCTATTGTCTCGATGGAGTATTCCCATCCGGCACACCTCTGTGCCGTCCGAGATATGCTTCCTCCTGGGCACATCACTCTGAACACGGATGCGAATACCAACTTGGTCCGGCACGTCGCCCAGGTCTTCAAGGATCAGATCGAGCGCAATGAGTTTGCTTGGATCTGCAGCACCCTCCTTGTGCTTAACATGCCGAAGCCGGAGCGGGCCGCTTACGTCGAGACCTATCGAAGGAACTTCAAGGAGTGGTGCGCTGAGCGCGGTTATATTGGACCGCTACTCCATCTGCGCCCAGATTACATCAAAGAACGGAAGACGCGTATCCCTCCAGTGAACGAGGCCTTTAAGGGGGCCGCGTTCAAATCATCTGCGTGGTACGGGTCGCCAGTATCCACATACTACGAACCAATCAAAGCCGTCGGCATTATGATCGGTTCCAGTTTCCTCCGGAACCAGATCGCCAATGGGGCTATCGATCGAAATGGGCATGACGAGATCGCGCACTACATGAACCGATCGTCACTGCAGACGGTAGATACGTTTTTCAACAGTCTTCGTGAGCGCATCGCGGCGACCGGTCGAGCGTCAGGGAGCGGCGGGAGCATGGGCGGGACCTATATCCGCGGCAACGTGTTCAATCCGCGGGTTCTGATCGCACTGCTAAACATCTTCCGTATCTCACACAACTACTTCGAACTCCGGCCGATGGAGACGGACACGATCGAGCAAGCGGACGATCCAGAAGCGGCACCGGAGTATATTCGTTCCGCCAGGATTCCGGGAACCGACGATACGGTTGAGATCCGAGCTAAGCGTCGACGTGTTCCACGGAAGCTAAGTCCGGCCATGAGGCACGGCATTCACAAGGAAGACTCATCCAAAGTCAGGGCCGTCGATCTGCCGACAGTTCTCTCGAGGCCTTGGGAGGTTTATGGGACGCCTTTATTCGGCCGCCTGATCCGATAAGAGATTTGGCAGATTAAATAATATACAATTTTTGCCTTTCAAGGACAAAAACCACCTACAAACCAATCGAAAATCTTGACATTCTCAACCCAATCGATTAACTTATACTGCGTTTTTGCCTTTTAAGGACTAATTTACAATGAATTCTAATCTCCGCACACTTGGACCGTTTGAAAGCAAGGTGGTCCTATCCATGTTGGAAGATGGACAGGATGTGATTCGTGCTGCGGAGATTGTTTCCATGCTCGGGTCAGAGCAAACAGCGCGGAAAGTCATCCGCAATCTGCTCCGGAAGGGATGGTTCTCACGTCTTGTCGGAGGGCGATACATACTGCTTCCGCCAGAATACGGAGCAGAAAATCTGGGCGAGAATAACATTCTCGCTCTGGCTGGGGCCGTGGTTGATCAATCATATGTAGGGTGGTGGTCCGCTGCCGCATTTCACGGCTTCACGACACAAAAGCCGATGACCGTTTTCGTTGCCGTAAAGCGCCAGACTTCTTCTCGTTTTATCGAAGGTGCGGAAATTCGGTTCGTAAAGGTGGCTCCTCGCAAATTCTTCGGTTTCGACGGCTACAATGTCTATGGACGCAACGTTCAAATCTCGACCCCCGTCAAGACGCTTGTTGATTGTGTCGACCGACCGGATCTTTCAGGTGGGCCCGTCGAAATTGCCCGCATTGTTCACGCGGGGATGAATGAAATTGATCCAGAAATCCTAGCCGATGTAGCAATCAACATGAGGTCAATTTCTCTCCTGCAACGACTAGGTTTTTTCACGGACTTAGTCGGCAGACCCCTTCCTGAAGAGGTCCGCAATCGGTTTCGGGAAAAGATCCCCGTGTCGACTCGCTCAGTGCTGGGGCGGCAAGACCGGAAGGATGGCGACATTGGTTACGTCGCTGAGTGGCGCCTACTTGTAAATGCTTCGACCGAGAATCTTCTGGCGGAGGTCCCTCAGACACACAGCCTACTCGCCCCACAATGCTGACAGCAAACGAACTCCGCAAAATTGCCTTCAGGACCGGCGCCAAAGATATTGGCAACGTCGAGATCGACGTGATTCTTACCCACCTCCTACAATTGTTCTTCGAAAAGGGATTGTTCGACCACCTCGCATTCAAGGGCGGGACAATGCTGCGCAAAATGGTATTCGGTCCGCAAGGCAGGCTTTCGACAGATCTGGATTTTACCCGCTGCTCCCAGATCGACGCGGACGAATTAATGCTACAGATTTTGGACGCTTTGGAAGAGCCATACCGCGGTCTCGATTTCCGGTTCGATAGAGAGAAGGACTGGTATCTAACAGATGTCGCCTGTGCTGCGAACCCGGTGTGCTCGCATTCGGACAATGAGCACGGCGTAAAGATAAAACTTCAAGTGAGCATTCGAGAAACGCCAATACTGCCTGTTAAAGCGATGCCTCAGCTTAGCCAGGACTATTTCAAGCAGATCGACTTTCAGCCCGCGGAAATCCCCTGCTTGGCACTCGAAGAAATAATTGCTGAAAAGATCAGGGCCGCCAGTCAGCGATCAAAAATTCGCGACCTACACGATCTCTCAGAGATCGCAGAGAGCGCCTTAAATCAAGAACTGATTCGTTCGCTTGCGGTGCTGAAGTTATGGAATTCCGACGGTCCAGGGCTAGATTACCAGACATTCCAGGAACGCATCCAAGATGGCGCGGACTATGATCTCAGTGATCTAGAGAGCCTTCTACGAAAAGATCAGAGGCCTGACCTGAAAACTATGATTGATCGAGTGGTCAATCGCTACCGATTCTTGGCCGACCTAACGGAACTTGAGCAAACTCTCGCCAACGATCCGCACTCTCGTCGCCACAAGGAGGCCGAAGAATTGACCGCCCAAGTTAAACAGGAACATCGCGATGAGCCGGATCCTGTAACTCCTGGCGGACCGAACTGAACGCACAAATCCATTCGCCCTTCTGGGGGTTCAATGCGAAAATGAAAGTCTGGCACTAGGTGTGATGGGGAAACCGATGGCCGACAGGATCATCTTATGCGCCGCCTGCGGGACCAAGAACAGGGTCGCGGACGGACGAAGCGGCACGCCGAAGTGCGGTAGCTGTGGCGCCGCTCTTGGCGCAGTCGGAGCGCGCGATGGTTTAAGATCCGTCGTTGGTAAAATACCCTGGCTTGTCGGTATGGTCGTGGTGGCCGGTATCGGGTATTTCGCGGTCGCCAACCAGGACAGCAGTCGGTCCAAGAATACGCATGGCCAACGGGATGCCCCCGCGCAGTGGGAGCCTGTTAAACCGGCCTTCAGCGCCCCTCCCATTGCGGTGTCACCAGGACTGATCCAGCGGCCTAGTGCTGAGGCTGTCGCGCCACTCGGGATCAGGACATCTCCAGGACGAGACTACTTTGTGAAACTCGTGGACATGAGCGGTCGAACAGTGATGTCGTTCTACGTCCGCGGCGGGCAGGAATTCGAAACGAAGGCCCCGTTGGGGATATACGAGCTCCGTTACGCATCCGGCGAAACGTGGTACGGCACTCAACATCTGTTTGGCCCGGACACGATCTATTCGAAGGCTGATAGCACCTTCAATTTCACAGCCACCGGGACGGGGTACAACGGATACACTGTCGAACTCATCCTGCAGACGAGTGGCAATCTCCGGACCAGCCGAATGTCTCCGGGCGAATTCTGATCATCAATGGGATGTAGCGTAATGGTTCCTGGATAGCCATTCATACGCATTGTTAATCGCCTTCAGGATGTCTTCTGCGATCTCGATCTCGTCGACCGGAACACCTTGGGCCCGAAGTAGATCTGGATGATGCTGTCGCGCCAATTCGCGATACGCTGCCTTCACCTCATCGAATGAAGCGCCCTCTTCGAGCCCAAGGATCGTCAGATACTTCACATGGATACTGACCCGCGCCCCTTCATCTCCGCCTGAAGTGCCAGAATGTGCATGCTGCGCCTCCGAGAATAGGAGATAGAGGCGGTCCACTTCTTCCTTGGTGTATTCGAACACCCTGGCGACCATGCGAATGATCGCCATCTCCTTGTCGTCGATATGACCGTCGGCGGCAGCGATCTGAAACAGTCCGATCAGAACATACTCAAGGGGTTCTTCCTTGCCATCGAACACGTCGTGGATCTGGCGTGCGAGATCTGGAATATTCTGGCGGCTGTTGACGGCATCCATGAAGATCTTCCCGGCACCCGGGAAGGAGTCGTCATCGATACCGAAGTGGCGCTTAAAGACGGCAACCTCCTCGGGGCTGACGTGCCCATCCGCTTTGCAGAGTTGAGCGCCAAGGATGAGCATCGCGCGGTTGAAGGCATCTTTCCCGAACAATCGCTTCTCGGGTATCGTCTCGTTGGCCCAACTGAGGCCGAGATAGTGCTTCATGATGTAGATGAAGCAATCCCGGTCCACGGAGATGTCGACGACTTCCGGAGGGCCACTCCATAGTGCCTTAAGGCGATCTCCAATCGACGGTTTCTTCTTCGTGCATTCTACGTGAAACGGCCCAAGCCTGAATTCGACGTCACCACCCTTGATGTTGAACTTGAGCTCATTATTCCGGAACAGGTCGCCGTTCTTGCCGATCTGATGCTTCCCCCACGTGGCGAAGCCACGGGATTTCATCTGATCCTCATATGCCTGAACACGCTGTGCGAACGTAATACCGGAGAATATCCCGGCCGCTCGCATCATCGCGTCGAACTTTTCCTTCTGCTTCAGCCGGAAGAGGCCTTTGCGGTGCTCGATGTGAAGCCTGGAACGGCCGCGAAGATGAATGAATAGCTGTACGTCATATGACGATCCAGTTGGCACGAAGTTTACGGAGTGTTTGGTGACAGTTGCTGTGAACTGGACGTGCTCGACATCCTTATATGGATACTTGTCGCCCCGATAGAAAAAGTAGTCGTCATGGAAGACCAAGTCCTCCAGGTACGAAATCTCCAAGCCGCTGCCTTCTGACGAACCCATAGGCCATCATCCTATCCATATATTCTCGACCTAGTTCTCTGCGGCGCCTTTTTGTTGTCTTCTGAACAGAGTTACGAAGTAGTTGGTTGCGTACCCGACCATTAGCGCAGCGATCATCTTTGCCAAGACGGAGTCTGGGTGTGGCATCCCTCCAGTGGCGAAGTTGAGTTGCCGAACAATAATTGCTAACGCGAGGCCCCACAAAGTCAGCACGCCGATCAAGACCGGGTGGCGTTTGACGAGGAGTCCAATCGGAACTGCAACGATCAGGTTGAGCGGGTCGATTAAGGAAGCAAGCGTGCGACCGGTAAGCGCACCGATCGAGGCATCATTTGCCGCAGCCCCTAGCCCGACGACAGCGACTGGCACTCCGACAATAATCAGGTGTGGAAGAAACCACCAATCGATCCCCATCCGAGGAGATCGATGTGCTCCAGTCACGTTCCCATCTGAACCTGCTCTGTCGTCATCCGATGATGGCTTACTAGTTTCGCCCGTGCGGACCCAGTAAAGCATTCTGCCGATCGTGCCGCGGTAGAGTGCTGCAACGAACCGTGGAGCAAAAGATCCGAAGAAGCCGCCGACCGTCAGGGTAATACCAACGACAGCAAAAAAGGTGTGCCCCCGAAACCAACTGGACCAATAGAACCAACGGTGATTGTCGTTCCAAACAGCCAAGGACGTCGCCAGTACAAGAAGACCGACGACCATGCCGATTAAGCAGAGGCGCCGAATTGGCGTGTCGAATTGCTGTAGAATAGCCATGTAACCTACGAACTCCCCTCGCGTCTTTCTACTAAAAGTTGGGGCGTTTGAATATGCCATACATGCGCGAAGATTTTTACGATCTATCAATGCCAGAGAGCCTACCTGTATTTGATGCACAGGAGGAATACATGGAACTGCCATTTCAGATAGATCAAGAGACGTGCAACGAGTTGGCCAGGAGGGCAGGAATTAACGCCCTTGGAGCCTACGTGAATGGCGTAGATCTTCTGAACGCTGGGGATGTTCGTTCTGCATCCGAAAACCTCCGCAAAGTTCGGGCGGAGTGCTCCCGGTTTGATGCAAATGAGCCTGAAGGTGTGGCGAATTTCGAGGCGGCGCTGATAGAAGCCGTATCAACCGGGTGGACAGGAGATCCGTCCCATTGGCTCATCGCCGAACGGGAGTTCGAGCTTGAAAGCGAAAAAATCTGTGAAGAGGTTTCCAGCACCCTTATGGAACTAGCGAGTCGGATCAAACCATCAGGCGTGAATATGACAAGCCGGAGCGTCTTCTCTGTTCTTGATCGGGTACTCGATGATGTTCGTACATATATCGCACCGTCTCTTTTGCGAGAGAAAGAGGTGCGGCGATTGATGAATGAACAAAGAAAAGCGAATGGTTGCGACTACTCACAAATTCCAGGAGCAAAGGATCGTCCGGGGAGCCAGTCGTGCAGTTTCCATTTTCGCCCGGAAGGGAAAGTGGATCCACTGGATACTACGGAGTGATCCCGCCCTGTTCTAAGTTATTGAACTCGGTCTCCGCGTCATATGATGGGTCGTAGACATCGGCTCTATTTTTGCCGTTATCGTCCCATAAAATAATCCATCCTTCCGAGGTTCCAAATAGATATCCGCGGCTGTTGCGCTCGTCAGTGCCTTCGACCTCTGTAAGAACTTCCTTGCTGTCATCCTCAAGATCCAACAAGCGCTTGAGAAAGGCGCTTTCTTCATGTCGTGCGGACCAATACGTGGAATACTCAGCCGTAATGCTGCCAACCTTAAGAACGAAGACTACGACAGGCTCTCCATTTTCAGTTTTCTTGACAGCGGTCACTTTGGCGCTTGGGGGCAATGTATATTCCTCTTTAAACCGGTCTATTCAGATTCTTGTCTCAATAACATTGAGAAATACATCTATAGAGCGTACTCACCAAGACGCCAATGATGTGCTTCGGAGGAAGAGGTATTGGCACTTGAAAATAGAGAGGGAATCCCACACGATTCCGTCCGCATGCCTTTGAGAACCGGTATGTAGAACGACGCGACCTTGGTATTGGTTTGGCAATCGGGTCGCCTGTCAGGGGTAGTTAGCTTTCCCCAGTTCCCTGCCGGTTTCGAGAAGCCCTGCTCCTTAGTAGTGAACTGATGAGTAGGAAGAATCATGTTTAAGAAAAACCCAAGTGCGGCCGATCGCAACAATCCGAACAACGATGCTTATTGGCAGTCCAGAGGTCTCACATCGAGACCACCCGACTGGAAGTCTCGTGTCTCAATGGATGAAGGGAGTAAACCGCGACGCAGGAGTCCCAGCCCGCTTGACGATGGTCTGGGCGACATCGGCGTCCCAGCATACATGATGACGAAAGACGATTATTAGAACGTCTGCAGAGGGCGCGGCCGTTGTCGTGCCCTCTGATTCCTGAGCCCGGCTTGGGAGTATTCGGCCTGAATCAAAGTGAGTGGATTTTCGTGAACTTACCGTTCTCTCGGATCCCCACATCGCGTGTCCCGTCTTCAAATATCCGTTCGATCATCCCCGGATCGGCGGGAGACATTTGGTACATGATCGGCGCCTTGGTAATCGCGATCTGAACACCGGCGTCACAGTCTGCACGCATTTGCGCGACCAGGTCATCGAAGTCGAGGTATTGAATATCTTTAGTCATCGGTTGCCCCAGTGGTTCGAGACAAACGTACATAGGAACGCTTGGTAGGGATGCCCGGAATTGAACCGGGATCTGACGCTTATAAGGCGCCTGCTCTGACCATTGAGCTACACCCCCGCTGCAATCAGCGGAGGTGCGGTATTCGAAAATTGACAGTCGCCGTGTATTTCATAGTGCCTAATGATGAATCCACAGTAGTTCGAATGCAAGTAGGACATTATGAGAACGCAGTGTTCTTACTGAATCTCTGTAACGATAACTCTAGGGTCGTCATCACCTCGGAGAATGACCTCTTTTCCTGCCTGAAACCGATCGTGCATCTCTTCTAGGAAGTTCCCTTTCTCGGGGGCAACTCGCCAACCTCCATCCCGTTTCTTATCCTCAAGCGGACGATCGACAACGATATATTCGATGTCCATCCAATCCGGGAGCATCGCTCGTGCAGCCGCGCGGTCGTTTACAGCAATATGGGTCGCATCTATGGCGACAGTTATTCCACGTTTCAGGTGTCTCACTGTCTCTTCATGTACGAGGCGAAAAATAGCAGCATTGTTCTTTGCTAAATGTGGGTGCTTATCACGTATCGCGTCTGACGATACGATGTGCCAACTGGTGCCGTTGTTGTTTA
This sequence comes from Rhodospirillales bacterium, assembly GCA_965262415.1. Taxonomy (GTDB): domain Bacteria; phylum Pseudomonadota; class Alphaproteobacteria; order Rhodospirillales; family Casp-alpha2; genus UBA4479. Next base: position 405,276 of record OZ253533.1, on the reverse strand, counting down.
GCCAGGTCGTCTTGCCTGATGCCGGAGATCCAACCATAAGGATGAGCCTCTGACCGCAGTCCGGCCAATCCAATGGTTGTGCCGCCCCGTATATGTCTCTGAATTCATGGTGGATGCTATCGGCTTCTTCGATATCTTGAACACTGAGTGGTCTCATATGTGCCAGCGGATGACGTATTCTATTCAGGATGTCGAAAAGACTTCGAACCTGATTGGACGGAATGTTGTTTCTGAGAGCATGTGGCAGGTCGGCAAGATCGAAGTCGAAGGCTGAATGCCGGGTCCGGTCTGGATGATTTGCGTGTATATCCCTTCGCCAAGGACACATCGATTGTAGGACCTCTTGGTTCGCAGAGATGATCAGCTTGCATAGGTCGTCAAGAAAGGGTGTTGCGGCGGCATTATGAGCCCGCCAGACACGCTTATTGAATTCATCCTGCCGCCCATTCCCAACGAGGATAAGGCTATCCTGCCGGATTTCTCCATCCCACTCATCAACCAGTCCGTTGCCCCAAGTTGCTTTCCTGCCGCCTATCATGCGCTCGGAAATCTCAGCAACGACATCCCATGGGTTTACTTGGGTCTCAATGTCCATCGCCAGGAGAGTTTCGAGCATTTCCAGGTTCCATCCGGCAAGTTCGATGCTGGTTGCAGAACCGATGCGCGATAGAAGGTCGGTTGGTTCGTCGAACCGCTCCCTGGCAAATAGTGAAGCATCCAGTTTCCCCAGGTGCCCCCGCCATTTCAAAAACGCCCTCTTATTCACGACCTCCGTTACTCTGTGATCGGGAATGCTCGGGGGGACCAATACAACCATTCTTGGCAATGGAGCATCGGCGTCCGTTGCTTCATGGAGATTCGCTATGAAATTCTGCCACAACGCCCAATCATCCTTGTCCAGGCCGTGGCAAATGATCGTCATCCTGTCCAATTTCGGCAGGTCCAGAAAGTCTAGCGCTTTGATGATCCTTGTTTCGCTGGACTGAGTTATCCGCAGGGCGATGTGGTTCGCAGGCGGCCTGCCCTTAAAGGCAGACGCGTCGATATTCGCCGTAGTTCGACTACTACTGGCATGCACTCTCTCACCGATGGCATTTGGCAACGACTCCATTATGGTGATCGGAGCCGACACCCCGACGATGCCATATTCCTCGGAGTATTCTATCACCTTCCGCAAAAATGCTTGCGGGCCAGGAAGGTCCCATAGGCCTCGCACCGCTACTCACCTTTCTTGGAGGTTAAAAGGCTGAGCAACAGTTGGTTCATACGCAGTTTTGCTCCCGACGACTTATATTTGTCGTCCGGCAGTCTCGGGGCCTGCTCAAACAATCCGATAGCCTTCATATAAGGGACAACCGTCTCAGGATTAGGAACCTGGTGCGGGCACATGTCTTTGTCGGAAAGCGTGAGAGTCGCATCGGTTTCGTAAAAGATCCCGTTCGCAGCACTCGGTTCGTTGTTGTACAGATCAAGCAGCGCCCCCTGGAGAGTTTCATCTACGCCAAGATCGGCAAATACAGATTCCGGCTCCTCTTTTGCCTTCTTCTGCGCTTCTTCGATCACGGCAGAGATGTCTTTGCCACTGAATTCGTCGGCGGCAAGTGGTTTCAACCAGGCCGCCCATCCGCCGGTAGTGCCCTGGATAACAGCGGACCTGCCTTCGAGATCGCCGATATGGTTGTGCCCAAGTTGCGCCGAAACCAATGCGCGCCGAATGGGTAACAGCGACATGATCTCCGCAGTCTCAGTCTCCTGTTCCGTCCACGGCCAGTTCGCAGCGTGTTTGTCGTCACCTGTAAAGACAATGGTCATTTCCGATTGGCGTACAGGGCGGAGTTTCGCCGCCTTGGATACCCATGAGATATCCCAGGGACTTTCCGAGCCGACGACCAGAACTTTCTTCTTTTCCGAAGCCTTCTTGTGCTTCCGGAGTTCGCGCTCGAACTCCGGTTCCCCCATGGGGTAGATCAAGTCGACTTTGATATCCTCGCTCGCGAGTTCAACAAGCGCGCTCCCGACCTTGTTTATTTCAGCGAGTTTGTTCCCGAATACAACAACAGGGCGCTTGTGGGGCACCTGAAGGATATGGTGCTCCTGATTAAGCGTCAGTGGCGAGAAGGATGGCGGCTGTTTCTGGCGTCGGCCCCTCACTTGCCCGCCGAGGCGCCGCCTTTTGTCTGCATTAGTCAGGATATGAAGGGCCGGGTTACTCTCGAACTTTCGGATCCCGTTGTTTACCGCATTGGCGCCGCCGATGAACTGTAGCGTCGAAAGGGAACGTAAGCTCCATGCTTGATCGCCAATACGGCGGAGCAGTCCCAAGACTTCCATTTCCTCGAAGAGGCCGATTACATCCTCGACGCTCACATCTCCGCCGAAGGCAGCGGGCCAGCAAAGGGCTGCGAGATCAAGTGTCTCTGATGCGGTGATTCCAGAATCCGCGACGCCCTTATCGGCATTTTCGATCATCCTGTCGGCGACAATATACGTCAGCAATTCGTATCGCTGACTGTCGAGCGCCATGGTGTGCTGGAAGATCTTTGCGATCTCGGCCAGCGTTTCCGTGTTTTCCAGAACCCTATTCACCATGTCCGAGGTGATGTTTCGCCTGGCCGGGGTTGTCGTCGCACCCTGATCCCGGATCATGTTGACCATGCCCTTGGCGACGAGTTGGATCAGGATCGGGTAGTAATTGCAGTGGCTGAGTATCCGCCAGATGTCGCTCTCGTTCTCGAAGTAGTACCCCATCCCGGCGAGCGGTGCGGTCAGAAGGCTCTCCGCATCTACGACATCCTTGCCGATCATTGGCCCTATTTTCCGCGTCCCACTATCCATGTGGGTCAGGGGAGAGTTCTCAACGTCCTTCGCGTAGCGCAGCAAGTTTTGCAGACCGGCAAGAATGACTTTGATCCGGCCATTGGAGTCGATGATCAGATCATTGATGGCGCGAACGGTTTGGAACTTGGTCTTACTGTCCTCGCTGACGAGGGCGTCGCATTCATCGAGCATGATGATGATACGTCGACGTGGATCCTGATCGATCCACGCCATGCTTTTCTTTTTGAACGCTGCAAAGTCGCTAACCGTGGTATCGAATATCGCCGTCAATTTTGCCGAGACCTTCTTCAGGATGTCACGGGAATCCGATATATCCTTGATCATCGCGTGACATACGCAGATGCCATCACCGGGCCTGTTTTCCGTCTCTGCGATATGCAGAAGCAGGGCCGTCTTACCCAGTCGTCGACCGCCATATACGATGAACCCTTCTGATGGGTTCATCAGGGCGTCTTTATCAACTCGACGCCCTTTAAATAGTTCGGGCGGAACGGCGGCGTTCAGGTAATCTCGATAGGGGTTCGAATAGGTGAATGCCTGAGCGATCTCGAGGATCGTTAACGGACGGAAGTACGGCTGCGACAATGCATAAAGCAGTATCCCCTCATCGATGACCAAAAGCGACGTGCCGTTCTGCATCGACGCGTTTGTCAGCGTATCCCACTCGCTCTTGGTGAGCGCACCGGTGACGACGACCAATTTGCCGCCGAACGTTCGGTCATCAAGAAGGCTTCCGATCGTGTTCTGATCGCTTTTCGGCATTCCTTGCTGAACGACCACTTGCCACTGCCCATGAGTGGCCGAACCGAAGGTCGGAAGCAGAATGCTCTCCGGATCCCTCGTGACCTTGAAGGCTGCCCGGAAACCGAAACTGTGGTTCGCCAGGTTCGTGAACGCCATCTCCGGTTTCACGTCGACGCCAGTGAACCCAAGGACGTTGATAAACTCGTCCAAGGCCTTACCAACCTTATTCTTGTTCTTGAGTTCCTCGGAAGTCGCGTCCTTGAGGTTGATCCATGCCTGCAGGCATGCAGTGGCTCTATCGCGATCGCTTATCTCGGAGAACCAGAAGCAGTCGTAGTCTTCTTCATTCTCGATGGCCTCCAGTGCCTCCACTGCAGTTCGATCTTTCTTGGCCTTCCCGCCAAGAACACCCGGAACACCCGTTGTCTCGTAAAAATCGATGAATGCTTCCGGACGAATAACGCCGCGGTACGGCTTTGCGTCCCCCCTCCTGTAGTGTTCGAGGCGTTCGGCCGCTGCCGCCAGGTCACGCTTATCGTTGATGAGTTCCAGTATTTCGTTCTTCTGATCCTGGAACGACGGATCGTCTTTTCGCTCTCGACCGAGCGCTTCGAGTTCATCGAGAATGGGTTGCTTCTCTGCTGCTTCTGTCGATTCAAGGAGTCCCCGGATCTCCGAGATCTTCCTGTCAATCAGGGAGAAATCGGCAAACTGGCTATCTTGCTCGTCTTGGCGGATCGGCAGGAAAGTCTCGACGGGTTGCACCGCGCCGCCGATTTCAGCGTCCTTGCGCCTTACGTAGTCAAGGGCCGACGAGACTTGGTCGTACGCAAGTTGAAGTTCAGCGTTGTTAGCGATCGTGTGCCGTTGTGCCTTCGTTATATCGACCTGAATTTTGAGAAGGTCTTGCAGAACCGTTTCGCGCCGGTTCTCGCTCTGTGCCTCCAGTTCTTTAGTCAGGGCGTCGACCGTCTCCTCCTTGACGCCCTCGTATCGTTGTGCGGCGAGTAACAGGAGCCTGGCCGCAAGAAAACTGCCTTCATCCATTCTGGCCCGGACGTTTTCTTCGAAGCACTTATCTTTGTGCCGCTCATCCCGGCGAGGAGGGTTCCCCGCCAGAATCCGCGCACGAACAACTTCCGGCTCATATGGTGACGGCGTCCATTCTCCGGCGTAAGTCAGGCCAGGCAAATACAGAAGAGGGCCGTGTAGTGCCAGAATCAGCCGCCCTCTATCACTTCGCGGCGCTCTTTTACCAGTCGCTATACCGACAATGCGGTCAAGGACGATCTTCGCGGTTGCCGCCGCTGCAGCCGTCAAGCGATCATTCTTTTCGACCAGCCTCATCATCTCTTTGCTGGCCTTTTCTGCGCCTTTGGCGATCTTCGCGACCGTCGCTTTGATATGTGCGTTTTCCTTCACAGGCGTCGCGTTCTGCAAGACTGTTTCGGCCCAGTCACACGCGTAGCGACAAATTTCCATGATCTGTCCGATGAACCAAGGGCGGCCGCTATAGGCGATAGACGTCGAAGCCTTTACCTCGCGTTCGCCTTCCGTGATCAGATCATCAACCTTATTCCGGTCCCCCACGTACGGCTGGGCGACCTTTAGAATCCGTTTGGCTTTCTCGGCATCAGACTTCGAAGAATCGATGATGTCGATGATTTGCCTGAGAAGCCCCTTGTTTACGAGCCATGCCTGAACCAACCGACCGACCTCGTAGTTCCGCGGACTTCTGATCATCACCTCAAGTTTCTCACGAAGCGACTTCATCGAGTCATCCGCAAACGACATATCGTTCGGCTTCTCGGTCGCGAACATCTGATTCGCAGACATGATGTGGGCCTGTTTGATGTTCTCGTTGATTGCGTCGTTTAGATCATTGAAGCATGTGCCGACGCCGTTTTTGATCAAGGTGTCAGAGATTCGAATACCGGTCTGGTTGGTATGGACCCCAAAAAGCGCGAGTTCGATCGTCGACGCGAAAAGCGAAATCCGCCGCGCAGCGATACGGTCCTTGTTCTCGTCTTTCGAAATTTCGTTCGCAGCCACCAAGGCACCGCCCATGGCGTCCGCATACTGATCGACGTCGGTGTATTGAACGACCTGTGAAAACCTGGCCGCAGCCGCCAGAAGAAGTTCCGACGAGGTGTATGCGAAGTTGAGATCCGGCCTCATCTTTTCCGACGAAAGCGCCAAGTGGTAGGCGACGCCAAACTCCTGTGCCGCGAACAAGTCATCAAGGCAGTCGTTCGTTTCTTTAAGGAACTTGTCGTCGCGGTCCTGAATGGATTGCTCAGCAAGTTCTATTGATTCGATTGCGCGCCGGAGTTCCTCATCGTCCTCCTCATCGACTTCTTCAGTGACGGGTTCTTCTTCCGAAAATTCCTCGGACAGGGCGGCCTGCTCGATCTCCTCGACGTCGTCTTCTTCAAACGGTTCCGGCTCCGCGGCTGGCGAGGTTTCGACTTCCGGCTCAAGCGCTCCTGCCTCCTCGAGTTTCGAGACCGCCCTGGCGATAAGTTCAGAAGCAGATTGCAATCGTGTCCGCCATTCAGATGTTAAATCGCTTAAGCGCTGCGTGAGCTCATCGATATCCTCGATTTCATTGCGAGCGCGATCGCGCTGCCCAGCAACATCCTTTGCTGCGGCAGCTTCTTCCTCTGCCGAAGCAAGATCGTTCTCAACGTCATCAATCTCCATTTCCGACGGAAGTTCATCCGGAAGGCGCGCAATTCTATGTCCCAGAGACTGACTTTCGAGATCGTCGATGACTTTCCGCTTCTCATCCAGTTCCGCAATCATCTTGTTGCAGGCCGTGAGTCGACGACGAATGCCCTGAATGTCGACGACATTCGGAAGTTCGGCGTAGTCCTTAGCGATTCTCTCGAGACCTTCGACAGTGCTCTTTAGGGCCGCTACCTGGACCACGTCCGGAACATCCATGCCGTCAAGAATTTCTCTTATGGAGCCGATTTCTTGTTGCCAATCTTTGATCATTTCGGCCCGTCCTTTTGTCTGTTGATCGCTATCGCTCTCTTCGTCTTCCGATTCTTCTTCCAAGGCCCTGGTAATATCCTCTTGGGCCTCATTGATCTCGTCGTCCACGCTTTCAACCGCCACCTCGAGCAACCTCCGTTTCGAGAGTCGCCTGCGTCCAAACTCCAAAATTCGGTCTATGTCATCGGGATTGGAGATTTTTTCGCGGGCGTCGAGTAATGTTTCCGCGAACACGTTAAAGGACTCGGTCGTGTCATTGATCAGAACATGATGAAATGCAGCGAACATTGCCGCTTGCTCGTCCCCGCCTTCCAGGCAGCGCTTTATGATTTCTGAAATCAGTGTGCAGTCATCGACGTCGTCGTCCATTTCGAGATCTTCGGCATGCGGCATCGTCCGCTTAAAGATAGAACGTTGCGCCTCCAGTCCCCATCGACCAGTATCCATCGAGGCGCCGAGTTTCCCCGGCGCGATCGCATAAACGAAGGCTATAAAATTCGGATAATGCATACCCTGCAATATATAGGGGATGCTCTTGTTCTTTCCGTGTGCGGCGGCATCTTCGGGCCAGTCTTTATAGCCGGTCACGTCGCCGATCATCTTGGCATTCTTCCTGGCGTAGTTTTTGAGTGTGTCCGGCATATAGACAAACTCAGAAACCCATGCTTCGTCGACGAACGAGGGGAGATCTTTCAAAGGCTCATTGTGGCGCTGCGTAACGTCGGGCTCGTCTTCCGATCCGTACTCCGGAATGGAAATTCTGCCCGTGCCTTCTTCCTTGATCTCAAAATGAGGATCCGTCGTATCCGCGTAGGTCGCGACAATTTCAATATCATCGTCCCAGCCGGAGGAAGCCGGATAGGACTTCATGATCTCCCTGATATTGTCACCCGAGATCTTCATGGTCGGATACAGAGCGTTCAAGAACAGGAACGACAACGCCGCCTTTACGTCATTGTTTCTCATACATTCAGCGACGAAAAACTCGTAGAAAGGGCTCCTGTCTGCCGACGTATCCTGATCGAATATCCTTGTGGCAACCCTGCCATAGCTGGCCAACATATTCCGCAGACGAGAGATAACAGGTTCCGTAAAATCTTCTTTTGCCGCTCTTGGAGACGTTGCTTTCTTGGCCTCAAGATACAGCGCAAAGCAGGACGAATAGAAAAGCGGGTGTCGCAGTGGCTCCAGGAGCAACTGCGCAGCTTTCTTTTTGTCTCTAATAGGGTTCGCTGGCGGCCAAAAATCACAGCCACACATGCCAGCCAACTGTTCCCGGTTGTTCCGGCAGGCATTGACCAGTCGTTCCGGCATATAGATCACGTTCTCGATCCACGACGCGTCAACGAAAGATGGCAATCTATCAATAGGCTCGTGATCCGGATGGGAATGAACGCCTTGTTTGGCTTTTGGACCGTCCTCTTCGTCTCCGTCGGGCGCGGGGTTACGGTCATTCGTTTTGAGTTCTACTTTGGATGCGCTGGTTCTTCCTGTCCCCATAAGCGCCGCCAAACTAACATGCGATTGCGGAGTAGCCATCCGTGCGAAGGCAACATCCGCCACTTCCTCGTCAGCGTCATCTTGTTCGTCGATCGTGTCGTCGTCATCCGGATCATCCGCGGAGTCAGGAGGCAAGCCGTTATCGTCATCTGGCAGCGTATATCGGCTGATGTAGTCTTCCACTTTACGGTCGAAGGATAGCGGGGCCGGAAGGGCCGTTACCGACGAGTGGTGTCCGTATCCTTCGCGCAGATTGCCAATCATGTTTGCGATTGCGTCGGGATCGTCCCCGTCCGAAATCTTCATGACCACCGTTTCCAATACCGGCGGCAACCTATACGGCTTCCTGATAACCGGGGGCCTGGAGCTCTCAATTTCTGCGCCGTCCGCGCCATCTGGAAGGATGTCAGATTTCCCTGGCGGGGTAATACAGAATGTCGGGCGGTATACGCTCTTGCCTCGCATTTGCTGCTCGAGATACCCGGCCGTATTCCAGTACAAACCGCCCCCATTCCATTTTGCCAATCTCACGATGGCATCGTTGATGGTCGGGCGCGGGATCCGCGTCACCTGTGTCTCATCTTGCAATGAAGTGAAGTTTGAGAACTTCCGCTCCAAGATACGTCCTGCCATGTGCCGGTCGACACGCACTACCCGAACATGCCGCCAGGCTGTCTTGTCGATCAGACCGTCTTCCAGGGCGGGGAACGATATCTCTTCAGTGACCCTTGGATTCTGTAGCGACGGCCAAAGCGATCGCGCAGACGTCGCGTCGATCAGCACCACCGGTTTCTCACCGTTGTCGGCGCTCTCCGAAATGACGTTCTTCACGAAACGCTGAAATGTCCGCTCGGCTTGGTCCCTGTTCTTGCCGATGGTTAGTCCAGGATACCCGGCGATCTCTATCAGAAACTTATTGAGAGGACGCCAGTCTGTATCGTGATACCCCCCATCAGGGCTCTCCCACGACGCCCTGGCAAAAGTATTCCGCGCCCCTTCGGATATCGAAAACGCCACGGCAAGGTCTCCGCCCTGGCCACCCTTGAGGCGCTGCCGTACGAGCTTGATGACCGAGATTCCGATAACCTTTCTCGGCCTTGTAGCCTCATCCTCGAATGCTGCTTCAACGGCACCATCGATCGGGTCGATACATCCAATATGACCGAGCAGGAGGTCGTAGATCGCCGATTGGGTTCTAAAGAAATACTGTCGGAGATCTTCTTGCTGTCCGCGTTTTGTCACTTCCACAGGCAGAAGCCATTGTGAATTGCTCGCGCCCTCAACGGCCAAGGCAGTGCGGCCCGCGGCTTTGCATGTCGAATCGTCCCTCGTCCGTTTCTTGCTCCCGTCTTGGTCAGTGACGAAGGGCCTGTCTACAGCTTGAACGATGACATGTGCGCCATGGTTCGCCATTGTGCGAATCTCTTCAGCAACAGGTTTCCAGGCATCGAAGCGTTTCGCAAAGCGTTCTTGGAACTTCAGTCCCGGATAATCCGAGGCGGGCCCATGAACACCCGCTGGCAACTGGAAGCCATCGGTAACTTGCACCGAGTCGCCAAACAGGAGGGCGGCCGTCACTTGGAGAAGCTTTCTCTCCTTGAGAGTGGCTGCAATGGGCACGACCACAGGACGGTGCGGATAAGCGGCCTCAATGCGCTCGATGTTTGCCTGTCGGACTTCCTTGAGTTCATCGAACGCCTTGTCCACTTGCTTGCCGGTGACCTGGGGAGCGTCAATGAGTTCAAGCTCACTCTTGAGGAGATCCGTCGCTTTATCGATGTCGAACGCTTCTGGAGATTCGAGCCGCTTCCCGTAGTAATTGAGATAGGTCTCAAGCTTGATGCGCTTATGGAATGAAGCAGATTTTCGTCTCACGCGCTTAACGACGTCAAAGGCGATCTCTGCGGCACCGGAGTCCTTCAGGCGCGCGACGACAACGTCAAACAGATCAAGACAATCCCTTGTCGTCACTCCGGCGCCCACGTTCGTGCGTCCGAATGCGGGGCCGTATCGAACTCCGACGAATATCTGCCCCGCAGCAGCCCTCGTGGCGCTGACAATATCGGCTATGCCACCCGAGGGGAGTGTCGACGACGTTTTAAGCCCCTGCAGGATGAAGGACGGATCAAACGGTTCCGCGATCTCACCTTTTTTGAGGATGACCGAGGCGACTGCGGCAACCTTGAGGTCCTTTGCCATCAGGTCCACAGAGAGCCTTTTTTGTCTCAGATACTTTAGGGCCTCCCCATCGGCACCTATGTCTGCCCAGCGCCTTTTGGATGCGCGAACATGCATAATAATCCCGTCGACACCAGGGGCTGTTTCGAAAGAGCATTTCGCGACCATCGACCACACTTTGTCGCCTTCGGCAATTGGCCAGGTCTGAAATTCAAGAGTGTTGTACGCGCCGGGTCTGATGCATTGATATACAGGTCCGCAACCCTCGAATAGTTCTTCGCCAGACAACTTCTCGACAACAAGGGAGACTAAGTAGTCACGGCACGCACCGAAATTTGACGGATCAATTTTCTTGGGATCCAAGACCGTCGGCGTGACGGCAAATGCGTCTTCCTCGTCGAGTCCGCTGCGAATGCTCTCGACGAGGTTTTCTCCGACACCGATGCGATCAGCCCACGGGGCCAAGACCAGGTTAACCCATGCAAGCACTGCCGTTCGAAGACGGTTCGGGGCATCTGCGGTATCATCGACCAAAGTCAGGATAACCGGGGGCCTGTTTTGGGGAGTGGCAAAGCCCACAGACCTTTCGACCATAAGCGCGTCTGGAAACTGAACTTGCAAGGCTGCGCGGAGCGAAGCATAGGGAAGCGAGCGTCCTGCATCTTCTCCGGTACCACGAGCCGCATCGGCAATGACACCGAACCGCGCCTGCAGTGTCTGGCCCCAAGCCAGGGCCGAGACCTTGCGAACGCCATCAGGAAGCTTCTCCCACTGGAGAACGGTCGTGAGTTCCTCGCCCTTCTTCTGAGGCTTCTTCTTGCGATAGAGGGGCCCGGTGTAAGCGGTGCCTGTACTGGTATCGTTGTCCGTCATATCAGTCGGTTCACCCCTTAAGGTTCGAACATTTTTCGAGCGGTGTGAGGAACGGGTCGTACAGAGCTTTGTATACCTCTTGATGCACCGGATCAGGGTCGCTGGTTCTGTTCCGTAGAATATTCCTCATGGCGATCAGCATTGACGTGTTCGCCGTATCGTCCTTGCCGTTATCGGCAAACGAGTTGGGCGCCCAGGCCGCATCCGCAAAAAAGACTCGCACCTTTCTTCCGTTGCGCATGCCTCGGCCGATCGTCTGCAGTACGTCGATCATGACGTCGGCCGTGAAAGGCTCCATATATGAACCCAGCATACTTGCGATGATCGGGAACCGAAGCAGCCTGCGGACCTTGGCCGAGGTTTCGAAGCGTTTGTCTCTCCACGCATTCTTTAGAGCGGAAAGGCCGCCCCGAGGGGCTACCTTCATCTGTTCCAGTTCCAATGTTCCTTGCCCGACGACGCCGGTCACCAGGTCCAGGTTGTCCGATGCCGGATGCGGGCGCGTCAAAAACACCACTGTTCCGATCACCGCGTCGTTACGCCTGGGGCCGGACGGAAATACAATGTTCACACCCCGTGATAGGGACTTCATGGGGAAGACGATGGCGTCCCAGTCGTCTCGGCCGCCAATGTGCTCCACCTGTGACGCAACAACCCAATCCGTTCCTGCGTTCTGAGGAACGCGGCGTGTTACGCCGATGGTTCTCTCGTTCATGGCAGGATAGCGTCGCTTCAGGTGTTCCTTGACGATCTCAACCTGCTCGTAACTATTGACGACAAAGGCGACTCGACGACCTTGGTCGAAGTCATCCTGCATGTTCTCGATCCTGGGCGTGTCACCCGCGTAGAAGTGATCGATCATGTGCTTCAAGATCGGCTCGCGCCTACTAAGCTTCGCGCCCGAGAAACGGATGGGCTTTCCTCTATTCTCGGGGTCGGAAATTCTGATCAGGCTCCACTCGCTCTGCTTCCATTCATCTAGGCCACCCCGCGCACGAAGTACGATATCGGGTCCAGTGGCGATGTGATAAGTGGGGCTTTCTTCTAGAAACGAAGTCGCGCTTGTGAGTAAGACGTTCGGTCCTCGCTCCACACCTTCGCGCATGAAAAGTTCGTGCCATCGATAAAGCAGTATTCGGGGCGCTCCGGTAAACGAGAGGTACTGGAGTTTCAGGCCTTTCCTGGTCTTGTTCTCCCCCTCAAAAGAGATGCGTACGCCGGAGAAGCGGCCAATGACCGCTTCAGGCATCAGGTTGATGAGATCCGCGGAAGAACTACTGCCGGAAATCGCCGAACGGTGAATTCCCTCGGCGACCATGCTTCTCTGCGCCATCGACAAGAGTCGGAACTGATCGACGACGAAAGTGACGCCCATCAGCATTGTGAAGTGAATTGCTTTCTCGGCTTCCGATAGATGCGGCGCAGGTGGGACGACGGCGAAAAATCGATCTCTCGCCAATCCCTCGAAGTCCTTGCGCCGTCCAATTTCGTCGGTGTTGAACCATAGCCGAATTGCTTCGGCAATCCCTTCCGCAGCATTCTTCACTCGGGCTTCCGTCACGCCGAGTTCGGCCGCGAGGGCCGCCTGGTTGGACTCGAATGTTTGCAGCGTCGCCTCAGGCTCGGAAAGCGCGACCCGAACGACGTCATCCCAGAACTCTCGAATTTTCTCAATTCGATCCTCTTCCCTCTCACGCTGTTGCGTGGTCAATGCAGAGATATCCTTCGGCATGAAGAGTTGCCCAAGGACCGAATTTCCCGTGATGAACCGCCCACTATACGTAGCGACCAGAATTCCGTTGTCGCCATTGTCGCGGTAGTCCAATTGCAAGGTGTGCGTTAGGAAGCCGTTGAATACTCGGAACCGAACGACGGCGAGTTCGTAATTGCTGACGTTTGATGCCGTATAGAAATTGCGCCCCTCCATCACAGGCGCAGTCAAGTCGTCGTTGATCTTTTTCTCCATGCTGTCCTTGGATCCGGTGAGATCCAGGGATACGACGCTTTTTTGATCTAGGGCCGCCTGCGCTCCGTCCGCCTCATCGACGATCACCAGATCCATCGTACGAGCAATCATCTCGAAGTAGCGAATGCGCTCCTGATCTCGCATGAAGTGGGGCTGGATCGTGGTATCGGATGAATGAATGTGCCCGAGCCAGATATTATGGTCCGTGAGTTGTCTCGGTGCCTTCATACGGCCGCACCAGGTCGCGACCGGGCACCGCAGCGTGGACTTTTGCTCAGACGGCGAGCCGTCCTTGTTCACCTTTCTCTGCTGCATTGCCTGACATGGGGGGTCCGTATGCGGAAACACCGGAAAGTCCAGATCCGGCCCCGACCGATACGCGTCCAATGGGCAGTTGATGCCGAGAAGATCGACGCCCTCCATAGTCGTCCCAAACCCGTGGTTCGGCCCTGTGCTCGCCAAGCGCTCAGCCATCTTATCCGCATGCTGAAGCCTCGTCTGCGTGGTCTGTCCCACCATCAGGCCGACGTCCGCGCCGTAGAAGCGCAGATCCGCAAGCAAGTTGAGTGAGGTCTCGATGGACGGCAGCAGGACGGCGGCACGCTTTTCGTTTCTGGATATCCAGATCAGCACCAGCATGATCAGTGTCGTCTTGCCGGATCCAGGCAACCCGAGCATATGCTTTAAGCCAACCAGATGGATTTTGTCCTGCGCCACCAGTTTCTTTTTTTCGGGAGCTAAAACGTCAAAGCGCCACTCGCCCGTTTCGGGATCGACAAGGCGCTTTTTCCAGTTCCCTGGCCTGCGAAGTGGATTGAGCAAATCAATGCCGTCCAAGTCTTCGGCAATCTTGACCAAGTCAGTGAGCGGGATTGTTATTGCGCCGCCAGGGTAATTCGACATGTCGTGAAACGACGGCGCCGGAAGTGCGGGCAGGATCGCCAAGTCGACATGGATGAGCTCAGAACCATACTGCGTTCCAAGGTCGATCTGAGCGTCGCGCGTCAAGTCGGCATCAGCGTAAGAGAATGATCGGTAGCCGAGCGGACGCGAGATTTTCTGCAGCATGTCGAGGACGACCGGATCATTCGGCGACAACCGGCATGTAAACGGGTAGGGCGATCTGTCGGATACCTGATACGGCGGTTCGACGTATCCCGGCTCCGCCATGTTCTCTTGTTCCCATTCAAGGCAATCATTGACGGCGCGCCTTATGCCGCGCCTCTGGGACACGTCCACACCCATCAAGCGTAAGTTCCAGATCGCCTGTCGCGCCGGGAGCACCGACGGATGGTCATAGACAGATCCGTACCCAGTCGTCAGAACGTCAAAGTCGTCCAGATGGGTGATGCCCAGGAAGTGCTCAGCAATGAGACATATCCACTGAACTCGTAGAGAATACGGGCTGCTAACCCCTGGGAGTTCTAGCTTCTCCCTCATGAGCCAGCCCCGTGTTTAGCGACGATCCTTTTGATCGCGTCGCTCACGGTCGTGAAGACAATCCCTTTGACGTTTCCGGAATACGCATCCTTGAGTTGCTTCACGTAGTCCGGGTTCTTCCGCGTTTTCGCGTCCGGCACGACGAGGTACTTCTCAGTGAAGGCCATCAATCCGCCCACACCATCGGACAACTTCTTTCCCAAAACGATTGGGCTCGCATAAGACTTGGCGTCGATGCCGATCTTAAAGTCGGTCGTGCCTACATCGGCGGCATCCTCACCGGGGTAGAGGACCACCTCGATACCCTCAGCGGTCAAGTCATCGTATATCCGAATTTCGTCCAGACCGGGGCCGACCCAGAAAGCGTATACCGATCTCTCGGCGCATTGGTAGGCACTCGGCTTGTCTACCGTCTCTCTGCAATCCGGAGTCGGGACGTCCTCTACACATTGCCGCAGACGGCAACGCCCGTTCGGGAAGCTCGTTTTATCCGGGTCATCCCAGAGAAGGCCGCCACAATTGTCGCAGATCCGTATACTTCCATCCGACCATACCGCCGCGACTGGTATCGGTTCGTAGAACCGCTCGATCTCCCTGGCTATGGCCGCCCTATTGCCTCCTGCTGCAAAGGCTTTGAGGTCAACAACCGACACCACCGGTTTCCGAACAACGAATTCACGGATCGTCGTATAGGCTTCGGCTTTTCCGGCACCCAATGTCGCGACGGCATTCCGCAACCGATTGTGCTGCATGTTCTGGAGCGTTTCGACTTCACCGCCAACCCTGGCAAGTGCCATGCAGTCCTCGGTAGGAACGCCGAGTTCACCGTCGACCAAAATAGTACCGAGGTAGGCAAAGTCCGGATTTGCAAAGGTGGGAACGCCCCATTGCTCAATCGGTTTCGTCGCCATCGCCAAAACGTCATGGATTGAACATCCGAGATCTTCGACGCCATCTTCGAGGCAGATAGAAGAAATCATGGACAGCGCGCGCCTAAGGGTGCGCGGCATCGCATTATCCTGCCTGACGATCGACCACTCCGTGGTAGTATCGTTCAGGGTTGCGATGCCTCCTGCCAGCGTGTTGATGGTGACAACCGGATCGTGCTGTGGCATTCTTCCCTCAGTGACTGAGTTCTAATAACACAGTGAATGCACTACTACAATGGTAACTTTATCCGAGATACTCGGAATGAGGAATGGACCGGCCATTGTTGCTCGGTTGCGTTGGATCGATGATCGTCTCTATTGGACCGGTTGGTTCCGCAAAAACGTCTATGGTGCTCGGTTTAAGCTGTCGGCAAACCAAATTTCGACAGACATTTCCCTCTATAACGACCTCGCCACAGCACCGATTTCTTCCTCGGATGATGGACGACGTTTCGAACGTCCGGATGGATTTGTTCCGGTGTTCAATGACGAACGACGACTCGATTCCTGGCTCAGTTGTGAAGAAGCGGATCTCCGTCCTATTGGCTGGGATGAAGACGTCGCCCCCTCACGCTGGCTCGACAGAGATGTGGCGTCAGTTCTAATGCGCGGGTCCGAGACCATGACCCCAGTCCGCATCACATACTCCAGCATGACAACAGGCGAAGTCAGCGAGCGACTTATCTGTCCGCACTCACTTATCCGAGCCACGGGGCGATATCATGTGCGAGCATGGGATGAGCAGAAGTTTAGATTCGCCGACTTCGTTATCGGTCGGATTACTTCTCCCGCCTTGTGTCCTGAAGAAACGTGGGTCAATTCGAAAGCAGACGAAGCGTGGCACGAACATGTTGATGTTCATATCGGTCCGCATCCTGACCTCGACGAAACACGCCGAGATATTGTGTGCGCGGAATGGAGAATGGTTTCAGAGTCCGCTGCCCTCAAAACGCGGCGCGCACTCCTTAGTTATTTCTTGGATGGGCTCCAACTGCTGGATGCTGTCCGTGGCGGACATGGCATCGGTCCAATTTCGGGAGGCATCTGTTGCTTGAATGCCCGCTCCCTCCTGGCGGCCCTTGCAGATTAGACGGCCGTAAAACTCTAACACCGCCAGAAACTTTACGATCCTTCAACGTTGACGGACCTACCTCCATACATGGAGGTTGCTATGAAGATTTTTCACAAGATTGATCAAGATACCAGCAATGAGCTTTTGCGAACCGTAGGCTTGGACGCATTCTGTCGATACGAATATGGCGTCGACGTGTTGAATGCGGGGTATCTCGAACCGGCGTACGACGCATTCCAGGCTGTGAAAAGTGAGTGCGAGCGATGTGGTGCCGACATTCCCGTCGGACTGCAGAACCTTGGCGAGGCGATCAAGAACGCAAAGTCCCAGGGGTGGGAAGGCGACCCTGAACATTGGCGGCGGGCTAATATGAGCTTTGCTTCTGAGCGGAATCGTTTCTTTTATGGTGCAATGGGATTGATCACAGGGTCCGTAGATCCAGATGACCCAGCAATCAAACGACCACTCACGCGTGGCGCTCTTATTCGTTTAGAGGAGAAGCTTAAGTTTGCGTTGGCACTAATCGAGCCAGCGGTAAAGCGAGACCGCGAAATTGAGGAGTTGTATGAGCAGCAACGCTCTAAAACTCGAAGCTATCTTTCTGATGACGACTTCGTACGGTCCCTAAAAATGCGCCCGGCGGATGTAACCTTTGAGGTTCGACCGCCACAAGACTTCACATCTGTCAGGGAATGAAGCCCTGCGGTTTTAGTTCAATAACTTTATCATTCATGTGTTCTATATCGTCATAGGCGTAAGCCAGTTTGTCGGCCCCGTCGTCAAATAAGACAAGCCAGATATCTGAAAGGCGGAATAGCATTATGTTGCTATTAATAACTGGTTCTTCCTGGTGGATGAATGAATCAAGATCGCAACTAACGAATGGCACATCAGGTTTCGCATGCATCATCTTTACAAGCGACTCGATAACTTCACCTGCCTTCTGATTCGCATATTCACCTGAAGGAAATTCACCAATAAAATTTCCATCAAGATACAAAGTAAAAACTATAACTTTTTGTCCGCCGATTTGTTTTTCTTCGGAACGAATAACCACCCGTGAACTCATGAATTCCATCCCATTCCTTTGGGTCTCGATGATGAATTTTACACCACGAAATGGCAAGGGTTCGAACCGGAGAAACAGTGGCGAACTACGTGGAAGATTGAAGCAATGAGCAGTCGTACAAGTTCAATCTATGCCGAAGCTGATGGGGAAGATAATCGGTGGATTGGACTTTGCTTTCCGGCGGCGGATCTCGTGCTGAAGCTATCCACTTGGGCTGTCTGCGAGCATTAAACGATCTTGCATCCAGGATCTAACTGCTCCCCCTTAGTGATGTCACCTAGAACTGGGACAGATGAAAAGTCGGGCGACGACTTGAATCGAGTCGTCGCCCGACCGGTGATGTCACTCTAGAACGCCGAAGGGGGCGCCGTCTGGCACCCCCTTCGTGTTTTTGCGCAAACAACCTCTGGTTTTGTTGACATTCACCTCCTAAGGAAGCGAATGCGTCGGCATTCCAGCCGCCGTTTTTCATGCCGTCTCGGGAGCAATACATTGGCCCCTGACACCGGAACGGTTAAAATGCGTTATGGAATTTGAGGCCAACACGGAATGACCGCCATCCGCAAAGCTGCCGTCGCCGGTATGTTTTACCCGGACAACGCCCGGGAACTGAGCGCCGAAGTACAGGGATTTCTGAGGGACGCCGGCGTCCCCTCCGGCCCCGCGCCCAAGGCAATTATCGCACCGCACGCTGGCTACAAATATTCCGGTGCCGTTGCGGCCAAGGTTTACGCCAGGCTGAAACCGATTGCCGGCAAAATCACCCGCGTTGTCCTGCTGGGTCCCTGTCACCGCGTTGCCGTGCGCGGGTTGGCACTTTCGGGCGCCGATTACTTCGAGACGCCGCTCGGGCGGATCGAAATCGACAAGGACGCCGAGAAACTGATCGAGGGGTTCGAACAGGTCGGTGTTTTTCCACCGACCCATCAGGCGGAGCACGCGCTGGAAGTGCACCTGCCGTTTCTTCAGGAACTGCTCGGTGACTTCAAACTCGTCCCCATTGTCGTCGGCGAGACGCCACCGTCGAAAGTCGCCGAGGTTCTGACGGCACTTTGGGGCGGGCCCGAAACGCTGATCGTCATCTCATCCGATCTCAGTCATTTCCTCGACTACGATGCCGCGCAACAGATCGACCAGCGAACGTGCGAAGCGATCACGTCACTCGACCCTGGCAGGATCGAAAAAAACGGAGCCTGCGGACGCTTCCCCGTCGGCGGGCTGCTGGAGCTTGCGAAAACCCGCGGTATGAAGGTCGAGACCGTCGACCTCAGAAATTCCGGCGATACCGCCGGGACCAAGGACCGCGTCGTTGGTTACGGCGCCTGGGCGTTTTACGACACACCTGCAACGAGAACCAAGACCGTTCCGTTGAATATCAGGCTAAAACGCAAAGATGCGAAGGACACTGCGTCATCACCCGCCGGAGATTTCGAACAGCAGACGAAACGGCTTCTCGCGGATCATGGCTCCCATTTGCTGTCGCTCGCCGATAGCTCGATTCGCTTTACCCTGGATCATGGCAAGCCGATGCCCCTCGATCTCGCAGCGGAACCAGCAGCGTTGCAGGCACAGGGCGCATCGTTCGTCACGTTGAAAACCGCCCAGAAACAACTGCGTGGCTGCATCGGCTCGCCGATGGCTCATCAACCGCTCGCCCGTGATGTAGCCGGAAATGCTTACAAGGCCGCTTTCAAGGATCCACGTTTCAAGCCTGTCACCGCTGAAGAGTATAATACCCTGCGCCTCTCCATCTCGGTTCTGAGCCCGCAATCTCCTATGGAGATCAGGGACGAGGCCGACCTGCTCGCGCAACTTCGTCCCGGCATCGACGGGCTGGTGATCGCGGATGGCGGCCGGCGCGCGCTTTTCCTACCCGCAGTCTGGGAACAACTGCCGGACCCCAAGCTGTTCCTCGCCCATTTGAAGCGAAAGGCCGGATTGGCGGAAAATCACTGGTCCGACGGATTCCGTGCTAACCGGTTCATCGCCGAGGAAATCCACGCGCAGTCCTGACCCGGTTGACTAACGGTCTGCTCGGGGCGATTGTCCGCCAGCAGCTAACTCCCGGAGTTCTGAACGTATGGTTCTCAATATCAACCTCGGACTTGCCGAACAGATCGGCGACGTGGCGCGCCGCGCCGGACAAGTCATCATGGAAATCTACCAGACGGATTTCGACGTAGAAGCGAAGGACGATGCCTCGCCCGTTACCCAGGCGGATAGGGAAGCCGAAAAACTAATTTTTCGCATGATCCGAGAGGGAATCACGGGAGAATTTCCGCTTGTCGGCGAAGAAGCCGCTTCGGCCGGAAATACGCCGGACATCCATGACCGGCCATTCTGGCTGATTGACCCACTCGACGGCACCAAGGAGTTCATCTCCCGCAACGGTCAGTTTACCGTGAATATCGCTCTCATCGAGAACGGGACGCCTGTGCTCGGGGCCGTTCACCTGCCGGTCAGCGGCGATACGTTCGTGGCAACGAACGCCGGCGCTTTTGCGCAGTACGGCGGTGAAGGCAAGGCTATCCAGATCACCTGCCGCCGTCCTCCGAAAGACGGGCTGACGGCCATTGCCTCCAAGAGCCACGCGACACCGGAAACCGATACGTACCTTGACGGCCTTCCAATCAAGGAGCGAGTCAGCGCCGGGTCGAGCCTGAAATTCTGTTGCGTCGCAGAGGGCAAGGCGGATGTCTATCCTCGTTTCGGTCCGACCATGGAATGGGATACCGCCGCCGGCCACGCGATCCTCAAGTACGCAGGTGGCGAGGTGATCACCGAAGACGGCCGGCCGCTAACTTATGGCAAGGCGGATTTCCGCAACCCGTTTTTTATTGCCAGGGGACCGGGCGTCCCCGACCCTGCCTGACGCATGGATACCTCGGCGCCGATCCGCCCGATGGATGATGCGGCGATCGACGATGCCGCCGGGATCATCCGTGGTGGCGGTCTTGTCGCCTTTGCTACCGAAACGGTCTATGGCCTCGGCGGCGATGCCACGAATGGAGAGGCCGTGGCGCGCATATTCGCCGCCAAGGGCCGCCCGAGCTTCAATCCGCTGATCTCCCACATCGCCGACCTCACGCAACTGCCTGCTCTCGCACAACACGACGAACGCGCCGAAAAACTTGCGGCGGCGTTCTGGCCCGGTCCGCTGACATTGATTCTGAAAAAATCGCAGGATTGCCCCATCGCGGACCTGACGACAGCGGGCCTCGATACGGTCGCTGTTCGCATCCCTGGCCGGGAACGGGCGCGGCGGTTTCTTTCCGCCTGCGGCGTGCCCGTGGCCGCGCCCAGCGCCAACACCTCTGGCGGCGTCAGTCCGACACTGGCCCGTCATGTCGCAGCCTCCCTTCCCGGACCCGATGACGGCGGGCCGCAACTGATCCTCGACGACGGCCCGTGCGAGGTCGGCCTGGAATCGACGGTTGTCGACCTTTCAACCGCCACCACTGCCCTATTGCGTCCAGGCGGCATTTCAAAAGAGGATATCGAGGCTGTCACAGGCCCGCTCGCCCTCGCCGGGACCGATGACCATGCCCCGAAGTCACCCGGCATGTTGAGCCGGCATTATTCACCTAAAGCAAAACTCAGAATGAACGCCGAAGCCGCGGCAGGCGGCGAGGCCTTTTTAGGCTTCGGTTCAACGACCACAGACGCCGCCATGAACCTCAGCCCGTCGGGCGACATGGCGGAGGCGGCAGCCAACCTTTTTCGGATGCTTCATGCCCTGGACGAGCAAGGCGTGGATGCCATCGCCGTGGCCCCGATCCCGGAAACCGGCCTCGGACTCGCCATCAACGACCGGCTGCGGCGCGCCGTTCGCTCTTGAACATCCCCTGCCTCGGCGCCAATATCCGAACATGACCAACCGACAATCCGCTATCGACAAGATCAAAGAGACGCTTGGGACACAGGGTTACGTGGACGACCCGGGTGCACTCGACAAATACAACATCGAGGCCCGCGGACTTTACCGCGGCCACGCCAACTTCGTCGCCCGGCCCGGCAACACCGAAGAGGTGGCATTCGTCGTCAGGACATGCGCCGAGCTTGGCGTACCCATCGTCCCGCTCGGCGGACATACGGGGCTCGTCGGCGGCGGTATTGCCGAAGACGAAATCATCGTTTCGACCGAACGGCTCAATACGATCCATGAAATCGACACGCTGAACGGCACCATGACGGTGGGCGCAGGCTGCATCCTGGCCGATATCCAGAACGCGGCCGACGACGCGGGCAAGTTGTTCCCGCTCAGCCTCGCTGCAGAGGGCAGCTGCCGCATCGGCGGCAATCTCTCGACCAATGCCGGCGGCACCAATGTACTGCGTTACGGCAATGCGCGTGACCTGGTCCTGGGGCTGGAGGTCGTCTTGCCATCGGGCGAAATCTGGAACGGCCTCAAAGGGCTGCGCAAGGACAACACCGGCTATGAGATGAAGCATCTTTTCATGGGCGCGGAAGGCACGCTCGGCGTCATCACCGGTGCCGTGCTGAAGTTGTTCCCGAAGCCGAACCAGACCGAAACCGCGTTGATCGCGCTGGAAAACCCGGAAGACGTCATGAAGCTGTTCGGCCGCGCGACGGACATGGTCGGCGACACTCTGACGGCATTCGAGTACATGAACCGCAACAGCCTGTGGGTGTCATGCGAGTATACCGAAGGTGTCCGCGACCCGTTCGAGGGAGAGTATCCCGCTTACGTCTTGCTGGAACTGACCTCGCCCCGTGCCGGTAGCGATCTCCGCGAAGCGCTCGAGAAACTGCTGGAAGACGCTTTCGAGGCCGGTGACGTTGTCGATGCCGTCATTGCCGAGAGCGGCCAGCAGCGCCATGACATCTGGCATATCCGGGAAGCTATCTCGGATGCCCAGAAAGGCGAAGGTGCGTCGATCAAGAACGACCTCTCGATCCCGATTTCGAAGGTGACCGATTTCATCGTCAGGGCGAACGCCATTGTCGAAAATGTTGTACCGGGCACTCGCCCCATGACCTTCGGTCATATCGGCGACGGCAACCTTCACTACAACCTGACGCAGCCCGTCGGTATGGATGGTCAGGCGTTCCTCGACAAATGGCATGATGTCACCGACCCGCTCAATGACTTGGTCGAGGAAATGAACGGCAGCTTCTCTGCCGAGCATGGCATCGGGCGCATGAAACGCGATGAACTGGTGAGATACAGCCCGGCTGTGGAAATCGACCTGATGCGGAAGATCAAGGCCGTGATCGATCCGGACGGAATCATGAACCCGGGGAAAGTCCTCTAGGACCTACCAGCTCATACCCTCGGCATCGAGCCCGATAACCCAGCCACTCTCAACCCAGATCCGCAGCAGCCCGGCGGCACGTACCGCAGCTTCATCGGCATCCGTATGGTCGGCGACGATTTCACAGATTCCGTCGAAGGTTTGGCCGTCGCGTGCAGCAATCAATGCCATCGCCTCGTCGTTATCAAGCGGGCGATAAGTGACGATCATCGCCTCCGGGTCGCGCCACGCCGCCCAAGTCACCGGGTGCTCATAGGGGACCGGCGGGCCGTCGGGATCGACCTCGGCATTAACCGCTTGATAAAAACCTGACACATCAAAATCCAGTTCGGCCGTGTTCAGTGCCGGATGAAATGTAAACGTCAGCATCGGCCATGCCTCAGGCGGCACATTCCCGATCTCAGCGACGCCGACCAGCTTCGCATCGGGCGCATCGAAAGCCAGCCCGATCATCCACTCGAACGCCGCCATGGATGCAAGCACCGGATGCGTGCCCCAGTCTTCGTGTGTTCGCAGCCAGTCAGGCAGGTGTCTGCCGAGCCATCGCGCCGACGGCGTGGTCGAAGGGAACGTGTCGACGTATGCACCAAGCATGGCAAAGAACTGCTCATCCCCCAGCAACGTGTGAAGCCCCTCGAACTCCTCGGTCAAAATTTCCACCAGCCGCGCTTTATAGGCGTGGTCGTAGGCCTTCATGTAAGGCCCGCCGGCGACCAGATGCGCATCTATCGCGGTCTCGCCCTTCAAAAGGCGGTTCTGAAACTTATTCTGCAAGTCGTTCAGTGATGCGTTCATGCCGGGATCATGATCCGTTCTTCTTCCGCGATGCGTCTTACGCCCTGGAGTTCGCGGACGAGCTCGGCGAACGGCGGAATATTGGCGTCGCGCTCGATCATCGTCGGCACCGGACCGAGACGGTCGATTGCTTTGCCGTACAAATCGAGGACGTACCCCGGCACCGGCTCGTCGTGCGTGTCGACGATGTAATCGCCGTTGTGCTCGTGACCGGCCAGATGAATCTGCTTGATCCGTTTCGGCGGGACACCGTTCAAATAATCGTCTGTCGAGAAGCCGTGATTGAAACCCGATACGTAGATGTTGTTCACGTCGAGCAGTATGTTGCAGTCCGCCCGCTCGCAGATCTCGGAGAGAAATTCCCACTCCGTCATCTCGTCTTCTTCAAAAGTCACGTAGGTCGACGCATTTTCGAGCATGAACTGGCGGCCCAGAAAATCCTGGACCTGCATCACGCGCGTAGCGACATGCTCGACGGTTTCCTCTGTCATCGGGAGCGGCAACAGGTCGTGCATGTTGAGCCCGTGCACCCCGGTCCAGCAAAGATGGTCGGAGATAAGCTCGGGCTTGACGAGATCGGCGAGCGCCTTCAGTCCCGCCAGATAGTCCATGTCCAGCGGATCTGTAGAGCCTATGGAAAGTGAGACGCCGTGCATCACCATGGGAAAGCGATCGCGCACCGCCATCATGTTGCGGAGCGGCGGCCCGCCCACGTTGATGAAATTTTCGGAAATGATCTCGAACCAGTCGACGCCCGCCGTCACATCCGGGTCATCACCCAGGATGTCGGGAAAATGCTGGGGCCGCAGTCCTAGTCCAAAGCCTTCAAGCGCCATGAAACACTCTCTTCAAACGAATACCGGAGGAACCGCTGAGCGATTCCTCCGGCAAAACGTAGCTTAATGACAGGTCGGCGTCAGCCCTCGACGACCTTGCCACCCTTGCTGGTGCAGGCGGAAGCGCTGTCGACGCTCACCCAGCCCTGGCCTTTGCATGCATTCTGGCCTTTGCAGGCGTTGCCCGCACCGGCGCAGGAGCCGTGGCCTTTGCACGAGTTGATGCCGGCGCACTTGACTCCGTCAGCCTGGGCGGCAGTCGGCGCACCGGTCATGGCCGCGCCGGCAATGAACATCGCAGCAGCGGCAGTAGCGAGCGTCGCACCAACGGTTTTCTTTTGAACAGACATAAAACTTCTCCTGTAAGTGATTCAATAAACCCTGAATTGCCCATCGGCGTTCAACCGATGACAGGAGTGTAGCGGCGCGAAAAAATAAGTGGTGTCACGTTGGCCTAACGCGGTGTCACGTTCCTGTGAGAAAATCTCTTTTCCTCGTGAGCGTAATAAGCTAATACATGCGCCGTCGGGCCGAAGGCAGTCGCCCGGTTTCTCAAGGCGTTCATTCGTCCAAGAGCTGCCCTCGCTGATATAAACCGGTATTTGCCGGGTGTGAGGGACTATGGACGACAGCATTCAATCCAGAATTGACGGAAATCAAGACGCGCATCCCAGTTTCGGGGAAGCTGCTGCGTACTGGACCAAGCTCGGATTTATGAGTTTCGGTGGCCCGGCGGGCCAGATCGCGATGATGCAAACCGAATGCGTCGACAAACGTGGCTGGATCAGCCAGGGCGCGTTCCTGCGTGGGCTGAACTACTCGATGCTGTTGCCGGGACCGGAAGCGCAACAGCTGGCCGCGTATATCGGCTGGCGCATGCACGGGATCAAGGGCGCGATCTACGCAGGGACCGCATTCTTTCTGCCAGGCACCGTGCTGATGATCGTGCTGGCTTGGATTGCTGCCGCGTATGGTGGCGACGGCGCCGTTGCCGCGATCTTTGCCGGAATCAAGCCGGTCGTCGTCGCGATCGTGATCGGCGCGGTGTACCGGATCGGCCGCAAGACCTGTAAAGGGCCAGTCCCCGTCCTTCTTG
The DNA here is from genome assembly GCA_965262415.1 of Rhodospirillales bacterium. Classification (GTDB taxonomy): domain Bacteria; phylum Pseudomonadota; class Alphaproteobacteria; order Rhodospirillales; family Casp-alpha2; genus UBA4479. The sequence continues at coordinate 379,664 of OZ253533.1, read as the reverse complement.
CGGCGGCAGCCTTTTCCGCATTGCAGTTTACCGATACGCCGTTTCCGGTCGTCGTGCTTGCAGCAGGCGTTGCCGGTATCGTCATCGCGAGATTCATGCCGCACGCATTGACGATGGGGCACGGCGATCACGCCGCACCGGAAAGCCAGAACACCCACGTAGCCAGAGGGTCGCTCAAGCGCTTCATTCGCGTCACCGTGGTCTTCCTGATCGCGCTGATCGGGCCTTCGGCACTTGTCGTCGCAGCGTTCGGCGCCGAACCGTTCCTCGACGTTCTGAAGCTGTTCACGACAGCTGCCTTCGTTACGTTCGGCGGCGCCTATGCCGTCCTGCCGTTCGTTGCGGATGCCGGTGTGAACACGTACGGGTGGTTATCCGGCGGCGACATGCTGAATGGCCTCGCACTGGCGGAGACCACGCCCGGACCACTGATCCTCGTTACCACGTACGTCGGCTTCTTTGCCGGTTGGAACAACGGCGGCCTTTTGGCCGGTGTTATAGCCGCATTGCTCACGACCTATGTGACCTTCCTGCCGTCGTTTTACCTGATCATCGCCGGCGCGCCATATGTCGAGAGCATTCAGCGCTTTGCGTGGGCACGGAACGCACTATCGGCGATCACCGCGGCGGTGGTCGGCGTGATCCTGAGCCTCGCGATCTTCCTAGGTAGTGCAGCGCTGTTTCACGACGGTGAGGTGCAATGGGTCGGCGTCGCCGCCGCCGTCGTGTCGCTGGCACTGCTGGTGTCGGGCCGCGTCGGCATTCCGATGCTGGTCGCCCTCGGCGCCGCGTTCGGCCTCGTCACCGCTTTCATCTGAAATTAGGCTTTTTTCGCAACCATGCAGACGCAAGGAGTCCGTCCATGCACAGTATTACACAACAGGAACTCGAAACCCTGATCAACTTCGACGCCCCGGTCCACGTAATCGACGTTCGCAAGAAACCGGCTATCGAAAAAGACCCCGCCATGATACGGGGCGCCCGGTGGCAGGATTTCCAGGACGTCGGTAACTGGGCCGACACGGTCAGCGACGGCAAGCCGGTGGTATGCTATTGCGTGCACGGCCACGAAGTCAGCCAGAGCGCCGTTGCGAAGCTGCGCGAGCGCGGTGTGCGTGCTTACTACCTGCGAGAAGGCTTCGAGGCATGGCAGGCACAGAGCGGCCCGCTCAGCCTCTGACGATCACGATTTGATCCAGGCCTGTTCCGCGTCCTTGAAACCGACGCGGACATCGCCGCCTTTGATGAAGACGGGGCGTTTGATGAGCGCCGGATGCTCGGCCATGAGAGAGACGGCACCGTCCCCTTCTCCCCTCGCCTTGTCCCCATCGGACAGCCCCCGCCACGTCGTACCACGGCGATTAAGCAGCGACTCGACCCCGACTTTTTGTGTCCACCCTTCGATATCGGCGGCGCTGATACCGTCCTTGCGGACATCCTTGAATTCGAAGGCAATTCCCTCGCTATCCAGCCATTTCATGGCCTTGCGGCAGGTATCGCAGTTCTTGAGACCGTACATCGTCAGCATTTGAGACTCTTATCATTTGAAGGTTCGGGGACGCGTTCTATATGTAAGGGGTAGTTTAGAAACGGTCAAAAAAGGAAATGTGCTCATGCTCGCGATCATCTCGCCCGCGAAAAAACTCGATTTCGAGAGCGACCCGATCACGGACGCGCATACCCAACCGATCCTGCTGAAGGACGCGGAAGTTCTGGCCAACAAGGCAAAGAAACTGAAGCGCGCCGACCTGAAATCCATGATGGGGATTTCCGACAAGCTGGCGGACCTCAACTATCAGCGCTTCCAGGAATTCAAGCCGCCTTTCAATCTCGCGAATGCCCGTCAGGCAGCACTGAGCTTTGCCGGTGACACCTACGTCGGACTGGATGCACCGTCGCTGAAGCAGAAGGACCTGGACTATGCACAGGACCACTTGCGCATTCTGTCGGGTCTTTATGGACTTCTTCGTCCGCTCGATCTCATGCAGCCCTACCGGCTCGAGATGGGGACGAAATTCCCGGTCAACGGCAAGGAAGACCTGTACGATTTCTGGGACACCCGCGTGACCGAGGCATTGAATGCCGCGACGAAATCACACAAGGACCGCCGCATCATCAATCTTGCCTCCAACGAGTATGCCAAGGTCGTACAGCCGAAAGGCCTTGAAGGCGGCATCGTCACGCCGGTCTTCAAGGAACTGAAAGACGGCAAAGCACGTGTGCTGGGGCTTTTCGCCAAACGTGCCCGAGGCATGATGGCGCGCTACATGATCGTCAACCGGGTCGAGACCGAGAAGAAGCTGAAAGCGTTCAATGACGGTGGCTATACTTTTCAGCCTGATCAGTCCGACGACGCGACGTGGGTCTTCACGCGCCCGCAACCCTGATGCCGGTTCACACACCCATCGAGAAAACCGGTTCCTGGTTGGTGATCGTCACGACGGACGCCAAGGGACAGATCTACGCCTACGCGCATGCAGGGCGCGACCCTGACACGGCATTCCAGGAGATCGAGCGCGCGCATTCAGACGCCGGTGGACGCTGGATGGTGCACTGGGAAAGAGGGTTTTCGTCGAAGGACGATGCCGAAGATCGCGCAAATACGATCGGACGTGAACTCGATGGCAGCGCGCCTGCCAAGGCGACGCGCGTCAATTGAGCCGGACTAGTAGTCGCGCAAAAGGCAGCCAAATCCCCCGACCCGATCTTCGATCCCGGCGAGACGCATCGCATCCCATGCCAACGCCTGATTTGACGTGATGACCGGCTTTCCTGCCCGTGCCTCCAACTCATCGATGATATCGACAGACCTGAGCGCGCCGCAGGAGATGAAGATCGCGTCGGCTTCGGGCCGATCCAGTCCTAGCGCCATCGAGGCGATAAAGCCGGGACTGACGCGCACCATGTCGCTGTCTTTTTCCAGGTTCATCCCCTGGATTTCCAAGACTTCGAAGCCTCGCTCCACCAGATAATCCCGTTCGGCCGTGTTCACTTCATCCAGATAGGGCGTCGCAACGACAATTCGCTTCGCCGCGATAGCGTTCAGCGCACGAATGACCGCCGCAATGATCGACGACGGCTTCGCGTTCGGATTACCTGCGGTCAAAAGCTCTTCGACCCGTTCCTGACCGAGCACAAGCGAACCCGAGGTGCACGCATAACTGATCACGTCCAGTGACCCGTCCGGCAGGATCGTGCAGGCGGCCCGGGTCAAGTCCGGTGCGATGGCGGCCAGCGTCTCGTTCGTTATTGAATCCGGATTATTCACACGCGCGATGTGTACACCGACACCGTCGGGGCAGATGCGGATCATGTCGTCCATCACCGTCTGCTCGGTCGCCAGCAGCACAAAGCCGAGTTTACCCTTGGGATGCCGGCCGGCATCGAACTCTATGTCGTAGTGTCGCGATGAAACCGTCATGTCAGCACATGATCATATCAAGCGGCGCCTTGGACAAGCGTTCCACACCCGCGTCACCGACGAGAACGGAATGCCCCCAGCACATCGCATAGCCGCTTTCGGAGTCCATCAGGATCATGTGCATGAAAAACACCTGCCCCACCAGCATCGGCAGCGGATTACCGCTGTAGAACATCGGAAAATCGACCCAGATCGGATTGTAGATTGCCCCCATACCGTAGCCGCAAGCGTTGAGCCGCGCGTGTTGAAATCCGTGCGCATCAACGGTTCTCGCGTGCGCATCAAACACATTCCCCATGGGATCGCCCGGTGTGATCGCGGCCTCACAAGCCTCCAACGCCTCGACACATGCCGCATGCATTCGCTTCTGAACATCGGTAGGCTTACCGACAACGAGGGTCCGCATCATCGCCGCGTGATAACGCGCATACGCCCCCGCCCATTCGATCGTCAGCTGGTCGGTTGCGTCGAGATGACGCCGTCCCGAATAGTAACGGCACAGCAGTGCCCCCGGCCCCGAGCCCAGAATGAACTCGTTGCCCGCATAATCACCGCCGCCCTTGAAAACGGCACCTTGCATGGCGGCAAGAATATCGCCTTCGAATGCCCCCGCGCCGGTCGCGTCGATGCCCGCCTCCAGCGCCGCGTCCGCAAGTTCCGCAGCGCGCCGGTGGCATGTGATCTCGGCGGCGCTTTTGACCTGGCGCGCGTCACGGATCAGCGTCGATGCATCAATGAAATGGTCGCCGAGCACGCCCCGCAGCATGTCCCAGTTAGCGGCGGTCAGGCCCACTGTCGCCTTTTCGATGCCGAGGCGTTTTCCCAGAAGTCCCAATTCGGTCAGGAGCGTTTTGAGGTCTTCCGCAGGCGCCATCCCTTCCCGGTCGACCCAGACGTGAATGTGATCGTCATCCAGTGTCGAGGTGTAGCGCGCCTGCCGAAGGTCCGGTGCACGGGTCAGCAGATGAACCTCACCGTCCGCAGCGAGAACCATGCACTGGAACATGGCGAACCCGAAAGTGTCGTAGCCCGTCAGCCAATAATGGCTCTCAGGTGCAAACAAAAGCACCCCATCCAGGCCGGCTTCACTGACGGCATCGGCAGCGCGCCGCACGCGTCCGGCGAACTCGTCAATGTCGAAATGCAGCGGCATCCTGCGCCCCCCTTCGATCCCGTTTAGGAGGTTTTACTTCATGCCACAATAGCTTGCGGCACCGGGAAGCGGCAGATATCGTCCGTGGTAGATAACAAGAACCGGTGGTGGACTTCCAGGTTAATGGGAAAAGCCTTTTTATTCAGCGGCTTGGCATTGACGGCCACGATCATTCTCGTGCTCGGGTCGGTCACCTATGTGCTGTTCAATATCGATGCCCTGATCAAGGACGAGATCGAAAGCACGGCCAGCCGTGCCTACAAGGTGCCGGTGACCGTCGCGGATGCAACGATGTCGTTGAAATCGGGAAATGGCCAGATCATCGGCCTCAGAATCGAAAATCCGCCGGGGTTTTCGGCGCCTGACGCCGTTCATGTTCCGCTGATCGAGATTAACGTGGATACCGACAGGATCGCCGACAAGGCTATCGCGCTCGGCCGGGTCGTCGTCGACCAGCCCAAGGTTGTGCTGGACGTCAAAGACGGCCGCGCCAACCTCATGCGCCTCAAAGATAGCGCCCAGGCATGGCTCGCGCGGTCGGAAAACGACGACGAAGATGCCGCGAGCGGGCAGCGCCTGATCATCGACGAAATCGTGCTGCAAAACGGCACGATGACCTTTCGGGCCGATTTTCTCGACGGCGCCGAAACCAGCGTTCCGCTGCCGGACAGCCGCATCACCGGCATCGGAGGCGAAACGGAAGGTGCGTTGCCTGCCGAGGTTATCGCGGAGATCACGGATCTGCTGATCATCGCCTCGGAGCGTGCGTCGCGGCGCATTGATTTGCCGGCATTGGCCGCAAAGACCGGTGCGACAGTGCCGGAAATCGATCTGAGTGCCCTGTTGAAGGAAGAATAGGAGGTTTTCATGACGGCCTACCATGCACCCGTGGAAGAGATGCTTTTCGTCATGAAGGAAATTGGCGAATTGGACAGCCTGAGCACGCTTCCGGGTTACGAGGATGCGACATCGGACCTGGTTCTCGCCATCCTCGAAGAAGCCGGAAAACTCGGCACCGATGTTCTGGACCCGATCAACGTTTCCGGCGATCAGGAAGGCTGCACGCTTGAAAACGGTGTCGTCCGCACGCCGAAAGGTTTCAAGGAAGCGTACGCGCAATTCGTCGAAGCGGGCTGGAATTCGATGCCTTTCAATCCGGAATACGGTGGGCAGGGGCTGCCATGGCTTGTCGCGACCGGCGCATCGGAGATCTGGCACGGCGCCAATATGGCCTTCGGCTTGTGTCCGATGTTGACTGGCGGGGCGGTCGAACTTCTGTCGATCCATGCCTCACAGGAAATCAAGGATACGTACCTTGAGAAGATGATCAGCGGGCAGTGGGCCGGCACCATGAACCTGACCGAGCCACAGGCCGGCTCGGACCTCGCACGCGTGCGGACAAAGGCGGTCAAGGACGGCGATGCCTACCGGATATCGGGGCAGAAGATATTCATCACGTACGGCGAGCAGGATTTCACGGAGAACATCATCCATCTGGTTCTGGCCCGTACCCCTGACGCCCCCGAGGGGATCAAAGGCATTTCTCTTTTCGTCGTCCCGAAGTTCCTGCCGAACGCGGATGGCACGGTCGGCGAGCGCAACGATCTCAGGTGCGGTTCGCTCGAGCATAAGCTCGGCATCAACGCCAGCCCAACCGCCGTCATGCTTTTCGGCGAGAACGACGGCGCTGTCGGATATCTGGTCGGCGAAGAGAACCGTGGCATCGAGTACATGTTCACGATGATGAACAATGCGCGGCTGGCAGTCGGCCTCGAGGGCGTCGCCATCGCCGAGCGCGCGTATCAGCGGGCGCGTGCTTTTGCAGAGGAGCGCGTGCAGGGCCGTGACAGCGCAGGTGGCGGCAAAGAACCGGTTGCCATCATTCAGCACCCGGATGTCCGGCGCATGCTGCTCTCCATGCGCGCACAGACTGAGGCCGTTCGCGCGCTCGCCTACTGGGTGGCATCGCGCCTCGATATGGCACATCGCCACGCAGACCCGAAATTGGCCGAGACAGCCCAGTCGTACGTCGACCTCCTCACTCCGGTCGTGAAGGCCTGGAGTACGGATATCGGTGTCGAGGTCGCGAACACCGGCATACAGGTTCACGGCGGCATGGGGTTTATCGAAGAAACCGGCGCCGCACAACATCTCAGGGATGCCCGGATTGCACCGATCTACGAAGGCACGAACGGCATTCAGGCGATCGACCTGGCCGGACGCAAGGTCGCGCGCGAGGGCGGCGAAACGATGATGGCGCTGATCACAGATATGAGGGCGTCTATCGCCGCCATGGGTCACGCACATGAACGCCTGTCAAAGGCTGTCGATGCGTTGGAGCGGGCGACGAAATGGATCGTCGAAACCCATGCGGAGAACCCGGTGACCGCGCTGGCCGGCGCTGTTCCTTACCTGCGGCTTGCGGGCATTACCGTCGGTGGCTGGCTAATGGTGCGCATGTACGAAGCCGCCAACGCCGCAGCAGACGAGAATCCACTCGCAGCACAACGCCGGCGGGCATCGGTGAGCTTCTATGCACGCCATATTCTATCGCAGGCAGAGGGCCTGGCCGAAAGTGTGATGGACGGCAGTTCGGTGATCGCCGACACGCCGCCTGAGGCTGTATGATTTATTAACCATAGCATGTGCTAATTTACGGAGATTCCTTGATTTTTTGGCGCCGATAACACAATTTGGGCGGTCTTCAGGGATAGGTTCGAGCGCATGAACAGCTACACCAGATACGTGCTGCGCCAGCTCTTCGCCGGTATGATTCTGGTGAGCGCGGGTCTTACGTGTATCATCTGGCTTTCTCAGTCCCTCCGGTTCGTCGAGATGATCGTCAACAGGGGCCTGAGCGCGGGCACATTCCTGTACATGACGGCGCTGATGCTGCCGAATTTCCTGACGATAATCCTGCCGATTTCTCTGTTTGCCATTATCGTTTTCGTTTACTCGAAAATGGTGACGGATCGAGAACTCGTCGTCATGCGCGCTGCTGGGGTTGGGCAGTTCGGGCTCGCCAGGCCAGCCCTGATCATCACCTTACTTACGCTCGCCTTCGGCTATTTCCTGAACCTTTATCTCCTGCCGGAATCCTACCGGGCATTCCGTGAACTGCAATGGGAAATCCGCAACACATATTCACACGTGCTTCTGAAGGAAGGGGCTTTCAATCCCATAACCCGTTCGATCACCGTCTACGTTCGTGAACGTGCGCCGGACGGGCAATTGCTGGGCATTCTGGTGCACGACGAGCGGGACGAGACCGCCCCGATCACATGGATGGCCGAACGAGGCGCGCTTGTCGAGTCGAGCAGCGGCCCACGCGTCGTCATGTACAACGGCAACCGCCAGACCGTCGGTGAAAACGCCAAGTTGTCGATCCTTTATTTCGACAGGAATGTGTTCGAGATGCCGACATCGACGGAGAACGTCTCCGACCGCTTCCGGGAGCCTCGCGAACGTTCCATGTCCGAATTGATCAATCTCGAAGATGCGGAAGGCGTCAATCAGCACGACTGGGGCAAATACAAGGTCGAACTGCACAAGCGCCTGGTATCCCCTCTTCTCGGAGTTGGGTTTGCTATGGTTGGACTGGCATGCCTGCTTTACGGTCCGATAACGCGCCGCAGCCAGACGATGCGCATTGTGACAGCGGTTAGCATCATGATCGTTCTGCAAAGCAGTGCGGTTGGGCTTGAGAATATCGTTGCCAAAAACCTGAATTTGGTGCCCGCACTCTATCTGTTGACGGTTCTGCCGATCGTCGGCGGCACCGTCATGTTGATGCGGCATCCCCGCGCGCCGAAGTCGAACAAGACGTCCCGGCGCCAAAATTTGAAGACGGCGTGAGGCGGCCATGCGGGTATCGACAACTCTCTCGTTCTATATCGGCCGTCACTTTATGTTCAGCTTCATAGCATGTTTCAGCGTTTTCCTCATGATCGTCATGCTGTTCGACAGCATCGAGTTGCTGCGCCGTGCGTCATCGCTTCCGGACGTTACCTTCGGGGATGTGTTGGAAATGGCGGCATTCCGTTTGCCGCACATGGGACAGGAAACATTCCCCTTCGCCATCCTTTTCGGGGGTATGTCCGCATTCTGGCGGCTGGCACGTACGCATGAACTGGTCATCACCCGTGCCGCCGGCGTTTCTGCATGGCAGTTCCTCTTCCCGGTTCTGTTACTCGCGGCAACCCTCGGCGTTTTTCAGATCACCATTTTCAATCCCGTCGCCTCGACCATGCTGACGCGGTTCGAACGACTGGAAGCGACGCATCTGCGCGGGCAGGAGAATTTCCTCGCGGTGTCGAAGTCGGGGCTGTGGCTTCGACAGGCAAATTCACAGGGCCAGTCCGTAATCCATTCCAACGCGGTTCTGCAACAGGGTATCGATGTCGAACTGGATGACGTCGTCGTCTTTGTATACGAGGGCACCGACAAGTTTCTGGAACGCATCGACGCGAAATATGCCCGCCTTGAAGACGGCTTCTGGTACATGCGCGACGTCCATATTCAGAAACCCGAGGAAGGCACGACAACGTATGAAGAGTACTGGCTGGAGACCGACCTCACGCTGAACAAGATCCAAGACAGTTTCGCGCCTCCGGAAACGATGTCGTTCTGGGCACTATCGGACTTCATCGAAACGCTGGAAACTGCCGGGTTCTCGGCGGTCCGCCACAGACTTCATCTCAATGCTCTGCTGGCGTCACCGCTTCTGATGTGCGCAATGGTGCTTATTGCCGCGACCTTCACATTACGCCAGAGCTCGCGTCGTGGCGGCACGACCTTTATCATTTCGATGGGGGTGCTGACCGGCTTCCTGCTCTATTTCTTTTCAGACGTGGTTTATGCACTCGGCCTTTCTGACAGCATTCCGGTCACGCTTGCCGCATGGACGCCTTCCGGCGTTGCAACTCTCCTGGGCTTGGGCATGCTACTGCACCTGGAGGACGGCTAACGTGCGACGTACCGGACGAAACGGCTTATCTGGACTGACAGCGGCACCCCTGCCCGCCGCTATTCTGGCGTGCACTCTCGCCGTCCTGACCGGCGGCGCAGATGCGCAGGACGCGGAACGCCCCCTCGGCATCCTTCTTCCCGGTGTGCAACAACCGGCACCGGACATCAGATCCCCTATCCTGCCGGTAGATCGCGCGTCTGCCGGACGCCGTACATCGAAAACGACCTTACCATCGGATACGTACACCGGTGCAGAACGCCCGCTGGGCAGCCTGATTTATTCACCGACACAGCCGGCACAAAGAACGGGATCCGTCTTGCCCGAGAACTGGTCATCCGGCAACCCGGGTGCAGCACCACGCAATCCGTCAGCCACTCCCGGTGGCTCCAGCACGGATCGTCCTCTCGGCACATTGATCAATACGCCGCAGTCCACGTTGCCTCCCGCGCCGACAGCCTCTTCGGCATCGGCGCGCACACAGCCACGCGCGATCCGCCCGGCACGGCGCGTCTTTGCCGGTCCCGCAGCGGATGCGACAAACGACAAGCCCCTTGGAACACTTTTCGGTACCCGGCCTGTCGTGGCCGAACCGGTACCGGAAAGTTCGCAACCGGCGCCCCGCACCGCCTCGCAAAGCGCACCGGCACCTCGTGCACCGTCCGGACCGGCGCCGCAGCGTGCCGAGTTGACGGCAAATTCCATGACGTATGACCAGGAACTCGAGATTGTCGTCGCTCAGGGGAATGTCGAGATCGTTTACGGTCCACGCTCACTTCTCGCCGACAAGGTGACATATAATCAGAAAACCGACGTCGTTACAGCGGACGGAAACGTCTCGATGACTGACGAGACCGGCAAGGTCATATTCGGCGACAAGATGGAAATCACCGGCGATCTGAAAGACGGCGTCATTCACAATATCGGCTTGATCCTCGAAGACCGCTCACGTGTTGCCGGTGCCGGCGCTCGCCGCTCCAACGGTGTGATCACCGAGGTCAGTCGCGCGGTCTATTCGCCATGCAATATTTGCGAAGAAGATCCGAACGCGGCGCCGTTATGGCAAATCAAAGCCGTTCGCGTCATTCACGATGCGGAAAGCAAGCATGTATCCTATCACAACGCATGGCTTGAACTGTTTGGCATCCCTGTCGCCTACACACCTTATCTCAGCCACCCGGATCCCACTGTGAAGCGCCGCTCCGGGTTTCTGGCCCCGAACCTGTCCACATCTTCGGATCTGGGTTTTCAGGTGCGGGCACCTTATTTCTGGGCCATAGACGATCACCAGGATGCCACAGTGACTCCGATGCTCACGACCGACGGTGGGCAGGGTCTGATCGGTCAATACCGCAAAAACTTCGAGCGCGGCTTCATTACGACCAACGGCAGTTTCGTCGCCGATGATCCTGACCGCGGGTGGCGGGGATACGTCGATCTGGAGTCGGAATACCATATCGACAAAACATGGCGTGCCGGCCTGAACATAGAAACGGCCTCCGACGATACCTACACGCGGCGATACGGCTTCGATACTGATTCTGTTTTGGTCTCGCGCGGATATGTCGAAGGCTTTCGCGGCCAAAATTATCAGGTGTTGAATGCGTATGCGTTCGATGACTTACGCCAAGATTCCAATTCCGACGACTCTCCCGTCGTATTGCCGATGTACGATTTCATTTATTCAGGCAAACGCGACCGCCTCGGCGGATTTGCATCTCTTGATTTCAACGCACTGAACCTGAGACGAGATTCTGGTGCCAATACCCGCCGTCTTTCATTCAGGCCCCGGTGGGACCGCCCGTTCAGCGGACCATTCGGTGAGCTATACAATGCTTCCGTGTCGCTTGCGGCGGATGCCTATCATGCCAGCAAAGTTCAACGGGACGATGGATCCACCTTTACCGGCGCCAGTGGCAGAGCCGTTCCGCGGGCGTCGTTTTCCTGGCGGCTGCCGCTTATACGTCCGGGCAAGGACTACAGTCAGACCATCGAACCGATCGCTTCTGTTGTAGCGGCCCCTAACGGCGGCAACACGGACAAGATCCCCAACGAAGATAGCCAGGAGATCGAGTTCGATGAAACAAACCTGTTTCAGGACAACCGGTACGATGGCATAGACCGAATTGATGGCGGTGTTCGTGTGAACTACGGATTGAACTGGACGCTGAACCACAACACCGGCGGTTATTCTTCCGTCTTCCTCGGCCAAACTTATCGTCCCCGTACCGACAGTTCCTTCGGCGAACAATCGGGGCTCGAAGATCACTTCTCGGATGTCGTCGGGCGCGTGCAGATATCCCCGGTGAGATATTTGGACCTGATTTACCGAACGCAGTTCAGTCCAGACAACGGATCGCCGCAACGGAACGAAATATCGGCCGTGATCGGCGCTCCTTCCTTGCAGTTGAACACGGATTACATCTTCATTGACCGGCAGGAAGACAGTGAGTTCTCCGGCCGCGAGGAAATCAGCGGTACGCTGTCGTCACGGATCAACAGAAACTGGTCCACCTATATTCGAGCACGCAACGATATCGCGGCCTCCGACCTCAGGTCGCTCGGTTTAGGGGTTGTATATGAAGACGAATGTGTGAAGTTTACCACACGGTTCTCGCGCACGTTCTTCGAAGACAGGGATCTGAAACCTTCTGATTCGATTACGTTCACTCTCGTCCTCAAGACCTTGGGCGAGGTCCGCTCGGGTGTTTCACAATCGCAGTGAGCCGAAACCGATGATTAAGAAGCGATATATGCAGAATTTGTCCGCTACGTTACTGGGGCGGCTTCTATGCGCAGCCCTGATCGCCGCGTCGTGTGCCGTCACAGTTCAGCCGAAACCGGCGATGAGCCAGTCTACGCTGAATATCGCCGCGGTCGTGAACGACGATGTGATTTCTGTGTACGACCTGTCGCAACGTGTTCTGCTGGTAATCGCTTTCTCTAATCTGCCGAATACGGCGCAAACACATCAACGTATCGCCCCGGACGTGTTGCGTCGTTTGATCTCCGAGAAAATTCGTTTGCAGGAGGCGGCGCGGCTGGAGATCGAGATCGAAGACGACAAGATTGATGCATCCATCGCCGATATCGAAAAACAGCGCGGCATTCCACCGGGCCAGATGGCATCGGCCCTGGAACGAAGAGGTGTCGATCCCGAAACGCTACGACAGCAGGTCAAAGCCGAACTCGCCTGGGTGGAGATCATTCGGTCACTGTTCAGGCGTCTCGTGACAATCTCAGAGCAGGAAGTCGACGATGTTCTGAATGAAATGCGCGCGAATGCAGGCAAGCCGGAATATCTGATTTCGGAAATATTCCTGGCGTACGATGAAAAACCCCGCGCCGAGGTTCTGCAACAAGCCCAGCGCCTGTTTCAGCAAATCAATGCCGGCGCCGATTTCAGGGAAGTCGCCGTAAATTTCTCAGAGTCCATAAGCGCCCGGTCTGGCGGTGACGCAGGCTGGATCCTTCCCTCGGTTCTGGACCCGGCGCTTGGCGGCGCCCTCCAGAATTTGCAAAAAGACCAGGTATCGCAGCCGATCGCAACGGATGACGGGGTGTATCTGCTTCTTGTCCGGGATTCACGCATCGCCAAGGGACTCGATACGCCTAAAGAAGAAATTACCATCGGCCTTCACCAGTTGCATCTGGCAATCCCTCAAAACGCCGCACCTCAAACCGTGGCCCAGGCAACTCAGGACGCTCGCCAACTTGCCGCCAGCGCCAGAGACTGCAAGACCTTTGGCAGCATGGCCGAGATCAATGGCAGCCCGAGTTCGGGATATCTGGGTGAATTCAAACTTGATCAACTGAGCCAGCAGTTTCGCGATATGGTTCAAACCCTGAATGTCAACGATGTGAGCCAGCCACTAAGGACGGCTGACGGCATTGTGATGCTTATGGTTTGCTCGCGAAAGGTCGAGGGCGGCGAGGATCCAGTGGCCGTCGCGCGACAGGAGATCGAGCGCCGCATCCTGAACCGTCGCCTCGGCCGCATGGCCGATCAGCACGAGGAAAAATTACGCCGACAGGCATTTATCGATATCAGGCTTTGAGCCGCGAGATGTCGTCTTTCTCCCCGAATGTCGTGACGATGGGTGAGCCTGCCGGGATTGGCGGCGAGTTGACCGTACGCGCGTGGGTGCAGCACCGGACAGAATTGGATCCGTTCTTTGTGCTGGACGATCCGAGCCGCTTGTCTGAGGCAGCAGCGGCTTGCGGACTGGGCATCGAAATCGCGGTTATCGGCGATCCCGCCGAAGCGAATGGGGCGTTTAGCGACGCATTGCCTGTTATACCTCTCATTGAAAATGCAAATGCCACATTGGGAAGCCCAAGTACCGGAACGGCAAAGGCCGTTCTGGAATCAATAGAACGTGCCGTCGCTTATACGTCCGAAGGCCAAGCCGGCGCGATGATCACGAACCCGATCCAGAAAGAGACGCTATATGATGCCGGGTTCGGTTTCCCGGGCCATACGGAGTATCTCGCCGAACTGGTCGGCGGCGGCATGCGGCCCGTCATGATGCTGGCGGGGCCGTCGTTGAAAGTGGTGCCGCTGACGGTTCATGTCCCGCTTCGCCAAGCGCTGGATCAACTCACGACCGATGCGATCATCGAACAGGGCAAACTCGTCGTTGATGCGTTGAAGTACGATTTCGGCATAGCGAATCCACGTCTCGCCATCGCCGGTTTGAATCCGCACGCCGGCGAGAACGGCAAACTGGGCAACGAGGAAATCGACATCATCACGCCTGCGGCAGAAGTCTTGAAAGATACTGGTGCTGAGATCATTGGCCCCGTTCCGCCTGACGCACTTTTCACACCGCGCGCCAGAGCGCGCTACGACGCCGCTCTATGCATGTATCATGATCAGGCGCTCATACCCGTGAAGGCGCTGGATTTCGATCATGCGGTGAACGTGACGCTGGGGTTGCCGATCGTCCGCACGTCACCTGATCACGGCACCGCACTCGACATTGCCGGACAAGGCCTTGCCGACCCATCCAGCCTGGTATCGGCCCTTAAGATGGCATCCGAGATCAGCGCCTGCCGCAGGGCGCTCAAGGCGGGTTAAATGGCTGACAGACCTGCCCTGCCGCCGCTACGTGACGTCATCAAGACCTATGGCTTGGGCGCCAAGAAATCGCTCGGCCAGCACTTCCTTCTCGATATCAATCTGACCGACAGGATTGCCCGGTCAGCTGGCAGCCTGACAGGCAAACACGTCGTCGAGATCGGTCCGGGCCCCGGTGGCCTTACACGATCCATTCTCGCGCAGTCGCCGGCATCTCTCTCGGTCATTGAGCGTGATCAGCGCTGCATTGATGCTTTACTCGAACTCGGACAAGCCTTTCCCGACACACTTGTCATCCATGAAGCCGATGCCATGAAGGTCACGCTGTCAGAGCTAACACCCCGACCGACGGTCATCATATCCAATCTGCCGTATAACGTCGGCACGGCGTTACTGATCAAATGGCTAAATGATCTCGAAGGCATCGAGCGCATGGTGCTCATGTTTCAGAAGGAAGTCGCCGAACGCATCGCCGCAGACCCTGGAAGCAGCGCATATGGGCGCCTCGCAATCCTGACCCAGTGGCTATGCGAGGCGCGTATTCTGTTCAATGTCGATAAACGTGCATTCACCCCGCCGCCCAAGGTCATGTCGGCCGTCATCAAGATCGTGCCTCGCAAGGCGCCGCTGGCGGACGCCGAAATGCCGAAACTTGAACGCGTCACACAGGCCGCTTTCGGTCAACGCAGGAAGATGCTTAGGAGTTCATTGAAGGTGCTCGGCATCAATCCCGCCGACGCCGGCATCGACCCGGAATGGCGGGCAGAACAATTGTCGATCGAAGAGTTCTGCGCGCTGGCGCGAATGATCTGACTACTGACCGACGCCCATTCCGCGCAGCCATTCCGCGATGCCGATGCGCCGCTCGCGCTTGAGTCTCTCGGCAGCCAGAATTGCCTCGGCCTCCGCCACACTCTGCGGAATATCCTGATTGACGATAATGTAGTCGTACTCGGCCCAGTGGCTCATTTCCGAGGTTGCCTTGGCCATGCGGCGTTTGACGACCTCTTCCGGGTCCTGTGCACGCGCATAAAGGCGACGTTCCAGTTCTTCGACGGACGGCGGCAAAATAAAGATGCTTGCCAGATCGTCGCGCGCATTCTGGCGCAGTTGCTGCGTCCCCTGCCAGTCGACATCGAACAGCACGTCCTTGCCGGCCCGAAGTGCCTCTTCGACGGGGCCGCGTGGCGTTCCGTAGTAGTTGTCGAATACATTCGCGTGTTCCAGGAATTCACCTGCAGCGACCATGTTCTGAAACTTCTCGGTGTCGATAAAGTAGTAGTCCTCACCCTCCACCTCGCCCGGCCGCATCGGGCGCGTCGTTGCGGAAACCGACATCGTAAGATCCGGGTGTTTCTCCAGAAGTGCGCGCGAAATAGTGGATTTACCTGCGCCTGACGGCGAAGACAGCACCAGCATCAGGCCTCGGCGTGTGATATCGATCTTATCGGATGTCTGATCACTCAATGTTCTGAACCTGCTCACGGAACTGTTCAATCGTCGCCTTCATATCGAGGCCGATACGCGTCAACGCGGTCTGCGTGGCCTTGGAGCATATTGTATTGGCTTCCCGGTTCAACTCCTGACAAAGGAAATCGAGACGCCGCCCGATAGCGCCGCCGGCACTCAACAACTCTTGGACGGATGCGATATGCGCGGCCAACCGGTCCAGTTCCTCGCGGATATCCGCTTTCGTCATGAGGAGCGCAATCTCTTGTTCCAGGCGCCCGGGATCGACCGCTGACGTTTCTTCAAGAATTGTCGCGAGCTGCTCCTGCATGCGCGCCCTTATGGCGTCACCTTGTGTTTCCGCCGAGGCCCGCGCCTGTATGCACAGGTCGTCCAAGGCGGACACGAAGTCTGATAGGACGGCCTGAAGGCGTCCGCCTTCTTCGCCTCGAACGGAAGATAATTGTGCCGCCGCTTCGTCGAGCGATGCCAGCAAAGCACGATCAAGTGCTTCACGCGCATCGTCGTCGACATCGTCCTCGACCGCTTCGATAACCCCGCGCAGCCCCAGCAGACCATCCACACTCGGCGGCGAGGCTTCCGGCAGTTTGGAACGCAGTGCCGCGGCCGCCTCGAGCAGTGTTGCCAAGTGTTCCTCGTTGATACGGTATCCGCCGCCGGCTTCCGCCTGCTTGAGCATCAAACCCGCAGAAATGTTGCCGCGGCTAAACTGCCTCGACAACTGCGCCCGCGCCTGGGTCTCGAACCCGTCGAAGCCCATCGGCACCCGCAGACGCACGTCCAAACCCTTCGCGTTGACGCTCTTAAGTTCCCATGTCCAGGACCATGGCCCATGCGCGCCTGTTGCACGAGCAAAACCGGTCATTGAATTGATTGCCAACGCACGTCCTTTCTATTCGGTTGGCGAGACTTTACCGGTCCAAATCTGCACCGACAAGCTACGGAACCGCGTAACGTCATCGCCTTTCGCTTATGTGTTGGTTATAACCGGATGATGGCATTGAGATCCTTTCGCTCGATTTTGATCACGGGCGCCAGCAGTGGTATCGGCCGGGCACTGGCGCTCGAACTGGCAGGGCCGGGCATCCTGATCGGGATCACCGGGCGCAATGCCGACAGGTTATCCCATGTCGAACGGGAACTGCGGGATAGCGGCGCGGAGGTCATCTCACGGGCGATCGACGTGACCGACAGACAGGCCATGAGCAAATTAATCGCCGATATTGAACTGCACACACCCATCGACCTTGCCGTCGCCAATGCAGGCATATCGAGCGGCGCCGGTGCCGGCGCGGGCGACGACGACATGACGCGGGATGTATTTGCCATCAATCTGGCAGGTGTCCTCAACACCATCCTGCCGGCGCTCGTGCCGATGCGAACCCGGCGAAGCGGGCACGTCGCCATTGTCAGCTCTATCGCCGGTTTCCGCGGGTTGCCGAGTGCCCCGGCCTATTCCGCCAGCAAGGTTGCCGTCAAGGCCTGGGGTGAAGCCGTTCGGCCCGGACTGGAACGCGACGGCATCGCACTCAGCCTTATCTATCCCGGGTTTGTCGAGAGCCGAATCACGGATAAGAACAACTTCCACATGCCGTTCCTGATGCCGGCGGAAAAGGCAGGCAAAATCATCGCAACGGGCCTGGCAGAACGGAAAAGAACGATCGCGTTTCCGTGGCAGATGGTCTGGCTGATGAAATTGATCGCAGCGCTGCCGTTGCCGCTGTTCTATGCGCTCATGAGCCGGGCACCGAAAAAAGACGGATAGGTATTAGTTGGCACGCTGTAACTTCCGCCACGCACGGACGTTGCGATTGTGCTCGTCCAGCGTCTTCGCGAAAGCGTGTCCACCACTGCCGTCTGCAACGAAATACAAGGCATCCGTCGTCGCCGGATTGAGTACCGCCGCAATCGACGCACGGCCCGGGTTGGCGATCGGTGACGGCGGCAAACCGTTTATTTTGTATGTATTGTAAGCAGTTTCAGCGTCCAGGTCGGCACGCGAAAGGGGCCGACCGAGAGGCCCGGCACCGCGCGTTATGCCGTAGACGACCGTCGGGTCTGATTGCAGACGCATGCCTTTTCTCAGGCGGTTGACAAAAACGCCCGCAACCAATTCGCGCTCAGCCTCGACAGCGGTCTCCTTCTCGACAATGGATGCGAGAATCACTGCCTCTTCAGGCGTCCTGAATGGTAGATCCGCGGCGCGCGTTGCCCAAAGTTCACCGAGTACGTCTTTGAGTGCCGTTCGCATCCGACGCACGATCTCGGCGCGCGTCTCTCCACGGTGAAAGTGATAGGTCTCCGGGAGGAGCGTTCCTTCCGGCGGGACCGGCTCGATCTCACCGGCCAACAGCGGTTCATCACGGAGCAGATCGACGATCTGTATGCTGCTCAGTCCTTCCGCCAGCGTCGTCTTGTGCACGACCTGCTCACCGGACTTCAGGATGGATGCGATCGCTGCCGCACTAGCCTGCGCCGGAATTCTGTACTCACCGGCCTGAAGTGGGCGCTGGTCGGCAATGAGCCGCACACCCAGGCGGAAGACACGTGCAAACTTGATCAGACCTTCGTCCTGAAGCTGACGGGCGATCGATGCGACGGAACTGCCCCGCTCGATCACGATGATCTTGTCGCTATCCGTGCTTGAGGACGCCGTATACGCGGATTGCAGCCAGAAGAAACCGGCGCCCGCGGCAGCACCCGCCAGCAAGATCAGTACGACGATGAAAATAAAAAGACGGCGTATCATGCCGCCGACCCTCAGTCGACCTCGCGGAAGATCAGCGACGCGTTTGTTCCGCCGAACCCGAACGAATTCGAAAGGGCAGCCCGGATCGGCCGCTCACGCGGCGTTTTCGGCACCAGATCGATGGGTGTTTCGACTGACGGATTGTCGAGGTTCAGCGTCGGCGGCGCGATGTTGTCGCGGATCGCCAGGATCGAGAAAATCGCCTCGACGGCGCCCGCTGCGCCCAGCAGGTGGCCAATGGCCGATTTGGTCGAGGACATCGACATGTTCTGCGTGTGCCCATCGAACAGGCGTTCGACGGCGCGAAGTTCGATCTCGTCCCCCAGAGGCGTCGACGTGCCGTGCGCATTGACGTAGTCAATGTCGGCGGGGGTCATGCCGGCACGCTTCAGCGCGGCCTGCATGCAGCGGTAACCGCCGTTGCCGTCTTCGGCCGGCGCCGTGATGTGGTGGGCATCACCGGACATACCATATCCGACGACTTCGGCGTAGATCTTCGCACCGCGGGCCTTTGCGTGCTCGTATTCCTCGAGCACGACGACACCTGCGCCTTCGCCCATGACAAAACCGTCGCGGTCGACGTCATAGGGACGCGATGCCTTTTCCGGTGTGTCGTTGAAACCGGTCGACAGCGCACGCGCAGAGCAGAACCCGGCCATACCGAGCCGGCATATCGCCGCTTCGGCACCGCCCGCAACCATGACGTCCGCGTCATCCCACATAATGATCCGCGCCGCGTCGCCGATCGCATGTGCGCCGGTCGAACATGCCGTCACGACCGCATGGTTCGGCCCTTTGTAGCCATGATTGATCGACACATGACCGGAAACGAGGTTGATCAGGCTGGCAGGAATGAAGAACGGGCTAAGGCGCCGCGGGTTCATCTCCGCATCCACCTTGATGGCGCCACGGGCGATTTCCGGCAGGCCGCCGATCCCCGAACCGATCAGGACGCCGGTCCGCCAGCTATCCTCGTCGGATTTCGGTTCCCAGCCTGAGTCCTGGATGGCCTGCTCGGCCGCACACAGGCCGTAGACGATGAAATCGTCCATGCGGCGGCGGTCCTTCGCGGGTACCCAGTCGTCGGCATTGAAGGTATCGCCGCTGCCGTCGCCGGGCTGGATGGTCCCGGCAATCTTCGCCGGTAGATCCGATACGTCGAATCGGTCGATTGCCCGAATCCCGGAGCGGGATTCCAGCAGACTTTTCCAGTTGCGCTCGGCACCTACGCCGAGCGACGTAACCGCACCTATACCGGTGATGACAACACGTCTCATTGACAACGCCCGTCTATAAATGAATTGCGGTCACACCCAGTTATATGGGCACGACCGCATATCGGATCAGTTGCTTTGGGACTCGATGAAGTCGACCGCGTCCTTGATAGTCAGGATTTTCTCGGCCGCATCGTCCGGAATCTCGATGCTGAACTCTTCTTCAAACGCCATCACCAGTTCAACGGTATCAAGGCTGTCGGCGCCAAGGTCGTCGATGAAGCTGGCCCCTTCGACGACCTTGTCTTCGTCCACGCCGAGATGCTCAAGAACGATCTTTTTTACGCGATCTGCAACATCACTCATTGTCGATTTTCCCCGATCTTTACGGTTTAAACTCTGGAGCTTCGCTCCGCGGCCCCAAGGCCCTCATGAAACAACGGTTCCCCGCCTTCTGTCCCCCGAAAGGTGGGGGTAACTAACATACTCTTTTCGGCATTACCAGAACGTTGGTATCTAAAAATACCAGGCGCCGAAAGCCCTATATCATCGCCATGCCACCGTTCACATGCAAGGTCTGACCGGTGACGTATGAGGCTTCATCACTGGCCAGATAGACGCATGCCGCAGCAATATCGTCCACGTTTCCGAGACGTCCGGCGGGGATCCCCGCCAGCAGCTTTGTTTTCACGTCGTCGGACAACACATCCGTCATCGCGGTTTCGATAAATCCGGGCGCGACGCAATTGACCGTGATCCCCCTCGAGGCAACTTCCTGCGCCAGCGACTTTGACATGCCGATCATGCCCGCTTTCGACGCCGCGTAGTTGGTCTGCCCGGCATTTCCGGTCGCACCGACGACTGAGGTAATCCCGATGATCCGCCCGGCACGCGCTTTCATCATCCCCTTGAGACACGCCCGGGAGAGCCGGAAAGCCGCTGTCAGATTGACATCCAGGACGGTCTGCCAGTCTTCGTCCTTCATCCGCATCGCCAACTGGTCGCGCGTCAGCCCGGCATTGTTGATCAGAATATCGACGCCACCCATGGCCGCTTCCGCGTCCTCGATCAGCTTGGCAGCGCCCTCCGCGCTGGAAAGATCGGCCGGCGTCACATGCGCCCGTTCACCCAACCCGTCTGCCACAGCCTGAAGCGCGTCGACGCGCGTGCCGGAAAGCGCGACGGCAGCGCCCTGTGCATGAAGCGCCTTGGCAATGGCGCCACCGATACCGCCGGAGGCGCCCGTTACGAGAGCCCGTTTATCCGTAAGATCAAACATCGTTTTTCCTTTCGCCCTGCAGTTTCAGAGAGCGCCCAAAAATGCTTCGACATCGGCAGGCGTACCGATATTCGACGCAGCGAGTTCGCGGTCGATTCGCTTGGCCAGCCCCGCCAGCACCTTGCCCGAACCGACCTCCACCAACGTATCGACGCCTTTTCCCCGCATGGTCAGGCAGCATTCCCGCCAGCGCACCATGCCAGTGACCTGCTCAACCAGTAATTTGCGGATTTCCGCCGGATCTTCCACCGGTGCAGCCGTCACGTTGGCAATCACCGGCACGGTCGGCACTTCGATCGTGACCGCCGCCAGGGCCTCTGCCATGACATCGGCCGCAGGCGCCATCATCGGGCAATGGAACGGCGCACTGACCTGCAGCAGCATGGCACGCTTGGCGCCCTTTTCCTTGGCTACGTCGACGGCACGCTCGACCGCCTCCCGCTTGCCGCTGACGACGACCTGACCGGGTGCGTTATCATTGGCTGTCGCCAGGACGTCGTCACCCGACGCGTCGGCAACCACCTCCGTCGCCTGGTCGAGGTCGAGACCCAACAAGGCCGCCATCGCCCCCTCGCCGACCGGCACCGCCTGTTGCATCGCCTTGCCGCGGGTCTTCAGCAAGCGCGCCGTATCCGCCAAAGAAAACGTGCCGGCCGCAGCCAGCGCCGAATATTCGCCGAGCGAGTGACCGGCCACGAAATCCGCGACCTTCGGCAACTCGATCCCGCCTTCCGACTTCAAGACCGACATCACCGCCATGCTGACAGCCATCAGCGCCGGTTGCGCATTCTCGGTCAACGTAAGCTCGTCTTCCGGTCCCTCGAACATCAGCTTCGAAAGTTTCTGCTGCAAGGCGTCGTCGACTTCCTCGAAGACCTCGCGCGCTGCAGGAAATGCATCGGCAAGTTCCTTGCCCATACCGACGGCTTGAGACCCCTGTCCGGGAAAAACGAATGCGCGGGACATATGTGCCCTCCCAATGGCGGCGTGTTGTTGATTTCCTCGCAAATTGGCCGCAGCCCTGTAGGCTGTCAAGGTTGCCGGGCATTCGCGCGTAACACTTTATTACACAGTCGACATATCCTGTTTACCTTCTGCGCTTATCGTCGTCCTTGCCCAATTAGAAAAACGGAGGCGGCGATGGATACCGACGCGTGGGACGAGACCGTCAGAAACGACGTTTTCGACATCCTGCAAGACAACGATTCCCTGGACGACGAAATATCCACTGCCCGGCCATGGCCGCCGATCATGATCCGCGATTTCGTCCATGCATACGATCTTAGCACCAAGGACGTGGAGGCAAGCTGCACGGTCGGTTATATCGCGGATTTTCTGTCCGAGACGTCCGCAGCTTCGGTTGCCGTCTATGACGACGACGGCACGTTCGTAGGCCTTGCCGTGGACGATGATGTGATGGCCCTGATCAAGCGTGACGGAATCCGCGCCCTGGACTATCCGATCGTCGAAGCCGTTCAGCGCCAGCGTCCCGTCTGCAGTATTTCCGATAGCCCGATGGTCATTCTGCACCTGATGCGGAGCGGCGGCTGGGACCGCGTCGGCGTATCGGCTGGCGATCGTGTCATCGGCGTTCTGCGGCGGCGCGATCTCATCCGCTTCGCAACGAACTGACTACATCCGCACCGAAAGTCCGGCATCGACCGTGAGCGTATGTCCCGTCACATAGCTGGCGGCGTCCGACGCTAGAAAAACGGCCGCACCTGCCAGTTCAGAAGGCTGCCCCCAACGCTGCATCGGGATCCGGCGTTCGATATAATCGTTGACGACAGGATCATCGACCCATTCCTGGTTCGCTTCGGTCGCGAAGAATCCGGGCGCGATGGCATTGACCCGGATGCCCATCGGCGCAAATTCCACGGCCTGGGAACGCGTGAGCGCGGCCATGCCGCCCTTTTCGGCCGTATATCCGGGGTCTCCCGGCCTCGCCAGCGGCCCGGCAACGGAAGTCACATTGATGACGGCCCCTTTACCGCGCGCCGCCATGCCCGGCTGTACGAGCCGCGTCATCCGATAAGCGGACGTGATGCCGAAATCCAGCAATCTGGCAAAAGCGTCCGGCGGCAGGTCCGGCGTGCCGCGGCGGTCCCGCATGCCAACGTTATTCACCAGAATGTCTATATTGCGCTCGTAACCGTCGAACCAGGCAGTCACAGCGGCGTCATCGATCATGTCGAGCGCAACCGCGTCCACGGCCAGGCCTTCAGCACGAAGTCCGGCCGCGCTCGCCTCGACCGTGTCTGCGTTTCGCCCGGAAATCAGCACCGACGCGCCTGCTTCCGCCAATCCGCGGGCGATTTCGAGGCCAATTCCGCGCACCCCACCGGTTACGAAGGCGTGTCGTCCGTTGAGGTCGAACGGTCCCATTTTCGAATTGCTGCCCATACCCCTTTATTAAAGGCTCAAACCCGCTCGCCCAACCGTAAACTTGCACCTCGGCAACTCCCCGGCGAAAGCCAAGCAAATCCTTGCAGCGGCGGCGAAACTCTGTATATTTCGCCGCCTCGTTACTCCTTGCCGGGATGGTCCCGGCTATGCCCGGCCGAAAGCCGGGATGAGAAAAGCCAGAGGGAGCTATAATATGCCCTGCTACGAAAGCGTGTTCATCGCACGCCAAGACATCTCTGCGTCCCAAACAGAGGGACTTACGGAGAACTTCTCGCAAATCATTTCGGACAATGGCGGCAAGGTCGTCAGCACCGAAAGCTGGGGTTTGCGTTCCATTGCCTACCGGATCAAGAAGAACCGCAAAGGCCACTACGTTCTCATGAACATCGACGCTCCGGCGCCGGCTCTCCATGAGATGGAGCGTCAGATGCGCATCCACGAAGACGTGCTGCGTTACATGACGATCCGTGTCGACGAATTCGAGGAAGGTCCGTCGGCCATGCTTCGTAACAAGGACCGCGACGATCGTCCGCGCCGCGGCGACCGTGGTTCGCGCTACGAAGAGTCTGACAAGCCCTCCAAAGACGCAAGCGACAGCAAGGAAGGAGACAAAGAATGAGACGTGGGTTCTTCCGCCGCCGCAAGACGTGCCCGTTCTCCGGCACCAATGCGCCCAAAATCGACTACAAGGATCTGAAGCTGCTTGGCCGTTACGTGTCCGAGCGCGGCAAGATCGTTCCGAGCCGCATCACGGCGGTCTCTGCGAAGAAGCAACGGGAACTGGCCCGCGCCATCAAGCGCGCCCGCTTCCTGGGTCTGCTTCCCTACGTCGTCAAGTAAGGCGTAGGCGCAATCGCGCCGAAACGGACGGAACGTTATGCCCTTCACCCCAATCATGGCGCTCAGCGCCGGAATTTGCAGTGCGATCGCGGTGTTCTCCATCGTGTTCGGCTCCATTCTGGCGTTCCCGCTGTTCTATTTCGCACCCCTGCCACTTTATCTGGCAGGGCTCGGGATCGGAACAAAGGGCGTGGTCACGGCCGGACTGACGGCAGTGTTCACGGCCGGGTTGATCGGCAGTACCTTTACCGCGCTTCCGTTCGCATTTGCCTATGCGGTCCCGGCAATCATGCTTTGCCAGCTTGCTTTACGGACCCAGCCTGACAACAACGGCAACCCGGTCTGGTATCCTGCGGGAAATCTGATCGGCACGCTCACCATTGTCGGGGTAACCGCGCTCGCGTTCTTCGCCATGATGGCCATCATGGATGAAGGCACAGGGCCCCTGCAGGACGTCGTCGCAGGCCTGATCGGCACGGCGCTGGAACGGATGGGGGCAGATATCCCCGCCGACTCCCGCGCCACCATAGCCGGCAGCCTCGCACCGTACTTCCCGGGGATGGCGGTCGCCAGCTGGGTCATGATGCATCTGGTCAATGCTGCGGCTGGGCAAACCGCTTTGGTGAAATCGGAGCGAAACATTCGTCCGAAGATCTCTTATGCCGACATCACCCTGCCGGACTGGACCTCTTGGCTCCTGGTCGGTGCGGGCATGATTGCCCTGGTGGTGCCGGGGGACTGGAGCTATCTCGGACGGAATATCGTGATTGTGGCGCTGGTGCCGTTTTTCCTGCTGGGTCTTGCCGTCGTGCATTCCTTCGCCCGCAGGGTCGCAAACGGCACGCTGATGCTAGTCGCATTTTACGTACTTCTCATGGTGCTGGGTTGGACCACGTTTCTGGTCGCCGGTGCCGGTATTTTGGAACAGTGGATCGGACTGCGTAAACGGATGCGGCCGATCAATGACCAGGAGAGTGAATAATGGACGTCATTCTGTTGGAGCGTATCGAAAAACTCGGTCAAATGGGCGACATCGTTACCGTCAAGCCCGGCTTTGCCCGTAATTTTCTGCTCCCCCAAGGTAAGGCCCTCCGGGCTACCGAACAAAACAAGTCGCACTTCGAGACGCAGCGCGCGCAGCTCGAGGCCGACAACCTGAAGCGTAAATCCGAAGCCGAGGCCGTTGCCGGCAAGATGACCGACATGAAGGTCGTCCTGATCCGTCAGGCGGGTGACGCCGGTCAGCTTTACGGCTCAGTCACCGGCCGTGACATCGCCGACGCGATCACCGAAGCCGGCGTGACCGTCAAGCGCGGTCAGGTTGTCCTCGACAAGCCGATCAAGACCATCGGCATGCACGATGTCCGCATCGAACTGCATGGCGAAGTCGTCGTCAGCGTGATTGCCAACGTGGCCCGCTCGCAGGACGAAGCGGAAACGCAGGAAAAGACCGGCGCCGCTGTTCTGTCCCTTGCACAGCAGGAACAGATGGAAATCGAAGCTGAAGCCGAAGCCGCCGCGGAAGCCGCTGTCGCCGTTGCCGAACAGGCCGGCGCGGTGTTCGAGGAAGGCGCGGCCGAAGACGCCGTTGCCGATGCACAGGCCGAAGCGGAAGCCGCCGCCGAGCACGAAGAGGAAGCCCCTGCCGCCGAAGCCGAAGCGCCGGCTGCCGACGAGGGCGAAGCGACGGACGACGGCAAAGCGTCCTGAGCTTAGAGAAAACGGTCAAAGTGACCCTGGGCGCGCTCTACGGAGCGCGCCTTTTCTTTCGCCGTATCATCATGGGTTCAAAACGTCGGTGAAAAAAGTCAATCAAGTTAATTCCGAGTTTTCCCCAGCTTCCACAGCATTCCACAGAATAAAAACCGCACATATTTCGTGAGGCGAGTAATGTCCGGCTCATGGTTGCAAACACCGCAAATTCCAACGGGGACCTGATCCCCGACGACGACGCGAGCGAATTCGACACGCCGGCGTTCCGCCAACTGCCGCGCAACATCGAGGCAGAGCGCGGTCTGCTAGGGGCCATCTTCGTCGATAACCGCGCCCTCGAACAGGTCGCCGAGTTCCTGCAGCCCGAGCATTTCGCCCTGACCGCACACGCGCGGATTTTCGAGGCGATGCTGAAACTGATCGACCGTGGTCAGATCGCCGACCCGACGACACTCCGCCCCTATTTCGAAGCCGACAACTCGCTCGAAGACATCGGCGGCGCGCAATATCTGGCTCACCTCGCCGCCAGTGCGATCAACGTCATCAATTCGCGCGAGTACGGGCGTATCATCTATGACATGCATCTGCGGCGTGAGCTGATCTCGCTTGGTGAGAGGGTCGTCAACGATGCCTACGAAAACGACATCGATCTCGAAGCGACGTCGCAGATCGAAGAGGCCGAACAGGCGCTCTACGACCTTGCCACGACCGGCGACTTCGACGGCGGCTTTCAGCCCTTCAAGACCGCGGTCATGGAAGCGATCAAGGTCGCCGACGCCGCGCATGCCCGCCAGGGTGGCCTTGCCGGTGTCGGCACGGACCTCATCGACCTCGACAAGTTGTTGGGCGGCCTGCATCGTTCAGACCTTCTGATCCTCGCCGGCCGTCCGGCCATGGGGAAAACGGCGCTGGCGACGAACATCGCCTACAACGCCGCCAAGAACTATCACGACACCAAAGGCGCCGAAGGCGCGGTCGTTGGATTCTTCTCGCTGGAAATGTCGGCCGAGCAGCTCGCCGCACGTATTCTCTCCGAGCAGGCCGATGTCTCGTCTGACCGCATGCGCAAGGGCGAACTGACCAACGAGGAATTCTCCCGTCTCGCGCAGGCGTCGAACCTGCTGCACGAAGTGCCGATCTTCATCGATGACACGCCGGCCCTGACCGTGAGTGCGCTGCGTACGCGCGCCCGGCGCCTCAAACGCCAGAACGGTCTCGGTATGATCGTGGTCGACTACTTGCAGCTTATCTCCGGCAGCGCCAAATCGCGTTCCGACGGCCGCGTGCAGGAGGTTTCCGAAATCACCCGTGGCCTCAAGACGCTGGCCAAGGAACTGGACGTACCTGTGATCGCGCTCTCGCAGCTTTCGCGTCAGGTCGAAAACCGGGAAGACAAGCGCCCGCAGTTGGCCGACCTTCGCGAATCGGGCTCGATCGAGCAGGATGCGGATGTGGTCATGTTCATCTACCGCGACGAATACTACCTGGAAAAAGCGGAACCAATGCAACGCGCCGACGAGAGCGGCGAGAAGTTCGCGACGCGTCAGGCGGCATGGGAAGAGCGCGTCGAACGCGCCCGTGGCAAGGCGGAGGTGATCGTCGCCAAGCAGCGGCACGGCCCCGTCGGCACCGTCAAGCTGGCGTTCATCGGCGAGTTCACGCGCTTCGGCAATCTTGACCCGCACCACGAAGAATACTGATTATACCCGGCATGACGGTCTCCGATGATCTTTATGCCGCCCGCCTGACCATCGATCTCGATACGGTCGCCGCAAATTACCGCTTGCTGCAGGGCATGCTCGATGCCGGCGGCGCCAAGGCCGGCGCCGCGGTCAAGGGCAACGGATATGGCCTTGGCGCGCGCCCGGTCGTCCGTGCCCTCGCCAACGCCGGCTGTGGCGACTTTTTCGTCGCCCATCCGCACGAAGGCGTCGTCGTCCGCGAGGAATTGCCGGACGCCCGCATCCACGTGTTGAACGGTCCCCTGCCCGCAGCCATTGACGATTATCTGCACTTTGGGCTGACTCCGGTCCTGAATTCGCTCGGCGATATCGAGCTCTGGCGCAATGCATCCCGGGATCGGGGGATGCCGCTAAAGGCCGACGTGCACATCGACACCGGCATGTGCCGCCTCGGCCTCGACCTTACTGAAACGGAAACGTTTCTGAACGATGCCGATGCCCTGCTCGACGGCATCGATCTCGGTCTCGTCATGAGCCATCTTGCCAGTGCCGATGTCGCCGAGAGCGACCAGAGCGCACGTCAGCTCATCCTGTTTAAAACGGCATTCGAGAGACTCGGTCGCGGCACCGGGTCGCTTTGCAACTCGGCGGGCATTTTCCTCGGCCCGGATTACCATTTCTCTGTCGCCCGGCCGGGCGTCGCGCTTTATGGCGGCAACCCGACGCCGCATCTGGAGAACCCGATGGGCAACCCGGTGCGTCTTGAGGCGCGCGTGCTTCAGGTCCGCACCGTCGACACGCCCGAGACAGTGGGTTACGGCGCGACCCATGCCGTCGATGGCAAACGGCGCGTCGCGACGGTGCCGATCGGTTACGCAGACGGCTTTCACAGGACCGGATCAAGCCGGGGCTTCGCCACTATCGACGGTCACAAGGCACCGATCATCGGGCGCGTGTCGATGGATCTGATCACGCTGGACGTCACGGATATGCCGGATCATATGGCGCGACCGGGCGCCATGGCAGAGTTCATGGGCACGCACCGAACGGCCGACGATCTCGCGCGGGATTGGCAGACCATCCCCTATGAAGTATTAACCGGTCTCGGGCAGCGTTACGCCCGCACGTATAAAGGGGCTGGTGCATGATCAATCCGTTGCGGCCAATCGGTGGGGCGTTCCTTGCGTTCCTCGCCACCACCGGGCGGTTGGCCATGTTCAGCGTCAACGGTGTCTCGCACTGCGTCCGCCCGCCGTTTTATGGCCGGCAACTACTGCGCCAGATCATCGAGATCGGATTCTTCACCCTTCCCGTCGTCGGCCTGACCGCGATCTTCGCCGGCATGGTGCTGGCCCTGCAGAGTTACACCGGGTTCGCACGCTTCTCGGCGGAAGGTGCCATCGCCAATGTCGTCGTGCTGTCAATCACCCGGGAACTGGGGCCGGTGCTGGGCGGCCTCATGATCGCCGGACGTATCGGCGCCGCCATGGCCGCCGAGATCGGCACCATGCGCGTGACCGAACAGGTTGACGCGCTGACCACTCTTTCCACCAACCCTATGAAGTATCTGGTGGCACCGCGCCTGATCGCGGGCACGCTGATGCTGCCGCTGGTCGTTTTCATCGCCGACATTATCGGCGTCTTCGGCGGCTACCTCGTCTCGGTCTACAAGCTCGGCTTCAACCCGTCGAACTACCTGCAGAACACGTGGGAGTTCATGGAGGCCATTGACGTCATCTCCGGCCTCGTGAAGGCATCCGTGTTCGGTTTCATCACCACGCTGATGGGCTGCTATCACGGGTACTACTCGGGCGGTGGTGCACAGGGTGTCGGCAAGGCGACGACCAACGCGGTTGTTTCGGCTTCGATCCTGATCCTGTGCTTCAACTACATCCTGACCCTGCTGTTCTTCACCAAAGATGTCGCAGGATAACGCCGCCAAGATCCGCCTTGCAGGCGTCCGCAAGACCTTTGCGGGCGGCAAAAAAGTGGTGCTGGATCATGTCGACCTGGATATCGGCAAGGGCGAGAGCGTCGTCATCATCGGCGGCTCCGGGACCGGCAAGTCGGTCACCATCAAATGCATGCTGGGTCTCCTGAAACCGGACAGCGGTTCGATCACGATCGACGGCAAGGAAGTCACGACCATGTCGCCTTCCGAGCGAGAGGACATCAACCGGCAGGTCGGCATGCTGTTCCAGGCAGCGGCCTTGTTCGACTCACTCCCCGTCTGGGAAAACGTCGCCTTCGGTCTGCTCGCCCGCAAGCTATGCACGCGAAACGACGCCCGCGACATTGCAGTCGAGAAACTGCGTCTCGTCGGTCTTTCACCGGATGTGCTCGACCTCTCACCAGCTGAGCTTTCCGGCGGCATGCAGAAACGCGTCGGCCTCGCCCGCGCCATTGCCACCAACCCGGAGATCATTTTCTTCGACGAGCCCACCACCGGGCTCGACCCGATCATGGCGGACGTCATCAACAACCTGATCGTGCACGTGAACCAGACGGTCGGCGCGACCGCCGTCACCATCACCCACGACATGGCATCAGCACGAAAGATCGGCGACCGGATCGCAATGCTCTATCAGGGCCGGATTATCTGGGCCGGGCCGACAGACGCCATCGATCATTCGGACAACGATTACGTCGACCAGTTCATCCATGGCCGCGCCGACGGCCCGATCAAGATGGCAGTTCGGAGATAGCGTTCCACATTGTTTCCCGGACGGACCAGAGGGCCGATCCGGGACCCATGGATAGAACTGCGCAATTTTGAAAATGGGTCCCGGCTCAAGGCCGGGAAATAGATTCACCCAAACCGCGGGCCAATCAGATCAGCCCTTCCAGCTCCGGCATCTGATAAAGCTCGAACAGCGGGCCGGTTTTGTCCCGTGCCCGTACGTTTCCGCAGACGCGCGCGATGTTCGGCGAGCGCGCCAGTAACGCCGGCGTATCGTAGTGCCAACAGACAGTGGCCCCTAGATAGACATCCACCAGTGAGAAGCCGCTGCCCAACATCCACGAGTTGCCGTCGATTTCATCCTCAATCACCTGAAACGCACGATCCCATCTTTCCTCGGCGGCGGCCCTGACGCCGGCAACGCCGTCCGTGTCCGTCGTGTAACGGTCAGCGTAACTGTGACGCAGGTCGGATTCATAGATATTGCACTGAATGTGCATCAGCCAGCGATAGGCGAGCGCCCGCTCGTCGCTGCCGACAGGCGGCAACATGCCCGCCTCCGGCAACCGCTCGATCAGCGCCAGCGACATCGCGACCGATTCGCACAGGACGGTGCCGTTCGGGAGCACAAGCGCCGGAATCTGCTTCATCGGCGAGATTTTCTCGAATGCCGGGTCATCGACGCGGCCATTCGTTCTTTTCACTTCTTTGCGGGTGAATTCAGAGCCGGCCTCGCTGAGCACCGCATCCGGGGCGATTGCGCTGGTTCGAGCCGACCAGTAAAGCGTGTACATGCGCGGGTTCCTCCATCTCTGGCGGCGCAAAGTCTAGCGGTGCACCCGTTAAAAGACGAGGCCGCTTGCGGCAAGGCGCGGATTGCCTTAAGCCTCAATCTCCCTAGGGCTAAGGAGCGGAGCTTGGCCAAAGCGAAATCCACTTATGTCTGCCAGGAATGCGGCGCAACGCATCCGAAATGGATGGGACGGTGCGACGCCTGCGGTGCCTGGAACAGCCTGACCGAAGAAGCCGGTGCCGAAAGCGCCCCCAAGGGCCTTGGCGGCAAACGCGGCAAGAAGATCGAGTTTGTCGGCCTCGACGGTCACGAAAAGGACCCGCCCCGGCGCGTCGCCGGTATCGCGGAGTTCGACCGCGTCCTGGGCGGCGGCCTCGTCCCCGGTTCGGCCGTACTTGTCGGCGGCGATCCCGGGATCGGCAAGTCAACACTGCTGATGCAGGTGACCGCACGCCTCGCAGAGACCGGAAAGACGGTCTACATCTCAGGCGAGGAAGCCATTGCACAGCTAAGGCTGCGCGCGCGCAGGCTCGGCCTCGACAAGGCTCCCGTATCGCTTGCCGCTGCGACCAGCGTGCGCGACATCGTTGCGACCCTCGACACGCCGGACAAGCTGGACGTCGTCGTCATCGATTCCATCCAGACCATGTATCTGGACAACCTTGAATCCGCGCCCGGGACGGTATCGCAGGTCCGCGCGTCCGCACAGGAACTGATCCGCCTCGCGAAACGACGCGGCTTCGCGCTGTTGTTGGTCGGACATGTTACCAAGGAAGGCACCATCGCCGGTCCGCGCGTGCTCGAGCACATGGTCGACACAGTACTCCATTTCGAGGGTGAGCGGTCGCACCAGTTCCGTATCCTGCGAGCGGTCAAGAACCGTTTCGGTCCCGCCGATGAAATCGGTGTATTCGAGATGTCGGACGGCGGTCTGGACGAAGTCGAAAACCCCTCCGAACTGTTCCTGGGTGAGCGCGAAGGTGACGTTTCCGGCGCCGCCGTGTTCGCAGGCATCGAGGGATCGCGGCCGGTGCTGGTCGAAATCCAGGCGCTCGTCGCCCCCAGTGCGCTGGCAACGCCCAGGCGTGCTGTCATCGGCTGGGACAGCGGACGGCTCGCCATGGTCATGGCCGTGCTGGATGCCCGATGCGGCCTTGCATTGGGGCCTCTGGATGTGTACCTGAACGTCGCCGGTGGCCTGAAAATCTCGGAACCGGCAGCCGACCTGGCCGTCGCGGCAGCTTTGCTCTCATCGGAAAGCGGCGAAGCGATCACCGGCGGCACGGTGATTTTTGGCGAGATCGGCCTTTCCGGTGAAATCCGGCCGGTATCGCGGATAGATGCGCGTCTGAAGGAGGCCGCAAAGTTGGGATTTACCCGCGCCATCATCCCCCGCGTCCGCTCCTCGAAAAAGACCAAGAGTGCAGACCACGATCTTCAGGTGACGGAAGTGTCGCATCTGCGCGACCTCGCCGACGCCATCCTGCCGGCAGCCGGCGCGCATCGGGCATTGGGCTGAGGACCGCTTGATGGACGCGATCAACGACCTGCCGATCAATGTTGTCGATGTCGGCGTCCTTCTGGTTCTTCTGGTATCCGCCGTATTGGCCTATGCACGGGGGTTCGTGCACGAGGTCCTCTCCGTCGGCGGCTGGATCGGTGCCATCTTCGCGACATTCTACGGCTTTCCGTATGCCAAACCGTTCGCCCGCAAGTACATCTCGCTCGATCTCGCCGCCGATCTCGTCGCGGGGACGGTCATTTTTATCGTTACGCTCGTATTTCTGTCGCTCATTACACGTGCTATCGCCAAACAGGTCCAGGCGAGCGCGCTGAACGTGCTGGACCGCTCGCTCGGTTTCCTGTTCGGCCTTGCACGTGGCGCAGTGCTGGTATGCGTCGCCTATATCGGACTTGAACTGATCATCCCGGAAGAAGATCATCCGGCCCTCGTCCGGGATGCCCGGACCATGCAGTTGATTAAGCCGGGCGCCGAATTGCTTAAGTCGCTGGTACCAGACCATATCGCCGCCCCTTCGGCGGCGGGGAGCAAGTCCAGCATCGATGTCAAAGGTTTGATGTCACCGACGCCGAAACAGCAAGACGCTCCGGCACAGGACGGTTACAATGCCAATCAGCGCAAGAATCTTGAGCGGCTGATCGACGGCACAGGTTCCAATCAGTGAACGAAAACGTTAGGATGCCCGCCATGACGAGTTCTTATGACCCATTCCTTGACGACGACCATCCTCGCGAGGAATGCGGCCTGTTCGGCATTTACGGGCACATCGATGCCGCGGCGCACGCGGCGCTGGGCCTGCATGCACTTCAGCACCGCGGTCAGGAAGCCGTCGGCATCGTCTCTTACGACGGTGAACAGTTCCACAGCCACCGTGCACTGGGATTGGTCGGGGACAACTTCTCATCGGAAGAAGTGATTTCACAGTTGACCGGCAACACGGCGATCGGCCATGTCCGTTATTCGACATCCGGCGACACCGTGATCCGCAACGTTCAGCCGCTGTTTGCCGAGTTCAAGTTCGGCGGCCTCGCCGTCGCCCATAACGGCAATCTCACCAATGCCTACGCTGTACGCCGCGCCCTCATCGAGCGCGGCAGTATTTTTCAGTCCACCAGCGACACGGAAACCATCATTCACCTGATCGCGCGCAGCGAATACGGCCGGGTCGTCGACCGTCTGACCGATGCCATCTCGCAACTCGAAGGCGCCTTTTCGCTCGTTGCCATGAGCGGCAAGAAACTGATCGGCGTGCGCGACCCGCACGGCGTCCGTCCGCTGGTGATTGGCCGTCTCGGTACCGCCTACATCTTGACGTCGGAAACGTGTGCGCTGGATATTCTTGGCGCCAAGTTCGTCCGCGATGTCGATCCCGGCGAGATCGTCATTATCGACGAAAACGGCCTGCATTCACTGAAGCCGTTTTCCAAGAAACCGCGCCGGTTCTGCATCTTCGAGTACATCTACTTCGCACGCCCCGACAGCATGATCGAAGGCCGTCACGTCTACGCCGTACGCAAGAACATCGGCAAGGAGCTGGCACGTGAAAGCCACGTCCCGGCCGACGTCATCGTGCCGGTGCCGGACAGCGGCGTGCCGGCGGCGCTTGGTTATGCGCAGCAGGCCGATATACCGTTCGAACTCGGAATCATCCGTAACCACTATGTCGGCCGCACGTTCATCGAACCGACGGCACAGATCCGCCACCTCGGCGTACGCCTCAAGCACAACGCGAACATGGGTTCTATCAAGGGCAAACGTGTGGTGCTGGTCGACGATTCCATTGTCCGCGGCACCACCTCCACCAAGATCGTCGAGATGGTTCGCGCCGCCGGTGCCACTGAAGTACACATGCGCATCTCGTCGCCGCCGACGACGCATTCGTGCTTTTACGGCATCGACACGCCGGAACGGGAACAACTGATGGCAGCACAACACGACGTGCAGGCCATGGCCAACATCATCGGCGTCGATAGTCTTGCGTTCGTCTCCATTGACGGGCTGTACCGCGCCGTCGGCGAAACCCGCCGCGACCTTGATCAACCGCAATACTGCGACGCGTGCTTCACCGGCGAGTATCCGATCCCGCTCGTGGACCGGGACGGCGGTGGCTTGCCGAAACAGCTGTCGCTTCTCGCCGAGCGGGACTGAACGGGGAACTTTTTAATGTCAAAGAAACTCGATGGACGTATCGCCCTGATCACGGGCGCATCGCGAGGTATCGGCCGCGCCGTCGCCAAACGCTACGCCCAGGAAGGCGCTCACCCGATCCTGGTCGCACGCACGCAGGGCGCACTTGAGGAACTGGACGACGAAATCCGTACGGAAACGGGAACCGAGTCGACATTGGTCCCGCTCGACCTTCGAGATCATGACGCGATCGACAAGGTTGGCGCCGCCATGTACGAGCGTTTTGGCCGTCTCGACATCCTTGTCGCCAACGCCGGGCTACTTGGCGTACTGACGCCGATGCATCAACTCGACCCCAAGGTCTGGAACGAGGTCATGAGCGTCAACCTGACCGCTTGTTTCCGTCTGCTTCGCTCGATGGATCCGCTGCTTCGCGCCTCCGACAGCGGCCGGTCAATATACGTGACATCCGTAGTCGGTCATGTGCCACGCGCGTTCTGGAGCGCCTATGCCGTGTCCAAAGCGGGCCTAGATATGATGGTCCGGACCTATGCCGAAGAGATCGCCAAGACCGACATGCGGGTGAACATCGTCAATCCGGGCGCCACGCGCACCGGCATGCGCGCCGCAGCCATGCCAGGCGAAGACCCGAATACTCTCAAGACGCCTGATAGTATCGCCCATGAGTTCGTGAAACTGGGGGCTGCCGACTGCGATCTGAATGGCGAAATGATCACCGCCGAAGCGGAAGCGTAATCGGCTTCGCCGGTCAGGCGTCTCCCGCAACCAGTACTTCAGCCGAGAGTTTCGCTAGTCCGGTCTTGATTTCGCCCTTTAGGGGCACATCCGTAATGATGATGTCGACGTCTTCCAGACCGCCGACCTTGACCGGCCCGGTGCGGCCGAACTTGGTGTGATCGACGAGAAGAACCTTGGTCCGTGCCTGCGACAGCATCTGCGTCCTGAGTTCAGCCGCTTCCCGGGTGTAGTCCATCAGGAACGGCTGCGTCGAAAATGCGGCGGCGCCAACAAATGCAAAGTCGGGATAGTAGTTGGCGAGCATGGCTGTCGCGTCGCGCCCGACCAGCGCGCCCTCGCTGGCAAGAACCTCCCCGCCGGTCAGGTAAACCGAGTTGTCGTTTCTGCCGCTAAGCCGCTGCGCGATGTGGATGTCGTTGGTGTAAACCGTGAGGCGCCGTCGCTCCATCAGGTTCTCCACAAGACAAAGTGTCGTTGTGCCGGAATCGATCAGCAA
This sequence comes from Rhodospirillales bacterium, assembly GCA_965262415.1. Taxonomy (GTDB): domain Bacteria; phylum Pseudomonadota; class Alphaproteobacteria; order Rhodospirillales; family Casp-alpha2; genus UBA4479. The sequence continues at coordinate 343,314 of OZ253533.1, read as the reverse complement.
CGTTGAGTCGTCCGTCACCATCTCGGCAGCAGCCCGCCCGATGGCGCGTTTGCCCTCGATGTTCACACTCATCCGCTCGTCGAAGACGGGTTCCGAATGATCGTGCGCGAGCGCGCCACCATGGGTCTTTCTGAGACGGCCTTCCTGCGCCATCTTCGTAATATCGCGGCGGATCGTTTCCTGCGACACCTTCAAACGGCGGTGCAGCTCGCTGACCGACACCGAGCCACGTTCATTAACGAGCTCCAGGATTCTCGCCCGTCGTTCTTCTGCCAGCATTATTTTCCCCCCTCGACCGGCATGGGTGCCCCAACACCCGCAGGCCAACTGAGCCCGTCCGAAAATAAGCCCACCTGTGCCGGATCATCAAACGTTCTTTGCAGTGCAATATTTATCTATGCCAGCCAATTTTGATTCGTTAAGCTTTTACGACAATAGCGAAGGACGACAGGTTTTCTTCCTCACTACAAAACGGAGCACTCGGGCCAAACCAACTTATCAACAATAAGACCTGCCCGGTTTTGTTGACAATAGTGGCTTTTTGCCTGTTTCATCGCTTATCAAAACTGCAACCAGGGAGCAGGAGTACTAAATAATGAACGCAGGATTTTCGAAATTTCTAAAAAGCGCAACGTTCGGGATCGCAGCCCTCGGGCTTTTCGCGGCGACGCCGGCCAAGGCCGTCGAACTGACGGTCTATACCGCGGTCGAAGCTGACGAACTCGCAGGCTTCAAGAAAGCCTTCGAAAGCGACAACCCGGGCATCACCATCAACTGGATCCGCGATTCCACCGGTATCGTGACCTCCAAACTGATGGCCGAAAAGGACAACCCGCAAGCAGACGTCGTTTGGGGCCTCGCCGCCACCAGCCTGATGCTGCTGGGCAACGAAGGCTACTTCCAAGGCTATGCACCGGCAGGCCTGGATAAGATCGAGAAGAAGTTCTACGACACGGTCAACAGCGCCCCGCAGTGGGTCGGTCAGCGTGCATGGATTGCCTCCGTTTGCTACAACACGGTCGAAGGCAAGAAGCACAACCTGCCTATTCCGACCGACTGGAAAGATCTGACCAAGCCGGTCTACAAGGGGCATGTCATCATGCCGAACCCGAATTCCTCCGGAACCGGCTTCCTCGACGTTTCGAGCTGGATCCAGATGATGGGCGAAGACGAGGCATGGAAGTACATGGATGCGCTGCACGAGAACATCTCGCGCTACACGCACTCCGGCTCGGCACCGTGCAAACTGGCCGCTCGCGGTGAAACGCCGATCGGCGTGTCGTTCGCTTATCGTGGCGCCAAGTCTAAGTCCGAAGGCGCGCCGCTTGAAGTTGTCGCCCCGTCACCGGGCGTTGGCTGGGACCTCGAGGCATTCGCCATTGTCCACAACACCAAGAATCTGGACGCCGCCAAGAAGCTGGCCGACTGGTCCGTCAGCGAAAAGGCCATGGAAATGTACAACGAGTCCTATGCGGTCGTTTCCATGATGGGCAAGTCGAAGCCGGTCGAAAACTTCCCGGTCGGTATCGAAGGCAAGATGATCCAGAACGATTTTGCCTGGGCCGCCAAGAACCGCATCCGCATTCTGGATGAATGGCGCAAGCGCTACGACAGCAAATCCGATCCCAAATAATCGGACCGGATGAGACGAACTGGAGAGCCCCGGGCGATCGACCGCTCGGGGCAATCCGTTTGATTTGCATATCACTTAAGTTATCGTTGTAGGCCTCATCGCAGGGGGACAGGCTCATATGGCATCGGACAACGTTGCGCCGTATCTGAAGATCGTCGATGTCACCAAGAATTTTGGCGACTTCACCGCGTTGCAGGACATTTCTCTCGAGGTTTATGAGAAAGAATTTGTTTGTTTCCTCGGCCCCTCCGGCTGCGGCAAGACGACGTTGTTGCGCGCGGTCGCCGGGCTGGACATCCAGTCCTCGGGTCAGATCTTTCAGAAGGGCAGCGATATCTCCGCGCTGCCGCCGTCGGAACGGGACTTCGGCATCGTGTTTCAGTCCTATGCCCTTTTTCCGAACCTGACGGTGCGCGCCAACGTCGCCTATGGTCTTGAAAACCAGAAAGTCGCCAAACAGCAGGTCGAAAAGCGCGTGACGGAACTTCTCGACCTTGTCGGCCTGCCCGACCAGGGCACGAAATACCCGGCGCAGCTTTCCGGCGGACAGCAGCAGCGCGTGGCACTTGCCCGTGCACTCGCGACCGCGCCCGGCCTCCTGCTTCTGGACGAACCCCTTTCAGCGCTGGATGCCAAGGTCCGGGCGCACCTTCGCCACGAGATCAAGGAACTCCAGCACCAGATCGGCGTTACCACGATCATGGTCACGCACGACCAGGAAGAAGCACTGACCATGGCGGACCGGATCGTCGTCATGAACAACGGTGTCATCGAGCAGGTCGGTACGCCGCTTGAAATCTATAGCCAGCCGGCTTCCCCCTTCGTTGCCGATTTCATCGGCACCACGAACTTTATTGAGGCCAAACTCGTCACGCCGACATCCGCCCGCATCGGCAGCACTGACCTGTCGTTGAGTGCGAGCCCGCCTGGCATCGCCGAAGGAACCGACGTCACGCTTTGCATCCGCCCTGAGGATGTCCTGACAGGTAGCCGTGCCGACGGCGCACCGAACCAGATATCGCTGCCGATCCATCACGTCGAGTTCCTCGGTTCCTTTCACCGGCTGCACACCGACCCCGTCGGCGGCGGCGCCGGGCTGATGATCGACGTATCCGTCGCTCGCGCTCGCGAGATCGATATCGCCGTCGGCAGCAGCATCCGCGTTGCGCTTCCCGCCGAGCACATGAACGTCTATCCGGCGCAAAGGTAGTCTGACGAAATGAGCGACGCCGCCGCAACCACTGCACCGATCGTCAAGCCGAAGATCAGCCGTGACGACTGGATCATGCGCATCGCCATGATGCTGATTGCGGTATACCTGCTGGTCGGGATCGCGTTTCCGCTGTACGCACTGCTCGCGAAGAGCTTCCAGAACGCCGACGGCCAGTTTGTGGGCCTTGCCAACTACATCACCTATCTGACGACCCCGGCCCTTTCATGGTCGATCGGCAACAGCTTCAAGGTCACGCTGGTCGCCACCGTGATCGTGATGTTCATCGCGTTCATCTATGCCTATGCGCTGACACGTTCCTGCATGCCGATGAAGAGCCTGTTCAAGGGGATCGCGCTGGTCCCGATTCTGATGCCGTCGCTGTTACCGGCGATTTCGCTGGTGTTCTTTTTCGGCAACCAGGGAATCATAAAGGAGTGGCTGTTCGGCGCCGAACTGTACGGCCCCATCGGCATCGTCATGGGCGAGGTCTTCTACGTTTTTCCGCATGTCATGACGATCATGCTGATCAGCATGTCGCTCAGCGATGCCAGGCTTTACGAAGCATCGGAAGTGCTGGGCGCCAGCAAGGTGAAGACGTTCTTCACGGTGACTTTGCCGAGCATGCGCTACGGCCTCGTATCCGCGTTCTTTGTCGCCTTTACCCTGATCATCACCGATTTCGGCGTGCCCAAGGTTGTCGGCGGCCAGTACAACGTTCTGGCGACCGATGTCTACAAACAGGTCGTTGGGCGCCACGACTTTCAGATGGGCGCCGTGGTCTCCATGGCGCTGCTGATCCCCGCCGCGTTCGCGTTCATCGCCGACCGCGTCGTCCAGCGCAAACAGGTGGCGCTCCTGTCGGCGCGCGCCGTGCCGTTCCAGCCGAAGCCGAACCCGGTGTTCGACCGCATCATGCTCGCGTTTTGCAGCTTCGTCGGCTTCATCATCCTGTCCGTACTGGCGATGGCCGCGTTTTCATCCGTGGTGAAGTTCTGGCCTTACAACCTGAGCCTGACCACCAAACACTATAACTTCCAGCTGATGGACGGCGGCGGCTGGGATTCGTACTTCAACTCGATTGAGCTTGCTGCCTGGACGGCAGTCTTCGGCACCGCAATCGTCTTCTTTGGCGCCTTCCTGGTCGAAAAAAGCCGTGGCTTCCAGCATGGCCGAACGGCAATGCAGGCGCTCTGCATGGTGCCGATGGCGGTCCCGGGGCTGGTGCTTGGCCTCGCCTACGTGTTCTTCTTCAATCACCCGGACAATCCGCTCGGATTCCTGTATCACACGATGCCGATCCTTGTGATCTGCACGATCACGCACTTTTACACCGTCGCGCATCTTTCGGCCGTCACTGCATTGAAACAGATGGATCCCGAGTTCGAAGCCGTGTCTCAGTCGCTGAAGGCCCCGTTTTACAAGACCTTCTGGCGCGTCACGGTACCGGTCTGCACGCCAGCGGTGCTCGATATTTCGATGTATCTGTTCGTCAATGCGATGACCACCGTATCTGCTGTCGTATTTCTGTATTCTTCCGATACTACACTGGCGTCCGTCGCCGTCCTGAATATGGACGACGCGGGCGACCAGTCACCGGCCGCCGCCATGGGCATGATGATCGTGTGCACAGCCGCAGGCGTCAGGCTGTTGCATATGATCCTGACTCGCGGGATCCAGAGCCGGACACAAGCCTGGCGCAAACGTTAGTCGACAAATAAGTTTCATTTTTTATTTGTGGACTTTTGACCGTTTTTGACCGATATAGTCCGTATTCGCGGACTGCAGACATGCGGAGAGACTAATGACGACTGCTGATCGTGACCCTTGGCTCCTTACGCCGGGCCCACTGACTACTTCCGCCGAGACCAAACAGGCGATGCTTCATGACTGGGGCTCCCGCGACGCCACCTTTATCGCGACCAATGCCAGGGTACGCCAAAGCCTTCTGACGATCGCCAATGCCGAAGACACGCATGTTTGCGTGCCGGTCCAGGGCAGCGGCACCTTTGCCGTCGAAGCGACCCTAGGTACCTTGATCCCTAAGCACGGCAAGGCACTTGTCCTGATCAACGGGGCGTACGGGCAGCGTATGGTGAAGATTCTCGACTATGCCGGCCGCGCGCACTCAACTTACGAGACACCTGAAGATACCCCGCCCGACCCGGGACATGTCGAAAAGCTGTTGACCGAAGACGCGTCCATCACCCACGTCCTCGCGGTACATTGCGAAACCACGTCGGGCATCCTTAATCCCATCGCCGAAATCGCGGATGTCTGCGCCAAACAGGGCAAGAGCCTGATCATTGACGCGATGAGTGCCTTTGGCGCGATTGAACTGGATGCGAAGAAGGTTACCTTCGACGCCGTGATGGCGTCTTCGAACAAATGCCTGGAAGGCGTCCCCGGCATGGGCTTCGCGCTGATCCGGAAATCAGTTCTTGAGGGGTGCAAGAGCAATGCCCATTCGCTGAGCCTCGATCTCTACGATCAATGGACGGCGATGGAGAAAAACGCGCAATGGCGCTTCACACCGCCAACGCACGTCATCGTCGCCTTCGATGCCGCCATTCAACAGTTCTTCGACGCCGGTGGCGTTGCAGGCCGTTTCAAGCGCTACACGGAGAACCGCGACATCCTGATTGGCGGCATGCGCAAGCTCGGTTTCGAAACGTTGCTACCGGACAACCTGCAGGCACCGATCATCATCACCTTCAAGATGCCGGAAGACCCGAACTTCGACTTCGAGGTCTTCTACGACCGGCTGAAGGATCAGGGTTACATTATCTACCCCGGTAAGCTGACGGTGGCGCCGTCATTCCGCATCGGCTGCATCGGCGCGCTGGGTGCGGCGGAAATCAACGGTGCGCTAGACGTTATCGCACATACCCTGAAAGACATGAACGTTCAAACCGGGCGCCCAGCGGCTGCCTGAAGGAAGAAGAATACGATGAACAGCATCAACAAGTCCGTATCCGTCAATGGCCGATCCTACAACTGGCCACAAGCGCCGCTCGTCGTCGTCTGCATTGACGGGTCCGAGCCGGACTACATCGAACAGGCCATTGCCGGCGGTCACATGCCTTATCTGGAAAAGGCTTTGAAGAACGGCACCGACCTGCGCGCGCACTGTGTCGTGCCGAGTTTCACCAACCCGAACAACCTGTCGATCGTGACGGGGCAGCCGCCTGCCGTTCACGGTATTTCCGGCAACTTCTTCCTCGACCCCGACAGCGGCGAGGAAGTGATGATGAACGATCCCAAGTTCCTGCGTGCGGACACCATCTTCAAGGCGTTCCACGATGCGGGCGCGAAGGTCTGCATCGTCACCGCGAAGGACAAACTGCGCCGGCTGCTGGGCCATGGCCTCGATTTTTCGACCGGACGCGCCGTCAGCTTCTCGTCGGAGAAAGCGGACGAGACGACGATGGCGGAAAACGGCATCGATAATGCGCAGGCGATGGTCGGCCGTGACATCCCGTCCGTCTATTCGGCCGAACTCAGCGAGTTCATTTTCGATGCCGGCGTGAAGCTGATGGAAAGCATGCGCCCGGACCTGATGTACCTGTCGACGACCGACTACATTCAGCACAAGCATGCGCCGGGCACGCCGGTCGCCAACCAGTTCTACGCGATGATGGACGGTTACTTCGCCAAGCTCGACGCGATGGGCGCGACGTTGGCGCTGACCGCCGATCACGGTATGAATGCGAAGCACGACGACGACGGCAAACCGGATGTCATTTACCTGCAGGAAGTCCTCGACGGCATGCTCGACGCAGGCGATGCCCGGGTCATTTTGCCGATCACCGATCCCTATGTCGTGCACCACGGTGCGCTCGGTTCGTTTGCGACGGTCTACCTCAATGACGAGATTGATCCCGACGCCGTCGCCGACGCACTTCGGACGATTGACGGTATCGCAACGGTATACCCCCGCGAAATCGGCTGCCGCATGTTCGGCCTACCCGAGGACCGGCTCGGCGACCTTATCGTCGTCTCAGAGAAATCGAAAGTTCTCGGCACCAGCGCCGACCGGCATGACCTCACACAATTGAAAGAGCCGCTGCGCTCGCACGGCGGCGTTTCCGAACAGACCGTCCCGCTGATCGTCACCAAACCCGTCAATGAACTGCCGGGCGGACGCCAACTGCGGAATTTCGACATATTCGATGTCGCATTAAACCACGTTTCCTGAAGTACGGGAGAACTTCCTAATGGACGCGCATTCTGAGCAAACCACCTCGCCCCGCCATGAAACCATGCGTATTGCCGGTCAGCACATCGACAATGATGAGCGGATCGAGGTCTTCAATCCATATGACGGCAGCATTGTGGGCACGGTGCCGAATGCCGATCCCGCTCAGATCGAGGATGCGTTCAAGAAGGCGCATGCCTTCAAGCCGAAGCTGACGCGTTACGAACGCCAGCAGATCCTGCAGAAGACGGCCGAGCTTCTTGTCGCCCGCAAGGATGAGATTTCCGACCTGATCACGGCGGAGTGCGGCCTCTCGAAAAAGGACAGCCTTTACGAAGTCGGCCGCGCCTTCGACGTGTTCACGTTGACCGGCCAGATGGTCATCAAGGACGACGGCGAGATCTTCTCGTGCGACCTGACGCCGCACGGCCAGCGCCGCAAGATATTCACCCAACGCGAACCACTGTTGGGCGTCATCAGTGCCATCACGCCGTTCAACCACCCGCTCAACATGGTGGCGCACAAGATTGCACCCTCGATCGCCACCAACAACCGTATGGTCTGCAAGCCGACCGAACTGACACCACTGACCGCATTGCTGCTTGCCGACGTTCTGTACGAAGCCGGTCTGCCGCCTGAGATGTTCAATGTCGTCACCGGCATGCCGGCAAAGATCGGCGACAGCATGATCACCGATCCGCGCATCGACCTGATCACGTTCACGGGCGGGGTCCCCGTCGGCAAGATGATCGCCGAGAAAGCAGGCTACCGCCGCACCGTTCTTGAACTCGGCGGCAATGCGCCATTTATTATCATGGAAGATGCTGACATCGACCGCGCGGCCACAATGGCCGTCGCCGGCGCGACCAAGAACTCGGGCCAGCGCTGCACGGCAGTGAAACGCATCCTCGCGCACGAAAGCATCGCCGATGAGTTTGCCGCAGCATGTGTCGAAAAAGCCAAGGCCCTCAAGGCCGGCAATCCGACCGATCCCACAACCGATGTCGGCTGTGTCATCACTGAGGACGCGGCCAAGACCTTCCAGCGCCGCGTCGACGATGCGGTGAAGGCGGGTGCAAAGCTGCTGTACGGCAACGACCGCCAGGGCGCGATCTTCCCCCCGACCGTGGTCGACCACGTGACATCAGATATGGAACTGGTCGTCGAGGAAACCTTCGGTCCGGCCATTCCGATCATCCGTATCAAGGATATCGACGACGCGATCCGTGTCGCCAACGGCACCAACTTCGGCCTGTCGTCGGGTGTCGCGACCAACCGTCTCGACTACATCACGCGGTTCATCAACGAACTCGAGCACGGCACCGTAAATATCTGGGAAGTCCCTGGCTACCGGATCGAGATGTCACCATTCGGCGGCATCAAGGATAGTGGTCTCGGCTACAAGGAAGGCGTCATCGAGGCGATGAAAAGCTTCACCAACGTCAAGACGTTCTCTATGCCTTGGCAATAAGCCCGGTAAGTTTTTCAAATACAGCCTCCCAGTTTCCCGGTTCCGGCTGACGCAACAGCGTCATCCCCGGATACCAGGGGGTTTCCTCGCTCCCCTGCCCCCAGCGCCATTCGGCAACATGGGGCAGCACGGCGAACGAGCGAACACCGAGCGCACCCGCCAGGTGCAAGGGCGCACTGTCGCACGACACGACCGCGTCGAGCTGCATCATCAACGCCGCAGTATCCGCAAAATCGTTGAGCTCTGCCGTCGGATCGATGATCTTCCCGGCCCCGGGCACGGTTGCCAACTCATCGGCGCCACCTGTCTTCTGCAGCGAGACGAGCACCAGGTCTTGAAGACCCGGCAGTCGCATGAACGGCGCCAGCCCCGGTGAACGGACGGCATCGCGGGGATGGTCGGGACTACCGCGCCAGGCTATGCCGATCTTCTTCCCACGCGGCCATTCGTCGGCGATCCGCTGCCACCGGGATTGCCGCGCATGCGGAACGGTCAGGTAAGGTACATCGGCAGGAATGCTGGCGGCCGTGGTACCGACGAGGCGCGGCAGACTTAGCAAGGGCGCGTGATAGTCGACCGCCGGCAGGGCCGCGCCAGGCATGATGACGCCCTCGACGCCAGGCAGCGCCGTCATTAGGGGCTGAAGGACGTCCGCGCATTCGAACACGACCTCGGCCCCGAGGTTACGAAGGAGCGGCAGATAACGGCAGAAATGAAGCGTATCCCCGAGCCCCTGCTCGGCATGCACAAGAATGCGCCGACCGGTCAGGTCGCCGCCGTCCCACGCGGGCACCGGCCAATCGCGCGTGAGGTCACGAAACCGGGCCGTCTGCCATCGGTATTCATAATCCTGCCAGCCTTCGACGAAGTGCCCCTTGGCCAACAGTGCCATGCCGCGGTTGCGGCGAATGTCGGCATCGTCCGGCGCGTGTGCAATCGCGTTGTCATAGGCCTGCAACGCGGCGTCGAGTTGCCCCGTTTCCTGCAGCACCACGGCAAGGTTGCCCCACACCTGAGGCTGTATGGGATCGATCTCGAGCGCACGGCCGTAATGCGCCACCGCGTCATCGAATGCCAGTGCATCGCGCGCCAGATTGCCCAAGTTGCAGTGTGCCTCGATAAAGCCGGGGTTGAGCGCGATCGCCTGGCTGTAAGCCGCTTCCGCCCCCGCCCGATCACCCTCCTCATGCAGGGCCAACCCAAGCCCCAGATGCGGACCCGGCAGCTGCGGCGCGAGCTCGACCGCACGGCGTAAGGCACGAACGGCACCCTCGTTTGCTGGGCCGTAGAGGTCCTGTAGCGCGAGGCCGAGATTGGCATGCGCCTCGCCCGAACTCGGATCGATCTCGATCGCAAGGTTGGCACGCGCGCGGGCCGCGTCGGCGTCACCTGCGCCCAGAAGTGCTGCGGCCAAATCGGCATGCAGGCTGGCCGTGTCTGGCTCAAGTTGCACGGCGTGTCGAAAAGCCTCGACGGCGCCTTCATGATCTCCGCTCGCCTTCAGTACACGGCCAAGATTCGCATGATAGAGCGCGACGTTTCCGTCCATGTCGATGGCCTTCGAAATGGACGATACGGCGCTCGATTGATCGCCGCGCTGATGCGCGATCAACCCCGTCAGGTGCAGTGCGTCCGCGTGCCCCGGTGCAGCCTTCAGAATCTCGCCGTATGCAGCTGCGGCGGCCTCAAGATCGCCCGCCTGGTGGCAAGCAATACCGCGTCTCAGCGTTTCCATCAGATCGATTTCCATATACGGCAGAGTATCCTGAAAAAGCGGCCCAAATAATCGTTTCGAGGGCAATGATGCGCTTGGCGCAAGGGGGGCGACACCCCTAAAATAGCATAAATCACAATAGGTTCATCAGGGGGTTCCGCATGTATGCGCGCAATGTAAAGTCCGTCGCCGATGCCAAGGCGATCATCAAGGAACGCGGCCTCGAATACGTCAAAGTCGGCGTTTTCGACATCGACGGCATCATGCGCGGCAAATACATGGGCCGGGACAAGTTCCTGTCCGCCCTCGACAAGGGATTCGGGTTCTGCGACGTGGTCGTCGGCTGGGATTCCTATGATCAGCTTTACGACAACGTCTCGATCACGGGCTGGCACACGGGCTATCCGGACGCCGAGGTCCGGCTTCTCCCCGACAGCTGTCGCGATATCGCGTGGGAAGACGACATGCTGTTCTTTCTCGGTGAATTCGCCGGCAAATACGAAGACGTTTGCCCGCGCGGCACGCTACGCCGCGTGCTCGAACGCGCCGACAAGATGGGCTACACCGTCAACGCCGGCTTCGAGTTCGAGTTCTTCGTCTTCGAGGAAACTCCGCACAGCGTCCGGGAGAAGAATTACCGCGACATGAAACCGCTGGCCCCGGGGTTTTTCGGTTATTCGGTCCTGCGCAACACGGTCGAAAGCGATCTCTATCGGGAACTTCTCGACGGCTGCGTCGAAATGGACATGAAACTGGAAGGCCTGCACGAGGAAACCGGCCCCGGAGTCCTTGAAGCCGCGATCTCGGTCGACAATGCCATGGCCGCCGCCGACAAGGCCGCGATGTTCAAGACCTTCGCAAAGATCATGGCGCAGAAGCACGGGCTCATGGCGACGTTCATGGCCAAATGGTCGCCGGACTGGCCGGGCCAGTCGGGCCATATCCATATCTCACTCAACAAGAAGGGTTCCGGCAAGAGCGGCGCCAAATCGGCGTTCTACGATGCCAAGGACCCGGACGGCATGAGTGAGACAATGACGCAGTTCGTCGCCGGTCAGCAGAAGCTGATGCCTGAGTTCCTCTCGATGATCGCACCGACGGTGAACAGTTACACACGCCTGATCCCGGGGTTCTGGGCACCGACCGACGCCACGTGGGGCGTCGATAACCGGACCTGCGCGTTGCGTGTGGTCAAGGGCTCGGAGAAATCGCAACGGGTCGAATACCGGGTATCGGCTGCGGACTGTAATCCTTACCTGGCGCTTGCCGCAGCCATCGCATCGGGCCTGCATGGCATCGAGGCCGGGCTGAAACCCGAACCGAAGATCGAGGGCAACGCCTACGAAAAGAAATTCCCCAAGAAGCTGGCACTGCCGACCACGTTGTTCGAAGCGGCGGGACGGCTCAAATCGTCCAAGGTCGCCCGTGACATGTTCGGCGACGTCTTCGTTGATCACTATGCGGCCAGCCGCGAATGGGAAGAACGCGAGTTCCGCAAACACATCACCGACTGGGAAATGGAACGTTACTTCGAAATAATCTGATTGGCGGATTCACACGTAAAAGTTACAAGATGTGCGGGGAAAGCGTTTGACATAAACACCTCCCTTTGCGTGGATATGCCAATAAAAATCAATAGCTTGAGGGCAAGGGCGAAGCTTTTTTTAGGAAGGAACAGTTATGCGCCAATTGTCCATTTTTCTTTGTCTTTTTATCCTGATCGCCGTCCCCGCCGGTGCGCAGCAGCAGAACTCCGATGTCGTCGCCCAGGTGTCGCGGATCGAGAAAGCGGCTATCGCCATGCAGGATGCCCTGCCCCGCCCGCTCGACGTCGGCAGCAACGTGCAGCTCGGCGATATCGTTTCCACCGGCAAGGATGCCCGGCTGGAATTGACCTTTAAGGACGGCACCACCGTACAGCTTGGCGAGCGGGCGCAATTCTCGGTCGTCGAGTTCGTTCTCGAACAGAACGGCGGCAATGCCGTCATGCGCCTGATGAAGGGTGCGTTCTCGATGACCAGCGGCTCGATGATGCAGCTCGCCGACGCGTCGATGATCATCGAGACCGACACGGCAACCATCGGCATCCGCGGCACCACTTTCTGGGGTGGCAAGCTGGAGGACGACTTCGAGGTGGCACTGCTGGATGGCAAAGGAGTCTACGTGGAGACCAAAGCGGGTGTCGTCGAACTCGATACGGTCGGCGAAGGAACGGCAATTTCCGGCAAGGGCGCCACGCCGACCGCACCAAGTCCATGGAGCGCTGAAAAACTGCAGCAGGCGGGCGCCACGGTGGCGTTTTCCAACTAGCCGGGGTCCGCAAGAACGCCGTATTGCACTGTCCTTTTTTGTGCATTGCGAACCGGCCCCGCGTCATATATTCGGAAAGCCCATGACGAGGAGATATTTTCATGAGCAATGATCCCCAGCTTTCCGGAAACTGGAGCTACCCGACCGCCGTCCGTTTCGGTGCAGGCCGCATTTCCGAGATCGGTAAGGTCTGCAAGGAACAAGGGATCAATCGCCCCTTGCTCGTGACGGACCCAGGCTTGGCGGGTCTACCGATGATCCCCGCAGCGCTTTCCGAGCTGGAGGCCGCCGGCGTACCGGGTGCAGTCTTCTCCGACGTCAAGGGCAACCCTGTGAACGCCAACGTCGACGCGGGATTGGAAGCCTATCGCGCTGGCAATCACGACGGCATCATCGCCTGGGGCGGCGGCAGTGCCATGGACTGCGCCAAGTGCATCGCGCTCATGGTCGGCCAAACCCGCCCGATCTGGGATTTCGAGGACGTCGGCAGCAACTGGAAGCTTGCCGATCCCGACGGCATCGCGCCGATCATCGCCGTGCCGACCACGTCGGGCACCGGGTCGGAAGTCGGCCGCGCCGGCGTCATTACCGACGAAAGCACGCACACCAAGAAGATCATCTTCCACCCCAAACTTCTGCCCGCCGTCGTCATCTGCGATCCGGAACTGGTACAGGGCCTCCCCGCCAACATCACCGCGTGGACCGGCATGGATGCGCTGGCGCACTGCCTCGAAGCCTATTGCTCGCCGTTCTATCACCCGATGGGCGAAGGCATCGCCGTCGAAGGCATGCGCCTCGTCAAGGAATGGCTGCCGACGGCGGTCAAGGACGGATCCAACCTGACGGCGCGCGCGCACATGATGTCGGCCGCCGCCATGGGGGCCGTTGCGTTCCAGAAGGGCCTCGGCGCCATTCACTCGCTGTCGCACCCGGTCGGTGCCGTGTTCGATACGCACCACGGGCTGACCAACGCCGTCTTCATGCCCTATGTGCTCGCGTTCAACCGCGATGCCATCGACGACAAGCTCGCCCGCCTCGCCCGCTGGCTCGGCATCGGCGACAGCTTCGACGATGTGCAGAACTGGGTGTTGGACCTCCGCAAGGAATTCGACATTCCGCACACCGCCGCCGACCTCGGCGTTGACGGCGCGCGCCTCGACGAACTGTCGAAGATGGCAGCGGAAGACCCGACCGCCGGCGGCAACCCGGTGTTCGTCGGCGAAAAGGAAATGCGCCAGATGTACGACGCGTCGATGTCGGGAACGCTTTAACCTGCAAAAGCAAATCGGCGCAATGCCCGGCGCACAGTAAACCGATAGGGCCGTTTATCTGAGCGAGACTTAGCGACTCATGCGCCTTTTTGCGGGCGGCACGACGCTCTCGACGTCTAGTAATTCTGGAAAGCCCGGAAAATTTGGGCACCACGCTGACGGGCTGCCCAGAGAGGAAATTCCGGGAGGAAATTCCAAAAAATAGTTACCGAAATAATCTGCTTTGGCTTCAATCTCTTGTGTTTCGAGATTCCATATAGCTCGTCGATGTAACACGATGGCGGTGTCACCAACCAAATCCTCACCTGTGGATTTGTGAAAATACCTCTGGGTATATACGCCGTATTTCGACGACGGCTTCTCTATGCGTTCTAGTCCAATACAGGAATTTGCGTCGCCCAATTTAGATTCGATCAGTTCTTGCTCTTTCTCAAACTCCTGTTTGGATATTTTCAAGCGACTATTAGGATATTTGCCTAAAGGTGGCGTGCTTATTCTCAGCTTGTTTGTAGCTAAATACTGGCTCTTATAGAATTCACAATGCTTGGAGCCTTTTTTCTGTAATGAATAACGGTAGAAAACTTGTCTTTTAAATGCGACTTCTCTCGTAAAAACTTTGATCCCTCTTCGAAACTCGTCCGACATCATACCTACTTCGACAAAAGGGTATTGATGATCAACTAGAAGGTATCCGCACAAATTTGAACAGCCCTCGTGAAAACCTCCGTCAAATTGATAATGTACGCCTCCGAAATAAATACTCTCAATGTCAGCAATGTTGCGCTTTCCCTTAAACCCGCCGTCTTTTGCACACAAAGCCGCAACTTCACTTGTTATTCCGGGCGCGCACCCTGTTAACAATGTGAAAATAGCAAAAATTGCCGATGCCCGGCGACACACCCACACGGAACCGCGCTCGCCATTTTGCCTCTCAGCTTTTGGTCCTTCAGTGCGACCCAGCTTTTTCATTCGTATTCCTCACACCATCTCTGTCTAAGCGTAAACATCAGCATGTGTTGGTATTTTAGGATCAGGCTAGTCACCGCACAAATCGACAACGCCCGCCATTGACGCATTGCGCAATCCGTTGTTCCTTGAACCAAGGAGACGGGGAACATGGAATTATCACCTAAAGTCATCGAGACCGCGCTGGTCGCCTTCACGACGTTCTTCGCCGTGATCGGCCCGATCGACGTGGCCGCGATCTATGCCGGGCTGACGGCGGGCATGCCGCCTGCGCAGCGCCGCCGGACGGCGATCAAGGGCGTTCTCGTTGCCGCAGGCATCCTCGTCGCCTTCGCGTTCTTCGGCAAATCGGTGCTCAGCTATCTCGGGATCACGCTCGCGTCGCTTAAGACCGCAGGCGGCATCCTGTTGTTGCTGGTTGGCATCAACATGGTGCTGGCGCATTCCAGCGGCATCAGCTCGACCACCGAGGAAGAGGCCGAGGAATCAAGCCATCGTACCGATCTTTCCGTGTTTCCGCTGGCGACCCCGCTGATCGCGGGCGCCGGCACCATGGGGGCCGTGGTGCTGCTGATGGCGGACGCGCACGGCGATCCACTCAGAACAGCGGCCGTGCTGGGCGCCCTGTTCGCCAACCTCGCCCTGTCGCTGACGTTCCTGTTGATGGCAACACAGGTGCAGAAGCTCCTGGGCGTCACCGGCTTGAATGTGATTTCACGGGTGATCGGCGTTTTGCTGACAGCGCTCGCCGTTCAGTTCATCTTCGATGGCATCCGAGGCAGCAACCTGCTGCAGGCGCTGAACTGAGTTAACCCAGGCTTTCCACCCAGTTACGGATTTCCCGGCAGCGGATGTCGGCATCCAGAATGTCGTCGTCAATGCCGAGCCGCCAGCGGAGGTCGAGCCGCGTCGGGTCCTGGTGCAGCGCGGACAGCTCGTTGCAGTACTGTTCCAGATCGTCCTCGTCGACAAAGTACCCCTGGCTCAGCATGTCCTCCTTGTAGCGGCGGTAGAGATTGGCCAGATGAGGCACATTGAATTCCGGATGGTACTGAACCCCCCAGAACACCCCAGCCCCCCTGCGGATGACGGCGGCCTGCACGGCGGAATGCGCGTTCTCCGCCAGCACGACGGACCCGGACGGCAGGTGCGTGACTTCGTCATAATGGATGCACGGGCTGTCGAACACGGCGGGCTTGTCGCAGTAAAGCGCATGTCCGCGCCCCGCCGCCGTCAGCGAAATCTTGCGCGCGACACCGACTTCACGGCCGCGCGGGCTTTGATTGACCGTTCCGCCCGTTGCGGCAGCCGCGACCTGCAGCCCCCAGCAAGAGCCCAGCACCGGCAGTCCGGCATCCAGCGCGTCGCGCATCAAATCCACCTGGCGCGTCACTTCCGGGTCCGTATCAAAGGCATGCAGGCCCGAGCCGCCCATCACCATGCCGTCGAAATCGGAAAGGCCGACGCCCTTCGGCAAATAATCGTCGCCATCCGCCGGATAGATCGTCACCAGTTCCGCGTTTGGAAACATGCGCCGGATCTCGTTGGCATAGAGCGCGGCACCCAGTTCGCCCCCCACGGCGAGCATGGCGTCGTTGCGGTCCCTGGTGTTGCCGTCCGCAATCAGAATCTTCGGCGACTTGCCGTTACCGTCAGCCATGCCCTCAGTCCTCTGCCATCGCGTCGATAATGCCTACAAGGTCCTTGTGATCGGTGCAAACGGCGTCGGCGGAGGTCGAACAACGGTCCGCATCCCGCTTCGCCGTATACAGGATCGCTTTCATGCCGAGCGCCTGCGCCCCCTTGATGTCCTTGTTGTCCCGGTCACCGATATGGACCATTTCCTCGAACGGCACGTCCATTGCCGCCTGCGCGGCCTCGAACATGGCCGGATGCGGCTTGGAACGCCCGACCTCGTCGGAAAATGCGAAACCGTCGAAATACTGCAGCAGGTCATGATGCGCGAGAATTTGACGTAGGCCCGCACCCGTCGTGACGATCGTATCCGATACCACGCACAGCTTGTACCTGGAACTCAGACGCTGGATCGCTTCCTTCACGCCCGGCAGGATTTCCGGCGGCATGTCGACTTCAAGCCGCTCCATACTAGCGGAAACCGCCGCCAGTTCATCGTCCGGCAACGCCTTGCCAAGGCCTTTCAGCAACACGTCCAGCCGTTCCCTGTTGGTCCAGGTAATGCTGGCTTCCTGCCACACCTTGTAGAATGCGGCGTTCGCCACCCGATAGGCCAAATCGACCTCCGCGCGGGAAATCTGGTAGTGACGCTCAAGTGCCCCGAGAAGAAGCCTATGGCGGGTTTCCGCCTTGCTCTGGAGGCCTTTCGCGGCACGTATCGGCTCGTCCGACTCGTCGTCGAGGACGGTATCCCACAAGTCGAACGTTACGGCTGAAATCGTCATGGGGCGGATGTTGCGGGCGCAGCGGCGCCCAGTCAACGGCCTTGGTTCAGGGCTTATTCACTGCCGCGGAAAGACGCTTTCGGGCAACATCAAGCTGGGACCGGTTCATTTGCGACGCTGCGCGGGACAGCGCACCCGCGACGTCGTAGCTTTCCTCATGCGCGGCAACGACGCTCGCGTTCGGGAGCGCGCGATTGTACCAGACCCACGCTTCGACGAGATCGCGATCGACACCCCATCCGGCCTCGTACATGGAGCCGATCAGGTACTGCGCGACAGGATGCCCCTGCGCTGCGGCCACACTGTAGTACTGCAAGGCGGCACCATAGTCCTGCGGCACACCGAGCCCGCGAAAATAGCCCTCACCGACCCTGAAATACGCATCCGCGTTCTTCGACAGTCGTGCTGCCGTGTTGTACCACTCCTGCGCGCGGTAGTGATCCTGGCGGACACCCGCACCTTTTGCGAAAAGGTCGCCGATGCCGACCTGCGCCGGCGCATAGCCCTGATCCGCCGCTTTACGGTACCAGCGCATCGCTTCCTGCGGGTCACGGAACTGAGGCGGCCCTGTGACGAGGGAGCGGGCATACCGGGTCCAGTCCTCGGCGTCGCCGGTTTCCGCGGCGCGGCGTTCGGACTCAAGGGCCACCTTATAGGCCTGGATCGCCTGTTCCTCCGGGTCCGGTTCACGGTCCCCGTAGAAAACCCATCCGGCGGTCCCGGAAAACACCAGGCACACCAGAATCATCCAGAAAACGAAACGAAAGGTCATTCGCTATCCTACCACCGGGAACGCCTCCCGGGCGGGAGCGCGGTCAGTTCGGCAGATTGTGCGCGTTACGATCGACCCGCTGCTGGTTCTGATTCGGCCCATGCGGGCTTTCCCGATCATAACAGGTCACCCCGCCCAGGTCGCGGTAGCAATAAACATTCTGCCTGATCTGCGGCATATCCTCGGCGCAGTACGTCAGCCCCTGTTCCTTACGGACGCGCGAACAGTCTTTACCGCTGGAAAGTGAAATGATGTGGTCGCCGAGCGTCTTGTCCGTGCCGATTAGCGAAATCCCTTCGGCCGGCGCCAGAATGTTAGGACTGCAGGCCGAAACAGCCAGACAGGACACCATAATCAACGCCAAGGCGAGCCATTTGGCGGACTTTTTCATTGCGGAACGGGCTCCTTTAGATACTTGCCGAGTATCACCGGGAAATGGTTAACGGTGGATTAAGAACGCCGCCGCGCGCCTTCCTTTATTCGCACCTTAAACCGCTGCAATCGTTTGCCATTCCGGCCCCACCCCGATATGTTTGGGCGCTTTTAAATCAGGCCTACCGTAACAGCCGGGGCCCGAACGGACGGAGACGACGTTGGCCGACAACGATGACGACGCGCTGATTCGCGAAATCGATGAAGAACTGCGCCAGGAACAGGCGCAGAAACTCTGGAAAGCTTATGGCAACTACGTTATTGGCGTGGCCGTCGCCGTGGTCGTCGTCGTCGCCAGCTACCAGGGCTGGCGCGCCTATGATCGCAGCACCCGGATGGAATCGACCACCCGCCTGATCGGCGCCGCAACGCTTGCCCAGGAAGGCCAGACCGAGAGCGCCATCGAGAGTCTCGCCAAGCTGGAAGAAGACGGGATCGGCGATATCTCGGTTCTGGTCAAACTCCGTCGCGCCGCCCTGCTCGCGAAAAGCGGTGATGCACAGGCTGCCGCGGACGTTTACGCGGCCGTTGCCGCGGACGCCAAGAACCCGCAGTCGTTCCGCGACCTCGCCACTGTCCTGAATGCCGTTCAACTGCTCGACCTCAGCAAGGACAATGCACAGACGGTGATAGACAATCTTCAGCCTTTGACAGCCGATAACGGAAACTGGCGGCATTCCGCGCGCGAGATTTCCGCGGTCGCGGCCATTTCCCTCGGGCAGAAGGACAAGGCTCTCGATTGGCTTCAGGCAATCGCACTGGACCCGCAAGCCCCTGGCGGCGTACGCTCTAGGGCGCAGGAACTGCTACAAGCAATCGGTCAATGAGGTTTCCCTTGAGAAACGTTTCAGCATTTTCCCGAGCCGTTGCGCTTGCCGCTCTCATCGCGGTTACCACCGGCTTGAGTGGCTGTGACACGATCAAGAACCTGGACCCGTTCGATAAGAAGCAAAAACCGCTTCCGGGTGAGCGGATCGCGGTGTTGGCGAACGAACGCAGCCTTCGTGCGGACGTCGCCCCGGGCGAGGCCAATGTCGTCCTGCCCGCGCCCACGCCCAACGACAACTGGCCGATGGCGGGCGGCTACGCCAATCACGCCATGCATCACATCGCGGTCCGCGACAATCTCGAGGAGGCATGGAGCCGGGACATCGGGACAGGCGCCGATGACGAACTCCGCTTCGTGGCAACGCCGATCGTCGGTGACGGCGTGGTCTTTGCCCTCGATACCGAGTCGGAACTGACTGCATACCGCCTCGACAATGGCGATACGCTCTGGAGTCTCGACCTTGAGCCTGAAGACGACGACGAAGGACATATCGGCGGCGGAATCGCTTATGAACGCGGCCGTGTATTCGTCGCAACCGGTTTCGGGGTCGTGTTCGCCGTTGATGCCAAGACCGGCGAAATCGTGTGGCAGGAACGTATCGGCATTCCGCTGCGTGTACCGCCAACCGTACGCGGTGGGCGTGTCTACATCGTTACCGTCGACAACAATCTGATCGCACTCGATGCCCGCGACGGCAAGACTCTCTGGACACACCAGGGCAGCCAGGAATCGGCGTCGCTGCTTGGCGGCGCGAGCCCTGCGGTAGACAACGGCCTTGTGGTCGTCCCTTATTCGTCCGGTGAGCTATACGCTCTCCGCGCCGATACGGGACGTGTACAGTGGCAGGACAATCTCGTTTCCATCCGCCGTACCGATGCGGTCGCATCTCTTGCGCAGATACGTGGCCGTCCGGTCATCGACAGGGGCCGAGTGTTCGCAATAAGCCACGCCGGCGTCATGGCGTCGATCGACCTGCGCACCGGGCGCCGGAACTGGGCACGCGAAATCGGCGGCACGGAAAGCCCGTGGATTGCAGGTGATTACATCTTCACCATCACCAACGAAAACGAACTGATCTGCGTCTCCCGAGAAGACGGCAAGGTCCTTTGGGTGACCGGCCTGCCTCGTTTCGAGGACCCTGAAGACAAGGAGGACGCGATCATCTGGACCGGGCCGATCCTGGTCAGCGATCGCCTGATCGTCGCCGGCTCCAACGAGGAAGCACTGGCCATTTCGCCCTATAGCGGCCGCCTGCTCGGCACCGTGGAACTGCCGGATGGCGCGTCCGTACCCCCGATTGTCGCCAACGGTTCGGTCATCTTCCTTGCCAATGACGCCGAACTGGTTGTTTACCGGTGACGCGGGCGCACGGCTAGACCCGACCCATGACCTTTACCCTTGCGATCATTGGCCGGCCCAACGTCGGCAAGTCGACGCTGTTCAACCGCCTGGTCGGTAAGCGGCTGGCGATTGTCGATGACACACCCGGCGTAACCCGCGACCGGCGCGAAGGCGACGCATCGATTTCGGATTTGAAGTTCCGCATCCTGGATACCGCGGGACTTGAGGAAGCCACGGACGGCAGTATCGAGAGCAGGATGCGCCAGCAGACGGAGCAGGCCGTCGCCGAGGCCGATGTCGCGCTTTTGCTGATTGATGCCCGCGCCGGCGTCACGCCCACGGACAGCCACTTTGCACAATGGCTGCGTACCCAGAACACGCCCGTCATCCTCGCCGCGAACAAATGCGAAGGCGCACAGGCCGAGGCCGGGCTGCTTGAGGCCTATAGCCTGGGTCTCGGTGACCCGCTGCCATTATCCGCCGAACACGGATTGGGACTGGAGGGGCTATACGACGCGCTTGTGCCTTACCGGGAAGAAGCCGAAGCCGCAGCCGCCCGCGAAGCGGCCATGCAATCCGGCGACGATGACCTGCTTCCGCAAGACAGCGGTGAAGAAGACGATGACGAGACCGTCCTCGCAGGTCCCCTCAGGCTGGCCATCGTCGGCCGCCCGAACGCCGGCAAGTCGACACTGGTCAACCGCCTTCTGGGCGAGGAGCGCATGCTGACCGGCCCCGAGGCCGGCATTACCCGCGACGCGATCGCCACGCACTGGACGTGGGAAGGCCGAGACATCCAAATGGTCGATACCGCCGGGCTGCGCAAACAGGCACGCGTGCAGGAGAAACTGGAACATCTGGCGGTCAACGACACGTTCCGGGCGATTCAGTACGCGCAGGTCGTCGTCCTGCTGCTGGATGCCGAACAGCCGCTCGAAAAGCAGGACCTGACGATTGCGCGCAAGGTTGTTGACGAGGGACGCGCCCTCATCATCGCCGTCAACAAGTGGGACAGCGTTGCCAACCGCAGCGAGGCGATGGCCACGATCAAGGATCGTCTGCAAACCTCGCTGCAGCAGATCCGCGGCGTGAAAGTCGTGACCATGTCCGCGCTTACGGGGCGCGGCGTGGACAAGCTGATGCCAACCATTTTCGAGGTGTTCGAGACCTGGAACGCACGCGTGCCCACCGGTGCACTCAACCGATGGCTTTCGACCATGCTCGAAGCGCACCCGCCCCCCATGGGCTCGCACGGCAAACGCCTGACGATCCGCTATGCGACGCAAGCCAAGACGCGGCCGCCGACTTTCTTTCTTTTCTCGTCGACTGCAGGGAAACTGCCGGACAGTTATCTGCGCTATCTCGCGAACGGCCTTCGCGACGACTTCGGTCTCGATGGCATCCCGATTCGGATCTATACCCGGTCCGGCAAGAACCCCTACGCCTGACACCGGCGGTTTTCGCAGCCCCCGGTTTCCCGCTATACTGAGCTAACCTCGGACCAGCGGAGAGTGGCGATCATGGAACTGACCGGCATCAACCACCTGGCTTTCATCACCCCGGACATGACGGCGACGATCCGGTTCTACCGCGATCTGCTCGGCATGGCGTTGCACTCCGGGATCGGGCATGACGGATTCCGGCATTACTTTTTCCGTTGCGGCAATACGCAGGTCGCCTTTTTCGAATACGACGGTGCCAGCGTGATGCAGGAAAAGTTCCACGGCAGCCCGACCAGTGCTCCGCTCGGCTTCGATCACGTCTCGTTCACCGTCGCCAGCCGTGAGGAACTTTTTGCCTTCAAGGACAAGCTGGAGGCTGCGGGCCTCGAGGTCACGGGCGCCATCGACCACGGCACACTCTGGTCGATCTATTTCTTCGATCCCAACAACATTCCGCTCGAAATCACTTGGGATTGCCTGGAAGTCACCGAACCGCCCGCCATCGAGGACGACGAACCGATGAAGATCGCCGCCGAAGGTGCACACGCGCAGCCCGGTCATTGGCCGGACGTCACCAACCCGACGCCCGCGTCGGAGATGACGGCGCGCCCGGGCAACGGGCATGCCATGCGGGACTCGTTCCTGGAGCGCGGCATCGCGCGCATGAAGGACGATTACGCGGCTGTCTTGGGAACCCCGAAAACAGACGCTGCCGAATAAGTTAATGCAACAAACAGCATGGTTTCCCGGACCGGCGAAGGACCGATCCGGAATCCATGAGGAACGTCGTGCGTTATCCTAAAATGGGTCCCGGTCCTGTGCGCATAGCGCTTCGGTGGGGAAACTGGTCATGATGCCGCTTTTAGAGAACCTACCCGCCGCCACGCTGGTACGACCGGTCGAACTGCTCCAGAAAAGCCTTCCGCTCATCTTCCGAATAGCTGTGAAAGGATAGCGTCACTTCGGTCGTCGCAATGCGCATCAGGGCGATCTGGCGCATCTCTTCGGGTCCGAGTTCGATATCAATATGCTTGGCATGCCCGCCTTCGACCCGGACATGGGCGTCGTGAACCCAGAAGTGATGGGTTTTTACCGCGCGCGGCAGAAGCCGGACGAACTCGTGGTGCGTGATCCCCATCTGCTTGGTCACGATAAATGGCTGAGACGTCATTGATTGCGCGATCAGCCGCCCGCCACCGGCGGCCAGATGGCAAGATGATCGCCCGGCTCCAGCACCTTTTCCAGCCGTTCGTCGGGCGCGATATAGACACCGTTGACCAGGACCATGTGGCACATCCTCTCGGGCAGGCCGAGGCGGGAAATGACCTGCGTGGGCGTCGTGGCGTCGTTGACCTCGAGATCCGCCTCATTCTTGACCGCATCTGCCGGCAGGTACTCGGCCAGCGACGCATAAAGCTTGATGCGAATTTTCATGCGACGAGACGGCCTCCGTTACTGCGAACAGGCCACATAAGCATCGGCGATCAGGTGCGGATCGGCAATCAGCTTCTGTTTCCAGTCGCCGAGCGGCACTTCCGTCTGGATCAGGCCGCGTAGCACACCGATGTGGTCCGTCCGCCCGAGAGATAACGCGCCAACGATCTTGTCGCCGTCGAACTCGAGCCGCATGTAACGGAAGTTCTCGGTATCTATGGCCTCTGCATGTTCGCCGCCCTTGATGCCGTCCCACTTGCCGAAACTGGCGGAAATCAGACCCACCGTATCGAGCACGTTCATGTTCAGGCTGCCCTTGTAGGGGGCGGGCTTGCCGGCCATGTTCAGCGCCGCGATCCGGCCATGATCGACGGCCGTCGGCTGCACGGCATGCACGGCCCAGCCTCCGGTCGAGAAATCGGGCCCTTGCGCACAGTCCCCCGCAGCGTAGATGTCATCCACGCTGGAGCGCATGAACTCGTCGACGAGGATTCCCTCCTCCGTCTTCATGCCCGAACCTTCGACAAAGCCGATGTTGGACTTCACGCCGGTCGCGACAACGACCAGGTGCGCCGGGATCTGCTTGCCGTTGTCGAGATCGACGTTCAGCGTGTCCTGTTTGTCGCCGGATGCTTCAAGTTTGGTCACCTTGGTCGATGTGAGGACATGCACGCCCTTTTTCTCGCACCACGCCTTGACCATGTTACCGGCCGCCTCGTTCATCATGCGCGGCACCATGCGATCCAGTGCCTCGACAACCGTCAGGTTCACGCCGCGCTCGGCCAGTGCTTCCATGATGATGCAGCCGATGAACCCGGCCCCCATCAAAACAACGTCGGCACCCTTGTCGGCGTACTTGATGATGTTGCGGCAGTCTTCAAGCGTCCAGCAGTGGTGCACCGCCGGCAGATCAAGCCCGTCGATGGGCGGCTTGACCGGGCTGGCCCCGGTCGCGATCAGCAGCTTTGAGTAAGCCTGCTCGCTGCCATCCTCCAACTTGACCGATTTCTTGGCCGGATCGATGGACGCCACGATGCCCTGGCGATACTGGATCGCATTGATGTCGTAGTGGCCGTCATCCTTGCGCAGGTATGTGCCTTCTTCCTTGATCAGGCCGGTCAGCACATAAGGGATCGCCATACGCGAATAGGGCGGTTCCGGCTCCGAGCCGATCATCACCACGTCGGTCGCCGGATCGGCCTTGCGAAGCGTGTCGGCAGCGGTGACGCCGGCTGGACCGGCACCGATAATTACATACGTCATGTCAGTTCCTCCGAGATGTGGTCAGGGAGGCGCCGGATGACCCGGGACGCCTCCCCATAACCGTCAGAGTCCGAGACGGCTCAGCGTCTCGTTGGTCGGCACGCCGTCCGGGGTCCAGCCACGGAGCTGGTAGTACTCGGGCAGCATCTTGTCGAGCTGGTTGGTCAGCCCCTTTGCCGGTCCGGTTTTGGCTGCGTCCTTGACGAGCCGTTCCGGCAATTTGTCGTCGGCGGCGGTGAACCCGGCGGCATTGTTGAAGTTCCGCTCCAGATTCCAGACCCGCTCCCCGACTTCGAGCAGCTTCTCGACCGACCAATCGCCGTCGCAGGCCGCGTCGACCTGAGGCGCGACGTCCTCGAGCGACCAGGCAAACGACGTGAAGACGCAGATGCCCGCGCTGTCAAAGACAGCCGTTGCATCCTGGAACGCCTTCACAAGACCGGCCTTACCTTCCGAAACCAGCGGATCGGTCTTTTCCGGAATGCCGAGCACCTCGGACGCCACCGTGTAGGACCGCAAGTGACAAGCACCACGGTTGGACGTGGCGTATGTCAGGCCCATGCCCTGAATGCCGCGCGAGTCGTAAGCCGGAAACTCCTGGCCCTTGACCGACATCGACAGCTCCGGATGGCCGTACTTTTCACAGAGAAGCTTGGAGCCCAGGCCGATCTCGGCACCGAAACCCTCGCCCCTGCCGGTAAGTTCGGCAATGTCCGTCAGCGCCTTGGCACTGCCGAACTTGAGCTCAATACCACCGGTATCCTTGTCGGTGATATAGCCGTCCTCGTACATCTCCATCGCCGCACCGACGGTGGCGCCGAAAGAAATCGGATCGTACCCCTGTTCGTTGCAGATGAAGTTGGCGAACGTCAGCGCATCGAGGTCATCGACACCCGTCGCGGCACCCAGCGCCCACGCGGCCTCGTATTCAAGGCCACCCGATGCGATCTGGTACTGCGGCCGCTCCGCAACCGTATAGTGCGTCCGGTCAATGGTCGAGATACGGCCGCATGCAATCGTGCAGCCAAAGCAGGCCGAATTCCGAACCAGGTTCGGCTTGCCGTCACTTTCGCGCGGCTCGGCCATCGCTTCCGCCGAGATCGCATGCGCACCGTCGAACTGCACGTCACGGTGGTTCCGCGTCGGCAGGGCGCCGGTCTCGTTGATCACGTTCATCAGCACCTGCGTGCCGAACGCGGGCAGGCCTTCACCGGTGACGGCATTACCCGCCAGTACGGCCTTGCCGGCAGCAGCCGCTTCGAAGAAGCGTCCCGCATCCTTGACGCTGACCCCCTTGGTGCCGCGAATGGCGACGGCCTTGAGGTTCTTCGCACCCATGACGGTACCGACGCCGGAGCGCCCCGCAGCACGATGATAATCGTTGACGACGCATGCGTACTTCACGCCCTTCTCGCCCGAAACGCCGATGGAAGCGACCCGGATCTGCGGGTCCTGATGCTTCTTCTTGATCGCGTCCTCGGTATCCCAGACGCTGGTGCCCCACATGTCGGACGCGTCGACCAACTTTGCGTCATCGTTATCGAGGAACAGATAAACCGGCGACTTCGCCTTGCCCTCGAAAATGATCATGTCGTAACCGGCGTTCTTCATTTCGTTGCCGAAGAACCCGCCGGAGTTCGAGCATGCGATGGCCCCCGTCAGCGCACCCTTGGTGATGACGGAATAGCGTCCCGCGGTGGACGCACATGTCCCCGTCAACGGCCCGGTCGCCATGATCAGCTTGTTGTCGGGGCTTAACGGATCGACCTTCGGGTCGACCTCCTCGACAAAATATTTCGTCGCCAGCCCGCGCTGGCCCAGATACTTGTCCGCCCACTCCATGTTGAGCGGTTCGTTCTTGCACGTTCCCTCGGTCAGATTGACGCGGAGGATGTTTTTTGCCCATGCCATGATGTATTCCTCCCTGTTTCTCAGGCCGTCGCCTGACCGGCGTCGGTTTTTTCTGCCCAGGCGCGCATCTTGTCGAGCCCGGTCCAGTTCGCGTCCACGTACGTGATGGCATCGGTCGGACATGCCTTGGCGCATTCCGGCTCACCCTCGCAGAGGTCGCATTTGACGACTTTTCCGGTGTCGGCGTTGTAATTCACGGTGCCGAACGGACAGGCAATGGTGCACACCTTGCAGCCGACACAGAGATTGTCGTGCACGATCTTGGCACCGGTTGCCTTGTCGAGCGTAATCGCGTCGACCGGACAGGCATGCATGCACCATGCTTCGTCGCATTGGGTGCATGTATAGGGGACAAAACGCCCCTTCTCGTGAAAGGAGAAAACCTTGATCCGGGATTTGGCAGGATTGAACACACTCTCGTTATCGTACGAGCATGCGAGTTCGCACTGCAGACACCCGGTACACTTCTCAGGATCAATATTCAGTGATTTTTGCATAGTTTCAGAGGCTCCCGTGACTTTTTATTTGGCGGTCCTTATTGGCAATCGGCCGCGATATGTTCAGCCTAACATGACGGCTGACGGATGCGAGAGAGATTTTTATTCCATACAAATTTATCGCGAGACTGGCACGGCGTGTTTGACGCCGGGTGTAATAATAGAGACATTCTGTCCCGAACTTTACTGGTCGCGAGATTGCCATGGCATCCGAATTGCCGAGCTTTGACGAATTCCGGACGTTGCCGCATGCGGTGACACTGCTCGGCATGTCCGGCGTCGGCAAAACCATGTTGTCGACGGCGCTCAGACGCAGCGCGAACTGGTTCCACTATTCCGCGGATTACCGGATCGGCACGGGATATCTGGCCGAGCACATTCTCGATAACATCAAGTTTCGGATCATGCGGACGGACCCGTTTGTCGCCGGTCTGCTGCGTTCGGACTCGATCTATATCAATCACAATATCTCGGTCGATAATCTGGAACCGGTTTCCACTTACCTCGGTATGTTCGGTGATCCCGAAAGCGGCGGCCTGGATAAGGCAACGTTCCTTGAACGCCAGCATCAGTACCGCGATGCGGAAATCGCCTCCATGTGCGACGTCGGTCGTTTTCTGGACAAGGCCTGGCGGATTTATTCGTGCAAGGATTTCATCAATGATGCGTCCGGCAGCCTGTGCGAGATCGCGGATATCGACAATCCCTCCGACCCGGTCATTTCCGCGCTCAGGGACAACACGATGATCCTCTACATCCGCGCCAATGCGGCGGGCGAGGAAACGCTGAAACGGCGTGCGGAAAGCGACCCGAAACCGCTGTTCTATCATCCGAAGTTCATCGACAAGCACCTCGCCGGGCAGCCCGATGACGGCAAAGGCATCGACCGCCGGGATTTCGCCCGCCGTCTGTTTCCGCTTTTGCTCGAGGACCGTAAACCGCGCTACGAGTCGTTTGCCGAAAAGTACGGGTTCGCCGTCGATGTCGACGATCTGTTTCCCGGAAACGGAGAGACCGGCAAAGCCCCCACGAGCGACGAATTCGTCCGCATGCTCTATGATCTGCTCGCGGCACAGTCGGCGGCGAGCGAGGTTGCCAATACCAACGTCAGCCGCTATCTGAAGGTCTGTCAACAACGCGCCCAGAAGCGCGGACAGGAAACCTGAGGAAACACCGCGTATGCCGATCAAGATTCCGTCACAACTGCCGGCCCGCAAGGTGCTCGAGAGCGAGGGCGTCCCGGTCATCAAGGACGAAGATGCCATTCGTCAGGATATCCGTCCGCTCAGGATCGCGATCCTCAATTTGATGCCGGAAAAGATCAAAACCGAGACGCAGCTCGCACGCGTCCTGGGCGCGACGCCATTGCAGGTGGAAGTCACGCTGCTGGCACTGACGAGCCACAAGCCGAAGACAACACCGGAGCAGCATCTGCTCGACTTCTACCACCCCTGGACAGAGGTCAGGGACCAGAAGTTCGACGGCCTGATCGTGACCGGTGCGCCGATCGAGAAATTGCCGTTCGAAGACGTACGGTACTGGCCGGAACTCTGCGATATTTTCGACTGGTCACTGAATAATGTGCACGGCTGCTTCAACTTGTGCTGGGGCGCACAGGCGGCGCTTTATCACTTCTACGGCATTCCGAAGTATCAGTTGCCGCAGAAGGCTTTCGGCGTCTTCTGGCATAACGTGCTGGACTCCACCTCACCGCTGATGCGCGGCCTGAACGACGCGATCCCCATCCCGGTATCCCGGCACACGGAAAACCACCGCGAGGACGTCGCGAAGTTCAAGCACCTGGAGGTGCTGGCGGAATCCCTCGACGTCGGTATGGCGCTGGTGAACGACCCGGTGCTGAACCATGTGCACATGTTCAATCATCTTGAGTACGACTCCACCACGCTGGGCGACGAGTATCAGCGCGACGTGGCCAAGGGCGCGGATATCGAGGTACCACGGAATTACTATCCGGACGACGATCCATCGCATGTCCCGGTGAACACCTGGCGCTCGAACGCGCACATCCTGTTCGGTAACTGGATCAACGGCATCTATCAATCGACGCCCTATGATCTCGCCAAGATCGGCACGGACCGTCCTGACGTGCCGAAAGCGGACGACGCGGCCTAAGCACCGACTCGACTCGAAAATCAAACAGGCGTAGACTCTCCTTCGTGCATGGTGCCGTTGCAGGCACCAGCCGGAAAAAGCAAACAGGAGAAATCGCATGGAGGCTCCACCGGACCATAGTCCCTGGCCCCGGCGATGCACGGGGCCACGTTCCGCCTGAGTTTAAACGTGATCCGGCCGGAACACGGCGGACCGATAAACGCTCGAAAAACCGAATACGACCTTAGTTGCCTGCCGTCCACGGCGGGTATGAAAAGACATCCGCGCTCGGCGCGGAGAGCGGGAAAACCGCAAGAGCCCCGGACCACCATGTGGCCGGGGCTCTCTGATTCCGTTCACGTTATATCGTCGGCCAGGCAAAGCCTGGTAACAGTGAATGTCTAAACAACGACCTGCAGACAACGACTCAGTCAACCCAGCCCCAAGCCGCCAACATTCTCAGAACCGCATCGGGATGGCATGCATCACGTGCTCAAGCCCCTGTACCGCCGACACGACCTCAGCCGGCGGCTGGCCGTCGATCTCGATCAGTGCGATGGCGTCGCCGCCCTCGTCAGCACGGCCCAGGTTGAAGGTCGCGATATTCACACCTGCACCGCCAAGAACAGTCCCCAGCGCCCCGATCAGGCCCGGTTTGTCGTGGTTGGCGATATAGAGCATGTTCGGTCCCAGCTTGGCATCGATGTGGATGCCCTTGATCTCGACAATGCGCGGCTGATGGTTGAACAGCGTTCCCTTGATTGACCGTTCCTGCTGTTCCGTCGTCACGGTTACGGTAATGAGCGTGTGATAGTCGCCCGCCGTTTCCGATTTCGCCTCGAGGATCTTGATGTTCCGGTCCTCGGCGATGATCGGCGCATTGACCATGTTGACGCCTTCGAGAAGCGGCCCGAGCAGCCCCTTCAGCACGATCGCCGTCAGAGGCTTGGTGTTGAGCGTCGAGACGTCGCCCTCGTAGCAGATCTCGATCCCCTTGATGGCGCTCTGCGTCGCCTGCCCGGCGAACGCGCCGAGTTGCTCGGCAAGCGCCATGTACGGCTTTAACTTCGGCGCCTCTTCCGCCGTCACGGACGCCATGTTGAGCGCGTTGGTCACGGCGCCGGTCAGCAGGTAATCCGCCATCTGCTCGGCGACCTGCACGGCGACCTTCTCCTGCGCTTCCGAGGTCGATGCACCGAGGTGCGGCGTACAGACGACCTGCTCCATGCCGAACAACGGGTTTTCCTTGGCCGGTTCTTCGGCGTAGACATCGAGTGCCGCGCCCGCCACGTGGCCGCTCTCGATCGCCGCTTTCAACGCCAGTTCGTCGACCAGGCCGCCGCGTGCGCAGTTGACGATGCGTACACCTGCCTTGGTTCTGTTGATCGCATCTGCCCCGAGAATATTCCGCGTCTGATCCGTCAGCGGCGTATGCAGGCTGATGAAATCCGCACGCGGCAGAAGCTCGTCGAGCGTCACTTTTTCCACGCCAAGGTTCTCGGCGCGCTCCTCGGACAGGAACGGATCAAAGGCAATGACCTTCATTTTCAGGCCCTGTGCACGGTCGGCAACGATGGCGCCGATGTTACCGCAACCGATAATGCCCAGCGTCTTGCCCATAAGCTCGACCCCCATGAAGCGGGATTTTTCCCACTTCCCGGCGTGGGTCGAGGCGTTGGCCGCCGGAATCTGGCGAGCCAGCGACAACATCATGGTTATCGCGTGTTCCGCCGTCGTGATGGCGTTACCGAACGGTGTATTCATCACGACGATCCCGGCGCCGGTGGCGGCCTTCACGTCGACGTTGTCGACACCGATACCCGCACGCCCGATGACTTTCAGGTTGCCCGGCTCGGCGAGCGTCTTCGGCGTGATCTTTGTCGCCGACCGGATCGCGATCCCGTCATACGTACCGATCTTCGCCGCGAGTTGATCCTTGTCCATGTCGGTGATGACATCGACCTCGATCCCGCGTTCCTTGAACATATCGGCGGCAAGCGGGCTCATCTTGTCTGAAATCAGGACTTTAGGCATCACTCAGGCCTCCTGCATCTGGGCTTTGACGGTATGGAACGCCCAGTCGAGCCAGGGTCCCAACGCTTCGAGGTCCGACGTCTCGACCGTCGCCCCGCACCAGATGCGCAGACCCGGCGGTGCGTCACGGTGCGAACCGACATCGAATGCCGTTCCTTCATCGTCCAGCAGCCCGGTCAGTTTCTTGATGAAGTCCCGCTGCGCGTCTTCGTCCATGGCCGTGAACCAGGGATCGGTGACCACGAGCACGACCGACGTATCGGAGCGCGCCGCCGGGTCCTTGCAGATGAAGTCGATCCAGTCTGCACCCTCGACCCAGGCACTCAGCGCCTTGAAGTTCGCGTCGACGCGTCCAAGCAGTGCGTTCAGGCCGCCGAGGCTTTCCGCCCATTTCAGACCGTCCAGCGCATCCTCGACACAAAGCATGGAGGGCGTGTTGATGGTCAGGCCCTTGAACACGTCCTCGTTCAGCTTGTTCTTCTTCTTCAGGCGGAACACCTTCGGCAACGGCCAGGGCGGATCGTAACTCTCGATCCGTTCAACGGCGCGTGGGCTCAGCACCAGCATGCCGTGCGCGGCTTCGCCGCCCATCGCCTTCTGCCACGACCACGTGCAGATATCGACCTTGTCCCACGGGATATCCATGGCGAACACCGCGGACGTGCCGTCGACGATGGTCAGACCTTCTCGGTCGGCGGGAATCCAGTCACCGTTCGGCACCTTCACGCCGCCCGTCGTGCCGTTCCACGTAAAGATCACGTCGCGCGAAAAGTCGACCTTGCCGAGATCCGGCAACTCGCCGTATTCCGCATTGGTCAGCTTGATGTCGTCGAGCTTGAGCTGCTTTTGCACATCGACGGCCCACTGGCTGCCGAAGCTTTCCCACGACAGCACCTCGACACCGCGCAGTCCGAGCACGGACCAGAGCGCCATTTCGATGGCGCCGGTGTCGGACGCAGGCACGATACCGATGCGGTAATCGGCCGGAATGCCGAGCACGTCTCGCGTCCGCTCGATAACCTCGGCCAGCAGCTTCTTGCCGGTCGCGTGGCGGTGCGAACGGCCAAGAAACGCGCTCGCCAGCACGTCGGGCGACCAGCCGGGACGTTTGGAACAGGGACCAGAAGAGAAATTGGGGTTTGCCGGACGCACGTCCGGCTTCTGAAGGGTATTCATGCTATCTCCTTTCCTCTCAGAAAGGTCGCGCCTCGTTGGGGAAGCGTGGCCCGGGGAAAAGATACACGATATCAATGACTTAGCAAGTCAAAAATTAATTTTTTGAATTATTTTTGAAATCGGGCAGTGGATGCACTTGCTGGGCGGGTGACTTCAGGTACTCAAATCACGCCAATTATACAACAGGAATTCGTCCCATCCAAAACCTAAATTAAGGCTTCTTAATGCCCCCCTAGAAGACACTGACTAATGCCCCCCTTACTCTTCCCAAGAGTTGCAAACGCCTATAGAACTTCCGAATTAGTGAATCCGCTGGAGAACATCTTTATTTATGGTGACCCCAACGAACACCTTCCATTTTGGCACTCCTGAAATTTGGACCAAGTATAGCGAACTTCAGCACTATACTGACGCCAATGGATTGAAAGGCATATTAGAGAGCCAGACATTATTCGCCACACATTTTAAAGATTTGAATGACAGCACTGAATTGAAATTACTACCTGATAGAATTTCCAAGTTCATTCAACCATCCATCAAGAAAATAATTCGCGACAAAACTAGAGATAGCCTCAAATTAAAGAGACTACTAAGGAAACAAGGTGGCTTAGAAAAGGCCTCCACTGACATCGCAAATAATTTTAGCACCATCCATTCTCAAGCGGCATTTTCGTCAATTGGAGAAATCCCACCAATGACTACGCCGTTTATCTCTTCATTTTGTGGATATGATGAGGGCACCTATGAATTTGCCCATGGTTTATTGAGTCAATGGCGAGGATATGCTCAAGGCGGCTTCGCTATCATTTTTGACACAAGAAAATTATGGGAACTTTGCCAACATGAAACTGAAAGATACGCATACACAGCAATCATGTTGGACGAGGTTGTTTATGACGATGACGAAGTGAAATTTGACGAAG
This sequence comes from Rhodospirillales bacterium, assembly GCA_965262415.1. GTDB lineage: Bacteria > Pseudomonadota > Alphaproteobacteria > Rhodospirillales > Casp-alpha2 > UBA4479. The sequence goes on along the minus strand of OZ253533.1, from coordinate 309,955 downwards.
AGGTCAGACCATTCTTGGAGATAATAGAACGCGAGATTGAGGCCCACTTAAACGGAGAGGAACGGCCCAAACTCAACACCGAAGATTCGACAGGGGTGATTGCTCAGTTTGCGAGATTAAAACATCGGGCATTTCGGGAAGAGCACGAGATAAGAATAGCTGCCTGCCCCGTAACTCCAGAACGATATGACTGGATGGTCGCGGACAATCAGGATGTGGGCGAATATTTAGTGAAGCGTCTTAGACGGACTGGACCCGGCGCAATAGAGAAGCGTCAAATAGTGCTGTTTGACGATCCACCAAACAGGAAATTACCAATCAAGCGAATTATCGTTGGGCCTCAAGAAAATCAAACCGACGCCACAGGCTTCGCACGAAGCCTCGCTGACAAAATGGACATTAAGATCATCAAATCTGAGACACCGTTAGTCCAATGGTGAAGTCACCATTACTTCAACCTTGAGTGCTGCTGAATTGATCCACACGATTACGCAAGTTCGGGATGGTGAGACGACGGAAGTTTAAGCATTTTTGAAAAAAATTTGAATCGACCAAAAAAAACATCTAGCCAAAACAATCACTTATAATTTTTTTGAATGATTTTTGAATCGCATATTTTGGAAATTAATTAAGTTAAATCAATAACTTACTAAAAAGACATGCATACGTTGGGGAGGCGTGGCCCACCGAGAACGTACTGCTAATCCGGGAGATATCAAGCGGGATTTTTGAAAGTGAAGAGACTAGTTCGCCTTGCGGGTCGCGAAGTAGACGATCAGCACCGAGGCGATCAGGAAGGCGAGCGCGATCGGGGATTTCAGCAGAAACAGCGGATCGCCGCCCGATGCGGAATAGCCGCCGCGCACCAGCTCTTCAAGTCGCGGCGAGAGCAGAAATCCAATAACGAACGGCAGGATCGAGATATCGAGCCTGCGGAGCGTATAGCCGATCAGGCCGAAGATCATCACCACCCAGATTGCGATGAAACCACCGTCCTGCGCATAGACGGCGGTGAGCGTGATCAGCAGCACGACCGGCAGCATGATCGATTTCGGCACCCGCGCCAGCACACCGAGCGAACGCATGACAACGCCGCCCAGCGTCCAGTTGCAGACGTTGGCGATCACCATCAGCGTGAACATCGCGAAGGCAACGACGAGATCCTTGTTGATGATCGTACCGTAGCCTTCGATCTCCTTGATTTCGGTAAAGCGGAAGACGTGCGGACCGAGCGTAAAGTCGCCGACGCTCTCAACCGCAAGGATGATGAACACGGCGGCAAAATTGCCCGGAATACCGAGGCTCATCACCGGGATCAGGTTGGCGCCCGACACCGAGGAGTTCGCGGCCTCCGTCGCCGCCACGCCTTCGGGGATACCGGTGCCGAATTTCTCCGGCGTCTTCGACGTCCTTTTGGCGAAGTCATAACCGAGCGTCGCGGCCAGCGTCGTGCCGATGCCGGGCAGCGCACCGATGGCGGTGCCGATGACCGACGACGACAGGATATTGGGCAGGATGCGCTTGAAGTCCACCCATCGGAAACGATTGTCGCCGAGTGCGGGCGCGGACCTCGGGCCGTCTTTCGACAGGCGCTCACGCGCGGCTTCCTCGATCCCGAGGAATACCTCACCGACGATCAGCACGCCCAGGATCGCAGACGACAACGGCAGGCCGTTTCCGAGTTCGGCAATGCCGAACGTCATACGCGGCCCGTTCCCGGACAGCGTCGTCCCCATCAGCGCCAGCAGCATGCCGAGCACGCCGACCGTCAGACCCTTGATCGGAGAATTGCCGGCGACGGCGGCCATGAATGACAGCGACAGGATGATCAGCGCCGCTTTTTCCGGCAGATCGAGTACGCTTTCGATCAGCACCGCCAACACGGGCGCCGTCAGGAACAGCGCCATATCGCTGAACGTGTCGCCGCAGACGGAGCTGATGTGCGCGACCTTCAATGCTTTCGGGCCTTCGCCTTTCGCCGCCATCGGATGACCGTCGAGCGTGGTCAGATAGGCATCGGGCGTGCCGGGCGTGTTGAACAGAATCGCGGGAACGGCGCCGCCGACGGTCGCCCCCTTCATCAATCCAATCAGGAAGCCCAGGATCGGCAGCAACGCATCGTCACTGACACCGAACACCCAGATCAGCACGGGCAGCGACAGCGCCATGGCGAACGGCCCGTTCAGACCGGGCGTCGCGCCGACGATGATGCCGATGAACAGGCCGGCAACGACCATCACCAGCGGCATCCAGTCGAACGCGCCGCTGGATGTCGTAAACACATCCGCGATACCGCGGATCACATATTCGAGTACAAGTTCCATTGATCGCGGCTTCTAGAACTCGGCGTTCGGTGGCAGCAGCACATTCGTCAACAGTAGATCGAAAACGACGATGGCAACCAACAGAACGGAGAGAGCGGCAATAATGCCGGCGGGACGGATGCGACCCTCGGTCCAGACGATCAGCGTGACAGTCATCAGAAAACCGCCGACCACGTAACCAATGTATTTATAGGGCGCTGTATCCGTCAGGTGACGGTATGTCGCGTCGGTCAGGCCCAGTTCGCGCATCGCCCAGACGATCCCGGGTCCAAGCACGAACATGACGCCGAGACCGGCGATGCAAATCGAAAAAAAGATAAAAAGAAAACGGAAATTGGCAGGTGTCAGACGGCCTTCGCTGCCGGCACTCGGCACGGGCGAGCCCTTGATAAATGAAATCGTCAATTGAAGCACACTCAGCACGGCGAGGGCCGCCGCCAACAGGACTGGAAAAAAGGCGTCACCCGGTTCGATCTTGCCGAACGGTGTCGTGTTGAAGAACCCGCCTCTGATGTCGGCCGGGAACCACACGAAGATCGCCAGCAGCGAACCGGCGAGCACAACGACGCCGAACCCGATATCCCACGGGTCCGGCGCCTTTGCAATTGTTGGTCGTTTTGCGTCCACGCTTACTTGACCAGTTTGACCAGCTCTTTGTTGGCTTCGAGGTTTTTCTTGAGCTGAGCGGTCAGTGCGTCACCTGCCGTCATCAGCGGACCCGGCGGGTATTGCTTGGTGACGAACTTGGCCGTTTTCGATTCCGGGTTTTTCAGAACTTCATGAATCGCCGCCGCAATGGTGTCACGCGCGTCGGCGCTCATGCCTTTTGGACCGGCCAGCAGAAACTGGAAGCCGAGACCGGTTTCCATGACGCCGAGGTCAATCAGCGTCGGCTGTGTCGGTGCCTGCACCAGGGGCGTCGGTTCGGCGGACGCCAGGATCACGAGTTCGCCCGCAGCGACCAGCGGCCCCTGCACGCCACCTCCCCAACCAACGTTGGCGTCCTTGGCGACCAACGCGTTGATGGCGGATTTACCGCCCTTGCCGCGCAGGTGGTTGACCTCGATACCATAGTGGCGCGCGACCATTTCGGCACCAGCCTGAACCTGGTTGCCCCAGTTCGCCCAGACGATCTTGGTGCCGCTCTTGGCAGCCTTGACCATGTCGTCGAGCGACTTCCAGCCGCTGTCGGCACGGGCCAGGACAGCCATCTGCGAACCGGCAGTCATGGTGATATAGGTGAAATCGTCGATTGAGATGTTCTCATTACCGATCGTCGCGAAATCGAACGTGGTGTTGATCGCGAGGCCGAGAGTCTGGCCGTCGGCAGGCTCGTTCTTGAGCTGCGCCGCCATGACGGCACCGCCGCCACCGGCCTTGTTCTCGGGGATGATGCGCCAACCTTTAAGCGCTTCGAGTTCTTCGGCAAGGGCGCGGGCCTGGGTATCGGTACCGCCACCGGCACCGAAGCCGATCCAGAACTTGATCGGGCCTTTCGGTGCCCATTCGGCGTGCGCCGGTCCGGCGAGCAGCGCGAGAGCTGCAATAACTGGAATAAATAGTCGCATAGACTTTTTCTCCTCTGGTGAAGTTTGTCTCTTTTTTGGTCGTTTCGTCAGTCTTGTTTTGACCTGCGGATTCGTTAAGCGCCGTAGGTTTCCGTAATCTCGACAGGCATGTGCCCCGGCGGCAGCTGGTAGCGCTGAAACAGCAGCGGCATGTCCTGTATCGAGAAATCCTTGATGTCCCACACCATGCCCATGGTGCCCTCGGCCAGCATCAGTTCGCGGCATGCCGCGGCATCGAGGGTGCGACAGCTGATGGCATGCTCCATACGCACCGTCGGCAGGTTGAAGCGCTCGATCAGCATCCGGTGCAGCGATGACCCGTTGAGCCCCTCAAGCGGCTGGTCGAGGTACATCTTGCCGTGCTCATAGGTGAAGTAGACGCTGGAAAACGCCGGTGGCTGTTGGTCGAACCAGACCAGCCTGTCGACACGGACGCAGCACGCGACACCGAGCGCGTCCTGCCATGGGCCGGCATTTTCATCGACGCTGACGCCAACGGTCCGCACGAACGGCATCTTGTAACTGCCCGTGTCCGGATCCTTGAAGCGATATACGAACACTTCCTCGACCTGAGAGCGGCGGTCGGCGATGAACGTACCGGTACGGCGGTTACGTACAACAAGCCCGTTGGCGACCAGCCGCGCCAGGGCCTTCTGCACGGTACCGACGCTGACGGGAAGTTGTTCGGCCAACGTGGTTTCGGTCGGCACCCGCTCGCCGGGTTTGAAGCGGCCGGAAATGATGCAAGACGAAAACGCCTCCACCAGGCGCTGGTACTTGGGTGCGCCAGCGGTGGCAGCGCCGTCACCGACCTGTTCAACCAGCGCATCCATTGCGATCACGGGTGCAGACATTGAAGCCTTATACTTATTAGTTTTAAATCTAATACTCTATAGTATATAAAATCGTATACGCGTCAACAGCGCGATCGGACATTCAAGAACCGGGAGGCAAAATTGAAGATCACACTGCTGGGAACAGGTACACCGGCACCCTCGCTCACCAGACAAAGTTCCGGCTACCTGATCGAGATCGGCGATGACGTTATCGTCATGGACCACGGTCCCGGTGCTGCGCACCGCCTGCTCGAAGCCGGCTGCCACCCGACCAAGGTGACGCACGCCTTTATTTCCCACCTGCATTACGATCACATGATGGATTATCCGCGCCTGATCCTGCAGCGATGGGACATGGGCGCCAACAAGATCCCCGAGCTTAAAGTGTTTGGGCCGAAACCCATCGCCGACATTACGGAGAAGGCCATTGGGCCGGACGGTGTATTCGGGCTGGATATCGAATCGCGCGTCAGCCATCAGGCCAGCCTCGATGTCTACACATCACGCGGCGGCGTGCTGCCGCGGCCTAAGCCCGCACCAGTGGTAAGCGAAGTGGCACCTGGCGATGTCATCGAAGGAAACGGCTGGCGCATCATCGTCGGCGAGGCACAGCACTTCCAGCCGATCCTCGAATGTCTCGGCTTCCGGATGGAAACGCCGGACGGCGTGTTCGTCTATTCCGGCGACAGCGGCGGTGTGCCGGACAGCATGATCGATCTCGCGAAAAACGCCGACATTCTTATACACATGTGCCACTTTGCGACCGGCATGGAACCGACCGAGGGGTATCGCCTCGCCAGCGGCAACCATATGGACATCGCCGAAATAGCGAAACGCGCCGACGTAAAGACCGTAGTGCTGACGCATTTCATTCACTTGCTGGACCGGCCGGGCGTGCTGGAACAATTGGTCGGCGAGATGAAAACGGTATACGACGGCAATATCATCATCGGCCGGGACCTGATGGAACTGGGTTTTGGTGTAGAATTGCCGCACCGGATCGATTGAGGTGAGAAAATGACCGAACCGCGGGCCATGATATCCGCCGAGAAATACGCGATCTCCGCCGGGCACAAGCTGGCGACACAGGCGGGTCTGGAAGTTCTCGAGAATGGCGGCAATGCCGTCGATGCCGGCGTCGCGGCAGGCATGGCACTAGGTGTCCTGCACTGCGATCTGGTGAACTTTGCAGGTGTCGCGCCGATCATGATCCGTATGGCGGACAGCGGCGAGACCGTGACCATTGACGGACTCGGCCACTGGCCGAAACTGGCATCGGTCGAATTTTTCGAGAACGAATTCGGCGGCGAGATCCCGCAGGGGCTGCTCAGGACCGTCGTGCCGGCGGCACCCGCCGCCTGGATCACAGCGCTGGATCGCTTCGGCACCATGTCCTTCAAAGACGTTGCCCAGTATGCGTGGCGTTATGCTAACGAGGGCTTTCCGGTTTATCCGGTATTCGCGCGCTTCATCGCCGACAACGAAAACGCCTATCGGCGCACACCTGCGTGCGAGGAAATCTATCTGCCCGGCGGCCGCCCGCCAGCGGTCAATGATATCTTTGTACAGAAGGATCTGGCGGCGACGATCCGCTACATGATCGACTGTTCCGAAGCCGCCGGGCCTGACCGAAAGGCCGGTCTGCAGGCCGCTTACAATGCATTCTACAAGGGCGACATCGCGAAAAAGATCACAGACCATCACGGCGCCCACGGCGGCTTCCTGCGCATGGATGACATGAGCGCTTACACCCCCCGGTTCGAGGCACCGATCAGTGTCGGATATGGGGATGCTGAGATCCTCACCTGCGGGGCATGGTGCCAGGGCATTTCTCTGGCGCAGGCGTTTCGCATGCTGGACGGCATCGATGTTGCCGCGCTCGGCCACAATTCCGCCGACTATATCCATACCCTGAGCGCCGTTTTCGATCTGGTGTTCGCCGACCGCGACGCTTACGTCGCCGATCCGCAGTTTGTCGACGTACCGGTGCGGGAGATGCTCGACGACGCCTATCTGGCGGCACGCCGCAGCCTGATCGAGCGCGAGCGCGCATTCTCGGAGATGCCACCCGCTGGCGATCCCCGGCAAGGCCTTGCGACGCTGGGCGAGATGCCGGTTCACGGTTCGGATGCGGCGATTGCAGGCGACGATCCGCACGACACGGACCAGCGGCCGGCTCACGACCTCAGGGACACCGCGTCCGCCGACACGACCTATGTCTGCGTGATCGACGAAGCCGGCAACATGTTTTCGGCAACGCCGAGTGACACGTCGGCGGATACCGAGGTTATTCCCGGTACGGGGCTCTGCCCGTCGTCGCGCGGATCTCAGTCGCGTGGCGTCGCATCTTCGATCAACGCCGTCCAACCGGGCAAGCGGCCACGCCTGACGCCCAATCCGGCGATTGCGCTCAGGAATGGCAAACCGTTGCTCGCGTTCGGCACGCCGGGCGGCGATGTGCAGATTCAGGCGATGATCCAGGTCTTCATGAACGCCTTCGAATTCGGCATGGATATTCAGAAAGCGGTCGAAGCGCCGCGCTTCGCGACGTACAACTTCCCGTCCTCGTTCGCGCCGCACACCTATCATCCCGGCCTCGTCATGATGGAAGAAAGCATCGCCGGTGAAGCTGCCGATACGCTTTCGGCGCGCGGCCGCAATGTCGAACGTTGGGCAGACGGTACATGGAAGGCTGGCGGCGTGCTGGCCATCAGGCGTCACGACACGGGCACGTTGACGGCGGGCGCCGACCCACGCCGCGCCGGTTATGCGGCGGGGCACTGAACGATGAACGAGATGAAGCCGGATAACGACACCCTGCGTATGCTGGGTGCCTACGCGGAAACGGTTTCCGTTGCCGCCGATCCGATAGAAGCATTCCGCGCTGCCGAGGATGTCGCAAAACGCCTGATCGGACATCGGCTGTTTACGATCATGCAGTTCAACCCGGATACGATGGAAGTCCGGCGCTGTTATTCGTCGAACCCGGAACACTATCCGCCAGGCGGGCGCAAAGCTAAACGCGATACGCACTGGGGGCGCCATGTGCTCGAGCAGGGGCACGTGTTCATAGGGTATAACGCCGGCGATATCCGCGACAACTTCGACGACCATGAGGTGATCGAACAGCTCGGTCTCGCCTCGGTGTTGAACATGCCGATCCGCAGCCTCGGCCGCACCATTGGCACGATGAACCTGCTGGATGTCGCCGGGTACTATACGGAGAAGGATATTCCGGCCGCGTCGATCATCGCGAGCGCATTAACCGCGTCGATATTATTCCTGAATATGCAAGACGGCGGGCGTTGAGCCGCCGGCAGATCGCGCACCAATCGCATGTAGTACATCGGCCTTGCGGCCGCACGGATCACTCTGCAGCGGTGTTGCGGGCCGCATCCGCTTCATGGACGATAACCTGCGGCCATGCACGTGCTGCGTTCTCGGCGACGGATAAAAGCTGTTCGCGGGTGGCCCCGGTGCTCGCCTGAATCGACATACCGTTGGCGATGGTCGCCAATAACATCGCAAGGTCTTCTGGCGTGGTCCCGTCGGGTAGCCGTCCCGCGGCCTGTTCCTCGGCGAAACGTTCGCGGATCTGCTCTTCATGGCCACGGCGGATGCGGATCAGTTCCTGCCGTACCGGTTCGGATTCGTCGCTGCAGCTGATTGCGCCCTGAACCGCGAGGCAGCCCACCGGATGTCCCGGCTCGGTCATCATTTCTGCGGCCTTTCGGAGCAGATGGCGCACCACGTCGCGCCCCGTCGGCTCGGCCAGCGCCTTTTCGAAGACCTCGTTCTTGATCGAAACGTATCGGTCGAGCGCCTTGCGGAACAGTTCTTCCTTGTTGCCGAACGTGGCGTAGAGGCTCGGGCGATTGATACCCATCGCCTCGGTAAGTACCGCGAGCGAGGCGCCCTCGTAGCCATGACGCCAGAAAACGTCGAGTGCTTTATCCAGCGCTTCCTCTTCACAGAAGCCGCGGGGTCGTGCCATTGGATGACTTCCCTATTGTCTATTGTTTTATACCTTACGGTAAAATATAAACTTGACTCATCAATTGTCCAGCCCTAGTTTTTTACCGAACGGTATATAATTTTAGGTTTAATTCCATGACAGCGAATTTTCATCCTTCGGTGCGCAGGCCCCGGATCATCTTGTGGTCGGTCGGTATCCTTGTAGCCGCCGGAGTAGCAGCGGGCGTGGCGGTCACGTTCACCCCCGGCGATGCCGCCGGCCCCGCCCCTGCGGGCGCGCCGCCTGCAGTGCCGGTTTCGGTCTCCACCGTCGAGGCCAAGGAAACGATCCGCTGGCATGAATTTTCCGGCCGCCTCGAAGCCGTGGAGCGGGTCGAGCTTCGATCCCGTGTCGCCGGTCAGGTGCAGGATGTCCTGTTTCGTGAAGGCTCGCTGGTCGATGAAGGCGATCTACTGGTGCTCATCGACCCCGCCCCCTTCGAAGCAGAGGTTTCCCGCGCCGAGGCCGCGGTGGCATCGGCCCGTGCCCAGTTAAAATTCACCAAGATCGAACACGAACGTGCGCAAAAACTTGCCGGTACCGGCGCCATGCCCGTTCGCGAAATGGATCGCCGCGACAATGATTATCGCGAGGCACAGGCAGCGCTGCGCGCCGCCCAGGCGTCGCTCAAGGTCGCCAAGCTCAATCTCGGATACACGGAAATCCGCGCGCCGATCTCAGGCCGTGTCGGCAAGGCACTGATCACCGTCGGGAACCTTGTGCCTGCCGGTGCCGGTGCACCGGCGTTGACCACGCTGGTCTCCGTCGATCCGATCTACGCCGCCTTCGATGCCGACGAAAAGGTCGTCATGCAGGCGCTTCACGACATCCGCAAAACGGGCGGCAACCTTGACGTCAACCGCATCCCCGTCAAGATGGACGGCATCACCGCCGAGGTCCCTGCTGTGCAGGGCCAGGTACAGTTCATCGACAATGCCATCGACGCCGCCAGCGGCACGATCCGCGTGCGTGCGGTGTTCCCGAACCCGGACGGGTTCCTGATGCCGGGACAGTTTGCGCGTCTCAGAATGGGTCAGGCATCGCCGCAACCATTGCTGCTGATTTCCGAACGTGCCATCGGCACCGACCTCGACAAGAAATTCGTCATGGTCGTCGGTGAGGCTGACAAGGCGGAATATCGCGAGATCACGCTGGGCGCCGTCGCCGACGGGCTGCGTATCGTGACGAGCGGGCTCAGCGCCGGCGACAGGATCATCGTCAGCGGTCTGCAACGGGTCCGGCCGGGCGCCCGGGTGAAGCCGGAAGAGGTTTCCATGCGCCCCGCAGAAGCCACCGAAATCGCCGAAAAGCAGTAACTCAACCTTCTGAACACGGGAGCGTTCCGTGAACATCTCGAAGTTTTTCATCGACCGTCCGGTCTTTGCCGGTGTGCTGTCGATCATGATTTTTGCCGCCGGGTTGCTGTCGCTCCGGATATTGCCGATTTCGGAGTACCCGAACGTGGTGCCGCCGACGGTCGTCGTTCACGCGCAGTATCCGGGCGCCAACCCGAAGGTCATCGCCGCCACCGTGGCGACACCCTTGGAGGAAGCCGTCAACGGCGTCGAGGACATGCTCTACATGTCCAGCCAGGCAACCACCGACGGCAACCTGTCGCTGACGGTGACGTTCAAGCTCGGTACCGACCCCGACCGCGCGCAGCAACTCGTGCAGAACCGCGTCACGCAGGCCGAACCGCGCCTGCCTGAGGAGGTACGCCGTCTCGGCGTGACGACGATCAAGAGCTCGCCCGATCTGACCATGGTTGTACACCTGCTGTCGCCGAACGGCCGTTACGATATGACGTATCTGCGCAACTATGCGGTGCTCAACATCAAGGACCGGCTGGCACGTCTTGAAGGTGTCGGTCAGGTGCGCCTGTTCGGCTCCGGCGATTACGCCATGCGGATCTGGCTCGACCCGCAGAAGGTCGCCGAGCGCGGACTTTCCGCGGGCGACGTGGTCACCGCGATCCGTGAACAAAATATCCAGGCCGCCGCCGGCGTCGTTGGCGCCTCGCCGGGGCTGCCTGGTGTCGACCTTCAGCTTCCGATCAACGCGCAGGGACGGCTGGAAAGCACAGAACAGTTCGGTGACATCATCGTCAAATCCGATGCCGGCGGCGCGGTAACGCGCCTTCGCGACCTCGGACGGATCGAAATGGGCGCCGCAGAATACGCGTTACGATCGTTGCTCGACGGCAAGGACGCGGTCGCGATACCGATCTCGCAGTCGCCGGGCTCAAACGCCATCGAGATTTCCAACAACGTCCGCGCGACGATGGAGGAACTCAAGGGCTACATGCCCGAGGGTGTCACCTACGAAATCGTCTACGACCCGACGCAGTTCGTGCGCGCCTCAATCGAGTCCGTTGTGCACACTCTGCTCGAGGCGGTCGCCCTCGTCGTTCTGGTGGTCATCCTGTTCCTCCAGACATGGCGGGCCTCAATCATTCCGCTACTGGCGGTGCCGGTCTCCATCGTTGGCACTTTCGCGGCGATGCACCTGCTGGGTGTCTCGATCAATGCGCTGTCGCTGTTCGGTCTCGTGCTGGCAATCGGGATTGTCGTCGACGACGCGATCGTCGTTGTCGAGAACGTGGAACGGAATATCGAGGAAGGCCTCAACCCGCGCGAAGCGACCTATCGGGCGATGCGCGAAGTGTCCGGCCCGATCATCGCCATTGCGCTGGTGCTGGTTGCCGTGTTCGTGCCGCTGGCGTTCATCAGCGGCCTCTCGGGCCAGTTTTACGAGCAGTTCGCACTGACCATCGCGATCTCGACGGTGATCTCTGCGATCAACTCTCTGACGCTGTCGCCGGCGCTCGCGGCGCTGTTGCTGAAGGGTCACGACGCGCCCAAGGACTGGCTGACACGTCTCATGGACAAGCTGTTCGGCTGGTTGTTCCGCGGCTTCAACTACGCCTTCGGCGGCGGCGCGCGCGCATACGGCGGCGGCATCCGCCGCGTGCTCTCTCACAAGGCGATCATGATGGGCATGTATCTGGCGCTGCTGGGTGTGGCGTACGGCCTGTTCCAATCCGTGCCCGGCGGGTTCGTGCCGCAGCAGGACAAGCAGTATCTGATCGGATTCGCCCAGTTGCCGGACGGCGCGACGCTGGACCGGACCGAAGAGGTGGTCCGCGAGATGAGCAGGATCACGCTGGCCGACCCTGGCGTGGAGCATGCCGTGGCATTCCCCGGTCTGTCGATCAGCGGTTTTTCCAACAGCCCGAGCGCCGGCATCGTGTTCGCGCCGCTCAAGCCGTTCGACGAACGCTCCGATCCCAGCCTGAGTGCGGGTGCCATCGCAGGACGCCTGAACGCCCAGTTCGCCAGCATCAAGGACGCGTACGTGGTGGTCTTCCCGCCGCCGCCGATCCTCGGCATCGGGACCACGGGCGGCTTCAAACTGCAGGTCGAGGATCGTGCGTCACACGGGTACCAGGCACTCAATCAGGCGGTGCAGGGTTTCCTTGCCAAGGCCAACGCGCAGCCGGAACTCGCCAACCTGTTCACCGGCTTCCAGGTCAACGTGCCGCAGCTCTATGCAGACATCGACCGCACCAAGGCGCAGCAGTTGGGGGTTTCTGTCTCCGACGTGTTCGATACGCTGCAGATTTATCTCGGCAGCCTCTACGTCAACGACTTCAACCGCTTTGGCCGCACGTATTCGGTCCGCGTGCAGGCCGACGCCGAGTTCCGTGCCCGCGCCGAGGATATCGGCAGGCTCAAAGTACGCTCCCAGTCCGGAGAGATGATCCCGCTCTCGGTGCTGCTTAACGTCAAGCACGACGTCGGCCCCGAGCGGGCGATGCGTTACAACGGCTTCCTCGCCGCAGATGTCAGCGGTGCACCAGCGCCCGGATATTCGTCGGGTGAAGCGCAGGCCGCCGTCGAACGGGTCGCCGCCGAAACGTTGCCGAACGGGTTCGCGTTCGAGTGGACGGACCTGACGTACCAGCAGATTCTCGCGGGCGATTCGACGCTGATCGTGTTCCCGCTCGCGATCCTACTGGTGTTCCTGGTCCTGGCCGCGCAGTACGAAAGCCTGACCCTGCCGCTTGCGATCATCATGATCGTACCGATGAGCCTGCTGGCGGCAATGCTGGGCGTCTATCTGACAGGCGGCGACAACAACATCTTCACGCAGATCGGGTTGGTGGTGCTGGTCGGGCTGTCGGCAAAGAACGCAATCCTGATCGTCGAGTTCGCACGCGACCTGGAGTTTGCAGGTTATTCGCCCTACGACGCAGCGGTCGAGGCCTCCAAACTGAGACTTCGGCCGATCCTGATGACGTCGATGGCGTTCATCATGGGAGTGGTGCCGCTGGTGCTGGCGAGCGGCGCCGGTTCGGAAATGCGTCACGCCATGGGTGTCGCCGTTTTCTCGGGCATGATCGGCGTGACCGCCTTCGGCATATTCCTGACGCCGGTGTTCTATGTGCTGGCACGTGCACTTGCAGGGAATCGGCCGCTCAGGAATACCGGCAGCGATGCGGGTGAACTCCTAGCCGAAAACCACGCGCCGGCGCCCGGCGAATAAACCGGCTTGAAAGCGCGAGAACATCAGCGCCGACAACGTGGCAACGGGATCTGTTGAAGGTCATACGAACCGTACCGGCATCTGCCAGATCGCGAGCGCAACGCAGCCTTCCGGACTTTCGACGCCGTGACGCGATCCCGGTGTGTTGATGACCAGGTCGCCCGCCCCATGCAGGCCGTTGCCGTCCGCCTGTGACCCTTCGAGAATCAGGATATGCTCGAAACCCGGGTGCTCGTGCGCCGGCACGCGCGCGCCCGGCTGATAGCGCAGGAACGCCGCGCTCGGCCCTTCGGCATCGTCCGAGCGATAGACCCAGCTGATATCGATTCCCTCGCGGAACGGCTCCCACGTCAGCGCGTCGCGGGCCGATTTGTCGGCGAGCACGCCGGGCAGCGAAAACGGTGCCATGCTCACGCCGGCAATCCTGCGATGAAGGCTTCCGAAGACGAGACCGAGCCGAACACGCCGCCCTGCATCTTGATCATCTTTACGGCGTGATCGTGGTTCCCCTTGTCGGTCGCGCCGCAGCAGTCTTCGAGCATCAGGCATTCGAAGCCCCGGTCGTTGGCTTCGCGCATGGTCGTGTGCACACAGACGTCGGTGGTGATCCCCGTGAGCACGATGTTGCGGATGCCGCGTGTGTTCAGAATCAGTTCCAGATCGGTGGCACAGAACGACCCCTTGCCGGGCTTGTCGATGATCGGCTCACCATCGGCGGGGTAAAGGTCCTCGATAATGTCCCAGCCGGGCTCGCCGCGGACCAGGATCTTGCCGCACGGCCCCGGATCACCGATGCCGGCCCCGATCTGGCGGGACCGCCAGCGCTTGTTCGCCGGCAGATCGGACAGGTCCGGCCTGTGACCTTCGCGCGTGTGGATGATCATATAGCCTTTTTCCCGCATGGCCTGCAGCACACGCTTGATCGGCTCGATCGGCGCCCGCGTCAGCGACAGGTCATACCCCATCTGATCGACATACCCGCCGATACCGCAGAAATCCGTCTGCATGTCGATGATGATCAGCGTCGTATTTTCCGGGCGCAGATCACCGTTGTAGGGCCAGGCATAGGGATCGGCCTCGACGTACGTTTCGGTCATCGCATTCTCCTTACGACGGTTGCGCGAAGTGACAGACGGCATAGTGATCCGCCGTCACCGGCACCTGGGGGGGCGCGGCCCGGCTGCACTTGTCCTCGCCCATCGGGCAGCGGCCATGGAACCGGCACGCATTCGGGTCCGGATCGATCGGACTTTTCGGATCACCGGTCAGGCGCACACGTTCGCTGCCGACTGGGCCCGCGTTCGGAATCGCAGAGATCAGGGCCTTGGTATAGGGATGTGCGGGCCGGGTGAAGATATCCTCGGCCGGGCCGCTTTCCACGATCTGCCCCAGATACATGACGATGACACGGTCGCACAGCAGCCTGACAACGTTCAGGTCATGCGACACGAACAGATAGCTCATGCCGAGGTCTTTCTTGAGCCGCACGAGAAGTTTGAGGATCACCGCCTGCACCGAGACATCGAGCGCGGACGTCGGCTCGTCCAGAATCAACAGCTTCGGCTCGACTGCAACGGCGCGGGCGATGTTGACGCGCGCCTTCTGCCCGCCGGAAAGCTGATGCGGGAAGCGGCTCAGCAGCATCTTCGGCAGGTCAACCTGCTCCGCCACCGCCTCCACCATCTTCTTCAGTTCGGCCTTGTCCGTGATACCCTTCAGGCGTTTCAGCGGTTCGGCGATGGTATCGAATGAAGTGAACCGCGGGTTCAGGCTTTCATGCGGGTCCTGGAACACGATCTGGATATCGGTGCGCTCGGGTTCGGCATGGAACAACTTGGACGGCACCTCGCCGATATCGCGTCCGGCGAATCTGATCCGGCCTTCGCTTTTGTCGGATAGGCGCGCCAGCATGCCGACCAGCGTCGACTTGCCGCAGCCCGACTCGCCGACGAGACCGAGGCTTTCACCCGCATTGATCCCGAAGCTCACACCATCAACCGCGTGCAGTACCGGCGTATGATCCTCCGCGCTGGTCAGGCGTTGCCGCACCCAGCGGATCAGCGGGTTGTCGGATGGCCCCTGTCCCGAAAGAACATAATGTTTCTTCAGGCGGTCGACTTCCAACAGCGCGCTCATAGCGGCCTCCTGCACGTTACGAGATGACCCGGCGAAACTTCGTCCGCAATGAGCGCCGGCATGTCGCAGCCTGTTTCATGCCGCTCACAACGGGCGGAAAACCGGCACGGCGGCAACTCAGCACGCAGGTCCGGCAATCCACCGGCGATGGACTCGATATCCTCCAGAGAACCGTCGCCATGCGGGGTCGCCTTCATCAGTTTCGCCGTATAGGGATGGCGTGGGTTTGCAAACAGGTCCGCCGTCTCTGCCTGTTCGATCACATGGCCCGCGTGCATGACGACGATGCGATCACAGTAATCCGCCGCCATGCCGAGGTCGTGCGTAATCAGCACGGTCGCCATGTTGCGTTCCTTGGCGAGTTCCTTGATCAGATCCATGATCGCCGCCTGCGTGGTCACATCGAGACCTGTCGTCGGCTCGTCGGCGATCAGGAGCTCTGGCTGACAACTGAGCGCCATCGCGATCATGATGCGCTGGCACATGCCGCCGGAAAGCTCGAACGGATAGGCGTCGTGGCGCCGTTCCGGATCGGGAATACGCACACTCATCAGGGCTTTGATCGCTTCACGGCGAGCCGTCTGGCGGGTCGCCGACCCGTGACGGCGAAGCACGTCGCCGATCTGCTTGCCGACGGTGCGGATCGGGTTGAGCGCCGTGCGCGGGCTCTGGAAAATCATCGAAACGTCGCGGCCGCGCATTTCCTGCAGGTCTTTTTCCGGTGCGTTCAACACATCGAGACCGCCAAGGTTAATCGAGCCCTGCGTGACCCGGCCCGCCTCGTCGAGAATGCCCATCGCGGTCAGCGCCGAGACGGACTTGCCCGAACCGCTTTCGCCGACGATGCCGATCATCTCGCCCCGGTTGACGTGAAAGGACACGTTCTCGAGCGCCTTGACGATGCCGCTCCGCGTGCGGAACTCGACATTCAGGTTCTTGACCGAAAGGACGGGGACGCGTTCGTTCATGGCTCGCTCCTTACGTCCGGCGCCGGGGATCGATCAGGTCACGAAGACCGTCGCCCAGCAGGTTGAAACAGAACACCGCCAGCATCAGCGCGGCGCCCGGAAACAGCGCCAGCCACCACTCGCCGGACACGATGTAACCCGCTCCTTCGGCGACCATGATCCCCCACTCCGCGGTCGGCGGGCGGACGCCGAGGCCGATAAACGACAACCCCGCCGCGTTGAGGATCGCCCACCCCATGTTGAGCGAGACCTGCACCATCATCGGCGGCAGCGTGTTCGGGTAGATGTGCGTCGCCAGAAGACGCAGCGACGAGTTCCCCGCCAGCCGCGCGGCGAGAACGAAGTCCGCATTGCGGCGCACGTTGACCTCGGTCCGGGCGACACGGGCATAGAACGGCAGGTTGATGATCGCAGTGGCGTAGACGATGTTCTCGACCGTGTTCCCCATCGCGGCAACGATCCCCATGGCCAGCACGAACAGCGGAAACGCCATGATGGTATCCGTCAGGCGGCCGACCAGCTTATCGGTCCAGCCGCCGAAGAACCCGGCGAGCGAGCCCAGCACACTGCCCAGCACGAACGAAATGGCGACGGCGGAAACGGCGATGGCGAGATCGAGACGCGTCGCCACCAGCACGCGGCTGAACACGTCCCGGCCGAGCTGATCAGTACCGAACCAGTGATCCCAGCTCGGCGGCTTCAGAGTCTGCGATGCGTTACTGGCGAGCGGATCGTACGGCACGATCAACGGCCCGAAAATCGCCAGGATCACGAACATCATGAACAGCGTTCCGGCGAACAGCGTGACCGGGTTTTCGGTCAGAACGTATTTGAGATGCTTGAAGAACTCGTTCATGTCCGGTCCCTAGCCGTCCAACCCGACCCTGGGGTCGATCAGGGTGTAAAGAATGTCGATGGTGAGATTCAGCAGCACATAGAGGATCGCCATCGCGAGGACGAACCCCTGCACCGCCACATAGTCGGAAACGATCAGCGCCTCGATCGCGAACGAACCGATCCCGGGCCAGGCGAACACCTTCTCCACCAGCACGTTGGAGCCCAGCATGAACGAGAACACCATGCCGAGCGTGGTCAGGATCGGCAGCAGCGCATTGCGGAAAGCATACGTGTAAAGCACGGTCGATCGGGTCAGGCCCGATGCCCGCGCCGTCCGGATAAAATCGCTGCCCAGCACCTGGATCATCGCGCCGCGGGTCATGCGTGCGAGCGGGGCCAGCGTAAACGTGCCGAGCGTGATCGCGGGTAGTGTGAGTTGCGCAAGCGCCGCCCAGAAGACCTCGAAGTCAGCATCCAGCAACGCGTCGATGGTATAGAAATTGGTGATCGGCGGCGGCGACAGGTAAATGATGTCGAGCCGGCCGAGCGGCGATGGCGCAATCCCCAGAATGTAATAAAAGATGTAGACCATAAAGAGCCCGGTAAAGAACACCGGCAGCGACACCCCCGCCGTCACGATCAGGCGGCAGAGCTGGTCGACCCAACTGTTTGGGCGCGTCGCGGCCGCGATCCCCAGCGGAACGGCGACGGAGATCGAGAAGATCAACGCCAGCAGCGTCAATTCCAGCGATGCCGGCAGACGGCGCCAGAGCTCCTCAGCAACCGGAAAGCCGGTACTGACGGAAACGCCCAGTTCACCCTGGGCAAGATCACCCAGGTAGATCAGGAACTGCTCGGGCAGGCTCTTGTCCAGCCCGAGCGCTTCCCTGATCTGCTGGATCGAATTTTCGTCGGCTGCGGGGCCGGCGAAATAGACGGCCGGGTCGCCCGGCAAGGCGCGGGTCAGCAGGAACGTTACGACGATGATGCCGAAGACCGAGGGAATCGCCTGTAACAGGCGCCCGACGATGATGCGTATCTTCGTATTGCCGTTCATGTTTCTGTCCTCAGCCCTTTGCCGGATTTACCGGAACCGCTATGCCGTTGCTTTCTTGAACGAGCGGCAATCGAGCTGACGGTGGAAGTAATACTCGTACCCCGTCACGCTCGTCTGCGTCGCCACGTCCAGGAACGGTTGATAGACCGGGATCAGCGGCACTTCATCGAAGAAGATGGCGAGCAGCTTCTTGATATTCGGTTCGTAGTCCGGGTGATCGACTTCAAGGTGCAGCGTCTCGTCGGTGATCTTTTCGACTTCCGGGTTGTGGTAGTTCATGGAGTTGAACAGCCGGCCCTTCTGGTAGACCCAGAACGAGTAGTAATCCGGATAGTTCAGCCAGCCGCCGAACGCCTTGACGTGCATCGGCAGTTTCTTCTCGACCAGTGCCGCAGTCCGCCAGTTGGCGCCCGGAATTTTGTCGATGGTCGCCTTGACGCCGATCTTGGCTAAGCTTTCCTGCACCAGCAGGCACATCGGCTCCGACCACTGCGCAAGGCCGAGGTTGAACGACAGCGGCACCTCGAAACCGTCGGCGTAGCCCGCTTCCTTCAGCAACGCCTTCGCCTTGTCGTAATCCGTGTCGTACGGGAACGGCTGCGGCCATTCGATGGTTGCCGGCGTGAACGATTTGCCGCCCCACATCGGAATGCCGCGTTCGAACGCGGCTTGCTTGAATATCTGATCGTACGGCATGGCATAGGCGAGCGCCTGACGAACTTCCTTCTTCTTGAACGGCTCGAAGTTCAGGTTGAGACCGATGGCGATCATCGAATTTTCGATCGGCGCCGCGTTGATGGTGAACTTGCCGGACTTCTTGAGTTCGGCGAAGTCCTTCGGCGGCAGATCGAGCGACACGTCCGCATCGCCGCGTTCCAGCAGCGCACGGCGCGTCGAGGCCGACGGGATTTCGCGGATGATGACCCGCTTCACGCCCGGCAGGTCACCGTTCTTCCAGTCGTCGTACCGCGTGTAGACGGTCTGCTGACCCGGATCCCAGCGCTCGAGCATGTACGCGCCGCCGCCGGCCGGCGTGCGATGCAGGAATTCGGTCGCCCATGGATCCTCGGCGGTTGCGTTGGCCTTGGCCACCTTCGAATTGAAGATGATCGGCACCGGCACGCCGAGATCCGGCAACGTCAGCTTAGACTTGCGCAAAAGCTTGATGACGAACGTCTTGTCGTCGACGGCCTCGAACTGCTCCGGTTTTTCGAGCGAACCCGCCTTCATCTGCACGGTCGGGAAGCCGCCAAGGCTGACGGCGCGGTCGAACGACCACTTCACGTCGGCAGCAGTAATCGGCGTACCGTCCCAGAAGGTGGCGCCGTCGCGGATCTTGAAAGTGATCGACATGCCGTCCTCGGCAACTTCCCAGGACTCCGCCACTTCCGGCTCGAGCTTCTGGTAGTCGTACATCATGGTGCCGTCTTCCAGCGTCTTGGTGCCGTACCCGACGAGGCGGTCATAGAGGTTCACCGCGATCTGGTAGCTCGGACGGTTGGTGCCCTTTCGCTGGATGTCCATGCTGTTCGGCCCGTTGCCGGTCACGACGACGAGCGTATCGCCGCGGCCTGCGGCTTCGGCCGGCAGGAATTTCAGAAAAGGTAACGCCGACGCACCAGCGGCGACCCCCATGGTCTTGATGAAGTCGCGTCTACGCATGACTGCTCTCCTTGTTTACTAATTGCTCTGATGATTGGTGATCGAGATAGGCACGCCACCCGCCAAACGGGGTGACGTCTTCTGCGTCCTGGACGGCGAGAGACTCGCAGAGGAAACCCTTCACTTCCGTCCCGTCTTCGAGAACGAGGGTGCCGATGCCGAGCGGTCTGGGCACCCCCCTGATGAACTCTCCGAAGCTGCTGGCCGGCAACGCCCAGATCTCGATATCGATCGCAGCGCCGTCGGCGGTATGGATGAGACCCGGCCGCGTGGGCGGTCCGCCCGGCAGGGAATAGAGTTTGTATGACCCGGCCGTCTTCGCGGCCTTCAGGAAACGCGCGCCGAGGCGCGTCAGTTCGTGATTGAGGGGCAGGCCCGACATGTGGGCGCCGACAACCGCAAGCGCGATTTCGTGCGGAGCCGGTTGCTCCCCCACTCTCTCGCGAACCGGCAACGACCAACCGGTCGCGCCGAGCGTTGCCCCGCTCAGTTCATGCAGTTTTGCTGCAAGCGCGGCGACCTTTTCGTCACGACCGGCACGGGCCAGAAGCGTCACACTGCCGGGACGCCCGTCCGAGCGTGGTTTCGTCGGCACCGCGATGCCGCACATGTCCAGCAGATTGACGAAGTTGGTGTACGTGCCGAAGCGGCTGTTGGGACCAATCGGGTCCGCTTCCAGATCGGCCACCGTGAAGAACGTCGGGATGGTCGGCACGCACAGCATGTCGACCCCGTCGATGACCGGCTGCAACTGCCGCTTGAAAGCCTGAAGCTTGTAGAAGGACCGGAAGGTGTCCGCGGCGTCGAACTGTTTGGCGACTTCGACGACCTGGCGCGTCACAGGATGCACCGCGGCCGGATTACGCTCCAGCAGGTCCTGAATGACGGTGTAGCGCTCCGCGACCCAAACCCCGCCGTAAAGCATCTGTGCGGTCTCGTAGAACGGTGTGAAATCGATCTCGACGATCTCGCCGCCGAGTGCGCGGATGTCTTCGAGCGCGGCATCGAACGCGGCAGCATGGATATCGTCGCCGCAAAACTCACGTGTCGCCGCATCGGGAATACCGACCCGGAAGGTTGGCGGCGTACCGCCGAGCGCCGGAAAAGAAAACGCCCGGGAATAGGCATCGGCCGGATTGTAGACGGCAGCGGCACGGAACGCGGTATAGGCGTCGTCCACCGTCAGCGCGAAGATGGAAAGCGTGTCGAGGGTCAGGCACGCCGGCACGACGCCTGCATTCGAGAGCGCGCCGAGGCTGGGTTTCAAACCGACGATATTGTTCAGCGCCGCCGGCACCCGGCCGGAGCCCGCCGTGTCCGTGCCGATAGAAAAACTGACCATGCCGAGCGCAACCGCCACACCGGAGCCAGAGCTGGACCCCCCCGGCACGATGTCCGGGTCGAGCGCGTTCTTCGGCACCGGATAAGGCGTGCGGACACCGACCAGCCCTGTCGCGAACTGATCGAGGTTCGTTTTGCCGATGAGGATCGCGCCCGCATCACGCAAGGCGGCGACCGCAAAGGCGTCCTCGCCCGCCTCGTATTCATACGCTGGACAGGCCGCGGTGGTCGGTGCGCCCGCTGCATCCACGTTGTCCTTGATCGCGAACGGCACACCCCAGAGCGGTTTCGTCACGGGATCAAACGGTCCGAGCCCGCTCGCCTCGACGAGGGCGGCCTCTTTATCGATCAAATGCAGGAAAATACCCGGATCGCCAACCTCCGCGATCCGCGCATAACACGCCTCGATTACCGCCGCCGGGCTCGCACCCGCAGCATAAGCCTGATGCAGAGAGGCTATGGTGATTGGCGTTTCTAGCGACATGCGACGTGTTCCTTATTGTGCATGTGCTAACTAGATCAGATTAAATTGATGCAGTATGCTGCTAAGAAATCGTATTACCGATGCAAAAATTGCATCGCAAGAGGGACACTGCCATGCGCCATATGTTGCCGCTCCGATATATCGATGCCGTTGCCCGTGCCGGATCGATCCGCCAGGCGGCGGAAACGCTCGCCATCACGTCAACGGCGCTGAACCGCCGCATCCTCGCCATGGAACAGGAATTGGGCGTCGATATCTTCGAACGCTTCCCGCGCGGCGTGCGGCTGTCCGCTGCCGGCGAAATCCTGATCCATCACATCCGCAGCCAGATCGGCGATCTCGAACGTGTCAAAAGCCAGATCGCCGACCTCACCGGCGAGCGCCGGGGCCATGTCGCCATTGCCTGCAGCCAAGCATTGCTGCCGTTTTTCCTGCCCGAGCAGATATCGCTCTACCGGACCGACCACGAAGCGGTCACGTTCGACGTGCTGGTCCGCGACCGCGCCGCCGCCGAACAGGCCCTGATCGACATCAGCGCCGACCTCGCGCTCGTGTTCGAGCCGGTCCGTATGTCGGAGTTCCAGATCCTGCTGACGGTCCGACAGCCGGTTCATGTCGTAATGCGCCCGAGCCACCCTCTGGCCGAGCGCGACAAAATCCGGCTCCGCGACTGTCTCAGGTTTCCGGTCGCCATGCCGACGGCGCCATACGGGGTACGTCACCTGATGGAACTGGCGGTGAGGCGTACATCGCTGACCATCGACCCGGTCATCGAATCGGACAGCTTCGATTTCCTGCGTCACTACGCACGGACGGAGGACATCCTGTCTTTCCAATTGCCTATCGGCCTTCCGGCGGGCGACGGCGACGAAGGGATCGTGCACCGCCCGCTCGATACACAGGACGTGCCGGAGGGCTATCTCTATTTCGGACAGCTCCGAAACCGCACACTTCCCGTCGCCGCAGCGCGCTTCGCACAGCAGATGCAGGATACGTTCGTCAGAAGGTTCGACTGCGAATGAGGCGACTGGCGTCAGGCGTCAGTGGATTTCCTTCGCAGCGCCGATGGCCGCCTTCAGTTTTTCGAAGCTGAAGTCAGGGCTCTTCGCGGCGCCGAGGATCTTGGCTTCCTTGCGCTGCTGCAGGTCGACCATCGCCGGGATCTTCTTGACCGCTTCCGCCGGGATCATAACTGCACCGTGCAGATCGGCGTGCACGATATCGTTGGTCGAAACCGTCAGGCCAAAGACCGTTGCCTGACAATCGAAATCGACGACATGCACATAAGCATGGCTGGGACCGATCTTGCCGCCCAGCAGATTGAAGCCCCGGACGCTGTCGGGAATATCGCGGATCGAACCATTGGTGACGGCACCCAGCGCACCTAGGCCCTTGTGCACATGAGTATGCACCTCGCCCCAGAACGCCCCGATGCCTGGGCGCGGATCCACATCCTGAATAACGACAACCGTGGGCGCTGGTTCCGCGGCGACGTATTCATAGTACGGCAGGCGCTTGGCCGCCGCCTGTTCGACCGTATCCGACGACGGCTCGGCAGCACGGATCAGCGCCGTCCGTGCAAACCCGCAGACCGGCGGCAGGGCTGGGTCGAGCGGCACGAGCTGTTCGGTCGTGAAGCCGTTGTTGCGGCGCTCGGGCATGATTTCCTCGAGCGCATTACAGATCGTCGGCGTATCCCACTGGGTCAGCACCTTCAGATCTTCGGCGGTAATGTCGGTCATTGTCGTCTCCCCAAGTTCTTTGTTGGTTGTATCGGTGTTCAGCCCATGATGCCTATGGACCACGGCACGAATTCGTTGTCGCCGAGACCGAGCAGTTCGCTCTTGGTCTCCTTCCCCGACGCGGTATCGATGAAGAGCCGGAAGATCGCCTCGCCCATTTCCTCGAGCGACTTGGTCCCGTCCAATATCTCGCCGCAGTTGATGTCCATGTCCTCGGCCAGGCGGTCATACATCGGCGTATTGGACGCGAGCTTGATGCACGGCGCCGGTTTGGAGCCGAACATGGACCCACGGCCTGTCGTGAACGCGATCAGGTTCGCGCCGCCCGCGATCTGCCCGGTCGCCGACACCGGGTCGTAACCCGGCGTGTCCATGAACACGAAGCCCTTGGTCGTGACGGGTTCGGCGTACTTGTAGACTTCCATCAACGGTCCGGTGCCGCCCTTCATGGACGAGCCCAATGACTTCTCGAAAATGTTGGCAAGCCCGCCCCGGTTGTTGCCCGGGCTTACTCGGCCGTTGATCTGCACGTCCCGACCGACGGCATATTGATCTTTCCACCAGCGGATACGCTCGACCAGCTTCTCGCCCACTTCAACCGAGCAGGCACGGCGTGTCAGCGTATGCTCGACACCGTAGATCTCTGGCGTTTCCGAGAGAATTGCCGTGCCGCCGTGGCGCACCAGCGTATCGACCGCTGCCCCAAGTGCCGGGTTGGCCGTGATCGACGAGAATCCGTCCGAGCCGCCGCACTGCAGACCAACGGTGAGGTGACTGACCGGTACCGGCTGACGGGCGACATCGTTGGCGGCT
Source organism: Rhodospirillales bacterium (assembly GCA_965262415.1). Taxonomy (GTDB): domain Bacteria; phylum Pseudomonadota; class Alphaproteobacteria; order Rhodospirillales; family Casp-alpha2; genus UBA4479. The sequence continues at coordinate 285,627 of OZ253533.1, read as the reverse complement.
GGCAGCAAAGCCTTCACCGCCTCGATCCCCGCCTCGATGGTTTTTCGCGTGCCGCCGGTTTCCTGCATAACCAGCGTGTGCAGCTTCGGTCCGGCGGTAAGGTTCTCCGCCGCCATCAACTCGGCAATCTGGTTGCGCTCACAGCCGAGACCGATCATCAACGTCGCCGCCACGTTGGCGTGCGTCGCATAGCCGCCGATGGTCCGGCGCAGCAGGTCCATCGGCTCGCCGCTCATCTCCATGCCACAGCCGAGGCCGTGACTGAACGCCACGACACCGTCGACGTTGGGATAGTCCTGCAGACGTTCCGGCGTGAACCAGTCGGCGATATGGCGGATCACGGTCGCCGAGCAGTTCACCGATGAACAAAGTGCGATGTAGTTCCGTGTCGCAACCCGGCCGTCGTCGCGAATGATCCCCTGAAATGTGGCGCGCTCGGCGTCAGGCAGGAAATCCACGGGCTCGAACTGCGTCGCATGCGCATAGTCACGGTCGTAATCGCGAAGTTCGGTGTTGTGGTCGTGAACAAAGGCGCCCGCAGGGATGTCTTCAATCGCGAAGGCGATATCCGTATTGTACTTACGGACCGGCTCGTCCTTGGCGATGGCACGTGCCGCCAGCTTGTGCCCCGGTGAAACCTGGGCCCGGCTGACGATCCCGGCGACGGCCACCTCGTCACCGATGGCGATCTCCTTGCAGGCGACGACGACATTGTCGTCCGGGTGCAGCCGCACCGCATTCCCCACGATCTTTTTTTCGAGCACGTCCACCATATCGGATTTGCCCTAACGGCCGTTCTTCTTGCGCCAGGTCTCGAAGGCGGCCTTGTTTTCTTGCTTGGTCGGCGGGTAAAGGCCAATTATCGTTTCACCGTCCTTGACGCGCTCGGTCACGAAATCCTCGAACGCCGTCATTTCGGTCGCCTCCGCCGCGATCTCGTCTGCAAGGTGCAGCGGGATCACGACGACACCCTCTCCGTCGCCGACAATGACGTCACCCGGAAACACCGCCACGTCGCCGCAACCGATCGGACCGTTGAGTTCGATGGCCTGATGGCGGGTCAGGTTGGTCGGTGCCGACGGCCGGTTGTGATAGGCCGGCATATCCAGCTCGGCGATCTCTGGCGCATCACGAAAACCGCCGTCGGTCACGATACCGGCACAGCCGCGTTTCATCATGCGGGTCACCAGGATCGAGCCCGCCGATGCGGCGCGCGGATCCTTGCGGCTGTCGATCACCATGACGGAACCAACAGGGCATTCCTCGACCCCGACGCGTTGCGGGTGGTTGGGATCCTGAAAAACGGAGATCGGGTTCAAGTCTTCGCGTGCCGGGATGTAGCGCATCGTATAGGCGTGGCCGACCATGTTGCTGCCCTTGAAACCCAACGGATGCACATCCTGAATAAACTGATTCTTGAGACCCACCTTGAACAGCGCCGTACACAGCGTCGCCGTCGATACGTGCATCAGTTTCTCCCGCGTTGCCGCGCCGAGCTCATTCCCGCTCATTTCTTTCTCCGTCAGTAAATCAGAAGATATCCGGCTCGGGCGTCGGCCCGCCGAACGATGTTTCCAGGTAGTCGAAATCGCAGCCCTCGTCGGCCTGCTTGATGTGTTTCGAGAACATCCAGCCGTAGCCGCGCTCGAACTTAGGCGCCGGCGGCGTCCACGCCTGGCGGCGCAAGTCCAGTTCAGCGTCGTCGACGAGCATGTCGATGGTGCGGTTCGGGATGTCGATCTTTACGATGTCGCCTGTCCTGAGCAGCGCCAGTGGTCCACCGACGTGGCTTTCCGGTGAGACGTGAAGAATACACGCCCCGTAGCTGGTGCCGCTCATGCGCGCGTCGGAAATGCGCAGCATGTCGCGGACGCCTTCTTTCAGAAGTTTCTTCGGGATCGGCAACATGCCCCATTCCGGCATGCCCGGCCCGCCCTGCGGTCCGGCATTCCTGAGCACCAGCACGTGATCTGCCGTCACATCGAGGTTCTCGTCATCGATGGCGGCTTTCATCTCCGGGTAGCTGTCGAACACCATCGCCGGGCCTTGGTGGTTATCGAAGCGCGGGTCGCAGGCACTCGGCTTGATCACACAACCGTTCGGCGCAAGATTGCCCCGCAGCAACGCCAAGGAACCATGCGCGTAAATCGGGTTGTCGAGCGGGCGGATGACGTCGTCGTTATAGACCTCGGCACCCTCGAGCGTTTCGCCCAGCGTGTCCCCGCTGACCGTCATGGCGTCCAGATGCAGCTTTTCAGTGAGGCGCGACATCAGCCCGCGAAGGCCGCCCGCGTAGAAGAAATCCTCCATCAGATAGGTCGACCCGCTCGGCCGCACGTTGGCAATCACCGGTACGTGGCGCGACGTCGCGTCCAGGTCCTCGAGCGTCAGATCGACACCGGCACGCCGGGCCATGCCGATCAGGTGGATGACGGCGTTGGTGGAACAGCCCATGGACATCGCCACGGTGACGGCATTATCCATCGACCGGCGGTCGATGATCTTGTCGGGGGTCAGGTCTTCCCACACCATATCGACGATGCGCCGTCCGCAGGCTGTCGACATCCGGATATGGTTGGCGTCCGCTGCCGGGATCGAACTTGCCCCCGGTAACGTCAACCCCATCGCTTCGGCGATCGCCGTCATCGTCGACGCCGTGCCCATGGTCATGCAGTGACCGTACGACCGGGCGATACCCGCCTCGACGGCGCCCCACTCCTCGGCAGACAAGTTCCCGGCCCGACGCTCGTCCCAGTATTTCCAGCCATCCGACCCGCTGCCGAGTGGCTGACCCTTGTAGTTACCGCGGAGCATCGGGCCGGCAGGGAGAAACAACATCGGCAGGCCCGCACTGACCGCCCCCATGACCAGACCCGGCGTGGTCTTGTCGCACCCGCCCATCAGCACCGCGCCGTCGACCGGATGACAGCGCAGCAATTCCTCGACGTCCATCGCCAACATGTTCCGGTACAGCATGGTGGTCGGCTTGACGTAGTTCTCGGACAGCGACAACGCCGGCAGTTCGAGCGGAAAGCCGCCCGCCTGCAAGATGCCGCGCTTCACGTCGTCAACGCGTTGCTTGAAATGCGCGTGGCACGGGTTGATATCCGACCACGTGTTGATGATGGCAATCGACGGCTTGCCGACCCAGTCGCTCGGGTCATAACCCATCTGCAACGTGCGCGAGCGGTGCCCGAACGAGCGCAGGTCGTCAGGCGCATACCAGCGCGCCGAGCGCAGGTCCTCGTATTTTTTCTTTTTCGCCGTCATAACCTTCGATCACGCGAACCCGTCAGCCAGGGCGAACATGAACGCGATCACCGCCAGCCCGAACAGCACCCCGGCGATGCCCGTCGAAATCCCGTAGTGATTGCTGTCGTGCACGCCCTCTTCTTCGAGGTCATCGTGCAGTTCCTCTGGATTGGACATGGGACTACTCCTCTAGACCTGTTCCGTTATCAACTGAGCGCTTTCGGCATCCAGAGCGCGATCTCCGGGAAGAACATCACCAGCAGCATGCCGATGATCTGAAGCGCAATGAACGGTAGGACGCTGACGAAAATCTCCTGCAGCGTGACGTCCTTGGGCGCGACCGACTTGAGCCAGAAACAGGCCGGACCGAAGGGTGGCGACAGGAAGTAGATCTGGATGTTCATCACGAACAGAATGCCGAACCAGACGGCGGCCCATTCCGGCTGCATGCCCAGTTCCGGTGCCAGATCCCGAACCACCGGCGCGAACACCGGCACGGTGATGAAGATGATCGCGATCCATTCCATGAACGTGCCGAGGATGACGAGAATGGCCATCATCACGAAGATCGTGCCGAGCGGGCCGAGCCCTGCACCCTTGATCAACTCGCGCATGAAGTCGGCACCGCCGATCAGGTTGTAGAGGCCGACAAAGGCGACGGCACCGAGGATCAGCCAGATGATCGTACCGACCACGGCCATCGTGTTGGCAAGGCAGTCGCGAAGCAGCGTGTAATTGAACTTGAACCTGACGGCAGCGACGAGAATGGCACCGAAGACACCGACCGCGGCGGCTTCGGTCACACTGGTGATGCCGCCATAGATCGAGCCCATGACGCAGAAGATCAGCGCGATGCAGAGCGCGACGGCAATCACCTGGTGACGGCCGAGCTTGGCCTCGGTGCCGGTCTTGAGCGCGATTTCCGCCGCCGTCGGTGCAAGCTTCGGATTGAGATTGCATCGGGCCAGCACGAACATGACGTAGAACGACGCCAGCATCAGGCCGGGAATGAAACCGGCGGAGAAAAGATCGCCGATGCCGACGTTGGCGCTGAGCCCGTAGACGATCATCACGATTGAGGGCGGAATCAGCGTTGCCAGTGCGCCCGCCGCACAGATCAGACCGATGGTCAGTTTTCGGTCGTAGCCGAGCCGCAGCATCTGCGGCAACGCCACGAGGCCGAGCATCACGATCTCGCCGCCCATGACACCGGACATCGCGGCAAGGATGACGGCAACGATCGTCGTCTGCAGGGCGACGCCGCCACGGAGCCCGCCGGCGAAGATCGACATGGCATCGAAAAGGTCCTGCGCAATGCCCGCGCGTTCGAGAATTGACGCCATCAGGACGAAGAACGGCACCGCAACCAGCGGATACTTTTCCAACAGGTCCATGGCGTTCGTCGACACCAGGTACATGCCCTGCAGTCCGTAGAATGCGAGGGCGCAAACCACCGAAATAATCAGCGTGACGATGCCGAGCGGCATGCCTGTCATCATCAGCGCAAGGAGCGCCGCGACGATCACGAGCGAGATTGTTGCAATGCCGACCTCCTCTCGGTCGACGTGGAAACTGTCGAAGAATGCGCCGCTCGTCTCAGCAAGAGCGTCTTCCATGCCGACCCAGACACTGCCGAATTCGCCGTAGTGGGCGAACAGTTGCAGCAAGAGCCGGAGACAGATCAGCGCCAGCACGGCATAAATGCCGATCTGCAGCATGTGCGTACGGAAGTGACGGCTGAGGTTCACCATCAACTGCACGAGGTACATGAACAGCCCGGTGACGAGGACGGTCTTCAGGACCATCGGCAACGGTGAATTCCAGGCCGTGCCGCCGCGCTCCACGAGGTCGATGCTTTCGACCGCCCGGATCAGCGTATCCGACACCAGCATGTAAAGGGCGAAGACACCGACGACCATGGCAAAAAGATCGAGCCACCATCGCGTCTTTTTCGACGCCATCAGGTAGAGAACCGTAATGCCGATATGGCGTTTCTGCAGCGTCACGAAGCCGGCCGACAGCATCCACGCACAAGCGCAGAGCACCATCACCACCTCGAACACCCATTGCGTCGGAGCATGGAACACGTAACGCGCGACCACTTCCCAAAGCGTGCAGAATGCGGCCAGCAGATATAGATTGCCGACGGCCAGACCGACAAACCGACTGACGTGATCGACGGACTCACCGACTCCCGCGAACGCTGGTGCGCCGACCAGTCTTTCAGTCATCTCCGACATGACGTCCCCTCCCTGATCAGGGATTCATTTATTGATTTGATTTGAAGCTGGATCCGCCGCCGCGCCCAAATCACGCGGCGGCGGTCCAAAAGTGCTCTGTTACGAGCCGGCTTTCAGCAAGCCGACGGACTTCATGTAGTTCAGATGAGCGTCCAGAGCTTCCTTGGCCAACGGCGACTTGGCAGCGAAGTCGTGCCAGGCACCGACCGCAATTTCGCGGAACTTGGCGCGCTCTTCGGTCGACCAGTCGATGACGGTAATGTCGTTACCGGCACGCTGCTCGGCGGCGATGGCCTGATCCTGCAGATCGGCTTCACGGCGCATGGCGTCGTAAGCGGCCTGATACCAGACCTCCAGCGCGCTCTGGCCTTCCGGACCCATCTTGTCCCAGACGCTCTTGTTCACGATGAACTGCAGAACGGCCATGGAGTGAATGCCCGGGTAGATCGGATACTTGGCGACCTTGTACATGCCGCTGGCGTTGTTGTTGACGTGCGCGGACGCATCGGCCGCGTCGATGACTTTCTTTTCAAGCGCCGTATAGACTTCCGAGAACGGCAGCGACACGGGCGCCGCACCGGCGCGTTTGAACACTTCAGCAGCAAGACCTTCCGGCGAGCGGACCTTCACGCCCTTGAAGTCGGCGACAGTCTTGATCGGCACGGTCGAAACGAAGGCTTCCTTGGCGTAGGGGCCACAGCCGACAACGTGAACCTTGCCTTTGGTGTACTTGTCGTAGGCTTTCTGGAGAATTTCCTTACCGCCGCCGTATTCGCAGAACGTGCGCACCTGGTCGACGGTGTCATAACCGGCGATCAGGTCGCCGATCACGGCAAAGACCGGGTCACGGCCGGAGAAATAGGAAACGGCGTTCAGATCGCCGTCGAGAATGCCGTTGGCAACCGCGTCGATGGTCTCGCGGTGCGGCACGACGGCCTTCGTCGGCAGCACGTCGATTTTGATTTTACCGCCCGTCATGGCGTCGAGCTTCGGCGCCCACTTGTCGGTCATGAAACGGTGGGCCCAGTCGCCTGCCTTGGAGCTGGCCTGAACCTTCAGCGTCTTGGCGCTTGCAATTTCAGGCGAAAACGCCAGCACCAATGCCCCCAGAGAAAGGGCAACAATAGATTTTTTAAGCATCTTGGAATCTCCCAATTTAAAACTTGCTTGGACAAGATTGACTTGTCGATTACTGAGATACTAATATATCAGTTAGAGAGTCAAGGTTATTTGCTTCAAACCCGGCTGCAAAACAAGAAACCGAACAACGGTGACCGAGAATGCCGAACGAAATCTACGGCGAGAATCAGTTCCCATCGGCTAGCCATCGCAGTAGCCGGCCCACCACCGTTCAGCAAATTTACGCCGATCTTCGCCACCTGATTATCGATCTTTCCGTCAAACCCGGCGCCGTCATCAATAAAAGGGAAATCGCGGAACGCTTCAGCGTCAGCCAGACTCCGGTTCGCGAGGCACTGATTCGCCTCGAGGAAGAAGGGCTCGTGGATATCTTTCCGCAGTCACGCACCGAAGTTTCACTGATCGATATTCAGCATGCCCGCGAAGCACACTTCCTGCGCCTGAGCGTGGAGATCGAGGTGGCGCGTGTCCTTTCGCAGTCGATTGACGAAGACGGTCTAACCGCCCTGAACGCATGGATCGAGCGCCAGGAAACAGAACTGAATGTCGGCAACCAGACCGCGTTCAAACTCGCCGACGACAGCTTTCATGACCATATGTTCCGATTGGCCGGCGTCGGCGGCCTGACCCAGATTATCGACCGCCGCCGCGGCCACTATGACAGAATTCGTGGCCTATACCTCATGCAGGAAGAACGCCGCCAGACCGTCATACGTGAACACCGTGCCATTCATGCAGCGTTAAAAGGCGGTGATCCTGTGGTTGCCGAAGGCGCAATTCGCACGCATCTCGGCAAGTCGCTCGCCATCATCGGACAGATCCAGGAAAAATACCCGGACTACTTTGCTTAAGGGAAACACTCATGAATCAGCCAGTTCTCGACCCTGCCTCGGTGATCTCTGACGCCCAGGTCACCGAGTACCGCGACAAAGGTTTCGTCGTCGTCGAGGATATCTTCTCCGCCGACGACCTCAGAAAAATGGACGAGGCCCTGAATGGCCTGATCGACGAGGCCCGGGGCCTGAGCGAACATACAAACGTCATCGACCTTGAGCCCAGTCACACGCCGGAGCACCCACGCGTCCGGCGCATCAAGGAGCCGTTCCTTAATCATCCCGTCTTCAACGAGATGGGCAAACACCCGAAACTCGTCGCCGCGCTGACGGCGCTGATCGGCCGAAACCTCCGTATGCATGGCTCAAAGATCAACCTCAAGTCGGCGGAATACGGTTCGCCCGTCGAATGGCACCAGGACTGGGCCTTCTATCCGCACACCAACGACGATGTGCTGGCCGTCGGCGTGATGCTCGACGACATGACGCCGGACAACGGGCCGCTGCTGTGCATCCCGGGGACGCATACCGGGCCGACCTACGATCACCACCAGGACGGTCATTTTGTCGGCGCCATCGATCCGGAAACGTCGGGCATCGACTTCTCGACGGCGGAACAGATCACCGGCAAGGCCGGATCCTGCAGTTTTCACCACGTGCGCATGATGCACGGATCGGGACAGAACACGTCCGGCAAGGACCGGCGCCTTCTGCTATTCCAGGTCGCCGCCGCGGACGCCTGGGACATTCGCGGCATGGACCGCATCGGATCATGGGAACAGTACAGGAAGACCATGATCGCCGGAGAACCCTGCAACGAACCGCGCGTCGTCGTGACGCCGATCCGCCTACCCTACCCCGAGCCGCTCAAGAAAGGCTCGATTTACGAAAGCCAGACACTCGTCAAAAACAAATACTTCGGCTCGAAACCCGCCGCCGAATAAAGACAGACTTGGGAGAGAACAATGAAGCGCGTCCTCGTGACCGAAGACATGCACCCGCGCGGCTATGAGGTGCTGGAAGCCGACCCGGATATCGAAATCGTCCGCATCGACGATATCCAGCCCGCAACACTGAGGGACGCCGTCCGTGATGTAGACGGCATTCTCGTCCGCTCCGCGAAATTGACCGCCGACATCCTGGAAGGAGCCGGTAACCTGAAAGTGGTGGCGCGCCATGGCGTCGGCTGCGACAGCATCGACGTTGCACATCTTTCTGCGCGCGGTATTCCGGTCGCCATCGCCGCCGGGGCCAACGCCCGCTCCGTCGCGGAGCATACGCTCGGTCTGATGCTGGCATCGGCGCGCGAGTTGCCATTGCTCGACAACGTCGTCAAGGCCGGCCGCTGGGCGGACCGCAACAATTACCGCGCCAAGGACCTGATGGGGGCGAAAGTCCTGATTGTCGGCTTCGGGCGGATCGGGCGCCTCGTCGCACCGCTCTGCAAGGCGTTCGGCATGGAAGTCGTTGTCGCCGACATCGTCCTCGACGAACAACTGGCAAAAGAAATGGGCTGTCGCGGCGTCGAGGACTTCCGTCCCGAACTCGCGGACGCCGATTTCGTTACCCTGCACGTGCCGCTCGACGACACGACGCGCCACCTGGTCGGCGAAACCGAGCTCGCCGCCATGAAACCGGGGGCGATCGTGATCAACTGCGCGCGCGGCGGCATCGTCGACGACGACGCCCTGCTGGCCGCCTTGGAACGGGGACACATACGTGGCGCCGGGCTCGACGTCATGGTCGAAGAACCTCCTGCTGCTGATCACCCCCTGATCGGGCGCACGGATGTCGTCATGACGCCGCATAACGGCGCCGGCGCGATGTCGGCGGCGATCGCCATGGCCGAGATGTCGGCGGTCAATATCATCGATGCCTTTGCCGGCAACCTGCGCGAGGACTGCACATTCAATCTGGACTCGCTCCGCGCTAATCACATGGAGAAACAATCAGCATGACCGACAAGAACCTGAAACAGCGCATGCTCGCCGGCGACCTGCTGACCGGCACGTTCCTTAAGACACCCGGATTTCAGCTCGTCGAAATCCTCGCCAAGTCGAAGATGGATTTCGTCGCACTGGACGCGGAACACGCACCGTTCGACCGGGTTTCGGCTGATGCCTGCCTCGGCATGGCCCGCGCGCTGGGCTTTCCGGCACTGGTGCGCATCCCCGAAGGTACGCCGGCGCAGATCCTGACGATGCTCGATTCCGGCGCCAGCGGGGTCGTGGTGCCGCACGTGAACTCGGTTGAGAAAGCCCGGGAAGTGGCCCGCGCCGCGCACTTCGGTCACGGCGGGCGCGGTTTCGCAGGGTCGAGCAGGTGGGCCGGATACGCCACGCGCCCGATGGCTGACATCCTCAAGCAGGGCGAGGATGAAACCATCGTGCTCGCACAGATCGAGGAGCCGGAAGGCGTCGACGACATCGACGCCATCGCCGCCGTGGACGGCATCGACGCGTTGTTCGTGGGCCCTGCCGACCTCGCCGTCTGTTACGGCCTGACCGATCCCGCCGCACCCCAGGTGCGGGACGCCATCGCCAAGGTCGCCGAAGCGGCGAAAAAGCACGGCAAGTGTATGGTGACGTTTGCGCCGAATGCGTCATGGGCCAAGGACCTGAAGGCGCTCGGCGTGACCATGTTCTTCGTCGCCTCCGAACACGCCTTTGTCCTGAACGGTGCCAACCAGGTCGCGGACGATTACAGCGCGGCCTGACCGCTTCCAACGTTCCTGACGCATCAGGCGGCGAAAAAACCGCCTTTTACGTCAATTTTAGTTTGAGAATGCGAGTCATTCGCAATATAAGGTTTTCCGGGAGGACGACCGATGCCGAATGACATGCCCGTATACAATACGCTGACGTCCGTCGAATCGCGGATCGTACAGACCATGCGTGCGTTTACCTACCAGGGCGTTGCCGGAACGGCGCCCGACGCTCGTGACGAGATCGCGGACGCAATCGGCATGCCGCTTTCCCGTTTTATCGGGCTTCTCTGGTGTTCCGACCCTTATGCCGTCGATCTTCACCATGAACTCGACCCCGATGTTTCGTGCTTCGAACTGCAGGTGCTCTATGCGATTTCGGAAGCACGCGCCGGTAACGAAGCGACGGTCAAAGAACTTCTGCAATGGTGGTATCCGAACGACCTGGCGGAATTGGCCGGAAACACGCTGACCGCCATTGCCTGCATTCTCGATGACATCGGCGCGCCACGCCAGTCGAGTGACCGGCTTCGTGAACACCTGCTCAACCAGTCTTCGCGGCGACGCGGCACGCCGGCGTCGTTCGTGCTGCATGACGACACTTCGGCCCCCGCCCCCGGGCGTACCGGTCCAAAAACCATTCACTAAAGGGAAAATCCATGACGAATGATATCCTTGTGGAGGTCGAGAACCTTCACGTCACCTTCCCCACCGACGGGGAAATGGTCAAAGCCGTGCGCGGCATCTCCTACCAGATCAAGAAAGGCGAAACCGTCGGTGTCGTCGGCGAGTCCGGCTCCGGCAAGTCCGTGTCTTCGATGTCCATGCTGCGCCTCAATGACATGGCCGGCGCGTTCGTCCCGGAAGGCAAGATCCACCTCAACAGCGAACGGCTCGGCCGTGTCGAGCTGACCACGGCAGACAAGAAGACCATCAGTTCGATACGCGGTCGCGATATCGCGATGATCTTCCAGGAACCGATGACCAGCCTGAACCCAGTGCTCGATATCCGGACGCAACTGACGGAGCCGCTGATTCAGCACCTCGCCATGTCGCCAGAAGACGCCGAGAAAAAGGTCCTCGGTCTTCTCAAACGCGTCCGTATTCCCGACCCGGAAGGCAAACTGTCACAGTATCCGCACAATCTATCCGGCGGCATGCGGCAACGCATCATGATCGCGATGGCGCTGACGTGCGAGCCCTCGCTGCTGATCGCCGACGAGCCGACAACCGCACTCGACGTCACGATCCAGGCGCAGATTCTCGATCTGATCAAGGATATCCAGGACGACTTCGGCATGTCTGTCCTGTTCATCACCCATGACATGGCGGTTATTGCTGAAATGGCCGACCGCGTGGTCGTCATGTACAACGGCGAGATTGTCGAGCAAGGCCCGGTCGAGCAGATATTCCACGACCCGCAACACGACTACACCAAGAAACTTATCGGCGCCGTGCCCCGTATCGGCAGCATGAGCGGCAAGGCCGCGCCGGAAAAGTTCCCGGCCATCGTCGGCTGAGCCCCCGGTCACAAAAGAAAACCCCGCCCAAACAGTGGAGAGCATGATGCTTGAACGTCCCTACCTGATGGAAGTCAGGAACCTCGTCACCCGTTTCGATATCACCGATGGACTGGTTGCCCGGCCCAAGGCACGCGTGCATGCCGTGGAGGACGTATCGTTCGGCATCATGCCCGGCGAAACGCTCAGTCTCGTCGGTGAAAGCGGTTGCGGCAAGACAACCACCGGGCGCACCATCCTCGGCCTGCAGCCGGCGACGTCAGGCGACATTATCTTCGACGGCAGATCGGTCAATGACTACTCCCGGAAGGAGCGCCTCGATTTCTGCCGCTCGGTACAGATGATCTTCCAGGACCCCTACTCGTCCCTGAATCCGCGCATGTCGGTCGGCAGCACGCTGGCCGAGCCCATCCGCGTCCATCAGATCGAAGATCCCAAGAACATCGACGGCCGGATCGCCGATCTGCTGAGCAAGGTCAATCTTCAAGCGGACTTCGCCAAGCGCTTCCCGCACGAGTTTTCCGGTGGGCAACGGCAGCGGGTCTCGATCGCCCGCGCACTGGCCCTGAAACCCAAGATGATTGTCTGCGACGAGGCGGTCTCCGCGCTCGACGTGACCATCAAGGCGCAGGTCATCAACCTGCTGATGGATCTGCAGGAAGAGTTCAATCTATCGTATCTGTTTATCAGCCACGACATGGCCGTGGTGGAGCGAATCAGCCACCGGGTCGCCGTCATGTATCTGGGCCGCATTGTTGAAATCGGGCCACGGCAGGCGATTTTCGAAAACCCCACGCATCCATATACGAAGAAACTGCTGTCCGCCGTGCCGGTCGCCGATCCCAAGCTGCGGCGTTCCGAACGCAGCCTCGCCGTCGATGAGATCCCGAGCGCGGTCCGGCCTCTCGACTATGTTCCGCCGCAAATCACATACGAGGAAGTCGGGCCCGGCCATATGGTCGCGGTGCAGTAATAAAACGGCAATTTGGTACCGGCGGCTTTTCGGGCTACTATCCAGGCATGACTACTCGTTCAGACTCCAGCGGCGAAAACGTCGTGCCCCTGCTCCCCGATACCGAAATCATTGCACCGCCTGAACCCATCATGCGCCTGCGCCGTGCCGTGGCATCAATGGATGACAGCGTGAGCGAGGTCAACGGTTCCGTCGCCACGCTGCAGGACAAGCTTGCCACCCTCGATGAGCGCCTGGGCACGATTTCGGACGCCCTCAAGGCGGCGAACAGTGCCTATGACAAGGCCCTCGAACGGCTCGCGCGAATCACCTGACCCGATAATCGAAATATTCCGACCCATTCGGAAGCAGGGCATATTGCCAAACGAGGTGTTGCGGCAATGGGCAGCCTGCCTGAAGCCGACAGCCTAACGCACGACCTTACCGCGGAACACGTACCCTACGTTCCGCGCTGTCACGATAAGGTTCGGGTGTTTCGGATCTTCCTCGATCTTGGAGCGCAACCTGCTGACGCGGACATCGATTGATCTGTCGAACGCAGGCGACGCGTTGGAAAACAGGAAGTCCATGATCTGCTCGCGGCTGAGGATACGGCCGGGGCGATCCACGAAAATCTTCAACAGATCGAACTCGGATGCATTGAGGTCGTGACCGCGCCCATCCGCATGCTCGATCCGCATCTTGTCGATCAACATGCTCCACTCGCCAAACCGCACCACGTCCATATCGTCACTGCTGACCTGCGGCATGTTCTTCAAAGCCATGATGCGTCGCGCCAGGCCCTTGACCCGGGCATTGAGCTCGCGCCGTTCGAACGGTTTGGTGATGTAGTCATCCGCGCCCATTTCGAGACCGATGACCTTATCCGTGGTCTCCGCGCGCCCGGTCAGTATGATCAGGCCCGTCGTTTCAAGTGCCGCCACATCCCGCGCCAGCGACAGACCGTCACCGTCGGGCAGGCTCAAATCCGAAATCACGATGTCGAAGGTATCATTCGCCAGTGCTTCACGCGCCTCGGCGTTGGAGCCGACGACGTTCGGCGTAATGGCAATCTCTTTCAGGCAGTGCTGAACGAGACCGGCGACATCCGGGTCATCCTCGACGACCAAAACGCTTACGCTCGAATAATCCACGGGCAGCCCCCCTTTGGGAATACTATAACCGCTCCATCAAATTTGACACAGTTGCATCGGCCGCGCTTCGAATTGCCGTTTCGATCTCCTCCCGGCCGAAAGGCTTTGATACGAAGACCGAGACACCCAACGGACCGTATCGCTCCGACGCAAATTGGCCGCTTCCGCCGGAAACCACAATAATCGGAAGATACGGGCTCTCCTTCAGCACCTCCGCGCTCAGTGCCGACCCGGACATACCGGGCATACTGTCATCCGTGATCATCATGTCGAAGGCGTCAGGATTCTCGCGTACTGCCGCGAGGGCGTCTTCCGGCGAGTCGAACACGGTCACCGAATGCCCAAGGCGTTCGAGCAGCTTCGACGCCATTGTCGCGTTCTCCTTTTCATCGTCAATATAGAGAACACTCAGGTGCGGCGATTTCAGGCGCGACGCCAGCGCGAACGGTGAATGCAAGGCGGTTTCGGCGACACGTTCCTCGATCGCATCCGAAATCGGAATCAGCATGGAGAACGTTGCCCCTTCTCCGTATCGGCTGGACGCCTCGATCACGCCCCCCATGGACTCGACGATCCCCTTTACGGTCGAAAGTCCGAACCCGGTCCCCTTCCCCGACCCCTTGGTCGTGAAATACGGCTCGAAGATACGGTCGAGCGTTTCCGAGTTGATACCACCGCCGTCATCTGTCACCGAGACCATTGCCGCGGCACCCGGCTTCAGCGGCGGCTTGATCGCAGCGACTTCCTCGCTAACGTTGGCCGTTTCTATCCTGATGACGATTTCCCCGACGTTTTCACCGATGGCGTGCCAGGAATTGGTGATCAGGTTCATCAGCACCTGATCGAACTTGGTCGGATCGCCTTGTACCCGGTGCGAGCCCTCCTCGACGACAGTCGATATCCGGATATTTGCCGGCAGCGTCGCGGAAATGAAGCCCACGGCGCTTTCGACAATCGGTACGAGGTCGAAGGTGCCCGCATGCAACGTGTCGCCGCGGCGCGAAAAATCGAGGATCTGTTCGACCAGGGCCTTCGCGCGTATGGCGCCGCGCAAAATGGCCCCTGCCCCGGCATGTGCGCCGCTATCCGGCTCGAGGTCTTCGACCAGCATGTCCGAATACCCCATGATCGGCGTCAGGATATTGTTGAAGTCATGCGCAATGCCGCCTGCCAGTGCGCCCATGGTCTCCATCCTTTGCGAATGCAGGAACTGCATCTGCAAGACTTCGCGCTCCTCCTCCGAGCGCCGCCGGTTCAGTTCAGCCGCCGCGCGCGGGGCGAAAACGTGAAGCGCGCTACGGACCGTGTCCTCGTCATGCAAAGGCTTTGTCGAGATCAGGATGAGCACACCGATCATGGAGCCTTTCGCATCATCGAGCCGTATCCCGGCGTAGCCCCGCGCCGACAGCTTTCGCAAGTCGCTGTCTTCCGGGAACATGTCCGCAACGCCGTCCTTGTATATCGTCAGTGTATCCCTGCTGATCGCGCTGCATGGCGAGCCTGCAATCTGGTAACGGAACGGCACGACTTCACCGTCCGGGCCGCAGCCGGCAATGACCTGAACCTGGCCGTCGCGGGTGCGGTCGAGTTCGCCGATAAACGCCCAGTCGATATCCAGCGATCCGACCAGGTTCCGTACCACCGCGCTGAAGTAGTCCCTGCCGACCGTGCCGCCGACATTCAGCGAGATCAGACGCTCGACCGTCTTCTGCATCATCTCGCCGCTGATTTCCCGGCCTGTTCCCCGGTAGCCGAGATAACGCCCGTCGTCGTCGAAAATCGGCGCAGCACTGATGGAAAAGTTGTTTCGGCGGCCTGTTTCCCGGTTGGTCCCAGAAAGCAGCAAGTCCCGAAACGGTTCGCGGGCATCGATGGCTTTCAGAACGGCGCCTTTCTCTTCGCCTTCATAAAAGTCCGCCATCTCCTCGAGCTTCTTGCCGATCATCTGTTCAGGAGATGCGTAGATAAACTCGAACAGGCGCTCGGATGCGTAAGTGATCCGTCCCGAATCGTCAATTTCCCAGAAGAAATCAAAGGCGGAGCCGGAGAAATCAAGAAGCCGCTGACGTTCGAATTCCAGGCGCTGGCGGCTCAGCACCCGCTCGGTGACGTCTAGCGCGATGGCAAAGTACGTCGCGGGCGCACCGGCTGCGTCGCGCACGATCGTATTGTGCCATTCGCAGATGATAGTCGATCCGTCCATTCGGACGTTCTCGATGGTTCGGGTCACGTAATCCTGTGTCACGCCTTCGCGCCGCCATTCCCCCGATCGATGCTGCATTTCGTCGGAGTACAGAAGCTTGGAACTCTTGCCGAGCACCTGTTCCCGGCTCCAGCCGAATATCCGTTCCGCGCTCGGGTTCCATTCTGCGATATTCCCGTCGAGGTCGATCTGAACAAACGCCGTCGGTGTATTCTTCAGAAACGCCTGAAACTGCTGATAGGCTTCCCGGCGCTTGTTCTCCTCAAGGCGCAGCGATTCTTCGGCGCGCAAACGCGCCGTAACATCTCGGATCGACATGCGGATGCCGCCGACCTCGGCGCCGCTCGCTTTGACGGACTGCCATGAAACTTCAAGGGTCTTGCGCTCCCCGTTCCGGTCGATTATCGCGAACGGCATCGAGTCGGCGACGCTGCCATGGCCGGCCCCGGCGATATATTCGCGAAACCGCCGCCGCTCATCGTCATCTGCAGCCAGGTTCAAGGGGAAATTCTCGATCTTGAGACATTCAGCAACCGAATACCCGGTAATACGACTTGCAGCCGGATTGACCCAGAGAACCTTGCCGCTGCGATCGAGCCACATTTCCCAACCGTACGTGTAATCGGCGATGGTCTGGAACTCGGCCTTGGTCTTCGCCAAGGCCGCGTTGGATTCCAGGATTTTGGTCTTGGCATGTTCCTGGATAAGGAGGTCACCCACCGAACGGATGAATGACACCTCCTCAAATGACCAGGTGCGAACGTCGCCGACCGCTTCAACGCAGATGACCCCCGTGATCACGCCCGGCACCTCGAGCGAGACGTCACACAGCGACTGGATGCCGTATTCCTTAAAATAACTTCCGACGAACTCTGACGTGCGTGGGTCCTTTTCCGCGTCAATCGCGCGAACGACCCGGCTCGTTTCAATAGCATCGAAATACTTTGGAAAGTCCTGCTTGCGCAGTTCCAGCCCGTTCTCCTCGTCATCGTACCGAGCGTCGATCTGCACTTCGCAGACGATTGCATCACGTCTGTCGTTGAACAGCCAGAAACCGACGCGTGTGACGTCGAGCGCGGATGCGGCTCGTCTCAGGACATCGCCTAGGTTGTCGATCGTCGACGTGCGTTGCAGTTGATAAAGGTTTTCGAGTTCCTGATTGAGCCGCATTTCATTTCGTTCGCGCGAGATCAGATCGGCCTCGTGCCGGCGCATGATATCGGCGGTATTCTCGAGCGCCATGAGTGCTGGGGAGTACCGGTGCAGGGCGAAACCGATGCCGGCGATACAGATGATGATCAGGCAATCTTCGACAAGAACCTGCAAGACGCCGGTGTATCTAAGCTCTTCCATCATCGCACTGTCGAGCACATCGACAATGGATGCTGCCAGCACCAGGAACCAGAGCACGCCCATCGTCAGGAGGAACTGATAAAGGAACTTGTACTCGCGGGTGCGCCTCAGGATAAACGACAGCAAAATGCCGACCCCTACCAGCGCCACAATCTTGATCAGTTCGAGACCGAACTCAAGCTCGTCTAAGGACATCGCATCTTCCCAGAACTGGACTCCACCGCGTCTAAAACCCGCCCGGCGCCAGTGCTCTCATTGCTGCAATAATGAGAGCACTCTAATCATGCCGATTCAAGCGCACCGGCCTGCAGGACGGAGTCGTCCGGCAACTCGTCGAATATCCGGGCGAAACGTTCGTTGTTGTTGAGGAAAATGGTCAGCATGTTGGGATCGAAGTGTTGCGGCGACGTGCGGCCATCACCTTCCGACATGATCCTGAGCGTTTCATCGTGATCGACGGCCGCCTTGTAACGGCGCTTTGATCTGAGGGCATCGTAAACGTCGGCGATCGCACAAATCCGCGCCGCGGCGGGAATATTCTCGCCTGCAATGCCGTACGGATACCCGGTCCCGTCCCAGTGCTCGTGGTGATAAAGCGCAATATCGTAGGCAATATCGAAAACCGGATTGTCGCGCTGATCCTTCAGCATCTCGGCACCCAGCAATGTGTGCCGGGTGATGACCTCAAACTCGTCGGTGCTCAACGGACCGGGTTTCATCAGCACGGCGTCGGGGATACCGACCTTGCCGATATCGTGCAGGATAGCCGCCAGTTCGATGTCGGCGGCCTCCTTGCTTGAGTAACCGACGAGATCGGCAAGGGCACGGGCGTACCGGCCCACGCGTTCGCAATGCTCGAGGGTTTCCACGTCCTTGTAGCGGGCGACGTTCGCCAGTTGCCGCGCCGCTACACGGTGCGAGTGGAAGAGTTCCTGCTCGGCCGCGTTCAGCCTGCCTCTCAGTTCTTCCGTCTGCCGAAGGGATTCCGACTGCGACAGGCTTCGATCGACTTTCTCAGCCGCGCGTTCCAGCGCGACAAGGATCGAGCGCCATGACACCGGTTTGTCGAGAAACTCCGAGACACCAAGCCTGAGGGCGCGAACCGCTTTGTCCTTGTCTCCGTTCCCCGTCATGACGATGAACTGGAGTTCACGTTGCAGCTCGCCACGCACCTTTTCGATCATCTCAAGACCGTCCATAACGGGCATCGAAAGGTCGGTCAGGACAATGTGGCAATCCTCGTTCTCGCGGAGCAGAAGCAACGCTTCCTCGCGGTTCGCCGCTTTCACGCAACGATAGGACTGCCGCATCAGGTAGCTGGCCACCATGTCCCGGATATCGACCTCGTCATCGACGACCAGAATGGTCTTCATTTGCTGCGGTTCGTTTGTCACGTCGTTCTATCCTTGTTCACGCTACATGCGTCGCACCGGCGGTGCGCGCAGTCTTGCCGGTTTCGTAATCGCCGATGATAAGGGCCAGGTCGGCGGCGCCCCTCAAGGCGTCGTGTTGTTTGGTGAATGATAATCTGGTGTTTTCCACGTTCATTTCGCGCGCCTTCCTTGATCAGCAGGTTTTTGCATTCGTCCCATTGAGTGTGAACTTTATACGCACCAGATGTTGCGTGGATTTCGCGGCAGTGTTTCCAAATATTTCAGGTTGTCCGGCATGCAACAAAGTAACCCTCGCCCCGAAGGGCGAGGGTTCGACCGGCGCCGCCAAAGGAGGCGCAACGGGCACCGGACGTCAGGCGCTCCGTACGCCTTGCAGGAACGTCTGAACAAAGCCGTTCAGATCGTCGGAGCGTGCCGCAACTTCGCCCGAAGCCGCGCCGACCTGGTTGGCACACACTTTCGACTTGCCGGCCGCTTCGGACACCTGGGTGATGTTTTGCGTCACATCGTTGGTGCCGACTGCCGCCTGTTCGACGTTGCGGGCAATTTCCTTTGTTGCAGCGGACTGTTCTTCGACGGCCGCGGCAATTGCCGACGAGACTTCATTGATCTCGCGGATGGTCGTCGAAATCTGGCCGATCGCCTCGACAGCCGAGTTGGTCGATTTCTGCACTTCCGAGATTTGCAGGGTGATCTCTTCGGTCGATTTTCCGGTCTGCTCCGCCAGGTTACCGACTTCCGCGGCAACGACCGCAAAGCCCTTGCCGGCATCGCCCGCACGGGCGGCTTCGATGGTCGCGTTCAGCGCCAGCAGATTGGTACGCTCGGCGATATCGTTGATCAGTTCGACGATCTCACCGATCCGTTCCGCCGACTGAGCGAGACCGGACACCATTTCAGTGGTCTTGTCCGCCTGAGTCACAGCCGTCGCCGCAATCCGCGACGAGTTGTTGACCTGCGTACCGATTTCGCTGATCGAGGACGTCAGTTCCTCGGTCGCCGTAGCGACGGTCTGCACGTTGACGGACGCCTCGTTGGCTGCGGCGGAAACACTGATTGACTGTTCGCTGACCAGGTCGGCGGACTGGTTCATCTCGCCGGAGGTCGACGACAGCTGCTCAACAGCCGAGTTAACACTGGTCAGCGCCTCGTTGACACGCTGCTCGAATTCGTTGGTCAGCGTCTGCAGTTTCTCTGCACGCGCCACCTGTGCAGCCTGCGCTTCGGCCTGTTCCTTGGCGGCCCGCTCACGCTCAGCGGCTGCTTCGGCCTGAAGCTCGGCGGAACGTGCCTGCTCCTCGGCGGCCTTGCGCTGAAGTTCGGCCTGCTCGGCGGCCATACGCTCGGATTCGATCATCGTGTTCTTGAAGGTTTCGAGCGCTTTCGCCATAGCACCGATTTCGTTCGTGTATTCGGTCGCCGGCACCGGCGTCTCCATTTCACCTTCGGACAGCTTGGTCATGGCCGACGTCATCCGGCCGATTGGGCCGGTCAACGCGCGGGCGATTATGATTCCGAGCAGGAACACGACTACAGCCGTGATGCCCATTTCCGTAAAGATGGTAACGCGGCTCTGCTCGCTGATCTCCGCCGCTTTGGCCTTGGCGTCCGTATGAATGGCCGTGATCAGGCCGGCGGCTTCCGCAAGCGGCCCCTCTGCCTCGGCAAACAGGTCGCTCAGCACACCGGTGGCGTCGGCAATCTGCAGTCGCAGTTCGGCCATTTTGTTGAAGTCCGTCACGTAGTTCTGGAGTTGCGCACGGATTTCATCCTGCGCGTTACCCGGAATGATCTGGTTGGCGAGAATCGTCAGAAATTCTTCCTGGCGCTTATCGATACGGCCGATGTACTTGGGATCAAGGCGCATCAGGAAGTCCTTTTCGTGACGGCGCATCATCAGCATCTTTACCGTCAGCGCTTCGATGCCGTAACCGTTCAGGGTTTCCTCGATCTCGTGCACGGACCCGCGCAGGGCGCCAAGAAGACCTTCCTTTTCCGTCAGGCCGATGGCGTTCCACTGTGCGACGACGCTGGTGAACTTGTCGTCATAGGCTGCGAGCTTTTCGGAAACGACCGCAAGCTGATCGCGAATTTCCGGTTTTTCCTCGATCTCGATAAGAGACGTCAGGTTGGTCTTGGCCGACTGGACGACCTCGGCGTGTTTGCCGACATATTTCATGTCCAGGCGGAGTAAGAAATCCTTCTCGCGGCGCCGTGCTTGCAGGAAGTCGAACTCGACGGCGCGCGTCAGGTCGTATGACTTCGTCGCGCGATCGACTTCACTCATGTATTGGCTGCGTGTGTTGTCAGACAGATAGTAGGAGCCGCCGACGACGGCGAAGCCCAGCATGGAAAGACCGGCGATCACGCCGATCAATATTGAAACATTCAGTCGCTTAAACGGGTTCATGGTTGCCTCCTTTGAACCGAATGCCCGGCCCCTCGCCGAGCACCTGCACAATGAAGGCCCTTTGTTGCCGGTGTTTTTCCGGGATATTTCCAAATTTTTCGAGTTCACACGGATTCATGTAAAATTGTTTACAAATTCGCATACACCGGACAAACCCCGGTTTCATTCACCCGCTAGTCTCCGCTCAATCAATTGCTGACAGGAGACGAAAATGTTCTTCAAAACCATTGCCCGGCTCGCCGTGAGCGGCGCAGCCCTCGTTAGTATTCTTTCCTTCGTGACGAGCGAGGTTCGTGCCGATGGCAACCGTGACGCGATGGTCGCCGCCTTGAACCAGCATGTCGTGCCGCTCATTCGCGAATGGGCGCAGCACCCGGTCGCGTTGATCGCGCTCAAGGCACAGAACAAACGCCACGTCGGTTTGACCGAGGAAAAGATCATCGAACTGGACAAAGTCTGGCGCGCCGAGCGCAAACAGGACGCCCAGCCGCTGATCGCACAGCTTTTCGGCAGCCCGCTCTCGACCTACCTGACACGCATCCAGGCGGGTTCGCTTGGCCTTTACAGCGAAATCTTCGTGATGGATGCCGTCGGCCTCAACGTCGGCCTCAGCAATGTCACGTCGGACTACTGGCAGGGTGACGAAGGCAAGTGGCAGAAGACCTTCAAGGTCGCGCCGGACGCCGTCTTCATCGACGAGCCCGAGGCACACGACGAGACCAAGACGCAACGTGTGCAGATCAACATGACCGTTGCCGATCCGGAAACCAAAGAAGCCCTCGGCGCCATTACGGTCGAAGTCAACCTGACGGAATTCGCCCGCCGCTTTGCCCTCACGGGCATCATCTGAGCGGCCCCGGCAGAACAGGAACAGAGCCATGAAACTCAGCAACATCAAAATCGGCAAGAAAATCGTCGGCGCCTTCACGCTAATCGTTCTGACCATGATCGTCGTCAGCGCGATCACGTTCGCGAACAAGTCGTTTACCCAGGCAACCAGCGATACGGTTATCAAACAGCTGAACAGCTCTATCGGACTGAGCGACCTCCTCCAGCTCGCCGAAGAGCAACAAACCGCGATGCGCGGGCTGCTCATCACCGGTGACGTCGATTACATCGACATCTACCGTGCCAACGCCGACCACTACGCCAAGTCCGTTGACACCATGGTGGCGGCATACGGCGCTGACTCGCCGCGCGGCAAGGCGATCGCCCAAATTCAGGTCCATATGAAGGACTGGCAGACGAATGTCGCCGAAAAACAGATCGAACTGGTCCGCCATCCTTTGACCATCGACCAGGCTCGTGCCATCGAAGTGACCGGTCTTTCGGCTGAGCTTTTCGCCAAGATGTTCGCCGTCGCCGAAGCGGAGAAATCCCGGATTGCCAGCGAGGTACAGGCTGCACAGGAAAGCCTGACGTCCGCCAATACGCTGATGACCACGGTCATTCTGGCCGGTGCCGTCACCAGTCTGATCCTGGCCGCCGCGTTTGGGTTCCTCCTGACCAAAGGGATCGCCTCGCCGATCAACGAAATGACGGTCGCCATGAACCGCCTTGCCGGTGGCGACAAGGACTGCGAAATTCCGGCCCTGGGCCGCGGTGACGAAGTCGGCGAAATGGCACAGGCGCTTCAGACCTTCAAGGACGCCATGGACGAAGCCGAGCGCCTTGCCGCCGAACAGGCGGAACTTGAGCGCAAGGCTGCCGAGGAACAGGCCAAGGCCGCCGAGGAACGTGAAAAGCAGGCCCGCAAGGACGCCGAAGCACAGGCCGCCGAGGCTGAACGTGCGGAGCGCCTGCGCGGACTGACCGATGCGTTCGAACGCGAAATCGGTACCATCCTGCAGACCGTGTCCGCCGCTGCCGAGCAGCTTGAGGGCACCGCCAGCTCGATGAGCTCAAGCGCCGAAACCTCCAGCTCGCAGTCCCGCGTCGTCGCGTCGGCGTCCGAGGAGGCATCCGGCAACGTCGCCACGGTGTCGGCCGCCGCCGAGGAACTGTCCGCGTCGATCGAGGAAATCGGCAAGAGCGTCACGGCGTCGACCGCCGCGGTCGCCCAGGTCAACGAAAAGGCCGATGTCGCGGGCGACAAGATCTCGACCCTGACCGAAGCGTCGGCCCGCATCGGCGACATCATCGAGGTGATCGAGGGCATCGCCGAGAAGACCAACCTGCTTTCGCTCAATGCGACCATCGAAGCGCAACGTGCCGGCGATGCCGGCAAGGGCTTCGCGGTCGTCGCCAACGAGGTGAAGCAACTCGCCAACCAGACCGGTCAGGCGACGCAGGAAGTCAGCCAGCAGATCGGCGATATCCAGTCTGCAACCAAGGAATCCGCCGAAGCGCTGGAAGCGATCCGTGAATCGATCAAGAACGTGACCGAAATCACGACCGCCATCGCCGCCGCGATCGAGGAACAGGCCGCCGCGACGCAGGAAATCGCCCGCAACGTCGAACAGGCCGCGGCCGGTACGCGCAACGTGGCCGAGAACATCGTCAACGTCGAGAAAGCCGCCAACGATACCGGTGCATCCGCCGGCGAAGTGCTCACGGCGTCGAAAGACCTGAGCGTGCAGTCAGTGAAGATCAAGGACTTCGTGAACGACTTCCTGACCAACGTCAAAACCGCTTAAACGTTTGTCTCTCCCTGTCTTGCGGCGGCTCCTTCCGGAGCCGCCGATTTTTTTGACCGCGTCACGGTCATATCTGCCAGAAGAACTTGGCCAGCAGGGTGAACACGATCCAGACAATGAAGATCAGCGGGAGACCGGCACGGACGAAGTCCTGAAACTTGTAGTGCCCCGGTCCCATCACGAGCAGGTTGGTCTGATATCCCATCGGTGACGCGAACGAACAGTTGGCTGCGAACACCATGGCGATGGCGAACAGCATCGGCGGCGCTCCTACCTCGACCGCCAGATCCACCGCAATCGGCGTGAACAGGACGGCGACAGCGTTGTTCGAAATCACGTTGGTCATCAGCGCCGCCACCAGGAACAACAACGACAGAATGACCAGCGGCCCCAGATCCTCGAAGATCGAAACCATGCTGTGCGCGATCACCATGGCGCCGCCCGTTTCCTGCAGGGCGATGCTCATGGCAAGTGCCGCGGCGATGGCCGTTGCGATCTTCGGATCGATGGCGCGAAAGGCCTGGCGCAGGTTGAGCACGCCCGTCGCCACCATCGCCACGGCGCCGGCAAAGGCAGAGACGACGATCGGCAGCATGCCGGTCGCCGCCGCGATGACGGCGCCCAGAAAGATGATGGTCGCGCGCTTGACGTGATCCAGTTGCGGCAGGTCCTCGCGCGACGACTCGATCAGGATCGCATCCCGTCCGCCGCGCAACTGCCTGATGTCGTCACGCTGGCCCTGTACCAGAAGCACATCGCCGGCCTCCAGGCGGATTTCCGTGATCCGCGCCCGGATCATCCGAGCCCGGCGCTGAATCCCGAGAACGATACAGCCGGTCTTGTAGCGGAACCCGGCAAGCCTGAGCGTCTGCCCGACGAGCCTGGATGCCGGTGCGATCATCACTTCCGCCAGCACCTGGTCGGCCTGGCGCCACGGTGCGTCCTCGTCGTCGTCATCCAGAGCCTTGCCGTCCCTGAGATCGGGGTGGAACAGCTCGCCGTGCTCGGCGATTGCCTCCTTGAGAACGGGCCGCGTCGCGGCAACGACGATCACGTCACCCTCGATCACCTCGGTGTCTTCGAACGGCGGCAGGATCGCCCGCTCGCCGCGCTGGATCATCCTGACCGTCATGTTGGGCAGCGCCTTGAAATGACCACCGACCGCTTTTTTGCCGATCAGTTCGGAACCGGCGGGCGATTCGATCTGCACGATGAACTGTTTGCCCGCGCCCTCGGTGGCGACACTGTCCGCCATCCCGGCACGGTCCGGCAGAATGCGCGGCGCAACGAATACGGCATACACCAGCCCGGCGAGCGCGAGGACAACGCCCGGCGCCGTGAAATCGAAGAAGCCGAGCGGCTTGGCGCCGATTTCGATCAATGCCGTGTTGACCAGCAGGTTGGTCGAAGACCCGATCAGGGTCGTCATACCGCCAAGGATGGCGGCAAAGCTGAGCGGGATCATGATCCGGCTCGGCGATACGTGGTACCGGTGCGCCATGGCCTGCATCAGCGGAATGAAGATCACGACGACGGGCGTGTTGTTGAGAAACCCGCTGACCGCGCCGACGATGAACAGCACGAAAAAGATCGCCACCGTCGCCGGCACCTTCGAACGCAGATGATCGAGCAGCCATTGCGCGCCACGGTCGAGAATACCGGTACGGATCAGTCCCTGGCCCATGACCAGCAGCGACAGCACAGCGATCAGCGCCGTGTTCGCGAAGCCTTCCAGGATCCGTTGCGGGGAAATCCCGGCCCGGCCATTGTCCGACGGTGTCTGGAAAAACTGGAAGAACAGCAGAATCGCGCAAATGGTCCCCAGAGACGTCAGTTCCATCGGCCACTTCTCGGCGACATAGGCGGCGAGCGCGGCCAGAATGATCGCGTACGTCACCCACATCTGCATTTCGGCGCTAATGGTGAAGACCATGTGCCCTCGCATTTCAAAGTATCGAGTTTATAGGAAATATACTCGGCGTGCAGTTCCATCGGAATCGCGCGTTGTTTTTTCCGTGCGATTTCTACGCGGAATCCACCGTGTCGGAAACGGCAAAATTTTGGTGTTTTTTAATCGCCCCAACCGGATCTCGACCGCCGTGGAAAGCGAAAAAGCGTTGAATTCCAAAGCTTTCCGGATGGCTAAAATGCATCAAAAAAAAATTTAAAAAAATCGCCGCTTGTGACCCCCGTCACTGTTGGTGACAGGGGGATTGGGTATGTTGAAGATGCTTCTAGTCTCTCCCCGAGACTTCTCTCCCTGTCTAACTCGCCGGGTCCTTCGGGACCCGGCTTTTTATTTGAGAAATCTCAGGAACGCCGGTCGTCGAGGATCATGTCGGAGGCTTTTTCCGCGATCATGATGGTCGGCGCGTTGGTGTTGCCCGACACGATGGTCGGCATCACGGAGGCATCGACGACGCGAAGCCCTTTAACACCGTTTACACGCAATCTGGAATCGACAACGGCGTGGTCGTCGGCGCCCATGCGGCATGTGCTGGTCGGGTGATAGATCGTCTGCGCGATCTTGCGCGCGCTCTCCAGAATGTCGTCGCCGCTTTCGATCTCCGGGCCGGGCAGACGCTCGCGGACCACGAAGTCTTTCAGCGGCGACGTGTTGAAGATGCGCCTGGAGGTCTTGATCGAATCGACCACCACGCGCCGGTCCTTGTCGGCCGACAGGTAGTTCGGCTGGATCGACGGATAAACGTCGGGGTCCGGCGACGTGATGGCGATGCGGCCCCGGCTCTCGGGACGCAACTGGCAGATCGACGACGTGACGCCGGAAAACGGATGCATCTTGATGCCCGGCTTGTCGGCACTCAGCGGCTGGAAATGAAACTGGATGTCCGGCGTTTCGAGTTCCGGCTGCGTCTTGGTGAAGATGCAGACCTGGCTCGCGCCCATGCTCATCGGCCCGGTGCGTTTCAGGATGTATTCGAGGCCCATCATGGTGCGGCGGATCGGATTGTTGATCTCGTCGTTGAGCGTCGGCACGTTGACCTCGTAGACCATGCGGATCTGCAGGTGATCCTGCAGGTTTTCGCCGACATCGCGCCTGTCCGCGCGGACCTGAACACCGGTATCCGCGAGCAGCGCACCCGGCCCGATCCCCGATATCTGCAGGATCTGCGGCGAGCCGATGGCACCGGCCGACAGGATCACCTCGCCCCCCGGCCTGAGCGTCGCCTCATGCCGGGCACCGTCCTTACGGTACGCGAAACCCGTGACCTTTTGCGGCATGTCGGCGTCGAACAGGATCTCGACGGCCGGTGCATTGACGACGATATCGAGGTTGTCGCGGTGTTCGACCGGGCGCAGATAGGCCACCGCCGTCGAACAGCGCTTGCCGTTGTGCGCCGTCAGCTGAAAATAACCTGCCCCCTCCTGCTTCGCGCCGTTGAAGTCCGTGCTGCGCGGAATGCCGTTGGCCTCCGCCGCCGCGATCAGGGCCTCACACACGTCGCGCTTGGCACGCATATCGGAAACCTGCAGCGGCCCGTCGGCGCCGTGGTAGTCGTTCCCACCCCGTTCCTGATTTTCCGCTCTTTTGAAGTACGGCAGCACGTCCGCATGAGACCAGCCGGCATTGCCGAGCTGGCGCCAGTGATCGTAATCCTCGGCCTGACCGCGAATATACAAAAGCCCGTTGATCGAGCTCGACCCGCCCAGCACCTTGCCGCGCGGCCAGTCGAGACTGCGCCCGCCGAGGCCCGGTTCGGGGTCTGTCTTGTAGCACCAGTCCGTCTTGGGATTATGCAGCGTCTTGAAGTAGCCGACGGGGACGTGAATCCACGGATTGCTGTCGCGTCCCCCCGCCTCCAGAAGCAGAACCCGAAGGTCGCGGTCGGCACTCAAACGGTTCGCGAGTACGCAGCCTGCCGAACCGGCGCCAACAATGATATAGTCGTAGGTGGTCTCTCCCTCGCGCATGCTGGACCCTAACCAGCTTGCAAAAAAGTTGCAACAATGAAACTGTATGTTCCATAAATGAGATTCATTATGGTTTTGTACTGATTTCTTCTGGAGAATTCCGTGACTGATACTTCCAACGCCGGATCCCGTTCCATCCGTGTTCTTGAACTGCTCGATGTCGTCTGCGGCATGGACCGGCCGGCGACCGCCATCGATATCGAAGTGGCGTCCGGCCTGCCGAAAGCCACGGTGCACCGGCTTTGCAACCTGTTGCTGGAAGAAGGCTACCTGAGGCGCGATATCAACGGCCGCGGCTACGAAGCCGGCGAACGCTTCGCGCAGTTGGCGCTCAAACTGCTCGCCAACCAGAGTGGCCGCGGCGAACGGCACGCCATTCTCAAGAGCCTGACCCGGGAGATCGGCGAGACGTGCAACATCGCGCTGCCGCAGGCCACGTCGATGCAGTACCTTGACCGGGTCGAGTCGGAATGGCCGCTCAGGATCCAGCTGCCGATCGGCTCTCACGTGCCGCTGCACTGTACGGCGAGCGGCAAGCTTTATCTGGCGAGCCTGCCGAAATCCCGCCGCGAGCGGCTCATCGCCAAGTTGCCGCTGGACCAGAAGTCCGGCAACACGATCACGGACCGCGATGCCCTGATCAAGGAAGTCGCCACGATCGCCAAGACCAGGATCGGCACCGATAACGAGGAATTCATTCCGGGCATGGTCGCGGTCGCCGTCCCGGTTACGGACAAGAACGGCAAGACCCTCGCCACGCTGGCGACGCACGGCCCCGTCGTCCGGATGAGCTTCGAACGCGCAATGGAACATGTGCCGCGTCTGCAAAGCGCCGCTGCCGAGATCGCCGCGTCCTTCGATTAAATGCAAAAACCCGACGACATTCTGAACGCTTTGCGGGCGGGCGGCCTGCTCGCCCCCACAGACGACCCTGACTGCACACCGCTGACCGGCGGCGTCAGCTCGGATATCTGGCGGATCGATCTGGCGTCCGGGCCGGTCTGCGTGAAACGGGCGCTAGCCAAGCTCAAGGTCGCCGACGACTGGCGCGCGCCCGTGTCCAGAAACGCATTCGAGGTCGCCTGGATGCAGACTGTCCGTGCCATCGCTCCCGATGCGGTGCCCGACGTGATCTTCCATGATCCGGACTCGGGCCTGTTCGCAATGACCTACATCGATCCGGCGACAGCGCCGGTCTGGAAGGCGCAACTGCGCGACGGTATCGCCGAACCGCAAAGCGCCGCCGCCGTCGGCGACATCCTCGGTCGTATTCACACCGCAACGTCCAGGGACCTGGCCACCCGGGCGCAGTTCGACAACGACGAGATTTTTCATGCGATCCGCCTTGAACCCTATCTGCTGGCGACCGCTGAGCGCTGCCCCGACGTGGCCGGTCGGCTGCGCGAGCTCGCCGAGATCACGGCGTCGAACAAGGTCGCGCTCGTGCACGGCGACGTCAGCCCGAAAAACATCCTGATCGGCCCCGACGGCCCGATTTTCCTCGATGCCGAATGCGCGTGGTTCGGTGACCCGGCATTCGATCTCGCGTTCTGCCTCAATCACCTGCTTCTGAAATGTCTGTGGACACCCTCCGCACGGCCAGGTTTCAAGGCATGTTTCGAAGCCCTCACCACCGCCTACGAGGCGGCGACCGCCGACATCGCCGACCGTGACATTACGAGACGCACCGCGCATCTGCTGGCGGGCCTCTTCCTCGCACGCATCGACGGCAAGTCGCCGGCCGAGTACATAACCGACGACGCCGACAAGGACCATGTCCGCGCCGTCTCCCGCGAGTTTTTGACAAATCCCGCCGATCATCCGATAGACATCTGTCACGCGTGGCACGCGCACCTGAATAAAAACCAATAAACCGCCCCGGCGCGGAGGGAAGATCATCAATGGCCAAATACTCAATCAAGAATGTCCACGCGCGCCGGGTATGGGATTCCCGTGGCCGCCCCACCGTCGAGGTCGAGGTCGCGCTCGACGGTGGGGCCAAGGGGATCGCGATCGCACCCGCAGGCGCATCGCGTGGCCGCTTCGAAGCCATCGACCTGCGCGACGGCGGCAAGAGCTTTGGCGGCTGGGACGTAACGGGTGCCGTGAAGGCCGTCGATGTCGAAATCGCCGAAGTCCTCAAGGGCCAGGACGTGCGTGAACAGGAACGGCTCGACAAGTTCATGATCGAGCTCGACGGCACCAAGAACAAACAGCGCCTCGGCGGCAACGCGACCGTCGCCGCCAGCATGGCGCTCGCCCACGCAGCCGCCGCATACGAGGGCGTGCCGCTTTGGCAGCATCTGCGCGGCAATGCGGACGGCGACGTCACCCTGCCCCTGCCGGAAATCCAGATCTTCGGCGGCGGCGCACACGCATCGCGGCGCGTCGACGTGCAGGACTTCATGGTCATCGCCACCGGCGCCAAAAGCTTCCGCGAAGCGCTGGACTGGACGGCGGAGGTCTACCTCAGCGCCGGCCGCATCATGGCCGATGCCGGCAAGCTCGCGGGCGTTGCCGACGAGGGCGGCTACTGGCCGGACTTCGACACCAACGAAGAAGCAATGGAAACGCTCGTCCGCGCCATCGAAGGGGCGGGCTTCACGCCGGGCCAGGAAGTTTCCATCTCGCTCGATATCGCCGCATCCGAGTTCGGCGAGAACGGTAGGTACACGCTGGCCAAGGACGACCGCGAGCTTTCCAGCGAAGAGCTTTGCGCCATGATGGTCGACTGGATGGAACGCTATCCGGTGGTCTCCATCGAGGACCCCCTGGGCGAGGACGACCCGGACGGCCTGATGAAGTTCACATGGGCGGTTGGCGACAAGGCGCAGGTCGTCGGCGACGACGCGCTGGTGACAAACGCGGACCGGGTCCGCGCCGCCGCCAAGGACAGGCTCTGCAACGCCCTGCTGTGCAAACCTAATCAGGCAGGCACACTGACTGAGGCCAAGGCCGCCTTCGACGCCGCCGCGAAAGCCGGCATGGGACGCATCGTTTCCGCCCGGTCCGGCGAGACCGAGGACAGCACCATCGTGCACCTCGCCGTCGGTTGGGGCGCGCCACAATTGAAGGTCGGCTCCTTCACGCGCTCCGAACGCATGGTGAAGTGGAACGAAGGATTGCGGATCGCCGACACGCTGCCTGACCGGGACGGCCCACTGATGCCCAGGTCCGCCTTCCAGTGGCGCTGATCGGCTGAGGGCATGAAAGCGACCGATGTCATCCTGGCCATTACGGTCGCCGTGACATGGGGCATCGCCTTTATCGCCACCGAGTTCGCGCTGCAGAGCTTCACGCCATCCCAGCTTACCGGGTTCCGCTTCGTGCTGGCGGCGTTGCCTGTCTTTTTCGTCAGAAAACCCGATATCCCGTGGCCGCTGCTGATCGCACTCGGGTTATTCCTGTTCACCGGACAGTTCATGTTCCTGTTCTTCTCGTACAAGGCCGGTATGCCGCCGGGACTTGCGTCGGTCGCGACACATACACAGGCCCTGTTCACCATCATCATCGCCGCCCTCGTGCTGCGCGAGACGCCGACCACCAGGCAGATGTCCGCCGTCGCCATCGCCTTCATCGGTCTCGGGCTGGTGTTCGCAAGTGTCGGCGGCGAACTGACGTACCTCGGCCTCACCCTGACGCTCATGGGGGCGCTGAGCTGGGCCATCGGCAACAACATTCTGAAACGCCTCGGCCACATCGACATGCTGGCGTTGATGATCTGGCTCAGCATCGTGCCGCCGCTGCCCGCTTTCGCGGTGTCGTGGCTGTTCGGCGACAGTTTCGACCTGATCGCCACGTTCAGGGACGCGTCGATGATCAGCCTGCTGTCGCTCGGCTATCTTGGCATCGTCTCGACGACGGTCGCCTTCGCCATCTGGGGGCGGCTGCTGAACACCTACCCAGCCGTTATGGTGACGCCGTTCGCGCTGTTCGCGCCGGTGGCGGGCGTACTGGCGTCATTCCTCGTTTTCGGCGAGGGTTTCGGCACGCTCAGGGGTGCCGGCATGATCCTGATCATGATCGGCGTCGCCGGCACGATCCTGCTGGGACCGAAGCGGGAAAAACCGAAAGGAGCGGACACGGAATGAGCATTACCGGATCATGCCTGTGCGGCAACGTCGCGTTTGTGTATTCAGGGGATATGGCCGACGCGGCCTATTGCCACTGCATCGACTGCCGCAAGACCACCGGCAGCGCCTTCAACATTTCCGTCGGACTTGCCGCCGACGCGTTCGAGGTAACGAAAGGCACGCCGAAAACCTTTACCAAGACCGCCGACAGCGGTCAGCCCATCACACGCCATTTCTGCGGCGATTGCGGCGCGCCGCTCTACACCTCGTCATCGCTGCAACCGGAGAAGATCTATGTGAAGGCCGGTGCGCTGGATGATCCGGACGTGGTCAGACCGGCTTACCAGAGCTGGACGCGGTCGCGCGTTGCATGGTCGAAAATCGAGGATGATCTGCCCGGGTTCGAGACCGACCGGGCGCATGGTTGATGCCCCCTGCCGGGGCCTATTCGTGCAGCCGACAGGCCCCTGTAACAGCTGATCAACTTGGGAAAGACCCTCTGCGTTTGCATCATTGTTAGTGTGACATAGTTACCAATGAACCCTGTTCAGGTTGCAAAATCAAAAATAAGTAAATAAGAAATTGTATATCTAAAATACGGAGGACAAGGCGTTGGTAAACCTACACCCCGCGGATATGCCTGCTGTCTTGGAGCGAACGAAGTTAAAGGTCAATGAGGAAAACTGCCTCCTCCCGATCTACGAGGCAGTTTCTAACGCAATTTATTCTGCTCAGATGAAGTGGGGGGCTGACGTAGCGGAAAAGGGAAAAGTCCAAGTCGATATCAGAACGACAAACTTTGAGGCCCACATATCAGACAATGGAGCAGGTCTGGATGATATAAATTTCGGGCATTTCCTAACACCATTTACCGGTTTCCGTCTTAAAAAAGGCGGGAAGGGTTTTGGGCGATTCATTGCCTTTAAAGTGTTTGATGATATCGCGTATGCCTCTCGATACGACGGCGCTACTGGCCGTGAGAACAGAGCGTTTACTTTCGACATCAACAAAGAGCCTCAAATTGACGGCAGCATCTCATCACCTCCTCAAGTCAATTTTGAAACAGGATGCGTCGTCCGATACCGAGCCCCAAAAGAGGAGTTTGAAAAAGCAATTGAGTCTCTTGAGGGCGAAGAAATTGTTGAAAGAACGATCCGGTACTTTCTGCCCTTTTTCCTCTCTGATGAGATGCCCGACCTAAAAATTTTGGTTGATGGCGCAAGCTTCGACACCCGTTCACATTTCTCTGAGTTTTTCACACCAGAAATCGACAAAACCATCGACATAGATTTAGGCTCTGAGACCAGAGAGTTTAAAATCGATATCTCACGAGTTAAGCGGGAACGACTCTTTAAAGAGCACATGACCCTTCTCTTCGCTGATGGGCGGATTATCGGTTCCGGACGAAAAATAGCTGGCAAAATTGGCAATCAATTTTTTGAGTCTCCCGAAGGAGACAAGCAAATTTATATCGCATCAGTACGAGGAGAATTCCTCGACGACCGCGCCAACACGGCGAGGACGGAAATCGAAGCTACGAAGGAAGAAATTGATGCGATTGTAGACCAAGTTGCCAAATTCATTCTCGAAAAAGAGAAGGAATTTGTTGAACGTCATCGTACCTCCCAATCAAAGAGCGTCGCCAATGCACTTATACGAAACCCGCTACTTCGTAGTGCATTGCGTGGCAAGCCGATCTCAGAATATGTGGCAAATAAGCCAATGAGTTGGAAGGCAGAAGAGTTCGTCTCAGATTTGGCGCTACAGCGATTAAGAGATCAAAATAACTGGCAGAAAGAATTTGAAGCCGGCCTTAAGGCACCTGAGAAACTCGTGGAAATGCGGGAAAAGATTACTGAACATTTAGATGAAGAGAATAAGGACGCATTGGCATCTTACGTTGCACATAGGAAGTCGGTCATAGAGTTAACAGATGCTATTTTGGGCTACCAAGCTGATGGAAGAATGAGCCCGGAAGATATGCTGCACGATCTGGTCCATCCTCGCTACGAAGACAGCGAAACAACTAAATTTTATCAGCACAACTTATGGCTACTCGATGAAAGACTAGCCTTCTTCACGTATTGCTCCAGCGATAGAACAAACCACGGGGGACGGAGACAGCAAGGCGATAAAGTTGCTGATCTGGTGCTTTTTGAAGACTGCTCTATTTTTCGAGAAGGAGACCAAGGCGCAGTTGTTCTAATAGAATTCAAAAAGCCTGGGAGAAACGATTACAAGTTTGGAGTTGCGAAGGCAGACCCAATTCAGCAAGTGATAGATACTGCCGTTAAGATTCGCGACGAAGGCCGGATAATTTCCAAGTCTGGTCGGACGATAGCAGTAGAAAAAGGTACTCGCGTATACGCTTACCTCGTCGCGGATATGGAGCCCACCTTAAGAAGCATCTGTGAAAACCATGATATGCATGATACGTGGGACAATAGCGGCTACTATCTTTACCACTCAAGAAAAGACATGTTCGTTGAGGTCATTAGCTACAGCAAAATGCTGGAAGATGCCAAAAAACGAAATGCAGCATTTATCGAAATTCTTTTAGGGGAAATCATTCACGGTTGACAAATTACTCGTGCAGCCGTGCCTGTCCCCGAAGGCGGTCGACAAACACATCGATCAGACGGCGCAACACCTTGTCGTCGTCTCCCAGTTTGCCGAGGCGCGCCGCCAGATCGTCCTGCGTGATGATCATCATCTTTGCCTTGCCCACCACGCGCGCCGACGCCATGCGCGGCTGATTATCGATCAATGACATTTCGCCGAGGATGTCGCCGCGGCCGAGGGTCGCAAGCACGATCTCTTCGTTGCCGGATTTCCGGTAGACCTGTACCTGACCGTCCATCACCAGATAAGCCTCGCTGGCCATGTCGCCTTCCTCGAAGAGGATCTCGCCCTCCTCGACGTCGCGCCGTTCGATCTTCTTGTTCGTCACGGTCGCATCCTCCATCTTAAAGACAACGGCGGATCCTTCTTCCGCCGCCGGTTTTTCCTGCTTCGCCCCGCCGTCACGGGACACCAGACGGTCCAGCGTATCGGTGAACAACGCACGCCATTTTTCCGGCAGCGCGTCGGATGCCATCTTTTCCTTCAGCGCTGCCATGACATCGGTGACCTGGTCCCGCGGCATGTCCGCCGGCACCAGAGAGGACAACGACGTGAGCTGCTGCACCAGTCTCGCCATCACGTTCAACACCGCCTGCTCGTTTCTCTGGCCGAGCGGCGATGCGATCATGTCGAGCAGGAAGCCGAGCCGAACCGCGCGGTACGGCAACAGCGCGAGCACCTGACTGA
Organism: Rhodospirillales bacterium; assembly: GCA_965262415.1. GTDB lineage: Bacteria > Pseudomonadota > Alphaproteobacteria > Rhodospirillales > Casp-alpha2 > UBA4479. The sequence goes on along the minus strand of OZ253533.1, from coordinate 250,521 downwards.
CGGCTTGCTCCGTCGACAGGTCATCCGGGTCCGCAAACGCGATCCGCGCCCGTCCGACCACGGCGCCCGCCATCTCGGAACCGCCGGCCAGTCCGGCGGACAGGGTCATTTCCCTGATCAGGCCGCGCAGCGCATCCTGATCCGCCGCCACGCCTTCGCGCGTCAGAGGACGGATGCCGCCGATGGTCTTAGCTGCCTTGCCGAGCAGCACGCTTTCCGTCTTCGGCATCGGCTTCGACGCCATGAACGCATTGAACTCCTCGATGCACGACCGCGAATTCTTCGTTTTGCAGCGCCCCTGCGTCAGATGGATCATGTCGCGAAGCGCCGTCATCGGGTCGGCAAAGCCGCCGAAAAGGTCGGTCACGGCGGTCGGGCTGTCGAGGATCTCCGCCGCCGCGCCATCGAGGAACTCCTCGACCAGTTCGTCGGACGCCTTTTTGCCGAGATCGATCAGCAATGCCAGCTTGTCCGACCAGTCGCCGCGCTTCTGCAGCCCCATCGCCAGCGCGCCCAGGACATACGCCTCGCGGCCGTCGCCATTCGGCGCCTTTTGGACGAGCCCCGTGAGCTCGAGGTTCTGAAGGAAGCCCTGTCGCGTCGTATCCTCGCCCGTGACCCGAGCGTTTTCCTTGATCTGCTCGAACGCGGCATAGAGCTGGTCATTACGTTCGGCCGGTTTCTGGCCGGTCTTTTTGGCCTGGATCGTACCGATGCGGCTCATCGCGGCGGGGAAGAACTTGTCGTCGCGCTCCAAAAGCCGAAGCATGCCGTAGTCGAAGGCGAGTTCGAGCGCGGTGCAGCCCTTCTGTTCCAGCAGTTCGCGCATCAGCCGCCCCGCTGCCTGCCTTGCCGGGAACGTGTAGAAATCGCCGATCTTGTCGCAGACGGGCGCTTCCTCGATGGGTACGATCTTGATCGGCTTGTCGCCGAGTTCACTCAGTTCCTCGAGAACAATTTCCTCTTCGCCGGTACGCTGGCTTTCGGCAACGACACGAACGCCTTCAAAGCGCTTTTCGCCGAGAAGCACTTCGGCCCGTTCAACGGCCGCAGACCGGACATCGTGGTGTGAATCGACGAGCCACCGCTCACCCTCGAGGATGAACACGTCGTAGGTCTTCTGTGCGAGATTCTGCCGCACGGCCCCCTCCTCCATACTGGACGGCCCATCATCGCGCCGACCCGCCCGAGAGTCTACAGGCGATACGCGAAATAGAAGTTTTTTGAGGCCGAAGGTGGTGGCATGAATCCGCTTGCCCGATGTGCGGGAACGGCGCCTACCGGACGGAAAGGCTGCACACGAAAAAAATCGGACGGACCGGCGGGCTGAGCTGGGTTTAGACCGTCCCCCTCACCTGTCCTCTCCCCCACATTCGTGAGGGAGAGGGACTCACGGCGCAATGCACGTACCCCTCATCCCGCTCCCCCGCATTTTGGTCCGCGCCAAATGGAATGGCGACGGGGGAGAGATCAGGTGAGGGGGTAAGTAAAACTAGTGCCGGGTTTCGCTTTCGTCCGACTTGCCGGATCGCCCGGCGCTGCCGCCGTTGTTAGCGGTTACTTCCTTCGGGCCGAGGCAGACTGCGATTTCGTTGCGGTCGAGCGTCTCGCGTTCCTCAAGGTCGGCGATCAGGCGTTCGATCCTGGTCTTGTTCGTTTCGATCAACCGGATCGCCTCGGCTTCGGCGTCAACCAGGTATTCACGCACGGCACGGTCCGCCGCCGCCGCGGTTTCCTCCGAGAACTGCCGGGGCTGCGCGATCTCGCGGCCAAGGAACGGATGCTCGTCGCTTTCGCGCACGTCGACCGGGCCGACCTCGTCCGACATGCCCCAGCGCCCGACCATGGAGCGCGCGATCTGCGTCGCCATGCGAATGTCCTCATCCGCACCGGAACTGACGGAACCCAGGAACACCTGCTCCGCCGCGCGTCCGGCCAGGATCACCGACAGACGCGCCTTGAGGTATTCCTCCGACAGCGTATGCCGTTCGATCTCCGGTAGCTGGTGCGTACCGCCGAGCGAGCGGCCGCGCGGAATGATCGTCACCTTGTGCAGCGGGTCGGCCCCCGGCGTGAAGTACGCCACCGCGGTGTGACCGGACTCGTGCACGGCAAGCCGGTGCCGTTCCTCGTCGTGGATCGCCAGCGTGCGCACCGCGCCCATGATGATGCGGTCGCGCATCTCTTCGAAGTGCTGCGGCTCGACGGCAGACAGGTTCTCTCGCGCCGCCGCCATCGCCGCCTCGTTGACCAGGTTCTTGAGGTCCGCGCCGGAGAACCCCGGCGTCGCCGCCGCCACCTTGTTGAGATCGACATCCGCCGCCAGCGGCACCTTGCGGCAATGCACGTCCAGGATCGCCTGGCGTCCTTTCAGGTCCGGCAGTTCCAGCGTCACGTGGCGGTCGAAACGCCCGGGCCGCAAGAGCGCGGGGTCGAGCACGTCGGGCCGGTTGGTCGCGGCCAGCACGACCACCGCCTCGTGGCCCTCGAAGCCGTCCATCTCGGCCAGGATCTGGTTGAGCGTCTGTTCGCGCTCGTCATGACCACCGCCGATCCCGGTGCCGCGGGCGCGGCCGACGCTGTCCAGTTCGTCGATGAAGACGATGCTGGGCGCGTTCTTCTTGGCCTCGTCGAACAGGTTACGCACGCGCGACGCGCCGACGCCGACGAACATCTCGATGAACTCGGACGCCGACATGTGGAAGAACGGCACACCCGCCTCGCCCGCCAGCGCACGCGCCATCAGCGTCTTGCCGGTACCCGGCGGCCCCTGCAGCAGGATGCCGTGCGGCACCTCGGCGCCAAGGCGTTGATACCGTTCCGGCTCGCGCAGGAATTCCAGCGGCTCGGAGACCTCGCGCTTGGCGTTCTCCTGTCCCGCGACGTCGGCGAAGCGGACGTTGGGCACCTTGGCTTTTTCGATCGGCTGCACCTGGCCCCTCAGGATGTCACCGGCGCCGCGGCCGAGCCCGCCCGGCATGCCGCCGCCGACCATGCGCCGCCAGATGTAGAACCAGAACACCATGATCAGCAGCCACGGCAGCAGGGAGCCCAGCCACGAGCCGCCCTCGGAGACCGGCAGGGAACGGATCTTGATGCCCTGCTGTTCGAGCTGGGCCAGCAGGTCCTCGTTGCCCGCCGGCGGCAGGTAGGTGACGAACGCCGTCGGCCGCTGGCCGCCGGGCGCCGCCGTGCCGTCGTTCAGGTGTCCCTCGATACGGTCGCCACGGAACGCCACGTCACCGATACGACCGGCCTCGATCATGGTCTTGAATTCGGTATAGGGGATCGGCTGCTTGCCCTCCTGCGTGCCGAACACGCCGAAGATCGACAGCAGCAAAAAGATGCCAAGGCCGACCGCAAACCACTTGATCGCCGTCGACGCCCAGTTTTCAGGTTCATCGCTCATGATGGGAGTCTAGGCGGGGCGCGGCGGGCGGTCGTTGATTTGGATCAAATGGGGGGATGGGCTGCCGAATGGCCCCCTCACCTGTCCTCTCCCCCACGTTCGTGGTGGAGAGGGACTCCCGAGGCAAGGCACGTACCACTCGTCCCTCTCCCCCGCATTTTGGCCCGCGCCAAATGGGTTGGCGACGGGGGAGAGGTTAGGTGAGGGGGTAAACGCGGGACGCTCATTAATCCACGTCGTCATCCCGGCCTTCCCTCGACCTGATCGACGGACGCGGGTTTCGTCCGAGCGCACGCGAGGCCGGGAAAGCCAGCGATCCGGGATATAGTTCATTTCAGTTTAGCGCTGTCTAGAATTTCTCGAAGCCTTTTCCGCGACGCGAGTTCATTCTCATGAGCTTCAACAGAGTCCTGTCTTATTGCCTCGGTTAAGCAAACAACAAGCAGGCAGCATCTCTCAACGCGTTGATTAAATCGCTGTACTTCATCGCTGCTAAACTCAAAGTCCTCGAATATATTTAACGCCTGTTCGGACAGCAGAATGAGGATACTCTCTATATCTGCATGAGTTACCTCATACTCTAAATCATGAGCACATTTGTTTCGTAATGTGTTCAACCTTTTTAATGGAGCAACTGCATAGTCTGGCACTGCTCCAACGGAAGCAGCTATCTCAACTTTCTGGTTAAACGTATAGCGATCTAACTCGATCAACTCTGGTCGAATGAGAATTTTCGCAAGCAACTGATGGACTATAAATTCGGCCCAAAGATGGGCTCGGATGAACAAATACCCTGGTCGTTGACCAGTTAGATCATCCTGAAGCTTTTTATGGTCAATGACACTCATCGCTCACCGTCGTGGTGGTGCGGACGGCCGGATTGGACCGACTACTTCTTCAAGCTCTTCGAATACGCATCAAATTTTTTGAATTTTTCTTCAAGAACGAAGCTATGTTCAATTAGCGCCTCAGTAAAATCAATTACAAGTCGCGCCTGATTTTTTGAGAATGTTGTATTTGGACCATGAGCGGCGAAATTCCCAACGTCCCTCAATCTGTCCGCCCACTCAGCAACACGTCCGGAGAACGCACCTTGTTTTGACAAGTTTTCAATTTTTTTAAAGAGATTCTTATTTCCTGTTTCACCTAACTCATTGCAAACAATCTCAAGTGTACGGCGTCCCATAATCGTGGCTGCAGTGTTTGCGCCAGCAGTAAGACACCTTACAGCTTCAGAGTAAGTGCGAATTACATTTTCGGGCACCGACGGTCCAAAATATTTCTCTCGCGTGGGGTACAGAAAGACGGGTTCGTTCCAGACCTCGTCCCACTCATCGAGGCCAACTTGGACAAACTCCCCAGTTTCTTGAAGTAAAATAACCTGACGGCATTCCTCACACATGAGAAGCTTACATTGAAGCATGTAATCCGGAAGATCTTCTTCTATGATTTCCTTTCCGATTACTTTTGCCAAAACCGCCTTTTCACAGCTTGAGCAGTGCACGGCCTCTCTCTCGATTTTTTCTGCCAACTACATTCTCCGAAATGATGTGGACGGCGGGACTTGAACCCGCACGATCAAAGATCGAGAGATTTTCGAACCCCCTACGACTTTCGCCGCCACCCGCAGGTGTTTGTGGTTTGGATTGTAACTTTGCCTCAGCCTACACGCTTTAGGCGCAATCCGTCTAGTCACCACATCTCTTTGATGTGCCCATAACAACTCAACCGTCATCCCGGACGCGGGTTTCCCCCGAGCGGAAGCGAGGCCGGGAAAGCCAGCGATCCGGGACCCATTTCAACATATGGACATGCCGCAGACATGGGTCCCGGGTCGCAAGCGTCGCGCACGGCGGCCTGCGCCGCCGGCTCGGCTAGCGCCCGGGATGACGAAAGTGGGGGCTGAAAGACGGGCGCTTGGCCATAAGGCGGAGGCTGGAAGTCGGCGCCTTGGCCAACCCTGCCATCCCCAAGGCGCCTGTGTTTTGTGATGGTGCGGGCGGCCGGACTTGAACCGGCATGGCCGAAGCCGAGGGATTTTAAGTCCCTTGTGTCTACCAATTTCACCACGCCCGCGTTGGTCCGGACGTTACCCGCAGCGCGTCGTAACGGCAAGTCGCCACGACGCCAAAATGGAGCGCGCCGACGCTTGCCCGGCTCCCGTGCCCGTGCCACGCTGCTGCCATGGACGCGATGGATCAAGACACCGATCAGGATGGACAGACCATGACGGACGGCCCCCGGTTCGACCGCCGTTTTCGCGACACGCTGGAGACGCTTCTGGTGTGGCGCCGCGACGTGCGCCGGTTCAGGACCGAGCCGCTCCCCGACGGCCTGATCGAGGACCTGTTGCGCCTCGCCGCGCTGTCGCCCAGCGTCGGCAACGCGCAGCCGTGGCGCTTCGTCACCGTCGACGATCCGGCAAGGCGCGATGCGGTCATCGCCAACTTCGAACGCGCCAACGCCGACGCGCTGGCCGATTACGAGGGCGACAAGGCGGACATCTATGCGGGTCTCAAGCTCGCGGGCCTGAAGGAAGCGCCGGTGCACCTCGCCGTCTACTGCGACGCGGCGAGCGAGCTCGGCTTCGGCCTCGGCCGCAAGACCATGCCGGAGATGCTGGCCTATTCCGTGGTCGGCGCGGTGACGACGCTGTGGCTGGCGGCGCGTGCGCACGGCGTCGGGCTGGGCTGGGTGTCGATCCTCGACCCCGACGAGGTCGATAAAACCCTCGACGTGCCCGACGGCTGGAAACTGGTGGGATATCTCTGTCTCGGCTACCCGGTCGAGGAACACACCACGCCGGAGCTGGTCCGCGCCGGCTGGCAGGACCGCGTCGATATTTCCGAATTTATCCTGAAGCGCTGATCGTTAATCCAGCGGATCCCGCCACGAGCCGAGGTTCCAGATGCCGATGGCAATGGTGATGCCGGTGACCGTGACCCAGATATCGAAGCAGAAGAACGCGATCCACAGCCACGACTGGTTGGCGCGCGCCATCAGCGAATAGATGCCACCCATGTCCGACCACAGGAACACGGCCGCGACGGCGAGGGAGATCGCGGTGCCCATCAGGCCGCGCCGGATCAGGAACCCGAAGAACGCCCGGCGGCTGCGGGACAGGTCGGACGGAATGGCGTTCATGCGGTGGTGCCTCCTCGTCAGGTGCCGTCCGGTTCCTGCATGACCGGTTCGCCGCCCAGGTCTTTCAGCATTTGTACCACATCCAGCGCCGCCGCATCCGCTTTTTCCGGATCCTCGGCACGGATCACGATATTCGCGCCGGGCCGGTCGTTGAGCGGATAGGAGCCGATCTCGGTCTCCGGATGGCGCGCCTGAAGGTCCGCCAGCGGACCGCCGGCACGGCCTTCCGGCACCAGCGAGGACACGGTGCGGCTGATCATCTGCCGCCCGCCGGTCAGGCGGCTTTTCATCCCCTCGAACATCGCCTGCATGATGCGCGGCACGCCCGGCAGCACGAATACGTTCTCGACCTGGAACCCCGGCGCGACGGAGACCGGATTGTCGATCAGCACCGCGTCGACCGGCGTGTTGGCCATGCGCCGGCGGGCCGGTGTAAATTCGTCACCGCGCGCGGCGTAGTGCGCTTCCAACAGCGCGACCGCGTCGGGGTTGGGCCCGAATTCGAGATCAAAGGCCTTGGCAACGCATTCCGACGTGATGTCGTCGTGCGTCGGGCCGATGCCGCCGGTGGTGAAGACGTAGTCGTAGCGCTGACGCAGCGTATTGACCGCCTCGATGATGGCGTCGGGCACGTCGGAAACAACCCGCACCTCGGTCAGGCGGATACCGAGCTTGTTCAGCTCGTCACCCAGGTATTGCAGGTTGGCGTCCCTGGTGCGCCCGGACAGGATTTCGTTGCCGATGATGGCCAAGCCAGCTGTAACGGGGCCGGCCGTTTCGGCTTTTGATGTGGATGTTTCGTTGTCAGACATCTGGAAAATGTAGGAACGCGGCACGGGCATTGAAAGACATATCGCACCCGGACAAACAGAACGGCCCGGTGTGGGGGTACCGGGCCGTCCGTTTCGCATCGCGCGCCGCAGGGCCGGAGGACTACCCCCGGGCGCGACGCTGGTGCAGACGTTAGCTGGAGATTTTCCAGTCGCCGTCCGGCATCCGGCACGCGGTGCCGTAACCCACCTGCTGCTCGCCGCCGACGATGACCTCGGTCTGGTATTCGCGGCAGTAAGCGCCGGTGCGGGTATCCGTGCCGGTGCGGGTCGGCGTGACGGTGCCGTAGTTGCCGCTTTCCGGGTTGGACCACGAGATCGTCTGGCCGACCGGCGCTTCGAGTGCCTGGTCCTGGGCACGGCTGAGGTAGGCCTGGTCGGCACGGTCGAGCGACTGGCCAACGTTGTTGCCGAGCAATCCGCCGATGACCACGCCGGCCGCCGTCGCCGCGAGCTGACCCTTGCCGCCGCCGATCTTGGAGCCGGCGAAACCGCCGAGACCGGCGCCCAGAAGCGTGCCCATGGTCTGCTTGTTGCCCTGATCGGTGACGCAGCCGCTCAACAGGCCGAGGCTCAGGACCGCGGCCATCGCCATTACGGCTGGGCGGCGGAATTTGGAAACGGGTTTGGACGTGTCGGTCTTTGAAATCGTCTTCGGTTCGGTGTTCATTTGATCCTCCTGTATCAGTCGCCGGCAATGTCCTCCGCGGCGATGGGAGAATGCTATTTAACTTCAGTTTTATAGTCAATATTGAAATTAAAAATAAATGTATCTGAATGTATCAATGGAAAATACATATATTTCATAACGTTATAGGTCCTCGACAAATCCCTCAGGACAACCTACATATTTATCATCAAAATTAGCTCTATATGAAGGACAGGACTCCACGACCATGCCGCTGACCTACAACGACAGGCAACGACGCGCCTACCTCGGCTTTACCGACAAACTGGGCGTGGGCTGGGTACAACTGTTCGCCGGCGACACGGATTTCTATTCCGCGGCCTACTGGGACCTGTTCACGCACCTCTGGCGCACCGACGAGCCGGTCCGCAAGACCGACGCCATCGGCGCCATCACCGGCGTGAAAAGCCCGCTCACGGCATCTAAGTGCATCGACACCGCGTTGAAGCGCGGCCTGATCGTCGAGAAGGAAAACCCGCGCGACGCACGCTCCAAGCTGGTGCAGCTCTCGCCGCAGATGCGGGCACAGATGGATACGTTTTTCGATGATGCTGTCGACGAGTTGAAGAAACTCGCGGACGGTCTCGACAGGCTCTAGGAGCAAATCCTCACCCCCGCACAGAGCCAGATTGCCTCATCACACCTTTGTCGTTCCCGCGCAGGCGGGAACCCAACATTCTCGTCTGCTGGTTTGGATCCCCGCCTTCGCGGGGATGACGATACTTGGGCGTCAGAGGTAATCCCTGAGCAGCGCCACCAGCGGTTCGTCCGCGGGCGGCATCGGATAATCGCCGAGCCGCATCGGCGGTACCCACTTCAGCTCCTGGCCCTCGAGCGGCACCGGCTGCCCCTTCCAGATGCGGCAGAGATAAAGCGGCATCAACAGGTGGAAATCCTCGTATACATGGCTGGCGAAGGTGAAGGGTGCGAGGCAGGATTCCGTGATATCGAGGCCGAGCTCTTCCTTGAGCTCGCGCACCAGCGCGGTTTCCGGCAGTTCCCCGTCGGCGACCTTGCCGCCGGGGAATTCCCAGAGGCCCGCCATCGCCTTCCCTTCCGGGCGCTTCGCGATCAACACCCGGCCGTCGGCATCGATCAGCGCCGCCGCGGCGACGAGCACGGTGCGCACGGCATCCCCCGCACCGGGAAACGGCGCCGACCAGCAGCCGCTATCAGGACCTGTAGTCGGCATTGATCGAGATGTATCCGTGCGTGAGGTCGCAGGTCCAGACCGTCGCCTTGCCCTCCCCCAGTGCCAGGTCGACATCGACATCGATTTCCTGGCCCTTCATGTGCGCGGCCACCGGCGCCTCGTCGTAGCCATCGACGGCAGCGCCATCCTTGGCGATGACGGTACCGCCCATGGAAATGGAGAGCTTGTCGCGCTCGGCCTTCTCGCCCGCCTTGCCGACGGCCATCACGACCCGGCCCCAGTTGGCGTCCTCGCCGGCGATCGCGGTTTTCACCAGCGGCGAGTTGGCGATCGACAGCGCGATCCGCTTCGCCGCCTGATCACTGTCAGCGCCGGTCACGTTGATGGTGATGAACTTGGATGCGCCCTCGCCGTCCCGCACGACCTGTTTGGCAAGGTCGACGCAGATGTCGTCCAGCGCGGCCCGGAACGCGGCAAGCGCCGGATCGTCGGCTCCGGAAACGGCCGGGTTGCCGGCCTCGCCGGTGGCGAACGCCAGCACGGTGTCGGACGTCGAGGTGTCGCTGTCCACGGTCGAGCAGTTGAAGCTCCTGTCGGTCGCGTTGGAAAGACACGCCTGCAACACATCCGCCGGGATCGCCGCGTCGGTGGCGATGAACGCCAGCATCGTCGCCATGTCCGGCGCGATCATGCCGGATCCCTTGACGATGCCATTGATCCTGACCGCGGTGCCGCCGATGTCGACGCGCCGGGTCGCCCCCTTGGGGAAGGTATCCGTGGTCATGATGGCGGTTGCCGCGTCGGCCCAGCGGTCGCCCGCCGTGTCGGTGGCCATGGCCTCGATGTGCGGCGTCAGCTTCGCGGCCGGCAGCACCTCGCCGATGACACCTGTGGACGCCGCGAATATCCGGCTCGGCCGGCAGCTCAGCGCGTCCGCGGCGGCGGCCACCACGGCCTCGCACGCTTCTGCACCCGACTTGCCGGTAAAGGCGTTGGCATTGCCCGCGTTGACGACGACGCCCCTGGCCTCGCCGCCCGCAAGATGCTGGCGGCACCAGTCGACCGGTGCCGACGGGCAGAGCGAGCGGGTGAACACACCCGCCACCTGCGTGCCGTCGGCGAACTTCATCAACAACAGGTCCGGGCGTCCCTTGTACTTGAGGCCCGTCTCGGCAACGCCGATATCGACGCCGGCAATGGCAGGCAGGTCGGGAAACGCATCAGGCGCAAGCGGCGAACGCGCAATCATCGCTCGTCACTCCGGCCTTACTGCTTCGAACCGTCGATGGCGAAACGCTCGATCTTCGCCGTCTCGCGCAGCCGTTCGACGTACGCCGAGCCGGCGGCCTGTGCCGCATCGGCGCGCAGTTCCTCGACGCTCTCCTCGAAGCTCGGCGGCGTCGCGGCGCGTTTTTCCTCGACCTTGATCACGTGAAAACCGAACTGGGTCTGCACCGGCTCGCGGGAATGGTTACCGGCGTCGAGACCGTAAGCCGCGGCCTCGAATTCGGGCACCATCTGGCCCCTGCCGAAGAAACCGAGATCGCCGCCCCTGGGTCCGGACGGGCCGGTCGATTTTTCCTTCGCCACTTCCGCGAAGTCGGCCCCGCCGTCGAGTTCCTTGATGATGGCAACCGCTTCGTCGGCGGTTTTCACCAGAATATGGCGGGCATGCACTTCTTCGGCACCGGTGGCGACGGTTTCGTCGTATATCTTGCGGAGTTTCTCGTCCGAGACGGCGCCGTCGATTTCCTTGCGGACGGCATAGCGCTCAAGAAGCTGATCACGGACCAGCGTAAGCGTCTTCTTGAACTCGGCTTCTTCGTCCAGCTTACGCGCCTTGGCGTCCTGGGCGACCAGCTTGGAATCGATCAGGCTCGTCAGCAGCATCGGATAAATCTGCTCCAGCGGCACTTGCTTGTATTCCGGCGGCAGGTTTCCATGTGCCTGTATCAGGTCCGAGCGCAGGATGTCCTTGCCGTTGACGGTGGCGACGACTGGATCGTCGTTTGCCGTCACGGGGACGGCCACCGCGGCAATCACGAGCGACGTGGCCAGAGCGGCGGCAATCTTACGAATGAGCATGATGATCTCCTGAAAACGGTTCCGTTCGGGCCCGTGCCGGGCCGGTTGACGGCGATTAAGCATTCTTCGCCCCGGGGGGGCAAGCGCGGCCCTCTTTTTAACATGATGAAACAAACTGAAGCCAAATGAATCCGAAACGAAAAACGGATGCAAAACAGGCCCGCCATACTCGCTTCCAGATCAGGGCGCACAAGCGGCCAAAAACAAAAAAATCAGGAGCGTGGAATTATGGATTTTTTCAAGGACCCGGAATTCATCAAAATTACCGCCCTCGGTGTCGCCTTCGTGGTCGGCGTGATCGTCTGCATCTACGTCGCCATCCGCGAAACCGCGGAACTGAAGCGCCGCCGCCAGGCGAAGAAGCTCATGTACGAAGATGCGGTGCAACGCGAACTCAAGCGCAAACAGCAGATGATGCGGAAATTGCGCGAGCAGGAAGCGCTGGCCGAGATCGAGCGTCACCTGGAAGCGCAGGACCAGCCGCAACAATCCGGCCAATCCTTTGCCTAATTAATGTGCTCACTTTGGGGGAATACCACACTCTCCACACACTCCACCTGGGCCGGTCCAGAAGGGCCGGCCCGTTTTTTTCCCCGGGCCCATCCAAAGCCTTGCCAGCGCGGCCTCCGTTGGTCATGTTGCACCTGCTAAATTCAGTTACAGGATGCGATCATGAGTTTCACCATCGTCGAAGAGGCGCCTGCCCGCCTTAACCGTTCCGAACTGGCCGTGCCCGGTTCCAGCACCAAGTTCCTGCAGAAAGCCGCCGAAAGCGCGTCGGACGTCATTTTCCTCGACCTCGAGGATGCCGTTGCGCCGGACGACAAGCCGCAGGCGCGCAAGAACATCGTCGAGGCCCTGAACGATCTCGACTGGTCCGGCAAGACGGTGTCCGTCCGCATCAACGGGCTCGATACGCATTACTGCTACAAGGACGTGATCGAGGTGGTCGAAGGCGCGGGCGACAAGCTCGACTTGATCATGATCCCCAAGGCCGGCACCGCCGCCGACATCTATGCCATCGATATGCTGGTGACGCAGATCGAAACCGCCAAGGGCTTCAAGAACCGCATCGGTTTCGAGATGATCATCGAAACCGCGCTTGGCATGCAGAATGTCCACGAGATCGCCGCAGCCTCGCCCCGTAACGAAAGCCTTCACTTCGGCGTTGCCGACTATGCGGCGTCCACGAAGGCGCGGACCACCAATATCGGCGGGCCGAATAAGGACTATTATGTTCTCACCGATCCGCTGGAAAACGGCGAGCGCGAAACCTACTGGGGCGACATGTGGCACTACCCGATCACGCAGATGGTGGTCGCGGCGCGCGCCAACGGCCTGCGCCCGATCGACGGCCCGTTCGGTGACTTCAAGGACCCGGACGGCTACATTGCGCAGGCGAAACGCGCCGCCGTGCTGGGTTGCGAAGGTAAGTGGGCGATCCACCCCTCACAGATCGAACTCGCCAACACCGTGTTCAGTCCGTCCGACGAGGACGTCGCGCAGGCCAAGCGTATTCTCGAAGCCATGGAAGAGGCGGAAAAGGAAGGTCGCGGCGCGGTCGCGCTGGACGGCAAGCTGATCGATTATGCGTCGATCAAGCAGGCGCGCGTGATGGTCGACATGGCGGAACAGCTGGCGGGCAAGTGATCCGCCGGAAAATCGGCGGCGAAGAAAATTTTGCGAGGCTGTCTCGCCAAGTGCATCGGTAAATGGTATTCACGCAGGCATGCAGGCATATCTGGATTTCGAAAAGCCCATCGCCGATCTTGAAAGCAAGATCGAGGAGCTGAAGCACCTTTCGAGCGAGGGCGAGGTCAATATTGCCGACGAGGTCGGCCGCCTTCAGGAGAAGGTGCACCGGCTGCTGACGCAGACCTATGCCAAGCTGTCGCCGTGGCAGAAGGCGCAGGTTGCGCGCCACCAGGGCCGGCCGCACGCTCAGGCCTATATCGATACTCTGATCGATGATTTCACGCCGCTCGCCGGTGACCGGGCGTTCGCCGAGGACAATGCCATCGTCGGCGGTCTTGGCCGTTTCCGCGGCCGCTCGGTGGTCGTCATCGGCAACGAAAAAGGCGACACCACGGAATCCCGCATCCGCCACAACTTCGGCATGGCCAAGCCCGAGGGCTACCGCAAGGCGCAGCGCCTGATGCAGCTCGCCGACCGCTTCAAGCTGCCGCTGATCTCATTGGTCGACACGCCCGGCGCCTATCCGGGTGTCGATGCCGAAGCCCGCGGCCAGGCGGAAGCGATCGCGCGATCCATCGAAACTTGCATCTCGGTCCGCGCGCCTTTCGTCAGCGTCGTCATCGGCGAAGGCGGGTCGGGTGGCGCCATCGCGCTGGCCGTCGCCGACAAGGTTCTGATGCTGGAACACTCCATCTACTCTGTGATTTCGCCGGAAGGCTGCGCCTCGATCCTGTGGCGCGATTCCGACAAGGCGTCCGACGCCGCCGAAGCGCTCCGTCTGACGTCGCAGGATTTGCTGAAACTCGGTGTCATCGACCAGATCGTCTCGGAACCGCTGGGTGGTGCGCACCGCGAACCACTGGCCGCCATCATGCGCACCGCCGACGTGATCGAGCAGCACCTGGATGAGCTTGTAAAGGTGCCGGGCGCGGAGCTCAGAAGCCGCCGCCGCCAGAAGTTCCTGGAAATGGGCTCCAAGGGGCTTTAAGGCAACGCCGTTTCCCCACTGCTATCGGCAAGACCGGCCGCCAACTGTGCGTTCTTACATCTGCGCCCAGGTCTGCCAGGGCACAAACTCGTTATCGCCCACGCCAAGCTCCTCGGACTTTGTCTTTTCGCCGGAAGCAACCGCGAGCATTTTCCGGAAGATGCGCTCGCCGGCTTCTTCCAGCGTCTCGGTGCCGTCGATGATCGTACCGCAGTTTATGTCCATGTCGTCGGTCATGTGGTTGTACATCGGCGTGTTCGTGGCGAGCTTCATGGAAGGCACCGGCTTGTTCCCGTAACACGATCCGCGTCCCGTGGTGAACGCCACGAGGTTGCAGCCCGATGCGACCTCACCGGTGATCGAACACGGGTCGTAACCGGGGCTGTCCATGAACGCGAACCCCTTCGTCGTGATCGGCTCGCCGTACTTGTAGACCCCGACGAGGTTCGTGGAGCCGCCTTTCGCCACCGCGCCCAGCGATTTTTCCAGGATCGTCGTCAGGCCACCGGCCTTGTTCCCGGGCGTGGGATTGTTGTTCATGTTGCTGTTGTGCTTGGCGGCATAATCTTCCCACCAGTGTATGCGCTCGATCAGTTTCTCGCCGACGTCGCGCGAAACCGCCCGGCTGGTCAGAAGATGTTCCGCCCCGTAAATCTCGGGCGTTTCCGACAGCACACCGGACCCGCCATGGCGAACCAGGGTGTCGACGGCAATACCGAGGGCGGGATTGGCGGTGATGCCGGAATAGCCGTCCGAACCGCCACATTGAAGACCCACGGTCAGTTCCGATGCCGGAACCGTCTCGCGGGTCAAGGCGTTGGCGCGTGGCAGGACACTCTCGAACCAGGCGATGGCCTCATCGACGGCCTTTCGCGTGCCCCCTTCCGCCTGCATCGTCGTGTAATGAAAAGTTTCCTCCGACGGTTTTCCCATCGTTTCAAGCATTAGCGGAATCTGGTTGGTTTCACAGCCGAGCCCCAGCATGTGAACCGCCGCGAAGTTTGCATGGCGTGCATGCCCCCAGATCGTTCGCTGCAGCATACGAAATGACTCATCGTCCGTGCCGAGGCAGCACCCTGCGCCATGCACAATGGGAATGATGCCGTCGATATTGGGGTAATCATCAAGGATGCCGCGTTTCTCGACTTCGCGCGCGACGAGCTTTGCTGCCGTCGCCGAACAGTTCACCGTCGTGACAATGCCGAGGTAATTCCGCGTACCGACCCGGCCATCCTCGCGGCGAAACCCCTGGAACGTCGCACGGTCGGCTTCCGCCACCATATCGGTTTCACGCGCCCTTTCGCCGTAAGCGTAATCGCGTTCGAAGTCATCCATGGAAACGTTGTGAACGTGCACATGCTCGCCGGGCGCGATATGGGCGGAGGCAACGCCGATAATCTGGCCGTACTTGACCACCGCCTCGCCTTCCCGGATCGCTGCACCCGCGACCTTGTGCCCGCTCGGTATCTGCTCGCGCACGGTGATCGACATCGGCGATGCCGTCTCGCCCTTTGCAAGAGTGGTAAGCGCTACGGCGACGTTGTCGTTACCACTTAACTGGATGCAGGTGTTGGAACTCATGTGACGTTTCCTCGTATGGCCGACGGTTTGCAGGGCACCGGTTCTCCCGGCACATCCGAATTCATTCCTTCAAAGATGGGAATCGGTCCGATGAATACAACGAATAAGTGACGGCATTCCGGAAAGCAGGGACCGGGCCGGCCTTCGTGCATCTCCTGTTCCGGCCGCGGAGCTCAGAAGCCGCAGTCGCCAGAAGCTCTTCGAAACGGGTTCGCAGGGGCTCTAGAGAATCAAGCTTGAGCTAGAGCAGTTTGGAACAACTGCAATTCTGGGCCATCGTTAGATAGCCTCTTAAAAAACTGAGGTGGTTGAAAGCGAGAAACTGTCTCTCTGATAGTCGATAGCGCAAGCCCCGGAGACAAGGGCGTAACATTCTCCAATATAATTGCGTACCCGGTCGATAAATCGTCAAAGTACGTATCAAATTCCCGTTTTGAAACGCATGCCATTGTTCCATAACGCGACCAAATTTCTGCAGGCGGTCCCGAGACTACATCTCTTGCCGTTGCGAATGCATGGATTTGCCCGCGAGGGAGTTTACTGTATATCCACACGCGGGTGCCCGGATCAATGTTAAGCGATTTGCGACGCAACTCCACGGTTTTTGCACCGGCAAGCATTTTCAATGTATGACGCTCTTCTACGGAGATCAGAATATTCTGCTCATCACTCATAGCATTGTCCTTCCATCAAAACTTGATCCAATTGGTCATGTTGTATTTCCGTCGCAGAAATAAAATTTGTTCCAGCATCACAACCTAGCTCTCGAAGTCGGTCTAAACTTACGTGGCGTTTGATTACCAATATGTTATCGAAATGTGTGACAAGTTTGGTCATGCGTTTACCGATAGCTTTCATAGTTTCTTCATTTACAACACCCATTCGTCGGATATCTGAGGGAAGTTCCTCGACATTCATAACCGTGGAGTCTGATACTCGCGCCACCGTAGTTACAGATTGGCGGCCACCTTTTGCTCCTGATTCGTAAAACAAGATCAGTGTCCCTGGTTGGAGGGATTTGAGCGAACGCGAGTCACTAAAATATGCCCTTTCACAGCGAAGACTGGGGGCACTTAGGCCAAAAAGGTCTTGCTGCGGCGCCGATCCAAGCAGTTGATCTGCATATACTTTCCGAATTGGGACTATTGTTGCGGCACGTCCTGGAAGAACGAAGATCGCTGGCGATAGCAACATTTCTAACTGATCTAGAGGAATATGACTAACGTCACCATTCTGAACTTCAACTTCAATTGTCTGAGTAGGCGATCGATAAATGGGCGGCCTTTTCGGTAAACTGACCCCGATCGCTGAGATCAACCAACGGCGAACCTTTGTCCAATTGTGCGCTGAAACTAGTTGTCCAAGGGCGACCTTCGTAAGAATTGATCGCGTGTTGTCGCAATCGGGTGGTGGCCGGAACCCACGCGACAGCGCCTCGCTTTTAGCTAGTTCACTCCCGTTGGTCAGCTCCAAGCTCAACTTAGCGCCGGTCGCTCCAGCAGCTACATCGAAAATCTGATTAAAAGAAATGTCGATTGCTAGGTTTGAATTGTCATCTTGCTCGTCTACGAAAAGCCATATGTCTGCAGACCTCAATGACGATTTCGACAAACGCCAACAACTGAATGCAACTAACCTCTTCCCACTCCAAACAAGAAGGGAATTCTGCTCCATTAGCGGGTTATAGGGGTGAAGCTTGAGCTTAGCAGCAGCTTCGTTTTCACCCTGTTCGGCAAGAAATTGCGTAACGCTATCCAGATTTTCTGAGTTAAGCGGTTCCAATAATAATTGAGAGAAACTCTCCTCCTGAAACTCGTAGATACCACCAGATTTACTCGAGATATCTGCATCGTCAGCAAAATCAGAGGGAGCAAGTAAGTCTAGGCCAAACAAATCTCTAAGCACCGCTTGAGATCGGAGAATTGCTTGGTCACTAGTGATGAACCCGTCAATTTTATGGTGAATCGCAGTCGAAAGATGCCGAACATCAGATTGTTCTTGAGGACTCAATTCTTCTGTTCCACACCTATGCGGGAATATGGCCGCAGCAAGTTGAGACTCAATACTCGCTAGTGAATTGGCCTTTTTTGGAGCTGGGAGGACGCGGAGCCTCTGGGCTAATGCGAGGAAAGGATCGTGACGAAAATTACGTGTGTTTCGTTCTAACTCTTCAACAAACTCCTGAGTGATAACACCTTTGATGTCACCTCTCATTACAGCTGCAATCACCTTGCCTGCATCTTTTTCATTCGACCTCCTTTTTCCCACATCAAAAAATACATTTAAATCGATGGCATAAATCCGGTCTTCCGAGTCGAAACTACTCGGTATCATCAAATTGTTTTGCACTTCATCATCATTGTTTTCGAAAAGGCTAAACAATGATGGAGTATTCAACTCGCGGACCCTGATATTAATCGACCGCTTCTTTGATTGCCCGCCGGGCACGGTCTTTACGTGAGAGAAACCCAAGCGGCCATAAAACCTATTCGCGGCATCCAAATCGCTCGCAACCCTGGCAGATACACTTAGAAAGCCAAGTTTGGAGAAATTAGAAAGCCAAGTTTGGAGAAATGTTCGATTAACGTTTCCATTAACGCCGCGGCGATACCACTCATGCGAAATTCCGGAAGGCAATAAATCTGAAATACTTTCCCGAATGGATAAACTCCGCCAAACATTAAGTGGGCGACCAACTGTTGATCACTGTCGATAGCTACGAACAGCTTCCCCTGTGCTGCCGCTTGTCGGTAAGCATTTGGGTTGAGAAAGCCAAAAGAATTGCGTTCAGAGTCCGCATTTTTCTGGACGCGTTCGACATATGGTCCCACCTCCGAATTCAATGTCAGAATTCGAAATTGACCAATCGATAAATGTTCGTTCGGCGGAGACATAATTGCGCCAAAAAAATAATCTGTGGTCGCATAGAAAATTCTATGCTCGTTTAGATAAGCACAAAATCCAACGTTGTTAAAATATCTAGCTCGCTTCCCACAATCAGGAACGCGGTTCACGCCGCATTGCCGACAGTTGCGGGAGATCGGTTCAACCGGGCCTTCGGACGACCGCATCGCGCCATCGATTGAAGAGAGTTGGACGGTGCCCATGTGCGACTGCCATGCTGAACCCGGTTCAGCATCCATATACTGAAATACAGCTGGATATTATGGACCCTGAACCAGGTTCAGGGCGACGCCGCTGGGCGCCCCCTCAGCCAACCTTGCCGTGGCAGTGCTTGTACTTCTTGCCGGACCCGCACGGGCACGGTGCGTTGCGCGGCACCCGGCCCCACGTGTCGGGGTCGTTCGGATCCATGTCCGCCGCCGCCTGACGCGTCGAGATCGGCGTCACCTGCGCCGAACCGGTGTCCTCGGATGCGTCTTCGGGCGCGCTCTGCATCGCCGGGTCGACCCGGCCTTCGTGCATTTCCTGCTCCGGGCGCTGGAAATCTTCCTCGTCCGGCGCGGTCTGGAATTGCACCTGCGCCAGCACGGTGGTGACGCGGTCGCGGAGACCGTCCAGCATCTGTTCGAACAGGTCGAACGCCTCGCGCTTGTATTCGTTCAAGGGGTCGCGCTGCGCATAGGCGCGAAGCCCGATCCCCTGACGCAGGTGATCGAGCGTCAACAGGTGCTCTTTCCAGGTCTGGTCGAGCAACTGCAGCAGCAGGCTCTTTTCGACCATCCGCATCACGTCCGGGCCGACGTTGGCGGCCTTTTCGGCCATCATGCGATCGGTGATGTCGATCAGGCGCTCACGGATTTCCTGATCGGCGATGCCCTCTTCCTTGGCCCATTCCCTGACCGGCAGTTCGATCCCGAACACGCGCCGCACCTCTTCGTGCAGGAAGTCGATATCCCATTGATCGGCATATGCTTTCTCAGGAATGGCGCCCGACACCATATCGTCGATGACCTGGTGGCGCATGTCGACCACGTCGTCGGCGACCTGTTCGGCGGCCATCAGTTCCTTGCGCTGTTCGTAGATGACCTTGCGCTGGTCGTTCATCACATCATCGAACTTGAGCAGGTTCTTGCGGATTTCGAAGTTGCGCGCCTCGACCTTGGACTGCGCCTTTTCGAGCGCCTTGTTGACCCACGGGTGGACGATCGCTTCGCCTTCCTCGAGACCCAGCTTCTGCAACATGCCGTCGATCCGCTCGGACCCGAAGATACGCATCAGGTCGTCCTGCAGCGACAGGTAGAACTTGGACGTACCGGGGTCGCCCTGACGGCCGGAACGGCCACGCAGCTGGTTATCGATGCGGCGGCTCTCGTGACGCTCGGTGCCGAGCACGAAAAGCCCGCCGGCATTCAGCACGATCTCACGGTCACGCTGGATTTCGTCACGGATCTTCTGCGCCGCTGCCTCGTACTTGTCGGTACCCGGCTCGGCATCGACTTCCTTCGCCAGGCGCATTTCAAGGTTGCCGCCGAGCTGGATGTCGGTGCCGCGGCCCGCCATGTTGGTGGCGATCGTCACGCCACCGGGCTTGCCGGCCTGGGCGATGATGAAGGCTTCCTGCTCGTGATAACGCGCGTTGAGCACGTTATGCGGAATCTTCGCCTTTTTCAGCGCATCCGCCAGTTGCTCGGACTTTTCGATGGAGACGGTACCGACCAGCACCGGCTGCTTGCGCTCATGGCAGTCCTTGATCTGCTCGACGATGGCACCGTACTTCTCGTCCACCGTACGATAGACCTCATCGTCGAAGTCTTCGCGCGCGACCGGCACGTTGGTCGGAATCTCGACCACTTCGAGCTTGTAGATCTCGGCGAATTCGCCGGCTTCCGTCATCGCCGTACCGGTCATGCCGGCCAGCTTGGGATAAAGGCGGAAATAGTTCTGGAAGGTGATCGAGGCCAGGGTCTGGTTCTCGTTCTGGATGGTGACGTTTTCCTTGGCTTCCAGCGCCTGATGAAGGCCTTCGGAATAACGGCGGCCTTCCTGCATGCGGCCCGTAAACTCGTCGATGATGACGACCTGGTTGTCCTTGACGATGTAGTCGACATCGCGCTCGAACAGCACGTGCGCGCGCAGCGCCTGATTGGCGTGATGCACCAGCGCCACGTTGTTGATGTCAAACAGCGAGCCTTCCTGCAGAAGACCGGCATCCGTCATCAACTGTTCCATTTTCTCGATGCCGCCTTCCGTGAAGGTCGCGGCGCGGGCCTTCTCGTCCTTTTCGTAGTCGTCGGCGTCCAGCTTCGGGATCAGCGCGTTGACGGCGGAATACAGTTCGCCCAGGTCCTCGGTCGGACCGGAGATGATCAGCGGCGTCCGCGCTTCGTCGATCAGGATGCTGTCGACCTCGTCGACGATGGCGAAGTTGAACGGACGCTGCACCATGTCGTCCAGCGTGAACTTCATGTTGTCGCGCAGATAGTCGAAACCGAGCTCGTTGTTGGTGGCGTAGGTCACGTCGCAGGCATAGGCGGCGCGGCGCTCGTCATCCATCATGCCGTGCTTGATGACACCGACGGTGAGGCCGAGGAACGTATAGACCTCGCCCATCCAGTTGGCGTCGCGCTCGGCCAGATAGTCGTTGACCGTGACGACGTGCACGCCCTCGCCCCTGAGCGCATTCAGGTAGACGGCAAGCGTGGCGACAAGTGTTTTACCTTCGCCCGTCTTCATCTCCGAGATCATGCCCTTATGGAGCACCATCCCGCCCAGCAACTGGACATCGAAATGACGCTGCCCGAGGGTGCGCTTCGCCCCCTCGCGGACGGTCGCAAAGGCATCGACGAGGATGTCGTCGAGGCTTTCACCGTCGTTCAGGCGCCCCCTGAGCCAGTCGGTGCGGGCCTTCAACTCGTCGTCGGAAAGCGGCTCCAGATTGGCTTCTTCGGCGTTGATCGCATCGACCGTGCCTTGCAATGTTTTGACGTACCTGTCGTTGGCCGAGCCGAACAGGCGTTTGGCGAGATTTTGCAGCATACGAGGCTCCGGATGCGCCGAGCGCGAAAAAGGCGGGCCGCGCGGTCTGCGGCCCTTAAATGATTGCCAAAGAGATAGAGTCCAGACCCGCCCCTGTCAACGCACGCGCCATTGACTTGTTTGTGACGGGATATGCTCCGAAAACCTGCCAACCAGCCCGTTTCCCGGCCTTGAGCCGGGACCCATCTCAAGCCTGGCGTCCACATTGTCCATGGGTCCCGGATCGGTCCTTCGGTCCGACCGGGAAATAAATGGGGAAATCACATTTCCGCCAGCGGATGGCTGGTTTCGACCAGCGCGCGCAGGCGTTCTTCCATCACGTGGGTGTAGATCTGGGTGGTCGAGATATCCGCATGCCCCAGCATCTGTTGCAGCGCCCTGAGATCGGCGCCGTTGGCCAGCAGATGACTGGCGAACGAATGCCTTAGAACGTGCGGCGAGACACGTCTGCGGTCGAGCCCCGCCTCGGTCGCCAGTTCCTTGACCATCTGGCCGAACCGCGCCCGGGTCAAGTGCCCTTCCTTGCCGCGCGACGCGAACAGAAAGCGCTCGGCGCGGCCCTTCGCCCGGCCCTTGGGCAGGAAACTGTCGCGGATCACCATGTAATCCCGAACCGCGTCCTGCGCCGGTTCGCCGAGCGGCACCATGCGTTCCTTGCCGCCCTTGCCGCTGACGATCAGCACCGGGCTTTCGCGCAGGAACGCGGATACCGGCAGCGTCACCAGCTCACTGACGCGGAGTCCCGTGGCGTAAAGCACCTCCATCAGCGCCGTCAGCCGGAGCCCGTCGGCCCCCGGCCGGCGCCGCGCGGCTTCCAAAAGCCCGTCGACCTCGGCCTCGCTGAGGTATTTGGGCAGCCGTTGGCCCAGTTTCGGGCCGTCCAGCGACGAGGTCGGATCGTCGTCGCGGAATCCCATGTCGACGACAAAGCGGAAGAACCGCTTGAGCGCGGAAAGCCTTCTCGCCGCCGTTGCCGCCGACAATCCCTTGTCATCGATCGCTTTCAGGTACTTGCGGACGTGATCCGCGCCGGCGCGTTCCGGCGCCGTCTGGCGCCTTGCGACGAAGTGCGCGAACTCCGTCAGATCACCCCGGTAGGCGGCGAGCGTGTTGTCCGATGCGTTCCGTGTCGAGCGCATCATGTTCAGGAAATTGTCGATCCACGGGTAGCTGATTTCGGCCACGGCGCCACTCCCGTTTCAAAGCCCGGCGGCGATCACGGTCTCCAGCGCGAGCTTGCGCGCCGTATGTTCCATCCCGAGCGCGCGGAATGCCGCAACCACCTCGTAGACGACGGAAACGCCCTGCTCGCCCGGCAAGGTGTTGCCAATGGCCTGCAGCGCATAGATCGTCGGCTTCGCCGCACCCGGCGGAATGTCACGGTCCTCGTTGCCACTTTGCGCGATGCGGGTCACGCCGCTCAGGCCTGCAGACCCGATTACCATCGGCTTGTCGGCCGTCATGTCCTTGGCCACGGCGCGCATGCTGTCGCGGAACATGAACCACACCACGGGCGACGGCATGACCTGATTTTTCGGCGTGCCGGCGTCGACACCTGCCCATGCGTTCGCGGGCACGTCCTCGCCGACCGCCATGAACATACCGTTCACAAGCGCGCGCAGCGACGAGATGCCGGGCGCATCCGAACTCTGCAGCGATACGCGCCAGTCCTCGATCACCGTTTCCAGGCTCACCGACTTGTCGCCGGCGCCCAGCAGGCGTGCCAGCGGGCGCACCCGCGCCAGTGCCACTTTCTGTTCATCGCGCACGGTCGCGCTTGCCCGAAGCAGCGCCAGCCAGCGGTCGGTGCCGACGACATCGCCCAGCGCCAGATAGGCGCGCACGCCGGTAAGCGCGAACCACACCATTTCAGGGCTCGGCGGCAGACGGTCGATCAGCGGGCGGAATGCCTGCACCGTCGCCAGGTAGCGGTTGTCCTCGCGCGCGATATCGAACGCGGCGGAGATGATCTCGGCCCGGGCCGACGGAATATTCTGCTTCGCCGCCGCCTGATAAAGAAGCGCGCGCGCCGCCGCACCACCGATTTCCTGTGCCCGGGTCAGCGCGTTCGAGAGATCGTCTGCGGCGAACGTCACCTGTTGGTAGAGCCTGCGCAGTTCCGCCGCCGGCACTGCCCCCATGGGGACCGCACGCTCCGCCGCCTCGATCCGGGATCCGACCGTCAGGTTCGGTGCCAGCGCCGCCGCATGCAGCACCAGCGGGTCGTCGCTTTCGGACACGTTCGGCGGCAGTTGCACCTTGGCGGCGCGGCTGAGCGCGACGTGGATCGGCGTCGGTCTCTCGACCGCCTCGAGCAGGATCGGCGACTTGGAAACAACGGCATCCGCCAAAAGGACAAGTGCCGGATCGTCCCCCGAGATTTCCCTGAGCAGTGAAAGCCCGAAATTCACGCTATCGGCCTTGCCGTCGAGCGCATCACAGTAAACCAGCAACCGCTGCCAGAAATCGTCATTCGACCTGGCGCCGCTGTTGCGCGCCAGCCCGCACGCCCGGGCATTGTCGAATTTCAGGATCTGTATCTTGGCGTCGACCACGTCGAGCCCTGCCGGCCGACCCTGACGGGGCGCGGACGCGAGCAAAAGCTCCGCGTTCTGCACGTCGCCCATATCGATCAGCGCGCGGGCGCGGGCCGAGAGCAGGCTCGGCGCATCGTCGGTGACGGCGACCGGCGCCTTGGCCCGGCTCAACAACAGCATCGCCGCAGCTTCACGCAGCGCCGCCGACGACAGCCGCTTCGGCAGTGCGTTGACCAGCGCCACGGCGTCCGTCCGCGTCATGCCGTTCCACATTTCCAGGCCGAAACCGCCGTTCCCCTGCGTCAGCACGCCGACGGACTCGTCGTCGATGGCGGTCAGACCGTCGACCTGAATGCCGGACTTGGTCTGCAGTCCCAACAGTCGCGCGCGTTTCTCCTCCATGGCCTCGGCATCGGCAGGGGTGGCCTGCCCGGATGGCACGAGACGCCTGGGCGCGCTGGATTGGATGGCCTCGCCCGCCGCCGGCAATCCGGTTTCAGACGGTTGCTCGACGCCCGGCGGTGGCAGGGTCTGGGGCTGCAGGGTCTGGGGTGCGGTCAGTTCAACCGGCGCACCCGTGGCCTGTGCCCGGACCTCGGTGCCATAGGTGATGGCGATCAGCGCGGCGAAAACAACCCAGCAGTCAGCGCGGGAATTGGTCATTCGGCAAAACCTTCTCCACATTGCTAACCGGCGCGGGGATTTCCCACGTCGCCAGGAAGACCGCGCCACCGCCGGCGCCAAGCAGCAATAAAACAAGAATGAAAACCGTCAACTTACCCATAGATATCCGTTACCCGTTCCATCCGGCCGATGCTGATGCGCAGCGGCGAGAAAATTGAAAACACTGGAACAATCGATCCTGTAATTGATGCTCGCCGAGGACTGTGGCAAATTTTTGCCATTGCTTCGTCAGTCTATCGGCAGGCCCATCCCCTTTCAACGGGCAGCCCCCGCCGGATATGGCGGGCTAGCATATCCGCAACCTGGAAAAGTGATTTATTTCATGGCCGTAGCGCCGACAACCAAATCCGGAGACAGCGACGATCGACCCGAGATCGACCGTCCGATCGTGCTTGTCGGGCTGATGGGCGCCGGAAAATCGTGTGTCGGGCGCAAATTGGCCGAATCGTTGGGGTTGCCGTTCCTCGATTCCGACAACGAAGTCGAGGAAGCGGCGGGGTGCGAGGTCCGCGATATTTTCGAGGTATACGGCGAACCCGCGTTCCGTGACTGCGAGCGCCGGGTCATCCATCGCCTTTTGCAGGGTGGGCCCAGCATCATCGCCACCGGCGGCGGTGCCTTCATGGATCCTGAAACCCGCGAACAGGTGAAGTCGCACGCCATTTCGGTCTGGCTCAGGGCCGACCCGGAAGTCCTGCACCAGCGTACCAAACGGGCGAAAAACCGGCCGCTGCTGGCCAACGAAGACCCGCTGCAGACGCTCAAGGACCTTGCCGAACAGCGCTATCCCGTCTACGCCGAGGCCGACATCACGATCGACACCGGCAACGAAGGACTGGAGAGTACATTGCAAAAGGCCATCGACGCGCTGAAAGAAGGCGCGAGCGCGGAAAAAACATCATGAGTCTCGCCACCGACGGAATTGAAACCCTCCATGTGCCGATGGGTGAGCGCAGTTACGACATTCATGTCGGTGACGGCGCAATCGGCCATACCGGTGAGATTCTCAAGGATGTGCTGCGGGCGCCGCGCGCCGTTATCGTCACCGACGAAAACGTGGCGCCGGACTGGCTCGGTCCGCTTGAGGAGTCGCTCGACGCGGCCGGCATCCGCCACCGGGCCGTCATCCTGCCGCCGGGCGAGCACACCAAGAGCATGCAGCACCTGGAAGAACTGCTGGACGATTTGCTTGCCAATAACATCGACCGCAAGACGACGCTGATCGCGCTGGGCGGCGGTGTCGTCGGCGACCTGACCGGCTTCGCCGCCGCCGTCGTGATGCGCGGCGTCGACTTCGTGCAGATGCCGACCACGCTGCTGGCGCAGGTAGACAGTTCCGTCGGCGGCAAGACCGGCATCGACACGCGCTACGGCAAGAACCTGATCGGCGCTTTTCATCAGCCGCGTGCCGTGATCGCGGATACGTTGACGCTGAACACGCTGCCGATGCGTGAACGACTGTGCGGGTATGCGGAGGTGGTCAAGTACGGCGTCATCAACGACCGTGATTTCTTCGACTGGCTGCAGGTGAACGGCCGCAAGATTCTCGACGGCGATGCCGGCGCCCGGCGCGAGGCAATCCTCAGATCATGCGCCAACAAGGCGGAGATCGTCGCCGCCGACGAACGCGAAGCAGGCCTGCGCGCGCTTCTGAACCTGGGCCACACGTTCGCCCATGCACTCGAGGCGCAGGTCGGCTTCGAAGACAAGC
Source organism: Rhodospirillales bacterium (assembly GCA_965262415.1). Lineage (GTDB taxonomy): Bacteria > Pseudomonadota > Alphaproteobacteria > Rhodospirillales > Casp-alpha2 > UBA4479. Next base: position 224,076 of record OZ253533.1, on the reverse strand, counting down.
TGAAGCACGGCGAAGCGGTCGCCATCGGCATGGTGATGGCGCTCGACCTCTCGGTCCGGCTCGCCATGATCTCGGAAACCGACCGCGACCTGCTGAAAACACACCTCGACGATGTCGGCCTGCCGACGGATATCCGCGGCCTTGCCGGTGACAACTGGACGGCGGACGTACTGCTGGAGCACATGGGCCGTGACAAGAAAACCCAGGACGGCAAGCTGACGTTTATCCTCGCCCGCAGTATCGGCAACTCGTTCGTTGCCAACGATGTCGACGCGGGGCCGGTTGCGGCCGTTCTGGAAAGTTATATCAACGACGCCCGCTGACGCTATGATGTTGGTAACCGGCGGCAAGCGCCGCCATTTTCCTTTTCCAAAAAGGTAAGGACTTACGATGTTGGAAATCGGTCTCGCAATTTTCGTACTACTCGTTCTGTCCGGGTTCTTCTCGGGCTCGGAAACCGCCCTCACCGCGGCATCCAAGCACGTGATGCACCAGCTCGAACAAAGCGGCGACAAACGTGCGAACCTGGTCAACGAGATGCACGAAGACAAGGAGCGCCTGATCGGCGCCATCCTGCTCGGCAACAACCTGGTGAATATTCTCGCCTCCGCACTCGCCACGAGCCTGCTGATCAAGCTGTTCGGCGAACACGGCGTCGCCTTCGCGACCGTGGTCATGACCATCTTGATCCTGATCTTCTCGGAAATTCTGCCGAAGACCTACGCCATCCGGAACGCCAACCGGATGGCGCTTTACGTGGCACCGATCATCAAGCCGGTCATCGTCGTGCTGGCGCCGATCACGCTGACCATCAATGCCATCGTCCGCCAGTTGCTGCTGTTGCTTGGCGCCGGCCCGACGGCGGAGGGAGACCGGGAAGCCGCCGAGGAGGAACTGCGCGGCGCGATCGAGTTGCACGACGGCGACGAGCCGACGGTGAAACAGGAACGCGACATGCTGCGTTCGGTGCTTGAATTGACCGAGGTCCAGGTCGAGGAAATCATGACGCACCGGCGCAACGTCGTCGCCATCGACGCTTCGCTGCCGTCAGAAGAAATCGTGCGTCAGGCGCTGGAAAGCCCCTACACCCGTATCCCGCTGTGGAAGGACGATCCGGAGAACATCGTCGGCGTCCTGCATGCGAAGGCCTTGCTGCGCGAATTGATGCGGCTCGGCGGCGATGCGAAGGACCTCGATATCATGAGCATTTCGACGGCTCCGTGGTTCATTCCCGAACAGACGTTGCTGCTCGACCAGCTGCAGGCGTTCCGCAACCGGCGTGAACACTTCGCGCTGGTTGTCGACGAATACGGCTCGAACATGGGCGTGGTGACGCTAGAAGATATCATCGAGGAGATCGTCGGCGACATCGATGACGAGCACGACGTCGAGGTCACTGGTGTCGCCGCACAACCCGACGGCAGCTACCTGATCGACGGCACGGTCACGCTGCGCGATCTCAACCGCGAGTACGAATGGGACCTGCCGGACGAGGAAGCCTCGACGATTGCCGGCCTGGTCTTGCACGAAAGCAGGCGAATTCCCGAAGTCGGCCAGAGTTTCATGTTCCACGACTTTCGCTTCGACATCGTCGGCAGGCAAAGCAACCAGATCACACGTATTCGCGTGACCCCGCCCGCAGAGGATGATGGTGCAAATACGGAAGACGCTGAAAAATAAGAAGATTTTTAATTGTCGCAGGACGTTTCCGATTTACGCTTCAACTCGGAATTAGGTTAACGTAGACTGGAACCGTGGCCGCAGGGCGATGAAGCGGGGGAGTGTTTGCGGTCACCTGATGATGGGAGGACCAAGATGGCGCGAAAAATCGTTCCGGATATTGTGCAACCGACCGATGTCGCCAGCGTGACGGCCGACGACACCGTTCTCGATGCGGCGAAAATCATGCGCGACAAACATATCGCGGCACTGATCGTCGTCGACGCCGACGGCAAACTCAGCGGTATCGTCACGGAGCGTGACGTCGTGTTTCGCGCGACGGCCGAAGGGAAAGATCCCGCAACGACCAAGATCGCCGACATCATGACGTCCAACCCGGATACGCTGGCACCGGGCGACAGCCCGTCCGATGCGCTGGAGCTCATGCAGACCCGGAATTACCGGCACCTTCCCGTGGTCGACGGTGATAAATGCATTGCCGTGGTTTCGGTCCGTGACCTGTTCAATTCGGTCAAGGAGCAGCTCGAGGAAAGCATCCGCGAGACCGAGGCGTTCGTGTTCGGCGACCGCTACGGGGCTTGATTCAAACCGAAAAGTCACGTCCCACCAGTTTGTCATCCCCGCGAACGCGGGGACCCAGATTGAACGGCGGCACCGCTGGGTTCCCGCGTTCGCGGGGATGACAACCCAATGTGAATTGCACTTCATACCGCGCCCGGAAAGCACCAACGCGCAAAGATGAAAATCCCACCCTGCATGGCAGCCATGCCGCAATAAACCTTCCCAAACCCATCGATATGCCTTAATCCGCGCCCATGAATACGGATCCGCGCCAGGACAATGCGACGTTCGGGATCACGCTCGTGATCTCGGCGATGTTCATTTTCGCAACCCAGGACGCGATTACCAAGACACTGGCCGCGACCTATTCGGCGCCGCAGATCCTTTGGGTGCGCTTCGTGTTCTATGCGCTATTCGCCCTCGCCTTTTCGGCACGCAAGCGGCCGCTGCGGTTCGCGCTCCGCAGCCGTGCACCGTGGTTGCAGGTCGCGCGGTCGCTGTTGATCGTCGCCGAGATCGCCCTGTTTATCATCACCATCCGCTACATGTCGCTGGCCGAGATGCACGCGCTGCTGGCGACCTTCCCGTTGATGGTCACGGCCATCGCCGCCCTGTTCCTGGGCGAGCCGGTGGGTATCCGCCGCTGGGGTGCGGTGTTCGCAGGTTTTGTCGGTGTGCTGATCATCATTCGCCCGGGCATCATCGAATTGCAGCCGGGCGTGCTGCTGGCGCTTCTCACGGCACTGATGTTCGCCGGCTACAACGTGATGACGCGCATGGTCGCCAAGTACGATGACGGCGAGACATCGACCGTCTACATGGCCGTCATCGGCGCCGTCGTGATGACGTGCCTCGGTCCGTTCTACTGGATCGACCCGACACTGACGGACTGGATGTGGCTGATCTGCCTCTCGTTCACGGCAGCGGCCGGGCATTTCCTGCTGATCAAGGCGCTCGAAATCGCGCCCGCCTCGACGTTGCAGCCGTTCAACTACACGCTCTTGGTCTTCGCCACGGTGATCGGCTACATTTTTTTCGACAACCTGCCCGACTTCTGGACCGTCGTCGGCGCATCGGTCGTCGTCGCCAGCGGGCTCTATACGATCTACCGGGAGCGCCGCCGCAAAGAGGCCGACTGAAATTATTCCTTCATCATGCTTCGAGACAGCCGCGATGCGGCCTCCTCAGCATGAGGAATTTGATTGACCCTCATCCTGAGGAGCGGCGCAGCCGCGTCTCGAAGGACAGGCGCCTCACAACCCCAACTCTGCCAGATCCTGATCAGTCACGAACACCGTTCCCGTAAAGGCCGCAATATCGGTGTCGTCGGCGGGCCGGACCACGTCGACGCGGTAGACGGCTTTGCGGCGCGTCCGGGACACTTCACGGGACCGCGCCTCGATCACGTCGCCTTCACGCACCCCCGACAGATAGACGATGTGCGCATCGATGCCGACCGAAACCTTATCGTAGGTATTCGACGACATACCGAAGGCGGTGTCGGCGAACGCGAACGTGACGCCGCCGTGTCCCCAGTTCAGAAAATTCAGATGCTCGGCCTTCACTGTCATTCGCAGATCGAGAAGGCCCGCCGCGGCGTCGATCACTTCGACGCCCATCGACCGGGCGCAGTTGTCCCTAGCAATCATCTTTTCGACCCAGGCACGCGTGTTCGCATTTGCATCCATTGGCGTCAGGCCGCGATCAGCGGCTGGCCGAAGCCCAGCTCGCGGCGCAGGCATGCGCACATTTCACCGTGCGTTGCGCCCACCTCGGCGGCTTCAACGAGGCGCTGGAACACGTTGTCGTTTTCGTCGGCGCAAGCACGCGCCATCGCATCGAGTGCCTTTTCTACTGCCGCGTTGGAGCGTTCGGCCTTGAAGGTCTTGAGCTTCGCTACCTGCTTTTCCATCGCCTCGATCGTCGGCCGTTCCAGCGGCATCACCGGGACATCCTCGTCGTCCTGATAGGCGTTGACGCCGACGACCGTCTGCTCGCCGCTCTCGACCCGGCGCTGGAACGCCATCGACGACTCGCCCAGCTTTTCCTGCACCAATCCCTTGGCGACGGCCTGGAACATCCCACCCGCGGCGTCGATTTCGTCGAACGCGGCCATGATCTTTTCTTCCATCTGGTCGGTCAGCGCTTCGACGTAATAGGAACCGCCGAGCGGGTCGATGACATCCGTCAGGCCGGCTTCCTCGCGCAGAATATTCTGCGTCTGGATGGCGATCTTGGCGGCTGCCTCGGTCGGCGTCGACAGCACCTCGTCGTAGGCATCGGTATGCATCGACTGCAGGCCGCCGAGAATGCCGGCAATCGCCTGCGCCGTGGTCCGCGCGATGTTGTTCAGGGGCTGCTGGCGCGTGAGGTCCACGCCCGACGTCTGGGCATGGAACTTGAACCGCCATGCGCGGGGATCGGTGGCGCCGAGACGTTCCTTGGCAAGACGCGCCCAGATGCGCCGCCCGGCTCGGAACTTGGCGATCTCCTCGAAGAAACTGATAGAGATATCGAAAAAAAACGTGAAGCGCGGCAGGAACGCATCCACGTCGAGACCGCGCGCCTGGCAATCCTCGGCATACTGGATCGCGGACGCCAGCGTAAAGGCCATGGCTTCGGCCGGCGTCGCACCGGACTGCTGCATGTGCTGGCCGACGACGGAGACAGGGTTCCAGCGCGGCAACTGCTCGTTGGCGAACTGCACGTGATCGACGAACACGCGCCGGGCACCGTCGAGGGCAAGGCGGAAGAACATGTGGTTGGCGACGTAATGCGAGATGTAATCGCTCTGGTTCGACGTGCCGGAAATGCGCGACCACGGAATGTCACGGCGCTTGGCGACACCCAGCAGGAACGCCAGCAAGGTAAACGGCGACGGGTCGTTCAGCGCCACCGACATGTCGCCGATCGGCACGCCGGCGAGGCACGTTTCCATGTCTTCCATGGTGTTGATCGTGGTGCCGCAGGTGCCGAGGATTTCGATATCGACCTCGTCGATGTCGTAGCCCCGGTAAACCGAGTTGCACGGGATCATGCTGAGCGCCGTCGCGCCGCTGTCGACGATGCGGCGCATGCGTGCATTGTAGTCTTCGGGCGTGGCGAGGCCGATCAGCTGGCGCTGCGTCCACGAACGGCCCCGGTGCATGGTCGGATAGATGCCGCGCGTGAACGGCGCATCACCCGGGAAACCAAGGTCGGGTAGATAATCGTCCGGCGACCAGTCCTCGGGCGTATAGAGCGGTTTGACCTCGATGCCGGAGCGGTTGAAGCGCGGCTTCTCGTTCGGCAGCTGTCCTTCGTAGGCGTCGCGCCAGTTGTCGCGTGCGGCCTCGAAGTCCTGGCCCATTTTCGTGTTCTTGCCTTCACCGGTCATGTTCATTCTCCCAATGTCTTGCGGCGTTCGACGATCAGATCGGCGATGCCGCCGACGATGTCGGCCTGCGAACAACCAGGATGGAACACCCGGGCGACGCCTTCTGCCATCAGCATTTTCTCGTCGGCGTCCGGCACGATACCGCCGACGATGACGATGACGTCGTCGAGCCCGGCGGCCTTGAGCGCCTTCATCAGTTTCGGCACCAGAAGGTGGTCGGTCGCCAGCGACGAGACGCCGATGCAATCCACGTCTTCCTGTGCCGCCTGGTTGACGACCGTTTCAACCTGCTGCCAGGGGCCGGTGTAAATCACCTCCATCCCCGCATCGCGCAGGAACGAAGCGACGAGGCGTGAGCCGCGGTCATGTCCGTCGAGGCCGATCTTGGTCACCATGACCTTGGGCGGACGGGAAAGCCCCGAAATGGCCGCCGGTATGACCGGGCTGTGCGTTTCCTGTGTCGTGTTCATGATGTCATTTCCGATGTTTCACCGTGTCTGATAATGCGGACGAAATTGGCGGCGATCTCCGCCGGCCCGGCACCGTCTGGCCGGTACCAGGTCTTGGACCAGTTGGCCGCGCCCAGAAGCATGAGCCGAACCCACCCGGCATCGGCGGAATCAGCAAGCGGAAGGGCATCGACAAGGGTCCGGAAACGCTGCTCGTAATCGTCGCGGAGCTCGATCAGGGTCGCGCGCAGGTCCGGCTGATCCGCCGGCAGATCGCGGATCACGACCTGTGCGTAGTCGCCACCGTCCAGCAGGCTTGCGAGATGCGCTGCGAGCGCACATTCCAGCCGCTGCCATGGATCGTCAGGGTCGGCACTGGCGACGGCAGCGTCCACGGCGTCGGCGATACGCCGCACCCCCTCTTCGTGAACGGCGATCAGCAGCGCGGTCTTGGACTTGAAATGATAATAGAGCGAGCCCGCCAGCATGCCGGCGTCGGCGGCAATGTCACGCATCGTCGTTGCCGCAAATCCCTGGCGGCGAAACCGGTAGGCCGCCGCATCCAGCACATCTGCGCGGCGATTGTTGACGCGTTGCCTTGGCTGGCCGCCGTCGGGGGAACCCTGTCCGTCCATGAATCTCACCATGCGACTAAATTAAACAAACGTTTGTTTGGTTAAAATACGCCAATCGGTCCGGGGGTACAAACAATTTTTCCGGTAATTTCGGTCGACTACTGAGACTTTTTGCCACGACTGAACGTCAAAGCTGTCTCAAAAAGTCAAACGTTGACACCTTTTACAGGGCACTTACAAAAATTTACACACCATGAGGTGCGCCGATTGACTGAAATCGCGCAGTATACGCGCAAATCGCTTGGTGTTTCGGCTGTTACGTATACTCGCTTAACCTAAGTTTGTGTCACACCCCGCCAAGTGCAGTGAAAACGGTAGGCAATTAAAAGAGGTGGCTTCCCATGTCGTCGCTGGAAGACAAGAAAAACGCGCCCAAGTCCGGAGGAAAACAGATGCAGAATCCTTTGAGCGCGCTCAGTCTCAAACCGAAACTGATCGCCCTGTTCCTGGCGGTCGGACTGATCCCGTTCCTGGCCGTCGGCCTCACCGCGCTCAATTCCAGCAGCACTGCGCTCAAGGATGCCGCTTTCAAACAGCTCGAAAGCGCGCGTAGCCTCAAGAAGACCCAGATCGAAGACCTGTTCGCGCGCCAGAAGGCGGACATGAACACGCTGGTCAACACCGTCGGCGCAATCCAGGACGAAGCTTTCGACAAACTGACGGCCGTGCGCGAAATCAAGAAGCGTGCGATCCGCAACTACTATCTGACGATCCACGATCAGGTGCTGACCATGTCGAACAGCACGATGATCATCAACGCCGTTAACGCGTTCAAGTCGGAAAGCTCCATGTTCATGCTGGAGAACGACATCTACGACGAAGAGGTCTCCCAGATGCGCGAGCGGCTGCGCACCTACTACAGCGAACAATACGGCTACGAGTTCGAATCCGCGAACGAGGGGTTGACCATCGACACCGACCCGATCGTGGACGGACTCACCCCGGAGGCCGTGGCGCTGCAATATTACTACCTCGCCGAAAACCCCTACTTCGTCGGCGACAAACACAGCCTTGACCGCGCCGAGGATTCCTCGATCTACAGCGCAACACACGCCGAGATCCATCCTTCGATCCGGCAATTCAAGGAGAAGTTCGGCTTCTACGACATCATGCTGGTCGACGGCGAAAGCGGTCGCATCGTCTATTCCGTTTTCAAGAACGTCGACTTCGGCACCTCGCTTGATAACGGTCCATGGGCGGAAAGCGCTCTCGGCGACCTGTTCCGAAGGGCCCGCGACCTCGACGACCGCGACGCCGTTCTGTTTGCCGACTACGCCAAGTACGGCCCGGCCTATAACGCGCCGTCCAGTTTCATTGCCTCGCCGGTGTTCGAAGGTGACGAAAAGCGCGGCGTACTGATTTTCCAGATGCCGATCAACCGCATCAACGACGTCATGAACGAGCGAGCCGGCCTCGGTAAGTCCGGCGCGACCTATCTGGTCGGTCCGGACAATCTGATGCGCTCCGATTCCTACCACGATCCGTTCAACTACTCGGTTGCGGCATCGTTCCGCAATCCCGACAAGGGCAAGGTCGAAACCGTGGCCGCCAAGGCTGCGCTCGCCGGCGAGACCGACACCAAGATCATCATCGACTACCAGGGCAAACCGGTCCTTTCCGCCTACACCCCGCTGGAGATCGGCGATACCAAGTGGGCCGTCATCGCCGAGATCGACGTCGCCGAGGCATTCGTTCCGCAGAGCGGCGGTAAGAACGATCAGGATTACTATGCGAAATACATCGAACAGACCGGCTACTACGACCTGTTTCTGCTGAACCCGGACGGGTACGTCTTTTATACCGTCACCAAGGAAGCGGATTATCAGACGAACATGCTGACCGGCCCCTACAAGGACAGCGGCCTCGGCCAGCTTGTCGGTGAAGTACTGGTCACGAAGTTCTTCGAGATTGCCGACTTTGCCCCTTACGCCCCATCAAACAACGAGCCCGCCGCCTTCATGGCGCAGCCGTTCGTGCAGGACGGAGAGGTCAAGATGATCGTCGCCCTGCAGATGTCGATCAAGGCAATCAACAAGGTCATGCAGCAGCGGGACGGCATGGGTGAGACCGGCGAGACGATCCTCGTCGGCAGCGACCACCTGATGCGTTCCGATTCCTATCTCGAACCGGAGACCCATTCCGTTGTCGCATCGTTCGCCAATCCTGAAACGGGGACCATCAAGAACGTCGCGGTCGAGCGCGCGCTGAATGGCGAAACGGGCACCGAAACGATTACCGACCATACCGGCCAGGACGTGCTTGCCGCCTATGCGCCGATTTCGATCTTCGGCATCAAATGGGCGCTGCTTGCCGACACGTCGGTCGACGAAGCTTTCGCGGCTGCCAACCAGCTGCAAAACCTGATGCTGATGCTGGCCCTGGTCGGCACCATCGGCGTGGCCGCGATCGGTTATTTCGCCGCACGCAGTGTCTCAAAACCGATTACCGACATGACGGGCTCCATGCTGCGTCTCGCTGACGGTGATCTCGAGGCCGCCGTGGGTTACCGCGAGCGCGGTGACGAGATCGGCAAGATGGCCGGCGCCGTCCGCGTGTTTAAGGAAAACGCAATCGAGCGCGTGCGCCTCGAGGCCGAACACAAGAAGCAGGCCGAGGAACAGGCCCGCGCCAAGGAAGCCGAAGCGCAACGCCAGGCGGAAGCAGACCGGGCCGAGCGCGAACGCGAACAGCGCGAAAAGGACGCGGCGGAAGCCCGCGCCCAGCAACTGGCCGACCTGAACGCCAAGTTCGAGCAGGAGATTTCGCTCGTGCTGGAAACGGTGTCGTCGGCGGCGACCGAGCTCCGCTACACCGCCGACAGCATGGCCGAGGACGCGCGCTCGACCAGCGAGCAGTCGGAAACCATGGCGACGTCGTCGCAAGAAAGCCAGGAAAGCATCGAAAGCGTCGCCGCGGCGGCCGAACAGCTGACGGCTTCGGTTCAGGAAGTGAGCGAACAGGTCGCAGGGACGTCGAAGCAGGCGAACGTGGCCTCGTCGCAGGCGGCGGACGCGAGCGGCAAGGTCGAATCGCTGGTCGAAGCGGCCACCAAGGTGCGCGAAGTCGTCGGCCTGATCGAGGAAATCGCGGAGAAGACCAACCTTCTGGCACTCAACGCAACCATCGAAGCCAACCGCGCGGGCGAAGCCGGCGCCGGTTTCGCCGTCGTCGCCAACGAGGTGAAGAATCTCGCCGCGCAGACCTCCAACGCGACGCAGGAGATCGAGCGTCAGATCACGTCGATCCACGATGCGGTCGGCGAGGCGGCATCGATGATTGCCGAAATCGCCACCGTGATTACGAGCGTCGACGAGTATGCCGCATCGGCGTCGAGTGCGGTCGAGGAACAGGCTGCCGCCACCAAGGAGATCGCCCGCAACGCATCGGTTGCCGCCGACCGCAACAAACAGGTTGCCGGTATGATCGGCAAGGTGCGGGAATCGTCCGAAGGCACGCTGGCCCGGACCGAGGACGTGGTGAACGCGTCCGAGGAACTGACCAAGCAGGCGACCACGCTGGACAGCGACGTGAAGGCGTATCTCGACAACGTGAAGCGGGTCTGAAGCACCGCTACGTTTCACCTGGCTCATTGATCGACAGGCGGGGCCATCAGCGCCCCGTCTTTCTTTTTGTCACCGTTCCGTATCGCGTCGCCCGGACCGGGCATGTATAACGGGGTCAACGTCCGTTCCAGCGGTCCATGCAAGGAGACACATATGCCGCTCTCGAAAGCCGCCAAGCGCAAACACATTCATACCCGTGAGATTCGCTGCGACGCCTATCAGCGCGACGACGGTCTCTGGGATATCGAAGGCGTGATTACCGACACCAAGTCATACTCTTTCGACAATCAGGATCGCGGCGACATTGCCGCCGGTGAAGCTGTCCACCAGATGCGGGTGCGCCTGACCATCGACGAGGAACTGGTCGTACAGGAAGCGGAAGCGGTCACCGAGGCCGCGCCGTTCAACATGTGTGGCAACATCGCGCCGGATTACTCCAAGCTTGCCGGCCTGAAAATCGGCCAGGGCTGGCGCAAGAATGTGTTCGAGCGCCTCGGCCGCACCAAGGGCTGCACGCATATTTCGGATCTCGTCCTCGGTCCTTTGCCGGTCACCGCGTTTCAGGCCGTGATCCCGGCCCGCCGCCTGCGCGACAAGGAACCGGCGGACGGCAAGCGGCCGTCGACGCTGGACACATGCCATGCCCTCGCCGCGACGAGCCCCGTCGTCAAACGCCGCTGGCCGGAATTTTACGAAGGGGACGACAAGGCCTCAGCCTGACGCCGGTGTGGAATTAAGCTCAGAGCCCCTGCAGCGCGCGCGCAACGGCGTCCCTGGCGCCGGTCTCGGATGCCACATGTCGGAAATAGTTGATCACCGTTGCCCGCACCGCCTGGGCACGGTTTGCGTCGCGGCGCGCGTCCTCGATACGGGTGCACAACTCGTGACGCGTTAATTCTTCTTTGTTGCAGATCTCGTCCAACGCGTCCCATACGGCCATTTCGAGGCGAATCGTCGTTCGCCTTTTGGCAATCATGATGTTCCGCGTTTCCATTCGCGCGTTCATACGTCAACCTCTCCGGGAAGTTCGTTAGAAAAGATTCCACAGATGAGAGCGACTTAAAAGTGTATTTTAGGTCCAGTATTAAACCGAGGATTATTTTGACGTCATGACAAAGACGCCATCCCAGTCCGCGGGAGGGTCAGCCTTCAGCGCTTCGCAGCGATCGATGTAGATCTGCGCCAGCTTGTCGTTGGGATTCGCCTTCAGGCACTCGTTGAAAAGCGACATCGCCTTGTCCCAGTCACCGTTGTTGTAGTGCCCGCGCGCACCTTTGAAATTGTTCACGACCTCCATGAGATTCGGGAACGTCTCGTCGGAGTGATAGTCCAGAACTTCGTAGATTTCGACGGGCTTCGTCTTGCCCTTCACGATGACGCGGTCGATATCCCGGATCCGGTAGGTTCCTTTGAGCTTCTTGAACGTCAGATCGCTGATCAGGATACGCGCGGCGTACTGCTTGCAGGCCGATTCGAGGCGCGCCGCCAGGTTCACGCCATCCCCGATCATGGTGTAGTCCATCCGCTTCGGCGACCCGATGTTACCCGTCACCACGTTGTCGGTATTCAGGCCGAGACCCATGTCGATCGGCATATCGCCCTTGGCCTCGCGTTCCTTGTTCCATTCCCACAACTCACTGATCATCGCGATACCGGCCCGCACCGCGCGGTCCTCGTCATCGTCATGCGGCAGCGGCACCCCGAAGCCAGCCATGATCGCGTCGCCAATGAACTTGTCGAGCATACCGCCTTCGCGCGATATGCATTCCACCATGATGGTGAAGTACTCGTTCAGCATCTGCACGGTGCCTTGCGGGCCGAGCGATTCGGTAATCGTCGTGAACGACCGGACGTCCGAAAACAGCACCGTCGCCTCGAGAGACCGCCCGCCGAGCGCATCGTCGCCGCCGGCCATGAGCTGGTCGGCAAGGCCCGGATCCATGTAACGCGACATGGTCGATTTCATGCGCTTCTCGGACGAGATGTCCTCGATCATGAACATGATGCCGAGTTTCTTGTCTTCGGGACTCAGCAGCGGCAGACACGTCACGTTGCAGTTTATCTTCTCGCGCTTCTCGATCTCGCCGTCACCGACGACGATCTCGGCGTCCATCTTGACGTCGCCTTCGCCGGACTCGTCGACTTCGTTCGCCTGCTCCATCAGCCATGCGTTCTCGTCGACGAAGAACTCCTCAGCGACCTTGTCGATGATGTCAGCTGTCTTGACCCGCAGGATACGCAGGCCCGCCGCGTTGCAGGTCACGATCTTGCCGTCCTCGTCCAGCGTGACGACGGCGTTGGTCATCGATTCCAGCATGCTCTCGTTGTAGTTCTTCATGTTCTGGACGTCTTCGAAGAGCTTGGCGTTTTCAAGCGCGATGGCGATCTGCGATGTGAACGCCTTGAGACGCGCTTCGTCCTCGTCGGAGAACGGGCCGCCGCGCTTGTTCAGCACCTGCGTGACGCCGATCACCTTGCCGTCCTTGTTGGTGACGGGAATCGCCAGCATGGAACGCGTGAAGTACCCGGTCTGTTTGTCGAAGGCCGGATTGAAGCGCAAGTCGGCATAGGCATAGGGGATGTTCACGGACTTGCCGGACGAGAACACCGCGCCGGCGATACCGGCCGTGTTCGGCAGGCGGATCTCGCCGATGCTTTCGCCCATGGCGACGCGCGAGAACAGTTCATTGGTTTTTTCGTCGTTGATGAACAGCGTGCCGCGGTCCGCGCTCAACATGCGTGTCGCTTCGGTCATGACCTTGGCCAGCAGCGAACCGAGCTCCAGGTCCGACGTGACGTCGGTGACGATGTCGAGGAACTCCAGCTCCTGTTCCCGCGACTTCTTCATTTTCTCGACGAACTGCGTCGACTGCAGCGCCACGGAGGCCTGGGTCGTCATCGCCTCCAGCAATGCCAGGTCGTCGTCCGTGAACTCGCCCTTCTTCTTGTTCAGAACCTGGATGACACCGATCAGTTCGCCTTTGACGGTACGCACCGGCGCACAAAGGATCGACTTGGTGGTGAACCCGGTCTGTTCGTCGACCGTGCGGTTGAAGCGATCGTCGGAATAGGCATCGAGGATGATCAGCCCTTCGCCCGACTGGAACACGGCGCCGGCGATACCGGAATTGTTCATGATGCGGATTTCGCGCTGGAAGTTGCCCTGCGCGAAGCGTGAATAAAGCTCGTCGGTAACCGGGTCGTTCAGGAACAACGTGCCGCGTTCGGCCTGCAACTCCCAGGTCGTCATCTCGACCATGGTTTCGAGCACTTCGTCGAGGCTCTCGATCGCCGCGACGCGCCGGGACACGTTCAGCAGCATCTCCGCCTGTTTCAGCTTGCGGTCGGCCTGGCGCAGCTTGTCCATGCGGCTGATGCGGCCGCCCTCGTCATCACCGTCCGTTTCGGCGGCATCGTCAGCGGCGGCGCGCTTGTTGACGCGTGTCGGCGGTTGCGGCCGCGACGCCTTTGGCGCCGGGGCCTGTTCGGGTTTGGCCGCCGGCTTCTCGTTCTCGGATTGCGGCGCCTGCCCGTCGGGCGTGGCTTTCGCCTGCGTCGCACCTCGGCGCGCACCGGCGCGTCTTGCTCCTGCCTTGACCCGGATGTTACTGGCCACTCTTTATCGTCTCCAATTCGGTTCGCATTTCGACGATGGTCTGCTGCAACTGCCCCAGTTCGTCCCGCGCAACCCGTTCCTGTTCCTGCAGCTTTTCGATACCATCAAATCGCATCGTTTCAAGCTCATCGCGAAGCGACGCCACCGTTTCCTTCAACTGGCGAATCTCGTCCTGACCCGCCCGCGTCGCGTCCTGCACAGCGTCCGCCTTTTCGACCTGCAGCCGCTCCATCTCGTCGCGCAGCGCCTGCGAGGTCTCTTTCAACTGCTTGATCTCGCTCGCCGCATTCGAAATGGCTTCCTGGACACGCGCCTCCGCGCTTATTCTGTGGTCCTCGAGTTCGTCGCGCAGCGCCTGGATAGTCTCCTTCAGCTGTTTGATCTCATCGACGTTGGTCGAGACCGCATCCTGAACCGCCTGCTCCTTGTCGACCTGCAGACGTTCCAGCTCTTCACGAAGCGCGAATACCGTCTGCTCCATTTGGCGGATTTGCAGGTTTGCCTGACGAAGCTCGTCCGGTTCTTCCTCGACCAGTGTTGCGATATCAGACATGAAACCTTTTTTGCCGCGTCAAAGACCGTGCGCACTTCCGATAACTATTTGATATCATAGTATCCATGAGTGGAATCTGCAGCAATTATAATGCGTCGGCCCCTGCACCTATGATGGGACGGAAATGAGCGCCATTTGCCGCGATTGCGCGGATATCTTCGACAATCTCCCTGATCCCACGTGCCCGAACTGCGGCGGCACGCGGTTTTTTTCGCATCCGGAGCTGCTCGAGCTGGAAATTGCGCACATGGACTGCGATGCCTTCTATGCCTCCGTCGAGAAGCGCGACAACCCGGACATCCGCGGCAAACCGGTGATCGTCGGCGGCGGCCGGCGGGGTGTCGTCTCGGCGTGCTGCTATATCGCCAGGATATACGGTATCCGCTCCGCCATGCCGATGTTCAAGGCGCTAAAGGCATGTCCCGATGCCGTCGTTATCCGCCCCAACATGGAAAAGTACCGCCGTGTCGGCCATCAGGTGCGCGATCTGATGCAGAGCGTGACGCCGCTGGTCGAACCGATATCCATCGACGAGGCGTTCCTCGACATGTCCGGCACGCGCCGCGTGCACCACGGCGCCCCGGCCGCGACACTGGTCAAGCTGGCGAAACGGATCGAAGACGAGATCGGCATCAACGTTTCCATCGGTCTCAGCTTCAACAAGTTCCTCGCCAAGCTCGCCTCCGACCTCGACAAACCGCGCGGCTTCGCCGCCATCGGCCGTGACGAAGCCGTTTCCTTCCTTGCCGACAAACCGGTCGGGATCCTGTGGGGTGTTGGCCGCGCGCTCCGCAAAAAACTGGAGTACGACGGCATTGCCAGGGTCGGCGATCTGCACAAGTTCGAGGAAGCAGAGCTCGTCGCCCGCTACGGCTCCATCGGCACGCGCCTCAAGCGGTTTTCGGAAGCCAAAGACGTGCGCAGCGTCGATCCCGAAAGCGTCACAAAGTCGATCTCCGCCGAGACCACGTTCGAGGACGACGTCGCCGACCCGGACGCGCTCCGGGTGACGCTTTGGGGCCTTGCCGAGAAAGTGGCACGGCGGCTCGGCCGCGCCGGATATGCCTGCGACGGTGTGCAGCTGAAGCTGAAATCGGCTGATTTCAAGCTCGTGACTCGGTCGCGTAAACTTTCAGGGCCGACCAAGCTCGCCGATGAAATCTACAAGGCCGCCGAAGCGCTTCTGCTGGGCGAAGCCGACGGCAAGAAACTCTACCGCCTGATCGGTGTCGGCGCGGAGCGGCTGTTGCCGGCAGACCACGCCGACCTGCCAGACCTCGCCGACCCGGACCGCGGCAAGAGGGTCAAGGTCGCCAACGCCATCGATGCGGTGCGCGCCAAGTTCGGCGACAAGGCCATCGGCAAGGGCCGCGGTTTCAAGGGTTAGGGTAAGTCCAGCTGCGCGATCAACGGCGGGCCCAGTCCCTCGTCGTTGGCCATCTCGAACTTAGTCAGACCTATCGAATAGTCGATCGTTTCGCCGTCGCCGGAACACGGAAACACCGCGGCCTTGATGCGGCGCTCCATCTGCGGCTCGACGTCCGGATAGTAGTCCGACCGTTCGACGTAGACCGGGCGCTTGTCGGTGAAGACCGACGCATAGGCATTGAAGGCCTCGTGCGAGTAATATTCGGCGTAGCCGGGCTGTAGATAGGTCCCCATGAGGTTCCGTCCGAAGCAGCGATCGATCTCGGTGCCTGAAAACTGAACTTTCAGACCCATGCACGTCCCGTCACGCCCGTCGACGACCCAGATATGCGGCACGAGCCGCGGCACCTCCATCAAGTCCAGCGCGGCAAAGCTGGGCCATGGCGATCCGTCCATGCTCGACGTAATAAAATCGGCAAATTCGATATGTTCCGGCGCCCCCCCGAGCCGCCGCAACTGAGATGTGTAGTCCACCCGTCTCCCCCAGAGCACGTAGAATATTAGACTATTCTTGTAGAGAATATCCGGAGGAATTAAAGGGTTATTTGCGAAGCGGCGCGAAACTCGGCAACAAAAAACCCGGCATCCGAGGACGCCGGGTTTCCTGTAAACTCGAACCGTCTTAGCCGATCAGGCTGTTCAGCGTCGACGACGGCCGCATGGCTGCCGAACGCTTGTCCGGATCGGGACGGTAATAGCCGCCGAGATCGACCGGGCTGCCCTCGCTGGCAGCGATTTCGCCGACGATCTTTTCTTCATTGTCCCGCAGGCTCTTGGCCAGCGGTGCAAAGTGCGCCTGCAGTTCGGCATCGTCCGACTGCGATGCCAGGGCCTCGGCCCAGAAGAGCGCGATATAGAAGTGGCTGCCCCGGTTGTCGAGCTGTCCGACCTTGCGGCCCGGCGACTTGTTCTCGTCCAGCAGCTTGCCGGTCGCCGTGTCGAGCGCGGTCGCCAGCACCTGTGCCTTCTGGTTGCCGGTGACGTTGGCGAGGTGTTCGAGCGACGCCGCCAGAGCGCAGAACTCGCCCAGGCTGTCCCAGCGCAGGTGGCCTTCCTCGACCAGCTGCTGCACGTGCTTCGGCGCCGAGCCGCCGGCGCCCGTTTCAAACAGCCCGCCGCCGTTCATCAGCGGCACGATGGAAAGCATCTTGGCGCTGGTGCCGACTTCGAGGATCGGGAACAGGTCGGTCAGGTAGTCGCGCAGCACGTTGCCGGTGACGGAAATCGTGTCTTCGCCCTTCTTCATGCGTTCCAGCGAGAAGCGCGTCGCTTCGGCCGGTGACATGATGTGGATCTCGAGGCCCGACGTGTCATGATCCGGCAGGTAGGCATCCACCTTCTTGATCAGCTCGGCGTCGTGCGCGCGTGCCTTGTTGAGCCAGAACACCGCCGGCGTCTTGGAAAGCCGCGCACGGGTCACGGCGAGCTCGACCCAGTTCTGGATCGGCGCGTCCTTGGTCATGCACATGCGCCAGATGTCGCCCGCCTCGACGGCGTGCTCGAGCAGCGTGGAGCCGGCCGCGTCGACAACCCGGATCGCACCGTCGGCCGATGCCGTGAAGGTCTGCGGGTGCGAGCCGTATTCCTCGGCTTTCTGCGCCATCAGGCCGACATTCGGGATCGAGCCCATTTCTGACGGGTTGAACGCACCGTGCTCCTTGCAAAAGTTGATAGTTTCCTCGTAGACCGGCGCGTAACTGTTGTCGGGGATCACGCACTTGGTGTCGTGTTCCTTGCCGTCCGGCCCCCAGCCCTTGCCGCCGGCCCGGATCAACGCCGGCATCGACGCATCGATGATGACGTCGGAAGGCACATGCAGGTTGGTGATGCCGCGATCGGAATTGACCATGTACATATCGGGCTGCGCGTCCAGGCAGGCGGCAATGTCGGCCTCGATCTCGGCGCGCTTGGCATCGTCGAGGGACTGGATCTTGGAAACCACGTCACCGAAACCATTGTTAGGGTCGGCGCCCAATTCCTTGAGCGTATCAGCATGCTTGTCGAACACCGGCTTGAAGAACTCGGCAACCGCGACGCCGAAGATGATCGGGTCCGAAACCTTCATCATGGTCGCCTTCATGTGCAGCGAGAACAGCACACCCTGCGCCTTGGCATCCGCGATCTGCTCGGCAATGAACGCGCGCAGCGCCTTGACGCTCATGAACGTGCTGTCGATGACCATCCCGTCTTCGAGCGCGACCGGTGCCTTGAGGACCGTCACCGTGCCGTCACCGGCGACGAATTCGATCTTGCCGGCGCCCGCGTTGGCGGCGCCCAGCGTCGTGGATTTCTCGTTTGAGAAGAAGTCGCCGCCAGACATGGACGAAACGTGCGTCTTCGAGGATTTCACCCACTCACCCATCGAATGCGGGTTCTTCTTGGCGTAGTCCTTGACCGCCTTGGGTGCGCGGCGGTCGGAGTTGCCCTCGCGCAGCACCGGGTTCACGGCCGAGCCCTTAACCGCGTCGTACTTGGCCTGGATCGCGACCTCGGCATCGGTCTTGGCATCTTCGGGATAGTCCGGCACCGCATAGCCCTGGCTTTGCAGTTCCTTGATCGCGGCGTTGAGCTGCGGCATCGAGGCGGAAATGTTCGGCAGCTTGATCACATTGGCGCCCGGCGTCTTCACCAGTTCACCCAGTTCCGCCAGATCGTCGGACTGTTTCTGGTTATCCGAGAGCAGATCCGGGAACTGGGCCAGTATGCGGCCGGCGAGGGAGATGTCTTTGGTGCCGACGGAAATCCCCGCCGGTTTGGTGTATGCCCGGATAATGGGCAGGAAAGACGCGCTTGCCAGTTCCGGCGCTTCGTCGACTTGCGTGTAGATGATATCTGTTTGTTCGGACATGTCCCGGTACCCTCTTGCTCAAAAATTTGCCGCATAATCTTACCCGGACCGGGTTTTTGCAAGGTCTGCGGGACGTATCGGACGATACACGCCACCGACAATTGTTTCCCGGGTGATGCGCGCGGCGCGCAGCGAGACCCGGGACCCATCGCGCCGCCTCGCCCATGCGCTCCACGGGTCCCGGATCGTGCCACCGGCACGTCCGGGAAACAAAGGTCATGTACGGGTAAGCAGCTCTTCCCCCTTGCAATTCAATATATATTCAATAATTATATAATGTAATCTATGAATATAAAGGCACCCCACCATGGAACACATTGCCCCGGAGCAGGCCAACGCCCTGCTACAGGATCATAAGGCGCTGCTCTTCGACATCCGCAGCGAAGCCGAGTTCGCGCAGGGGCATGTCCCCGGCGCGATCCTCGTCCCCAACGCGCGGATCGATTCTGCACTCGTCTCGGTCCTCGATGACAGGCACGCCATTTTCTACTGCACGTCAGGTGCGCGTACGGCCCGGGCCTGCGACACTATCGAAAGCGTCGGGCTCAAGAATGCCCGCCTTCTCGAAGGCGGCCTCAACGCCTGGCAGTCGTCAGGCCTGCCCGTGATCGGCACGCAGGCCGGCAGCGGTGCCCTCAGCGTGCCGCGTCAGGTACAGATCACCGTCGGCACCCTGATCGTGCTGTTCGCCGTGCTGGCATGGATGGGCATGACGTTCGCGCCCTACGTGCTGGGCGCCATCGGTCTCGGCCTGCTGACCGCCGGCCTGACTGGCACCTGCGCGCTCGCCACCGTCATCATGATGATGCCGTGGAACAGGCAGAAGCCGGCCGGCTAAGCGCCAGCCCTGCACAACAACCTTGTCATTCCCGTGCGAGCGGGAACCCAGACGTTCTCGTTGTTTAATTGGGTCCCCGCTTTCGCGGGGATGACAAAGCAAGGGCAACAGCC
Organism: Rhodospirillales bacterium; assembly: GCA_965262415.1. Lineage (GTDB taxonomy): Bacteria > Pseudomonadota > Alphaproteobacteria > Rhodospirillales > Casp-alpha2 > UBA4479. The sequence goes on along the minus strand of OZ253533.1, from coordinate 204,416 downwards.
CTAATCGCACCGCGCCGTCATGCCACCGTCGACCACGATCTCCGTCCCGGTGATGAAACGCGCCTCGTCCGAACAGAGGAACAGCGCCGCATTGGCAATATCACGGCCGTCGCCCATGAAGCCGAGCGGAATGCGCGCCTGACGTTTCTGGAGCAATCCCTCGACATCGCCGCCGGCATGCTGTCCCGCAAGCCGTGCCGCGACCATCGGTGTGTGCATCTGGCCGGGCACGACCGTACAGACGCGGATACCCTTGGGCGCGTACTGCACGGCCAATACCTTCGAGAACTGGATAATCCCCGCCTTCGCCGCCGCGTAGGCCGACTGCGGCACGCCGGTCCAGCGCAGCCCCGCCGATGAGCTTGTGTTGATGATGACGCCGGAACCCTGCTCTTCCATATGCGGCAGCACCGCCTTGCAACACAGGTAGACGGATTTCAGGTTGTAGGCCATCTGGCCATCCCACGTCGCCTCATCCATCTCGACCGGGCCGCCCCGCGCCGAGCCGCCGACGTTGTTGATCAGGATGTCGACGCGACCGAAGCGTTCGATGCACGCCGCGACCATCGCATCCACTTGCGCCTTGTCAGTCACGTCACAGAGATGTGTCTCGATCTCGCCGCCGAAGTCCGCGACCTTTTCGAGCGTTTCGTCCATCGCTTCGGCGTTGAGATCGACGGCGAAGATTTTCGCCCCTTCCTGGGCGAAGCGGACACATTCCGCGCGCCCGTTGCCCCAGCCCGGCCCGACGCACCCCGCGCCCGTGATGATCGCGACCTTACCTTCCAGTCTGCCTGTCATTGATGTTCCCCTAAGTGACGTCTTGTTTTTTGATGGGGGACATCTTGGCGGAAGTTCGGGAGGCACAAAAGCCCCCTCACCTGTCCTCTCCCCCACTTGCGTGGTGGAGAGGGACCCTGACGAAACATCGAATGCACTTATCCCTCTCCCCCTCTGAGGGGGAGAGGTTAGGTGAGGGGGTGAATGTCGAGGAGGCGGACGCCCCTCAGCCCTTGTCCATCTCGGCTTTGAGGTTGTCGTCGAGCTTGGCGAGGAACTGCTGCGTCGTCATCCAACCCTGGTCGGGGCCGACGAGGAGTGCGAGGTCCTTGGTCATGGACCCGGCCTCGACACTGTCAATGCAGACTTTTTCCAGCGTCTGGGCAAACTGGGTGACCTCGGGCGTATCGTCGAACTGGCCCCGGTAGCTGAGCGCGCGGGTCCAGGCGAAGATCGAGGCGATCGGGTTGGTCGAGGTTTCCTTGCCCTGCTGGTGCTGGCGATAATGCCGCGTGACGGTGCCGTGCGCGGCCTCGGCCTCGACCGTCTTGCCGTCCGGCGTCAGCAGCACCGACGTCATCAGGCCCAATGAGCCGAAGCCCTGCGCCACGGTATCGGACTGTACGTCACCGTCGTAATTCTTGCAGGCCCAGACGAAGCCGCCTTCCCACTTGAGCGCGCAGGCGACCATGTCGTCGATCAGGCGGTGCTGATAGGTGATGCCGGCCTTTTCGAACGCGTCCTTGAACTCGGCTTCGAAGACTTCCTCGAACAGGTCCTTGAAGCGCCCGTCATAGGCCTTGAGGATCGTGTTCTTGGTCGAGAGATAAAGCGGCCATTTGAGGCCCAGCGCGTAGTTCATACAGGACCGCGCGAAGCCGCGGATAGACTCGTCCAGGTTATACATGCCCATGGCGACGCCGGCGCTGGGCGCATCGAACACCTCGCGCTCAATCGCGTCGGAGCCGTCTTCCGGCTCGAAGCGCATGATCAGCTTGCCCTTGCCCGGGAACAGAAAGTCGGTCGCGCGGTACTGGTCGCCGAAGGCGTGACGGCCGATGACGATCGGCTTGGTCCAGCCCGGTACGAGGCGCGGCACGTTCTTGCAGATGATCGGCTGGCGGAACACGGTGCCGCCCAGGATGTTACGGATGGTGCCGTTCGGCGAGCGCCACATCTTCTTGAGGCCGAATTCCTCGACCCGTTGCTCGTCCGGCGTGATCGTCGCGCACTTGACGCCGACGCCATGCTCCTTGATCGCGTTGGCGGCGTCGATGGTGATCTGGTCGTCGGTCTCGTCGCGCTTTTCGATGCCGAGGTCGTAATACTTCAGATCCACATGCAGATACGGCAGGATCAGCTTGTCCTTGATGAATTCCCAGATGATCCGGGTCATCTCGTCGCCGTCGAGTTCGACGATCGGGTTTTTGACATTGATTTTCGACATCAGCAGATACTCCTGACCTTGGCACCCGGCCCTCAGGCGGCAGACGCCGTTACCCCGCGTTTATTGCGGCGCAACATACGGTTCTGCCCCGCCGCTGGCAAGGTCTTCACCTGCCGCATCGCGGTAACGGAACGTATCATCGAAACGGCTCTGCAGGAACGCCCCCGCGGAAACCGGCGCCGCGTCCGCCCCCGGCAGATGCGCGCACGTCGGCACCGTCTCGACCATCGCGTCCACATTCGGGTCGAGGAAATACGGGATCGAATAGCGGTCCCGGTCCGTGGAACCGGCCACCCGGTGGCGGCGCGCCCGGTAAAGCCCCGCCGTCCAGCGCGTCAGCAGGTCGCCCAGGTTGACGACGAAGGCATTCTTCACCGGCGGAATGAATATCCATTCATCTGCCGCGCCCTCGATTTCCAGACCGCCGACATCGTCCTGCGCGAGCACGGTCAGAAAGCCGTAGTCCGTATGCGCGCCGCAGCCGATCATATCTTCAGTACGCGCCCGCGGCGGATAGTGCAGCAGCCTGAGGTTCGCTACCGGGTCCTGCATCGCATAATCGAAATAGTCCGCCTCGAGGCCGAGGCCGATGGCCGTCAGGCGCACAAGGCGGTCACCGAGCGCGATCATCGCCGCGTGATAGGCCTCGACCGTATCGCGGAAGGCCGGCATGTCCGGCCACACGTTGGGCGCGGCAAACGGCTTTCCGGCGACAACGTCCGGGTGATCCGGCGCCCGGTCGACGCCAAGATCGAAGCTTTCCTTGCAGTCCTGCGCCGCATCCTCGCCCAGGTGTTCCTCATAGAGCGGCACGTAGCCCCGCTGGTGCGGGTGCGAGTGGCGGATGTGGTAGCGTTGCTTGAAATCCGGCGCCGCGGCAAAGAACGACGCCATCGCATCGAATGCGGCCTGCGTCAGCGCCGGATCGACGCCGTGCCCGGTGACATAGAAAAAGCCCGCATCTCGGCACGCCTGATCAACGGCAGCCGCGGCATCGGCTTCCGGAAGGCCGAGATCGACGGTCGGGATCGGGCGCGTCACAGCCGGTCCTCCTGTCCGCCGCCGGTGCCCGGTATCGTGTCTTCGAGCGCCTTGAACGCCGCCGCCACGTCGGGCACCACGTCGAAAAGTTCGGCATCGGTCGCATACGCGAAACCGGCGTCCATGAAATCCTTCGTCGCCGATTTGAGAAAGTCCCAGTACCCGTCGACGCTGATGATGACGATGGGTTTCGAGTGCAGCTGGAGTTGCTTCCAGGTGATGATCTCGACGGTTTCATCGAGCGTGCCGAGCCCGCCCGATAACGTGATGAACGCATCCGAAAGCTCAAACATACGGCGCTTGCGGCTGTGCATGCTGTCGGTGACTTCCAGTTCGTCGACCCCTGAATTGCCGACCTCGCGTTTCATCAGGAATTCGGGAATGACGCCCGTGACCTTGCCGCCCGCTTCCTGCACCGCATCCGCGAGCGCGCCCATCAGGCCGACCCGGCCGCCGCCGTAGACGAGCCGGATACCGCGCTTCCCCATGCCATGGCCGAGCGCGCGTGCCACCTCCATCTGCACGGGATCGTGCCCCGGTCTGGAGCCGCAAAAAACGGCGATGGAAGACGGCATGGTCATGGCGGTCGCGTGTTGCTCCGTCGTTGGCGTTCACAATAGTGTGATACGTGGAATTCATTCCCAGCGGATATATTGTCCGCCTATGGTGGCCCCATACTTAGCGCAATCGGTATAGCGCCGCCAGTCGATAGATACGTCGACAAGACACCCTGATTGCCCAAGAACCGATTGCCAAGGAGTGAGAGACGATGACGTTCAAGAATATCCTTTTTCCGGCACTAGCCGCGGGCGTACTGATCACGGCTGCGGGCACCGCATTCGCCGGTGAGGAAGCCATCGAATACCGCAAATCCGTCATGAAAGCCGTCGGCGGCCACATGAAGTCGATCTCGATGATCGTCAAGGGTCAGGCCGGCGACATGAAGGACGTTGCCGCGCACGCTTCCGCCATGGCCGGCCTCGCGCAGGCGACCTCGACCGCCTTCCCCGAGGGGTCAGGCCCGATGGACGGCAAGACCGAAGCCAAAATGGACGTCTGGGAAAAACCGGACGAATTCAAGAAAGTGACCATGGCCTTCATCGAACACGCCAATAATCTGGCCGAAGCGGCGAAGTCGGGTGACAAGGGCGCCATTGGCGGCGCGCTTGGCGGCCTCGGCAAAAACGCCTGCAAGGCCTGCCACGACGGCTTCCGCGAAAAGAGCTGATTTCCCTTCCCCTGATTGCACTCCCTCATCCTTCGAGACGGCCCAATGGCCTCCTCAGGATGAGGGCTGCATTCATTTCGTGATATGACCTCACACTGAGGGGCCCCGGACTTGATTCGGGGCGTCTCGAAGCGCGCAGTACGACCTAGTGTCCGCCGAGGATGCCTGTCCTGACGTTGTAGTCCACGGCGACGCCGTAATCCGGATCGTCGTCTGAATCAACCATCAACTGCCCGGCCCGGTTCAGCAGCCGGTGACAGTCGCGTGACAGATGCCGGAGTTGTAGGTTCTTGCCCTCGGCCTCGTATTTCGATGCCAGCGCCTCGATTGCCTGAAGGGCGGACTGATCAACGACACGGCTGTTCATGAAGTCGACGATGACCAGCGCCGGATCGGCGGACGGATCGAACACTTCGGCGAAGCCGTCGACGGAGCCGAAGAACAGCGGCCCCTCGATCCCGTAGACCTTGGCCCCTTCGGGCGTCACGTGGGTCTTGGCGTGGATACGCTTGGCGTTGTTCCAGGCGTAGGCCAGCGCCGACACGATGACACCGACCACCACTGCCACGGCCAGATCGCTGATCACCGTCACGGCCGTCACCAGCAGCATGACGAACGCGTCCGTCACAGGGATCTTGCGGAGGATCGTGATGCTCTGCCACGCGAACGTGCCAATCACGACCATGAACATCACGCCGACCAGGGCAGCGAGCGGAATTTCCTCGATCAGGCTGGATGCGACGAGAATGAACGCCAGCAGGAACAGGGCCGCCGAGATACCGGACAGGCGATAGCGCCCGCCGGATTTCACGTTGATCATCGACTGGCCGATCATGGCGCAGCCGCCCATGCCGCCGAACATGCCGGTGACGGTGTTGGCGACACCCTGCGCGATGCACTCCTGCGAGGCACCACCGCGCTGCCCGGTGATCTCACCCACCAAATTGAGCGTCAACAGGCTCTCGATCAGGCCGATCGCCGCCAGGATCAGCGCATAAGGAAAGATGATCGAAAGCGTTTCCACTGTCAGCGGCACCATCGGAATGTGCAGCGACGGCAGCCCGCCCTCGATCGAGGCCAGGTCACCAACGCGCGGCACGTCGATGCCGAAGGCGATGACGACGGCGGCGACAATGGCGATCGCCGCCAGCGGCGCGGGCAAGGCGCGGGTGATCTTCGGCATCAACCAGATGATCGCCATCGTCAGCGCAACAAGGCCCAGCATGGTCATCAGGGGCATGCCGCTCATCCATTCCTTGGTGCCGTCGGCGCCCGGCACCTGAAACTGGGTCAGCTGGGCCAGAAAGATGATAATCGCCAGCCCGTTGACGAAACCCAGCATCACCGGATGCGGCACCAGACGAATGAATTTCCCGAGATGAAATACCCCGGCCAGGATCTGCATGATCCCCATCAGGAGCACCGTCGCGAACAGGTACTCGACGCCGTGCGCTGCCACCAGCGACACCATCACCACAGCCAACGCACCCGTCGCGCCTGAAATCATACCGGGCCTGCCGCCGATCAGCGCCGTCACAAGACCGACGATAAACGCCGCATAAAGGCCGACCAGCGGATGCACCCCGGCGACGAAGGAAAACGCCACGGCCTCCGGGACCATCGCCAATGCGACGGTCAGGCCCGCAAGGACTTCGGTCTTGATCAGTGAGGGGGTGTTTGGGACCAGCCGTTCAGCACGGTCGGCAAATGAAAAGCGACCCGCAAGGGTCGCCAGCATGGAGTTGGCCACGTGTGTCTCGTTTCAGTATCAGATGATGCTCGGTTGCGGCCTTGGTAAAGCATTTATGCTGCAACGCAACATAAAAATGACCGAAATCGCAGAAAACCCCAGATTTCCGCTTAAATCGACCTAATAATTCATGATTGCGTACGCAACCCCGGCGGCGACGGCGGCAAGCATGATCGCGCGGGTGAGCGAGCCCTCCGCGTCGGCATCCTCGACTCCGGCATCGATATCCTGCGAGCGGCCGTTGATCATCGTACCGATGATGCCCTGCCCCTTGACCGTATAGAAAACGACCGCCGCCAGATGCAGCGCGATCAGCGCATAGACGACATTGCCGCTGATTTCGTGAACCTCCGTGAGCAGGTCGCTGGTCGATTTCGAAACCGTCCCGGCGAGCGGGCCCTCGGTCAGGATGTCGTCGTTGGCATAGAGACCCGACACCACCTGCGTCACCAGCGCCGCCAGCATCGCCATCACCGACCAGCCGCCCATGGGGTTATGGCCGAGGTGCGCCGACACGCCCCCCGACATGGTCTTGCGGGCATAACCGATCACGTTCGACGGGCCTTTGAGAAAACTCGAGAAGCGCGCATGGCGTCCACCGGCGAATCCCCAGATAATGCGAAACAGAAGAAGCGCCAGAACGACGTGTCCCGAAATCAGGTGGATATCCATCGGCCCGAACTCGGCGGTGAACAACGATGTCGCGACGGCGGCCAGAAAACTCCAGTGAAACAGCCGCGTGGGCAGATCCCAGACATAGGCACCACCTGCGGTTTTCGGTGTATCGTGTTGGGAACTATCAGCCATTTTCACCCTCGATCTGCATGAAGCTCTGCAGCCAGCTTGCAGCAAAGCCTCGGAACGTCCAATCAAGATAATGTTAACGGGCTGTTCTAAATGCCAAAGGCGTGCATCTATTTCTTTAATGGCACGCGTAAATGTGGCAATCAGATGTCAATGTCCAGAACACCGATCCTGCTTGTCCTGTTGGGTCTCGCCGCCATCGCTGCCGCGATCGGGCTGAACGAGTTCGCATGGCGCGAGGAAATTACCGCCAAGGAACCGGAAGCCGCAGCTGAAGCGGCGCCCGGCGCGCCGGAAACCGCGGCGACGGCCCCGGACCCCGATCCCGCGGCGACCGGCGCACGCGCCCCGTCGTTCGACGTCATCCGCGTCAATCCCGAGGGTGATACCGTCATTGCCGGCAAGGCGCCGCCGATGAGCGAGGTGCGGATACTCGACGGCGACACCGTCATCGGCAAGGTCAAGGCCGACGAGCGCGGCGAATGGGTCTTCATCCCGGAAACGCCGCTGCAGCCGGGCTCCCGGCAACTCTCGTTGAAGGCCATCCTCGATGACGGCAAGGAAATCGCATCCGGCGAGGATGTCGTCATCGCCGTACCGGATCGCGCCACCGGCGATAGCGGACAGCCGCAGCAGAACGCGATGGTGCTGAAGTTCCCGAAAGCCGCCAACGCGCCGACCAAGATCGTGCAGAACCCGTCGGGCCCCGTCGACCGCACACAATTTCCGCTGACCATCGATACCCTGGATTACGATACCAAGGGCCGTGTCATCGTCGGTGGCGGCGCGCCCAAAGGCGCGACGGTGCAACTGTACCTGGACGATCAACTGATGGCCCGCGTGATCGCGGGCGACGACAGTCAGTGGGTGGCGCGGCCGGACAACCTGATCCCGCCCGGCCTCTACAAGCTGCGCGCCGACCAGATCGGTGACGGCGGCAAGGTCATTGCCCGCGTGGAATATCCGTTCTCGCGCGCCGAAGATCTGAAGACAATGGCCGAAGGCACGTACGTGCTGGTACAGCCCGGAAATTCGCTGTGGCGGATCGCAAGACGTGTATACGGAACCGGTTTTTCCTATACTCAGATCTTCGAAGCGAACAAGGGTCGGATTATCGATCCGGATTTGATATATCCGGGTCAGGTTTTTGAGATTCCCAACGTCAACTGACAGCTGACGACGCTTAAGGAGCCGGGTTTTGCTGAAAATCGTTCTCGTCCCGATCAACAAAGCGGGATACCCCTTCATTGCGATCTTCGCGGTCGCCGCGGTGCTGCTGTACGCCTGGTGGGAACCCGCCGGTATCGTCGGCGGCATCCTGACCGCATGGTGCGTGTATTTCTTCCGCGATCCGGATCGCATCACGCCGACGGGAGACGATCTCGTGATCTGTCCCGCCGACGGCGTCGTGCAGTCGGTCATCAAGGCGCCGCCACCGCCCGAGCTGGACATGGGCTCGGAACCGATGACCCGCGTCGCGGTGTTCATGAACGTGTTCAACGTGCACGTGAACCGCTCGCCGATCAGCGGCATCGTCAGCGCCAAGCACTACCGGCCCGGACGCTTTTTCAATGCCTCGCTGGACAAGGCGAGCGAGTTCAACGAGCGCATGTCCCTCAAGGTCAAGAAGGACGACGGCACCGAGATTGCCTTCGTGCAGATCGCCGGTCTCGTGGCCCGGCGCATCCTGTGTTACGTTGATGTCGGTGCACCGCTGCAGGCGGGCGAGCGCTTCGGCCTGATCCGCTTCGGATCCCGGGTCGACATCTACCTGCCCGACGGCGTGCAGCCGCTGGTGATCGAGGGACAGACCACGGTCGCGGGCGAGACCGTGATCGCCGACCTGACCCGGTCGGGAGAGCCGCTGAAAGGCGATATCCGCTAGATGGACGAAACGTCGAAACAGCCCGAGACGGAAACCGCGCCGAAGCCGCGCGGCATCCGTGTCATGAGCCTGAACAAGCTGATCCCCAACGTACTCACGTTGATGGGGCTGGCATCGGGCCTGACGTCGGTGCGTTTCGCGCTTCAGGACCAGTGGGAATTCGCCGCCATGGCGATTGCCGTCGCGGCGCTGCTGGACGCGCTGGACGGCCGCGTCGCGCGGTTACTTAAAGGCGCCAGCAAGTTCGGTGCCGAGCTCGACTCGCTCTCCGATTTCGTCTGCTTCGGCGTCTGCCCGGCGTTGATCCTCTATTTGTGGGCAATGCAGGACGCGGGGCGCTGGGGCTGGCTCGTCTGCATGCTGTTCGCCATGTGCTGCGGGCTGCGCCTCGCACGCTTCAACGTCGCACTCGAAGACCCCGACAAGCCGAAATGGGCAGGCCAGTTCTTCACCGGCGTTCCGGCCCCCGCGGGCGCCGGCATTGTACTGCTGCCGCTGATCATGTCGCTCAACCTGGGCGACGACTTTTTCCGCAATCCGGGCACCGTCGCGATCTGGGAACTGGCGTCCGGGGCGCTGCTGATCTCGACGATCCCGACATTCTCGTTCAAGACATCTCGCATTCCACGCGCCTGGTTCCTGCCGGTGATGATCACCATTGCCGTCGGCGTGACGTTCGTCATGTCGGCGCCGTGGTGGACGCTGGCGGCGATCCTGATTCTCTATCTCTGTCTGATCCCGGTGTCGATCCGCCGCTACAAACGCCTGCAGGCGCGCGACGCCGCCGGCCTGCCGCCGGAAGACGAGCACGAGATCGAGGACGATGATGACGACGACGGCGAGAACGCGATTTCTCAACCGCGCGCCTGATAAAGACCCCCTCACCTAACCTCTCCCCCTAAAAGGGGGAGAGGGATTAGTAACGGTATTCGAGCCGAGAGTCCCTCTCCCCTAGCTTGCTGGGGGAGAGGACAGGTGAGGGGGCAATTAGATCAGACCGCCTGAGCTTGCGCTTTCCGTTCCCGGCGACGATCGCGCCACGCGGCCAGGTTGCCGCGCACCATCAGCGCAGACGGCGTGACGATCAGGGTCAGCACGGTCGCGAACGCGAGGCCGAAGACGATGGCGGTCGAGAGCTGCGTCCACCATTGCGTCGACGGCGCGCCGATGTTGACGCTCCGGTTGACGAAATCGATGTTCACGCCAAGCACCATCGGCATCAAGCCGAGAATGGTCGTCACCGTGGTCAGCAGCACGGGACGCAGACGCTGCGCGCCGGTCTTGAGGATGGCGTCGCGCACGGAGCCCGATTCCATCTTCAGGCGATCGAACGTATCGATCAGCACGATGTTGTTGTTGACCACAATCCCCGCCAGCGCGATCACGCCGATGCCGCTCATCACCACGCCGAAGGGCTGGCCCGTCAGCAACAGGCCGATGAAGACGCCGATCGTCGACATGACGACGGCACTCAGGATCAGGAACGCGGAATAGAAGCTGTTGAACTGTGTCACCAGGATCAGCGCCATCAGGAACAGAGCGACGCAGAAAGCCTTGGCTAGGAAAACGATCGCCTTCTTCTGTTCCTCGTCCTCACCCTTGAAGCGCACCGTGATGCGCGGGTCAAGCCCGGCCTCGGCGACCCATTTCTCGACTTGTTTGACCTTGCCGTCCACGAGCACGCCATCAATCACGTCCGCTTTGACCGACATCACGCGGCGCGTGTCCGTGCGGTTAAGCGTGCCCGTTTTCTGCTTCGCCGTCACGTCGACGAAGTTGGAAACCGGCACCGACTGATTGTCGCGCGTCGCGATCCTGATCTGTTGCAACTCGTCGAGGGTGCGGAACCGTTCCGGGTAGCGCGCGCGCACGTCGATCTCGTCATCGGAATCGTCCGGACGGTACTCGCCCAGCTTCAACCCGTTGGTGGTCAACTGAACAGCCCGGCCGACGATCTCGATGTTGGCCTCGTACTTTGCCGCCTGCGCACGGTCGACGTTGATTTCGAACTCGATGCCCGGCAGCGGGCGGCTGTCCTCGATGTTCTCGAAATCGCCATCCTTATCAATGTATGCACGCAATCTGGCAATGGCCGGCGCGAGCAGCTCCACGTTGCGGCTCGACAGTTCGACCTGCACGTCCTTACCGACCGGCGGACCGGCGTCCTGCGTGCGACGGTCGACGAAGATGCCGGCGATATCGCGCGTCTTCTCGTTCACCTCGGCCAGGATCACGGCGGCCTTGCGGCGCTCATTCCATTCCTCGAACTCGAGGGTCATTTCACCGATGATGTCCTCGGCGTCCTCGGATTGCTCGTTCTTGCCGACGCGGGTATATAAATCGCGGATACCGTGCACGTCGAGGATGCGGCTTTCGACCAGTTTCATCAGGTCGTACTGCTCCCACACCGAGAGGTTGCCGCGCGCGCGCACCTGAAGTTTGGCAAACTCAGGTTCTACCTCCGGGAAGAATTCGATGCCCTTTCCATGCACGAAGTAAGTGACCTGCACACCGACCAGCAGTACGACGGCTGCCAGCAGGATCTTGAGCGGATGGCGCAGCGCGGCGTCCAGAATGCGCACATAGCTACCGGTAAGCCCCGACAGATGATCGGTGCGGAACGTCGACGATCCGGCGAGCTCGCGCATCAGGTCCGCGTCGACGGCGCCGCCCGGTTTGCCCACCTGCGCGCCCAGCGTCGGCACGAAAATCAGCGCCATCGCCAGCGACGCGGTGAGCGTCATCAGCAACGTGATCGGCAGGAACTTCATGAACTCGCCGACGACCCCCGGCCAGAACACCAGCGGCAGGAACGCCGCCAGCGTGGTCGCCGTGGAGGCGATGATCGGCCATGCCATGCGTTTGGCGGCAAGCGTGTAGGCAACGCGCTTGCTCTCGCCCTCGGTCATCTTGCGGTCCGCATACTCGGTCACGACGATGGCGCCGTCGACGAGCATGCCGACGGCGAGGATCAGACTGAACAGCACGACGATGTTGACCGTCATGCCGACCGAATAGAGCACCAGGATCGCCGTCAGGAACGAGCCCGGGATGGCGATCCCGACCAGCCCCGCGGTACGCAGCCCGAGCGCCGCAACGACGATCACCATGACCAGCAGAATCGCCGACAGCACGTTGTTCTGCAGATCGGTCAGCATCAGACGGATATCGTCGGATTTGTCCTGAAGGTATTCGACGTTGATGGACTCGCGCATCGTTTCGGTCCAGCTCTGGCGCTCGGCCTCGACGACGCGGCGCACGGCTTCGACCGTCTCGATGATATTCTGGCCGGTGCGCTTGGATACCTCCAGCGCCACCGCCGGATGGCCGTCGACACGGGCGAACGTCGTCGGGTCCTTGAAGCCGCGCCGGATCTCGGCGATATCGCCAAGCACGATGGCGCTGTCGCCGTCGACCTTGACCGGCATCGAGGCGATATCATCCACGGTCTCGAACAGGCCCGGCACCTTGACCGCGAAACGGCCCTGGCCGGTATCCTGCGCCCCGGCGGCCACCAGAAGGTTGGAACTCGACACACTGGCGACCGTCTCGGTCGGCGACAGACCGTAGCTTTCGACCACCACCGGGTCGATCACGACCTCGACCAGTTCTTCCCGGTCGCCCGCGATCTCCGCCTTGAGCACCATCGAGATGCCCTCGATCTCATCACGCAGATCGCGCGCAAGTTTCTGCAGCGTGCGTTCCGGCACGTTCCCCGACAGCGTCACCACCAGCACCGGGAACAGCGAGAAGTTGACCTCGTGTACTTCCGGCTCGTCCGTTTCGGACGGCAACTCCGGTTTCGCCAGATCGACCTTTTCGCGAACGTCGCTAAGCGCTTCGTCGGCATCGAAACCGGCGTCGAATTCGAGCGTCACGTTGGCGCCGCCCTCATAGGCCTTGGAGCGCATCTCCTTCACGCCCTCGAGCGAGCGCAGTTCCTGCTCCATAGGACGGATCAGCAGACGCTCGGCATCCTCGGGCGAAATGCCCTCGTGGTGCATCGAGACGTAGATGATCGGGATGTTGACGTCGGGGTCCGCTTCCTTGGGAATGTCGTTGAAGGCAACGGCGCCCGTGATCAGGATCAGCACCAGCCCGCCGAGCACCGTTCGGCTGTGGCTGACGGCGGCTTCGATCAGCGCGTTCATGTCAGGAGTTTCCGTCCGCCTTCGGTTCGCTTGCCGCCTCCGTAGCCGGCGCGGCGGCTTCCCCGCGCGACGCCGACACCTTCTGGCCGTCGACGACGAATTCCTGGCCGATGGTGATCACCGTGACCTGATCGGGCAGGCCCGTGACCCAGGCGCCGTCCGGTGCATCGTCGAGCAGCGTCACCGGCCGGAACTTGACGGTGTCGCCGTCCATCACCGTGCGCACGCCGAGCTGGCCGAGATCGTTCAGCGTCAGCGACGACGTCGGAATCTGGTGTGCCTTGCGCGTGCCGCCGTTGAGCCGCACCTCGGCGGTCATGCCAGCAGGCAGCGACGCATCCGGATTGTCGACCCAGACGTCGACCCGGTAAGCGCGTGTGACCTCGTTTGCGGTGCGCGAGATGTAGTGCACCGTGCCGCCGATCTCGCGGCCCGACGGCAGGCGTATCGTCGCCAGGTCGTCAACACGAAGGAAATCGACATCGCGCTCGGTGACGTGGACGATGATGCGCATCGGATCGAGGTCGAGCACCATCGCCACCTGTTCTCCGGCCGACACGTAATCGCCCGGACCCGGCAGAAGCTGGTCGATGAAACCGTCGATGGGGGCGCGGATCTTGGTGCGCCGGATATCGAGCCGGATCGCCTCCAGCGCAGCTTCGGCAGCGGCGAGCTCGGCATTGCTTTCGGCCAGCTTGATCTGCGATTCGAACTGCTTGCGCTGCAGGTCCTTGGACGCCTCGTAGGTGATCTTGGCGACCCCGACGCGGGCCTCGGCCTCACGCAGGCGCGCAGCCCGGTCGTCCATGGCGAGTTCCAGCAGCACCGTCCCTTTCTCGACGAACGCGCCCTTGCGGGCGGGGCGCGCAGTCACCTGACCGGCCGTTTCGGCGCGGATCTCGGCATCCTTGATGGCGTTGGTACGGCCCGTGACGATCAGCGTGCGTGGATGGTCGACGGCGGTGAAATCCTGCACCCGGACCTTGATCGCGTCCGGTTCGTGCGCGTTCCGCTCGGCCACCGTTTCCTGCGGCGCGGGGGCATTGTCGCCGAGCATGCCGGACGCGATCCACCCGACAGCAACGACGGCCAGGACAACAGCCAGCAGAAACGAACGTTTCATGCCGGACGCCGCGCCATGCGTCTTGACCGCATCGCTACCGCTGTCAGGTGCGTCATCCGTTACCGACGCATTTGAACTGATCTTGTTCATCGTGCTCTCCGCCCGCACGCGGGTTTGTATTCATGGGTCCTGAAATGCTCGCGCTAGATAGCATCTCCCGAACGATAAACCACTGAATATTTTGCAACGCAGCAATGCTTCACGGCATATCTGTGCCTGCGTGCGATTATACAAACACGGCGTCCCGTCCTTCGAGACGGCCTCACGGCCTCCTCAGGATGAGCCCCCTTGATCGGGCCTCTCCGCCTCGTGCCCCAGATGCATATGAGGCTGTTGTCACCTTCAGGCGTTCCGCTCCCACGGCGGTATCGGGCTGAAGGCATCGACCAGGATGTCGACGAACGCACGCACTTTCGCCGACAGGTTCCGGTTGTGCGGCCATACCGCGAAAATACCCGGATCGCCGGAAATTTCGAATTTCTGCAGCACCGGCACGAGCCGCCCTGCCTTGATGTCGTCGCCGACCACGAACGTCGCGGCGCGGAACAGACCGAGCCCGGCCAGCGCCGCTTCGTGCAGCGCGATCGCGTTGTCGGCCTCGAAGCGGCCCGACACCTCGACCGTGCTGGGACCGTCATTGAGGATGAATTCCCATTTGTTGAGCGATGTCGGAATGCTCAGCTTGAGGCATTCGTGCGCCTTCAGGTCGTTCGGGCAGGTCGGCGTACCGTGCCGCTTCAGGTAATCGGGCGAGGCCACCAACACCCGGTGCGCGGTGCCGAGCTTGCGCGCGATCAGCGACGAGTCGGTCAGCGTGCCGATGCGGATCGAGACGTCGAAGCCTTCCTCGACCAGGTTGACGATGCTGTCCGTCATGGTCAGCTGCACCTGCAGGTTGGGATACTTTTCCAGCATGTTCGGGATCAGCGGCACGACCTGGTACTGGCCGAATGCGGTCGACGTGTTGACCTTGAGCACGCCGCGCGCTTCCGCGGTCGAGAGCGAAACCGTTTCCTCCGCCTCCTCGACCTCGGCCAGGATCGGCGTCACGCGCTGATAGAAGGCGCGGCCTTCCTCGGTCAGGCTGAGTTTCCGCGTCGTCCGGCTGAGCAGGCGCACGCCGAGACGGTCCTCCAGCCTGCCGATCATCTTCGAGACCGCGGATGGCGTCATATGTAGATCACGCGCCGCGCGCGAGAAACTGCCGCTTTCCACCACCCGGGCGAAGGTTTCCATTTCACCAAATCTGTCCATACGGGGATATTAGTGAATAAACTTCACGAAACATAGTCTTTTTTTGGGCATTATTCTTTTTTCGGAAAGCGACTAGGTTCTTTTCAACAGCGCGGGACGAAAACCTCACGGTTTCCCGCCCATGATTTGAAAGGACGTTCGCCATGTACAGCGACAATATGACCGGCAACGCGCGAAACGACAGCATCTTCACCAACGGTGAAGTGGAACACGCCATTCGCGAAGGCCGCCGCCTCCGGGCCCAGGCCGTGCGTAATGCCTTCAGCCGTCTCCGCCCCAACCTCGGGCCGAACGGCTAAACGACCCGGCCGGAAAGGCCACACTGCCTCCTGCACCCCCTCCTACACCCCCCTGTAGCGAGTCTACCCTGAACTGAGCTCCTCCCCATGCGGGAGGGGCTCTTTTTTTTTACAGGGAGCGCATTTTCAATCCTGTTCGAGAAGCCAGTCCGTTGCCTCGTCGAGCGAGGCAAAATCCGCCAGAATAAATCGTTCGTTGCGTTCCCGTTGCTCTTTCCACAACGTTGCATATGTGGCCGGCAGGGCCTCACGGGGAAGCACCGTCGCAACGAATTTCAACTTTGTATCAGTCGCGAGCCGTGGGAACTGGACGTCTCGAATGAAGGTCAGAACCTCGCGCGAGAATGCGCCTTTAGTGTTGTTCGCAATGACAAGGACCTTGGTCGAACCGTTTTCGCAAAAGGCGACGTAGATCCGCTCGAGGATTTCAAAAACCAGTTTGTCTGCATACGGCGGATTGTAGTCGAACCATTCGTGCACGGTTACGCCAGTACGCGCGTCGAACGACGCCCTGCAGACGCCCGGGAAGTCAAACAACTCAGTCGACATCGCTGAGCCCCCGTCGGCGTCGTCCAAAACGTTCTGACAAACCGAAGGCGTCTAGCTGGTCGGCGACGGCTTCGAGCACCCTTCGCCGCCCCAGGGCGAGCTGTAATCGGTGGGCTCGTATGGCGTGCTCGACGGTTTCGGTGTCGAATTGGTACCTGCTGCTGCGGCCTGACCCAGAAGCGAGAACCCGAACAGAGCGACAACGGCGACGGCAAGGCAAAGCTGCTTCATGACCCGATCCTCCAAAAAATCAAGTTCTGACGGTATGCTACGCCCGTTTCGGAAACGGGATCAAGTGGCGCAGGACGCCGCGCCGCTTCTTCGGCGCCGGCATAACGCCTGAGACGGCCAGACCGTCTTAAGGGAAACTACCAATGGTTGGCGGCGCCTATAGTCGCTATATTTTTTAATCCGATCACGATGCGACCGCCGCACGTTAATGTATTTACCGGCGTTCAAATCCGGATCATCACTGCGGATCGGACTGCCGGCGTGAAGCTCAAATACCTCCTCATCATCGTGTTTATCGTCCTGTCGGCAATCCCGCTTTTCGCCGGGCTTCAGTACCTCAACGAGCAAGCCGGCATACACTACCGCAACCAGTTCGAGGAACACCTGGCGTCACTCTCGTTTATCGCCAAGAAACGCGTTCTTACGACGGTCGACAGAATACAGGACAACACCGCGCTGGTTTCCAGCCGCACACAGATGCGGATCAGCCTGGATCAATGGAACCGCACGGGCACTGATGAGAACCTCACGAGGATATCGCGTATCATCAGCGATGCGAAACACGGCCTGACTCACCTGAAGGAAATCACGATCTACGACCTGAAAGGCATGCCGGTGGCGTCCACGTCACCTTCGCCGCCGACCGAGGACATCGACCCGGAACATTTTGACAAGCCGGACATTGCCCTGGGGAAGGAGGGCCGCCACGTTCTCGCATTCAGCAAGGCGCCGCTCGTTCTCGACCACGCGGTCGTTGGATACATCCAGATCGTCTTTTATACGGAGTTCCTGACCGATCTGACGAAGGACCGGATCGGACTGGGCAACTCCGGCGAATGGCTGTTCGCCGTCCGCGACGGCAACGGCGACGCGGTGTTCGCCGTACCGTTGAAGTACGATCACTTGGCGGCGTTCAGAAAGCGGGTCCCGAAGGAACGTGTGGACGTACCGATCACCCAGGCATTGCTGGGCAACGAGATCATCATGGAGCATGCCCCGGACTACCGAGACGTACCGGTCCTCGCCTCGACCCGCTACATCGCCGACCTGGACTGGGGACTCGTCGCCAAAATCGATGAAGCCGAAGTAAACCGACTGGTCTCCCGAAACCGCGCAATCATATACGCAACCGCGTTCATCATCGTGATCGTTGCAATCGGCGCCGGCGTTGCCCTTTCAGTCTTCATCTCGGGCCCGATCGAAAAGCTCAAGCTCTACTCGTCGAGCATCGCCATCGGCTCGCCCGCTCCCCCGCCGAACGTCGGCGGATGGCAGGAGGCAAGGGAACTCACCACACACTTCACCTACATGGTCGAGACCCTCAGGAAACTGAACGAGAGCCTGAACGATCAGGTCGCGGAACGGACCCGGGAACTGTTCGAGGCGAACAAGAAGCTGGAAACGCTGGCGACGCAGGATTCCCTGACCGGGCTGCACAATCGGCGCTATTTCGACGAACGGTTCAAACAGGAATTCGAACGCGCCAAGCGCTACGGCCATCAGATGGCGGTCGTCATCCTCGACATCGATCACTTCAAGTCCATCAACGACACGTACGGCCATGACTTCGGCGACCTGGTCCTGAAGAAGGTTTCCGATTTCATGAAAAATGCGGCGCGCGAGTCGGACGTACTTGCCCGGATCGGCGGCGAGGAGTTCGGCCTGATTCTTCCGGTCACGGTGGAAGGCGCCCCCGGTGCCTTTCTCGAGCGGTTACGGTCGGAAATCGCCGGCCTTGAATTTTCCCACGGCGACCGCACCGTCCAGGTGACGTGCAGCTTTGGCGTTGCCTATATCAGCGACGAGACGAAAGACTCCGATGCGTTGCTGAAACGGGCGGACCTTGCGCTCTACAAGGCAAAGTCCGACGGCCGCAACCGCGTCGTCAGCTATACGGACGATCTGGCAGCCGATTGATTGCCGCCATACCGCATTGATGCTCATCGCCCCAGCGCATAAAACGCGTCGTTTGGCCGCATCGAGGTGACATTGGCCATGCGGTTGGACATGCCGAAGAACGCCGAAATGCCCGCGATGTCCCAGATGTCCTCCTCGTCGAAGCCATGTTCCTTGAGTGCGTCGAAGTCCGCCTCGCCGACCTGCTGCGCCGACACCGAGACCTTCATCGCGAAATCCAGCATCGCCTTCTGCCGGGCCGTAAGATCGGCCTTACGGTAGTTGGTCGCGACCTGATCGGCGATCAGCGGGTTTCTCGCGCGGATGCGCAGGATCGCACCGTGCGCAATCACGCAGTACTGACACTCGTTGGCGGCACTGGTGGCGACGACGATCATCTCGCGTTCGGCCTTGGTCAGGTTGCCGGGCTTTTCCATCAACGCATCGTGATAGGCGAAGAAGGCGCGGAACTCGTCGGGCCGGTGCGCCAGCACAAGGAACACGTTGGGGATGAAACCGGATTTCTCCTGCACGGCCTCGATGCGTTCGCGGATGTCGTCCGGCAGTTCGGCGAGGTCGGGTACAGGAAAGCGGCTGATGGCGACATCCGTCGTTTCGGCGTCCGTGGTTGCTGTCATCTGAAATCCTCCTTCGACATCGTTCGATTACAGACACAAGATCAATCGGCTGACAATATCGGGGGCGGCGATTGGAGAACGGCCCACTATGTGAGACAATACTCCTTGGTTAACGCATCGCTCAAAATCAGAAGAGGAAGTGACCGACGTAAATCAGGGAAGGCTAATCATGTCCAAAGAACCACACGATGCCGCTGGGTCGCGGGATCGATCGCCGGAGAATTCGGGGGCTTCCGGTGTGAGTTTCTTCGATTCAAACGGGAAAGATCTGGGGGGCCGGTCTCTGTCCGGCGCCGCCCCGGAAGACGCACTGAAAACGCCGACGATCGGGATTACCGAGGAGCGCGGGCGCGGAAGCGGCGACGATCCTCCCCCTAACGACCATCCCGGCAGTGATGCCGCGCGCTCCGTTCACGAACATGCCGAGGAACTGGGCGAGGCGCTTTACGCCAAGTTCATGCACATTCTGAAGAAACAGGCGGCGGAGAGCACCGGGCCGCTGGACGATGCGGACATCGAGGCGATGGGGCAGGCATTTCGCGCCGAACTCGAGACGATCGAGGCCGTGTTCGTGAAAGCCGTCGAGGATTACGCGGAGGCGCGCGAGCGGACGCGCGTGGAGAAAAGCCGCACGCATCATTTCCAGCGGCTTCTGGTCCACAATTTCGAGCACCGGTTCGCCGACGACACCAAACTTCACGAACAACCGGAGAAACTGTCGCGGCGCATGCTGCCCGGGTTCTTCAACATGCTGCAACTCATGCTGGGAGAGCGACGGCTTGCACGCTTCGAGAGAGACGCACAGGACGTCGTCGACAAACTGCGCGACAGGAACAGCGGCAAGCTGGACTGGGCGGAGGTGTACCGGTCACCCGGTGCGCGGACGTTGTGTTTTCAGGCGGAGGTCGAGATCGCCAAGCATTTCACGGAGGTGGAAAAACGCCTGAATTGGATGGTCGCTGTGCTGAATGCAAACCTGATCCCGGCCACCAAGGGCACGCGTGGCGGCGGCTGGGAGGTAAATAGACGAAACGCGGAGTTGATGCTGTCGGCCCTCATCCGCGACCTGCGCGCGGCCTTGGCGAACCAGAAGGCGCGCATCAGGATGGAAAAGAAAATGGGACCGGAAACGGTCACGCTTCTTCACGCCATATCGCAGAGGTTCGCCCAAGCCAAGTAACCGGCGCTACAGACACGGCACCGATGCCGGATTTCTTATGCGCCGCCTCGACGCGCGCGGAAGTCGTCTGGCGTGTCCTTTAGGTCCGGCACCGGGAAACGGCTGATGGGAGACGCGGTCGTAGCGGTCATGCATTCCTCCGTTGGTGGAAATTATTCGGCCTCTGGCGCTGTGCTATCCAAGAGAAGCGTAGCCATGGCTTAAAAAGAAGGTCAGCAAGATTGCACCGATGATCTTTTGGGGAGTCACAAACCCGTGTGGCGCTCTTCATCTGACTGACTAGATTGATAATAGAACCAGCTAACAGCTGCCTTAGCGATTTCTGCTTCAGCAGAGTCTATATCCGCGGTGAGGTTAATCAATTCATCAACTAGATCGAAGTTTGCATAAGAATTCGCCAGCATCTCAGTATACGCGGGCCCGTAAAAATGGTCAGCGATGCAAAGCGCACGAGAAATTGGGTAGGGGTGCGTATCTGTTTCTCCGTCATGCAGCAAAGCGAATACGTTAAACAACTGAATTATTGCCAAGAGGTTCGAGATACGAGTTGTCTTTGTTATTTCCTGAGTATTTTTTTGTGCATTCAATAAAAAGCAAAACCCGATTAGGTCCGCCATATGTTCACTTCGATGCTGTTCGTTCTCAACGTAGCCGAGCAAATTGTCCGATAACTTTCGCTCATGAAAATCCCCGTTCATCAAGTGCCCCAGTTCGTGACCAACCAAAAACAATTCTTGAACGTGCAATAAACTATGATGCTTCCCTGTTGCCTCGTTATTTAAATGAACTATTGGACCGTGGCTCCTCTTAGTTCGTTGAAAATTAAGGATATACTCATCTCGCACACGTGCAAATTCGTCCCCGGAAGTTTTTCCGCTGGGGTTTCGACTGTAATAAATCACTGTTTCAGGACTGTGCGCCGCGATGTTCAACTTGCCAAACTTGTGCAGCAATTCAATCATTGAAGAATTTACCATCACTGCAAAATATTTATTGCACGGCGACTTAAATATCGATGCATTTATTTCTGACGTAGTAAGAGCGGACACAGATACTGTTTTTCTAAGATGGTCACTAAATTGCTCTGGCAATGAATTATAAATTTCATCGCAAATAGAATGAACAACGTCAGAATACATTGGCTTTTGCGGGTCATCAGGTACGGACGTGTCGTTCGAAAAATTTTCAATATATTGATGTGCTCGTTCGTTTTCCGGTTGCGATTCTATTATCTTATTCCAAGCTGCAACGACCTCGCCCCGCCGCGCTTCGAGCTCGTCTGCGGACAAAAAATTTTCCGCACCGAAATAACGGAATCGAATGTACTCAGCGAACTCATTAACATTGCTAAAGATATTATTGTTTTTCATCTTCGTTTTTTTCTGCTGTTTCCTCCCTTATTATTCCCTCCAACTCTTCTTCACCTCCACTCTGTTTACCGTTGATTTTAGCGATTCCTCTTAATCCTTTTATCTTATCGTACAGCCAAGCAGCTACTACGCCTTGAGCTACAACTTCTGACCACTCAATTATGACGGTAAAAACCACTTCTGCTTCAGGCGGCAAAGCATTGACGGACGCATCGTCCCCAGCAAAAATTACTCTTACACCTTCAGGGTGATCCTCTCCTAAAAGTCCGACTTTTTCATCAGTAGACGTGACTACGATTTTCAATTCAAAAATCTCCATTTGTCGGAAGTGCACTTGAAGGTGTGAACAGCAAAGATATACGCTTAATTAGAGCACTCCTATTGCTAAATTCACGAACCAGAAAAGCCTGAACACCCTTAGAAAGCCGGAAATAAATTCAGAAGAACTTTGATCGATCGGCTTCCCCCACAGATCGGCTCTCACCCATTCTTAGCTGACAGGGACAAATATTTCACGACAGGCTTCTAAAAACGACGGCAAAGAAATATTTACATCCGGCTCTGCGCCACCTCACAAACACGGCACGATACCGGAAACGAGGCTGCCGCCGGTGAGCGACAGGACCGTCGGCGTCGCGAGCACGCTGTTGACGATGGTCAGCGTGCCGCCGGCGACACTGACCGCGGTGCCGCCGATCTGCGGCAGGATCATCGGCGCGGCGGGACTGCCCGGCCCGGCGGCGGTATCGAATTCGTTCAGTTCGTCCCAGTTGGTGCTGCCGTCCTTCCGCGTCTCGACGACGATGTCGACACCGATCATGCGCAGCCGGGGCACCGCCATGTCGCCCTGCAGCAGCGGAATGAGGTCGACCTCGGCGACGACGCGCTGGGCGGTCAGCATGTCAGGCCGCGACGCCCACTTCGAATTCCTGATCCTCACGCCTTCGATCGAGACGCTCGGCGGGAACGCCAGGTTGAGGTCGATCTCGCCGTCGATGGCGATGCGCCCGGCGTAGGAATTCATGATCTTGTCGACCAACGCCTTCCGCATGTCGCCGAACTCGCTGAGCCGCGCGTACGAGATCACGACCGCGATCCCGGCGACGACGATCGCCGCCTTCAGCGCGAATTTGAAGATCCTGGCAAGAAATCCAAGCATTTATCTATCCGTTCTTCCTATTGCAGCGTTTTCAGGAGGTCTTCCGCTGCTTTTGCGTCCTTGTCCGAATATGTCCCTGACCCGGGGGCGGCGGGGGCGTTGTCGATGTTTTCATTTGGCGGCGCCCAGGTGCTGGTGCGTGGTGCATCCGGCGCCGCGTCCGCTGCCGCTTCGGGTGCCGGCGGCTGTTTGGGTGTAAAGCTGGCCGCCGCCTGCTTGGCACGCTTGAGCTGCCCATCGGTCAGCCGCTGCGCGATCCGCTTTGCGTTCAGGAGCGCGTTCTCGGCGCCGAAGGCCCCGGCGACGGTAAACCAGACGTAGGCGCCCGCCGGGTCTTTCGGAACGCCCGCGTCGCCCGTTGCCATCAGGTGCGCGAGCTTGAGCTGCGCCGGCACCGCGCCCATCTCGGCGGCCTCGGTCAGGTTGATGACGGCGAGCTCCGGGTCGGCCGGACCGCCCTCGCCCGCGAACTGCATCAGCGCCAGATTGTAATAGCCGAACGCATCGCCGCCCTCCGCGGCACGCTCGAACCACACCCGCGCCGCGTCCTTGTCGACGCTGCCATAAGTGCCGTTGTAAAGCAGCGTGCCGAGGTCGTACTGCGCGCGGGCGAGCCCGCCTTCCGCCGCCTGGGCCATCAGCTCCATGCCGAGCACCCGGTCACCGGCACCGCCGATCCCCTTCAGGTGGGCGAGCGCCAGATTGTAGGTGGACGGCGGATGATCGAGCGCCGACGCCGCCTCGAAATACCGGACCGCCTCCGCCGGGTCGGGCGGCACCCCGGCGCCCCTGAGGCTGAGCACGCCGAGCGCGTGCAGGGACTGCGGCACGTCGTTCTGACCGGCGTTGCGGAACAGTTCCAGTGCCTGTTCACGTTCGCGCGGCCCGCCCTGCCCGCGCCATTTCAGAACCGCCAGGTTGTGCATGCTGAGCCCGTGCCCGGCATCGGTCAGGTCGCCCCACATCTCGCGTGCGGCGATGTAATCCCGCTCCCGGTAGGCTTCGAGCGCGGTAGCGAAATCCCGGTCGAGCGGATTGAGGTCCTCCGCCGGGGCCGCGCCGGGCGCGCTTTCACCGGCCGGGGGCAGATCCTTGATGATGTCGAGGTCCATGCCGCCGTCCTGCGCATGGACGGGAATCGTCACCGCAAGCGACATCGCCACGGCGAGAAAGATGCCGAACAGGACACGTAAAGAGCACATGCCTGCACATTATCTGGTAGCGACATTGATGGGAACGACAATATGTCGGATTGGAGGGTATCAGTGCCAGTCCGCAAGCGGAGCCAAGTCGTAAACGTGAGGATCGGCGTCGCAAAGCGGACAGACGCCGCGCCTTGACGATGGGAAAGGAGGGCATCTAGCGTGGTATCCAGCGCCGCGCGATGTACTCTACGGTTTGTGCGCGACAGGGACGGCCGGAACGGCCTGCAAGCAGGGTTCAACATGACGAAATATTCGATCTTCAGTCTGCTTCGCAACGCGATGGGCTACCACCGCGACTGGCAGCAGGCATGGCGCTCGCCCGATCCGAAACCGGAATACGACGTCGTCATCGTCGGCGGCGGCGGCCACGGGCTGGCGACCGCCTACTACCTCGCAAAGGAACACGGCATCACCAATGTCGCGGTGCTCGAAAAAGGCTGGCTCGGCGGCGGCAACACCGGGCGCAACACGACCATCATCCGCTCGAACTATCTGTCGGACGAGAGCGCGCATCTCTATGAAAAATCGCTGCAGCTCTATGAAGGCCTGAGCCAGGACATCAACTACAACATCATGCTGAGCCAGCGCGGCGTGCTGAACCTGGCGCACTCGCTCGGCGACGTGCGCGACACCAGGCGCCGCGTCTATGCCAACAAGCTGAACGGCATCGACGGCGAGTACCTGAGCCCGGCCGAGATCAAGAAGCTGGTGCCGATCATCAACCTCGACCCGACGATCCGCTACCCCGTCCTCGGCTCCAGCTATCAGCCGCGCGGCGGCACGGCGCGCCATGACGCGGTCGCGTGGGGGCTGGCGCGGGCGTCCGATGCGCGCGGCGTCGACATCATCCAGAACTGCGAGGTTACCGGCTTCGATATCGCGAACGGCAAGATCACCGGCGTGCAGACATCGCGCGGCGCCATCAAGGCCAAGAAGGTCGGCGTCGTCGTCGCCGGGCACTGTACCGTCATGTCGGACATGGCGGGCTTCCGCATGCCGATCGAAAGCCATCCCCTGCAGGCGATGGTCTCCGACCCGGTCAAGCCGATCATCGACGTCGTCGTCATGTCGGGCGCGGTGCACTGCTACATCAGCCAGTCCGACAAGGGCGAACTGGTCATGGGCGCCGGCATCGACGCGCACAACGGCTATTCGCAGCGCGGCAGCCTGCATATCATCGAAGACCAGATCGCCGCAGTCTGCGAGCTGTTCCCGCTGTTCAGCCGCATGCGCCTGATGCGCCAGTGGGGCGGCATCGTCGATACCTGCCCTGACGCGAGCCCGATCATCTCCAAGACACCGGTCGACGGCCTTTACTTCAACTGCGGCTGGGGCACCGGCGGCTTCAAGGCGACGCCGGGATCCGGCTGGGTGTTCGCGCACACCATCGCGCGCGACGAGCCGCACAAGCTCAACGCCGCGTTCTCGCTGGACCGCTTCGTCAACGGCTACCTGATCGACGAACACGGCGCCGCCGGCGTGGCCCACTAAGGAAAGGGATAGAAAGATGTTTCTGATCAACTGTCCCTTCTGCGGCGAACGCGAGGAAAAGGAATTTTCCTACGGCCACGAAGCACACATCGCGCGCCCGGAAAACCCGGAGAGCCTGTCGGACGCCGAATGGGCCGATTACCTGTTCATGCGCAAGAACGTCAAAGGCATCCATCTCGAACGCTGGGTACACACGGCGGGCTGTCGCCGCTGGTTCAACATGGCGCGCAACACGCACACCAACGAAGTCCTCGCCGTCTACCACATGGGCGAACAGCCGCCCGCCGAAATCCAGGACATGATCGCGAAGGGCAAAAAGTCATGAGCCAGACCCATCGCCTTCACGACGGCGGGCGCATCGACCGTTCGCAGCAGATCGACTTCACGTTCAACGGCAAGCTGATGAGCGGCTATCGTGGCGACACGCTGGCCTCGGCGCTCCTGGCCAACGGCGTCATGCTGGTCGGCCGCAGCTTCAAGTACCACCGCCCGCGCGGCATCGTCACCGCCGGCACCGAAGAGCCCAACGCCCTGGTGCAACTGGAACGCGGCGCCAGCACGATCTCCAACATGCTGGCGACACGCATCCCGCTCTATGACGGGCTCGATGCATCCAGCGTCAACTGCTGGCCGTCGCCCGGCTTCGACGTGATGGCGATCAACGGCCTCTTTCACCGCATTTTGCCGGCCGGGTTCTACTACAAGACCTTCATGTGGCCGGTGTCGGGCTGGAAGGTGTACGAGCATTTCATCCGCCGCGCCGCCGGTCTCGGCAAATCGCCGGAAGAACCGGACGCGGACACCTATGACAAGATGAACGCGCACGCCGACGTCGCCGTCATCGGTGCCGGGCCGTCGGGCCTTGCGGCGGCCCGTGCGGCGGCGGCCACGGGGGCGCGTGTGCTGCTGGTCGACGAGCAGACGGAACTGGGCGGCCAGCTCCTCAATGAAAAATTCGAGATCGACGGCAAGCCGGCCATGGACTGGGTCGCCGACGTCGAGGCCGAGCTGATGGCCAACCCGAACGTCACGATCCTCAAGCACACGACGGCGTTCGGGTACTACGATCACAACTTCCTGGGGCTCCTGCAGAACCGGTCCGAGAACGTCGCCTTCGGGCAGGACGGCCGCACCCGCCAGCGCGTCTGGCGCGTCCGTGCCAAAAAGGTGATCCTCGCCACCGGCGCCATCGAACGGCCGCTGATCTTTTCCGACAACGACCGCCCCGGCTGCATGCTGGCAAGCGCGCTCAGGGCGTATGTGAACCGCTACGGCGTCAGCCCCGGCAAGCGCCACGTGATCTTCACCAACAACGATGATGCGTACCGCTCGGCGCTCGACCTCAAGGCCGCGGGCTGCGTCGTCGCCGCCGTCGTCGACGTGCGCAAGGCCCCGTCCGGCGAACTGGTCACGCAGGCGATCGAGGCCGGGATCGAGGTCATCGACAATTCGGCGATCACCGGCGTGCTCGGCACAAAGCGCGTGCACGGCGTCGAGGTGATGAAGCTCAACGACGAGGCCGACGGCGTCACCGGCACGTCGCGCACCATTTCGTGCGACACGGTCGGTTCCAGCGGCGGCTGGAACCCGGTCGTGCACCTGCACAGCCATTCCGCGGGCAGGAACACCTGGCGTGACGCCGACGGCGTGTTCGTCCCCGGCGAGACGCTGCAGGCCGAGGCCGCCTGCGGCGCCGCCAACGGCAACTTCTCGCTTAGCAACGCCCTGAACGAGGGCGACTTCGCCGGCATCGACGCGGCATCGCACCTCGGCATGACCGCCAAGAAACGCCCTGCCGTGCCCGTGTCCGGTTCCGACGTCGACGAGATGCCGTGGCGCACGCTCTGGTACGTACCGACGACCAAGCCCGCCGGCGAGCGCGGCAAGCACTACCTCGACCAGCAGAACGACGTCACCGTCGCCGACGTGCAGTTGGCGGCGCGCGAGGGCTATCGCTCGGTCGAGCACGCCAAGCGCTACACCACCCTCGGCATGGCGACCGACCAGGGCAAGACCGGCAACATCCCGGGCCACGCGATCCTGTCCGCCGCCCTCGGTCAAACGATCCCCGAAACCGGCACGACCACGTTCCGCCCGCCCTATTCGCCCGTCACCATGGGCGCGCTTGCGGGCCGCGCGGTCGGCGAGTTCTTCGATCCGGTGCGACGCACGCCGATGCACGACTGGCACGAACAGGCCGGCTGCATGTGGGAGAACGTCAGCCAGTGGCGCCGTCCGTGGTATTACCCGAAAGACGGCGAAAGCATGCAGGACGCAGTCAGCCGCGAATGCCTTGCGGTCCGGAACGCCGTCGGCATGCTGGACGCCACGACGCTCGGCAAGATCGACATCCAGGGGCCGGACGCCGCCGAGTTCCTCAACCGCGTCTATACCAATGCTTGGCTCAAACTCGCACCCGGCAGGTGCCGCTACGGCCTGATGTTGGGCGAGGACGGCATGGTCATGGACGACGGCGTGACGTCGTGCCTGGCCGAGAACCATTACCTGATGACCACGACCTCGGGTGGCGCGCCGCGCGTCATGGGTTGGCTGGAGGAATGGCTGCAGACGGAGTGGCCCGACCTCAAGGTCTATCTCACCTCCGTTACCGAGCAGTTCGCGACCCTGCAACTGGCCGGGCCGAATGCGCGCGATCTGCTTTCCGAATTCACCACCGACATCGACCTCTCGGACGAGGCGTTTCCGTTCATGAGCTGGAAAGACGGCACCGTCGGCGGCATTCCGGCGCGGGTCTACCGGATCAGCTTCACCGGCGAGCTGTCCTACGAGATCAACGTGCCGGCGTCGTGCGGCCTCGCGCTCTGGACCGACGTCATG
Organism: Rhodospirillales bacterium; assembly: GCA_965262415.1. Classification (GTDB taxonomy): domain Bacteria; phylum Pseudomonadota; class Alphaproteobacteria; order Rhodospirillales; family Casp-alpha2; genus UBA4479. The sequence goes on along the minus strand of OZ253533.1, from coordinate 176,097 downwards.
AACGCCGGCGAGAAGTACGGGATCACGCCGTTCGGCACGGAAACGATGCACGTGCTGCGCGCCGAAAAGGGCTTCATCATCGTCGGCCAGGAAACCGACGGCACGACCACGCCGATCGATCTCGGCATGGACTGGATCGTTTCCGCGAAGAAACCCGACTTCATCGGCAAGCGCTCGCTCAGCCGCGCCGATACCGTGCGCCCTGACCGCAAGCACCTGGTCGGGCTGCGTACCACGGACCCGCAGGAAGTGCTGCCCGAAGGCGGCCAGATCGTCGCCGAGACGCGGCCACAGCCGCCGATGGACATGATCGGGCACGTGACGTCGAGCTACTGGTCAGCCGCGCTCGGTCACTCCATCGCACTGGCGCTGGTCAAGAACGGCAGGGGCCGCAAGGGCGACACGGTCTATGTGCCGACGGGCGGCAAGACGGTCGCCTGCGAGATCGTCGATCCGATTTTCTATGATCCGGAAGGGAGCCGCCTCAATGGTTGACGCCTATCGCTTGAGAAGCCCCCTCGCCCATCTGCATCTGGAGGCCCGCGCCAACGAACAGGCCGACGTTTCCGGCACCGGCGTGGTGATGAAGGAAATCCCCTACCGGGGCCTTATCAACATCCGCGGCGATGCCGCCGACGGCGCTTTCACCGATGCCGTCAAGAAGGCCGTCAAGCAGACCCCGCCGGCCGAGGCCAACACCGTCGCCGGCAAGGCCAACACCACGCGCATCATGTGGCTGGGTCCCGACGAATGGCTGGTGATCACGTCGCCCAGGGGCGCCGACCGCGCCATGAAGGCGCTCTGGAAGCACCTCAAGGTGGACGGCCTGCACGCCGCCGTCACCGACAGCAGCGAGGCGCGCACCTGTATCGAGATTTCCGGCCCCCGTGCCCGCGAGGTCCTGCAGAAAGGCTGCTCCGTCGACCTGCACCCGTCGGTGTTCGGCCCCGGCCAGTGCGCGCAGACGATCGTCTCCAAGGTCGGCGTCATGCTGACCCAGACGGCGACAGCGAAGAACGGCGATCCGACCTATGAGCTTTACCCGCTCCGGAGCTTCGCCACGTATCTCTGGACCTGGCTCGAGGATGCGTCGCAGGAGTACGGCCTCAAGGTGGGGTGACCCGAAACGTCATCGTCACCCCCGCGAAGGCGGGGGGCCAAACGATCAAAAAACTGGATTCCCGCCTGCGCGGGAATGACACCCAAGGCGGAATGCCCTCTCACCACACCATCCCGCGCACCCGGTTGCGGATGGCGTAATCGGGCGAGACCTCGTATCTGGGCGCGATGTCCCACACCCATTCGTCGCCCGGACGGTCGGGCATCACATCCCTGAGCGGGTCTTCGGTTTCGATCAGGCGGCCGTCATCGACGAGCTGTCGTTCGACCTCCGTCACGAGGCACACGGTACCGGAACTGTTCTCCAGCAACGCAAGATGGTGACGGATGATCCCCTGCGCGAAGGCATGAACGGTATCCGCGTCCAGGTGCGGATGCGATGTGCACATTGCCTGCAACGGCAGCAGCGGCAGTTGCGACAGGACGTTCGCGGAGACGACGAGATCCGCATCCTCAAGCGAGAGGCCGCCGGGCATGCCCGGCACCGGCAGCGCGCCCTGGGCCAACGCATCGGCAACGCCGGTCACGTCGCAGGTCCTGAGCTCGACATGCGGATGGCGCCAGACGATCCGGCGCGTCTGCTTCGAGAAACAGATATCGACCAGCATGACGGACGCGAATTCGTTCGCGAGCAGGCCGAGGGGAATGTCGGCCAGCATGCCCCCGCCGATCACGACGGCCTTTCGCTTCCCCGCCGTGGCCGCGACCGCATCCGCGATCACCGCCCGGGTGCGGTCGAGATGCGGCTGCCACATGGTGCGGCAACGCTTCAGACGCGCCTCGGTCGCGATCAGTTCCTTCAGATACCCCATGCGGCGATAGGGCTGCGGGCACGGCGTCGTCAGATAGCGGAAAATTTCGATGAACATTCGGGGAGTTTAACACGAGCAGTCATTCCAACGGACGCCGGGTTTGATTTAAAAGGGTGCAATCTCCACTACTTTTGTTTGCACACTTGTTGACCTCTCTCGGTTGACCGCAGAGACTATGATATATACTGAAAGTAGAACTAGGACTTTGGTGCGTTGCCGGTGGTCCCGACAAGACTCTTGCGAACTCATTTGTATCAGCGCTTTGGGCGACCAACGTTCATTTCCATTTCATGAATTCGCAAAGGTTCTTCATGGATGAGACTTTAACCGGCGCGGGTGAGTTTCCGACACCTGAGATGGCCGAGGTTTATCGGCAGTACATGAACCTCCCGCCCTCCAATGCGGCTTTCAGCGATTTCTACGATCAAGCCATTTATCGCATTCGAGCGAATGTAAACGATGACGCGGCTTGGTTTGCAATCCTGTTGCTTACGATCGACGCCCTGCAGGAACTCTCCGAAGACGCGGCGAAACATTGTGCCAAGTATGCGACCGACAACAAATTCGTCATGCACCGCTGCGGGCTGGTGATGATCCATCAAAGCAAGCTCGATGAGGCCTGCCAACTCGCACGCGACTACCTCGGCAACGAACCCGGCGAACCGTTGGCATACGAAATATTGGTCAAAGCACTGCATCAATCCGGTGATCGGAACACCATGCTTGGGGTGTTTGAAGAGATCGCCGCCAATTCTCGTCGCGGCGTCCGCTATCAGAACAACGTCGCCCTAAGTTGGAGTGAGTTGGCCCGGTTAAGACGGCATTTCCAGATACCACGGAAGAACAGAACGGCATTGCACCGTGAGACTACGCTTGCCGCGCAGAACGCCGCCGGAAATCTTTTCGACTTGATGACACAGCGCGCCATCACGTGGGCGCCGGTCGTCGGTCCGGACGGATTTGTCACATTGGGCGGCGCTATCGTCTCCAAGGAGCCCGTCGAAAGGGCATCGTTTCTAGAGAGAGAGAGAGAAACGCGTCGCCGTTATCGCCGCAGTATGCCAGTCATCGGAATTTTACGGCCTGAGCGCGGCTCTCGGAGGATACCTGTCAATTTGGCATGCCGAAACGCGTATTCCTTCTGAAGGCGGTATTTACGAGCTGGCGCTATGTACCCCCGAAGTTGCCGACATTGCCGATGGGAAATGGCTCGAGCTCGCAGCCCCGCACACCGGCCCTTCCCACGCCGAGACGAAACAGCCGACGGTGATCGGGTCTAACGGCATCACGCTCAACGCGGTGGTCCAGTCCACGGTTCCCGGCGCGCTCATGAAGTTCCGGTATGGCAAGGCTGCCGATGCACTGACGGAAGAAACAGCGCCAGAGTTTCTGCCGCCGGGTGTGAATGCGCGCGCCAAAGAATCGATGCAGAACGAGCACCTTCGTTTTTTCAATTACGGTCTCTATCTGGACATCGAAAAAAATGACGATTCGGACCTGCCCGACGATGGCGTGCATCTGGCACAGTCGGTCATTTCACCCTTCGGTCAGGACAACCATCACGTCAACGGCAGCGGCTTCGTTGCGCTGGTGTATTCCTGGATATCCATGGCACACGGCGAACCGGCGATGACACGCCGTTTCTCGGTCATGGATGCCCGCCGTGCGCTGGAATACCTGAACCTCGACCTGCGGGATGCCGTTATGAGTGTCCGCTTGAAAGGTATCGACATTACCGGAACGGATTATCATCCGCTTTGCTGGATGACATCCGGCAGCGGCATCCATTGCAACTTTGGCGAAATGACGGAAGTTTCCACGCCGTGGCTGCTTACCGGCGATGCCGGCAAGTATACGTTCACCGCCGACAACGAATGGCAGACCTTTGATTACCTGCTTCGGGCGGACACGAACGACTGGTCGTTCAGCGGCAACAACGTGGAGGAACTGGGCCAGAATATGGCGCGTTACGATTATTCGCCGCTCGGGCAATGTCTTGCCGACGGACGTGGCGGGAACCTGCTGCTCGGGTTTGGCCTGGGCGATGCGACGAACACGCCGCAAGGCGAGGTTCACGTTGGCGGGCTTCAGCTTTTTTACCGCTCGTACTCCCTGCTCGCGCCGGGACAAGGCGCTTCGCTGACGGAATCGCCGGCAGGCTCGTATCTCGATCCCGGTTTTCTTACCGATGGAGTCCGTGGTGATAATCTTCATCAGTGGTGCAGCGGCCAGAACCCGGCGACGCCGCAAATCTTCGTGTGGAAGCTGCGCCGCGCGTCCAGTATCTGTGCATTCAGCCTGACCCAGAACCTGCAATATCCGGCAAAAGAGATCGAGATTCAGATGTCCGAGAACGGCACCGATTTCCAGACCGTCTGGCGAGGAGAGATTTCCCGGGATGGAAAATCCGGCCATGCCATCGTCGGCATTGAGAAAGAGGCGTTCGAGCCATCGTCTCAGGTCCCCGTCGTTACGGTGGTACTCGATGAACCGGTCACAGCATCCCATATCCGGCTCGTCATTTCCTCTGGTTATTCGGCGGCGTGGGGGCTGGATCAGTTCGAAATCTTCTCTGACGATGCGGCATACGTACCTGATGGCAAGCCCGTATCATTTTCGACGGATATCGGCGGCTTGGAAGCTGGAGAAGAAGTCTTCGTGCAGGCGGTGCTGCTGGAAGGCGGCGAAGAAATTCCGGGCAACGTTGTCAGTGTCCGGCTACCTGACACCCCCGCCCCCATCATCGAATGGGCGCAGGAAATCCCCGGCAACGACGAGCACCTCCAACTGCTGGTCCGCGCCAACGCCATGGGCGCGTTCTGCGATCTGTGGGCCGAGGTGGATGGCCAGGAAGTCAGCGTGCGCCGCAAGAATATCGGCAGACAGGTGACACCCCGACATGCGACGTTGCTCGTGAACAAGGACGATGTAACCTACGATCAGGGCATCGAAATCGTGGCCGCCACGGCCAAAGGGGAAACGCGCCACGTTTTAGAACGGGGCGGGACATGACGCGCAATTTCCTCCGGAAGCTTTTTAAATGAATGTCACATGAGCTTTCGGGCGCACCGCTAGTATCATTGACTTCGTCAGGTACTGGAGGGCTTCGATGAGCATGCTTTATTCTATCACCGGATCGTGATTGTTGCCGTAGTGCACGTGCCGCACCATATGCTAGGTTGCATCGCGGTTCGGAAAAAGATTTAGCCCTCGGCAATGTACGGCATCCGATGATCAGACACGCTCTAAATTTCGCCACTGTTTGCCTGCTGCTTGCGTTCACACCGCTGAGCGCAGTCAACCCCGCCATAGCGGAAACCCCGCGTGAGATCACGTGGGACGACCTGGTGCCATGGAGCGCGCCGATCCCCGATCCCTTCGACAAGCTCGATATCGATGACAAGATCGAGCTCGGGCTCATCGCCGATATTCGCCAGCAGATCAACCTCGGCTTCATCGACAAGTCCGATGCTAATGCCGAGTACGCCGATGAACTGACGGCGAAACTGACCGCGAAGGGCCTCGATATCGATGCACTTCTGGCAGCGGACAAGGCGTTCCGCAAGGCGGTCGCCGCACAGGGACGCGAGCTCGTCGCCAGCCTCGACGGCAAGCTGGTGCGCATGCCCGGATACGCGCTGCCGCTCGAATTTACCGGCAAGGCGGTGAACAAGTTCCTGCTGGTCCCTTACGTCGGCGCCTGCATTCACAGCCCGCCGCCGCCGCCCAACCAGCTGGTCGTCGTGCATCTGGCGACGCCCTATCAAGTCGATGATATTTTCACGCCGGTCTGGATTACCGGCGAACTGTCGGCAAAAGCCGCCAAAGAGGAACTCAGCCTCGTCGACGGCAGTGCCGAAATCGAGACCGGATACACCATGAAAGGCATGAGGATCATCCCCTATGAGCAATAAATCGGGACTCTTTACCGGGCTGGTGATGGCAGCCGCCATCGGCTTCTCCGGCGCCGCATCGGCCAGCGGCGAGCACGGCGCCCATGGTGCCCAGGACGCCCATGTGCACGGCGCGGGCGCGCTGAACGTCGTCGTCGAAGGCAATGACGTGATCATGGAACTGACGCTGCCGGGCGCCGACGTTGTCGGCTTCGAACTCAAGGTGGAAAGCGACAGGGATGCCCACACCGTTCATGAAGCGCTCGAAACGCTGGAGAACGCAGCCAACGTCTTCGTCCTGCCCGCCGCCGCCGGTTGCGAGATCGTCGAGGCCCACACCGAGAGCAGCCTGGTCGAGGAGCAGGAAGCGCACGGCCACGCCGACGAACACAAGCATGAAGCCGGGCATGAATCGGGCCATGAAGCCGGGCATGGCGATTTCGGCGCGATCTACGAATTCACCTGCGCCACGCCCGACGCCTTGAAGGACATCGAGGTCAAACTTTTCGTTCTGTTCCCGAGCCTCGAGGAAATCGAGGTGCAGGCCGTCACCGCCAAGGGCCAATGGGCCAAGGAACTGACGCCGTCGGACAGCCGCTTCCTGCTGGCGTTCTGAGCACCGTCCACGTGGCCGTCCGGATCGACAACCTGGAGTTCCGCTGGACACCCGGCGGCCCGCCCGTGCTGGACATTCCCGAACTGGAGATTGCCGACGGCGCGCAGGTCCTGGTCACGAGGCCGAGTGGCAGCGGCAAGACATCGCTGCTCAACATCCTGAGCGGCATCACCGTGCCTGACAAAGGCAGCGTCCGAATTCTGGACGCCGACATGCGGGCCATGCGCGCACCGGCGCGGGACGCCTTCCGGGCCGAGCACATCGGCGTCATCTTCCAGATGTTCAACCTGATCCCCTATCTGAGCGTGACCGAGAACGTCCTGATGGCGTGCACGTTTTCCACCCGGCGCCGGCAACGCATCGGCAGCGCGGCGGATGCCGTGGCACAGGCGCGTGCGCTGCTTTCGTCTCTCGGCCTGCCCCCCGAAACATTCGGATCACGGCGTGTCGACGCGCTCAGTATCGGCCAGCAGCAGCGCGTCGCCGCGGCACGGGCACTGATCGGCAATCCGGGGCTGGTCATCGCCGACGAGCCGACCTCGGCGCTCGATGGCGCCAACCGGCAATCGTTCATCGACCTCGTATCCAGTGCCTGCCGCGGCTGCGGCGCCACGCTGATCGTCGTCAGTCACGACGAGGCATTGTTCCCGTTCTTCGATCAACGGATCGACATGACGGTCCTCAATGCCGCGGTGCTCGCCGGGGAGCAGGTCTCATGAACCTTGCCACCCTGTCGTTGCGCAGCCTGATGAGCCGCCGGTGGACGGTCGTCCTGACCATCTTCTCGATCGCCGTCAGCGTCCTGCTGGTGCTCGGCGTCGACCGCCTGCGCGAGGATGCCCGGTCAAGCTTCGCCAATACGGTCGCCGGCACCGACCTGATCGTCGGCGCGCGCACCGGATCGGTTCAGCTCTTGCTCTACAGCGTCTTCCGGATCGGCAATGCGACCAGCAACATCAGCGGGAAAAGCCACGCCGACTTTGCCGCCGACCGGCGCGTCGCGTGGACGATCCCACTGGCACTCGGTGATTCGCATCGGGGCTACCTGGTGCTCGGCACCACGCCCTCCTATTTCGAGCACTACCGCTACGCCGACGGCCGCAACCTCGACATGGCAGACGGCAAACCGTTCAATGACCTGTTCGACGTCGTCATCAGCGCCGAGGTCGCGGATGCGCTCGGCTATACGCTCGGCAGCGATCTCGTCATCGAGCATGGCCTCGGCGGCGGCATCAACAAGCACGACCGGCTGCCGTTCGCCGTTTCGGGAATCCTCGCGCGGACGGGCACACCCGTCGACCGCACCATCCACGTCAGTCTCGCGGCGCTTGAGGCGATCCATATCGATTTCGGCCCGGCAAAGCGTGCGGCGGGGCGCGAGCTGGACGCAGACGCATTGCGCACGCTCGACCTGAAACCGAAATCGATCACCGCCTACATGGTCGGCCTGAAATCGAAGACGTCGATCTTCTCGCTGCAACGGGACATCAACGGTTACCGGGGCGAGGCATTGATGGCGATCCTGCCCGGCGTCGCCATGCATGAGTTATGGTCCACCGTCTCGGTCGCGGAAACGGCGCTCAGGGCGGTCTCCGTCTGCGTGCTGATCAGCGCGTTTCTCGGCATGATGACGATGCTGCTCGCGGGCCTCAACGAGCGGCGCCGCGAGATGGCGATTCTCAGGGCCGTCGGCGCCGGGCCACGCCACATCGCGTTTTTGCTGGTGATCGAGGCTTCGGTGCTTTCGGCAGCGGGGGCCGGTCTCGGTCTCGCCGCCGTCACGGTTTTCTACGTGCTGTTCGCGGACTGGGTGGGGGCGGCTTACGGCCTCTACCTGACCAGCATAGCACCAACGCCAATGGAGTGGTTGCTCCTCGCGGGCGTTGTCATCGGCGGCGCCCTGGCGGGACTGGTACCGGCCGTCCGCGCCGCGCGTCAGTCCCTCGCCGACGGGCTGATCGTCGGGAAGTAGCGGAAAATCGCCCGCCCTCTACCCCTCCTGCACGACCGGGTTGGAAAGAACGCCGATGCCCTCGATCTCGGCCTCGACCGTGTCGCCGGGTTTCATCCAGCCGGGCGGGGTCATGGCGTGCGCGACGCCCGACGGCGTGCCGGTGGCGATCACGTCGCCGGGTTCGAGCGTCATGAATTCGGACAGGATCCGGATGATCTTCGCGGTCGAGAAGATCATGTCGGATGTGTTGGAGTCCTGTCGCGTCTCGCCGTTGACGCGGCTCGTGATGCGGAGCCCGGACGCGCCGGGCGGCAGGTCGTCGGGCGTCACCACGACGGGGCCAAGCGGGCCGGTACCGTCGAAATTCTTGCCCTGCGTCCACTGATTTGTCTTGCGCTGGTAATCGCGCACCGAGACGTCGTTGAAAATGGTGTAGCCGAACACGTGATCGAGCGCGTCTTCCTCGGCAATCGCGCGCCCGCCTTTGCCGATGACGATAGTCAGTTCGACCTCGTAGTCGAATTTTTCCGAGACGTTGGGACGAATCACCGGCTGGTTTGCTGCAACCAGCGACGTTGCCCAGCGCGGAAACAGCGACGGGTATTCCGGGATGTCGTGCCCGCCCTCCTTGGCGTGCGCGGCGTAGTTCAGGCCGACACAGACGAATTTGCCGGGCCGTTCGATGGGCAAGGCCGGGCGGACATCGGCAAGCGCGTGGCGCGCCCCCTCGGGCACGTTCGATATCGCCTCCGCCACCTGTGCGAGGACATTTTCGCCGCCCGCGATCAACGCCGTCATGGTGGCCGGCAAAGACGTACTGCAGGCATGAACATCGATCACGCTATCGCCCTCGACCACGCCCAGCCGCGCCGGACCGCCTTCCTCGAACATCATCAGTTTCATGAATATTTCCTCTACCCACCCGGCCACTGCATGCGCCGGTTCACGAGATCCCCGTTTCATATAGGGTCCACATCGCGACCGGCCAACGAAAAACGCCTGGCCGGGGCGCTAACCGGCGCCGGTGCGGCGCCACAGGCGCCAAGCGTAGTATCCGGATATCAGGCTGAACAACGCACACGCCACGGCGATACTTGCTACGGCGCGCCCCGCGGACAAACCGTTGATGAAAAGCGTAAGCACGAACCCCGAAGCCAGAACCATGGCCAAGACGGCGAGGAACAGGGGCCACAGCAGTTGCGGATTCCGAATGAACGCACCGGCAACGCCACCTGAAACAAAGAGCGCGATACAGACATCCCGGACACGGTCGGGCGACAGAAAGACGGCGTTCAATGACGGAATGTCCAGACCGACTGCCAGTTGAACGGCCAGCAGCGTCCCGGGGATTGCGATGACGCCGCCGCAATACAGCCCCAACAGAATCCGTTCAAACATGCCAAGGCACCTTTCTGGTCCGCCCGGCGTTTCGCTTGCGCCGCGTCCGGTCGAACCATATTAACGCCCCGGTAAGGGCCAGCACCCCCGGCGTCAGGCCAAGCACGAAGTAAAACAGCTTCACCCAGAACCCGCCGAAGTACCCATAGTGCAGCGGCTCGATCACCGTATGCAACCGCTCAACGAAACCGAGTTGCGACACGTCGCGCACGAAAACCGGTGCCGGATCGGCACCCCGGAATTCGACGTAGTTGACATACTGCTGAGCGAACTGGCCGGGCACCACACCATGCACCGTCACCGTTTCGCGGTCGGTACCGAAGTAACGGATGCGCAGGAACGCGGGGGCGATTCCGTCGATGTGCCGTTCCGTGATCCGGATCAAGTCTGCGTAACTTGCCCGTATTTCCGTCCCTCCGGGGGGCGAATTTGACGCCTGTGCCGCCGGTGCTGCCGCACGCGGGTCAATAGCCTCTGCCACGGCGCCCGCGCCCCGGTTCAGATACCCTTCCAACCCCAGCCACGCACCCGTCAGGGCGATCATGAAATGAAAAAGGACAGCCCACACGCCGATCAGCTTGTGCAGGTCGGAAAGCTCGACCCGGAGACTCCGGCCCCACCGCATCAACAGGATGTCCCGGAAAATATGCTTGTGAATCAGCACGCCACTGACGACGGAAACAACCATCACGAGGCCGATAATGCCAACGGTGAGCCGTCCCCAGCCGCCGCCCAGGAAAAGCCGGACATGCAGATCCCTGAGGAAGAAATAGATATGGTTCCTGCGTGGCGTGAAGAGCGGGCCGCCGCCGACGTGGATACTGGCTTGGCGCCTGTTATCCCCTGCGACCGGCGAATGCATCGTGAAAAAAGCGATGTCGTCGGTGGGCAGGACCAGAATACGTATCCTGTCACCGTCCAGGAGCCCGTTCGCTGCGAACCGTGCGACGGCGTCATCGATACCGAGTTCCGCGCCGCCGCTGCGAGGCTTCGCGAACTCGGGATTGACCCACAGATCGATTTCCCACTTGAACACGGCAATGGCACCACTGACGCAAACCACGAATATCGCCAGGCCGATGAAGATCCCGGCGGCGGAATGGATGTCGTAAAGCGTCTTGCGCGTGCCGGTTTTCATCTGCTCAGGACCAGGCTGCAATCAGCGCCAGCACGCCGCCGACCGTTGTCGCGATCCCGATAAGAGCCGCCGCGCGGCGGATTGTCGGTTGCGCGAGCGCCCAGATCGCGATGATGCACCACACGGCAAGGATCGACATGCCGCCTGCCGCCGTCGGCGGGCACGGCACGAACGCCCGTGTCGCGCCGCAGGCGCCGCCGAGCATTGCCGCAACTGCACCGCCGGCCAGATACGCTGGAATCACCGCGCCGATAAGCGCCGTCAGGTTCTTGGCCCAGAACACCGCCGTATTCATAGGATCGCCGCGGTCCCCGTCACCGCAACCAGAAACGTCGCAATACCGGATGCCGCCAGCAGCCGCGGGTGTAGGGGGTCGAACATCAGCACCAGGATGGCTACCGTCATCGGCCCCGCCACCCAAATGCCGGATGCCACCGTCCAGGGCAGAAACTGGTGCGTTACCAGGCATGCACCCGAGACACAGACAACCGCACCGCCGCACGCCGGGACCCGCCCGGACACGGATGAATGCCCTCGCGCCCGCACATGCAGCAGCGAAACCGCTGCCGCATGAATGAACAGAACGACGACCAGTTCAGGCACCGCCGCGCCCAGACTCAGAACTCGGCGCTGGCCCGAAGCAGGAAGCTTCGCGACGCCCCGACGTTGATCCGCAGGTTGCCGCCGCTCGAAGGATAATACTCCTGATCAAACAGGTTCTTGACGTTGAACTGGAGCTTGAACTTCTTGCCGTCAAAAGGAAGTTCGTATCCGACAAACGCATCCACCGTCATGTAATCGGGAAGAACGAAGGTGTTCCCGGAATCCCCCGGACGCTCCCCGACGTAACGCACGCCGCCACCGGCGCGAAGACCGGCCAGTGACAAACCCTGGGCTGTCTTTCCGGTGAAGTCATAGGTGGCGAACACGCCGGCTGCATGGCGCGGCACGTTCAGGAACTCGTTACCCTCGTTCGACCCGTCGTCCTTGGTGACCTGCGTGTCGGTGAAAGCGTAACTGGCGATGACGTCCACGTTCGGCAGCACCTGGCCCGTGACGTCCACTTCAACACCGTGCGATTCAACCTCGCCGATGGCCGACGTGGTGTCGTTGACGGTCGCCAGTACGTTCTGCTTGGTGATCTTGTAGAACGACACCGTCGATGTCAGCCCCTGCGCGAGATCGGTCTTGAATCCGGCCTCGTATGTCACGCCCTCTTCCGGATCGAACGGTCCGTCGCCTTCCGGCGTCGACTGGTTCGGTTGGAAGGATTGGCTGTAGTTGCCATAGACAGACAACCACTTGGCAGGCCGGTAAACCACACCGGCACGCGGCAGGAAGGCATTGCCTTCGGAATCGTCGAGCAGGTTGTTTCCGACCTTGTAGAAGTTGGAATACTGCTCGTAACGGGCACCAAGGATCACTTTGAAAGAATCTGTCAGGGAAATGATATCCTGAACATAGTAACCGTACGTTTCTTCCTTGTTGCTGTACCGCCCTGTCGTCGACGCCGTTGCCGACGCCGGATTGAGCAGCCCGTATACCGGCGCGTAAATATTGAAGTTCGCAACATCCGCCGAAGCAACAAACCCGCCCCTGCCTTCGTCGTGTATTTCATAATCAGCACCAAACAGAAACTCATGGGCAACGGGCCCGGTATCGACCTTGGCGAGCATATTCGTCGAGACGAAATAGCGTTCGGTCTTGCGATCAACAGTCCCGTCGACCCGGCGTGTCAGAATTCCGGTCGTTTGATCGAAGGAACGCGGCCTGGCCTGCAGGTCGTCGGACTTGATGATCTGCCACGAACCGTTGGTCCGCAGCTTCAGATTGTCGGAGAACGCGTATTCCATATTCGTCTGGATCATATGCGATTCCGAAGTGAGCTCTTCGAACTCCTCGCCGAAACGCCGGTCAACCGGCACCGGCGCCGGTGCATCGCCGATGATGATCGTGCCGCGATCGAATGGTTCCTCAGAATCCTCGTACTCGTACTGCACATCGGCACTGAAGTCATACGCGCGGAACCTGAGCGTCGGCGTTACGATCGTCTTGCGGATTTCCCCGAAGTTCCGCCAGTAGTCTGACTCTTCCAGTTCCGCCACAAGACGGTATCCGAGAAAAACCTGATCCGTCTTTTTTATCGGCCCGGTTACGTCGATAAATCCGTTCTTGGTTTCCGGATCTCCGCCCTGAAAACTGATCTCGTTCCGGTATTCCTCAAGCGGTTTTTTCGTGATCACGTTGATCAGGCCGCCAGGCTCCAACCGGCCGTAGAGCAGCGACGACGGCCCTTTAAGAACCTCCACCCGATCCACGGTGGCGTTGAAATAGCGGTACACGATGGACCGGGCGCCGTCGCGGTAGAAGATGTCCGCATCACCGAAACCGCGTGCCAGCACCCGGTCCGTGGTGTTGCCGAACGTGTTCGTCTGGACAATACCGCTGACGCGCGCCAGTGCTTCATCTAGGGTCTTGGCCTGCTCGTCGTCGAGCACATCGCGCGGCACCACCTGGATAGACTGCGGTGTATCGATGATGCTGAGGTCCGTCTTGGTTGCAGTGGTCGAGTTGGACACCGAATACCCAAGCCCCTTGGTATCGGTTGGTGTCGTCCCCTGCCCCTCGACTGTAATCGGCGCAAGCATCGTGCCCTCGCCGTCCGGACGATCGACGCTGACCGCGGCGGCGGATGTGAACTCGTACGTCAGGCCGGAGCCCTCAAGAAGACGCTGAAGCGCCACCCGTGCCGTCATGGTGCCGCTGACCGCCGGCGCTGACTTGCCAGCTGCGGCGGCGGTGCCGACGGCGACCTGCACGCCCGACTGGGCGCCGAACGTCACCAGTGCCTCGCCGAGCGGCCCGGCAGGAATGTCGAAGGTATGCGGGTCGTTGGCCTGCGCCACCTCGCCGCCAGAACCGATCCTGGGCGCAGGCACGGCCTCCGCCTTGGCTGCCGCCTCGATGCGCGGCGTCCCTTCCGGGCTGCCATCGAGTACCGGGCCGGCCCCCGCCGATGCAGTCGCCCAAACAGCCAGCAGCGCCCCGAACGCGGCTTCGGCCGCGCGCGCCGTTACATGTTTCTTCGTCACCATAACAACCCCCTAAGTCCCTTGGTCACGGCTTACACGCCGCAGCCCCGTCTAATTTTGCAATTGCGAATTAATCGCACTTGTATAAGTGACGGGTGGCTATCAGAGGTTTTAAGGGGCACTGCGCAAATTTATTTGCGGATTACGCAAAACCGTTCAACGGCCGCGGATCACCGTAAGGTAAGGCGTGACGCGGGTAACGGTGCCGTTCTGGGCGCGAACCGCTGCGTCGAGCGCCTCGACCGGGTGCGTCAGGTCAAAGTTGCCGGTGATCTGCGCCCGCCCGAGCACCGCGTCGCCGATAACGACCAAGCCGGGGATGTACCGGCCCAAAGTCTCTGCGACGTCGGCAAGGCTTTCGCCGCGCACGATCAGACGTCCGCTGCGCCAAGCCGCGATCTCGGCGGCGGCAACGCCTGCAGTCTCCACCGCACCGCCTGCGCGTGCAACCTGCGCCCGGTCGCCCGGCTGCAGACGAACGGGCGCATCGGCAGCGCCGATCCGCGTTACTTCGACCGCCCCTTCGGCAAGCGTGACGTCGACATCGTCCTCACCCACGTGCACCGCGAACCTTGTCCCTGTCACCGTCGCCCGCACCCCGGCAGCGTCGACACTGAACGGACGCGTCGGCATTGCCGCCACGTCGAAAAACGCCTGCCCTTTCAGAAGCTCGACACGCCGGCGGCCGTCGTCGTAGGAAACGGCGATCGCGCTCCCGGCGCCGAGGATGACGGTGCTGCCGTCAGCAAGCACGACGTCCCGCACTTCGCCGGTCGCCGTGGCATGATCGGCCCTTATCTGCAGGCTGAGGGTCGGGTAAAAGGCCAGCACCAGACAGGCAGCAAGCGCAGCGGCGGCGGCAACGAACGCAGTACGGCGGCGTGGCGGGCGCATACCGGCACGGACGCGCCGCGCCGAGAGGCTGCCGGAAACATGCCACATCCGCTCCACCTGCCGGAACGCTTCGGCATGCGACGGGTCGGCGTCGATCCAGGCGCGGAGCGCAGCACGAATGGTTTCATCTTCGGGCGCCGCCTCAAGCCGCAGCAGCCAGTCGGCGGCCTCGTCCAGCAGATTGTCGTCGGCGTGATCGCCGAACGGGTTGTTGTCGTTCTCACCGAAATGCGTCGCAGATGCCATACTTGCGAAACCTCATTCCCCCTCCGGGGCGCTGGATGCCTTGGATGCTTACTGATAGGACGATTGGAAGGGGCGGATTTTAAGGTTACCCGCCACAAAAATAAACGTGCCCGCGATCATTGATCGAGGTCGCGCTCCGGGTCGCCGTCTGCCGCGTCCAGGCGCTTGGCGCCATGCACCAGCGCCTTGCGTACGAGTTGGTGGACGCGGACCACGGAAATGCCGAAATGATCGGCGATCTCCTGCAGGGTCCGGCCTTCCAGCCGGTGCATGAGAAAAATTTCCCGGGTACGCGCCGGCAATTCGTCGAGTGCTGCCGCCAGGACCCGAAGTTCGTCGCGATAAAGCAGCGTCTCATCGGCGCCCGGCGTCGGCGATGGAATCCGGTTCAGGCTCTCGGGCTCCGGAAACGGATCTTCGAACGAACCATGGCGGGTGACGTCGATGGCGAGGTTACGGACGATCCGGTAGAGGTAACTCACCGGATTTTCGATCCGGGTAGTCTTGTCGGCGGCAGCCGCGAAGCGGATATAGGCTTCCTGCACCACATCCTCGGCACGGGCCCGCCCGCCGGCGATGGGTGTCGCGTAGTCAACCAGCGCGGCGCGGTGCTCCGTGAAAATCACGGCGTGGCGGCCATCCTTTTTCAGCACGCGGTTCATGCTGCCTAGATCCCCTCGTCCCGGCACGCTGCGCGCTTCGAAACGCGGGTGCGGCCTCACCTTAACTTAAATGCGACTAATTCTTATTTGCATTATCTAGCGGCTTTCCAGATGGAGCGCAACCGGCTTGGCGTCCGCGGCAGAACGGCGGCGAAAACCGTTTCTCGGGCCGATCCCGTCCCGTGCAAAAAGGACGCCCTTCGCGGCAAGAAAAAGCGCCGCCCTGCGGCATGAAAAAAGCGCCGCCCTGCGGCATGAAAAAAGCGCCGCCCTGCGGCATGAAAAAAGCGCCGCCCTGCGGCGACGCCTTTCCCGGCTAAAAATAGCCAAAAATTCAAGCCTGCATCAGCAGCCCAGGTCGTAGGCCTGGCCGCCGAAGTTTGCCTTGTATTTTTTCTTGCCTGCTTTCTCCAGCGTCGAGCACTGCTCGGCACCGAAGTTCACGCACAGCTGGTTGCCCTTGAGCTGCCAGGTGCCCTGCTTGGTTTCGCTGCCGACGTTGCGGTCGGCTTCGCCCATGGACTTGGACGTGGTCGAGTAATAAAAATCCTGACCTTCGGTCGAACCGCTCTTCCACGTGCAGGTACCTCCGCCCTGTTTGAAGATGGCCTGAAGGCCCTTGGCGTCGAGTACGTTCTCGGATTTCATGGTGTCTTCCCCGGTCGCGCATGCGCCGAGCGCAAGCGAGACCAGCGCGGCAAGCGCTATCGTTTTTATCTTCATTGTAGTCCTTCGTCGTTCGTCTGGTTTTTAGGACCTGCGTGAATAATCCCTCGAGCAGGGGCAGGCTGTTTTCAATATGGAGACGCGTGCCGTTTTGTCCAGCAAAGCGGGCTTAAATTCGTTAATTTTTGAAGCGAAAGCAGAAACCGAGACAGGTTTATGCAGGAATATGCAGGTTAGCCGGCGGCCGCCGGACGCCGCGCCGGCGCCTTTCTGGCCTTGGGTTTTTTCTTCGCCGGCTTGCCCTCCGCGATGCGCGCCTGTTCCTTGGCGCTCCGTTGCATCTCGCCCAGACCTGCGGCGACGGCCTTGAGGACCGCCGCGCTGGTACGGTCGGACATGGCCTTTTCTGCGGTTTTCGGGTCTTCCGGCATGCGTTTCAGCAGATCGTCCAGCTTGGCCTGCATGTCCGTGATATCCTTCGAAAGCGCTGGTGACGCCCCCGCACCCAGCTTGCCGTCAGCGGCTGCGTTGAGGGTCTTGTCGACCCACGCGCGGATCGTCATCCCTTCCGCCGCAGCGGCTTTCTTGACCTTCTCGCGGGTCTCCGCGGACGCACCGGTGATGGTCCAGCTCGTCTCTGTCGTTCTTGTCGGCTGGGTCGCCATGGCTGTTCTCCGTCACGGGTGCGCTCAATCAACACTAACCGCAGCGCCCCGTTCGCGAAAGGGAGGCTTGTTTAAATTTCGGTGTCGGGACCGGTTTCGGTATGCGCCACCGCTTCGGATTCGGCGCGGCGATCATTCTGCGCGCGGCGGTCCTCGGCCTGACGGCGATCCTTGATTTTGCGGCGATCGTCGCCCGAGCGGCGTTCACCCGAAGACGGCGGTCCGTCTGCACGTAGGCGCCGTTCGACCCCCGTGCGGCGGTCCTTCTTCGCCATCCGGCGGTCGCGGCGGCGGCGGTCACGGCGGATCTTTGCAACCCGGTAGCCGACGTAGCTACCGACCACCATCATCACGCCGGCGAGGCCCAGCAAAACCAGTGCCATCACCACCGTGTTGGGCGCTTCACGCCTGGCACCAGGTGGCGCCCCCGGAAACGGTTTTGGTTCTGGCAGATCGGCCAGCAATTCCGCCTCGGCGCGCGCAAGTTCCTCTTCACTCAGCGGCGACGGCGCGCCCTCGGGTGGAATTTCCCGCGCCGGTGGCGCACCTGGGTCGGCCGACGGTATCAACGCAGGCGCCTGACTTGCAGTCGCCGCACCTTCCACAAGGGCGCCTGCCGCTGGCACGGAAACAGTCCACGGCAGATACCTGATCGGCGTGCATTCCCGGGTCGCGCCGTCCAGGAAATAGGCTTCCGTCCCCTCGCCGCGAGTCTTCGAGCCCTGCACAAGGTAGAATGCCCTGAATACACCGGTACCGACGGAGCCGTCGGTCATCAGCTTGAATATGTGCTGGCGGGACGCGATGTCGAGCGCAACGTTCGCCAATTGCACGGGCCGCTCCTCGAGAGCGACCAGCATACTCTCCATCAGACGCGGCAGGCGGGCGCACAGCCGCTCAACCGCCGCCGCATCCCCAACTTCGATATAGGGTGTGAACGTCGTTCGTCCCTGATAGCCCTTGTCGGTGATTGCCGTCATCGCGACCGGTTTCAGCTGGACCGCGACACCCTCGGCATGTGCAAACGGCGCTGCGAGGAAAAATCCCAGCACCATCGCCATAACAATTGCCCGCAGGCATCCCGTCATCCCACCACTCCATCGATCGCCAGGCTCGGCACCCATACGTATCCGGCAGGCGAAATCAGATAACATTCCCGCAGACCATGCGGCTTGTCCATGGACCCGGCAAGCACCGTCACATCCAGAGATCGCGCCGCCGCCTCCGCCGCATCCGGATCACGGCCGTAGAGCCTGATCTCCGCACCGATGCCGCGTGGCAGGGCGTCATCCAGCGAGCCCCTGAGGGGATGGTCCGAATATGTGTGATCCGCGTGAAGAAGCCACACTGCCCCATATCCACGATAAACTGCAAAATCCGGATCAGCATAGACCTGCTCCGCGTCAAGAACGGTCACCTGAAACTCACGCTCGGCTTCAATCGACGGCACCAGCAGATTGACACCGAGTCCCTTGAGCGACCTGCCGAAGTCATCGGCGGGCATCCACGGATCTTCCGTTCTGAGTTTCATCTTTTCCCCCGTTTAACCTTTGAAATGTAACACAAGCCAACGCTTTAACGTATGACGTGCGTCACCGGCGCGGCAGGGCCATTTTGGATTGTCCGGGGGTGCCGTGAGCGCGTGTGTTGGGGTGTTTGTCAGTTGGCCGCCCAGCCGACAATCAACTGCCAGAGCCGACCGAACTGTTCCCGCGCCCGTTCGCGATGCGACACATAGCGGACGTGAGATGTCTTTTCAGCGTCCGCCGACAGCTCGATCGAGAACAGGGCGCTGATTTCGTTGGGGACGAAAGAGTAACGTGCGTCGATGATCCGCATCGGGGCCTCCGGATCAACCGCCGCATACCCGTCGCTAAAATGAACAAACCGATTAATATCCCTTGCCTGCTGCGTCTCGGGCGAGAGCCAGGGAAAATCCCTCGCGGTATTCAGCTTGCGAACCGAGTCCCCCTCGATTACGGCAGGCGTGAAACGCGGTCGAATGGCGTCGACGAAGAATGTGCCGTCCGCCTCGTAGATACTCTTCCAGACGACGACGTTCCCGAAGCTCGGCTTCACTTCCAGCCGAACAGGGGTGTGGCCGCGAGACGAAGCCAACGCCGTGGCCATATCCCATGCCGTTTGATGCTGCCACCACCCGAACCCCAGATAGATGAACGCCCAGATCAGTCCGGCGCGCGCCAGCATCGGCTTGCTGCGTAACGCCGCTATTAGAACGAACAGCAAAAGCGGCAACGTAAACAAGGGGTCAACGACCGAGATAATGCTCAAGGCGAAGCGCGTCTCGACAAATGGCCAAAGCAGCATTGTCCCGTACGACGTCGCGGTATCGAGCAATGCATGCGTCGCATATCCGAGCGAGCACAATAGAACCGTCTGCCAAACCTGCAATTGCCAGCGCCGTCCGAAAATCCAGTGCAGCACAAGCCCGACAATCAGGCCGCCAATAGGAATAAAGAACAGCGAGTGCGTAAATTGACGGTGATAGGTCAGAAACAAGAGCGGGTCGGTGTCAGACGTGATCAGCACGTCCAGATCCGCCGCCATGCCGCCGAGCATGCCAAGCGCACCGGCGATGGCGAGTTGATATTCTCGAGAGGCGGCCCCGTTCGCGTATGTCGCTTGTGGTAGTGCGGCGCCGAGTGCGCCTTGTGTCAAAGGATCCATCTTATTCCAAACCCCTGTTTCCCTGACGGGCGACAACGTCCGGCACCAGACACCGATGGCGCCGACGGGCGGGATATTACTCGGCCCGCCGATTCAAACAACCGCATTGTCCGAGGCGGCATATGGAGCACACCAACCGCACGTTACCGCAATGAAAACACCACCGGCGCCAACAGATACATGGCGGAGAAAGAAACGCATATGGCAACGATGTTGATCCAGAAACCGGCCTTGACCATATCACTCAGCTTCATCTTGTCGTACGCGAAGACGATAGCGTTCGGTGGCGTCGCAACCGGCATCATGAAAGCCATCGAGGCACCGAGAGCCACCGGCACCGCCAACAGGCGGGGATCAAGCCCGAAACCGACAGCAACAGCGCCAAGTATCGGAAGAAACGTCGCCGTCGAAGCCGTGTTCGACGTGATCTCGGTTAGATATACGATGGCGACCGTGACAATCAGGACCAGCATCCATGTCCCGACGTGAATACCGGAAACCTGATCGCCGATCCATTCCGCAAGCCCGGTGGTCTTGAAACCGCTAGCCAGCGCCAGCCCGCCGCCAAATAGAATCAGCACCCCCCAGGGAACATTGCCTGCGGCCTTCCAGTCGAGCGCAAAATGGCCTTTCTCCCGGGAAATCGGCCACGCGAACAAAACGCAGGCAGCAATGATGGCGATGGCCGTATCGTCGACCGGCAGTCCGGTTGTATCCTCGATCAGCTTGCGGAATATCCAGCTCAACGCGGCGCATGCGAAAACCACGGCGACAACCCTCTCCCCTCTCGACATGTGGCCCAAAGCAGAGATTTCCTCGGCAATCACGTCCTGTGCATCACCGAACCGGAAGTCTCGAGACGGAAAAATGACACGGGTCAGGATAAACCAGGTGATCGGCAGCATGACGATCACCACCGGAACGCCGAACAGCATCCATGTGAAGAAATCGATCTTGATCTGGTAATTGCTCTCGAGAAAGCTCGCGAGTAATGCGTTCGGTGGCGTCCCGATCAGCGTGCCAACACCACCGATCGAGGCCGAATACGCGACGCCAAGCATAAGTGCCACGCCGAAACGCCGTACGCCACTGTCGTCGCCCGCCTTGTCCGAGATGTATTCGATCACCGACAAGCCGACGGCAAACATCATGATCGTCGTCGCCGTGTTCGAAATCCACATCGATAGAAATGCCGTAGCGATCATAAAACCGGCAACGATTCCACCGGGGCTCGTGCCGACGATACTGACGATCTTCAGCGCGATGCGCTTATGCAGGCCCCAGCGCTGCATGGACGCCGCCAAAAAAAAGCCCCCCAGAAAAAGGAAAATCAGCGGATGAGCGTAGCTCGCCGCAACCGGATTCATGTGTGCGATGCCCATCAACGGCATCATGGGGACCGGAAGCAAGGCCGTTGCCGGTATTGGCACGGCTTCGCCAAGCCACCAGAGCACCATCCATGAAGCAAGTGCGACCATCCGCCAGGCTTCGAGCGTCATCCCGTCCGGAATGGGCAACAGACAAAGAATAAGCGCCGCCAACGGCCCGGCAACGAGGGCGCAGAGCCGTTTGGTGGAAATCCTGTCGTCGGATTTCTTTGAGTTTTCGTCCGTACCGGGCGGCGCATCTTCGCCGTCCGCGTCTCCCAGCAAGTTCCGTTGTTGCCCCGTCATCCCCGCTCCACTCGCCCGAACGCAAACACAGGCTATGGAGCATTGGACATCAGATCACCGCTCCCGATCAAGGCGTCCACCGATTTTCCGGCACATTTTCGAGATCAGCCATCGCGGCCGACCGCGCGCGCGTTAATAAACGGCGTTTTCCGGCAACGGATTGACAGCAAGGTCGGCACCCGCTTTTTCCAGCCAGGCGGCGCGGAATTCCTGCACTTCCTTGGCATGGTGGCGGGCTTTCTTACCGGTCGGCTCCAGTGCTTCGTCATAGAAGAACGCGGGCAATTCGTCGTCGTCGGTTTCGAAACCCGCGTCGCGGTTGAACGCTTCCTCGATCTTGATCGTTTCAACGCCCAGTTGCTTGAAGAAGTCCGCCGGCAGTTCGGTGCCGATCGCATTGTTCACGGCGTTCATAATCAGGTCGAGATTGATGTTGGTCACCGTGCGTCCGAACAGGCAAAGTCCGACGCTGTCCGCCGCTGCGCACAACATCTGCACATTCATGCTCTCGGCGACGAGCTGTTCCGTCGTCTGGCCGTCGCATTCGTGCGTCGGGATGTTGCCGGTCGTGTGATCGGCGCCCTGCGCCGTCGACATCATGGAAATACCGGTGACTTCGATTACGCGCGGATCATAGGCGCTGATCGCCTGTTTCTTGATCACCGGCGCACGACGCACCTGATATTTCTCGGCAACGCGCGCCGTGCCCTGCGCCAGCAGCTTGCCGCGTTCGGTGCCGTTGCGAATATCTTCGAGCGCCGCTTCCATGAACGGCACGTCGCCGAATTCGGCCTCGCCCGCTTCCATCAGCACGCCCAGCGTCGCGCCCAGTTCGATGGTGTCGATGCCGAGATCGTTGGCCGTCATGTTGAGGCGCGCGACATCGTCCGGATCGGTGATGCCGCAGTTTGTCCCCAAAAGACCGATCGTTTCGTATTCCAGCGGCGAGACGATTTCCTCGCCGTCCTTGCCTGCGTAGATGTTCGAGCACTTGATCATGCAACCCGGCATGCAGGCGTGCGTCGGCACGCCGCCGCGTTCGATATTCTGTTCGCGGATGAAGTCGCCGCCCATGCGCATGCGTTCCTTGGAGGCATCGACGAGGCGCCCGCTGGAGAAGTTACGCGTCGGCAGGCCGCCCATGCCGTTCATCACGTCGGCGACAAGGGCGGTACCGTATTCGCCCATGGAAATGACTTTTTCATCGACGCGGAGCTTGGCGGTGTATTCCTTCACCCCCTGCATCACGCCCTTGCGGTCGTGGAACGTCGGCAGCTTGTGCTTGTCGCAGACCAGCGCCTTGACTTTTTTCAAGCCCATGACCGCACCGACGCCGCCGCGCGCCGCGATGCGCACCGGACGGCCTTCGGGGTCCGAGAACGACACACCCGACATCAGCCCGCCGTATTCGCCGACCGGACCGCAAATGCCGAGACTGACCTTCTCGCCGAAATCATCATGCAGCATAGCGGCGGTTTCGATGACACCGTGGCCTAAGTACTTGGCGGCATCGTGGAACGTCACCTCGCCTTCCTTGGTGATGTAGATGACGACCCAGTCATCCGACGCGTTCTCAAGATTGATGCCGCAAATCTCGGACTGGCCCATGGCAAAGCCAAAGGTGCCGCCCGCGTTGGCTTCCTTGATACCGCCGGTAAGCGGGCTCTTGCAGCCGACCGAGATGCGGTTGGCGTTCGACATGTTGGAGCCTGCGAACGGCCCGACCGAGAAAATCAGCGGGTTTGCCGGCGACAACGGATCGACCGTCGCGAGGCCACGCTCATAGAGTGTTTTCGCGATGTGATAGCGGCCGGCGCGAGCGAGCTGCTCACCCTCCCAGGTTTCGCGCTTAATATCGCGGGTGGCCAGGTCAATCGACAGATACGTACGCATGGCGCGTCTCCAACAGGTGCGGCACGGGATTACCTGCTAGGTAAGCCCTGAAGCCCGGTGGATCAAGGTTGAAGGCGTTGTATCGCCTCCTTCTAGCTTCGAGACGGCCTTTACGGCCTCCTCAGCATGAGGGCCCTTTATATTCCTCATCCTGAGGAGCGCGCAGCGCGTCTCGAAGGATTGAGCCCTAAACGTTGGAATCCGGGAAGCTCGCCTTCTTTTCAGCCATAAAGGCCTGCAATGCCTCGTCGATGCCGGGATCCAGCGCCGGTTCCTGGTATTCGGCGAGCCACTTCTTCCAGAGCGTGTTCGCCCGCTGTGCCATATCCTGCGCGCCCTCGGCTTCCCACTGCTCGTACGAGTTGTTGTCTGCGAGATTGGAGCGGATGAACGCGGTTTCGAAATTGGCCTGCGTGTGCGCGCATCCGAGGTAGTGCGACCCCGGCCCGACCTCGCGGATGGCGGAAAGCCCCTGCCCGTTTTCGGTCAGGTCGTACCCCTCGGTCAGGCGCTGCATCATGGCCAGTTGATCGCAGTCCATGACGAATTTCTCGTAGCCCGATGACAGGCCGCCTTCGAGCCAGCCCGCGGCATGCAGTGCGAAGTTGACGCCCGACAGCACCGTGGCGTTCAGCGTATTGGCGCTTTCGTAGGCCGCCTGTGCATCCGCGACCTTGGAGGCGCAAAGCGAGCCGCCGGAGCGGAACGGCAGGTTGAGCCGGCGTGCCAGCGCGGCCGCCGCCGAGATGACCAGCGTCGGTTCGGGCGTGCCGAAGGTCGGCGCCCCCGATTGCATGGAAATGGCGCTGACGAACGCACCGTAAATCAGCGGTGCGCCCGGACGGCAGAGCTGCGTCAGTGCGCCGCCGGCGAGAACTTCGGCCTGCACCTGGGCGAGCGTGCCCAACGCCGTCACAGGGCTCATGGCGCCGGCGAGAATGAACGGCGAGACGATGCACGCCTGATTGGCGCGGGCATAGACCTTGAGCGCGCCCAGCATGGTGCCGTCGAACACCATCGGCGAGTTGGCGTTGATCAGGCTGGTCATGACCGTGTTCTGGTCGACGAATTCCTTGCCGAACAGGATTTCACACATGGAAACCGAATCTCCGGCACGCTGCGGATGCGTCACCGAGCCCATGAACGGCTTGTCGGAATACTTCATGTGTGCATAGAGCATGTCGTAGTGCCGCTTGTTCACCGGCAGATCGACCGGCTCGCACACGGTGCCGCCCGAATGGTGCATGGCGGGCGCCATGTAGGCGAGCTTCACGAAGTTGCGGAAATCCTCGATCGTACCGTAGCGGCGCCCCTGGTCGAGGTCGCGCACGAACGGTGGGCCATAGACCGGTGCGAACACCGTGTGATTGCCGCCGATCTCGACACTGCGCGCCGGATTACGGGCGTGCTGCGTAAACTGTGACGGCGCCGTTTTCAGCAGGTTCTGGCAGAGCCCCTTCGGGAAATGCACGCGGGTACCCTGCACATCCGCGCCTGCATCCTTGAGAAGCTTGAGCGCCTCCTCGTCGTCGCGGAATTCGATGCCGATTTCTTCCAGGATCAGATCGGCATTGGCCTCGATCATCTCGAGCGCTTCGGCAGAGGCGAGTTCCATCAGCGGGATGTTACGGACAATAAAGGGCTTCGACACGGCCCCTGCCTTTCCACGGGCTTCACGGCGGGCGTCACGGCCCCTGCGGGCGGCTCTCTCGGACATGGCGAGCACTCACTCCAAAAGGAACGGGCCGGCCCCGGGCTCACGCGCAAGACCAACCGTTCGGGTCAAGAATTATACTGACAATTTGATACCCCGGAGGACGGCCGGACCACTAATCCAACGCCGTCATTTATTTTCCCAATAACGTCTTGGTCGTCGTCACCAACCAATTGCGAAGGCTGTCTGTTCCCGAGACAAGATCCCAACGCTGCTCGTGCTCAAACGTAGGAATTAGCTCTCGTCGGATAGAGTAAGAGATATCGGTTTTGTCATCGAATGCGAACAAATACCCTGCGGAGCTACCCAGAATACGCAAGTTACATTCCGTTGCATGCGTACTCGCGTCGCTCTTCTTGCTTGTAGCTATGCAAGCTTCAATACTTATGGGGGCACTTTTTGCGTCGAAAATTGCGAAAGCCGTCCGAGCATACATCCCTGAGGCATAAGAAAAAAGCATTGCAAAAACCAATGTCGCTAATGTCGTATTTCGAAAATATTTGTCTGATAAATAACTCGATACAAAAAACCCAATATACAAAATGTTGAAGCTAAAGAAGAAATGAAGTGACCTTCCTCCAACGACGATCCCCATTATCAAATTTGCCAAGAAGACCGTAATTACGAGTACAAGGAACCAGTTAAAACGGCCCAGCTCCTGCTTTATCTGCGCAACCGGCTTGCGAGAGGCGTGATGCATGCCGAGAAAAATTACTATGCCGGTATACAATGTTCCCAGAAATATCACCCATATTTGTTCAATACTGGAAGCAACATAATCACTCAAATCAAAATATCTATGGACATTAATACCAAAAGAACCAAGGTAAAAATAATTAAATATATAACCTGTAATAATAAACAGGAAAGAAAACACTCCAATCAATGAGTTTACTACGCTTGAGCTAACATCGATCTTCAATGCTTCTCTATCAGATAAAATTTCTTTCGCTAGTCTGATCTGCTTTCTTGCTTCCCGTAGAAGTCGCTCAACACCGTGTTGGTCGATTGGTTCGACAAACTCGTCAAACTCTCGTGCCCTCTCGAAATAATACCTGCTGCCGGATTCATGCCCGTCCATTTGTCTTTCGATGTAGGATTGCACAACGAAATAGTTCAAAAGCCACGTTCGAACGATTACTTTTTCTGATGCAAGATCAACTAGCTCATCAATTTTTTCTTTATTTTCAAGGTACTCCTTTTCGTATTTTGTTGCTAAATCATCGAGCTTTTCCGATCGATTTTTTATTTCGTCCGGAAAACTCGACGCGAGGTACTCAGGCGACGTCAGCCTCCAAGCAGCAATACCAATGCACCGGTCGAGTGACGGATCGGCACCAATCTGCAACGCATTCGTGTCAGCGATCCGCACCCCCATTCGCACCAACAAGAGGCATTCACTTCTGAGTTTTAGCGCGCGCTTAAAGTTCCAGCGCCGAATCCACATTCTCAATCGGATTAGATTAAAGGTAATCTTTTCCCCTAAATTCTTCATTCATCCATCCTGCACCTATTCAATATATCTGCGTTGCTTAGAGTTCGTATTTTTAAGTTCCCATAATTCACACAAAATTTCACTCGCCCTTCGCCGCGTGTACATCCGTCTCTAAATAGCCAAGATGCCTCAAATTTAAGAGAGGATTCAGGGATATCCGCAAACAAAAAAACCCCGCCGGCTTGGCGGGGTCTTCGTTGTCGTCGCGCCGATTGGGTGTCAGTTCCCCAGCAGGCCTTTCAGCTTCTTGCCGGCGTCTTCCACGGCACCGGATGCGCCTTCCAT
The DNA here is from genome assembly GCA_965262415.1 of Rhodospirillales bacterium. Lineage (GTDB taxonomy): Bacteria > Pseudomonadota > Alphaproteobacteria > Rhodospirillales > Casp-alpha2 > UBA4479. Next base: position 149,194 of record OZ253533.1, on the reverse strand, counting down.
CGCGCCGGAGGCACCTTTGCCAGCTCCTTCCATCAGTTTCTTCGCCTGCTCACCCGCACCCTTGGCGAGATCGTCGAGGTTAAGGCCGGAAACCGCACTACCGACACCGGCCGTCATCTTGTCGATGACCTGCTTGATGACCTCTGCGGGCGACGCGCCGCCGTCATCCTTGCCGATATCCGTCAGCGTCAGGGTCGGCAGACTGGAGCCCAGTTCCTTGCCGTCGAGGAACGATGCCGAGACCTTCACTTCGCCGCCTGTGATGGTCAGCTTCTCGATGATGATCTTGGGGCCCTCGCCTTCCGACGAAGACGCACCCGATCCACCGCCGCCGAACTGCTTGGCATACGCGTCGACGTTGCGCTTGATGGCATCAACGTTGGAGCCGCCGTTGGCCAACTCGTAGGTGATCTTGGGCCCGTCGATCAGCACCGAATTGATAACAATGGTGTCGGAATTGAGGGTCGAGGTATCGAGCTGCACGGCAATCGCCCCCAGTTCGAATGCACGCTTGGTTTTAAAGCCCGGCGGGTTGCCGACCGAAAGCGCGTTGAGCGCCGCCTTGCCCGACCCGGCATCCAGATCGACGCTGCTCAGAGTCACGTCGGCCTTGGTCGCCTCGGAGCCATACTTTTCGATGGCGGCCTGAATGATGCCGCCAAGGTTCGAGTAAAGAAAAATACCACCGGCAACCAGAAGCACGACCAGGACACCGACGCCGATAAATACCTTTTTCATCGCAATTCTCTCTTTCCTGTCGTTCAGGCAAAACTCGCTGCCAAAATGATCGCGCCCATGCGTTATCGCGTCCAGTGAAAGTTATAACGTCATTTATCGCCGTAGCCCTGAACGCGGTCAGGAACTATGAAACCTGGGCAATCAGCTGCAGTCATATGGATCCTGAATCAAGTTCAGGATGACGGCTCATTCATAGCCGTCACTTCCAGATCGGTTTGCCCGACCCGGGAATACCGAGGGCGTCCCACATATCGTCGACCTTTTTGATGACATCGTCGTCCATGCGGATCTTTTTGCCCCACTCGCGATGCGTTTCCGGCGGCAGCTTGGTCGTCGCGTCGATGCCCAGCTTGCCGCCGAGCCCGGACTCCGGCGACGCGAAATCAAGGTAATCGATCGGCGTGTTGTCGATCACGGTGAGATCCCGGCTCGGATCGACGTTGGTCGAGATCGCCCAGATCACGTCGTTCCAGTCGCGGGCGTCGATATCCGCGTCCACGACGATGACGAACTTGGTGTACATAAACTGCCTGAGATACGACCAGACGGCCATCATGATGCGCTTGGCGTGCCCGGCGTAGGCCTTTTTCATCGAAACGACGGCGACACGGTACGAGCAGCCCTCCGGTGGCAACCAGAAATCGACGATTTCCGGGAATTGCTGCTGCAACAGCGGGACGAACACGTCGTTAAGTGCCTCACCCAGCACCGACGGTTCGTCCGGCGGCCGGCCGGTGTAGGTCGAGAGGTAAATCGGGTTCTTGCGCATGGTGATCGCGGTGACGGTAAAGACAGGGAACGGCTCGACCGAATTGTAATACCCCGTGTGATCGCCGTAAGGACCTTCGTCGCCATAGTCCGTCAGCGATACCGTGCCTTCGAGGACAATCTCCGCTTCCGCAGGCACCTTCAGGGGCTGCGTCACACAGTCGACGAGTTCCACCTTCTTGCCCCTGAGAAGCCCCGCGAACTGGTATTCCGACAACGTATCCGGCACGGGCGTCACGGCGGCGAGGATGGTGCCCGGATCGGCGCCGAGCAGAACAGCGGCGGGCAACGGTTCCGGCTTTTCAGCCTTCCAGCGCTGGTGATGCTGCGCACCGCCCCGGTGCTTGAGCCAGCGCATCAGCGTCGTGTTCTTGCCCGTGACCTGCATCCGGTAGATGCCGAGGTTATAGTCATCGCGTTTGTCTGAGCCCGGCCCCCTGGTCACCACCAGCGGCCATGTGATCAGCGGCGCCGGTTCGCCGGGCCAGCAGGTCTGGACCGGCAACTTCGAGAGGTCGATATCGTCGCCCGTCAGCACGACTTCCTGGCAATACGCCGTCCCTGCATCTCTCGGCTTCATCGCCATCACGGTCTTCATCAGCGGCAACATTTCCATGGCTTCACGCCAGCCGCCGGGCGGTTCAGGCTGGCGCAGGAACGCCAGCGTTTCGCCGATCTCCCGGAGCTCAGAAGGTTCCCGGTTCATGCCCCAGGCGACACGCTCGACAGTGCCGAACAGATTGACGAGCACCGGCATGTCGGATGGCGTGCCGTCGGCCTTGATAACGTTCTCGAACAGGATCGCGGGACCGCCCTCGGCCAGCACGCGGGTCTGGATCTCGGTCATTTCCAGAACCGTCGATACCGGCGCCGAGACGCGCACGAGTCGACCGTCCTTCTCAAGCCTGGATATGAAATCCCTCAGGGAACTGTAAGCCATACCGATTACTCCTCGCCGGGCGCAAGGTTGACCCGTTCCGGGCGGAACGGTCAAGCAATCCGGAAAATCGCGCGCCGGACGGTGTGACCATTGTCAATCAATGGCTTATCCGTCTAGAGTCCGGGTTCGAGTTGGGGCATCAAGGAAATGCGCCGGAAAGGCGCTTGCCTGCAGGGATTGTGTGGTGAAATGGCTGACGGGACGACAGAAACCAACGACGGGCTAAGCGCATCAAGCCTGCAACGTCTGATCGACATCGGTATCGCGCTTTCCGCGGAGCGGGATACCAACGTTCTTATGGAGACGATTCTGCTGGAAGCCAAGAGTCTCGCCAATGCCGACGGCGGGACCCTCTATATCCGTACCGACGACAACCGGCTCCGTTTCGAGATCATGCGCACGGACAGCCTTGAGATCGCCATGGGCGGCACCACGGGCAAGGAAATCAACTTTCCGCCGCTGATGCTGGTCGATCCGAAAACCGGTGACGAAAACCATAAAAACGTTGCCTCCGCCGCTGCCCTGACCGGCAATTCGATCAACATTCCCGACGCCTACGAGAACGACAGCTTCGATTTCTCCGGCACCAAGAAGTTCGACGAGGGCACTGGTTACCGCTCGAAGTCGTTCCTGTGTGTGCCGCTCAAGAACTCGCAGAACGAGGTTATCGGGGTCCTGCAGCTGTTGAACGCCGTCGACAACACCTCCGGCGATGTCGTGGAGTTCGGTGCCCATATCCAGCCGCTGATCGAGGCGCTGGCGTCTCAGGCCGCCGTGGCCCTGGACAACCAGCAACTTCTGGAAGCGCAGAAGAAACTCCTCGATAGTTTCATCGAGCTGATCGCATCCGCGATTGACGCCAAGTCGCCCTACACCGGCGGCCACTGTCAGCGCGTGCCCGAATTGACCAAGATGCTGGCGAGCGCCGCCGCCGAACAGGAAAACGGCCCGTTCAAGGATTTCGACCTGACCGATGAGGAATGGTACGAACTGCACATCGCAGCGTGGTTGCACGACTGCGGTAAGGTCACGACCCCCGAATATGTCGTCGACAAGGCCACCAAGCTCGAGACCATTTACAACCGCATTCACGAAATCCGGAACCGCTTCGAGGTCGTCAAGCGCGACCGCGTGATCGAGTACCAGAACAAGATCATCGATGGCGGCGACCCGGATACCCTCAAGGCGGAACTGGAAGAACAACTCGCCAAGCTCGACGACGATTTCGCCTTTATCGCCGAGAGCAACGTCGGCGGCGAGTTCATGGCGCCCGACCGGATCGAGCGCGTGAAGGAAATTGCCGAGATCAAATGGACGCGGACGCTTTCGGACCGTCTCGGTCTTTCCTACGAGGAACTCAAGCGGGTCGAACGCGAGCCGGAGCCCGAACTGCCATGCGAGGAGAACCTGCTCGCCGACCGTTACGACCACATTATTTACCGTGAAGGCACGGAGCCGACCGCGGAAGACGACAATCCGTGGGGCTTCAAGCTCGACGTACCCGAACACAAGTACAATCTCGGCGAGGTCTACAACCTCTGCATCGCACGCGGCACATTGACCGAGGAAGAACGGTTCAAGATTAACGACCACATCGTGCAAACCATTATCATGCTGGAAGCACTGCCGTTTCCGAAACATCTGGCGCGCGTGCCGGAGATGGCCGGCGGCCACCATGAAAAAATGGACGGCACCGGCTATCCGAAGAAGCTCAACAAGGACCATATGTCCGTACCGGCGCGGATCATGGCAATCGCCGATATATTCGAGGCTTTGACCGCCGCCGACCGCCCTTACAAGGCGCCGAAGAAACTCTCCGACAGCGTCAAGATCATGTCGTTCATGAAGAAGGACGCACATATCGACGACGAACTGTTCGAACTGTTCCTCACGTCCGGCGTCTACAAGGAATATGCCGAACGCTTCCTGATGCCGGAACAGTTGGACGAGGTCGACATCTCGCAATACCTCCCGAAGGAAGAAGCCGAAGCCGGCGACGACTGACCGCAGCATGGTCGCGGTTTATGTCGATGCAGATGCCTGCCCGGTCCGTGACGAGGCCGAACGCGTCGCCGGACGCCACAATCTGAAAACCTACATGGTCTGCGACGGCGGCATCCGGCCGAGCACCAATCCGCTGGTCGAACTGGTGATCGTCGCCGAAGGTGCCGATGCTGCAGACAACTGGATCGCCGAACACATCGAAAGTAACGACATCTGCGTCACGAATGACATCCCGCTGGCGGCACGCTGCCTGGAAAAAGGCGCAATGGCGATCAAGCCCAACGGCGAGGTTTTCACGGAACAGATGATCGGCATGGCGCTGGCGACACGCGAACTGATGCAGGGGCTGCGCGACACGGGTGAAATCACTGGCGGCCCGGCCGCTTTCTCCAAGGCCGACCGTTCGAATTTCCTGAACCGGCTGGAAACACTCGTTCAAAAGGCATCGCGAACCCCATGAATTCACCCGGCTGATCCCACAAAGCCCTTTGTCGGCAAAACGCGGCCTCGTCTATAATTTCAGGCGAAAGATCATCAACGATATGACGGAACCGATATGATCAGTTGGGCACTGGCCGGCAGCGCACTGGGTGGGATTGGCCTGTTTCTTCTCGGCATACATCTGATGACCGCGGGCCTGAAGGTTGCCGCGGGCGACACCTTGCGGGACATACTCGGGCGATGGACGAACTCGCGGCAACGGGGCCTGCTGTCCGGTATCCTGATTACTGGCCTTGTCCAGTCATCCAGCGCCGTGACGGTGGCCGCGATCGGCTTCGTGAACGCCGGGCTGCTGACCCTGCCGCAGGCGATGTGGGTGGTATTCGGCAGCAATGTCGGCACCACGTTCACGGGCTGGCTGGTTGCCGTGATCGGCATCAACTTCAAGATCGAGGCGCTCGCGCTTCCTTTGCTCGGCATGGGCATGGTCCTGTTTCTGTCAGGTACGTCGACACGCCGCGGCGCGCTGGGGGAAGCCCTGACCGGTTTCGGTGTGTTCTTCCTCGGCATCGCGACGCTGAAACTGACGTTTGAGGGAATCGCCGCCGCCATCGACGTCACGTCCCTTCAGACACAGGGCATCTGGAACACCGCAGCGTTTGTCGGCGCGGGCATCGTGTTGACGACGTTAATGCAGTCCTCGAGTGCGGTTATCGCCATCGCCATCACCGCGGCACTGGGCGGATTGTTAACTATCGAATCCGGCGCAGCCCTCGTGATCGGCGCCAATATCGGCACCACAAGCACTGCGCTTATTGCCGTGTTCGGGGCGACCGCAGCCGCCAAACGCGTTGCCGTCTCACACGTGTTCTTCAACATCCTGACCGGTTTGTCGGCATTGGCGTTGCTACCGGTCATGCTGATCATTGTCGAGTTCGTCGAAGCAAAGGTCACCGGAACGAGGGCGCCGGCAACGACACTGGCCCTGTTTCACACAGCCTTCAATGTGCTCGGTGTTCTGCTGATTTGGCCCCTCAGCAAGCGGCTTGAAACATGGCTCGCAACCCGGTTGACGACGCGTGAAGAAGCCGAGGCACGGCCGCAATATCTGGACGACTTCAGCCTCGCGGTCCCGTCGATCGCCTTGAACGCGATCATTCTGGAAATGAAGAGAATCGCGGACATCGCCTATGGGATTGCGAAATCGTCCCTTGTCGACCGGGAGGTATCGATCTCGCGGCTGGCGCAAAGACTAGAAATCGCGAACGCGCTCAGCGAAGCCGTCTACGGATACATCCGTCGCCTTAACGCCGGGCGCAATACCGAAGACATCGCCATGTCGCTTTCCAGTATCGTGCGCGCGATCTGGCACTATCTGGAGATTGCCCGCAACGGGCGTGACCTCGCTACCAGGCGTCATCGCCTAGACCATTTACCGGCGGACTACGTACAGCGGTTTCATGCAGTAGCCGCCAGGCTTGCTTCGGCAATAAGTACGTCCGGGGTGCACACCGGTCCACCGGAAACCGGCCAGACCTCGCATCTTGACGGCTTCGAGGCGGCGTATCAGGACCTCAAGGCAGAAACACTACGTGCCGCGGGAAGCGGCGAACTTACCGTTGCGCAGACAAGCATCGCATTGGATGCGCTGAACGACATGCGTTCCATCGCAAGCCATCTCGAGAAAGCCATCAAAAGGCTGGAAACCGTCAATGCATCCTGAGATTACTCGGCGGCGGCGTTCTGCTGGCGGGGCAAGACCACACGTACCGATGTTCCTTTGCCGACCTCGCTCGCGATCCGGAGTTCGCCGCCATGCGCTTCCACGAGCGCTTTTGCGATGGCGAGTCCCAGCCCCGTACCCATCTTCGCGATGTGCGGATTGGCCTGCAACTGGGCAAAGGGTTCGGTGATCTTCTTCAGGTTCTCGGGCGCAATCCCGTCGCCTGTATCGACGACTTCGATGACATGAAGATCGTTGGCGTATGTTGCTTTTAGTGTCACATGTCCGCCACCCGGCGTGAATTTTACAGCATTGAACAACAGATTGAGCAGCACCTGCTTGATGGCGCGCTCGTCCACATACAGCGGCGGGACGCTGTCGGCGACACGGGTTTCGAAATAGATCTGGCTGCAATCGATTGCGTTCTTGGCGATCTTGAGCGTTTCGTCAAAAGCTTCTCTCGGACAGATTTCTTTTTTAATGAGTGTGTTTCTGCCGGACTCAATTTTCGAGAGATCGAGAATATCGTTTACGAGACTCAACAGGTGCTTGCCGCTCGACATGATGTCGTTCGCATAATCCTGGTATTTCGTGGAGCCGACGGGCCCGAAGTACTGGTTCGTAATCACTTCCGAAAACCCCATGATCGCATTCAGGGGCGTGCGAAGCTCGTGGCTCATGGAGGCCAGAAAGTCCGATTTCGCGTTGTTGGCCATCTCGGCATCCAGTTTCGCGTTGTAGAGATTGTGCAGGACCCGGTTGTATTGCGCGGCGATATCGCCAGTCTCGGAGTTCGGTTCTACCGGAATTGGTCTGGAGTAATCGCCGGTGACGCGCTGGAACTCCATCGCCTGAAGTAGATCCAGTTGCTCGGTCGACTGGTCGTGCTCGCTGATATTGAGGCCGATGCGCTCGGCGTTCAGCGGCACACGCAACGGATAAATCCGGTTGATGAGTTTCAGCAGAACGAAACCCAGACCGAATGCCCAGACCGCCGCCGCCAGGGCTCCCAGCCCCTGCACGAGGAACTGATCGAAACGGCCGAGACCCGTTGCAAGAATCTCGGGGCGGCCAAACAATGCCACCGACAGCGTGCCCCAAATTCCGGCAACGGCATGAACCGGAAACGCCGACAGCACGTCGTCGATACGGAGACGCTCCAGAACAGAAGCCGCAGCCATGCACAGCATGCCGCCGATCAGGCCGATGACGACGGCACCTTCAGGACCCACGGCATGAGCCGGCGCGGTGATCGCCACCAATCCCGCCAGCGCACCGTTCAACATACTCGGCACATCCGAGCGGCCAAACATCACCGGCGCCAGAACGATCGACGCAAGGCCACCGAATGCACCTGCAATCAGGGTATTGAACACGATCAGGGGGACCGCATCGTTTGCCGCCAGCGTGCTGCCGCCGTTGAAGCCGATCCAGCCGACCCAGATCGTAAACACGCCCAAAGCCGACAGCGGCAAACTGTGGCTTCTGAAGTTGCCTCCGGTGCCGTCGAAACGGCCGTCGCGCGGACCGATAATCAGGACCGCAGCCAGTCCGACCCATCCCGCGATGGAGTGCACAACGGTCGACCCGGCGAAATCGACGAATCCGATCGCTGCGAGCCAACCGGGCGCGCCGCCGTCCGCGCCGCCCCAGGCCCAATGCCCGAATACCGGGTAGATGATCAGGGAAATGACGACGGCAATCATGAGGTAACCGACGTAAGTCGTCCGCTCCGCAACGGCGCCGGAAACGATCGTCGTCGCCGCCCCGCAGAACATCAATTGAAAGACGAAGAACGCAATGTGGCTGGAATCGCGGCTTTCGGAGAACAGAAAACCGGACGCGCCGATGACGCCGTTGTCGCTGGCGCCAAACATAAGCCCGAAACCGACGGCCCAGAATATCCCTGCGGAAATACAGAAATCCGCGAAGTTTTTCGCGGCCACATTGACGCTGTTCTTGGAGCGGACATAGCCGCTCTCGAGGCAGCAAAATCCGGCCTGCATCATGAAGACCAGTGCTGCACTGGTTAATACCCAGACAACATCGACTGTCGAAAGCGAACTCACGGCCACCCCTTGTCCCTGTTCGATAGGTCAGCATTCCATAACTATTCGATAGGTCAGCATTCCATAACTATTTGTGCACCGCAACATAGAACGCGAATAAATCGAGGCCACCGGGGACACTTCCCGTGCAAGGATTGCATCGGAATTGCGACCACATGCTTGAGCCGGCGTTTGACAAGGGATGCACGTTCAGCGCATCATTTCTCGGCAAGGGTTCCCCGTTGAGAGACGAAAAAGTCTTGGGGACTAATAGGGAACACGGGAGGGATTTACCCATCAGGGGATTTCTACCCGGGCTGCCCCCGCAACTGTATGCGGCGAGCCGAAAATCGAAAGCCACTGACCGGCAGGTTGGGAAGGTGATTTTCAGGCGACAAGCCGTCAGCCAGGAGACCTGCCTTTGCATCGACGGGCATTGCCTGCGGTAACCGTAATCAAACTCGGAGGGAGTCTGATGGAACAGACCAAACAAGCTCAAGTTTCACTTCCGCTGACCTTTCAGCAACGTATCGCCGCGACCCTTGCGGCAGCACTTCTTGGCAGCTTTCTCGTGTATGGCGTCGGCCTCGCGAATTCCGCCACCATGCACAACGTGGCGCACGACGGCCGGCACGCATTCGCCTTTCCCTGCCACTGATTTCCAGACCGGAGATACGACATGATCGGACGGATTCTTCTGGCCGCGGTTGCGGCCGGACTGATCGCGGGCGCGTTCGTCTCGGGCGCGCAGATGCTCAAGGTGGTGCCGCTGATTTATGCGGCCGAAGCTTATGAGGCACCGGCCACCGGTGCGGAAGCACATACTCACGACAATGCTGCCCCGGGTCATAGCCACGAGCATGACCACGGTGTCGGATGGATGCCTGAAGACGGGTTCGAACGGATCGGGCTCACCGCACTCACCAACATCGTTCTGGGTGCCGGATTTGCATTGCTGATCGCAGCCGGCATGACGCTGCGCGGTCGCGCAACGAACTGGCGGCTCGGCCTGATTTGGGGCGCGTCCGGGTTCCTGGCGTTTTCATTCCTGCCCGCCCTCGGGCTACCGCCCGAACTGCCAGGCATGGCTGCGGCGGATTTGACCGGGCGCCAGTTGTGGTGGGTGTTAACGGTTGCCGCATCGGCGGGCGGTCTTGCTCTGATCGCGTTCAGCCCAAACTGGCCGCTCCGCTTTCTCGGGGCTGCGATGCTCGCCATGCCGCACCTCGTCGGCGCCCCTCATCCGCATGAGTTTTCAGGCGGCGTACCGGCGGAACTGGCAGCACAGTTCGTCGCGACCTCGTTGGTCACGGCGGGATTGTTCTGGCTCTTGCTGGGTGCGCTAACCGGTCATTTCATCGGGCGCGGACTGCAGCAGGACTGATATGAACCAAAGGTGCCCCGAGGCGAGTATGCAGCGTGTCTGAAGAGACGTTGAAACTCGCCCTGGGGTACCCCTACCCCCTGCCGATACGCTCGTATGTGGTGGACGGCACCGATGTCCTTGATATGTCGGCGGACGAGGCTGTAGCCCTTCGCGCCGGCCGCACGCCGGTACTCGCTGTCGGTTCCAATCAGGCACCGGAGCAGATCGTCCGCAAGTTCGGAGACCTCGACACCCCGCCAATACCTTGCGAACGGTGCAGCGTACATGACTTCGACAGCGTCTATTCCGCGCACGTCACCGGGTACGGCTCTATTGCTTCCTGCCTTCACCCGTCACCGGGCACGCGGGTGACGCTGTTCATCAACTGGCTCCATGACGACCACATGGAGCGCATGCACGAGACGGAACTCGGCAACGAGAATTACTGCTATGCCTCGTTGAACGGCATCCGGATCGACACCGAGCTCGGTCTGACAATGGACGAGGTATATTTCTATTGCTCGAATGTTGGCGCTTTCGAGCACAATGGGGCACCGGTGCCGCTATCGGAAATTCCGGCGGAGAACCGCCAATGGCAAGCGCTCGGCCAGCCTGACATTCAGGCCGCAGTTCATGGCCTCACCGCACCCGACCTTCACTTTGACGCGTTCGTGGTGTCATCGGCAAACGACGCCGACGCCCGCGACCGGCGCAAGACGATGATGCGAGAACGCGCGCTCCCGTTTGCGCACCCCGGTTTAACGGTCATCAGATCCTGAACGGTTTCCTGTTTCGCTTGACGGCGAACCGAAACAGGCAGAATGATTTGCGATCGTCTCACTTTCGTCCTTGGGAGGAGTGGGTCATGCCCCAGAAAATTTTGCATGCGTTTGCCGCCGTGCCTTTCGGACTATCTCTCGCCGTGGCGATACACGCCTCGGCACACGCCAATGAGTTGCCGGACGCACCCGGCCGTGACTTGATCGAAGGCGTCTGCACCACGTGTCACAACAGCAACCAGATCACACGCAGTTCCGGCTATTCTGCTGATGAGTGGAACGAATTGACCGCAACGATGATCGATCTGTCCGACGCGCCGGAACAGCATGCCGCGATCATCGACTACCTTGCCGCGAACTTCCCGCCGAACAGCAAACGGCAGCCCGTCATCGTCAATGGTCCGGCGAGCATCTCGTTCCAGGAATGGCAGACCCCGACGCTCGGCCAGCGAACACGCGACCCGATACAGGCGCCCGACGGTACAATCTGGTGGGCCGGTCAGTTTGGCAACTTGGTCGGCCGTCTGGATCCGGCCAGCGGCGCAATGCAGGAATACGACCTGCCCGAAGGCGCTTACCCGCACTCCGTCACTCTAGATCCGGCCGGCAACGTCTGGTACACGGGCAACAAGAACGGCACCATGGGCAAGCTTGACCCTGCCACGGGCGAGATCACCGTCTACCCGATGCCGGACCCCGACGCCAAGGATCCGCATACCGCCATCTTCGACAAGTCAGGCATCCTCTGGTTCACGCTTCAGCACTCGAACATGATCGGCCGCCTTGACCCGGCAACCGGCGATATCCGCCTCGTCACCGCACCGACCGCAAAATCGAAACCGTACGGCATCAAGATCGATGCCGGGGGCAATCCCTGGGTCGCTTGCAACGGTTCGAACTGCCTGTTGAAGGTCGATCCGGCAACGATGGCACTTCACGAAGTCAAACTGCCGATCCCGGAAACCACCGTACGCCGCCTCGACATCGCGGACGACGGCGTGATCTGGTACGTCAACTCGTCACAGGGACGCCTCGGACGATACGATCCGAGCACCGGCGACATCAAGGAGTGGCCGTCGCCGAGCGGTCCGAAGTCACATCCCTATGCGATCGTCATCGCCGGGGGTGCCGTCTGGTACAATGAGTCCGGTATGCGGCCGGACATGCTGGTGCGCTTCGATCCGGCAACTGAAGCTTTCCAGAGCTGGCCGATCCCGTCGGGCAACATCTACGCCGGGATCATCCGTCACATGCGCCGTAGCCTGGACGGAAATCTGCTAATCCATCAAAGCAGCACGAACCGCATCCTCAAGGTGACAATAGATCAGAAGGCGGCGACGCAGTAAGCGTCGCCGTCAGTCAAAATAACCTTCCCGGGCGGCCGCGCCGATCAGGTTCACGATCATGCGCCCGGCGGCAATACAGGTCAGCTGGTTCACGTCGTTTTCGGGCGCGATCTCGACGATATCCATGCCGACCACCCGGCCCTTCGCGACAAGCCCGTGAATGAGCTTGCGCATCTGGTGATAGGTCAACCCGCCCGGCGCGAGCGCCAGCGTCCCCGGCATGACGGCGGGATCGACGCCGTCCGCATCGATGGTCAGGTAGTAGTTCCCACCGTCTGGAATATCGGCCAGCACGCTTTCGATGCCGTTATCGTGCACATCATAGGACGTATAGATATGCGCGCCGTAGGCATTCGCCGCTTCAACTTCCTCGATCCTGGCGCTGCCGACGGCCCGCATGCCGATCTGGAAAATCTCGCCGATATGATCGAGTTCCGACGCACGCCGGATCGGGCTGGAATACCCTTCCGGCTCGCCGTTGACCTCGTCGCGCCAGTCGAGGTGCGCATCGACGTGTACCAGCGTGATCGGCCCGAGAGCTTCGATGCCCCGAAACACCGGGATCGGCACGCCATGATCGCCGCCGATGACGATCGGCATCGCACCCGCGGCCACGATCTTGCGGATCGCTTTCTCGGCATTCCGGTAATGCGCATCGTGGTCGTTCATGTCAGCCGCCGCATCTCCGCAATCGACGATCTTCACATCGCGGCCATCGAGCGCCGGCCCGCCGAGATCGAAGTCATAGTGATCGGGCGCGATCTGGATCCGCCGAGATGCCGCGCGAACAGCTGCCGGCCCCAGGCTTTGCGGGTTGGCCATACCTTCCGGCCGGTAGGGCTTGCCAAACGGAATGCCCAAAACGGCGACGTCCGCGTCCAGGTTGTCCAGGTCCTCGACGACCGGATGGCCCAGAAAACTCTGGGCGCGCCGGTCCGGCGGAACGGTCAGCGCCATTACTCAGCAACCCGCATCAGTTGCGGGCGTCCGCCACCGACCGTGACGCGGTGCATGACGCGCTTGAACCCGTGGTAGTCGTTGATCGGATTGTGCTGGGTTGCGTAATTGTCCCAGAACGCGAGCGCGCCCTCCGTCCAGACGAAGCGGCATGTGAATTCCGGGCGCGACAGGTGCCGGAACAGGAACTCCAGCAACGGTTGGCTTTCCTCCTCCGTCAACTCCTTGAAACGCTCCGTATGCCCGGAGTTCACGTAAAGCGCCTTGCGCCCCGTGCGCGGATGCGTGATCACCGCCGGGTGCTCGGCGACGAGTTGCATGCGCTTGCTGCCGTCACCCTTGACCCGGTCCTCGCGCGTGCGGGTCACCTCCGCCTTGGCCGAGTTCTGGATTACCGTCAGTGTCTCAAGATATGCCTGCAGGCTCGGTGACAGTGTATCGTAGGCAAGGTGCATGTTCGCAAACAGCGTATCGCCGCCATAGGGCGGCAATTCCACCGCGTACAACAGCGCGCCCATTGGCGGCTCTTCGAGATATGTCGTGTCGGCGTGCCAGATACCGCCGAAATTGACACGTTCTTCCGGCAGCTTCGTTACCGGCACGACCTCGTCTGTGCCGTCCAGACCCTTGACCATCGGATAGGGAATGAGCGGTCCAAACCGTGACGCGAAGGCAGCCTGACGCTTGGGCGCAAGATCCTGGTCGCGGAAAAAAATGACGTGGTGCTCGTTGAGCGCACCAGTGATTTCGTCAATCACCTCATCCGGCAGGTCTTCTGAAATATCGACGCCGGAAATTTCGGCGCCAAGGCTCCCGGAGATACGCCTCGCCTCGATATGCTTGTACGCCGCAAAGGACTTCGGCGGCTCCCAATCGCTTAACATCGCTCGTTTTTCCTTCCCTTAGGACCGTTTTCGGTCCTGTGCGCTGCGTCACGCGCAGCAAGTTTTTCACGCTTTTTTCTCGCGCCGAGACAGGCGCTTTGACGATCCGGTGACGGTGGCGGGCGATAACGCCCCCGGTGCCGCCACCCGGGAATCAAACCGTGCGGACACCAGCGTGTCAACGATCCCGAATAGCGCAGGACAAGGATATCGAGATGACCGAGACCGAATGCAAAGCTGCCAGCATCGAGCAACCTTACGGTTGGATCATCGTCTTCGTGGGCCTCGTCAGTCTGGCGCTCGGCTTCGGCGCCAACGTCACAGTGTCCGTCCTGATCGAGCCGCTTGAGCGTGAATTCGGCTGGCTCCGGGCCGATATTTCCATGGCCTACACCATGGCCGCCGCCGGCGCGGCGACGGGCGGGTTGATCTGGGGCAGCTTGTCGGACCGGTTCGGTGCCAAGCGGATTGCCCTTTTCGGTGCCACCACGCTGGGCGTTTCACTCATGCTCGTCAGCCACCAGTCAGACCTTGCCGCCATCTACACCATCTATGCCGCCATCGGCGGCCTCGGGTTCGCGTGCCTGTTCACACCGTTGCTGGCGCTCGGCTCGAACTGGTTCGACCGCCGCCGTGGCTTGGCCATTGGGCTGATTACAGCGGGCGGCGCGCTTGGTCAGGGTGTCGTCCCGTTCGTGCTGCGCACGATGATGGAACACATGGACTGGCGCGCGGCGATATTCCTGCTCGGTGCCGGATATCTGCTGATCCTGTTGCCCTTGCTCATGCTGCTCCGCCCTGCGCCTGCATCAACGGCACACATTGCACCGGTCGCACGGCCCGCACAGCAATGGCACATCCCGCCCCGCATCTCGCTGCCGTGGCTGGCGTTCGCGGGCATCTTCTGCTGCATCTGCATGGCAGTGCCCATCGTTCACCTGGTCCCGCTGGGCAATGCCATCTGCACGACACCCGGAGGGGGCACGCAGCTCCTGATGACGGTCATGATCTGCGGCGTCGCCGGGCGCATCATGTTCGGCAGCATCGCCGACCGGATCGGCGGCTTGCGCGCATACATAATCGGGGCGCTCGTCCAGACATCCATCGTGTTCTGGTTCACGCAAACAGATCTGATGCCGGCACTTTTCACCCTCGCCGTTCTCTTCGGTTTCGGGTTCTCGGGTGTGATGACCTGCCTGATCATTGCCACCCGCGAAGCCGCGCCGCCCAGAGCTGCCGGACTGTCCGTCGCCATCGTCACCGCCGCCGGCTGGAGCGGCATGGGGATCGGCGGCTACCTCGGCGGCTACTTTTACGACCTGACCGGAGACTACGTGACATCATACGGCGTCGCCGTTCTTGCAGGTCTCATCAACCTCGCAATCTCGTCGACGCTATACACATACCGCCAAAGAGGCTTCTCCGCCGCTGCCACGGCCTGACGATTTCAGAACATCCGGGGTCGCGCGTATCTTAGCGCAGAGGTTGCCAATTCCTTACCAACCATGGTGAAATTTTGAAGCGTACCGGGCATTTGCAACGGTCCGCCGACTGAGCCTACACGGAGATGGCACCATGGCGACTTTTCACAAAAAGGCGGACGTCGTAATCATCGGCCTCGGCGGCATCGTCGGCGCGTCGGTCGCTCACCACCTGATCGAACGCGGTTGGGAAAATATCATCGGCATCGATAAGTCTGGCATTCCGACGGATATCGGCTCGACGGCCCATGCATCGGACTTCTGCTTCAACACGATGCACGACCAGATGACCATCTTCACCACCAAGTACTCGATCGACTTCTTCGAAAAGCGTGGCCGATACGCGCGGATCGGCGGGATCGAGGTCGCACGCAAGGGCGACGACGAGCGCATGCGTGAACTGGAACGCCGTGTCAGCTCGGGCCGCGCCTTCGGCAACCGTGTCGAGATGATTTCAGCCGCAAAGGCCAAGGAACTCATGCCTCTGATCGAGGAGGACGTGATCCAGGGTGCATTGTGGGATCCCGATGCCGGTCTCGTTATCCCGCGTTCTCAGGTCGTCTCCGGCGAAATGATTCTGGAAGCGGAAGCCACCGGCAAACTGGAATCGATTGCCAACACGCCATGCACGGGCCTCGATATCGAGAGCGGCCAGATCAAGGGCGTGCACACGTCGCGTGGCTACATCGAAACGCCTTATGTGGTCGTTTGCGCCGGCCTGTGGGGACGCCTGATTTCGGAAATGGCAGGGGAAGACCTGCCCGTCATGCCGGTCGACCATCCGCTGACGTTCTTCGGCCCCTACGACGAGTTCGCGGGCACCGGCAAGGAGATCGGTTACCCGCTGCTTCGCGACCAGGGCAACTCCGCCTACCTGCGCGACACCGGCGACCCGAAGACCGCCGAGGGCGGCCAGATCGAATGGGGCTATTACGAGGAAAAAGAACCGCGTCTCTGCCATCCGCGCGATCTGCTTGAGAAAGAGGAAGCCCGCCTGTCGCCGTCGCAGCGCGATCTTGAGACGGAGCAGATCATCGAGCCCCTGGAACGTGCCATGGAGCTGACGCCGATCCTGGGCGAGCTCGGCTATAACGAGAAGCATTCGTTCAACGGCCTCTTGCAGGTTACCGCAGACGGCGGCCCGTCCATCGGCGAGTCGCCGGACGTCAAAGGTCTTTGGTACGGGGTATCGGTCTGGGTCAAGGACGGTCCCGGCACCGGCAAGGTCATCGCCGACTGGATGACCGACGGCCGCACCGAGCTCGATCACCATTCCATCGACTATGCACGGTACTATCCGATCCAGAAGTCGGAAAAATACATTCACGACCGGTGCTACGAAACAGCGTTCAAGATCTACAACCCGCCGGTCCACAACCGTGAGCCCTACACCAAGGGCCGCAACCTCCGTTGTGCCCCCTCCTATCTCCGCGAAAAGGAACTCGGCGGGTACTTCATGGAACTGGCAGGCTGGGAGCGCGCGCACGGTTATGCCTCAAACGAAGACAAACTGCTCGAGAAATATGCCGACCGGGTGCCGGTACGTGAGAACGAATGGGATAACCGTCACTTCTGGCGTGTCTCCAACGCCGAGCATCTGGAACTCTCCGAAAACGTCGGCATGATCAACCTGTCGCACTTCGCGATCTACGACGTGACGGGCAAGGACGCCGAGCAGCTGGTGGAATTCGCCGCCTCGTCCAAGGTCGCCGGCGACACCCCCGTCGGCAAGGGCGTCTACACCAACTTCCTCGACGACACAGGCGGCGTCCTGGCGGATCTGACGGTCCTGCGTCTGGCCGAAGACCGCTTCCGCGTGATCGACGGTGCCGACGCCGGTCACCGCGACATGACGTACCTCCGCCGTCTGTTGCGGGACAAGGAATGGGCCGCCACCGTCGAGGACCGCAGCGACAGTTTCGGCTGCATCGGAATCTGGGGGCCGAATGCACGCCAAAACCTGAAGAAGCTTGCCGACGACCCGGTAGGCCTCGATCCCGAGAATTTCCCGTTCGCGGCAATCAAGGACATTACGCTCCGTGGCGTGCCGGTGAAGGCGTTTCGCATTTCGTATGTCGGTGAACAGGGCTGGGAACTGCACTTCCCGTTCAGCTACGGTCTCGGGCTCTGGGACATGTTTGCGGAACTCGGCATCACGCCTGTCGGTGTTGAGACTTACGCCAACACGCGGCGGATGGAAAAGAGCCTTCGCCTGCAGAACGCCGACCTGCTGACCGAGTACAACCTGCTCGAAGCCGGCCTCGCGCGGCCCAAGGTCAAGGCCGCCGATTTCCGCGGCAAGGCCGCCAACCTGCAACAGCGTGACCTCGCCCACCAGCCGGCAACGCTCTGCACGCTGGTCGTCACCGACAACACCGACAAGGACGGTGTCGCGCGTTACATGGTCGGCAACTGCCCGATCGTCGATCCGAAGACCAATGAAGTCCTGATCGACAGCAAGGGCCGGCGCTCCTACACGACCTCCATCGCGTTCGGGCCGACCATCGGCAAGAACATCGCGCTCGGTTATCTGCCGCAGGACTATTGTGAGGAAGGCTGCGCCCTCGAGATCGAGTACTTCAACCAGAAGTTCCCGGTCGAGGTTGCCGCGGCCGGCTACAAACCGCTCTACGATCCGGAGAATGCCCGGCCAAAGTCGTAGGCCCCGGTTTCAGGTCAATAAACTACCGACAACAAAAACGGCGCCCGGTTCCCCGGGCGCCGTTCCTGTTTGCTTCAAGGCTGCCTGTTGATCAGGCCGCGCCCCTCACTTCGTTCAGGAACTTCTCGACTTCGGCGCGGAGGCCTTCCGCCTGTTGCGAGAGGGCGTTGGCGGCTTCGGAAATCCGGCCCGCCTCTTCACCCGTATCGCTGGCGGCTTCCTGCACGCCGGCAATACTGTCCATCACCCTGTTGGTGCCCATCGACGCGTTGTCCACGTTGCGGGCGATTTCGGTGGTTGCTTCCGACTGCTGGTTGACGGCTTCCTCGATCGCGGCAGAGACGTCGTTGATCTTGCGGATGCGTTCGCTGATCCCCTCAATCGCACCGGCAGCATTCTGCGTTGCCGACTGAATTTCGGTGATCTGGCGGGAAATCTCCTCGGTCGCCTTGGCCGTCTGGCTGGCGAGGCTTTTGACCTCGTTAGCAACAACGGCAAAACCCTTTCCGGCATCGCCGGCGCGGGCCGCTTCGATGGTCGCGTTCAGCGCCAGCAAGTTGGTCTGCTCGGCAATGTCGGTAATCAGGGAGACCACTTCGCCGATCTGATTGGAAGAATTGACCAGCCCTTGCACGGTCGTCGCACTCTTGTCCGCTTCGTCGACGGCTTCGGCGGCCATCTTGGAACTGCTCATGACCTGGGCGCTGATCTCCTTGATCGATGCGGAAAGCTCTTCCGTCGCAGCGGACACTGCCTGAACGTTGGCCGATGCCTCGGACGATGCCGCCGATACCTCTGTCGCCCTGTTGGCACTGCCCTCGGCCATCGATACCATGGTCTGCGCCCCTTTCTGCATGCCGGACGCGGATTCATTCACGGTCTTCACGACCTGACCGACGCTGGCTTCGAAATCGTCCGCCATCTTGCGCATCATGTTGCGTTTTTCTTCGGCGGCACGCTGCTCGGAAGCCTTGTTTTCCTCGGCGGTGCGCTGCTCAGCGGCGCGAGCCTCTTCGTCGCGTTTGCGCTCTTCCTCGTCGCGCTTATGAGACTCGACCTCCATTTCCTTAACGCGCTCGGCGTTTTCCTTGAAGACCTGGATCGCTGTCGCCATTTCACCGGTTTCGTCCTGATTCTCCAGGTACGGAATTTCAGCCACCGGCTCATTCTTCGACATCTTCTGCATGATACCGGCGAGCACGGGGATCGGACGCAGCATGGCGCGGAAGATGAACAGGCTTGCCACGCCGGTAATGATCAGCAGCACAAGTGCCGCCGACAACTGGCCGATGCCGATGTCCTCCATGAGCGCCTGGACCGTCGACTTGAGAACGCCGGCGTAAAGGATACCGATGACCTTATCGTCCGGCGTAAAGATCGGCACGTAGATGGTGTAATAGTCGAGACCCAGGATCGTCGCCTGCCCCAGGAATGTCTTGCCGCTCGACACGATCGGATGAACGGCGCCGTTGATACCGAGCTTGGTGCCGACGGCGCGATTGCCGTCCGGTTTGATGATATTCGTCGTGCGTCGCCAGAAGTCACCGTTCTCCGGCTCGAACTCGAACACGGTCGCCGTCTCACCGGTAATTTGGCCGATCTTGTCGATCATATCGTGGTTTTCGAACTTCGGGATCGCCGGCAGTTCCAGACGCGTGACGTTGCCGTCCTTGCCAAATGTCGCATTGAGTTCCGGATACAGATCACCCATCACGATGGCGGCAGCGCGCAGGTTCGATTCCTGGCGGTGAATCACCTGCTCCTTTATCTGTTCATTGATAATGAAAAACGTCACCGCGTTTACCGCGATAATGGAGAGGATGATGAGAGTCGTCGTTACCGCGATCGTTCGCGGCACCAGGCGAAAACGGGTCAGAAAACTGAACATA
The DNA here is from genome assembly GCA_965262415.1 of Rhodospirillales bacterium. Classification (GTDB taxonomy): domain Bacteria; phylum Pseudomonadota; class Alphaproteobacteria; order Rhodospirillales; family Casp-alpha2; genus UBA4479. Next base: position 129,168 of record OZ253533.1, on the reverse strand, counting down.
AATGAACCTCCAAATGGCAGCACATTCTTATACTGTGGTGCTGAGCTGTTTTTGTTGCCTGCCGTGATGTTCACGACCTAGAACGTCAGCAGCAGGTAACCGTATGCTCATATTCCTCTATGTGCCGTTCGCGTAAATTACCTTGCACCCGTGCAGGCGCCAGCAAATTCGGGTCAAACAGCATACCTATTTTTACGATTTCACCGCACTTTTGCTATCCCGCGCTCGGTAACGTGCCCCGTTACGTACGTTTCCGTCCATATCGGTTAATACGCATCGGCTACAATGCTTTAAATTCGCCATGAAATATCCTAAAATCGACAAATACATGTCGCTGAATGAATAAATTCAGGCTGATTTGCGAAAGGGTGTGGAATTCACCTCCTTTACCCTTTTCGGGTCATGGGGAGACAAAATGCATTCCCCGGGCGTGGCGTCGGGAAAAGCGGTTTGGCCGCCCGCCGCCCGTTCAGCGATGCGCGTTTCAACGGAGATGGGGAGATCTACGTATGAGTGATGACATCATCGATACCGAATATGAGATCGGACAGGACAACGTCGAGGTATTCGGTCTCGACATTCATAATCCGGTGTTTGCGATTTCCGGACTACTGATTATCGCATTCGTTCTGATCACGCTTATGTTCCAGGAATCCGCAGGTGCCGCGTTCAACGCCCTTCGGCCCTGGCTGACAAATACCTTCGACTGGCTTTTCATGGGGGCTGCAAACATCTTCGTGCTGTTCTGCCTGCTGCTTATAGTTCTGCCGCTCGGCAAGGTCAGGATCGGCGGCAAGGACGCCGTTCCCGAATACTCATACACCGGCTGGTTTGCGATGCTGTTCGCCGCCGGCATGGGCATCGGCCTGATGTTCTTCGGTGTGCTGGAACCCGTCTATCACACATTGAACCCGCCTCTGGGCATCGATGCGGCCGATACCGAAGCCGCTCGCGCCATCGGCATGTCGGCGACGATCTTTCACTGGGGACTGCACCCTTGGGCGATCTATGCCGTCGTCGCACTGGCCCTTGCGTTCTTCTGCTACAACGCAAAGCTGCCGCTGACGATCCGTTCCGCATTCTACCCGTTGCTGGGTGAGCGCGTGTGGGGCTGGTGGGGCCATCTCATCGATATCCTCGCCGTATTCGCGACGCTGTTCGGCCTCGCGACCTCACTGGGCTTCGGGGCCGAACAGGCGACCGCAGGTCTGAGTTATTTGTTCGACATCCCGGGCGGAGACGGCACCAAGGTCGTCCTGATCATTGCCATCACCGCCGTCGCGCTGGTGTCCGTGCTGGCGGGCCTCGATGCGGGGGTCAAGCGGCTCAGCGAAATCAACATGATCCTCGCGTTGCTGCTGCTGGGCTTCGTCGTCGCCGTTGGCCCGACGCTTGCCATCGTTCAGGGGTTTTTCAGCGGCCTGTTCAATTACATCGTGACGGTGCCGCAGTTGTCCAACTGGGTCGGCCGCGACGATCTCGGCTTCATGCACGGCTGGACAACCTTCTACTGGGCATGGTGGATCGCGTGGTCGCCGTTCGTCGGCATGTTTATTGCCCGCGTCTCCAAGGGCCGCACGGTGCGTGAGTTCGTGATCTGCGTGCTGATCGTCCCGACGCTGGCGTGCGTCGCATGGATGGCCGTTTTCGGCGGCACCGCGGTTGAGCAGTACATGAACGACGGCTACCAGGGCGTCGCCCAGACCGTGAAGGACTGGACCCCTGAACTCTCGCTGTTCAAGATGCTCGAAGTTCTGCCGGCGGCCGGCATCACATCCTTCATCGGGATCGTACTGGTCATCGTCTTCTTCGTGACATCGTCGGACTCCGGTTCGCTCGTGATCGATACCATCACCGCGGGCGGCAAGATCGATGCGCCGGTGGCACAACGGGTCTTCTGGTGCACGTTCGAGGGCCTCGTCGCCATCACGCTTCTGCTGGGTGGCGGTCTCGGCTCGCTCCAGGCGCTGGCCATCGCCACGGGCTTCCCGTTCGCGATCGTGCTTCTGGCCATGTGCGTGTCGCTGTTCATGGCGCTGCAGAAGGCCGAGCGCTAGGGCACCCGTCCATCCCTCATGACGTCAAGGGGAGGGTGCCTCGTGCCCTCCCCTTTTCTTTTTCCGACACCCCGTAACCCCCTTGAAACAGGGGAGGAAATCGTATCCTCCGGGTGTCGATGTCGCATCAATTCTAAATCTTGTCTGCAAATGAACAGCGGCTTGATATGCTAAGGTCTTATTGAGTGGTTTCACGGCCTGCGTGACGGGCTGCAATTGGCTGGGAGAATACTTGTGGCCGACCAAGATGATGACATCATTCTGTCCGAACTGAATGACGAAGAGCTCGTGCAGCAGATGCATGACGACCTTTATGACGGCCTCGCCGACGAAGTCGTCGAAGGCACGAACATTCTCCTGGAGCGCGGATGGACGCCCTACGACACCCTGACCAAGGCGCTGGTCGAGGGCATGCGGATCGTCGGCATCGACTTCCGCGACGGCATTCTGTTCGTGCCGGAAGTGCTGATGGCCGCCAACTCGATGAAGGCCGGTATGGGCGTGCTACGGCCACTGCTTGCCGAGACCGGCGCGCCGAAAATGGGCAAGATGGTCATTGGTACGGTCAAGGGTGACATCCACGACATCGGCAAGAACCTCGTCGGCATGATGATGGAAGGTGCCGGGTTCGAAGTCGTCGATCTTGGTATCAACATTGATGTCGATACGTACCTCAAGGCACTCGAGGAACACCAGCCCGACATCCTTGGCATGTCAGCGCTGCTGACCACGACCATGCCGTATATGAAGGTCGTCATCGACACCATGGTTGAGAAAGGTATCCGCAGCGACTACGTCGTCCTCGTCGGCGGGGCGCCGCTGAACGAGGCGTTCGCCGATAACATCGGCGCCGATGCCTATTGCCGCGACGCGGCGGTCGCCGTGGAAACCGCCAAGGACTGGATGTCGCGCCGTCAGGGCTCGGCGTTGGCCGCGACCTGACCCCGGGCGGGCCGTCGACCGATGCGCCCCCTCCTGATCATTGCCTGCGGCGCCCTGGCCCGGGAAATCGGCTGGGTTGTCGACGCCAATCACTTCGAGGGGGTCGACCTGACGTGCCTGCCGGCCGAATTGCATAATCATCCTGATCGCATTCCAGGCGAAATGCGCCGGAAAATCGACGCCAATCAGGACAAGTACGAACACATCGTTGCTCTCTATGCGGATTGCGGCACCGGGGGCCTGCTCGACGCATTGCTGGCCGAAAAGGGCGTAGAGCGCATCGGCGGCGCGCACTGCTACGCGTTCTACGCGGGCGACGATGTTTTCAATAAGATGCACGAGGATGAAATCGGCAGCTTTTATTTGACCGATTACCTGGTGCGCTTCTTCGACCGCTTGATCATCGAGGGACTCGGCATCGACCGGCACCCGGAGTTAAAGGACATGTACTTCGGCAACTACACCCGGCTCGTCTATCTGGCGCAGACCGAAGACGCCGACCTTCAGCAGAAAGCGCAACTGGCCGCCGATACCCTCGGGCTCGACTATCACTACCATTTTACCGGTTACGGCGGGCTCGGCGACTTCATCACCGAGCAGGCGAAGAAAGGATCAGCCGATGGCGCAGGCGACCATCGTATACTGGCGTGACATCCCGGCGCAGGTCATCGTCAAACAGGGCCGCCAGTCGGCCAAGCGGGAGCTGGCGCCGCGCTTTCAGGAAGCCATAGATATGGCGGCCATGCGGAGCAAGGCCATCGGCACGGATGCTTACCTCGCCGATTGGCGGCGCAACGGCGGCATCGAGTGCGGCGACGATCTGGAAGCGGAAGCCGATGCCCTGCAAGAACGCCTTGAGGCCGAATACGACGGCGCCCGCATCAACAAGCTCGTCGACGGCAAGGGATTTGACGGGGAGCCCGGCGCATGAGCAAGAAAACCGCAGCGGCAACCGCCTATAAGCCCAGCGACACGAGCCACGTCCGCCGTCAGCGTGCACGGTATTCGATCCGGCTCTGGTCGGTCAGGCGCGCACGCCTTTTCGAGGCCGTTTACAACGCATTGGCCGATGTCTTTCTGAAGCTTCACCCGCTCTGGAATGCTATTGGCTACCACCGCGTCGAACGCCCGGTCCTGGTCGTCGAAAAGGCCGTGAAAAGTTTTCTGTTCGACTGCCGCATGTGCGGTCAGTGTGCCCTTTCCGACACCGGCATGTCCTGTCCCATGAACTGCCCGAAGCTGCTACGCAACGGGCCCTGCGGCGGCGTACGGGCGAACGGTAACTGCGAGGTCGAACCGGACATGCCATGCGTCTGGGTGCAGGCGTGGCAAGGCAGCCAGCGCATGCGGGCGGACAGCAATATCCTCAAAGTTCAGAAACCGGTCGACCAAAGCCTGCGAGACAGCTCCGCCTGGCTCCGCGTAACGGCTCAGAAGGCAGCGGAACGCGAGGCGGCCTCGGAGACGGCGCGATGAACACCGATGCCTTCGAAGATTATTCTATCGTCCCGGAAGGACACTCGTCCCGCGGCCGGCTGGAACGCATCCTGCGCCGTGGCGAGTTTGCCATCACGGCGGAACTCAATCCGCCCGACAGCGCCGACCCGAACGAGGTGTACGAGCGCGGTGGCGTGTTTGACGGCTGGGTCGACGGCATCAACGCCACCGATGGCTCCGGCGCCAACTGCCATATGTCCAGTGTCGGCATCTGCGCGTTGCTGACCCGTGTCGGCTACGCGCCGATCATGCAGATATCCTGCCGAGACCGGAATCGTATCGCCATTCAGGGCGACGTGCTGGGCGCCGCCGCCATGGGTGTTTCCAACATCCTTTGCCTGACGGGCGACGGCGTACAGGCGGGGGACCAGCCGGGCGCCAAGCCGGTGTTCGATTTCGACTGCATGTCACTGCTGGAAACCATCCGCACCATGCGCGACGAAGGCCGTTTTCTGTCCGGCCGGAAAATCACCGAGCCGCCGAAGGTGTTTCTGGGTGCCGCCATCAACCCGTTCGCGCCGCCCTACGACTTCCGGCCGCTTCGCCTGAAGAAGAAAATCGAGGCCGGTGCCCAGTTCGTACAAAGCCAGTACTGCTATGACGTGCCGATGCTGCGGGAATATATGAAGCGCGTCTGCGACATGGGCTTGCACGAAAAGTGCTACATCCTGATCGGCGTCGGTCCGATGGCCTCGGCCAAGACGGCGCGCTGGATCCGCACCAACGTGCCAGGCGTGCATATCCCGGACAACGTGATCCAACGCCTCGAAGGGGCCGAGAACCAGAAAGAGGAAGGCAAGCGCCTCTGCATCGACCTGATGCAGGAAATCCACGAGATAGAGGGCGTCTCCGGCATCCATGTGATGGCCTACCGGCAGGAGGAATTCGTCGCCGAGATCGTTCACGAGTCCGGCGTTCTCAAGGACCGCCGCCCGTGGAAACGGGAGCTCAATCCGGGCGATGCAGCAGCAATCGAATTCGCCGAACGCGAAGCCGGAAAACGCGCCGCCGCCGATATGTGAAAGGTCGTGTTTTGAACAGTTAACGGCACACAGAATAGGTAATTAGAGGCCTTTCAGGGATAGCCTGTATCTTCATTCTCGGGGGTTACCACATTGACCAAGACCGTCGTCAGCTCAGCCACAAAGGAAGTCGTCATCGGCTTCGACGAGCCGTTTGTCATCATCGGCGAACGCATCAACCCGACGGGGCGCAAGCTCCTCGCTGCAGAAATGGCGGCGGGCGATTACTCCCGTGTCGAATCCGACGCACTGGCCCAGGTTGCTGCAGGTGCGCAGATGCTCGACGTCAATGCCGGGATCCCGCTTGCCGACGAACCGAAGATCCTCGCCGAGTGCGTTCAGCTCGTGCAGTCACTGACGGACGTTCCGCTTTCGATTGATAGCTCGATTGTCGCCGCACTGGAGTCGGGCCTTTCCGTCTACCAGGGCAAGGCGCTGGTCAACTCGGTCACCGGCGAGGAAGAACGTCTCGAAGTCGTTCTGCCACTGATCAAGAAATACGGTGCCGCCGTGGTTGCGATCTCCAACGACGAAACCGGCATTTCTGAAGACCCGAACGTGCGGTTCGATGTCGCGAAGAAAATCGTCGAGCGCGCCGCGGATCATGGCATCCCGAAAGAAGACATCGTCGTCGATCCCTTGGTCATGCCGGTGGGCGCACTGAATGACGCCGGCCGAAACGTGCTCCATCTGATCCGCCGACTTCGCGAGGAGCTTCAGGTCAACACCACCTGCGGTGCATCGAACTTCTCGTTCGGCCTGCCGAACCGCCACGGGCTGAACTCCAGCTTCCTTGCCATGGCCATCGGCGCAGGCATGACGTCGGCCATCACTAATCCGCTTCACGATCCCGAGATGCAGGGTATCATGGGTGCCAATGTCGTGATGGGCCACGATCCAAACTGCGGGCGCTGGATCCGCAAGTTTCGTGAGCCCGCTGCGGAAGGTGCCGAAGGTGCCGGGCGACGTGAAGGACGGCGGCGGCGGCGCGGATAAAACGGACTGACGGAACGCAACAGTGCCACTAAAGGATAACAGCGCTTTCGTGGCATTCATGCCGTCGGGCCGTCGGGGCCGCTTTCCGGTTGGCACTCCCATCCTCGATTGCGCGCGTCAACTCGGTGTCGATATCGACAGCGTCTGCGGCGGCCGTGGGATATGCGGCCGCTGCCAGGTCGTCGTCGCCGAGGGCGAGTTTTCCAAACACGGTATACATAGCTCCGCAGCCAGCGTCAGCCCGCGCGGAGAGCCAGAAAACCTGTTCGATGCCCGCAAGGGGCTGGCAGCCGAGCGCCGCCTGAGCTGCCACGCGCTGCTATGGGGTGATGTCGTCATCGACGTTCCCGCGGGCAGCCAGGTTCACAAGCAAGTCGTCCGCAAACGTGCCGAAGTTCGCGACATCGTCATGGACCCGGCAATCCGGCTGCATTACTGCGTCGTCGAGGAGCCGGACATGCATAATCCGCTTGGCGACTTCGAACGACTGCTAAAGGCCCTCGACGAACAGTGGGATGTGAAGGGCCTTGAGGAAATCGACATGCGGGTGCTCAGGGATCTGCAGAACGCACTCAGGAAAGGTGACTGGAAAGTTACCGTCGCCGTCCATCGAGGTCTTCGCATAACCGCCGTGTGGCCGGGTTTCAAGGACAAGGCCTACGGCATTGCCTTCGACATCGGTTCGACAACCATCGCCGCCCACCTCTGCGATCTGTCCACCGGCGAGGTGCTTGAATCCGGCGGCACCATGAACCCGCAGATCCGTTTTGGCGAAGATCTGATGAGCCGGGTGTCGTACATCATGATGAACCCGGGTGGCGAGAACGACCTTATCGACACCGTCCGCCGCGCCGTCAGCGACCTCGCCAAGGAGATCATCGACCAGGCGGGCGTCACGCCGGACGCACTGCTGAACGTCACGGTCGTCGGCAACCCGGTCATGCACCACCTTTTCCTGGGCATTAACCCGATAGAGCTGGGCGGTGCACCGTTTGCACTTTCAACCAGTTCGGGGATGACAGTGTGGGCGACCGAGGTCGGCCTGGACACCGTCAACGAGGATGCCCGCGTCTACATGCTGCCCTGCATCGCTGGACACGTCGGTTCGGACACGGCGGGCGTTATTCTGTCCGAGGAACCGCATCTTCGTGACGAAATGACCCTGATCGTCGATGTCGGCACCAATGCGGAGATCGTTCTCGGGAACCGGCAGAAGCTTCTCGCGGCTTCCTCGCCGACCGGCCCTGCCTTCGAAGGCGCTCAGATTTCGTGCGGACAGCGTGCAGCCCCCGGTGCCATTGAGCGCTTGCGCATCGATCCGGAGACGCTCGAACCGCGATTCAAGGTCATCGGCTCAGACCTGTGGTCCGACGATCCGGGCTTCCAGGCAGAGACGGAGAAAACCGGCGTTACCGGGATCTGCGGTTCGGGCATCATCGAGGTGCTGGGCGAGATGCTGCTCACCGGCATCCTCAAAACCGACGGCACCATCGACGGCACCATGGCGGCACGAACTTCCCGTGTCGAAACGGACGGGCGCACGTTCGCCTACCTGATACACGATGGCGAAAACCGCATCGTCGTTACGCAGAACGACGTGCGTGCGATCCAATTGGCCAAGGCTGCGCTTTATGCGGGTGCCGCCCTGCTGATGGACAAGATGGAAATCGACCATGTCGACCGCATTGTCCTCGCCGGGGCATTCGGCACCCACATCGAACCCCGCTACGCGATGATCCTCGGCATGATCCCGGATTGTGGTCTAGACCGCGTCTTTGCCGCAGGCAACGCGGCCGGCACCGGCGCACGAATAGCGCTCTTGAACCAACAGAGCCGCGACGACATCCAGCGCATCGTCAAGACCATCACCAAGGTCGAAACGGCAGTCGAACCCCGCTTCCAGGAACATTTCGTCAAGGCCATGGCGCTGCCGCATGCGGATGCCCCCTACCCGCAACTGGAGGCCGAAGTGCCGGAACTGACCAAGGTCCGAATGTTGGCGCCACTGCTGGATACACCGTCCGAGGGACGCAGGCGCCGGCGCAGAGCCAGGCAATAGTTTCTGCTCAAGGGGTTTGTTTTTTCCCCGAAATCTCCCTACCAAAACGCTATGTTCGATCAGGACGCAAGATACTGGCATCGCCGGACGTGGCGCATCGCCCTTCCCGTCATCGTCACCAACGTCTCGGTACCGATCCTGGGGATCGTCGATACGGCCGTCGTCGGCCGCCTGCCCGGCCCCGAGTACGTCGGTGCCGTTGCGATCGGCGCCCTGATCGTCAATTTGCTCTACCACGGCTGCAACTTTCTACGCATGGGCACGACAGGCCTGACCGCGCAATCTTTCGGTGCCCGCGATGGGCGCGAGGTGCGCACATGGCTGGTCCGGGCCTTGATATTCGGCGCCTCCATCGGCGTCATGATAGTTATCCTGCAATGGCCGATCTTCGAGATTTCCGCGTTCATCATCGGCCCGAGCGAGAATGTTCTCCCGTTGAGCCGGGAGTACTTCGAAATACGCGTCTGGTCCGCACCGGCGGCACTCGCCAACTTCGCATTGCTCGGCTGGTTCTTCGGCGTGCAGAACACGCGTGCCGCCTTGATCACACAGATTTACATGAACGGCATCAACGCCGTGCTCGACATCTGGTTCGTACTCGGCCTCGGTTGGGGCGTCGCCGGCGTGGCATGGGCGACCGTGATCGGCGAGACGACCGCCGTGTTTCTCGGCCTCCTGCTGGCCGGACGGCATCTGCGAAAAATGGGCGGGCAATTTGACCGTGCTCAAATCATGCAGACCGCACCGCTCAAACGCATGCTGGGCGTGAACCGCGATATCTTTATCCGTTCGATGTGCCTGCAATCGGTGTTCGTGATCCTGACGGCGCTGGGCGCACGCATGGGTGATAACGTGCTCGCCGCGAATGCCATTCTGTTACATATCCAGGTGTTGACGGCCTATGCGCTCGACGGGTTCTCGAACGCGGCCGAAGCACTCTCCGGCGAGGCTAAGGGAGCACGAAACCGCACCAATTTCATCTCCGCCATCCGCACGACGGTTTTCTGGTCGTTTCTGCTCGCCATCGTCTTCAGCGGCATGACAGCAGTCTTTGGCCCCTACATGATCGACGCTCTTACGATCGTCACTGCTGTACGCGAGACGGCCCGCACATATCTCATCTGGAGCATCTTCCTGCCGCTGGTGTCCGTATGGAGTTTTCAGTTGGACGGCATCTTTATCGGCTGCACTTGGACCCGGGAGATGCGGAACGCCATGATCGTATCGCTGGCGGTTTACCTCGCTGCAATACCGATCCTTGTACCGCCGTTCGCCAATCACGGCCTGTGGGGCGCGTTCATGGTTCTGATGGCGGCACGCGCCGTCACCCTCGGCTGGATGCTGCCGAGGCTGCAACGCGAAATATAGGAAAATCAGGCCGTACGACGTTCGAGGCTGGGCGTCCGGTTATAGTGCTCGCGGTAGCATTTCGAGAAATGCGACGCCGAGACGAAGCCGCAGGCAAGTGCGATGGAAAGAATTGGCAAACTGGTTTGACGTAAAAGGAACCGGGCACGGCTGAGACGCAACGACAGGTAATACTTCGTCGGCGCGGTCCCGAGATACTTCCGGAACAACCGCTCGAGTTGACGGGTCGACAGCCCGACCCCGGCTGCCAACTGAGCACAGTTCACCGGCTCTTCCAGGCTTTCTTCCATCTGTTGGATCACCGCAAGAAGCTTTGGATGCGATACGCCTAGACGCGTGCGAAGTTCCATGCGCTGGCCTTCGTCGCCCTCGCGAATACGGTGATGAATAAGCTGATCGGCAACCGCGGCCGCCGTCGCCGCGTCGTAATGCAACGCGATCAATCTTAGCGAAAGGTCGAGTGCTGCCGTACCGCCCGCACAGGTGTATCGGTTGCGATCGATCTCGAACAGTTCAGTGACAACATCCAGCTCGGGATAATCTTCAATGAACGACGGCATGTTTTCCCAATGGATCGTGCAACTGTAACCGTCCAGAAGCCCGGCCTTCGCGAGGATTTCCGTTCCAGTACAAATCGCGCCGATGCCGGTACCATGTGTCGCCAGCCGCCTGAGTTTCTGAATCAAACCCTTCGTCGTATAGGACTTCACGTTCAGCCCGGCACACACGAAAATCGTCTCGAGACCTTCGGCGGCGCTGATCGGCCCATCGACGTTCACCGACAAACCGTTACTCGCCAACACAGGATTGCCGTCCTCGGAATAGACATCGCATGCATAGAGAGACTTTTCCGCGAGGCGGTTCGCAATTCGAAACGGTTCCACGCCCGCACTGAACCCAATCATTGTGAATTCAGGCAACAACACAAAGCCGATCTTGTGCGGTTTGACCCCGTTTACGCCACCGAACATGGCAAAATTCCCTTATCGAACGACCAAGTAAACGTCGTAATTGGACGAGACTAGTGCACATTAAAAAAAGAGAAAATACAGAAATGACATTCACGTGACACAGCGTACGAACCGAGGTACGCATTACTGATCAATAGTTTAGGGGGGTCGCCGCTCGAATGCGCAGCTTTGAAAAAGCCGAGTATGACATCCGCGTCGATCGCGTTCGCGCACGTATGGCCGCTCAGGGCCTAGACCTGTTGATCACGTGCAACCCAGCCAACATGAACTATCTGACGGGATACGACGGCTGGTCGTTTTACACGCCGCAAGTGGTCGCCGTTGCACAGGAAGAAAGCGAACCGATCTGCATTGTACGCGGCATCGATCGGGCCGGCGGCTTCGTCACCACGCATCTGAGCGAAGAAAACATGCTCGGTTATCCCGACCATTACGTGCAGGCTGAAGACATTCACCCCATGGACTGGATCGGCGGCCTGTTGGTCGAGCGCGGGCTCGGCAAGGGACGCGTCGGCATCGACATGGATGCCTATTACTATACCGCACGCGCCCATGCCGCTCTGGGCGCCGCCATGCCGGACGCGAAGTTCGAAGATGCAAAGAACCTCGTGAACTGGGTCCGCATTGTAAAAAGCGATAACGAAATCGCCTATATGCGCGAAGCTGCCAAACTGGTGGAGCTTGCCATGCAGGCCGGGATCGATGCCATCGAACCGGGCGTGCGCCAATGCGATGCTGTCGCCGACATCTACAACGCACAGATTCGCGGCACCGAGGCGTACGGCGGCGAATACACATCTATCGTGCCCATGCTGCCGACCGGGCTCGGCACCACTACGCCGCACCTGACGTGGAATTCAGAACCTTTCAAGAGCGGCGAAGCAACGATCCTCGAACTCGCCGGTTGCCGCATGCGCTACCACTGTCCGATGTCGCGCACCGTTCACCTGGGCCCGCCGCCTACACGTATGGCGGAGATCGCCGAAGTCGCCGTGGAAGCGCTCAACGTCGCCGTCGAAAGCATGCGGCCGGGTGTGACCTGCGAGGAAGTGCATGCCGCCTGGAACCGGGTCGTCAGCCGTCACGGCATCGTGAAAGATTCGCGTATGGGGTATTCTATCGGACTGAATTACCCGCCCGACTGGGGCGAGCACACGATCTCCATCCGGCCCGGCGATACCACGTCGCTGCAGGCCGGCATGACCATTCACGTCATGCCGGGGATCTGGCTGGACAACTGGGGCGTCGAAATCAGCGAGGGCGTGCTGGTCACCGATACGGGCGCCGAAAAACTCTGCGATTTTCCACAGGGATTGGTCGTCAAGGACTGACCTCAGTCCGGCATTAATGCCATTTCCACTTCGCGGGCGCGGCCGTTGGCGACCATCCATTCACCGGTGCGGGGCTGCGCACGCAGGCGGTGCCCGTAATGGGCACGCAAACCCTCAACGAGAGCACCACCGAAATCGAGTTGCTCGTCAATAAAACCCACCATTACGGAGTTCGGCCACGCCTGCGGCCGAATGGTGCGCAAGCGGTCGTACAATGCGTGCACAGGCTCATTCTGGTGAACTTGCGCCAGGAACGAGAGCATCGCTGCCGACGAGCGCGAAACGCCCATATGACAGTGGATCAGCAGCCGTACGCGGTCCCCACTGATTGCCTGCTGCGCCACGTCCCAGCCGAAGGATAGGACTTCACCGACAAGTTCCGCACTCGGCGGCGTTCGCCCCGGTAGCGGGTCGATGACATCATGACAGCGGAGCGTCAGCCGGTGGTGCTCATCAAAGCTGCCAAACGCCGGGATATCCGGCCAATCCGGGTCAATTACGGTGAGAACGTGCGTTACGGCGCGCCCGGCGTGCTCGGGAAGTTCCTCAACGCCGCAAATGGTTAGATCGCCAAGGGCCACGGTTGTCATTCCCACAAGCTAATGCGGGTTGGCGAAAAAACAAGCCGCCTCTGCGTTAGTGTTTTGTGACCTGACGCGCAATCAGCCCGGGCTCATGCCGCGCAGACGCTCGGAGCGGCGGCGCAGCAGTTCCACCGTCGCCAGCAGCACAATCGAGATGCAGATCAAGATTGTCGCCACGGCAAGGATCGTGGGACTGATGGATTCGCGAATACCTGCCCACATCTGACGCGGGATAGTCTGCTGTTCCACTGACGCAACGAACAGCACCACGACAACTTCGTCGAATGACGTCACGAACGCGAACAATGCGCCCGAAATCACACCCGGCAGAATCAGCGGCATGATGATCTTGAAGAACACCGTCGTCGGATCTGCACCAAGCATCGCGCCTGCGCGAGTCAGTGAGTGATCGAAGCCACTGAGCGTCGCCGTCACGGTGATCACCACGAACGGTGTTCCCAGAACCGTATGCGCCAGAATGACACCCAGGTAAGTACCCGTCAGCGGAATGTAGTCATTCACCGTTGCGTAGAAGAAGAAGATACCAGCCGCCGTGATCACCAGCGGGACAATCATCGGCGAAATCAGCAGCCCCATGAACAGGCCCTTCATCGGCATCTCGGACCGCGACAGACCAAGTGCCGCGATCGTACCGAGCGTCGTCGCCAGAATGGTCGCACAGAACGCGATGAAGAACGAATTGCCGATGGATGTCTGCCAGATTTCCTTGTTCATGAAGTCGACATACCAGCGCATCGAGAACGCTTCCGGGTCAAGCGACATCATTTCCTTCGTAAACGTGAAGTATGGTTCCGCGTTAAAGCTGAGCGGAATGATCACAAGGATCGGCGCGATCAGGAACAGGAAGACGAAGCAGCAGATAAAAATGTACAACCAATGCCAAACGGTCTCTACGGGGCCGGCATGATCTGGAAGTGATATTTGGCTCATGTCTTCTTACCCCAGCTTCAGACGGTCGATGCCGACCAGTTTGTTGTACAGCCAGTAAAGGACGATAACACCCGCCAGCAAGATACCGCCGAGCGCGGCCGCGAGGCCCCAGTTCAGTGACTTCTGCATGTGGAAGGCAATCATGTTCGAGATCATCTGGCCGTCTTGGCCACCGACAAGCGCCGGCGTGATGTAATACCCGATGGCGAGAATGAACACGAGCAGGCAACCCGCGCCGACGCCAGGCAAGGTATTCGGCACATAGATGCGCCAGAATGCCAGGAAGCGGTGCGCACCGAGCGACTCGGCCGCACGCAGATAACTTGGCGGAATTGTCTTCATGACGCTGTAGAGCGGCAACACCATGAACGGCAGCAGAATCTGCGTCATCGCGATAACAGTTCCCTGCGCGTTAAATATCAACTGTATGCGTTGCGCGTCATCTATGATCCCTGTCCAGACCATGATGTCATTCAGCACACCCTGGGTCTGCAACAGCACGATCCACGAAGTGGTCCGCACGAGCAGTGATGTCCAGAATGGCAGCAGCACGAGGATCATCAGAAGGTTGGAATGCCTGAGCGGCAAACTCGCCAGCATGTAGGCGATGGGGAAGCCGAGGACAAGGCATGAAACCGTGACGACCACGCTCATCCACATCGTGCGCATGAACAGGTCGACGTAAATCTGGTAGTCCTCGCCGATCATCTGGATTTCGCCGTCAACGCTGTACTGACGGTCAAGGGCAGCGAGGTAGTTGACCGAAGTAACCGTCGGCGAGAGGCGCTTGATCGTCGCCCAGGTGGCAAGCTCACCCCACTCCTTGCGGCGGTCGATAAACTTTTCCTTGTAAGGCGGCTCCCACTTGCCGGCGCTGCGCGCCGACCCGGTAACGACACTGCGCAATCCCGGCGTTTCAAAATTCAACCTTGTTGCGACCTTGCCGATCTCGCGCGACTCACGGGCAGCGACCAAGTCCTTGGCCAGTGCGGCGAATGCCTCCTCGCCCGGCACTTCCTTGCCGTCCCAGCTTTCCAGGACAGCGACCGTCTCTGGCATGTGCTGGGCAATAAGCGGGTTCTCCACCGAGCGGTAGAGCATCAGCGCAATCGGGTAAAGAAACGAAAAGAAGATAAAGATGAAAAGCGGCATGACCAGGAGTACGGCCCGAATGCGCTTTGATCGTTCTGCGCTTGCCAGTGCTGCTTTAAGCGGTCGCCCGTCGACTGTCGTAAGCTGTTCGCTCATTTCGCCACCCCGTTTTCCCTCTGCCGCGGCTTTTTGCGCCGCTTTGGCAAAATCTTTTTAGGTTGCCGAGGATACCGGGGACGGCGAAATTCCGCCCCCGGATCCAACGGTTCTTATTAGTTAGCCAGCCACGAGTTGAAGCGGTTGTTCAGCTCGTCCTGACGGTCGGCCCAGAACTCAAAGTCGTTCTGAAGCGCGGTCTTGAAGTTGGCCGGCGCGGTGGGCATGTGCGGCCCCATATCGATACCGGCTTCAACGTGCTTGCCGATCAGCGGCGCGGAGGACTTACGGGCCGGACCGTAGGAGATCCACTTGGCCTGATCCGCGAGACGCTGCGTGTCGGTTGCGAACGCAATGAAGTCCATGGCGGTGTCCTTGTTCGGCGCACCCTTCACGACAACGAAGAGGTCGACGTCAAACACCTGACCGTCCCAGACGATCTCGAACGGCTTCTTCTCGGCGGCAATAGCGTTGAAGATACGACCGTTGTAGGCGGTGGTCATGGCGACTTCGCCATCAGCCAGAAGCTGCGGCGGCTGCGCACCGGCTTCCCACCAGACAACCGAGTCCTTGATGCTGTCGAGCTTCTTGAAGGCGCGATCGACACCGGCGTCGGTCGCCAGCATGTCATAAACTTCCGAGTTCGGAACACCGTCGGCCATCAGGGCCATTTCGAGGTTCGCCTTCGGGGTTTTACGCAGGCCGCGCTTGCCCGGGAACTTCTTCAGATCAAAGAAATCCGCAAGGGTCGTCGGGGCTGCACCCGAGAACTTGGACTTGTCGTAGGCATAAATCGTCGACCAGACGATGTTCGCCACGGCGCAGTCGGAGATTGCGCCCGGAATGAAGTCTTCCGTTGCAGGCGTGCCATCCGGGGCCGGCGGCAGGATCGACGGATCGATCGGCTCCAGCAGACCCTCGTCACAGCCACGCACAGCGTCGGAAAGCTCGACATCGACGATGTCCCACTTCACGCTGCCGGCTTCAACCTGCGCCTTGATTTCGGCGAGACCGCCCGAGTAGTTCTCGGAGAGAATCTCGACACCGGTCTTTTTGGTGTACGGCTTGTGATACGCCTCAACCTGGGACTTGGTGTAAGCACCACCCCAGGATACGACGGTCAGTTTGTCGGCCGCGCTGGCCGGTGCTGCCGCCATCGCACCGAAGGCGATAACGCCTGCAGCCGCGAAAGTCGTCAGTTTGAGTTTGTTAATCATGAGTAATCAACTCCCTGGTTTTTAAACGTAAACGTCGGTGACCGGCCGTGACCGGTCATTTTGCCCAAAAGTGGGTCCGGCGCGCCGTTCCACACGCGCCGTCTTGCGGTGCTCTTTATGCATCGAGCGCCCGGCAATCCTCTGCTTTCCAGCCAAAGGTAACCTCGGTGCCTTCCTTGATCGCAGCCAACGCCGACGCGTTGGCGATCTTGACGACGAACTCGTCGTCGCCGCATACCGACGCGCGGGTGCGGATATGGTCACCGAGATAAATCAGTTCCTCGACCTTGGCCTTGAACACGTTCTGGTAATCGCCCTCATTGGACGGATTGACCGCAACGCGCTCCGGCCTGATCGACAAAGTCGTCTTCGCGCCGACGCCTTCGGTATTGACGTTCAAGGCGGTGATGATCGAGCCGTTGACATCGACAGTCACGTTGTCGCCGTTCACTTCCTTGATGTCGCCGACGAGCGTATTGTTCTCGCCGATGAACTGCGCAACGAAAGCGTTATCAGGACGTTCGTAGAGAACATCCGGCGGCGCCAGCTGCTGGATCACGCCGTCATTGAAGACCGCGACACGGTTCGACATCGTCAGCGCTTCCGACTGATCGTGTGTCACGTAGACTACGGTCACGCCGAGGTTCTCGTGAATGTGCTTGATCTCGTACTGCATCTGCTCGCGAAGTTGCTTGTCGAGTGCGCCCAGCGGCTCGTCCATCAGGACCAGCACCGGGTCGAATACAAGCGCGCGGGCCACTGCGACACGCTGCTGCTGACCACCGGACAACTGCGCCGGACGGCGGTTCCCGAAAGCACCAAGCTGCACCATGTCGAGCGCCTTTGTCACCCGGGCCTCGATCTCGCTTCTCGGGGCTTTTCTGACTTCCAGCGGGAACGCCAGGTTTTCAGCCACCGTCATGTGTGGAAATAGTGCGTAATTCTGGAACACCATGCCGATACCGCGCTTGTGCGGCGGTACGTTGTTAATCGGTGCGTTGTCCAGATAGATTTCCCCGTGCGTCGCCGGTTCGAAGCCCGCAAGCATCATGAGGCACGTCGTTTTCCCCGACCCGGACGGACCGAGCATGGTGAGAAACTCACCACGTGCCACATCCAGATTGAGGTCTTTTACGACGAGTGTTTCGCCATCATAACTTTTTTGAACTGATTCGAATCGAACGAGCGGATCATTGTTTTCCGTCATACCACCCTGCGCCATCCCTGTTACACGATGTGCCGCGCTTTTGCGCGATCATTGTCGTTTTAGTCCATCATGGCCGGATTATGTTTTCAAGT
The DNA here is from genome assembly GCA_965262415.1 of Rhodospirillales bacterium. Taxonomy (GTDB): domain Bacteria; phylum Pseudomonadota; class Alphaproteobacteria; order Rhodospirillales; family Casp-alpha2; genus UBA4479. The sequence goes on along the minus strand of OZ253533.1, from coordinate 111,626 downwards.
CCTGCCAAGACGGTATCCGGTTTGCGACTATTTCTGGACTTTTAAAGGCGTCCCAATTTTTAACCGCAGACCGGGTGTCTGTCCCCTCGTGCCGAAAGGCTACACTTTTGGGTCAAGAAACTCAAACCCCGTTCCGAAATTCCCTCTTCACAGCCCGCTTCGACGCGCTCAGCGTGACTCTCCGGAATTCGCTGCCAAGGCGATCTTCATCAATAACGCCAACAAAAATGCTAAGGCAATCCACCAGCTTTGCCACATGCCGTAAGATACATTGGCGATAAAAAACCAGGACGAGCCTGCCGCCATGACCAGTCCGCTTTTCCAACCATCATCGGTAAATGTCGCCAAGCGGTAGAATACGACGAAGACCAATCCCGCCAAGACAATCGCGCCCGGAAGACCGAGTTCCAACCGTGTCTGTAAAGCGAGATTATGCGGATGCAGCGGCATGATTTCCATATTGGGTGCCAACCGAAAATCTTCCTGCGGGATATGCCGGGACGCATTGAATCCCCAACCCAGCAATGGCTTCTCTTCAATCTTTGCCGTCGCAAAACTCCACATCGCGAGACGATGACGAATCGAATAAGGGATCGGAGACGAGGAGTCATTCACCGCTGCTGGTGACGAATAGACATCGGCACCGGAATGTTTCACGGCGTAAGGGGCTGCCAGTGTCGCGGCAGCAATGATAACCGCAAAAAGAATGCCGCCACGTCGACCAGTCAGGCGGCGCGCGATGATCACGCATCCACCGATAAACAGCGCCCCTAATGCTGCGCTACTCGACAGCAAACTAATAACCACGACCGCAACCGCACATACCGCTCCTCCCACCGGGGAGAATTGGCGCCACTGAATGAACAAGACGGGCCACACCATGAGCGACAAGACGACGGCACCGTTATTTAGTGTCGTAAGCGGGTCGAAATAGAAACTGCCCCAGGGCGCCTCCCCCGTCACCGCAGCATAGCCCCCTGCGCCCGCCAGAAGCATGGTCCCCAATGCGACGCTGAATGCAAATGCACGACCATCTATCTTCGCTGCAAGCTCATGGAAAGGCTTTGTCCCTGCACCTGCCAATACGAGCACTCCCGCGATTATCAACCCCGCCAGCTTGGCGAGAGACCCCGCTTCGTGTTCGATCTGCCCCGTGATCAGAGTGCTGCAACCGGACCATCCGACAAAAACAAGCAATCCGATCATCTCCGGGCGCTTCAGCATGCCGAACGCATCCGTCCGGTTGCTGGCGGCCAGCACCGCAATTGCCGCCAAAAGCAAGGCAATGACACTTGCCTTTGGAACGACAATCAGCACAAGCATCGCGCTCGCCAATAGGATGTTCATCGGTGCCATCGACGTTTTGATTTCACCGATCCTTTTTCAAGGGGCGCCAGCCAGCATCGATAGGCCAACAATTCGGTCTCATGAATTCGCCGCTTCGGTTAAGACTTTGATCGTTTGCTCCGCCGTATTTTCCCAGGAGTACCTCTTTGCCCGCAAACTCGCCCGCGCACTCAGTTCCTTTCGCAGAACCTCGTCGTTCAGCACCCCGATGATGACGTCCGCCATTTCCACAGTGTCGTTCGGGTTAAAATAAACGGCCGCGTCGTCGGCGATTTCTGGCATCGCAGCGGTGTTCGAACAAGCAATGGGGCATCCGCACGCCATCGCCTCTACTAACGGGTTGCCGAATGTTTCGACAGTCGAGGGGAATACGAACATCGTGCATTTCCGGTACAGTTCCGGCAAATCTTCCGAACTCACGCTCCCGAGAAAGGACACGTTATCGCCGATATCGAGATTCTTAATTATGCCACGGATCCTCGACGCATAATCGGAGTCCAGAAAATCACCTGCGACTTTAAGCATAACGTTCGGCCGATGCTTCACCACCGTCGCCATGGCACAAAGCAAGTTATGAATATTCTTTTGGACGTATATGTCGGACACCAACAGCAATGTGTCAGACTCCCGTTCTTCCATCGGGCCTGGTTTATACAAATCAAAATTGACCCCGTGCGGAACAATGGTTGCGCCACCGTTCTCCCGGTAAAACGCACTTCCCAGTGTTGACTGACGTGCGTAATCAGATACGAAAATTACCTTGCGCGACCTGATTGCCGAGATGCTGGTCGCCAGATACAAAAGAAACCAATAAACCAGTTTCCTTATCCTTCTTTCCACAAAGGCGACGCTGAGAGCGTTTCGGATAAGAATGACGGAGGACCGGAAAAATATCGGCCCGTAATTGGCAGGAGAAAATATCACGGCTGCGTTTATTCGCCTTGCCAACTGCGGCAGATGAAGCTGCTCCGCAATCAATACTTGGAAAAGGTTCTTGTCCTCGTCGATATAATGCAGCGTCGCGCCGCTCAGGCTCGGCTCGAATAGCGTTTCTTGCCTTTTCTGCAGACAGACATGAACGTCGAGTTGCTCATTCGCTATCATCCGGGGAAGGACGTTCCGCAAATACGTCAATCCGCCGCCGCTCTTAGAGTGCAACGCATTTACCAGTATTCGGGTTCGGTCTTTCCGTCTATCGGACTCCAGAACCTTGAATAGTTGCTCATAGACGGCGGAAACCTGATTTTCCCAGGTATATTTCTCCAATACACGCTCTCGTGCTCTGGCGCCCGCACTCTTACGCCATTCCGGGTCGTTAGCTGCGAAGATGATTGCGTCCAGGATCTGCCGTTTATCGCCTGGCTGAACACGTACACCGAATTCACCGTCACCGGCTATACGACCGGTCGTTTCAGCATTGTCCAACTCCGAGAGCATAGGGGAGTCGGCGAAGATGTCGGCGATCTGCCCGATATCGCTTGCGATGACAGGCCTTGACGAAGCCATGTACTCGAAAAGTTTCGTGGGAGACCCAAAAAAAGCGGTCCCATCCGGATTTTTCAGAGTTGGCGTCGCGAGGATATCCGACGCGGCAAGGTACAGCGGGATTTCGTCTGAATCGACCAACCCGGTAAGGATGACTTTACCCGATGTCAGCAGGTGGGCCACGCGCGACGCCACCTCAATACGCTTGACCCCGTCGCCGATGAATAAAAAGTACAGATCCGGGACATTCGGGAATTCGCCGGCCCTGTGTTCGTAAAAGTACAGCGCTGCATCCGAGAGTATCTCGGCACCATGCCAGGGCCCGAAGGTTCCAACGAACGTAATGACTATTCCGTCTTCCGGAATGCCGTGAGCGCGGCGTAATTCGTTGATCTCGTCCGTGTCAAAGCGTGACGAGTCGAACTTCTCTGCATTGACCCCATTCGGGTGCACGACAATGCGCTCGTCAGGAACGCCCCGCGCCAACAGCTCTGCCCGCAGCGGCTCCGAGACCGTCGTGATGACATGGGCATGACGTAGTGAGGCCAGTTCTACGATATCGATTATCGAGTTAAACAGAAACGGCGTCCCCCAGTTCCGGGACAGCCAGTTCTCCGAGCCGTTATATTCGATGACTAGCGGCAAACAGAGTTTGCGAGAGATTTTTACGCCCGAGAAGTTTCCGAGAGACGTCCGTTGGTAGAGCAATCCTTTGAAATTTTTCAATACGTCAAAAGCGGCCGCCGCGAAGGACAGGTCATACAGAAAGTGGTTAAATTCTCGGGGAATGATGTACGGAAACTTCGGCAACATGGGGACGTGTTCGACTTCCCTTCCCGCGGCAGAACGTCGATTGTCGAATGAAAGATAAAAGACCTTCCAACCCTGTTTGATGCTTGCCTGAATGACCCCCCATGTATGCGTGAGCGCGCCCCCGGCCTGAACTCCTAACCACAGGTTGGTACGGAGATAGCCGATGGAGCGTTCCATTGTATTCCCATCGACAATCGGCATGACACGAGGGCGGGACAGCAACCGATAGGCCGACAAACCGGAGTAAAGCATCGCGAAAAATCCGAGCGCGCTTACAAGGCATATGCGCCCGAGCGCGAGCACGCCATCAAAAACGGTAAAGGATCGGGTCTGACCTTTGCGGTCGATGATATAACGTTGCGGCGCGGGCACGGCTAACGACAGGACCTGAAGCACGCGCACCAGCGGCTCGACGGACTCGTCCGCGACAAGGACAAACACTTTATCGAACGGTCTAGATCGCAGGACCTTCAACAGCCCCCGATATCCAGCGGACGCCTCTGTCGAAACAACGAAGAATTCGATTACGCCGTCGAGATCCTTGGTAATCTGCTGCCTGATATTTTTAACAACCGGATACTGGCATAGGACCAGCATGCGGTCTTGTCGATTTACAGCCATAAGCCCGAGTCTCTTCTTCTCAAAATTTCGATGCCGTTGTTTTCAGGGCGACCCGACCGGCCGGGAATGTTTTACAGGCCCACTATACACGGCCCAATCAGTCAAGAAATCCAAGACGCCATTCAGCAGATTGATCAACCTTTACCGTCACCGATCAGGTTCCGTGCAATAAATATCCCCAACTTTGATAATGCTCGTGCATCCATATGCGTACCGTCCGTGAAGTATTCGAAGCGAGGTTGAAGAGCATCTCTCGACCATTTTTCCGCATCAAGCAAAGGGATATTTTCCTCGGCTGCCAGTCGGCGTAATTCCTGATTATACAAGCCGGCCAACTTTGCAAAGAACACCGGGTTGTCGATAAATAGCGGAAGCGGCGCCACTCCGCCCACTTTCGGTTTATTCTCCAGGCCGGTATCATAAAGCCCTGCTAATGTTACCAAAACCGGCTGCACGTTCACTGCCAACAGTCGGTGTATTATTTCGCGGACATTGCTCATGGCAGCAGGCTGAAACCCATCCAGCCGCGACAACTTCGGATCATTGGGGTCGGCGACACCTGACTTGGTCAAATCTTTCGTTTGGAATCGCTTTGAAATCTTCACCGCCAATCTGGCTATTGACGAATATCGGCAAACAACGCAATAAGCCCCTTCGTCCAAATAGAGATCGTTCCACCCTATATAAATAACGGCTGTGTCCGGCCGGATGGCGGCAATTCGATCGAGTTCGTGTAGGACGTTGCGGGTCGAATAACCCTCAACGCCGGCGTTAACCACTTCCACGTCCATCCCACGGCGCGCGAATTCCCAGCGCATAGCAGCCGGATAATCAAATGGGCCGAACCCGAATGTCGTGGAGTCGCCAATCACGACAATGCGCTTGCCCACTTTGTCCGTGGCCAGTTCGGGTCCTTTAAAACCTGCCGAGTTGACCCTCAGAACACCCCGCGCAGGAATATTGACAAGGTCGCCCTGCTCAATCAGCGCCTCCGCACTTAAAACTTTTCCTTGCTGGATTTTCTGGCGAGCAACAGCTTTGACATCGGACTCGTACCCCGGCTTCAACCGCCAGTGTTGCGGCGCGTCGTCGGCGACGATTTCATATTTGTCGAGTTTCAACTCGGAGCCCACCGAAAGTTGCTGCGCGAGTTGAAGCAGAAGCTCCGAGTTACTGACGGCAAGGCGACACATTCCCTCCAAGAGGGCAAGTGAAACAGCAAATACCAGGAAATACGCTGCCAGCGCGACGAGTCTCTCTCGTTTCCGGTTGGATGCCATGATTTGTGACCTTTATGGAAAAACGAGACTGACGACCAAGTTCATGAGCCGATCTCGCTTCGATTCCTATCCAGACAACTTAGTAACTTCCGGGAACGTCTCACAGATGGCCGCGACGACCTGAACCGCAGCATTTCCATCGCCGAAATCGTCAATCTTTTCAAGTGCCTGCGCCGACGGTATCGGTGCTGCCCCCCGCCAGAAAACACTCCATCCGCTGTTTATGAGTTCCACCCATTCGGTTTCATTACGCAGAATCACGCTGGGGACACCGTAGAAATAAGCTTCCTTCTGCAGTCCTCCTGAGTCGGTATAAACCCGCGCGGCCCCCGACGTAAGGCGAACCATGTCAATATATCCAAGCGGCGGAATCAGCGTTACTCCGGACAAGCTGAGTTCCAGCCCATTGATGGCGTTTCGCGTCCGCGGATGGAGCGGCAACACGATCGGAACATCGCGCGCCTGCTCTTCGAGGTAGTCAAACACCGCCTTAAGGGCTTCTGGATCATCCGTGTTTTCTTGGCGGTGCACCGTCGCAATTGCGTAGTCGCGGCCTTCAAGTTCCAGGTGTTCTATTACGCTGGACCGTTCTTCGGCGATCGGTCGGTACCGCAGTGCCAAATCATACATGACGTCGCCGGTGTGGATAACGTGATCACCGGCAATGCCCTCTCGTTCAAGTTCCTTTACTGCCGTATAGGTCGGACACAAGAGCAGCGACGAACAATGGTCTGCTACAATTCGATTGATCTCCTCCGGCATGCTCTTGTTGTGAGAACGGAGACCCGCCTCGACGTGCACCAGAGGGTATCCATGTCTTGACGCTATTAAGGCCCCGGCAAGCGTCGTATTGGTGTCTCCGTATACGACGACAGCATCCGGCCTAATCTCGGCGAACGCCTTTTCCAATCCCATCATCATGCGTCCCAGGGTTTCGGTTTGGGTCGCGCCGTAGGCATTCAGATTTCGGGCCGGCGGCAGAAGTCCGAGATCATCAAAAAACACACCAGACATTTCAGTATCAAAATGCTGCCCCGTATTAATGACATGCTCTTTTACGCCAACAACCCGGAACTGTTCGCTGACCGGCGCACTCTTGATGAACTGGGGACGCGTGCCGACGATGGTAGCGATATTTAATGACATTGCTTCGGTAGCATCGGAGTTCTGGAATTAAACATTGGCTCTATCGCTGCAATTAGGCCGGGTATCCTTCGAATGAAACGCTGATTTGGAAAACAGCGTCTGCATCTCGATTTCAGATAACTGTTCAATTTTCAACGGATGGCGCTGTCAACCGGATACGGTTCGATGCCGGCAAGGCCTCGTCGCCTGCCACTTCCACCTCTTCTAGCCGCAACACCCCCTCTCCACACGAGACCATCGCCCCCCCTTGCGGAGACGACATCACTTGTCCCGGCACCGCTAGAATGTCATAGGTCAGTTCAACAGGCGAAGCGCGCCAAATGGTAATCTTCTTTTTCCCTTCAATATAAGAAAACGCGCCATCGAATGGTCGACTGGACGCCCGGACCAGGCGGCAAATATCGGTTGCACTCATTTCCCAGTCAATCAAACCGTCACTAGGCCGGCGTGGATGACAACGCAGCGCCCTGATGCCATCAACATCTTGCGGTTGCGGATCGAACTGCGGGTCGAGAAGATTATCAACGGCGGCACACCATGTCGCCGCGTTCACCGAATCCAGCCATTCATAAACGTCCATGATGTACGTACTTTCGTCGATATCCATATACCGCCGGTACAATACCGGGCCGGCGTCCACTTCATCAGCATCCATGAAGTGGATAGCGAGGCCGATCCTGTCTTCCCCGTTTATTATCGCCCAGTTCGGGCACGCGTTGCCGCGATACTTCGGCAGATCCCCCAGGTGACCATTCATTATCCCGCGCCCGCATGCCGCGATGGCACCTGCCTTGATCAAGCTCGGCCAATTGACTGACACCGCAACATCCGCAGCGCAAGACTCTAGAAGCTCAATCCCCGCATCGGAATTGATATCTATCCCATTTGCGAACGTTGCACTCCAACTCGCTGCGGCGACTTCAAAATCATGCGCATCGGCAAAATACTCCGGGGCAGCAGCAGCGGTCGCCACCAAAACAATCTCGTGTCCGGCATCGGCAAGCGCCTTCCCCGCGTCCAAAAGCCAATGCGTACGGCCAAGCAAGGCAATCCTGAGCTTAGTGTCTGTATTCAATGAATATACACCCGTATGGACGTTGCCCAGAATGGAGATATTTCTTGATCATCAAATCTCCCAAACAAATCAGTGCTTCCCGAAAAAGCCTAAAATCTATTGGCGGAAGCGAAGCCCATTGCACAGCGGCGGCACCCCCGATAACTAAAGGAAATTTACAAGTTCTTCCGACCCGCCGCTCTTAAACTTTCATCATAATCTCTCATTACTGTGGCAGCCCTGCCGCTCACGCAACGTTCAATCCTCTGGCGCGGGCTCATTGGTTCCTTGACCCACCATGCCGGATGCGTAAGTACTTGGATTTTGTCGCTCTTGGCGTCAGCTAAAACTTTCGGGAGAGGCTCAAACCGCCAATACCCGTTCGAGTCCGAGCAATATTCATACTCATTTTTTAAGGTGCGTCCGTAAGCGCTCACCATTCCACCGATCAGATCCTCATCAAACCGCATGATGTTATCGACATCGGGGTTATGGAAACTAAGTGCATTTATGCCAACGCCGAATACGGCCTCAAGAATTGAGCGCTCAAATGCTGCGTGCTTTTCCAGTTCACCATAGGTCCACGACACGCCCGGATAAGCCGATGCATCAAAGTGAAGACCAACTTCATGCCCCAGGGAAACGATTTCCCTCACCAAGGCAATGATTTCGGATTCAAGCAAATTGTAGAACGCACTATGCAGGCTTAGGAAATATGTCGCCTTACATTGTTCGTCACTCTCGATCCTCGCCAGAACAAGCGCTTGATGAACCGAGAAATCAACGTCGTGTCGCCACAACACATGCGGAGCGTCCAGGGAGTCCTTGTACCCGGCGAACCGGTATGATTTTTTCGCCAGACGCAGATTATTCCGGTACGCGTCCAATGTGAAATCCTGCCAGTCGTCCTCGGCAACCGGGCCGGAGCCATTGACCATCAGCGCTTGCTTATCAATCCGAAACCGCTTTCCGTGCAGATCAACTGTCAAATTATCGAAGCTTCCGCCGTCGAAGGCTCTGTAACGCCGGTCAAACTCCTCACTATCGATCCAGCGGTTCAAATTACAAACATCGATAAAATCGCTTCTCCGTCGTTTCCTGCCAGCCCATACCTCGTCGGAAATGGAGTAAACTCCACGCAGCATCTCGGGTAACAACCTAACGAACAAATCGAAAAGCTTGGCGTTTGCCTGCTTCAACAACTCTTCTGGAATCGCATTCTCTGGGACCGGAAAACGATCCACGGCGATAATTGGTCCTGCGTCAACGCGCGCCACGGCTTCATGTGCAGTCACTCCGTATTCACGTGCACCTTCATAAACAGCCCAATGGTGCGGGTCGCGCCCGGGATATTCCGGCGGCGCAGCATGAAAATTGATTGCCGGTCGGGCCAGTGCATCGAGGATGACCTTGGGTACAATGATCCCCGTGCCATAGCAGATCAAAAGAGTATCTGGTGATATTTGGGCACCGACATCGGAGAGGCGCTCGATCGTGTCCGCAATCTCGATGACTGCAGCGGGTATAATGCCATGGATGCGCTCCGACAGTTGCGCACCAAGCGCGCGGTCGGTCACCAAAATGATCTCGGGTTGCGTTGCAGCCATCCCGTCAACTCCGCCAATCATCCGCCCACATCAGAAAATCTATCACCGACAGGCCAGGTATGAAACGGCTCGGATCACCATAGGGCTGCGGAGAAAAATTTTGATAGATCAAATTGATCCCGGAGGCCTCGAACTTGTGGTCTTCCTGATATCCGGCAGCACCTCCGCCGCACAAATAACTCTCTGCCCCGACCTTTTTAACAATATCGACCAATAATTCCGTTTTGGACCCCGAACAGCCTAGATCCGACTGCAACACGAACCTGCAAGATATGCCCAAAGCGTCACAAATTGCATGGATTGCGTTCAAATTGAACTCCATCAAATTGCTTGTCTTGAAAAGTACAAGCGGCTCCAGCACTTGAATTGCCTGCGCGTAGTTTGGCGCCTTTCCGTAATTCTGACTGATGGTTTTCAATAGCTTTGTGCGCCAAGGTTGATTGTCGTCGATAGATATCTCATGAATGGGCTGAGCACCTCTCGCCCGTACAATCGGGCACCTAATCCATCGCTCACTCCCGTTGATATTCAAATGCACACGATTGACCCATGACCCCATTCCACGTTGACCGGATTTCGGGTAAGCTACTTGATCAAGAATTACGAAAACATCTGCACTCCTGATCTTGTCAAAGTAGCCTAGCCAAGGGAAAAAATTTGGCTGATGAATTGCGCAAACGGGATATATCGAAATATCAAACTCTCCCATTTGGTTTGCGGGGTGAGAGGGAACTTACAAGTGAATTAGTCTGATAGCCGCCCTTTGCATGATCCAAGAAGTCTATCATTATCCTTTTGGTGCCACTTGCCGAATCCGGGCGACGCCTCTTTTGTAATGCCGCGGCGTTATGATAATTCGGTTTGAATTCTTCATAAAATTTCGGCGAGTTCGTGTTCATAAACACGTGGATCGGATGAAAGCACAGGACGCATAGCGGACTCACATCTAAGAGCCCTTCGGGCGTGATCTCTACGGCTCCCGAAAAGAACAGGTCGTCCGCCCAACCAAACGGCACTCGGGTTAGATTGCCGCTTTGAAGCCAAGGTTCTTGATTCGGGTAGATATCATAAGGAATGAAAGCGTTTACCTCATGGGTTAACCCTTTCCTGGAAAACATCGATAATAGTTGCGAGCTTTGGGTCAACGAATGGCTACGAACACTTTTGGCTTCAGGGACAAACGACAAACAGCGGTCAACAATGGTTTCATGCGTTTCGCCCGATTGTTCTCCTGCCAACAGCGCGTTGAAGTTTGGATGAATTCCTATCTCATGCCCGCCGGTACTCCTCAAGATATCCAGAAACGGTGACTCGTGAGTAGCAAACCAAGTTGCTTTCCATTGCCGACTCTCAAGGAACTCAAGCGTATCGATCAGCACCTCGTCTGGTGCCCAATCGATATCCAATGTGAGGCATATTTGTTTCATTGTTAAACTGGCGTTACTCGCTGTCGGGGCTCACACCACCTGCACCGACCAGTTTGCCAGCTTCACGAGGCAAAATGCCCTCGGCGACGAGGTCCCAAATTTTCTCATATCGTGCGGCACAGGCATCGGCCGAATGCCACTTGAGCGCAAACGCCCTGCTTGCCCGCCCGAGCCTCTCCCTTTCTTCGGCAGAGCCAAGAATGCCCCTCAGTGCCGTATAAACGGTCTCTTCCGTAGCATAAACCGCGGGGCACTCATTCAAAGATGCCAACGCCTCCGGGTCATCCTGCTCAGGAAGCTGCACCTTGCATATCAGCGGCCGGCCCAGCATCATCGCCTCACGGCCGGTTGCGCCGTACCAGCCAATGTTCAGCTGATCCACCACGACGTCGGCCTGCAGCATGATGAAGCGCATATCGATACTTGGCACATCGGTACTATATACGAGCCGCACGTTCATACCTTCATCACGCAGCCTGTCGACAGCTGCGATGACAGCCCCGGATCCCTTGATGCTTTTGCGCTGGAGGCTTCGCCTGTCAGCATTCGCCATGGCATGAAACACGATCAGTTCGCCTTCGGATTTCCCCAAGTCGTAATGTTCGGGTACTTCTATGTCGGGATTGTAAAACTGGTCATCTACGGCAGTCGTAAGCGGTTCCCTGCTGACTTTCGGCGACATCAAGAAATCCAAAGCCGGAGTCGTCTCTCCCGATATCAAGTCGCAGTATGAGAGAATTTTTGCTCCCCATGCGGCATTTTTCACATCACTACACACATCGGGCTGATTTTGATAGCTGCACTTCTCACACGCACCGCCTGTCCATCTGGCAATACTCGACTGGAGCATCCCGTCATAACAGCCGCCAATGGTAAATGCGGTTCGCACACCCCGTTCACGAAGACGAATGAAGTCCCACGGAATGCGATCCCGATAGATCGAGTCGTCAAAGTCTTCTGGATGAAATGCCATATAGCCGTTGCTGCAAAAGTGGACAATGTCGAAGCGGTCAATTGCTTCTTTAAAAAATCGGTCAACATTGGTCCTGAAGGTTTTCGCGTCGGGATCGTACAGGTTCAGATCTTCGCCATGATACAGCCAGGAATCGCTTGAATCCTGGGCCTCCATACTGACCTGCACCGCATCCCAACCGCGACGGCGCAGCGCAGCCGCAAGCACATAGTGCTGGTAATAAAACTGATGCAGGAAAAGCACGCTGCGTGGCTTCGTAGATCGCGGCGCCATTGTCGCCTTGTCGCGTCCGGGACGCCGGTGTTTTCCGAGAGCTCGTTCTAATAGACTCCGCACCATCACAACTTCCTCACAATCGCGCGTCGAAGTACGGCTTAAAACGCCGAAACACCTTAAATCCGACGAGAAATGTCGTCACAGAGAGAATTGCCAGAAAAACCTGTCCACCGAGAGGGGGGAGGCGATTGTACATGATTGGCTGCCGGTAGCCCTCCGTAATCAGGAAGAATGGGTTGGCTTGGCTGACGATCTTCAAAATTCCCGGCAAGGACTCAATGGAATAAAAGATTGGAGACAGGAAAAGGCACGCAAGGAGAACACTCGGCAGAATATGTGCAACATCACGTACGAAAACGTTCAATGCCGACAGAAAGAACGTCATACCGGCAATGAAAGTGAACTGCAGGAGCACCGCTACCGGAACATATAAAATTGCAGTGCCAATCATCATGTCGTCTATCAAGATGATCACCGACAAGAAACACATTGAGACGGCCAGCGGAACGATCCCCATTAACGCCCCGGCAAGCGGCAGAAGTTCGCTCTTGAAGGCGAGGTTTTTAATTAATGATGTGCTCGACACGACAGAATTCGTACCAGACATCATACTGTCATTCAGAGCCAGCCAGGGACCATATCCACTGATTAACCATATGGAATATGCGAGCGTCGAATTTGCCCCTGGCAGCTTCGCATTGAATACAAAAGCAAATACAAACGTGAAAATGCTCAGCATGAGAAGCGGGTTGGCGACCCCCCATACGCCGCCTAGCGCAGAGCCTAAATAACGGTCTCTGAACATCATCTTCAGAAAATTGCCCAGCAGCCGAAGATCACTCGTTTCGTACCCAAGCATCAAACTGCGGCTCCGCCCGTTTCCGCCGCGACAACCTCTTCGCAGTCGATTTCAATTGTCGGCGACAATGCCGGCTTACCGCCGATTTCGGGTTGCGCATCGACAACTTCAGAAGCCATCGATGCAATTGCACTACTGCCATCTGCAAGAAACACCTTAACGGTGAAAAGATAGACGCTGGCAGTCAGAGCAAGCGGGGACAAATCAACCTCAACTCTTCCTCCGGCTTTTGGGAGCGTTAAACGTTGCCCCTCATCCGCTAGATGATTCTCGCTGATCACGAGGCCGTCGATACGCTCGATAGTCAAGGTCATGTTTTCAACTTCGGCGCTCTCGTCCAGCCATAATCCAAAACGAACGGACGCAGGACCGCCCGTTGTCAGCACACTTCCAGATGCCTTGTCGCCGCAAATTTTCATTTCCTCAATCTTGCAACCAGGAGCCGTTCGCGAGGCATTTGAGTCCAATCCGAACTTGGCGGCAAGTGAGCTTTCATCTGCACGCCTAGTTCGTTCAATATAAGCCGATACGACAGTATCGGGCTTGTCGTCCATGATCAGTTCGCCGTCCATCATCAAAAAACAGCGATCGCACAACTCCATGATCGTGTTCATGTCATGCGAGACGATTATCACAATCTTGCCACGGTCACAGACTTCACGGATCCGCTCCATTGCCTTCGCCCGGAAACGCGGGTCCCCAACCGACAGCGCCTCGTCAATCAATAATATCTCAGGGTTAACAAATGAAAGCATGGCAAACGATAGACGCGCTTTCATCCCAGACGAGTATGTCCGCATGGGGCGGTCGATGTATTCGCCGATATCCGCGAAGGCGATTATCTCGTCAATTCGAGATTCTACTTCCTGTGACGAATACCCATGCACTTCGCCATTGATGTAGATATTCTCGCGACCACTGAGTTCGTCCCGGAGACCGGCTCCCAGCGTCAATATCCCATCAACCCGCCCCTGGACTGTCAGCTCCCCGGATGTAGGTTCGGATACACTGGCCAGGATGTGCAGCAACGTAGATTTCCCCGCTCCATTCGGCCCGATGATGCCGACACGCTCACCAGCTCGGATCGCAAAACTGACATCCTTCAATGCAACACCTAATTGGGACGTGCTGTCACTCGCCCTCCTGCCCAATGACCGGAACAAGCTGGAGCGGTACGTCTTCGCCAGATGCCTCGCTGTGATATGAAACGACATCTACCCAGTCTCCTGAAATTTCCATTTCATCGGCAGCACGGCTGCACTCTTCCTATCGGGCCCGGTTACATTTAGCTCCAGCTGATTCCCCAAACTCCAGTTTCTGTGATCAAGCATGACCCTTGCACCATATCCATCGCGCTCGTCAAAGGCATCTGCAAGAGCCACGTTGATTGCATACTTGCCAGGCACGAGAGGGAAATCGGGTACAGAAACGCGGATCATATTGAGCCCGGGCCCTAGCTCGATAAAGTTTCGACCTCGCAACAGCAATATGACCCACCCAAAACCCGGACGAAATACATCGATACTGAAACCAAAACGAACCTTGCGAGTCATCGATGCTTCAACAGGGAATTCGAACCTGGCATCGTGACCTGTCCGCGCGATCATTTTCTCGTTCAGGCTTTTGTGGAAGCGCGCAATATCTGTTCTTAATTCCTGCGTCGGCAGCAAGGCTGGCACAAGTTTTTCTGTAGGCCCGGATTGGATAATTCTTCCTTTATCCATTACATGCATCTCGCTGCAAAGAGACAAAACGGAATCCCAACTCTGGCTCACAAGCAAGCCAGTTGCACCGCTTGCCACCTGCCTACGCATATGGCGCCAGCATTTCGAGGTGAAGTGCTCGTCCCCAACGCTAATCGCCTCGTCAATGAGGTACACGTCATGTGGACAAGCAGTGGCAACCGAAAAGAAGAGACGCGCTTTCATGCCCGAGGAATAAGTAAAGATCGGCAACTCGAAGAATTCTTCCAACTCGGAAAAGCTCTTTACCCAGTCAATGGCATCGGCGACATCACGCTCCGGCGTGCCCTGAAATGCGAGATATCGTGATGCGTACTCTCTTCCGCTCAAACGATCGTCGCCCAATGGTCCTAACTCGTAGATTCCGGTTAGATCTCCGCAAACACGGACGACCCCCTGAGTTGCACTGAGGACTCCACCGAGGACCCGCAGGAGCGTACTCTTTCCCGCGCCATTGGCCCCCATTATCCCCACAAATGTACCAGCGCGGACATCTATACTAACGTCTTCAAGAACGACGTCTTTCTTTCCGATCTCACCGGCATCCCCGATCAGAACGCGCCAACAGTCCCGCTGCGCCAGCGTTCGAAAGACCTTTCCAACGCCATCGCAAGAAATGGCAAAAGCATCCGCAGAATCCGCCGCATCGGAGACCGTGCAAGCAACGTCGTTTCGAGAGGACATCAATAATCCAAATCCGGGTCTGCTCAATTCGCGCCCGCGATTTGAGCATGATCTTTTGCAACAGGAAACAGAAGACCGTGGCTGCTTTCTAATGTCGGGCGTGATGAATCGCCAACGTTATCTTACGGGACCGATAGATAGGCCCTCAAAAACAAACGTGAAATAAATTCACGCCCCCCTATCGAGCATAGTCAACGCCTTCAATTGAGAACACCGTCCGACCGTCTGAGGTCACTTTCTCTTCCCAAACGTTGCTGTAAGAAACCCCCCAAACATCGCAATTCTGGCAACTTGGAAACTCGCCCCATCGCCCTTCAAGGTGCATGCGGCGCATAACGCCAAGACGTTCCCATGCCTCCTCCCACGCAACGTCCCTCGCGTCCCCCAAAGACTCGATCAGCTCCTTGCTGTAAGCCGGAATGGCCGCGATACATGGATAATAGAGGCCGTCAAACTGAAGTTTGAAGTGTTGGAAAATCGACATGCATGGATAACGCTTTTCTGGTGCTTTGTGTATGCCCTCGAAACCCGCTTCTGCCAGATTTTTGCTTAGACCGACTTCACTGCTCCCCCAATTAGCAACGGGCCGGAAATTGATGCCGTCAAGCTTTGGCCCCCAGTAATCGTTGAATTTTTCGAAATCGGCCTCTTTCCCCTTGAAGGCCATAATGTGCGACGTGATTTTCATCGAAGAGGATTTGGCCGCGCGTATAGCCAATAGTTCTTCCAGATTGTCCCAGACTACCTGGAAGTCATCTTTTTGAATCAAAGCAGCATAGTCTTCCCTAGACGCTGCATCGAAGCTGTACGAATACCAATCCAATCCGGCATCGATTAATTCTTCAATCACCTTAGTACGAAAAAGACTTCCGTTGGTCGCCATGATGATCGGCAAATTCGGACGTATCTTTTTAATCAGCTTGACTGCCGGAACTAAATTAGGTGCGGCAAGGGTCTCTGAATACGAAGACAGGCCAATCGAGAGCCCCTGTTCAGGCATCTCCTTCAACACTTTTTCGAGCAACTGCAAATCGAGCCATTGCGCCTTCTTCGGCTTCTCAACGGACTGAGGACAAAACAGGCATGAGTGGTTGCATGGTGCAGCCCCAAGCCCGATTGAAAAGGCACTCGGGAGCGTCCCATTTGAGAGAATTCGCTTGGCGGTGTCGATCTTCTCCGGGTCTTTATCAACCTGGAGATAAGTCGCAGGCACGGCATCCCTTTTTATAGAGACCAAACTGGTGAGTTTCTTCACTGTCTTTTTCAGAACGCCCACAAAACCACCTTCAATTTATGGAAACCACGGGAACCAATTCGTCAACGTGTGCAAGAAGAAAATTACCATGATTGTGGGAAGTTCCCGCCTAACTCTTCTCTGCTTTTCTTGCACAAATTGAGAACAAGGTGCCGTTGCCTCCTTCGACCTTCATGCGGGCGATTCTTGCAGCGATTACGCCAGTTGCCCAACCAAATATACGCTTCAACACGGGAAATCTCAAAAAAACGTTGTACGCCATGGCGTGGGAGTCAAAATCCGGAAACCGACGACTCACAGAGAACACATCAACAAGCAGCGCCTGTTCTCGTGAGCAAATTTCTTTGATTGTTACCTCGCCCTTAAACTGGCGACGCAAGATTTTATCCCATTCAATATCTGACAAAAGGTTGTAGTGGAGAGAAACTATTTCATCCATTTTCCGGACTTGCGCCGACTTCTTCTTGGCACCTATCGATTGATAGAACCGAAAGGCGGCATTCGCCTCGCTGAAATTCGGCATCGGCACCGTGCAAATCAACGCCCCGCCAGGCTTTAACACTCGGCAGATTTCCGATAGCGCCCGATCGAACTCCGGTATGTGTTCGATCACACAAATCGCAACCAAAAAATCGAAAGTCTCATCGGCAAATGGCAGAGCTTCGATCTCACCGACCGTCAAACTCGCATAGCCCAGCTCCAGCGGACTCACAAATCCGGCTTGCCGATCAATGCCGTGATAGTCGTCAGCCCCAATGCGGTGCATGAATACGGAGCCTGTGAATCCGTTCCCGCAACCCAGGTCCAGACCTTTTCCGCTTACGTCATTCTGCTCTAGCGCCTCGAGTTCTATAATCTTCTGAAATGCCATTTCAGGCACATATGAGTGCAAAAAGCCGAGTTGGTGCGCTATCTCGTTTTCCGACCGTCCGCAGATCAAGCGAATGCAAAGTCCGAGCATCAACAAAAGGCTAAAATAGAGCCCCCCTAGTAGAGCGGCACCAATGCCGAAAAACAAGCTCCGAGACGGCTTCTCATGACGCGCCTGAACGTCATGAAAAATCCGGTCGATTTCAGTCTGGCTCGCTCCCGATATCAACTTCTTCTCAACACCCGTCGGCATCAAACCATATCTTCTTCATCACTCGGTTTAGATTCGCGCCAAACCTTTACGCAGACCTTTTGCCCGTCGACGAAAAAGAATGCAGGGAACCTCTGCGGATCGGCGGCCCTGATTTGATCGTAAATCTCGGTCAAGGGGCGAGTTGGATCTACCTCGGAATGCTCAGGGACCCGGTCCGCATACTGCGCGTCGTCGCCAACAACCTGCTCACTATAATCGGCCTCTCCTTTTGTCAATACCTCGAGCGCCTCGAGTACGACCTGTGGTTCAAATTCGAGCGTTTTCCGATACAAGCTGGCGCCGGTATCGAAAACCGAGAGAGGAAAGGATTTCTGCAATAGAATCGGCCCCGTATCGATGCCGCTGTCAATACGATGAACGGTCACACCACTTGCCTTGTCTCCGTTGGCAATCACCCAGTTCAAGGTTCGCGCGCCTCGGTATTTTGGCAACAACGAACCGTGCACATTGAGCCATAGCTTAGCCGACTCCAACAAACTCTCCGGAAACAAATACCTGAATCCAGCGGAAATGCAGATCTTGTCGACAATATGCGCACGGACTGATGCTAGACTTTTCTTGGACCGAATTATCTCTAACGGGATTCCATGATGTTCTGCCAGCGTGATCGTCGGGAGTATAACTGGCCATTTATCTGGGTCATTCACTATGATCCGGCAAACATTGTGCCCTGCTTCTATAATCGCATTGAGCAAACGTTCTCGCGGACCTCCCGAGAAGTATATCAGTTCCATGGTTTCACCGGTTCCCGTCTCATAGTTTTCTGATATTCAGCGTAGAGGTACACGTGCGGACACCCCGCGTCGCTGCTCGAACTCCTCTCACCCCCCCATTCATCAAGGCCCTCGGGCGCCAGCGCAATTTGATGCTCTTTACATTCTTCGACCATTGTAGCGGAGGAACGAAATCCGTTGAAACGGAATAGGCGCACAACCCTCTTCTAATCAAACGAAGAAGATTGCTGGGATGAGATGCGCGATCTCTGTTCCTGCATTCCCAGGACACTCGCTTAAGACACCGTCTCAGACCCTGTTTTTGACTCCGATAGTTTGGATATGCCGTTTACGCATATGAAGGCCATGCTCTCGCCCCTGCCTCAACCGATCAACGCAATCCATATTCCCGGAAACGAAGTTGGAATGCCAATCTTCATGCCTCCAGAGCCGAGAATGGCAGCACATAGAAATAAGGGTGCGCGCAAAGCAATTCGTTCTTAGTTTTATTCAGAATACTCTCGTCATAAATATTGGTAAAATATTGATATGGGAAATCAATCGCGCCCCAGCTTTTCTTGAAGCGGTAAACGCCAGCCTGCTCTTTCCAAGTCCCGCCCCAATTCCAGTAACTTTTTCCATTCAGCACTGCATCCACCATCGCTCGATAAATCAACAGGCTTAATGATTGATAGGTGCGATACTCCTTAACAACGACCGGAGTGAAATATTCGACATACCTATCAAAGTAAAAAAGGAGCATGGCCGCCACAGGTACGTCGTCGATCCAGCCAGTATAAATCTCGTAATCCCGACCGTAGTCAAACTCCTCATCAATCAGATCGAAAAACCGCCGTGGCTTAGATCTGCCTCCAACCTCGTTCATGTTCGCTTCATGGGTCTGGTGTAAAAAATCGGTAATTCCAGGAAATTTTTGCCGTGAGACAGATACACCGGACTTAGAGGCTTTTCGGATCATATTACGTGTCTTCGACGGTATCATCGCCATCACGGCGTCGTCGGCATTGTCGCCAGATACCGTCAGTTCAGTAATCTGTCCAATGCGCTCATCTCTGAACTGGAGTCCGACATCTACGTCATAGACATCAAGGTTCTTCTCGAAAGGAGAAGTGACAACGGTAGTGCTTAAACTATTTCGTTCCTTTGCAAGTGCGTGCAACCGCCTAACGAGCGCACGCTTTACCTCGATGTCCACTGAAATGGCACCACCATGACTGCCATAGAACGGAAGGGAGTTCATGATTGCCCTTCCTCCATGAAGATCCTCATGGAGGAACAATGGCAAGGCACCAATGATCACGTCCGACGAATCCTTCGCGACCAGGTAAAGGTCCTCCGCCCCCAAGAATCTCCTGAGCAAGTTTCTGTACTTGATACTCGCCGAGAACGTTCCTGCTGGATTGTTCGCTAAGAATCTTTCATAGTTTTCTTCATCAGATTCCTGCAAATACTCGATACTCACGCTCAACCAAGAATCTCCTTGGCAGCTATGGCAACTCGCTCTACAGCCTCGTCGGATAGGGCTGGGTATATCGGGATTGACAGCGTTTCTTCAAACAATCTTACAGTCTCTTGGAACCCGCCATCGCCCATACCGGACTTCCGGTGCAGTAACGAGTCGACACCCTTTCGGACGTGTAGACCATGCTGAATAAAAGCGTCTTTTATACAGTCAAAATCGCCGCATATCTTCAAAGGGAATCTGAAAAAGATACTCCGGTCCTTGACCACGCTGGCCCTGGCTGTCCATTTGTCCGGCAAAGTATCCAAATAATACTTCGCAATAGCGGCCCGGCGGGCCAACATCTCGTCATAGCGGGAGAGTTGGGAGAGGCCCAATGCCGCTTGAATATCGGTTAGTCTTGGAGAGGTTCTATTCGTGGCGATCAACAGATTGGCAGCCAGTTTTTCGTCTCCAGTAGTGACCAACCCGCCCTCACCTGTCGTCATGCATTTGGTGGCATGAAAAGAAAAGACGGAAATATCACCTTCCATACCGGATCCATTGCCAAAGCGTTGGCAACAATCTTCGACAATTGGAATATTGAATCCTTTTAACGAAGAGACATCCGCATGGACGCCAAAAGTGTGCACAACAATTATCGCGGCGGTTTTCTCCGAGACATGAGGTTCGACGGATGCAGCGCTGATACACCAGTCGCTGCCGATGTCACAGTACACGGGGACCGCGCCAACCTCCAAAACTGCGTGAAGCACGGCTTCGCAAACGTAACTCGGCAAAATGACTTCGTCATTCAAACTTACCCCAACAGCACGAAGGGCCAAGCTCAGCGCTTCCTGGCCGCTCCCAGTTACACGCGCCATCGAAGCACCAATGTACTCTTTGCAAGCACGCTCGAACTTGTCGCAGAGAGAACCTCGAGCTATCAGCCCACTTTTCACAACATTGGCAACAATGGCTTCGTCATCAGGTGTTAACCAGGGCGACGAGTGGGAAATGATGGACCGATTACCTGACATCTTTTGACTGTGCATCGACAAAACCGGCTTAAACTTACGACGAATGGGCGGCATCGAATTTTCGCAAACTGAACGTCTATTGCAGACTACTCAACTGGCCGGCGAATACTAGCAACCAAATTGTAAACACGGAAACCTAGGCCACTTCTGTCTTCGAGACTTCAACAGCGAGGTCAATCACGTTCATATTTCGATTTCGGCACCGATTGTTGACGGGGCTATGATGAATTGGGCGCCGTCGGTGCGTACCCTTGCAGAAACACCCGGCACCACCACTCAAAACACAAGAAAGACCAGATACGCAAGCGGTGGTTGGCCCTTCCATTTGCGTGTTCTTCAACGATGCTTCGCACGTAATCAGGGTTTATAAAATCGGCACTCGCGGGACTTCCGCTCAATAGCAGCGATTTGATGTATGCGAGCTTCTCCCCTTTGAACCAAGTTTCATCAGGGGCTGAGAAGCCCTGCTTGTAACGCTCCCGCGTTTCCTGGGGAATCAATCCCGTCATAGCCTGGCGCAATACACTTTTGCCCGACGACATTCGCCAATCACGTTCGAACCTCTTGTTGGTGATGTTCTCGTCGAGGTCATACTCAGCGTTTAAATCAGCTACTTTGTGGCGAACCGGGATTCTCTGCGCAAAGTCGACAAGGTCATTGTCAAGAAACGGGAATCTCTCCTCAAGGCCATGTGCCGCTGAAAGACGATCTCCGACGGTCAGAAGCCCCCGCAAAAACGTCTTGGATTCGAAATGTAGTGCTGCCGCTACTTGGTCCTCGACACCGTCTCGGCTCCCCGGCAACTTGGCGCCAAACACACCCTTGAAAACCTCGAGCATGTCATCGTCCTTGGTGCGGCTGAAAGTTCCGCTGCTGAAAAGTTTTTCTTTTTCGTCATCTTTAACGAGCCTTTGCCAGAAATTGTAGTATCCGGCGAGGTAACTTCCGTGCCCATCGCGGCTGCCATCCAGAAGTTTGAAGTATCTCCAGGGGTACCCGCCAAAAAGCTCATCCCCACCGGTGCCCGAAAGGCAAACCTTGACAAACTTCGAGGCAAGTTGCGCAACGTAAAAGTTTGGATAACTCATCCCAACTCGCAGGTCCTCCAGGTGCCATATCAGCCTGGGCAAAACTGCCTCCATATCGCTCGCATGGATAATGCGCTCGTAATGTTCCGTATGGAAGTGATGCGCCAAGGCTTCAGCACCAATCCGCTCGTCGAAAGTAGCTTCGACGCCCTGTATACCTGACACCTCGAAACCCGCAGTGAATGTAGACAGCGTCGCAGACTGGCTCGCGGCAACGGAGACGATTGCGCCGGAATCCATACCTGCGGACAAATAAGCACCGACAGGAACATCTGCCTGCGTCTGGCGCGTAATAGCTTGCTGCAAGAGTTCTTTCGTGTGTTCCGCTGACGATTCGAAATCGAGCGTTTCATCCCGCGACAGGAAATCGAAGTCCCAGTATCGCCGGTACTTAATTTCTTTCCCGCGGACCTCGGCAATGACACCGGCCGGCAATGCGTTGACGCCATCAAAAAGCGTGTGATCCCGAAACAGATTCTGGAAAGTAAAATACTCGTTTAAAGCTGCCTCGTTGACTCGAACCCTAAATTCAGGATGGCGGATGAATGCCTTGATCTCGGAAGCAAAGTAAACACTTTGCCCCGTTTCCCATACATACAGGGGCTTACAGCCATATCTATCACGGACTAGAAATAGACGTTGCTCGGTTGCATCCCATAAGGCAAATGCGGCCATGCAGTTCAATCGGGTGACCAGATGATCGATGCCCCAGATCAGGTATCCCCAGACAAGAACCTCAGTATCGGACTGTGTCGCGAATCGCGCTCCTTCTTTCTCCAGTTCGATTCTCAGTTCCCGGAAATTATAGATCATTCCATTGAACACGACGGTGACGCGACCGCATTCCGACGAGAGAGGCTGGTTCGCCCGAGGCTGCAAGTCGATAACAGCAAGACGTCGATGCGCAAACCCGACATGCCCAGAACATTTCACGCCGTCTGCATTCGGGCCCCGATGAGAGAGCACGCTGCACAAATTCTTCAATAAATCGGGATCGGCAGGTCTACGGTCTTTATTAATGACCCCTACAAGACCGCACATATAGCCCCCCCAAAATACCAAAAAAATCGTCGTACGGAAAATAGTCCCGCAGGCGTCCGATGAGAACCAAAAGGCGCGCTATTTCACCGCAGTAACGTAGATGTCCATTCCAAGATCTCTTGCAACCGATTCAATAAGCTCCTCGCGCGGGCGATCTCGATACTTTCCCTCGGGCCAGAAGTTCTCCAACTGTGTTTCCAAACGGCTGAACTTACCTGCCATTCGCCGAATGTCTCTTTCCGAAAGGTACTCGGTTCCGAGCGCCGCTGTTCCATCAAGATGAAAATCGCGATCAGACGGCAAGAACTTCATCGAAGCGGTGAGCGGCACCCTCCACCTGTCCCATAGCCAGTAGCGGAAAGTCTCCCAACGGTGAAACCGCAATCTTCTGTATGAATATGCGTAATACACCATGATTATGAGTTTCCCCCCGGGCCGCAGCACCCGATAAGCTTCGCTAAGCGCCGCTTCAAAATTCCCAGTGGCGTGCAAACAACCTATCGATACAAAAAAATCGAAACTTTCGTCGGGGAATGGACAGTTCAATACTGAGCCCTGGACAACACGCCCGGGCAGGCTATTCTGCGCCAACCGTTGGTTTACCATATCGACTGGCCCACGGGCGATGTCCATTCCCGTATATTCGGCGCCGCATTCCGCCAACCATTGCGCGAGCGTTCCATACCCGAGACCTACGTCCAGAACCCTGCGTCCGCGCATCTCTCGAATCGGAAAATACCCTTTCAGGTATGGATAAAATTCAAAATAACCGTCATCGTATCGCTTTAACGAGCCAGGCGTTGAATCCGTTACGCCAAGTTCCTGAGCAAGCGGCGTACCGCAAAGCTCGTTCCAGAACTCGCGATTATAAACGTCCATTTCCTCCTGGTTGCGTATAGTGATATTGGCCACAAAACATCTCCGACTAGGAACAAGCGCCTTCATGCGCGTCGCAATCAATGCGCTGGCACAACTAAAGCTGCTGGAGTATCCGAACAATCCTGTCAATGTCACTATCGCCCATCGCATTATGCATAGGCAAGGCGATCGTGTTTCGTGACAGCATAGACGCCACCGGGAACATGCTATTAGAATCAACGGAATAGGCATCCAATTCCGGAACGCAGTGCGTGCCGCATCGAGCAGCGATCCCATTCTGATGAAGGGCCTCAAGGATGTTATCTCTGCTTTTTGAGGGGCCGTCAGCATCAACAACGCTGACATAAGCCTGCCAGGCATGTCCCGAATAATTGGGCGAACAGGGCGTGCTCAGCCACTCGATGCCGGCTAGCAAACTCTCGTAGCGCGCCGCCAGGTTTACTCGATACGCAAGCATCTCGTTCAGCCGGTGCAACTGAGGGAGGGCGACTGCCGCCTGAATATCCGTCATCCGGTAGTTGAAACCACATTCATGAAATTCAGGCATCGCGTACGGCTTGGCAGACGAGTGGCGCGCCTCCTCTGGAACGCTCGCGCCATGGTTACGCAACACTCTCATCTTATGGGCCAGCGCATCGTCATTCGTCGTTACCATCCCACCCTCGCCGCATGTCACCGTCTTCCGGGGATGAAACGAAAATGCTGCGGCGTGCCCCAACGTGCCGGCCGACCTGTCTTTGTATCTCGCACCGGTCGCGCATGCCGCATCTTCCAAGATGAGCACGTCTTGCGGTAGCGCACTCGAGAGCGAATCCATATCGGCGCACAGACCGAACAGGTGCACCGGAATGACGGCGCGTGTTCGCGCTGTGATCTTTGACGCAACATCACCGACGTCGATATTGTACGTATCCGGCATTACATCGACAAAAACAGGTTTTGCACCGCACTGCCGGACAACGTTCGCAGTCGCGACCCACGTGAACGCAGGCACGAGCACCTCGTCTCCTTCACCGATCCCCATTGCCGTCAACGCAAGATGCAATGCCGTCGTGCAAGAAGTCGTTGCGACAGCGTGGTCCACGCCATGGATTTCTGCAAAGGTGCGCTCGAACTCTGCCACGACAGCGCCTTGCGTAAGCCAACCGGACCTCAGGACCTGTAGCACGCCCTGCTCTTCTTCTGAACCTAGAACCGGCTGCGCGATATTGATCTTGCGCTCGTCCATCGAAGCCTCTGTTTCATCGTCGCATCGTAGGCAAATCACCCAGCCTGGCTATTACAATACCTGGCCGACGAGGGCATGACTATCTGGCGTCAGGCGTCATCTTTCTTGTGTGAAAGGTGGGTATACGTCTCCGAGATGCCGTATTCCTGATAATAAGCAACAGCCTTCGCAACGCCCTCGGAGAGCGGCGTTGACACGCTCCAATTAAAATCCTGCTGCGCACGGTCTGGCTCGAGCAGAATTGTAAGAGCGTCCTCGGGCGCACGTTCACGTTTTTCGACTGCAACCGCAGGCTCGATACCCATGCTGGCGACCACCGCATCGTACAGTTCTTCGATCGAGACATCCGATCCCGAAGAGATATGGTATGTCCCATGCCCTTTCCCATCTATCGCCGGCAGAACACACGACACCAAGTCTTCGACAAAAATGAAATCGCGCCGCGTGTCTACAACATAACAGCCTTTCCCTTGGGACAGGCGTTGAAAAAATGTCGGCAACGGTCCGGAAACGTTCCGCGGGCCGTAGGCATTCGCAAGCCGAAAACTAATATAGTCGATTCCGGAAACATGGATGTATTGCTCGGCCGCAGTCTTGCTAATCGCATAGCTTGAGTTTGCCGGGTCAATAGGCAGGTCCAACGGCACAGGTTGCTTTGCAGGCGAAACCCCATAACACAGCGCCGTCTGAAAGTAGATTAAACGGGGCTTGGGCAGCGCACTGGCGGCCTTGACCACGTTGACGGTCCCCAAGACATTGGTAAGGCTGTCCTGTTCCCAGTCATCCGGATCCTTGTATGAAGCCGCGGCATGGATAACCACATCGGGAGAAAAATCGGCAAACGTGGATGCGACCTTCGCAGCATCGACGATTGACGCCTCGATCAATCTGCAATTCCGATGCTCCGGGACGTTCCGGCGCAATCCCGTCGTGAAGTCATCCAAAATCAGGACATCGTCGCCCCGCGCCAACAACTGATCGGCGATATTCGACCCGATAAATCCGGCACCACCTGTAATTAAAACTCGCATTTATTCCTCAAACCATTCTACTAGCGCAGCATCGCGCGATATTTGTCGGCCTGATCATGGAAACGTTGTTGCCACAGTTCAAGGCACATCAACCCCCATGTCTTTCGACCGAACTGCTCATTCTCCGAACCTAAGTCTTCGTCGTTTTCTCGCGCCATGTAAGGACGTGATCTCGTTCTCGCCAAGGTATCGCCAACAAATTCGCGAATTGGCCCTTGCATCCATTCCTGCAATGGCACCGGGAATCCCATCTTGTCGCGCCGGTTTGCGATGTCCTCCGGCAACACCCCGGAGAAGCTCTTCTTTAAAAGATGCTTCATGTTGCCGGCTTGAAACTTAACATCGGCAGGCACGCTGGCTGCGAACTCAACAAGCGCCTGGTCCATAAAAGGCACCCTGCTTTCCAGACCATGAGCCATGCTCATTCGGTCTTCAACGTGCAGCAATGCAGGCAGAAGCGTCTTGAAATCAAAGTGCGTCATGCTGTCCAGGTACGCCTCTTTCCCGACGTTTCGCCGTGAATTGAAAATCGCGCAGAACCGCTCATAAACCGCGGCGCGGTCCACTGCTTCGGGGACCAGGTCTTTCTCGATATCCGGGGCACGATTGACAAGATAGAAATACCGCTCATCCATCGGCCCAAACAACCCATGGCTCCAGAACCGCTTGATAAGGGGCTTATACTCTCTCAGGCTTTCCAGATTGGGAATGATCGTTTCCGGCGTGACGACGAAGTTCCCGTTTCGGTATGTCCCCTCGAGTGCCGCATTGATACTCTGCTCGAAATACGCAATCAGGTATCGCGCATATCCCGCGAAAATCTCGTCGCCCCCCTGGCCACCCAACACCGCCTTGACGTGTTGAGCCGCCAGCTTCGAGACCATGAACTGCGGAAATGCCCCCGGCCCGGCCAACGGAAAATCCAGATGATAAATCACGTCATCGATATGACGGATAAAATCATCGGATGTAATTGTGATTTCTTCGAGCGGAACGTCGGCAAAGTCAGCAGCGATATGCGCGAAAGCACTTTCGTCATATGCAGGCGCTTCGGCAAATTTTCCGTGAAAAGAACGAGCGATCCCCTTTTTCGACAACATTGTCACGAGGCTGGAATCTATCCCGCCGCTCAAATACGTACCAACCGGCACATCGCTTACCAGGTGTGCATCGATGCTGTCGGCTAGCAGCACTTGTAACCGTTCCTTGAACCAGTTCATATCGTGATCGAAATCCGGTTCGTAATGCACATCCCAATATTGCTCGCAACGAACTTTGCCATCCTTTACCACCAGATAGTGTCCCGGAGGCAACTCATTGATGCCTTTGAAGAGCGTTCGTCCCTGCAATGGAAACTGGAAAGTGATGTAATCAGCAAATGCTGTCGGATCTGTCTCAATGCTGTCCAGGAAACCTAGGATAGCCTTCGCTTCCGACGCAAAAACAAACAGACCATTCACTTCTGCATAATAGAAAGGCTTAATGCCGAAGCGGTCGCGTGCACAGAAAAGGGAATCTCCGTCATGAATCGCAAAAGCGAACATTCCTCGAAGCCGCTCTAGGCAGGAAAAACCTACTTTTTCGTATGCGGCAAGAATGACTTCGGTATCGGAGCGGGTGCGAAACGAGTGTCCCGACGCCAAGTCTTTTCGCAATTCCTGATAATTGTAGATTTCGCCATTGTAAGAAATAACTGCGCCGCTTTCGCCTTTCATGGGCTGCGCCGCATCGTCAGAGAGGTCGATGATCGACAGCCTGCGATGCGCCAGCCCTACCGTCGAGCGATTGTTCGACCAGGTACCATGCCCATCCGGCCCACGATGAGCTAATAGATCGTTCATGACTTCCAACTTCTGCTCGAGGCGCCGAACAGGGCTTCCATCTAACGATAAGATACCGGATATGCCGCACATGCCCGAAACTTGTAGATATGTTACTTAAGCGTGGCAATAACTGAAATTCAGGTTCTAAACACCTCTGCAAGTCGCGACATGGAGGCCCTGGACAGCGATGCTAACGAATGTAATTCTGCGTTCGAGAACCTGATCGGTTTCGGCAAGTCTTGCCAATCTGGACCATTCTCCCAATCGACCTTTTCGATCTTCCGGTCCGCAAACCATGCAGACACCTGTTCCAGCCCTTGCGGGTTATCCTCGGAATCCTTGTCGACGATCGATAGGCGAAGCAAACCCGAGGCAGGATCAAGCTTACCTACCAAACACCGATCGCCACGGCTCTTCGCGAACCAGACACCATAACGAAGTAATGCGATATCCCTGAGCAAGTGGAAGTTTCCAACATTCCTCTCACGTGCCAACGCCCAGAATACCGGCGTCAAAAACGCCAGCAGCCAAGCCCGCGCCACTTCGCCCCTGCCAGCAACAAACCCGAAATACGACCTGATCATCAGATCCAGCCAAGCGCGCCAGTGCTCAATGGTGTTCAGGAGATTCAGCCGCGCATTCAAGCCCCACTTTTTAATTGGCGACGGGAGGAGATAGTCAACTGTATTCCCGGGAACCCGGCCAACCCCAGCAACGACCACATCATCAAACTCTTCAATAAACCGCCGGTAGCTCCACTTCCCAGAGGAAATAACTCGATCATAAGCAGCATCAGCCATTTGCTGCATTTTCTCGTCGGACGATAGAAACGCGATCAAGTCATCCAAGTTCGACGCGTGCTCTCGAAGTTCGAAATAGTGCACTCCGGGAATCAATCCGTATCCGTGCTCCCCCTCTGTCATGACAAGCGCGCATCCGAGTGCCGTAGCCTCAAGTATTTTCGGCGAAGGGGCCACATACCGAACATTGCCCTCGTAGGGTTTCAGGACATTCCGCGCAACTTCGTCAAATGGCGCTCCGGGATGGCCAATCATATAGGCTTCGACTTCTTCTTCCACAGAACCATCATAGTCCGTAATACTCGTGCCACTTTGCGTGACAAGAACGGCTTTGGAATTCTTCAAGAAATCGATCCACTGCTTACCCGTAATCCGGCTTTCCGTTGAGGTATCAATGTCCGTCAGGATTGCACGCTCACTAAGCTTGGCCGCCAATGTCTCTGCAATCCTGACCTTGTCCTGGGCTAATGCACCCCACCAGAACGGCACCTCTCGCGCCCTGTATGAAAGCGCGATCCGCCTGCTCTCAATGGGAACGCGACTGCTCTCAATAAGATTGGCCGGCACATATGCCGTTGCAGTGCGGATAAACCGCACATCTTCATCTTCAAGGCGGCGATAAATTTTTTTGCGGGCAGCATCGTCCGCAAGCGTAAAGACAATGTCGATGCCCAGTTCAACCATTCGTTCTGACATCAGATCTGCATAGCGATACTCATCTTGAACGAACTGGATTTTCAGGCCGGAAAATGCGGAGATCGCATCCCGGACTGGCGGCGGGAGGTAGTTGTCCCAAAGGGCGCACAAGGAAAAATGGATGACGACGACATCGAATCCGCGAAGCGAAAATCCTCTAGCTGAAAGAACGGAACGCGGATTAAACGGAACGATCGATAATCGGCTATTGGAAGCAAACGCCTCAATGTGGTCCAGAATCGCATTCTGCATTCCGGGCGCGACGGCATCGCAGAGAAAAAGCACTTGAACGCTTGCTGTCGCCCGCCCGGAAATGTGTCCCTTTTTGATCATTGGCGGTCACAAATCAGAGATGAAGCGCTCTAATGCCGGTTGCTACCGGGAATACTGGCATTGTCGGCATTTCTTTGCAGCACCCCCATCGAACCCAGAATATGCTTCACCCTTTCCTTGAACGGATTTTTCAGATCGTTCGCGTACTCGCCGATCTCTTGCGACAAACTGCTGTCGTCTAGCGCCCGCAATCGCTTCAGTTGGTACAGCGGAATGTCAATTCGGGAGACTTGGTCGGCATAATCCATCGTACCGCGCAATGTGCTGACCGCTGCGGCTTGGTGCGATGCGGAGAGAAGCGAACAAGCTTCGAGCGCTTCGCCTAACATCTCGCTTATTCGTTCCCGGCTATAACCAAGATGAGAAAATCTAAAAATGTTCTCCTCGAAAAAGGTCCGGGCATTCTTCACAGGCAAAGAGTCGCCATATACCGCACCACAGGCAAACCCGACATCCAGCTCCGCGGCAAGCTTAACAATGTCCGCTATTTCACCGATATTACTTTTCATCACTGTAGCGGTAAGCGAAATTTTCCAGTTCTTCTCGTTGTCTTTTGAATCCTGGATAAAATTCTCTATGTTCGAGATAAGCCTTTCCCAGTGCCCACCCCGGCGAATGTGCTCGTAGGTGCCTTTTGTTGCAGCATCTATATTCAATCCAATATCGACGTTCTTAACCGCCGCCAGATTCTTAAAAATCCGTTTTTCATCCAACAGCTTACCGTTTGTAAGCACCTTGAACCACGCCTCCGGGTGCGCATGCTTATTAAAGTGCTCTACGATATCGAGGAACTCCCCGAACACCATCGGCTCCCCACCGGTCAGCCGTAAAGTGTGCAGATACGGGGTAATCGACTTGATATATTCAATCCTTTCGCTACTCACCTTCTCCTTACTTGCATGATCTTGCGGGCACATGATGCACCGCAGATTGCATAGTTCCCCCAACTGGACATTCGCACAGATCGGCTTTGCCGTCAGAGGCGGTGGCTTGCCCGCCTTGAAGCTGTCGCGAACCTGAAAGAAATTGGCATAGAAGCCATCCGACGAGATCAGACTCCGTGCGGACGGATTGGAAAGCGGGAAGCTTGTGTCAAAAACATCTGAAAATTGATCGTATTTCATTATGTGAGGACACGTCACACAATTGCTGTTCATTTGGCTTTTGTCGCCAAGAACCAAAGCTTCTCGGAGCTGTATGGCGGCATCCGACTGAAAGGGATCAAACGGGACGGCGTCGAGGTCGCCACTAATGTCAATTGGGCTGCAGCATGGGCCAACGGTGTCGTCACTGTTGGCAAACACATGCGTCCACGCTGAAAAACACTTCATCCCGGAACCCCCAACCATCAAATACGTGATCAGACTATCATATTTTTTAGGATCGCATCTGATCTACGGCAACCGGCCACGCATACGCTGACATCGCTATTGACGACCGGTGAACATGCATGAGTTACATTTTTGACCGGTGCGCCGAGATCAAATTCATCAAACCCTCGCGCAGACCTATATTTGCTTCAAATCCGAGCTCCTGCGCAGCTTTCTTTGGACAACCGATCCGGTTGCGGACAAACGTGGTCCCGCCCGGCTCGAATTTTACTGATGAATCCACGCCCGATAGTTCGATCATCAGCGCCGCCAACTCGGCAATTGATGTCCGCACGCCCGTCCCGACATTGTAAAACTCGTCTGTCGTATCGGCTGCCATTGCCAGCACATTCGCCCGGCCACAATCCTGTACGTGCACGAAGTCATACGCCTGACTCCCGTCACCATACACAACCGGTTGCTCACCCGCCGCCAGTGCATTCAGCATTTTGATAATGACCGCTACGTATGCGCCTTTATCGTCCTGACGTGGGCCGTAAACGTTCATATAACGAAGCCCGACGAAATCCAGCCCATAACGATGATGATATGCCCGCAGCATCGCCTCGCCGGCGATCTTGGTAGCCCCATAGAACGTCTTATTGTTGAACGGATGCTCTTCGGTCATCGGCTCCGAAACAGCGTCCCCATAAACAGAAGCTGACGAAGAATACACAAGGCGCTTTACGCCTTCCCGGACGCAGGCATCCATTACATTGAATGTACCCTTGATATTTACGTCAAAGGCGGACCTTGGAAAATCGTGGCAATGGAGCAACCAAAGGGCGGCGAAATGGAAAACGCCGTCGACGCCCCTCATTGCGTCGGCCAGTACTTCGGTCTGAAGAATTTCTCCTTTAGGTTCGTAAACGCGAACTCTTGGGTCTTTCAAGGCCTCGGACAAATTTCCCGGCACACCGCGGACGAATGAGTCGTAGACAATAATTTCCGCAACATCTTCCCTGCACAGCATTTCCACCGTGTGAGAACCGATCAGCCCGGCACCGCCGATCACCAGAAGCTTTTTACCCTTGAGTTCCACAGTCCCTCACTATTCGGAAATCACTGTTATTTTGACCGTTCGATTAAACCGGTACACAAGCACCTTGGATAACGGTTGCTATCCGATCGATATCCTCGTCATCCAAATACGGATGCATCGGCAGACTGAGAACCGTCTTCGTCAAACTTTCTGAAACAGGGACACCGTTGCCGACCACGGGACAGGACATATACGCGACCTGCCGGTTCAGCGTTTCCGGATAGTAAACAGCACATGCCATCTTCGCTTCCTTGAGAGCTGCCTGCACCTTCTCGCGGCTGTTCAACCGGATCGTATACTGCGCCCATGCGCATCTCCCATCGCTGGGAATTACAGGTACATCGACGATGTCAGCCAGCCGCTTCGCGTAGCGTGACGCCACGCGCTGGCGCGAAACCATTTCGTCATCAAGTATTTCCAGCTTCGGAAGAAGGATCGCGGCCTGGAGCGTATCAAGCCGGCTGTTCACCCCGATCCGCGCCTGTTCGTACTTACCGCTTCCTTTTCCATGCAGCCGGATCGAGCGCATGAGATCCGCCAGTTCATCATCGTCGGTCAGCACTGCGCCGCCATCACCGTAACAACCCAAAGGTTTGGCGGGAAAGAAACTCGTTGCCGTCGCATGCCCAAAAGAACCGATCATCCGGTCACTTGAACGGCCCCCCATACTCTGGGCCGCATCACACAGAACGAACAAACCATGCAGATCGGCAATGCCGGAGATGCGTTGGTAATCAGCAGCCAAACCGAAAAGGTCTACCGGAATCACGCCTGCCGGTTTAAGGCCGTGTTTCGCGCAATCGTCGATTGCCTGTTCGAGCGACACCGGATCGATATTGAATGTCTCTTCGATTACATCGACAAAGAATGGCGTCGCCCCCAACAGTGCCACCACCTCCGCCGTCGCCGGAAATGTGAAGGCCGGTACGAATACGGCATCGCCGGGGCCGATGCCTCGTGCCATGAGCGCAATCATCAAAGCGTCCGTTCCGTTTGCACACGAAACGCAATGCCGGGCACCGGTATAAGCCGCAAGCGCCGCTTCGAACTCGGCGACTTCAGGTCCCATAATGAATTGGCCGCGCGATAATACGCCGGCAATAGCTGATTCGATCTGATCGCTTATCCGTGACCTTTGTGCCTGCAGATCAATCAGCGGAATAGCTTTTATCGTTGTGTCCATTCTTTCCGTCAGTTCGTTTCTGATTCTTGGGAAGCGGTGAGGTCGCCGTTTGGCCCGATCTTATAGGTCCGGCCGGTTCTCGGGCATATCAGGTCGTCACCCAGTTTCTCTCCTGCATGGGAAACCCATCCCGTCTGACGGGCGGGCGCCCCCACCACCAACGCATGGGGTGGCACGTTTTTTGTGACGACCGCGCCGGCACCGACAAAAGCGTAGGCACCGATCTCGCAGCCGCATACGATTGTCGCATTCGCACCGATCGTCGCACCTTTCTTCACCACGGTTTCCCGAAACTCGTCCTTGCGCTCGACATTGGCTCTGGGGTTCAAGACGTTGGTAAATACGGCGCTTGGGCCGACAAATACATCATCTTCCAGAGTGACCCCTTTATACACAGAGACATTATTCTGGATCTTGCAGCCGTCCCCGACGGACACCGAAGGTCCGACCATGACGTTCTGCCCCAAGACGCACCCTTTCCCGATCCGCGATCCGGAGAGGACATGAGCGAAATGCCATATTCTCGTTTTCTCGCCGATGACCACATCTTCATCGATGACGGCACTTGCATGAATATTTGCGTTTCTTTCCATGTACCGTTCGCGTTCGGCATAGAGCATTGTGTTCTCCATGCGGTGCAAATCGAGTGATTTCGCCGCGTCATTCAAGACACTCAACACCCGCAGTCCCTCTACCCCGTCCGTGCGTGGCTTGTCGCCGTTCTTTATACACTCCAGGAAATGAAGGCATTCCATCTTCAGCGGTTCACTCTGGTCGAGTTCGACAGGAACCCCGTCACCGCGTTTTGCCGTCGGTTTTCCGCCGGACCAGTCCACTTCATGGCCGTAAAGGGTCAGTTTGCGGTCCCAGGGCTCACCATCGTCGAACACCACCATGCCTCGCTCGCCAATGACCGAGAGACGCTGCTCTTTGTAGGGGTGGAGCCAAGACACATAAATCTGCGCTGTTTCCCCACCCGGGAAGGCCATACTCGTCGTGGTCACGTCGGCAATATTGTGATGCAGATGGTGCGCGCCTATTGCATCCACTCGCACCGGCATCTCGCCCACCAGCGATAAGATCATCGAAATGTCATGGGGAGCGAAACTCCAGAGGATATCCTCTTCGCGCCGGATTTTTCCAAAGTTCAAACGCGTGGACGCGATATTCTGCAATCTTCCAAGTTGACCGGATTGCACCATATCTCGGAGTTTGATGAACGCGGGATGGTATTGCAGCAAATGCCCGACCATCAATATACGGCCGCATTCTTCGGCAATCCGGCATAGCCGTTCGCCATCGCGGACATCCAAGGCTAACGGCTTTTCCACGTAAACATGCTTCCCCCCCTCCAGAAAAAGTTTGGCATGTTCGTAGTGCAACTCTGCCGGGGTCGCGATGGCCACCCCCTCAATATCGTTTCGCGCAAGTATTTCCGAGAATGACATCGGGGCGACCCCATGCTGCTCGGCGAAACGCTCTGCCACGCCGTCGACATTGTCGCTAATGGCCTTGAGGGTTCCCAGTTCGGAGAAATTGCGGATCAGGTTCTTACCCCAGAAACCTGCACCGACGACCGCGACGCCAATACTGGAAGAGGACTCGAAGTTGGAGTTCATTCGCGTTTCATTCAATAAAATGCATCAGAATGCTCTCGGTTTGACACGTTGATGCTGGTGATTCAAGGCGCTTCTGGGCATGAAAAAAGCGCGGATAACATCCGGATTCTCTTCCGTGAATTGGTTATCTACGACTTTTTGCATGAAATTATCATCAGCCTGGACCGCATCCTCTTGGGCACAAACGGTACCGGAAGCGGGTCGACGGCATCGGGCGGCCCGGGTTCAAAGGTCAGATCTTTGGTCTCACGCAAAATCCCGCGCACATGATCCTCTCTCAGGGCACGGCGGACGTGTATGGGCACGTCAGGCAACGAATCATCCAGTTCCTCGAGAAGCGTTCCGAAAGATTTGTGATATGCCCATGCCCACCGAAGACCGCGCCAAAGGCAGATCGAATACCAGTAGAAAAATGACCGTTCGGCGAACTCCACCAAAAAGAGGCTCCCGCCTTTTTTCAAGCATCGGAGAGCATCTTCCATCAGCTCGTTTGGCGCGTCGCTTCCGCTTAATGCCGCATATCCGAAAATAGCGTCAACACTCTCCGGACCGGCATTCTCCAGATTCTTTCGGGCAACCCATTCTGAGCCAACCTGCAGAACCTGGGGGTCAACCGTCACCTCTGCATCCGGCGGCGTTGCATCAAGTATGGTTGACGCACCGTCCATGTGTTTACGCAACGGCACGGCAAGCCAGCTGTTGTTATCGATGAGGAAGTTAGCACCCGGTCGTTCCACCGGAGGAGCATAGTCCAACCGACGCGGTTCACCAGGTTTCCCGGCGAGAAGAGCCCCGCCGTCCTTGGCATTGAGCACGCGGGCTACATTTGCCTGCCACGAGAAGGTCTCTTGCGCTGCTTTTCTGGCATTTTCGCCCAGCGTCCGGCAAAGTTCAGGGTCCGCTGCGAGCTTTACCACTGCCTCGGCCAGTTCACGGGCGTTCCCGGGCTCGCAAAGCACGCCTCTCCACGTTCCGGTCTTCGCTTCAACGCCAACTATTTCATCGGCATGCAGCGCAGGTCTCAGCACCGCCCCAATTTGCTCAAGATCGCTGGCTACGATCGGTTTCTCAAGGCTCATATACTCGAACAGCTTCGTCGGTGACCCGAAGAACGGGCTGTCCTTCATATGCCTGTCGTGCGGCGACAGAAACAGGTCGCAGCCGCCAAGCAACCGCCGGCCTTCCGATGGCTCGACAATACCGGTGAAATGGACCCGTCCTCCGACACCTTCACTTTTCAGGCGACGCTCAAGGCCCGCCCGTTCCGTACCATCACCAACAAGAAGAAAACGCGCGCGCGGGCAGCGCTTTGCAATCTCGGGCAATGCGTCTGCCAGCACGGAGATCCCATGCCACCCGCCAAATGTACCGATGAACCCGATAACGAATGAATCGACGGGCCATTGCAATTCGTTGGGTACGTTCTGCCGCTCGAGCTGATCCGCCGGCTTGAAGATATCCGTATCTACACCGTTCGGGTTAACGATAATTCTTTCGCGATCAATCCCACGCTCGACGAGTTGATCGCGAAGTACCGATGAGACGACAACGATGAACGTTGCTTGCGCGAGCGAAAAGTCTTCCGCTTCCTTGAATACCAACTCAAGCGCATAACCAATTCCGCTAAATGACTTCGACATGGAAATCTCGGAACCGTTGTATTCCAGGATATAAGGAATATTGAGCTCGCGGCTAAGAGCGGCACCGACAATGTTTCCCAGGCAGTACCTCTCATAGATATAAGCTGGCGCGTCTTTCTCAAATTCACGCCGAAGGATTTCCATATAGTGTGCATTGGCGACAAGTATTCCCTCCTCGCCCGGCAATGCCTCTGGCCTTGGCAGCACGAACTGATCGACCTCAAATTCGTCAAGCAAACCGAACTCGTTCGCGACATATGCCGTGAAATTCTGCGTTTGCGCTGCCAACTCCTTCGCCACGAAGCACGTATGCGTGTAACTGCCACCGGCGATCATGGCGGCCCAGTAATCAAGCCGAAGATAGGCGCCCTTACCCGTCATTTGCCTATCCGTCGGCCCGTCCAGCAGCGGGCGGGGCGGCATCGGCTTGGGATCAGCCCTAAGGCGCTTGATCATTGCGACAACTTCGATTTGCCTCGCATCGTCTGCCTGACTCCGCCGAAGGCTGGAGAACCAGCGTCCGATGGCCCGAAACTCGTCCGCCATCAGCAAGCGTTCCGCGGCATTGCCGCTCAGCCGTGCGCGAACATACCTGGTACTTCGCCATACGGCGCGGAGCGATACGACACCGGCAGCCAACAGCCATTGCACTGCGTAGCGTCGCAGCGCCGGTTTATCGACGGCTTCAACAACATCCTCGAATATCCAGCAGCACCAGACCCGCAAACCTGAACGGAGTGCTCGGCGCGCAAAAAAAAGCTGCTGAAGACTGATCACACCACGGGAACAGTTGATAACGACACCAACGGCGCCCCCTTCAACGGCGGTTCCAAGCGGCGACGAATCCGGGCTCATATCGACCGGGGCCTGGTGCACCCGTCCCCGGACGAACACTTCCTCGTAGTCATCCGAGGCGATCCAATGCGACGCCGAAATGTCGTGAGAGACGGCGAGGACGCGACTGCTCTCGTCTACTCCGCGCCTCTCGGGAGGCATCGAGGCCCTGCCGTCAATCATCGCCGGTCAGGTTGCGTCGACCGAAAAGACAATCTTCCACCTGCAGAGCAAGCGCCGTAACCTCGATATACTCTTCAACCGGCACCGGCGCCGGTTCACTTCCTGAAACGGCCGCCAAGAAGGCTTCGACTGCCCCCTTGTGTCCCTTGTCCTGCGTGCCGCGCCAGATTACCCGGCTATCACTGCAGCGGGTCAGGGCGACATAATCATCGAGGATATAAGCCTCGCCGTCGCAGAACACCTCCAGCCTTTCCTTGGGGAGCCCGGATTTTGGGCCGGTGGCCGTATAAACTACGTTGCCAATGCTGCCGTCTTCAAAATTAATGACGGAAGCAAAATTGTCGTTGCGCAAATATCGTTCGCTTTCGTCACCGACGGAACTTGCCGTAACACTGGAGGGAGGCGCGCCGGCGAGATAACGAAGCGTATCGTACATGTGACATGCCTCGCCAATGTTTCGCCCCGCCCCTTCGGCACTCTGTATCCAGTGCGCCGGATTGATAAACCCGGCATTTACGCGATACGTTGCAACGAGCGGGCCCCGCCGGTCCATCAGGCACTCTTTCAGGGCGCGGATAGCCGGTGAAAACCGCCTGTTGAAATCGACCATTACAACCTCTGAACGGGTCCGGCCCTCAAGCATGGAACAGAAAGCGCTCAGTTGACCCCAGCTTATTGCCAGCGGTTTCTCGACGAAGACATGCTTTCCGGCCGTCAAAGCCTTGAGCACCTGATCCAGATGCTGATCATGGCGTGTTGCAAGGACGACGGCTTCCACGTCGTCAATCTGAAGCGCCGCATCAATGGTACTACATAAATTTGCTATGCCCTCTGCCCGGGCAAAATTTCCACCACGGACGGAATCATTGCTGACAACCGCGAGGCACTGCGCTTTTGTTTCTGCGCTCTCGAAAGCCGGGTAAAGGGTTGAGACGCCAAAGGCCCCGGCGCCAACAAGGGCCCAGCCGACGGCGCCATCACGCGATGCCTTGTGTCCGCTTAATTGAAGCGTTTCCCCGACAGCAGTGTCCACGTCACGGCTGTCGGGGTACTTGATTAGAACACCAACCGGTTGAGACGCTGACGCGACCATGCCTGCGTACACAGAAGGCGCCGATTCCAGTTCGACTTCCCTGTCGATCAAAGATGCGACGTCGATCGAGCCTTGTGCTGCGAGGTTAAGAAAGGCCTGCATATTACGACCGGCCGTCCACGGCACGTAAGCCTTGGGATAATCGATGCCGCGCGCTTCATAATTGGGGTCATAACGCCCGGGTCCATATGACGTACTCATATGAACGTCGAGCTCTTTTCGATAGAACTCCGCACGCTCGAATGACAGTCGCACATCGCCAAGAATGGAGATCACTCCCCGCCTTCTGGCAACCGACACGGCAAGTTTGGCCGGCTCATCTGAAGATGATGCTGCGGCAATAATGACGGCGTCGACGCCCTCGCTCGAAGTAACCGCCGCTACCCGGTCTTGGAACACGTCCACGGAAGGCGTCAGGAACACGCTTCCATTGTCAGCTTCGGCCTCGCATCGGCCACGGTCCGGATCATAGCCGATGACAGTGCAGCCGCTTGCAGCAAGCAACTTCACCGCCAACTGCCCAAGAAGCCCCAGGCCTATGACCGCGACAACACTGCCGAGTTCAGCATTGGCGCGCCGCACACCTTGCAACGCAATCGCGCCCAACGTGGTGAAAGCGGCGGATTTCAGATCAAGCCCCTCAGGAACGCGGGCCGCCAAATTCTGTTGAACGACGACATACTCAGCATGATTGGCCTTGCCTGCCCCCGCGCATGCCACCAAGTCCCCAGCAGAAAAAGCCGTCACGCCGGCACCGACCGCGACAACTTCACCTGCACACGAGTAACCCAACGACCACCCCTGATCATCACGGTCCGTTCTTGCGACAACGGCACCTTCGCCAGAGTTTCTCAACAGGGAGTCGCGCGCTATCCGTTGAACTCGGCGGACGGCTTTATCCGGATGCTTTACCGACAACTGCGCATACCGCGCCACCGTCCGGATTGCATCGGCGGTGCGAGCAAGTGAACCTTCCTCCATAGAAGGTCGCTGCGCCTGGCTGGCCAGTTCGGTCCCGGGGCTGACCGCTGAGTAAGAGTTCCGAACCAGTATCTCGAATGGCCCAGGCGATGGAACAGGCATGTTCGCAACGATTACGCCAGCCTGGGTACCTAACAATTGCCGCACTTATCTCTCCTAACTCGACACATCATGCCACGTCGGGGCCTGGTAGGCCTTTTACACCGCTCTCGGCCATTTTGCGAAGGAGATACTTGTACTCGTCGCCCCACCCATAGTCTGAGTGGAGAACACGCTGATGCCAAATAACTCCCGCGACACCTCCAACGGCCGCGACCTCATCGATGTACGTGTCGATTACACGGCGCCGCGCGTCCTGCGCCATCATCCCGTAAAGAAACAAATGCGAGTCCATCAACGCAAACGGCACGATTTGGAGATCGTGTTGTTTTTGCCCCGCCACGGACCAAGGATGGAAACACAGCGCTGCGGATACCCTGAAACCCGGCCTGTCATTGAAACCTAGCGTGTGATCCTCTTTCAGACCGGCACGCTCTTGCGCATCCCAAGTCTGTTCCCAAGAAAAGCGAAGCCAATGTTGCCGGCAGCGCGATATGTCCTGGCCCGCCGCAGATTCAAGCTTCTCACGCTCGGCCGTTATTCCGGATACGGAGTTATAGGTTTCGAACCCCGGATGCAGCCCAATCAACCAGCCGCCAGCCTTTAGCGAAGATATCCTCCCCGTGACGCCGGTATCCGAAACATCGTACCCGGGATCAAACAGCCATTTCCTCATGCTCCTGCGTAGTCCCGCACCGCCATGAAAGAAGAACGTGCTCCTGACGTCGCGCGATGCCTCAATGTCCATAAGGTTCTTTAATTGATCGTAGCGGCCCGGAAGAACAGCAAAACGGAACGCCTGAATGCATGATCGCAAAGCATCTCCGAACCTTCCCCGTCCTGCCAATCTAAATGCATTTACCCCATTGAACGCGCACTGCTTGATTCGCAACGGCAATGTTTTTGATAACGCATCAACGTCATGGGTTAGGACGATTCTAGGTGTCGGCAAAGATCCAAATATCTCGTGTTCTCCCCGTCCATCGAGATGTGCCACCCAGTTCCGAAGAAACAGAAAAATCCAGTTTACCCATGGCCGATCGAACCGCTCCGGGTCGAACCCAGGTAATTTCTGAGTGTAGGAGTGCCCAGGTCCATTTACTTTTTCGATCTTCCTTTCTGCCAAACCGTTCATGTAGCTGAACGCCGCTGACCACCAGTCGCAGCGTTGCCATTGAGGTGCGTCTCCCTCGGCGACAAACGCCTGCTCAACCAGAATGTATGCGGGGGCGTTTTTAATGTGTGAGAGCCCCCACTCCGGAAGTGGCACCCGCATCGTTTCGATTGAAGCTTCGGATGCAACTTCAGGGACAGGAAGCGCCCTCAGGAGTTCGCCACCCGACGGCCAATATTCACTGCCGGCGTCTATCACGAACCCCATGATCTGTTCACGCGTTAACACCGCAAGCACACCTTCCAGATATCAATATCAACCAACTGCAGTTTAATCGGCGGCGAAGCCAATTATTCGTTGTCGCTCAAGAGCATTTCGACAACCTTCGCGGCCTGTTCGATCGTGCACGAAAGCGGCAAATTAATAACCGTATGCGAAAATCGTTCTGCGATTGGGAACCTCTCCTGGTCGAGAATCATCCCTTCGTAAGATGCCATTGTCGGCACACAATACTCAATTACCTCTCCGAGTTGCACACCGTGACGGATCGCCTTTTCCATGACGGCGTCCTTCTGCGGAGTCTGCACCGCATAATGCGAATACGTGGCACCATCGACAATGGGGGGCAATTTAAGCGTCGACGCGTCCGCATGGGGGCCCAGTGCGGCTTCGTAGTATTCCGCGATAGATCGCCGGTGCTCGACAATTTCGGCGTAGCGCCGCGTCTGCTGCTCACCCACCCGGGCTTCGAGCGGGGTCATGCCGCTCAGGTAATCCGCGGGCATTTCGATCTTGGATTCGTCGTAGTACTTTGTAAACCGGTCGAGAAACCCGTTTCGTTCCAGGTAGTTGACGATCCCGTATACAGGGCCAAAAAACGCAGGATACGTTGCCGTCAAATAAAGTAACCTGGCAAACGATTTGGACCGGCTCGCAGGCACCAGGTTCTGCGAACGCCAGTCAGTCAGAGCTTGGTGAACCCTTTCGTCATCGGTTGTGACCATCCCGCCGAAAACTGATGACATCAATTTGCTTATGTTCAGTCCGTAGATCGCCGCAACGCCTTCTTTCTGAACGGCACGCTCTTTCCACTCAGCAAGGAAACTATGCGCGCAATCCTGAATGATCTTCACGTGCGGAAATTTATCTCTAAATACGTCCAATGCATCCAGGTCAACCGGATAGCCGAAAATCGACGTCATGATGATCGCGCCGGTGTTCTCGCTCACCTTAGATACCGCGGCTTCCATATCCATATTGAAATCGAACTCTTGGCTGTCGACGAATACGGGCTTGTTGCCGCTGATGACGATCGCGTGGGCAACCACCACGCAGGTATAAGCCGGGAGGATAATCTCCTTACCCTTCAACCCCATGACCTCGAGGAGCGCGACGAGCGCCGTACGTCCGTATGGAAATGCGACCGCGTGGCGTTGTCCGGCAAGCCCTGCAAATGCCGCTTCGAACCGCCCTACGTCCTCCTCATGCCCGATGCGCAGTGCACATAGCAACTCGTCCAGACCAAACCGGGGCTTCAGCCGCGGAATCATTGGTCATCATCTCGCTGCCAATAGCCTTGGCTCGCCATGTGGATAGCGCTGAAGGGCAATGTCGTTTCCATTCTGCGAAGACGGCCATCTTCCCGGCTCCATTTGTCCTCTACCGACATCGTTTCACCGAGTGAAATCGTCCGGACGTTCTCGATGCCTATGCAATTCCGTCCTGTAATCAGACGCCTGACCAGCATGGACTTTATCATCTTTCTGATCCAATCGACCCTCATGACCGAAAAGGACAGAAAGCGAAGCAGGATGAACTGCAATGGCGAAGGCCATTCCCGGTGCGCCTTGGTCATCTCAGAAATGATGGTAATCCGGTCCTGGTCGATCTCCACTTCGTTACCATCGAAAAAAGACTGAGACGTGTACAGGGTGCCGTCCGCTGTCGTCGCCGCCACGCCCGGATCCACGATGCTGCGCCTACCCCGTGGAAAATGGCAAACAACGCCTCCTTTCTTGATCGAGACCACCGTGTAGTGATTTGGTCCTTTATCAAATACCAGTCCGGCATGATCCAAGTGCTTGCGCCAGGTTCCATCGTTCATGCTCGGCACTTTCACATCCGCTGGCTCGGGGTGTTCATCCGCCAATGCAGCCGCCCAGCAATAGCCATTAAATGCGGGCGCCAGATTGTTGGAATCCAGAGCGTCCAGGGTAACGCAGTTCCTGTATTCGATTGACTTGCGTATTGCCGGCACCATCGCCGCTGCGGCCTCGGATAGGGTCGCCAGCGCCTCAATCCCCGCAGGGTGACAAATTCGGGTGTTCCTCGATCCGTACAGCCCCCCAAAAGAGCCATCCGGGTGGAAACAGTATGAGATGAACTCTGCAGCCCGCTCCAAGGGCTCACGCAGCCCCAGATCCGGCCGGAGGATATTGATATCCGCAAGGTACGTCATCGCGAGCGTCTGGTACCCAGGGTCAGCGCCCTCGTACTCAGGAAACCACCCCTCTTTGGACTGCATCGAGATGATATCCGAAACAATCGCCTCGCCGCTGCCCCCGCTGGTTTCGCCGGTTGAGCTCTCCCACCTGAGGATGGCAGCGGCGGCGGTCGCCAGGTGGTTGGTAATGGTGCCGTGGCTCTCCCGATTGGCGAGCACAAAGCCGATCAGCGGCGCCAGCGAAGAGGTAAGCTCCTTTGAAACAGAGGGCTCTATCCGATCACCAAGAAGTTCCAGAGCGCACAATGAGTCGTAGGCGACAAGCGCCGTCACACAGTATGACGCTTCGCCGGGGAACGCTTCCTCAAGACTCCCGTCGCGCCGGCGAATGGACTGGATTGCGCGAATGATTGAAATGACGCGGTCGACGACACGTTGCTCATCCAACCATTCGGGCAGCAGCCCGGCATTGACGAGCCGCGCCAGACCGTGCGCGGCCCCCTGGTGCGTGCCGTTTGTGAAATCCGAGAGCTTCCACGCCCATCTGAGCCGGTCCCCCACGCCGAAATGCGGGCTGGTCGGATCCTGGTCGAAACTGGCAAGCAACCGCGGCAAGGTCGCATGGACTTGGGATAAATAGGTATTGCTTGAAATATTCATTGTCGGTTCTGTTCGAACTCGCACTTGAATGAAGCCTGTGTGGCATTGCCCCAGTCCATCAAATGCCGACTCTCAGATTCGATTTTCCGGTGCCGGCAAATTGTCAACCAATCGGTATACAGTCCTGCATCGCCACCGACTGCGATCAGCTTGCCGCGCGCCAGTACAATTTCATACGTAGCCGGAGTCGCTTTGTCGCCTGCGGCAAGCAAAACGATATTTACCGACCTCGCATTCTTGGTCTCGAAAACAAGATCATTGGAAATCGATCTAGGCGGCATCAACCAACTGCGTTCACCACTTTTCACTCCCACAAGAACATCGTTTCCGCCACTGGAAACAGGTATCTCCAACCGCAT
This sequence comes from Rhodospirillales bacterium, assembly GCA_965262415.1. GTDB lineage: Bacteria > Pseudomonadota > Alphaproteobacteria > Rhodospirillales > Casp-alpha2 > UBA4479. Next base: position 67,159 of record OZ253533.1, on the reverse strand, counting down.
GACGGAAGCAGGCGGAACGGGAACCGACGGGCTCAAATAAAGGTCCTCCCATGGCGTCGCCAAGCCTCGCAGCCGAAACGTACCTTCATCCAAGGAATCGATTCGGCTGCTTTCCGCCGTTGCCGTCCATTCCGCATATCCGGGGACGGACATACTAAGCTCAGTCCGGTCTGAACGTATCGGATTGGCCTTGCGAAGCCCCGTCAGCGTCAGCCGTGAATCTGGCGAGACGCTGATGTGACTGAAATACAGCGGACCTCCTTTATGATCCACCTGCAGATACGCACGCTCCTCTGACTTGAAATAGTATGCATGATCAAACTGAAATGAATCATCGCTGACATTTATGCGGTAATCATCAGTCGACGTCGCGGCGACAATTCCCGACTCCCGCTTCCCGTCATGTTGGATTTTCGCTTCTACAAGATATTGCCCCGGTGGCAGTGTCCTTCGGGTCTTCCAGCTTTGCGACGCCAGCGCTGTGTCCACTCCTGCCCGACGGTACTCGAACGAGAACTTAACCGGCGGTATCTGATCAAAAACCACATGATCGACCGGGACGAACCGATCAATCCATTGACCTGTCGTTCCATCGATAACGCCGAAACGGGAGACATCGCTCAAAGCCTCCGCACTTCCCGCGACTTTGTACACGCGCATCTCACCATAAGGTCTGGCATATACACTTCGGATCAATCGGATACTAACACCCGGGAAAATGTCCTCTATCGGCCAGTCTGCAGATCGCCCCCGAAAGATTGCCTGCGCATAAGCGGTACTTGCCGTTCGGCCTATCAGAACTGCATCCGGGCGCAGCCGCCCGCGATCCTCAATGGCGAAATCCGACGCAAGGGCTAGCCCCTCGTAAAAACTGATAAGTTGGAATCTGTTGCCGGAGTCTATTCCGAACTCGACCTGCCCAAACACCCGTGCACGTGGCGGCAAGCCCGAAATGACATGGGATTTAAGCTCTTCAAACTCCACGTTTCCGTATGCCTGCCGCTCCCAATACGTTGGCACAAACAGGTAATACCCCGCCACGAAAACGATCAACAGGCTGGCAAAAACACGGCAGCAGACTTCTGCATATTTCAGGCGCGTTTCCTGAAAAGTCGCAAGGAAATTGACGAAAACCACACCAACACCGCATACGCTCCAAGCCAAGGCAGCATGCAAGACGAGGACATAACCGGTATGAAAATTCGGATAAAGCGTCAGAGACCCCAAGTATAAAAGAAATAGAACCGGCCCGGGCAGGGAATAGGCGATGAGTTTCCGCAAATGACTGGAAGGCCGTCGAAAATTCAGCACGACAAGAATTGAGGCTACGGCTATGCCGATCAATTCAATGAATAGGAAAATTTTGGCGTAAGCGCCCCCGAAATAGACCAGATGGGTATCAACGACCTCGCTGTATGAGATGGGGTTTTTGGCACTAACGAAATCGCTGTACCCGAACCAAAGCCCCAAGAGGGTCTTGATGTTAAAATCGACAGCCCACAGGTAAATCAGAAATACAGTCAGTCCGCCGACGGCAATCGCAAAAAAGTTTCCGAGTGTCGTGCGCGTACTTCTCTCCGTGCTTGTCACATTCAGATGGAATGAGGATGCCGCCCAAATGACCAGAACGAAAATGGGCAGTGAAAATGCTATTTGATGGGAAGTGAACGCCCCCGCCGAGGAGGCTGCGGCGAGTGCCCAAGCTACAGGGCTGCCGCCTTCCAGTGCGCGCGTCGTGAACAAAAGGCACATCGAAGCAAATACGGCAACGGCAATGTCCGGTCTGATCATTGGAAACTGAATTTCGAGAAATAGCACGAACAGGATGCATCCAGCCGCCGAACCGGCGGCTAACGAAGCCTTGCGAAAAGCTATCAACGATATAGCGGAGATGAGCCCCAAGCCCAATGGATGCAGCATGCGTGCCAATGTTATAGATTGGCCGAATACCCACTCGAACGCGCCCAGAACGGAAAAGTACCATGGACCATAATTGTAAAAGACTTCAGATCGTGGCAGCGCGGCATGGGGCTGCAAAGGCGTTGTCATAATCCCGAGCCGCCCGAAAGCGCTCAGGTTATGCCCGACATTGGCAAGCCCCTCATCGACACTTACACGTGGAACAACTCCGGCGAACTTGACGAATATATGAATGCCAACCACGAAAAGCAGAGCGAGCGATCCCAGCAGCATCCCCTTGGAAAGTCGCTCGAACAGCTTGCTGTTCATGGCTTCGCGCATATTTGACCGCACCTTCGCCTCATCTGATCGTTGTATTAAGCGTTTCCTCACGATCTTCAAGCGCCACCAAACGCAAAAGAAGACGAGCTCCTGCTTCGTACGCGATATCCTCGTTCTCAGCATACGATTTTTCGGGACTCAACATATATGGCTCTTTGTCGACGATCCTGCCGCAGTCAATTTTTGAGGTCACTTCATGAGCAGTAGCAGACTGCTCAAAGTCATTGTGGGACAGTGCGCGCCAGATGGCGCCTAATCCCGGATAATCCTCGATCGATATGCAGTGTATGTTTATAACTTCGGCTGTGTCAGGCATCAGCGCGACATCAACAATCAAGCTCGCACGAAACAGCAGTATCTTGTGCGCATTCGACTCGCGTACAATTTCCACCAATTGAGCGTTGTTCTTGATATGCTTGTTGGCAGCCAGCTGGTAATCCTTCCTGGAAAGTTCTGCAAAAAACATGGCCGCCGCATTGGCGAAAGATATTCTTCGCCGCCAAACCATGCGCACCGCGCGCCAAAAACCACCGGAGCGATCCAAGACAAGAGTTATGCCCGTGCCCTCTAGGCGCGCCGCGGCAAACCGGCCGATTTTATCGTCGCCGAATACGACGATGGTCCGAGCATGATCTATCTTTGAGCGACACGAGCGCATAAAACTCACTTCATTGATCTACTGTTTGAGCATCTAGCCGACGCATCAACTCGCGGCGGCGAAACGCCCACCCGCCGAACGGCCAATAGTAAATCAGAACGAGGACCAGATATCCCAACGTCGTGATATTCGCGACCATTTTGCTGGCACTCATCTTCTTGTCATAACGAAGCACGAACGGCACCTCCGCGAACTTCGCATCCAGCAGCGAGAGTTTGACAAGCTTCTCGAGCGTGCAAACAAACCCGAGACCTTTCAACTGGATGAACTCGTTTCCGAACGCCCTGATCGCCTTTTTAATGAGTGACGCTCTGTAACAACGATAGCCACAGGTATACTCGGCAACGCCTGGGACGCGGAAAAAAAGACGCATGAACAACGTCGCAAACTTGCTCAACCAGGCACGAAATCCGGAGACCCCGACCTGACCACCACCTTCCGCGAAACGCGAGGCAATGACGACGTCAGCACCGGTATCGATTTTGGCGATCATTTCGCCGACAAATCGTGCCTCGTGGGTTGCGTCACAATCGAGCCTGATGATCAGATCGTCTTCACCAGCCTGCGCTGCCGCCGTTTCCAGCAAGTCGCGCACGGTCTCGCCCAGTCCCCGGTTCAACTTGTGCTCGAGCAACTGGATCGGGGCACCTTCGTCGATCAACTTTCGGCACACGTCGCTTGTCGCGTCCGTGCTTCCATCATCACAAACGAGGATCTTGATGGCCGATTCCGATAGGCCCGTATCGTTCAGAATGCCGGTAACGACAGGAACGATGGAATCCTCTTCGTTGTAGGCGGGCAAGAGGAAATACACTTGTCTCATTCACCGTACCCCAATTCAGACTGGTAGGTTCTCAAACGTGTTTTCATCGCAATAACAAGAAGCACCGCCGCCGCCGCAACGGAGGAAATCGCGGCGGCCAGTGCGAGGTCGTCCAGTTGCATCGGGCTCGCCCGCAATATCAGGAACTCACACATCATCGCCGCGAGCAGTGTAATTATACACCAACGATTTATGGCGTTCCCGAGCAGGCCCAATATGACGAAAATCACCGCCTGCGCGAATCGCGCAAAAAGTATGCCGCCGACCAATGATCCCCCCGGTGAAAACTCCGGACCGTACAGAAGTCTGAAAATAATCGGCGACATAAAGTATAGAATCACCAGACCGATCGTCGAGAGGACGAAAAAGTACAGGAACCCGCGCTTGAGCTTGGCAATTGCGGCGGCCCCGGTTTCCCGGTCGCTGACGGAGAATGTGAACAGCACCATGCCGACGCCGGACGCCAGGACGAAAAAGAACTTCGCGATAAATTCCGTGCGCAGATAGAACCCCGCGTCGATACGATTGAAAATCCCTTTCGCCATAAAAATATCGAAGTTCAGAAAAGCAAAGAAGACGAGCATCGATAACATCGCCTTCATGCAAAACTTCACGTCCTCAAGTATAAACCTGTCCAGTTTTCTACGGGTATCAGGCAATTTCACGACAAGTACGACAATCAGAAATATCAACGCCAGAACGTTAGCCACGGCTTGCGCGCCGTAGGCACTCAAAACTCCCAGGTCAAATACGACGATTGCGATACCGAGAACGGCCGTAATGATGCCCATCAAGTAAAACGTCGCAGCCACCCAGGCAAAGCTGCCAAGTGCTTGCGCATAACCGATGACCAGATTCAATATCATCGCGGGCACGACGATGGCGCTTGCAAGCGTCAGGGAATTGTTCATCGAAACGCTGGCATATGTTCTCAGCACCGGGTCCATGAACCCAAAAATGGCTATGATGCAAATGCCGAATACGGCACCTATCAATAACGTTTTATCGAGCAACCAACGAATCGTCGGTATCCTGTCGTCCGCCGGGGTTTTGAATGAAATCCTTGTCGCCATTAGCGTGAAAGCGATCGAGGGCTGGGCGATCAGGTTGACGATGCTGCTGATGAACTGGAAATCGCCGAAATCCCCTTGCGACAAATGCGTCGCAAGAAGAAATGTGAAGATCAGCAGAAAGCCTTTGAAGCCAAATTTGGCCCCGGCCATAAGGAGATACTCGTTGAAGAGAAATTTTCTTATGCTGGCTATCATCAAACTACTTCGCGATAGGCGCGACGGGTCATCATCGCCGCGAGAGGCAGCGGCATTCGCCCCCAGACCCGGCGGGGCAATGACCATCCACTCGTCCCGTCGGGAATACGCGGTCGCGCGCCTTTCGGTGAGAAACTGTAGTAATAAAGTTGCGCGCGTTCACCACCGAGACGCCGCTTAAAGTCGAATGTACCCTGGCCCTCCGCGCTCCTGCCCATGTCGAAAATCCGCGCATTTTTTCGTACAGCGAGTTTTATACTCTCCCAGTAAAGGAGTGTATTCACGCAAGACGGTCTGTATGCAGACAGGGTTATCGCCCAAGGCACGGAAACAACTCCTTGAAATTCGGCAATGACCGACGCCGCGATCGGGGTCCCTGCATCGCGGATAACCAAAAAGGATACCTTTCCCGGAAATACCGCCATCATGTCCCGGAAGAAAGCCGCTCCCGGCGCGGGGGAGCCAAGTTCGCGCATGCCTCTAAGAAGCACGTCGCCAAGCTCTTCAGCCAATTCAACACCACCATCAAGTATCTCAAATCCGTATGTCTGGGCTTTACGAACCTGATTGCGGGTCTTGTCCCGAAAAACCCGGCGCCAAATAGCGTCCTCCCCGCCGTCCAGTTCGATCAGGAAACGAGAGTAAGAGGTCATGAGGCTCCAGCCACGATCTTCTGCGGATGAAAGCGGCGCGAGCAAGCGTAGCAAAACATACTCGACCTTCTTCGTTGACGCGAAATCTTCTATGGCTTCGAGCAAAGCAGCCGAAACGGCGTCGGATTCGCTCAAAAACCCTCCCCCGCTCGCTGCAAGCGGAGCTGTTTTGGCATGATGCCCCGCGAGGAGGCTGCGATTCACGGAGAGCATTGCCAACCCCCTGGATTCGTCCGCACCTGAGGCCAAAAATCCGACAAACTCGGTCCCGAAATGCTCACATACCAACTGTGTCCACTTCGGCTGATCGGCAAAGCTTGTTGATCTCAGCGAACAAGGATGGATACCCCGATCATCGATCGCGCTCAGATTGGCGATTTTTCGAATTTCGATATCAGGGGGCGTCATCTTACACCGACGCCCAAGAAACAAGCTCGATGCCTCGGCGCGCAACTATATCCTGCACCTCTGGCTCACAAAGTGCCTGAAGCTCCTTCAGACGGTGCGGCGATCCGTAAAAAGGGGCGTAGCCAGCGCCGACCTCAGCAGGCGGGATCGGCACTCCCGGATGCGAGGCGACTTCCCACGTTGCATCGCCGTCGATAGATTCAAAAAAACGCGTGATGACCCGGGAAGACATGTTTCCCGAAAAATTCAATCCGAAGTATGCATCAGTGGAAGTCAGTGGCGTTCCTCTGCGCGATGTAATGAGCCGTGCCAGAAGCCATTTCGCGATATTCAATCTCCGGGCATTTTCAAATAACTCTACGCCTAGCATCGAAAAAAACAGCGGCTCGCGGCAACATCGCATGCGCGTGACACCAAACTTTGCCGCCGCCGATGCGATTGCTTCCGATACATACTTGTTGAGGTGTACGTGCTGATGGGTATCGACATGCGTCAAATTGACGCCCAGATCCGCCAAATACTGAAACTGACTGTCAATCTCTGCGCGCAACCCTTGAAGCTCAGCATCGCCCTCGGCCAATGGATTGTAACGCAATATGATGTCGAGCGCCGATCGATCGAATCGGCCGTCCTCTCCAACCAAATACCCGCGACGCATCCGCAACGGCTTTCCCTCACTGAGCGACAGGTGCAAACCGACCGGCAAGCCGGCCGCCACGGCGACGCGCGCCGCTTCTTCGACATTCGCTCCTACGGCCAGTAGCGATGCAGACGTCACGATCCCTTTGTCGAAAGCCTGGAAGATGCCTTCATCGATTGAAGTGTGAACACCTAGGTCATCAGCATTGACGATCACCTTCATCAGCACCTCTCCATCTCCGAGAAAAATTCACATAGGCGACCGAGTATGTTGGAAAGTACATTCGAAACAATGTGTTGGCAATGTTCGCCGATTTCCGGGCCGTTTGGAGAATTGCCGCGTTGCCCTTACCTGCCGACAAAAAGCCGTGGCCGAATTTTTCGCCAGGACTCGGCAGTCAGGCCGCTTTCTTGCGTCTGCCTTCAAACAACTCGTACAGCCTCGCGAACAGATACCCGGTTCCCAGATAATACATAAACAATACGGGCATAATGTACTTGATATGGTGTGACGCCACGACGGAGACCCCGGCCGCAATGAATACGGCTGCGAATAAAGGCACGATTGCAATCGGCAATCTTACGGCGGCCCAGATCAGGCCCAACAGCCCCAGAAACGGGATCACTTTATGGCTCATGATCCACAAATGGATCAGTATGACGGTCGCACTGCTACCGATAACCGACTCGATCACGGACATCCGCGGCACGATCGCGGATCGCAGATCATAATATGCCCACTCCGTAAGATTGGTCAGGTTTTGCCAGAGATTGGATACATAGAGTTTCAGGTAGCTGTATGGATGCTCGTTGACATACTGGAGAAACGCTTCCTTGGCTGTCTCGTCGAAATCGAACGTGCCACCGTCGTAGTAAGATAGGGGTTTTTGTCCAGAGAGCCTAAGTCGAAGCGCCGCCGATGTCAGCGAAACGGAGTCCGTTGCGTTCATCCCAACGGCATTCGCACCGTACCCGAGTCCGCCCCAAGCTGCGAGATATCGCGCATCCTGACCTATTGACCATCTATCGAAGATTTCCTTTCCCCGATGCAGGCCAGGGTACATGACGGCGCCGGTGACGATGACCACAACTGAAGTTGCAACAAGAGCCTTCCGAAGCGGCAGCAATAACAGGAACCCGAAAATTGCCACGCCGATGACGGGCAGGAGGACGCCACGAAAATACTCGGTCACGCCGACAACAGCACCGATATAGATTGCAACGGAAAGCACCACGGCCCATCCGATATTCTTTAACCCCGACACGACGCCGCCCGCCGTCGCGTCCCTTCGCGATTGCCACACGAGGAATGCCAGCGCCGCAAGTACATGAACGACCGCGCCTTTGAATGCGACTTCCCGCGCTATCGCGCGCGCCAATTCCATCTCGTACAGGCATCCCGCTGCCAGAAAGGCTGCAATCGCCCCGGCAATATACGATCCGAAGAAGACGTAACCGATAAAGAAGATCAACAGCACGTCAATCAGCGTGATCAACATCTGGGCTGATTGATAATAAATGTACTTGAGACCGAAGAATTTATAGGTGAGCGAGAGGACGTAGGAAGGCCCCGGCCGCATGGTGAGGTCTCGCATGTTCTCCGGCGGAGATTCTGTATCAGCTGCTCCGTCCCAGGCCAAATATTCTTCTGGATCTACGAGCTTCCCCGTATCGCGATACGGGGGGATCTTAAAATTTTTGAGTCCCCAGCCTTTGAAGTGCGAAAAGGCCGCTCCTTCACGCTGCATGTTGCCGTTCACCGGCAACTCATACCTATCGCCTGCTAGGACGACAATCCGCAGACCCACGGCCAACAGCATGATGGCGAAAAGCCAGAGATACCTCGAGCGCGACATCGATGCCTCTATCCGGCTCTGCAATGTTGAATAGGCAGGCTGAATAGGTTCAAAGCGGCTTTACCGCGCCCGAACCTCCGCTGCTAACCACACGATGAGCCAGACGATGTTGTTCGACAATAGCACGGGCTCTGTTGAGTCGTGGCTCACAGTCTGAGATCTGTTGTTTCGAAGCCTTCGCCATTGCGCTTTCAATGTCTGCAAACCAGTCATCCAACCTTTCGCCGATCAAATTTCCTTCTTCGGCGAGGTATATAAACTCCGTCAACTTCTGACGAAAAACGAGGTCCGAATCCTGAAATGGCATCGGCAGGCTCTTTGCATACTTGAGCAGCTCTTCAAGCCGCCCCGGCGACAGGTCGTTGACGGTGACGTGTGCCCGTCCCCGGCTTGGGATGTAGGTATCCCAGTCAATTCCGCCATCCAATTCCGCAAGACCGCCTTCGCCCTCCTCTAGCATCTTCTTGGCGCGCGTCCCGGGATAGAAATCAAGAATAAAGAAGTTCGCCGTATGCAATTTCAGTTCGTGCGAAAATTCAATTGTATCCAGTGCACTGGCTTCTGTTTCGAAGGGCAGCCCAAGTATGAATGAGCCTCGTGGATGAAGACCACTGTTGTAGGCCGTGTCGACAACCCGCCTAATCTTGTCTTTCGAAATTGGTTTGCCGTTTCTCGCAAGAACTTCCTCGTTGCCACTTTCCAAACCGAAGAAAATATACTCGCCGCCTGCCCGCGCAAATGCTTCGACCATGTCTTCATCTATGGAATTGATCTGCGCCTGACCGATGAACGAGACTTCCTTGTGCAGACCGCGCTCTATCATCATGTCGCAGAATTCACGGAATCTGGGCTTCGGTATGCACATCACTGAATCAGTGATGTAATAGTGCCGGAGACCGAACTTTGTAAGTGCTGACTCAATTTCATCGACGGTGTGTTTCGCGGACCGCCAACGCAACTTACCCGTCAGGTTGGCGCCATCACAAAACGAGCACTTGTATGGACAGCCCCTGTTCGTAGACAGCGGTGCCATTTGAACCATTGAATCGAAGCGAACCGAATAACGTTTCCAATAATTATCCAGCTGCAGGAAATCCCAGTCGAGAAACGGCAAGTCATCCATGTTGGAAATAACGAAATCCCGGGATACGGGCCGAAAGGTGATCCCGTCTGATGTCCTGTGCACGACACCGGGTAGGCCGATATCGAAGTCATCATTGTCCAAGTTTGCAACAATCTCAGACAAAACAAACTCGGCCTCACCGACGATGGCCGCATCTACAGCCTCCGAACGCCCAAGTACATCCTTTGGAAAAGCATTAACGTGGGGGCCACCGACAATAACCTTGAGCCCGGGATTGACTTCCTTGGCGAGTTCCGCCGCTTCAATTGCCTCTGGAACGTTAAATGTAGCCGTAGTTATCCCGACAAGGTCGCCTGCATCAAGTTTCTCCAATTCTCGGCGAAGATCATCGATCCCCAATCCAAGGAGCGGCATATCGAGCATTTTTACGTTCGCGTGCTTGCGCAACACCATCGCGAGGTAACAAAGACCAATGTGGGGCGTTTGGCGCGTCGCATGCCTTGTCCCGCCCTCGGCAAAATCTGTACCTGGATCAACGAGTAATACGGTTCTCACTTTGCAACTCCCAATGCGCCTGGCGGAAGACTTAGCAAGCCGGGTCATTCACAAGCGCTGACACTATCAGATATTTCTACTCGTCCCAATATTAAGCTACCGAAAGCCGATCATTCTCGCCAACCAGACGACCAGACAATAAAGTCATTACAGGTAAGACGTTAATATTCGAGAAAATTATCAGTCAATACGAAGACCGACATATTAAGAAACTTCTGAAATAGCATTACCGCGACGGCAACGGCAGCAAATCCTGATTGATTGGCATCGTCTTATACCCGTTGGTCAACATTGGCAACGCCGCGTCGCCCTCAATTGCAAAGCTGTCGTTGTATAACAAGTACGGCCAGGTCTGGGTATTTTTCAGAGGAATCAGCAGCCACTTGTTCACTGAGACACAGTCCGGCACGCCTAACAATTCGACATAGAACGTGGACGTATATCCCATGTTCGGACTGATATACGTCACAAACCAATATGCCCCTGGATCGCCACTTCGAACGTACCGAAAATCCCACTGACGCTGCAGCACATTTCCGGCTTCATTTACCGCCCTGAGAACGGAAAACGAGCAGGTCACGGACACCTCTGCCATAACAACATGGATCCCGCCGGCTTTCTCAACGGCAACACGTCGCTCGCCAATTTTAGTTATGCCCTGCGGCAGCGAACCGGATAAAAGGTCGATCGTACCGGGATGCTCGGCCATGGCGTTCAAGCGTGACAATTGGTCGCGCCCCTCTATCTCGCGCAATATAGCCGCCGAGACGCTCGCAACGAAAACCGCAACGACCAACAAGAATAGTAAAATATTACGCCGAACCACCGCACTTGAGAGGAACGCCGTTCTCAAAGCCTCGCAGGTTTCGATTGGCCTGATCATAATTCGTCAGCTGAATTTCGGTCCTGTGCTTCATCCGAGCGTTTGAAAAAAACGTCTTTCCTCATAACGTCTTCTCGGGACCACCGATGATACCTGCAAACACCCTGGGACGGCACACTGCGCATATAAAACTTCAGCCTGATCACGTCGTAAAGGTTTTGGGCAATCTTCCGGACCAGCAGATTTCGGCTCTTTCTGATCTCGCGGACCGGAATCGGCACCTCCGCCAACCAGAGCCCTCCCCGCAAGGCACGGAGAGCCATTTCGGTATCAAACTGCCCTCTCGTCATTCTGCACGCCGATACGATGCTTCGCATGCTCTTGAGGTCCAGTAATTTCTGCCCGTGCGTGTCAGAGCCAACGAACCCGAATGCGAATTGAAGCACCGCATTCAATCCCCAACTCAGGGTTCGTCTGTACCGGCTCTGTTCGTTCAGCGACGGGTCGGCCCGTTTGGAGCCAATGATCATGTCATAGGACTCACGTGCCTGCCACGCCCACTCGAGCATCGGGAAATCCCACCAGTCCACATTTATGATCCAGGCCCAGCGGCCTCTCGCGCTTAACAAGCCGTCTGAAAGCGCCGCTCCGAAGTCGGATTTTTCCATCCGCCGGTACTGACAATTTTCGTGCCGCTTGGCGATGTCGCCGATGACCTCCCTGGAATTGTCTCGGCTTCCGTTGTCGCAGAAGACGAACTCCCATTGATCCGGCGAAAGAAAGCTGCTCATGCGCTCGATGAGCCCATCCGCCATGCCCGGCATTGTCTCTTCTTCGTTGAACACGGGAATGACGATCGAGAGAAGAATGCTGCATTCGTCATTCCCAGAAGGGTTCTCGACGGGCGCTTTATCCAATCTGGCTCACTCCGCTCAACCCTCTGATGTCGCAATGAGAGACAATTCGACTATTCATGCATCATTCCGCCGGCAACTTTTCAGCTACGTAAACATTGTTTAGCCGCCACATAAACCGTGTGTGCTCGATCAATTTCAACGGTGCCGTGTTCAGGTAAGTGAATATCTCCGCGCGCGGCATGCAGTATTCTTCCTCTTCCTCCATGCCTCGCTCCGAATCCATATCCGTGCCCCCGCTGATCAAATCCAGCCATTTGTGCCGGAAGTACTGAGTAAGCGGTTCACCCTCGGTCATGACCAGCGTTCCACCGACCTTGAGCACGCGGGCAAACTCACGAAATTCCTCGACCCGTTTTTCCTTCGGAATATGGCCGCCGACCGCGACGAGCGTGACGGTGTCGAAAGATTCGGCTTCAAACGGCAGATTGGCCATGTCGTCAACTAGGTTCTCGACGCCATCATATTGATAGACATCAATGCCCACGCCGTTCTCGTTACCGATATAGTCGTTGATCAGTATATTTCCGGGTCCGCACCCGATATCGAGCACCCGTCCGCGGCATCGCGATGCGACGACCTGCATCCGTTCATCGCGAATGGATGTCATCCCGAAACGGCTTTCCGTACCGATGAAAAGGCCTCGAATGGGCAACATCGCGGAATCACACAGTGCTCGCAAACCCGAACGGGGCAAATTATTGCTCTGACTTATCATCCTAGGAAAACTTGATCCCCCTTTTGGCAAACAACCGCCAGTCCTCGTCGGTCGGCGTCGAAAAATAACTTTCTGCAGGCGCTGGCACTATTCGAACAGGAGCTTCTCTTGCCTGCAAAACCTCTATCGCTGTTTCCAATCCCTCGGCCAGCATCCCGTAAGCCCTCTCGGAAAGTGACCAAATCGTGCTGCCGGAGTCTATCGGCACGGCTTTTTGCCACAAAACCTTCCCTTCATCCAGCCTAGGACTCATTTCATGTATTGTAATCCCTACCCGCTCCTCTCCGTGAGAGACGGCCTGAAAGACAGGCATCAATCCGCCGTAAGACGGCAACAGAGATGCGTGCTTGTTCAGGCAGGCCAGTTTGGGGATGCCGATAAATTCGCTGTTTGCCCGCGCACTTAATGAGGTAAAGAACACGTCAGCGTTCAACTGCCGAAGATGCTCCAGACTTGCAGGATCATCAAGACGGGTAATCACTTTCGGCACATAACCGTAAGCGGCCGCTGTTGCCGAAAGCGTTTTTCGCGCCGGACCGACCAGCCAAACCGGCAGCATCGCCTGCGCCCGCCTCAGGAGCACTTTCAATATCAGCCGGGTCAAAGCCATATTTCCGACAATCCGCCGGCGCTTGAATACTTCGGCGCGCATATCAAACCCTGGCTTTTCGGGACGAAAAATGAACACAGCCACAATTTTGGCGCCAAATCGCTCGAGAATGTCCGAAACAAACCCGGATGCAAACGGTCCACCCTCCTCGATGATCAAGGCGATCCTTATGCCGTCTGCTCCGTCGATCTTATCCGAATGGACCACTTAGCCTCTGGTGCTATCTGCCTGTTGTGGATCGAGTTCGGATGCAAACCAGGCAACAGTGCGTTCGAGGCCCAATGGGATAGGAACTTTCGCCTGCCAGCCCAACATTTGCTCTGCCTTTGCACAGTCCGAATAGTTTCGTTTCGCGTCACCGACCCGCGTTTCTCCGTAAGCCGTCTTCAGTGGCGGACATCCTACCTTATCGATTGCGGCCCTCAATCCATCGACAAGACCATTCACCGTCGTTTCCGTCCCTGTCGCGATCTGAAATATTTCACCGCCAATGCCCTGAGCTGATGCGGCTTTTCGGATCGCGCCGACCAAGTCCTCGACAAACAGGAAGTCGCGGGTCTGCTCTCCATCGCCGTATATTTCGCAGATCCTGCCGGTCAGCACTCTGCTGATAAACTCCGCCACGATGCTGTGCTTGTGGCCGGAATGCGGCCCGTAAACGTTGCTGAACCGAAGCGCCACCGTTTCCAGACCGAAAGTCCGGTGATATGCGGAGCAGTACCCCTCGCCCGCCAACTTGCTGGCCCCGTATGGTGAAATCGGTTTTGGAACAGATCGTTCATTCAGAGGCGGTTCCACCTCTCCCACGGGGGCTCCGCTGGAGGCAAAGATAAACCTTGCTACCCCACCATGCCGCGCGGCTTCGAGACAGTTCAGAGTCCCTATGACGTTCGCCATACAGTCTGCACGCGGGTCCTTTACCGAAGGCGCGACGCCGGTATTCGCAGCGAGGTGCACGACCACATCCATACCGCTGACGGCCTTGGCAACTTTCTCCACATCGAGAATTGACGCCTTTACCAGTTGAATTTTGGTCCCGTCACCAGAGGGCCACGAAGAGTCATCCCTCAGCTCGGCGACCGGTGCAATTTCCGCGAGCGACTCCAGAGTGCCGACAGAAAGATCGTCGAACACCCGGATTTCATGCCCGCCCTCCTGCAACAAATAGCGGATAAGATTTACACCGATAAACCCGGCGCCTCCCGTTATCAGCCACTTCATGGTGCATCACGCCATGAAACGCGGGGCATGATCCGTTCGCTACGGATATTGCCCTTGTTTTCACCGACCCAGCCCAAGAACTGCCCAATAACGTCATCGGTCAATGGGTGAGGTTGGAGGCCAAGTTCCCGCAGCCCGGAATGCGCAGGATTGTAGTAGTGATCTTCAGATTCCTTTCGGGGATTGTCGAGATGAGCGATCTCCACGTTGATCCCCCGGCGCCCGGCAGCATCGGCAATGCGTGTGGCGAGCTCATTTACACTGAAGGTCTCGGTGAATTGATTGAATACGCGCAGCTCGCCGCGATCGGGCGGGGAAGCGGCCGCCAGTTCAACGCATTGCAGCGTATCCAGAATGTTCAAATAACCGCGCACCTGATTTCCGGCGCCATACACCGTCAAAGGAATACCGGCCACGGCCTGAACGACAAATCTGTTCACCACCGTGCCGAAGATATCATCGTAGTGAAAATTGGGCATCAACCGACTATCCAGATCCGCCTCGGGTGTCGATATCCCGTACACCGGTCCCTGCATAAGGTCGGTTACGCGAAGTCCGTAAAGTCGCGCATAGAACCACAGCAGATCCGTGTCGAGAATTTTGCTGGTGTGATACAGACTCGACGCCTGTCGGGGAAAAAGGAAGCGGTCCTGCCTGCCCTTGTGTTCGATATCGATCCATCCCTCCTCGATATCGATATTCGGCGTGCCATATTCTCCCATCGTTCCAAGCTTTATGATGTGACAGTCCGAATTGAGCTTCAGGACACACCAGATGAGATTAAATGTGCTGTCGATGTTGTTTTTTAACGTGAGCCGGGCCTCATCAAAACCACGCATTGAATACGGCGCGGATGGCTGTTCGGCATAGTGAATTACACAATCGGGTTTAACTTCTTCGAAAACGCTTGAAATAAACTCCCAGTCGCAACAATCCCCTTCATAAACACGCACGCGGTTTTTCGTGAGCGTAAAAAACAATTCAGAACGCTCCGGGAGCCTCGGTGTATCAACAAGGGCTCCAGATTCCGTTTCGGCCGCGATCTCCCGCCTTAAGTAATTGTCGACAACACTCACTTCCGCGCCTTCTGCGGCGAACCGCATCGCTGTCGGCCAACCGAGGTATCCGTCACCACCCAAGATAAGCATTCGCATGAATAAATTGACTCCGGTCGGTTCGCAAAGGCAGTCGATCTATCGATCGGGCCGAGTGATGATATCTCCGTCAAGCAGGTACTGACGCAATTCCTGTTCACTGAGGCATGGCTGAGAGTTCGACTTGTATGGCAGTTCAATAAACTTTGTTACAAGCCCCGGATAAGAGCTCAACAGTTCTTCATCTTCATCCGCAAATGCCGGACGGATAACGAAGTACCGTTCTAACTCCACAGATCGCCGGCACTCTTCCTCGTTGATCAGCTCTTCGAAGAACTTCTCGCCCGGGCGGCTGCCTATTTGAACTACTTCAACATCTTCTGCGGTAAAACCATATTTAGGCGCGAGTTCTGCAATCATAACCGCAGCCAAGTCGCCGACACGAACCGTCGGCATTTTCGTCACGACGACGTCTCCGGTTCGTGCAAATGTCGCCGAATCGATCAACAGCGAAACGGCTTCACTGGCGGACATCACAAACCTTGTCATATCCGGATCAGTGACTGTTACCGGTCCTCCCTTCGAGATTTGCTCTTCAAAAACCGGAACGACCGAACCATTCGAACCCAAAACATTACCGAATCGCACCGACACAAACTTCGTGCCCTGCTCTTTGAATACCGTGCTGGCCGCTGTCATGAGGCGCTCACCCATCAACTTGGATGTTCCCATGACATTTGTCGGATTCACCGCCTTGTCGGAACTTGTGAATACCAAACGCGCGACGCCTGCTGATACAGCAGCATCTATGACGGACTGCAGGCCAAGGATATTGTTTCGAATGGCCGTCATCGGTGCCCGTTCGCACAAACCTACGTGCTTGAAGGCAGCAGTATGGAAGATCGTATCGACGCCTTCACATGCGTTGCTTACAGCCTTGGTGTCCCCGATGTTGCACAGCAAGAACTCGACGTTTTTCGCGTGCGCATATTCCCGGTCCAGATCGAAGAGTGCCGTTTCATTGATGTCCAGACCAACGATCTGCGTGTTCATGTCCGCCGAGAGCTCAGACAAAATTGCTTTGCCTATGGTCCCGCAGACGCCCGTGATCAAAACCTTACCCACACTCATAACTCAAACCCCGACAACGTTTTCCGCAAGTCCCAAAGCTACGTCGAGAGACAACCCGATAAAACTCAACATTGAGTGCCACCGGCATCTACAGAATCCGTTTTGCACGAAAGTCGACGTTTCACCAACATCTCAGGGACCGTTTCAAAGGTTATCTCATGATTTCATGGTCTGGCCAGCAGTCTAATGACGCCGATTACCGGAACCGAAAGCCAAAATTCGCGCCGCCTGGATGCCCAATGTTGTTCAGCCGGCCACGATTGAAAAACAATGCAATGGGCAATCACAATCTGCACCGGCTCGAATCTGCGCAAACTGCGTATTTCCCTTTTAGACGCGGACCGATTCCAGTATCTCTCATCACACGGCAATTCGTCGGACCAAACGAACGGAAACCAAGAACGACATGTGCGGCATCGCAGGCATCTTAGCATTTTCATCATCAGCAGGCGTCGCGAATTCCGAGCTTGTCGGGTTGAATGACGCAATGCCGCACCGCGGCCCAGACGGGGTCGGGACTTGGCTGTCCTCGGACCGGAAGATCGGACTATCTCACCGCCGGCTTGCGATCGTCGACCTCACCGATGATGCAGCGCAACCGATGACCGATCCGGACGGCTCGGTCTACCTGACGTACAATGGCGAAATTTATAATCACCTGGATTTGCGGGCTCAGCTCGAAGCGGCTGGACACGTCTTTCGTACCGATCATTCGGATTCGGAAGTCCTCGTACACGGGTACAAGGAATGGGGCATCGACGGTCTCGTCGAAAAACTGATCGGCATGTTCGCGTTCGCGATCTGGGACGTACGTAAGAAGAGGCTCACAATCGTTCGCGACCGCGTCGGCGTAAAACCCGTGTATTTCACACGCGCCGGCGGGCGGTTTCTTTTTGGCTCCGAAATCAAAGCAATTCTGAGCGACCCAGCCGTACCACGCGCCGTTAATGGGACGGCGGTATCCCACTACCTCAGCTTCATGATAACGCCAGCACCGCTGACGATGTTCCGCGGCATCTTCAAACTACCGCCAGGCCATATCATGGAAGTAGAGGCCAATGGCACGGCCCGGGCACGGCGGTATTGGGATGCAACACCAGGAAGGTCCGGACTTGCCGATGGAATCCGGAGTCTATCGGAACCGGCGGCCAAAGACTTTCTCTCCAAAGAAGTTCTCAAACGCCTGGAAACCGCCATCGATCGCCGCATGATGTCGGATGTGCCGTTTGGTGTATTTTTGTCGGGTGGAATAGATTCATCGGCGAACGTCGCCTTGATGAGCCGTATTTCGGACCAGCCGATCAAGACGTTCACTGTTGGGTTCTCGGATCACACGCACCTTAACGAGCTTGACTACGCAGAAAAGGTCGCAAAGCATTTCAAGACGGACCACCACGTTGTTCAGGTAAACGGCAACGACATGCGCGGTTACCTCTCCGATCTGATCATCAGTCAGGATGAACCGATTTCGGATTGGGTGTGCGTACCACTCTACTTTGTTTCGAAACTCGCAAAGGACTCCGGCGTCACCGTGGTGCAGGTCGGTGAAGGCTCGGACGAGCAGTTCGCCGGGTATGCGTCTTACATGAAGTTCCTGCAACTCTACGACAGGCTTAGTTTCCCAGGGGCAAAGCTTGCATTTGGCGCGATGGCACCCGTCCTCGAGATGCTTGCCAAGGCAATGCCCGGTCGCAGGTCCGTTTTTGAACAAGGGCTAGAGGTTAGCCGCCGGCTCTTCAGCGGGCATGAAATATTTTATAGCGGCGCAAATGCGTTCTGGGCGGTTCACAAGGAAAAATACATTAATGAGAGTGCGCTTTCCCCTGCGCCAGAAGACATCGATACAGGGGTCGACGGGCTGGACCTTTGCGGCACCGGCAATCTGGACAGCGGGTTCGTCATGGATGCCTACGCGCGGGACTTCCGCGATGCAGCCCCGGATGGTGACTATTTGAACCAGATGATCCACACTGAATTCAGACTTCGGCTGTCCGAACTCCTTTTGATGCGTGTCGATAAGATGACCATGTCGACATCGGTGGAGGCCCGCGTACCGTTCCTCGATCATGAACTCGTAGAACTGACCATGGATATTCCGCGTTCTCTGAAGGTGGGCCGTTACGATGCCAAGGCATTGCTGAAAAACGCCGTCCGTGGGGTAATCCCGGATGAGATCATAGACCGCAAGAAAATGGGCTTTGGCGCGCCGGTATCGGACTGGCTTAAGGAAGATTTTGGCCACGAAGCAGAATCCATGCTTCTGAATTCGCCGCTCTGCAAGAACGGCCCTATTCGCGCGGACGCAGTCAAGAACGCTTTCGCCAATCATCGCAGCGGACACTTTGACAGCGCGCTGCACCTCTGGGTCCTGTTGAACATGACTGCATGGCATGATCATTGGGTTGAGGGCAATGCCGCCTAAAAACGCGCTCCGCAAGGCAATCGACCTCGCGAGACGAGGTTACAACAAGTCGCCGCATGTGATCGCGTTATGGCTTTGGCGCAAATACTCCGAACGCAGGGCTGCGAATTTCCTGCCAAAGCTTGCAGCCAGAATGACGCCCGAAAGCGCGGCGCGGCGACTTGGGTTTTCCTCGCCCGGTGATGTCTTTTCTGCAGCACTGCGAAAGCCGCCTTTTCCAGTGTTTCACCATGAACGGGCCAAACTCAACGCCGCACTATCCAGTGGCTCACAAAACAGAATTATTGCCCGTGCGAGGATGGCAATGGACAGGCGGGTCGATTTTCTCGGTTCCGGCAGCGTCCAACTCGGCACACCTATTGACTGGGCAACCGATTTCAAGAGTGGCGTAATGTGGCCTCAGGTGCCGCGCCAAAGTCTTGAGGTGCTGGATCTCGACAGACCGACCGATATCAAAATCCCTTGGGAACTATCGCGACTGCAATGGCTGCTGCCAGTCGGCCAAGCATTTATCATAACCGAAGATGAAGCCTTCGCCGACTATGCGCGGGAAATCGTGACCGAATGGTTTGATGCAAACCCGGTGTGTATGGGTCCAAACTGGATTTGCGCGATGGATGTTGCCATGCGCGCCATGTCGATTGCATGGCTTTTCTATGCTTGTGCCGATAGCCGTTCATGGGCTGATGAGAAATTTCGATCGACGCTGCTCGTTCATCTCTCGCTTCATGCAGAGTTCGTTCTCGAACACCTGGAATGGTCTGATATCGCAGGGAACCACCTTACCACTGACCTCGCCGGTCTGGTGGTCATCGGGCTGATGCTTGGCGGCAAGGGGCGCGCGAAGGTCTGGCTCGACAAAGGCTGGCATCTCCTCAACGAACAGTTTCCGATGCAAGTACCCGATGATGGCGTTTGCCGGGAAGCGTCCGTCCCCTATCACAGGCTTGTTGCAGAATTGTTCTTGTTGCCAGCCCTGGCGCGCCGCGCGCACGGCTTGCACGTTGATGACGCCTATTGGAGGCGACTGGAGAAAATGGCGGACTTTGTCGATTCCTATACGCGCCCGGACGGTAGCGTTCCGATCTGGGGCGACGCAGATGACGGCAGAGCCCTGCCATTCGGCACCCAGAAACTGAACGATCATCGTTACCTGACCGAAACGTTGCGCAATCTGCACCACCCCCCGCTAAAGCCCGTTTGGGATGAAACGCTGTGGTGGCTTGGCCCAGGCAAAGACGCGAATTCCCAGGAGCGGCCCAACCGTCGCTCGGCTTTCGAAGATGCGGGGGTCTATATTCTTCGAGACGGTGAAACCAATGTATTCATAGACGCGGGCCCTGTCGGAATGTCCGGTAGAGGTGGGCACGGGCACAACGATTGCCTGTCTTTCGACGCCTACATGGATGGGCAGTCACTTGTTATAGATCCGGGATGTTATGTTTATACGGCAGACTGGCAAGCTCGGAACCGGTTTCGTGGCACCGCGGCCCACAATACGCCGATGATCGACGGCGAGGAGATAAACAGAATTCCCCGCGACGATTGGCTCTGGTATCTGGAGAACGATGCGGCCCCGGATATCCGTCATTGGAGCACGTCGGACGATGTCGACATCCTGGTCGCCGCACACAGCGGTTACAGGCGACTCGCTCGACCGGTCACGCCGGTACGGGGTTTCATGCTTGAGCGCAGCACCCGCCGTCTATTCATCGTCGATGGTTTTGAAGGCAGTGGCGAGCATGACGTGCGCATTCCATATACCTTTGCGCCCGGTTGCGAAACTGAGCGCTTATCAACCGGCGTCTGGCGGATCACAAACCAGGAGAAGTCTTTCGGGCTCGTCATATCATCCCCTGAGAATTGGACTGCAAACGCCGTCGACGCGGAGTATTCACCGTCGTACGGCGTCAAACAGCACGTTCAAGGACTGGTTCTTAGCCGCAGCGGCGAGCTATGCCCCGTGGCAATGGCGATAATGCCCGAGTCAGCCATGCCTCCCGATCCGGTACGGTGGCTGTCAAATGTTGTCATGGGGCGTTTCCCGGTCCCCGGCTTCAAGAGTTGAATTGTCTGGCATTTTACCGATCTATTCATTACCACCACTGGCATCGGAAACTCCAAGGTGGCGGAGCATGCACGAAAGTCTAAAAGACAAAGAAGAGGTGCAGGTCGGCTCTGAAAAGAGCTTCGGCATCGTCTTTGCGGTGGTGTTTGCCGTCATCGCGCTGTGGCCATTAACAGACGGGCTGCCCGTGCGCGTATGGGCGGTGGCTTTGGCGTTTGTTTTCCTGTCTGCCGCCTTCTTTGCGCAACCTGTGCTTCGGCCGCTGAATTTGATCTGGTTCAAGTTTGGCCTGCTACTGTATAAGGTCGTCAATCCGGTCGTCATGGCGCTGTTGTTTTACACAACCGTCGTTCCGACCGGTCTCCTGATGAGGGTTTTCGGAAAAGATCCACTTAACCGGGCCTTCGATGCGAATGCACGGACCTATTGGATCGAGCGCGAACCACCTGGCCCCGAACCAGAATCGATGAAGAACCAGTTCTAGGATATGAGATGGCTTTTATTGCTGAACTATGGAAATTCCTGAAGGTCCGGAAAAAGTTCTGGCTGATCCCGATTCTTGTCATGATGGCATTGTTCGGCGGCCTCGTGGTCATGAGCCAAGGCTCTGCCGTAGCGCCGTTTATCTACACAATATTCTGAGGCCCAGTTCCTTTGCGTATTCTCGGCGTCTCCGCTTTTTACCACGACAGTGCCGCTTCGCTGATTGAAGACGGCGCGGTAGTCGCTGCCGCCCAGGAAGAACGCTTTACGCGCAAGAAGCATGACGACCGGTTTCCCGAGAACGCCATTCAATATTGTCTCGACGAAGCGGGGATCGAACTGAAGGACATCGATTACGTCGCCTTTTACGACAAGCCCTTTTTGAAATTCGAACGTTTGCTAGAGACCTATCTTGCATTTGCGCCCATTGGGTTCAGATCGTTCAAGATGGCAATCCCGGTCTGGCTCAAGGAAAAACTGTTTCAGAAAGATCTGTTGCGCAGGAAATTTCAAGCATTTGACGACGCGTTCGACTGGCAAAACAAACTGCTGTTTTCAGAACATCACCAAAGCCACGCCGCATCCGCGTTCTTCCCCTCGCCCTTTGAGGAAGCCATCGTATTGACGATGGACGGTGTCGGCGAATGGGCGACGACCTCGGTTGCGATCGGCCGCGGCCGCGAGCTTAATATGGTCCGCGAAATCCACTTCCCGCATTCGCTGGGTTTGCTGTACTCGGCATTCACCTATTACACCGGCTTCAAGGTCAATTCCGGCGAGTATAAGGTCATGGGCCTCGCGCCCTATGGCGAGCCCGTCTACAAGGACCTGATCCTCGAAAAGCTGATGGATGTGAAAGAAGACGGCTCGTTCCGTCTCGATCAGCAGTATTTCAACTACTGCACCGGCCTCACCATGACGAACGCAAAGTTCGATGCGCTCTTCGGCGGCCCGCCCCGAAAGGCCGAAGAAATGCTGACGCAAAAGCACATGGATCTCGCGGCATCCGTACAGGCCGTGACGGAGGAAGTCGTCCTGCGACTGACCCGGTCTTTGGCGGAGGAATACGGAATCAAGAATCTCTGCCTTGCCGGTGGTGTCGCACTCAATTGTGTGGCCAATGGCAAGGTGCTCCGGGACAAGGCGTTTGAGAATATCTGGGTGCAACCGGCCGCCGGTGACGCAGGCGGTGCACTTGGCGCGGCATTGAATGCCTATCACCTGTTCCAGCAGCAGCCGCGTAAACTCAATGGCGCCATGGACGGCATGAAAGGCTCTTATCTGGGGCCGGAGTTGCCTCAGGCAGAGATTGAGGCACGCTTGGCGGCCGCGGGTGCCAAGTTCTCAGTTCTGGGCGAGGACGAGGTGATCGAAGCTACCGCGAAAGCCATGGCGGACGGCAAGGCGGTCGGCTGGTATCAGGGCCGCATGGAGTTCGGTCCCCGTGCGCTGGGCGGACGGTCCATTATCGCCGATCCGCGCTCACCGGAGATGCAAAAGACCCTGAACCTTCGCGTCAAATACCGCGAGAGCTTCCGCCCGTTCGCACCTTCCGTACTGCGTGAGGACGTCGATGACTGGTTCGAAATTGATAGTGACAGCCCGTATATGCTGATGGTTGCGCCCGTTGTCGAGAAACGACGCCGCGAGATGACCGACGCGGAAAAGGAACTTTTCGGCATCGAAAAACTGAACGTGCCGCGCTCGGATATTCCTGCCGTGACGCACGTCGATTATTCGGCCCGCATCCAGACGGTGCATAAGGAAACAAACCCGCGCTATCACGCTCTGATTTCGGCATTCAAAGAACGCACAGGGTGCCCGGTCGTGGTCAACACGAGCTTTAATGTCCGGGGTGAACCGATTGTCTGCACACCCGAAGACGCTTTTCGTTGCTTTATGGGATCGGAGATCGAAGTGCTGGTCTGCGGCGACTGCTTCCTGGAAAAGGAAGATCAGGACCCGGCGCTCAAGCTGGACTACAAGAACGCTTTCGAACTCGACTAGCCGCTCATCTTGCCCGAAAGA
Source organism: Rhodospirillales bacterium (assembly GCA_965262415.1). GTDB lineage: Bacteria > Pseudomonadota > Alphaproteobacteria > Rhodospirillales > Casp-alpha2 > UBA4479. The sequence continues at coordinate 43,462 of OZ253533.1, read as the reverse complement.
ATATCCATCGCCGAGAGTGCCAGCACCTCGGTCGCGATGCGCAGGTCATCCAGCAGCAGGTGCTCGTCCGCAGCATGAAGACCGGCAGCCACCGGGTCCAAGGGTCCGGCCCCATACATGACTGTCGGAATGCCAGCTGCCGCATAATGGCGTCCTTCATGATCGTAGGAAATACCGTACTGCCCCTGAACCTCTCCGATTTTCGCCTCGAGACGGTGCTCAAGGGCGTCAACCAAAGGCGCGGTACCCTCGTTGCCGCGCATCGCGGGAATCATAACCGAGCGTCGAATTCGGCATCGCGCCCCCGGCATTTTGGCAATCGTGCTTCCGATCATGTTGGTGAGCTGTTTTTCGACTTGTAACGCATCCTCGTCCGGCAAGAGGCGGCGGTCAATGCGGAAAGACACTGTTTCCGAGACGCCGCTTTCGTGCCCGCCCGAGATATGCTCGATCACGAGCGTCGGGGCGCCAATCCCCGGCGTACCCGAAGCATGAGCCTTTAGCCCGCCCCTGAACTGGTAGAGCCTGGAAAGCGCATGCGTTGCCGCTTCCAGGGCGTCGGTGCCCCACTCCGGCGCGTGCGCGGGCGCCGTCTTGCCGTGCACCTCGACGTCCATAAGCATGGTGCCCGTCGATTGCGTTGCCACGGCGCGCGCAGCGCCGCCGGCGATCACCATATCCGGCGTGACGATTCCCTCGGCGAGTAGCCACTTGGCCCCAAACGCACCGCCACTTTCACCATCGAAACTGATGTGCAGTTCGATCGCGCCGGTTACCGGCACACCGACCTGCTCCAGCGCACATATCGCAAAAACCTGCGCAGCGAGATCGCCTTTACCGGACACCGCGCCCAACCCGTAGAGACATCCTTCGTCGATGTCGCCGCCCAGCGGTTCGAAGCTCCAGCCAGGGTGCGCTTCGACGGTATCGACGTGGCTGACCAGAGCGAGAACCGGACCGGAGCCGAACTGTTTCCTGGCGACAAGATTCTGTATTCCTGCGAGACCGGCGGATTCGAGACGTTCAACATCGGGCGCATGCCGCTCAACCTCGAAATCTAGACCTTCAAGCAGTTGGGCGACCTTCTCGGATGCTTTTAGCAGCCCGTCGCTCCGCGTTTCGGTATCGATCTGCACAAGCTTCCTGAGCAGCGCAAACTGCTCTGCCCGGTGCTTCACCATGAATTCGGCGATGGTTTCGGAAAACGTCGCGTTCATAAATCCCCTGCTTTCGATGAAACCCTTGCAAACCCGGCGCAAAACGTCAATTTGGATACATCCACGTTACGAAAAGTCTGGGAGACCTTGTTAATGCCGACGACGGAAAGTCTGGAGATGATCTCGAAGCTCGTGTCATTCGATACCACGAGCCGGGACTCCAACATGGATCTGATCAACTACGTTCAGGAATACCTCTCCGGTCTTGGCATTGAGAGCACACTGGTCCCCAACGAAGACCGCAGCAAGGCAAATCTCTATGCGACCGTCGGGCCTGCCGACAAAGCGGGCGTCATGCTCTCCGGGCACACGGATGTCGTCCCGGTCGACGGCCAAAACTGGGATTCTGATCCGTTCAAGATCGTCGAAAAGGATAAGAAACTCTATGGCCGCGGCACGTCGGACATGAAAAGCTTTATCGCGCTGGTGCTCGCCAAGCTCCCGGTCTTCATGGAGCGCGGTCTGGAGACCCCTATTCACCTCGCATTCTCCTATGACGAAGAAGTCGGCTGCCTCGGTGTCCGCCCGATGATCGACATGATCAACGGTCTGCCGATCAAACCGCGGATGGCGATTATCGGCGAACCGACCAGTATGCAGGTCATCACCGGTCATAAGGGCAAACGCAGCTACGAAGCGCACGTGCATGGTCTCGAGGCGCACTCGAGCCTCGCCCCCCACGGCGTGAACGCGATCGAATACGCGGCGCGGTTCATCTCCCACCTGCAGACGATGGCGCGTAAGCTCCAGTTCGGCGGTCCTTACGATGAATTGTATGACGTCAAGCATACGACGGTTCATACCGGCGTTATTCAAGGTGGCACGGCACTCAACATCGTGCCCAAGGACTGCAAGATTCAGTTCGAATTCCGCTATATCGGCGCCGACAACCCGGATGAGATCGAGGCCGAGATCATCCGCGAGGCCAAGGAAACTCTGGAGCCACAAATGAAGGCCATCGACGCCTCGACCGGCATCGATATCACCTGCGTGAACGATATGCCGAGCCTCGACATGAACGTCGACGACGAAGTCGTCACGTTCGTCAAGCAGCTCGCGGGACGCAACGATCACGCCAAGGTCGCGTTTGGCACCGAAGCGGGTCTGTTTCAGAAGCGTGGCGGCATTCCGTGCGTCGTTTGCGGCCCTGGTAGCATCGACCAGGCGCATAAACCCAATGAATTCATATCTCTAGAACAGCTCGACAAGGGCGAAGCGTTTCTGGATCGTCTGATGGACAGGGTCTGCAAGTCGTGAGAAGATATCCGCATGTTCGGATTCGGTAAGAAGAAAGACGGCGACAACAAGCGCGAGCACGACCGCATCGCCGCGAACGGGGAACAGGTGCGCATATATGGCGAGACCTACCCGCTCGGGGATTTGTCGGAAGGCGGCATGCGTGTGACCGAATACGACGACGCCCTGCAGGCCAATCAGTATTTCGAATTTCATCTCGTACTGAAGCCGAAAGGCGAAGACTTCGAACTTCGCGGCCACGCCAAGGTCGTCCGCCAATGGGACGATCAGCTTGCGGTTCAGTTTACGAAGCCACAGCCGGACCTCGTGTTTGAAGTCCGCGATTATCTGGAAAAGCAGCTTTAATCAGAAAGCTTAGTTCAGCAGCATGCGCGGCACGTAGCGGCCGTCTTCCAAGCCGTCGAAATACTCGACCATCTCGGGGTGACTGATCGGATCGTCGTCCTCGTCCGGAACAAGATTCTGCTCCGAGACATAGGCGACGTAGGGCGACTGCTCGGTCGATTCAGCAAACAGATGATAGAACGGCTGGTCCTTGCGCGGACGCGACTCCGGCGGGATGGACTGATACCATTCATCCGTGTTCGAAAATTCAGGATCGACGTCAAATACCACGCCCCGGAACCCATAGATACGGTGCCGGACCTGTTCGCCGATCGTGTACTTTGCGCTGTTCTTGAGACGTTTCACGGACTGAATCTCTGTGCCTGTGGTCATTGCCGCAATCGGCGGCCTCTCATCCCTAAAATAACGCGCCATATAGCACTTGCAACCCTGATCGGACTGGAATTTCGGCGTCCGAAGGGTTATTTAGCAGGTGCAATAACTTAGCAGGCCATTCGGCAGCGGAATCGAGGACCAGACATGGCAGACGGCCAGGACAACGGACGCGAAAGTATCGCCGAGGTGCAGGAAGAACTCATCGAGGAATTCCAGTTCCTGGACGACTGGATGGACCGCTACAAGCACATTATCGACCTTGGACAACAGCTCCCGGCATTCCCGGAAGAATGGATGACGGACGAGTTCAAGGTTCGCGGCTGCCAATCTCAGGTTTGGTTGGTGCCTGAGTACAAAGACGGTCGTCTCGTGTTTCACGCGATATCGGACGCCGCGATCGTATCGGGCCTTATCGCGATCCTGCTCAGGCTCTATTCAGACCGTACACCGCAGGAAATCCTCGATACCCCGCCGAGCTTCATCGAAGGCATCGGTCTCGACGAACATCTGAGCCCGAGCCGCTCGAACGGCCTTCATTCGATGGTGCAGACCATGCTCGGCCACGCCAAGGCCCACGTCGGTTAATTGAACCGCGCCGGGTTGAGCGCTGCCACGAGGTCCGCTTCCAGCGGCATCGGCGCATCGGCCATTTGATCTGCAACAAGCTCTGCCAGCAACGGCGCGGTCAGGAAACCTCTAGACCCCAGCCCCCCCAACACATAGAGCCCGTCATCCACACGACCGGCCAGCGGAATGTAATCCCTGATCGTTGCGCGCAGCGATACGCGTCCGCCAATCGGGCCAGATGTCGTTACCGCGGGCAGATGTTCCCGCATCAGTTCCAGCATATGAACATCGTCGACGCCGCGCAGCGTCTCCCAATCTGCCGCGGGCATCTCGTCTCGACGTGCATATGTCGCGCCGAGTACATGCCCCGCTTCTCCTGTTGGCAGATCCAGGGCCGGCGAGAGGTAGCCGCCGTAGGTAACGGGCACATCGGGTCCTGACGCCAGCGGCGGCAGATAGGCAATCTGCCCACGGTTGGCACGAAGCGGCCATTTTTCGCCGTCGGGCAATGCCATGACGCCAATCCCGGCGGCCAGTACGACAGCATCGAAACACCCGATCTCGGCACCGTCCTTATCCCGCAGAAGCCAGCCCGCATTCGTTTTCGCGTAGGTCGCGATTTCCGCCTGCATATAGGCCGCATCCGGGGCGAGATGCGCCGTAATTGCAGGTGGACTGAGCGTACCTGCACCGGAAAACCACAGACCGCCCCTCTCGACCGTGACGCCGCAGAGCGCCGACGCCTCACCGGCATCAACTGCGCGCATCACATCGTCTGGCCAGCCGAACGCAGCGACGGCACGGGCTTGCCGCTCCGCCTCGTCATCGTTGCGGGCCATTGCCAAACCACCGCGCACGCCCTGCCAAACGGGGGCACCTTCCGCTGCAAGACCGTCATAAAACCTGACCGCATAAAGATAACTCGACGCCATGATGCGACCGAGCGCCGTTCGTCCCCGCGGCAGCCGAGGTGCGAGCAGCGCCGCCGGATTGCCCGACGCGCCGCAACCGGGTCGCTCCGCCTGGTCGATCAACGTACATTCGATCCCGCGGGCGGAGAGCGAACGCACCAACGCACCCCCGGCGATGCCGGCACCGATCACTGCTGCTGTCTGCGGCGCGGCGGTACGGGCCGCCCCGGGCAGTGTGGCAGAAACGCAATCCCGCTTGCGGCCGAACCCCTCGCGCTTGGCTACTTCAAAGCCAAGCCCTCCGAGTGATCGCCGGACCGCTCCTGCTGCCGAGAATGTCGCCAGACGCGCACCCGGCGCCGACAGACGCCGCACCTCCGCCAGCACTCCGGGCGACCACATATCCGGGTTCCTGGCCGGCGCAAAACCATCCAGATACCAGGCATCGACGTGACCGGACACTGCTTTCAGCATCTCGCCCGCCTCGCCGAACAGAAGCGTCAGGCGCACCCGACCACCCTCGAAATGCATTCGGTGAACGCCGCCGACACGAACCGGCCAGTTTGCCAGCAGCGCGCCGGCTTCCCCGGCAAGCTCCGGCACCCCGGCCAGAATGGCACGTAGCTGATCTATGGGAATCGGATATCCTTCAACTGCCACGTAATCGAGCTGTGCACCGTTCGATGCCGCTCGTTTCCAGTCTCGCCACGTCACCAAAAAATTGAGCCCCGTACCGAACCCCAGTTCGCCAATACGGTAGATTTCGCGGTTCAGCCAGACATCCGGCGCGCCGATACCGCCCAGGAACACGTGACGCGTTTCCTCGACCCCGCCTTCTTTCGAGAAATATACATCGCCCGACACGCCGGATACCGGTGTGCCATCCGAACCGATCTCGATCATCGGGTCTGGAAGAACTGGCGCTGTCATCGGGCGAACGTAATCCAGCCCTGACGACCTGCCAACTCGAAGCCTTGCATCCAACCCATCAATCGGTTCATTTAGCGCATGGATTTCGACCTCAAAGGGAAACGCGTATACGTCGCCGGGCATACGGGGCTGGTGGGAAGCGCCATGGCCTCCCATCTGGCGGATGAAGGCTGTGACGTCCTGACCGTGACCCACGGTGCCCTCGACCTGACCCGACAAGCTGATACCGAAAGCTGGTTCGAGGCGAATAAGCCGGATGCGGTCGTTGTCTCCGCAGCACATGTCGGCGGTATCCGCGCCAATTCGACCTATCCGGCAAAGTTCCTCTACGACAACGCGGCCATCGCCATCAATGTGATCGAGGCGGCACGGCGTTCAGGTGTTGAAAAGCTGCTTTATCTGAGTGCTGCCTGCACCTACCCCAAGCTTGCCGACCAGCCGATCCATGAGGATGCGTTATTGACCGGCCCACTCGAGCCGACCAACGAATGGTATGCGCTCGCCAAGATCACAGGCATGAAGCTCTGCCAGGCTTACCGTGCCGAACACCGCTGCAATTTTATCTCGGCACAACCCTCAAGCGTCTATGGCCCCGGCGACAACTTCGACCCGGAAGAAGGCCACGTCGTTGCCTCGATGATGAGCAAGTTTCACGCGGCGAAGGGAAATGGCGACCCCACGGTCGAGCTCTGGGGCACAGGCACCCCGGTGCGTGAGTTCATGTACATCGACGACCTTGCAGATGCGCTTGTGTTCCTGCTGAAGAACTATGCCGATCCGGTTCCGATCAATGTTGGCACCGGCGAGGGCACGACCATCCGCGATCTGGCAGACATGATCAAAACCGCCGCCGGATACAAGGGTACGCTGACATGGGACACGAACCGGCCCGACGGGATGCCGAAACGCATGCTCGATTCATCGCGCTTGCTGGATCTGGGCTGGAAACCGTCAGTGCCGCTGGACGAGGGCCTCGCGAAAACCTACGCCTGGTATAAAGAAACGATCGCCTAACCTAGCAGCTTGGCCCGAAGCAGCCCGTTGACCTGTCCCGGGTTGGCCTTGCCCTGCGACGCTTTCATCACCTGACCCACGAACCAGCCGATGGCCTTGTCGTTGCCGCCACGGACATCCGCAGCCTGATCCGGGTTGTCGGCAATCACCTGATCGACGATGGCTTCGATAGCGCCCGTGTCGGTGATCTGCTTGAGACCCTTTTCCTCGACGATGTCGCCCGGCGCCTTCGATGTCTCGAGCATTTCCTCAAACACGTCCTTGGCGATCTTGGTCGAGATCGTCTCGTCCTCTATCAGCCCCACCAACTCACCAAGGTGCTTGGCAGAAACCGGACTGTCGCCAATGCCCTTATCGATCTTGTTCAGCGCCCCGAACAGGTTCGTGGTCAGCCAGTTGGCAACCGTCTTGGCATCGCGGCCGTCTGCTGCTTCTTCAAAATAGGTGGCCGTTTCCCGATCAGCGACAAGCACGCCCGCGTCGTAGGCGGACAGGCCCATATCGTTGATGAAGCGGTTTTTCTTTTCATCGGGCAATTCCGGCAGCGTCGATTTGATGCGCTCGATAAAGTCGTCGTCGAAACGCACCGGCAGCAGATCCGGATCCGGGAAATAGCGGTAATCGTGCGCGAACTCCTTGGTTCGCATGGCCCGGGTCTCGCCCTTGTTCGGATCGAACAGCCGCGTTTCCTGCACCACTTCGCCACCGTCTTCCCAAACACCCACCTGGCGTTCGGCCTCAACCTCGATCGCCTGCATCACGAAACGGACCGAGTTGACGTTCTTGACCTCGACCCGCGTGCGCAGTTCGTCCGCGCCTTTGGGCCGGACCGACACGTTCACGTCGGCGCGCATGGAGCCCTCCTCCATATTGCCGTCGCAGGTACCGAGATAACGCAGGATAGCGCGGAGTTTCTTGAGGTACGCGCCTGCTTCTTCAGGCGAACGGATATCCGGCTTGGAGACGATCTCCATCAGCACCACCCCGGCGCGGTTAAGATCGATCATGGAGCGCTTCGGATCCTGATCGTGGATCGATTTGCCGGCATCCTGTTCCAGATGCAGTCGTTCGATGCCGACATCGCGCGTCGAGCCGTCGGCAAGGTCCAGCGTCACCGTCCCCTCACCCACGACCGGGTGCTGGTACTGACTGATCTGATATCCCTGCGGCAGGTCGGCATAAAAGTAGTTCTTCCGCTCGAACACCGAATACTTGTTGATCGCCGCACGCAGACCGAGACCCGTTCGCACCGCCTGTTCGATGGCCTTTTCATTGATCACCGGCAGCATGCCTGGCATGGCGGCGTCGACGAGCGAGACGTTCTCGTTCGGCCCCGCGCCGAAAGTGGTCGGCGCGCCAGAAAAGAGTTTCGAGTTGGTGATCGCCTGAGCATGAACTTCCAGACCGATGACGACTTCCCAATCTCCGGTTTCGCCCTGAATCAGATACGTCATGATGCACCTCCCGGGCGTGCAGTGAAGTTCGCTGCCAGCTCAAGCGCGCTCGCGGCACGGAAAAGGGTTTCTTCCTGGCAAACACCCGTGATCAGTTGCAGACCCAGCGGCAAGCCGTCCTTGTCCACACCGCCCGGAACCGAAATCGCCGGCAGGCCCGCCAACGAGGCAGGCACGGTAAAGACATCGTTCAGATACATGGCGATGGGGTCATCCATCTTGTCACCCTCGGCGAACGCCGCGCTGGGTGCCGTCGGCGTCAACAGCACATCGACATCCGCGAAGACCTTCTTGAAGTCCTCCGCGATCAAAGTGCGGACCTGCTGTGCCTTCACGTAGTAGGCGTCGTAATACCCTGCGGACAGCACGTAGGTGCCGATCAGCACGCGGCGCTGCACCTCGGCACCGAAGCCCTCGCCGCGCGTCAGTTCATACATCTCATCGAGGCTGGCGCCGTCCTTGCGGAACCCGTACCGCACGCCGTCGTAACGTGCGAGGTTCGACGACGCCTCAGCCGGTGCGACGATGTAATAGGTCGGCAGCGCGTACTTGGTATGTGGCAGCGACACCTCGACGATCTCTGCCCCCATCTCCTTGAACCATTGCGCGCCCTGGTCCCAGAGCTTCTGGATTTCTTCAGGCATACCGTCGAGGGTGTATTCCTTCGGAATACCGACACGGAGCCCCTTGGCGTCGCGGGTGCACGCTGCGCGGCAATCGGGCAGTGCCATCGGCAACGAGGTCGAATCTTTCGGGTCGTGGCTCGCCATGGCTTGCAGCATGATCGCCGCATCCTCGACGGTGCGCGTCAGCGGCCCCGCCTGATCGAGACTGGACGCAAATGCCACCGTCCCCCAGCGCGAACAACGGCCGTATGTCGGCTTCATGCCCACAAGTCCTGTGAACGAAGCCGGCTGGCGGATCGAGCCGCCGGTGTCGGTCCCGGTCGCGGCTATCGCGAGACCGCCCGATACGGCGGCGACGGAACCGCCGGACGAGCCACCCGGCACAAGGTTGGCGTTGGCGCCCTCAGGCGTCCATGGGTTCTTCACTGAGCCAAAAAAGGACGTGATGTTGGCCGACCCCATGGCAAATTCGTCGAGGTTCGTCTTCCCCAGCATCACCGCGCCGGCGTCGCGCAGGTTGGCACTGACGGTGCTTTCGTAGCTCGGCACGAAATTATCCAGAATATGCGACGCTGCCGTGGTCCTGACACCTTCGGTGCAGAACAGATCCTTCATGCCGATCGGAATGCCATCCATCGGACCACGGGCATCGCCTGCCTTGCGGCGTTCATCCGATGCCGCCGCTCGCTCGCGGGCGAGTTCCGGCGTTTCCGTGATAAAGGCATTGAGCGTCCTTCCCGCTTCTATCGCGGTGATGAACGCGTCCGTCAGCTCGACGGACGAAACCTCGCCTTTATCGAGGGCATCGGCTGCGGACGTGATGGTCCAGTTACGAAGATCGCTCATTCCACCACCTTCGGCACGCCATAGAATGCCCCTTCGCCATCCGGTGCGTTGGCAAGCACCTTGTCCTGCACGCCGCCATCGGTAACCACGTCTTCGCGCATCGGCGTTTCGACATCGACGACGCTGGTCATCGGCGCAACACCGTCGGTGTTCACTTCGCCAAGCTGTTCGACCCAGCCCACGATGTTGTTCAATTCACCCGCAAGCGGTTCCAGGCGCTCCTCGGGAACGCGGATTCGCGCCAGAAACGCGATTTTGCGGACATCGTCTTTCGATAACGACATCTGGGTCTCCGTAAGACTTGGAAGGTGTCAGAATTAGGCGCGGAAACTATCATCCGGTCATGCTGTCGGCAAGACGCTAGGCCCTCAACTCGCCTGCGCGAAGACGTCGTCCCAGAGCTTGTCGGACCACTGCGACATGGCGATTTCGAGGGCAGACGCCAGCGCGCGGCGCACACCCGTCGCCGGCAGCGAGTCCAACCCGCCGTTGCCGCGGGCATAGGTATCTTCCGTCGTGCCGTCGAACCGGACCTCCCCTTTGTCCAGATCGAACATCATGATGGTCGAGAAGATATCCGGCTGACCGTGCACACCGTCCAGCAGATCGACATTGATCTGAAAAACCTGACGCTTGTTCGAGCCGTCGAACGGTACCTCGGTAATGAACATCTGGGCCGGAAAGCGAATGCGCTTGCCGCGCCGCTCACAGACGACGCTGACCTCATAATCCGATGCCCGCATGCTGTCGTCGGTCGCTTCCGTGTCGCCACCGACCTTGCCGACGAAGTGCACACGAAAACCGCAGCGATGATGGGTATCGAGCCTGATTTCCCCCGTCACGTCTTCCTCGATAGCGCCGTCGATGACAGGTGACAGCACGGTTCCGTAGACGAAGCCGACGGGTTTGCCATCATCGACCACCGCCAGCCACGCCGTCTTGCCGGCCCGGCCGATCACATCGACCACATCGCCGGCCTTAAGGCCGCCGAGGCGCTTGCCGGACGTTTCCGGTTTGGCGCGGACGTTGACGTCTTTTTCGACGAGATACTTGCCGGGTGCGGGCGTGACCGTCACACCCATGAATTCCATATCGGCCGCGTGCAATCCTTGCACGGTCAGCAGCGCGATGCCGGCAACAGCGGCGCCCATCAGGCCCTGTTTCACCCAGTCAAACCCAGCGCGCGGCCGGATGGCATTCATATACCGCCCCCTACTCTGCGTCCCCACCACATGGACGGGATATCCCGAAAATGCGATGTCATCCGCGTAAGTCTATGATATCCAAGTCTTTCGTTTCATGCCAGACACAGAACTGTTAGCGGAAAGCACCACGCGGATGATGCACGATACCCTTACATCGCTAATCGACGCCATGCCCCGTGGGTTGCGCCTGCTCGGCCTCGACATTGGCGACAAGACCGTCGGACTGGCGATCTCGGACCCGCTGTTCATGGTTGCCAGCCCGGTCAAAACACTCAACCGGGGCAAGAAACTCGCGCCGGTCATCGCGGAATTGGCATCCCTCGTCAAGACCGAAGACGTCGGCGGCATCGTGGCCGGGTTGCCGGTCAGCATGGACGGCACGGAGGGCCCCCGCGCGCAGGCGACACGCGACCTCGCCGGCGAAATCGGAAGACAGCTCGGGCTGCCATATGCCTTTTGGGACGAGCGTCTCTCCACCTCCGCCGTGGAACGTTTTCTCGTCAACGAGGCCGACATGACCCGTAAACGCCGCAAGGACGTGGTCGACAAGATGGCGGCGAGTTACATTCTTCAGGGCGCGCTGGACAGTATCGGCAGCCGTTTCTGATGGACCATGTGTTCTCCGCAATCGCGCCGATCTTCCTGATCATCGGCTTTGGCATCTTCCTGAAAGCGAAAGCAGGCTTCACGGACGATTTCTGGCGCGTGGTCGAGAAGCTCACGTTCAACGGCCTGTTCCCATCGCTGCTGTTTGTGAAGATCGCCGCGGCGCATATTGACTGGGCCGTGGCATTGCCGATTGCCGCGATCATCGTGATTGGCATCCACCTGACCGCCTTTGCCGCCATTCCCTTTCGCGGCCCGTTGAAACTAAACCCGGCACGGTTCGTATCCGTCTTCCAGGGCGGCTTCCGCTCCAACGCCTATGTCGGTATTGCCGTCACGCTCGGAGTGATCGGCGATGCCGCAACAGGCGCCATGGCCGTCAGCCTGTTCGCCGTCGCCGTCACCATCAATTTTCTGGGTGTCTGGGGGCACCTGAAATGGCTCGACCGGCCGGGTGGTTCCAAGGGCTGGAAAGGCGTCTTTATCGATTGCGTGCGCAATCCGCTGATCATCGGCTGCGTACTGGGCGGCATTTTCAATATCACGGGTTGGGGGCTGCCACCGATTGTCGGCCCGACCCTCGACCTGCTGAGCCGCGCCGCCCTGCCGATGGGGCTGATGGCAGTCGGTGCCGGTCTGTCGCTTTCGGCCGTCCGCGATGCCGGGCTGCCGGTAGCGCTCTCCTGCAGCTTCAAGCTGATCCTGCAGCCTGCATTTACCTATGGATTAGGGATGGCCTTGGGGCTCGAAGGCTATGCACTGATTGTCCCGGTGATCTTCGCCGCGCTCCCGACATCCTCCACCAGCTATGTCGTCTCGCGTCAGATGGGCAGCGATGCGCACGTGATGGCCGCCATCGTAACGGCGACACACCTTGCCGCCATCGTCACACTGCCTGTGCTACTGGCACTTATCCACTAACTTACGCAGCCACATCGTAGTTAAGGAGCTTCAGAAGCTCGCCAGACTGACGATGGAACCGGCGGGTCGCATCGTCATCGAAACGGCGCTTCCAGACACCAGGGTCGAGGTCCAGTGGCGCGATCTGATAGGCATGGCGAATACCTGCCTGCACGATATCTTCCTTGTCCTCGACATCACAGAACCGGAAAAGGCGCCGGACGATCGGCGCCGGTTCTTCGACCAGATCCTCGGCCCTGATCTGATAGTATCGTCGCCGGTTCAGACGCCCGAAACGCCTGGCCGCCCCAACGGAACGCGACCAGTTGCGGGCGAACGTCTCGGCGAAATCGGCAAACGTCGGATAGCGGCGCGGGAACTCGCCCTTGGAAATCCCCATGTTGAAATCCCAGGCGCTTGCCGCTTCGTCGCGGCCATCACGCACGACGTGGACAATCCGCATGTCCGGGAACAGCCGGTCGAGAAGTTCGAGCGACAGAATGTGTTCCGGGGTCTTTTCGCCGATGCACGTGAATTGATCTTCCTGGTCTTCGGGCACCCAGCGCTGGAACATCAGCATCACCGCCGTCCGCATCAGGTATTCGACATCGTCGAACGTGAAACCGGCAGCGTTACCAGGCAAGCCCGCCAGTTGCATCCGGTTACCGATCCGCTCGGCGTCCTGGTTGTACTGATCGACGAGCTTGGCCAGACCGGGGAACAGGCTGTCCGTAAAATGCCCTTCGCCCTTGCACAGCACCTTGGGGTGGGTGTCCAGACATTGCTGCACCCAGGACGTGCCCCAGCGCGTCGCGCCGACGACGAAAACGAAGTCCTTTTTCAAGAGCCGGCCCAGTCTGTCGTGAGCCTTCAAATACTCTTCCATCAATCTTTCCCGCGAGACGCCCCTGCTGTTCGGCACAGTACCGTTTCGAATCGCCCAGGCGAAAACATACTACGCGATCCGGCTCACTCAAGCCATGCCGTGACGCTGAGCAAGGACTTGATCATGACGCTTGCGAATTAAGGGCAACCGGACATATAGTGCGCGCCTATGAACGACGGTCCCGGTGCATTCGGCTTTCCACACAAGCATCTCCTCGGTATCGAGGGCCTCAATCCCATTGAAATCACTGCTCTCCTCGACCGCGCCGAAAGCTATGTCGAGCAGAACAGGCAAGCCGACAAGAAAAAGGCCGTCCTGAGCGGACGCACCATTATCAACCTGTTCTTCGAAGACTCGACCCGTACCCGCACCTCGTTCGAGCTGGCAGGCAAGCGCCTCGGCGGCGATGTCATCAACATGTCCGTCGCCACGAGTTCCGTGAAAAAGGGCGAAACACTGATCGATACGGCGATGACGCTGAACGCCATGCACCCGGATGTGCTGGTGGTGCGCCACCCGGACTCGGGTTCGGTCAAGCTGCTTTCGGAAAAAGTAAACTGCGCCGTCATCAACGCTGGCGATGGCCAGCACGAGCACCCGACACAGGCATTGCTGGATGCGCTGACGATCCGGCGCCGCATGGGCAAGATCCAGGGTCTCCGGGTTGCCATTTGCGGCGACATTCTGCATTCCCGCGTCGCGCGCTCCAACATCCACCTGCTGACGACCATGGGCGCGCGGGTACGGCTGATCGCGCCCCGCACGCTGATCCCGACCGGGATCGAGCACATGGGCGTCGAGGTCTTCAACGATATGCGCGAAGGACTCGAGGACTGCGACATCGTCATGATGCTGCGTCTCCAGAAGGAGCGCATGGACGGCAACTACCTGCCGTCCGTTCGAGAGTTCTTCCACTTCTTCGGTCTCGACTACGCCAAGCTCGAAGGCGCCAAACCGAATGCCTTGATCATGCATCCGGGACCGATGAACCGGGGTGTCGAGATCGACAGTGAGGTCGCCGACGACTTCGGACGCAGCGCCATTCACGAACAGGTGGAGATGGGTGTCGCCGTTCGTATGGCGGCACTGGAAATTCTGACCGCGAACCTGGAAGAACACCTGCAGAGGAACCTCTGATGGCGTTGAAAGCAGATCGCACACCCGGCCGGGTCGCCTACGTCGGTGCACGATTGCTCGACCCGGCAACGGGCATGGACGAAATCGGCGGCGTTTTGACCGATGGCGAACTGATCAAACAGATCGGGCCCAAGGTAAATGCCGATCTGGCGCTTGAGGGTGTCACGGTCATCGACTGCGCGGGGCTATGCCTCGCCCCCGGCCTGATCGACATGCGGGTCCACCTCGGCGAACCGGGCGAGGACTACAAGGAAACGCTGGCCAGCGCCGGCCGTGCAGCCACTAAGGGCGGCATCACGTCCATGGTCTGCCTGCCCAATACCGATCCTGTGATCGACGACATGTCGGTGGTGGAGTTCGTCGCCCGGCGCGCACGCCTTCAGGGCCTGAGCAAGGTCTACCCGTACGGCGCCGTCACCAAAGGTCTCGGCGGCAAGGAAATCGCCGAACTGGGCCTGCTCGCCGAATCTGGTGCCGTGGCTTTCACCGACGGCTTCAACGCCGTTGCCAATGCACAAGTCATGCGCCGCGCCATGATGTACGCACGCACGTTCGATCTGCTGATCTGCCAGCATCCGGAAGAACCGTCTCTCGCCACGGGTGGCATGATGAATTCGGGCGAAACGGCGACGCGGCTCGGTCTCGTCGGTATTCCGCGTGAGGCCGAGATCATGATGATCGAACGGGACATCCGGCTGGTCGAGCTCACGGGCGGCAAACTGCACATCGCGCACGTATCGACCGCCGACAGCGTCGACGTGATCCGCAAGGCGAAGGCGCGCGGCCTGCCAGTAACCTGTGATACCTCACCGCCCTATTTCGCACTCAACGAAGTTGCGATCGGCGACTATCGGACGTTCGCCAAGTTGTCCCCGCCACTCCGCAGCGAAACCGACCGCCAGGCCGTCGTTGCCGGCATCAAGGATGGCACCATCGACTGCATCGCATCCGATCACACGCCGCAGGATGAAGAATCAAAGCGCCTGCCGTTCGGCGCCGCCGCGACCGGAGGCGTCGGCCTCGAGACATTGCTGTCGGTGACGCTGGAACTTTTTCACAACGGACACATCTCGCTTCTGGACGCGCTCAAGTTCGTGACCTCGGCGCCGGCGGATCTGCTCAAACTTCGCGCCGGAAAGCTGGCACAGGGGCGCCCCGCCGACCTGATCCTGTTCGATCCGGAAAAAGGCTGGAAGGTCGAGGCCGACAAGCTGCTGTCCAAGTCCAAGAACACGCCCTTTGACGGCCGTCTGGTACAAGGCACCGTGACCCGCACGGTCATTGACGGGCGCACGGTTTTCGTGGCCGACTGACATCATGGAATATCTCGATCCCAACATCCTCGCCGCAATCGCGGCAGTTTGCGGTTACTTGCTGGGTTCCGTGCCTTGGGGCCTGGTGCTCACGAAGATGGCCGGGATGGGCGATATCCGCGAGATCGGATCGGGTAACATCGGCGCGACCAATGTGCTGCGCACCGGTAACAAGTTCCTCGCATTCCTGACCCTGGTCCTCGATGCCTCCAAGGGAGCCGTCGCCGCACTGATCTTTATGCAGTTCAGCGAAATGGCGGGCCTTATCGCGGCATTCGCGGCTGTGCTGGGCCACAACTTCCCGGTCTGGCTGAAATTCAAGGGCGGCAAAGGCGTGGCAACGACGCTGGGGGCGCTTCTGATGGTGTCGTGGCCGGTGGGCGTGCTGACCTGCTGCGTCTGGCTGGTGGTGGCGAGCACGTTCAAATACTCCTCTCTCGCCTCGATTTCGTCCGTTATCGCCTCACCGCTGATCGCCTGGAAGGTCTTCGGCAACGAACAGGTCGCCTATATGGCGATCGGCCTCGCCGTGCTTTCCGTGATCCGCCACAAGGACAACATCCGCCGCCTGATCAAAGGCGAGGAAAGCAAGATCGGCCAGAAGAAGGCCGAGAAGAAAGACGAAGAGGCCAAACCGTCCGCCTGATAATTGGTTTTGTGCTAGGAGGTTCCCGATGCCAGGACGAATTTATAAATTCTCAAATGGAAGAATTGCCGAATACCCGAGAAACGATCCAAACAAGTTCTCGCAGCAGTTAGGCGACATTTCAGACAAGTCCCTCAAAGGAGCAGGCTTTCGTAAGTCATTCACCCTCGGCAACCCAGGGCCGGACCAAGAAATTTGGACCAATGGTAAAAACAGATTTGTTGCCGTTGTCACGCTCGATGGCGAAACTTTTGACCTCGTCGTAGCCGACGGGGTAGACGACTACTTGGATTTTGTGAGGCGTTATCTTAACCCGCTTCTCTCTGCTTATTCCTACATTTCCGAGTAATCTCGCATCCTCATTCAAAAAGAGGATAAGTGAGGCAAAGCGGCTTTACGTGCCATAATGTCGCATGCTCCAGAAGGCGCCCAAGGAAGAGAAAAAGACCGAAGCCGACGCCGGCACCGATGACGCAATCTATTGCGCGAAGTGCGGCCATCTGCTGACGCGCATGCGTTGGGCCGTCGACATCGGTGGGCATGAGCGTGTCTTCATCAACCCTGCCGGGCGCGTGTTCCGGGTTGCGTGTTTCAAAGAAGCACCCGGCGCCGAGGATGTCGGCGAGCCGACAGACGAACACACCTGGTTCCCTGATTATGAATGGAACTTCGCACTTTGCCGCGGCTGCGGCGAACATCTGGGCTGGCGCTTCGCCGGCAATGCCCCGCCGGCGGTTTTCTTCGGACTCATCAAAACGGCGTTGACGCAAAGCCCGCCCGGCGGCGAAGCTTGATCAAACAGTTTTTCCAGTTTCAGGAGCCTCCTTATGTCCAAACCCGTTATCGAAATCCATTACTGCCGGACCTGCCGCTTCGTGCTGCGCGCGACGTGGATGGCTCAGGAACTCTTGTTTACATTCGCAGACGATCTGGGCGCGCTGTCACTGGTCCCGGACGAGGGTGGGACATTCCGCATCCAGACACCGGACGGCAACGTCATCTTCGACCGCAAAACCGAGGGGCGCTTCCCCGAGAGCAAGGAATTAAAGCAGCTCATCCGAGATATCATCGCGCCGGGCAAGGACCTCGGCCATTCCGACAAGCAGTAGGTGGCGGTCATGTGCTCAGGCAAACCCGGCAACGCAGTGCCGACTGTTTTCATAGAGAATGACCGTACCCGTGTGACGGAATGGCGTTTCAAGAAAAAGGGCGATAACACAGGCTGGCATCGTCACGAGTACGATTACGTCGTCGTGCCGCTGTTCAGCGGACAACTGGAAATCGACACGGGCACCGGTGAGCGAACCATTGCGCCGATGCAGAATGGCGTGCCGTATTTCCGCGAAATCGGCGTGGAGCACGACGTTATCAACGGCAATGACTTTGAGTGTGCATTCGTCGAGATCGAATTCCTGAAATAATCGGCACTTTTGAATATCACGGTGCATCCGCGGTGCGACTAAAACCTTGTCCGCACCGGCTCGCATGCAAATATCAGGTATCGGAGGATTCATGAGCTTCGTTATACGAAACGCAACGATCTATGATGGCTCGGGAAGCGAACCGGCGGCCGGTTCGGATGTCCTTGTCACGAACGGTCACATCGCCGCTGTCGGTGCCAATCTGGCAGCAACCGGCGCGGAAGAAATCGATGCATCGGGGCTCGCTCTGATGCCCGGCATCATCGACACACACACCCATTTCGATGCACAGATCACGTGGGATTCCGGCGTTCGGCCGTCGCCGTCGCTCGGCGTGACCACCGTCGTCATGGGCAACTGCGGGTTTACCATCGCTCCCTGCAAGGAAGCGGACCGCGACCTCGTCATGAAGAACCTGACACAGGTCGAAGGCATGTCGCTCGATGCGTTGCGGGCCGGCATCGACTGGAGCTTCGAAACCTTCCCGGAATACGTGAGCATGCTGCGCGAAAAGGGCGTGGTGCCGAATGTCGCCTGCTTTCTTGGGCACAGTTCGATCCGGACCTATGTGATGGGTCCTGCTGCCACGGAGCGCGCAGCAACACCGGAAGAAATCGACCAGATGTGCGCGATCGTCGAACAGGGCATGGCCGCCGGTGCCATTGGCTTCGCCACGTCGACGGCACCGCAGCACAACGGCTGGGGTGGCGTGCCGATGCCATCCCGTCTGGCCGACGACGCTGAACTTCTTGCCCTCGTCCAGGCGATGGCACGGTCCGGGCGTGGCATTTTCATGCTGACCAAGGGCAATCGCACCGACGTACCGTACCTCGAAGACCTGGCGAAAAAGACCGGCCGACCGATCATGATTGCAGCGCTGCTGCACAACTCCACCAATCCGACCGGCACGCTGGATGAACTGGCGCGTATCGCCGACGCCCGGGCGCGCGGTCAGGAGCTCTGGGGTCAGGTATCTTGTTGCCCGTTGACCATGGATTTCACACTTAAGTCGGCCTATCCCCTCGAAAGCTTCGAGAGCTGGCAGCCGTTAATGAAGCTCTCAGGCGACGATCTGAAAGCGAAACTGCAAGACCCGGCACTCCGACAGGCGGTGAAGAACGAACTTGCCCAGCCAGCGGGCGTGCGCCTGTTCAACGGCGAATGGCACAAGATCGAGATTACGGAAGCCGCGACCGACGCCTACCGCGATATGGAGCACCGGACCCTCGCCGACATCGCCAAGGAACGCGGGGCCGACCCACTCGATCTCATGCTCGACATCGCCGTCGACGAGGATCTGGAAACGGTATTTACCGCCGTCCTGCTGAACTCCGACGAGGACGCCGTCGGCAAGATGCTGGTACACCCTGCAGCCTCAGTCGCGCTGTCGGATGCGGGCGCCCACCTGACCTTTTTCTGTGACGCCGGCTTCGGGCTAAGGTTGCTTGGCCATTGGGCACGCGATCTGGGGAAGATGAGCTTGGCCGCCGCGGTGCATGAATTGAGCGGCAAACCCGCTGAAATCTTTGCCATCGAGGGCCGTGGCCTAATCCGCGAAGGCTATGCGGCGGATCTTGTGCTTTTCGATCCTGAAACGGTAGGACGCGGCCCGAAACAGCGGGTCTTTGACTTGCCGGCGGGTGCCCACCGTCTCAGCACCGAAGCCGTCGGCGTGCACGGTGTCTGGATCAACGGCACTCGCGTTGCAGATGAGAACGGGCTGGTCGACCATCCGAACAACACAGGCGAAGTCCTGAGCGGCTTCGCTGCCTGACTACCTGAAGGGAAGACAATAATGACCATTAAGACCATCGCCATACTGATGCCCGGCGACATGGGCCACGGCGTCGGCCTCGTGCTTCGCCAACACGGATACGAGACGATCACGTCGCTTGCCGGCCGTTCCGAGCGCTCCCGCGCGCTCGCTGAAGAAGGTCAGGTGCGCGACGCCGGCGACCTGGACGCAACGGTCGCCGAAGCGGACATGATCCTCTCGATCCTGCCGCCGTCCGCAGCACTTGGACTCGCCGACGACGTTGCGGCTGCGATGGGACGAACGGGCAAAACTCCCGTCTATGTCGACTGCAACGCCATTTCGCCGGGGACAGCAACTGCCGTCGGCAAAAAGATAACCGATGCAGGCGGCGTCTTTATCGATGCCGGCATCATCGGACTTGCCCCGCACAAAAGCACCGGCACCCGGTTTTACGTCTCCGGCCCCGACACAGCTCCGATGACGGACCTCAACGGAAAGGGATTCGAAGTGCTTGCCCTCGGCGAGGAAGTCGGGCGCGCCTCGGCCATGAAGATGGTCTACGCCGCCGTCACGAAGGGGAGCTGGACGTTGTGGACCTCGGTCTTGCTTACGGCAGAGCGCAACGGACTTCTCGACGATCTCGTGGCCGAATTCGAGCACTCACAGAAAGCGACACTCGCCGGCATGCGCGGCAAGATATCGGCCCTTCCCGCAGACAGTGCCCGTTGGGTCGGCGAAATGGAGGAAATCGCCAAGACGTTCAGCGAGGCCGGTGTCACCAGTGGTTTTCACGACGGTGCAGCCTGGATTTTCCAGCTCCTCAGCGAGACCCCGTACGCCGCGGAAACCCGCCAGAACATGGATACGTCGCGCACCATGGAAACCAGCGTGAAGGCGTTCGCGGAAGCCCTCGCCAAACGGACGGAGACCTGATATCCCGGTGCAAACCGGGGGATCATGGGACAGCTTGAGATCATCGTTGTATTGGGCGGGCTCGCCGGCGGGTTGGTCACGGGTCTTACCGGATTCGGCACTGGGCTGACGGCACTAACGTTTTGGCTCTACGTCGTGCCGCCGGTGATCGCATCGCCGATGGTCGTCATTTGCTCGGTCGTCGGTCAGGCACAGACATTTCCCAAGATCTGGCACGTCATCAACTGGCGTCGTGTGACGCCCTTTATCGCAGGTGGATTGCTCGGCGTTCCTGTCGGAACATGGCTGCTGCCGTCGGTCCCGGTTGCAACTTTTAAAATCTTCATCGGTGTGTTCCTGATCGGCTTCTGTTCGTTCATGTTGATCAGCCGGAAGTCGTTCGCGGTCACCTTCGGCGGTCGCTTTGCCGACGGCGTCATCGGTGCGATCGGGGGGGTATTCGGTGGTATTGCCGGGCTGTCCGGCGCGCCCACCACGCTCTGGGCCAGCCTCCGCGGTTGGGGAAAGGACGAAAAACGCAGCATTTTTCAGGCTTACAATCTCACCATCCTAAGTATCGCACTCATCAGCCAGTGGGTCGGGGGCCTGATAACGGCAGAAGTCCTGCGCGTCACGTTGCTTGCACTGCCGGGCACCCTGATCGGCGTATGGATCGGCAGAAAGCTCTATGAACGCCTTGGCGTTAAAGGTTTTGACCGTGCCGTATACACCGTCCTTCTGCTCTGCGGCTTCGCCATGATCTACTTCAGTCTACAAGGATGACAGGCAAGCTCCGACATGGCGGGGACATGGACGCGGCGACGGCAGCCTTTGGCGCACCGGACTCCGGCTGGCTGGACCTGTCGACCGGAATCAACCCCATCCCATATCCAATGATAGATACCGACATCGACGTATGGCGGCGACTGCCGACCGCATCGGATGAAGCTGCACTTCTCAAAGTGGCACGCTCATATTACCAGGTACCAGCAAACGCCGAAATCGTCGCTGCACCAGGCACGCAGGCCCTTATCCGGTGGCTGCCTGCCTCCTCTGCCAAGCGCCGAGTCCAGGTCATGGGGCCGACCTACGAGGAGCATGCGGCGAGTTGGCGCACGAGCGGCCATGACGTGCAGATCATCGATGACCTGGCTCGGGCCGACGCGGACGTTATGATTGTCGTCAACCCTAACAATCCCGACGGCCGCAGCATTCCGGCGGACACCCTTGTTGAACTGGCGGCGCAGCTGGCACAACGTCAGGGCATACTGATCGTCGACGAAGCGTTTGCAGATGTGGCGCCAGAGCACTCCGTCGTCCCGAAGACGGGTCAGGCGGGCCTACTGGTTCTGCGTTCGTTCGGGAAATTCTTCGGTCTGGCCGGGCTCCGCCTCGGGTTCGCAATCGGCACGAAAGCGGACACCAACCACTTGCGGGACGCGCTGGGTCCCTGGGCCGTCGCCGGTCCGGCGCTCAATATCGGCGCAACGGCGCTCGCCGACAATGCATGGCATGAGAAAACGCGCCAGCGCCTCCACAAAGGTGCGGAACGTCTGGATGGCATCTTAACGCGCGCAGGTCTGGAGATTGTCGGAGGCACGACACTCTATCGTCTTGGCAAGAGCAACGAAGCTGACCGGATATACCAACGGCTAGGCCGCGCAGGCATAATGGTACGCAATTTCGATTACAATCCGGCATGGCTGCGCTTCGGCCTACCGGGACATGATGACGGCTGGCGGCGGCTGGAGGCCGCTCTCTCTTAATTCAGGTTATTCGTCGAGGATCGCCAGCAACGCTGCATTGAATTCTTCGGGCGCCTCATACATCACCCAGTGACCAACGTCTTCTATGATCGTGAACGGTACATCCGGCTGGTATGCCGCAAAGATATCCCGGCGTTCCAAAATCTGCTCACGCCCGCCCCCCGTCGCATCATGCACCCCCCAAATACCGGCAAGCTGGGCCTCAATATCGGGTATGGCGTCAACAAGATGATTGCCGAGCGACATGGGCCGGGATCGTACACGCGAGCGCGCGACGTTCTTGCGGTGGGTATAGATGGCCACGTCATCGATCTTTGCCTCATCATGAATCATGAGAAGCCGCAGATTGTTGCGGTGAATATCGTTTTTCTCCTGATCGCTCATATCCCTCCCAGGCACCTCGATCCCGAGCACGCGCACATGCAGGTCGTCGAAACCGCTGGCACCGACCGCAACATACGTCCTCATGCGTGAACCCACGGCCCTGGCGACCCGCGAGCCGATCAGCCCGCCAAAGCTGAACCCCGTGAGATCAAAACGTGCACCGCTTCCGAACACGGCATCCAATCCGCTTACAATCGGTGCCGCCAGATTATCCGGTGTCAGTTCGCCGGGCGCCGAGGCGCTGTCGCCCAGGCCTGGCATATCGCACGTTACGACACGCCTTGATTTCGAAAGAGCCTCGACGTTGGCAATCCAGTGCGTCCAAGACCCAAAACCGCCATGCAGCAGCAGCAGAGGCGTTTTACCCGTATCCTCGCCCCATATCTGCCAGATCATGTCGCCGTCCCCGCAGGGCGTCTTTACGATTTCAGCCTGAGCAATCAGGGTATCCACGTAGTCTTTCGGGCTGGTCACGGCGTCTGGCATCAATGGAATCTCCTTGGAAGGGAGAAGAAAGATGTCCGATACCGGAGCCTCCGACAAGCCCCCGTCCATGTCTGTCCCGGAATCTGTTTCTACGCCCCGTTTCCATGGCATACTGCGTGAAGATCGTGACAAAGGAGCCATAGATGTTCGGACTATTCGGCAAAAGTGAAGAGCAGATACAGGAACTGATCGATAACAAGCAGTACGATGAACTGCCCCAGGAAGTTATCGAAAAACTGGCGGGGGACATCATCCTGACGACCGAACACGGGATGGACGAATACCGCGTCACCCAGCGGATCGACATCATCACCGCCGAGTGCGTTTTCGGCATGAACATCTTCAAGGACTTCTTCGCGTCGATCACCGACATCTTCGGTGGCAGGTCGAAATCGTCACAGAAAGTGCTGCGCGACGCACGGCACACGTGCCTTGCCGAACTGCGCCGCGAGGCACTGATGGTCGGCGCCAACGCCGTCGTCGGGATCGACATGGCGTACAACGAAATTTCCGGCGACGACAAAAGCATGCTTTTCCTCGTTGCCAGCGGTACCGCCGTCACCGTCGAGCCAAAATAGGGACCCCGCATGGACAAAAACATCGAAGGCGCGGTCGGCGAGCACCTGGATACGGTATCCAAATACGTCGATCTACTGGTCGAGTTCGGGATCGAGTACGGCTTTCAGATCCTGGGCGCTCTGGTCTTTCTTCTTATCGGCCTCAAGGTCGCTTCCTGGATTGGCGGACGCGTCAGCAAGGTACTCGAAGGCCGCAGCATCGACGTCACGTTGTCGCGTTTCATCGGCAACGTGGTCAAGATTATCTGCATCGTCTTTCTCGTTATCATCACGCTGGGGAATTTCGGGGTTTCCATCGCGCCCCTGATCGCACTCGCCGGCGCCGGTGCTTTCGGTGCCACCGTCGCCATTCAGGGACCGCTGTCGAACTATGGCGCCGGGGTCTCCATCATCCTTTCCCGGCCGTTCGTGGTCGGCAATACGATCACAATCAACAAAGGCGCAAGCGGTGTTGTCGAAGAGATCACCCTCGCCCACACGACATTGGTCGGGGAGGACGGCGAGATCATCACGGTGCCGAACAAGGAGATCGTCGGCCAGATCATCGTCAACTCGGAAACCCGGCGTGTCGTGCAGACCAAGATCGCCATCAAGGGCGGGCAGGACATCCCTGCCGCCAAATCTGCGCTCCGGGCCGCGGTTGACAGTGTCACCGAGATTTCCGGCGGCCCCGCACCCGAGATCGGCGTCCATGACTTCGCCTATGGTGGTATCGTGCTGGGTATCCGTTTTTGGGTGCCGTCGAGCCGCTATTTCGAACTGCGCTATTCGGTCAACGAGGCCGCGCTCGAGAAGCTCAGCCAGGCCGGTATCGAACTGATGCCGGCGGCGCCCACGTCGACGCCGGCGCTGTCACTTTCAGCGGATGATGATGAAACGGCGGAAGACCGGCTGCTCTGATCCGTTAACCGGCATCCTTGTCGACCCGCTCGGCAAGGAATTCTTCCGCGGACATGTCGATGTACAAGCCACAGTCGGCGGGATCGATTCCGAACCTGGAACACAACGACACGATTTCAATTTGATCCGCAAGGCTCACATCACCGTCGGCTTCGCTCACCGCAAGGCAGATGCGCAGTAACAATGCGCCGGCCTCCAGGTCTTCTGAAACTGCAGCCACGGCGGCAAGCGCTTTGTCATGCCCTTCATGAGGGTGTTCAAGAATCGCGTCCGTGAAATTACGAAAGATATCAACACCCTCGTGTGGATCAAAGACCTTGAGCTTGTCGAGCGTCTGCAGGATCTGATCGACGCGAACTTGCTCCGCAAAACTGACTTCACCGTCAGTTGTCGCAACAACCGCGCACGCTGCCATCACCCCTTCCAGAAAGGGCCGGTTTCGCTGCCGTTCCAGGCGCTCCTGAAATTTGTCACTCAACGATGCGATGACACCGCCCATCGCCCTCTCCTGTCTGATCTGACGCATCTTTCCGTGCGCACGCCTGCGCATTGACGAGATGCGCGGTTCACGGGATACACTAGCCGCATGGGAGCTGTCTGTTGAGCGAAAAGAACAAATACCGTGTCAGGCTGGTGCGCTGGGGCGACAGCAGTTCGTCGGGCCGCACCGTCACCTTCAAGTTGCCGGACGACGGTGACGAACACCCGTTCAAGGGACTGGACGTCGGCGCCAAGAACGGCCAGATGCTTGAAATGGAAATCGCCATTTATGACGGTGACGGCGATGTCGAGACCCTTGGTACATCGCGCAAAGCGCCAAAACCGAAAAAGCCGCGGTTACCGGTTGTTCACGACGAACCCGCCGCTGGCGGCCGCAGAACAGCAACATTGGAAAATATCACCCGGCGCATAATCAAATCCGGCGCAGCATTGGATGGCACCTCGAATGAGGGCGCGGCTGATGGGACCGACAAATCCGCGGGCAGCGCTGGGCAAAGCGGAATTGCCGGACGCGGAGGGACGACCGGAGGAGACGCCCGAAGTGAAAGCGCCGAGAGCGGCACTTCCGGCACGACTGATGCGACGGAGCCGCTCTCCACATCAGACATGGACATGGCTTCTGCTCGTAGCGGCGACACCGGTGACGGTTCATATGGACCGGCCAGCAGCGACGTCAGCGGCGCAAACCTCGATTCCTATGCCAATCAGATGGGTCAAGCTGCCGAAGCGCTGGCTGCGGTCGCAGAACGTCTGGACGATCAGAACGACGACGATCTGCCGCAGTTCCCCACGTTGCCGATCGACGACGACGATCAGACGGACCCTGGCGTCAAAGCCGTACGACGCGCCACGGACTTATGCAAGGCGATCGATAAACAGCGTGCCGGATTCTATTATTTCATGCGTTCACGTTATCCGCAGGCCCCCAAGCTACCGCCCGAGGGCGGGCAGTGGAGCCGCGACGCCAAATCAACCCGCGACAGGGTCTGCCTGCATTGTGAAGCAGAGAATCTTGCAAGACTTGCCAATGATCCGGACGCGCGACGCAAGTTCGAGGAACTCGAGACCGAGTTCGAGCGTCACGAACGAATGCGCTAGTTACGCTGAGACCTTAGCGGTCCCTGATATCGGTCGGGTGCGGACCCTGTAACGGGTGCTCTTCGTCGGTTCCCGGCTTTTTCATCGTGAACATGTCGTTTCTCCAGACAATGACGATGAAATTATGCTCACGCTGAAATATTTAGATTTTGTTACGGCCGATGTTAACTTTGCCGTTCGAGAACCGCACAAAAGAATCCATCCGTCCCGGTGGAGGCCGGCGAGAGCCGCAGTGAAGGCCCAGCTGGCGGTGGCGGTCCACCGACGGTTTTGGCCCACACCTCTTCGATCGGTAACGGCTGAAAACGTGTATCTTTTTCCACGAACCAGGCGAGCTGCTGCTCGTTTTCTTCCTGCAAAAGCGAACAGGTCACGTAAATCAGACGCCCACCCGGCTTAACCAACTTCGCGGCATCGAGAAGAATGCGCTGCTGGGTTTCCCGGATTTCAGCAAGACCTTCCGGCGTGAACCGCCAGCGCGCATCGGGATTGCGGCGCCAGCTCCCCGTTCCCGTACAAGGGACGTCGCACAGCACTCGGTCTGCGGTCCCGACATTCTCTTCAAGCCAGGGTTCGTCGACAGCAGCAATGACGCGCCGCTTGACCGCCATCGCGCCCGCGCGCTTCAGACGCGGGATCATCCTGTCCATCCGATACTTCGAAATATCCAGCGCAAATAGTTGCCCTGCGATTCTGCCTTCTTCCGCCATGGCGGCAGCCAAAGCCAGCGTCTTGCCGCCTGCACCGGCACAGAAATCGACCACGCGATAGCCCGGCCGCGCCCCGACGAGCAGGGCGACAAGCTGAGACCCCTCGTCCTGAACGTCGACCAGACCTTCCTTGAAGGCACGCATACCGCCAAGACGGACTTTACCTTCGACCCTGATTCCCAACGGTGACAGCGGCGTCGGCTCACATGTCACGTAGTCTTCCCGCAATCGGGCCTGCGCCTCCTCAGGCGTTGCCTTGATCGTGTTGACCCTGAGATCGAGCGGTGCCGGCTGATTAAGCGCGGACATCTCACGTTCCAGCGAATCGCCCCAAAGCGCCCGGAATGATCGATCCATCCACTCAGGGTATTCCAGTCGCACATGGTCCGGCATGTCACGATTCAACAGCGGACGTCCGTACAGGGCCTCCGCCAGTTGGCTCTCCGCATCCGACAGCGGTTCCGGGCAGTGCTTGGCGCCGGAAAACATCGTCTTGAAGTCATCGGGCTGAGCCCGCTCTTCGAGGATGAGATGCGCGATGGCCCGCGACCGGGGCCCCGTCTCCAGCCCTAGTCCCGTCCGTTCGATCCACCAGTCGAGCTTGGCCGCGCGGCGCATGACGTCGTAAACACGGCCCGAAATATCCCGCCGGTCCCCCGACCCGGCATAGCGGCGCATTCGAAAATAGCCGTCGATAACCTGATCGGGTGGCTGGTCACCAGCACTGATAGCAGCGAGCAATTCTGTGGTCGCCTGAATGCGGGCGCCGGGGGTCATGCCGTGCGCCGTCCCGTCCTAGCCGTCGGAACGGTAGTTGGGCGCCTCGCGCGTAATCGTAATATCGTGGACATGACTTTCGCGAAGGCCGGCATTGGTTATCCGCCTGAAGGTCGCATTCTTCCGCAGATCATCAATGGTCGCCGAGCCCGTGTACCCCATCGCGGAGCGAAGACCGCCGGTCAATTGATGAATCACGGTGCCGATCGGCCCCTTGTAGGGGACGCGGCCTTCAACGCCTTCCGGAACGAGCTTCAGGTTGTCAGAGACTTCTTCCTGGAAATAACGGTCGGCAGAGCCACGAGCCATCGCGCCAAGCGAGCCCATGCCGCGGTAAGTCTTGTATGAACGCCCCTGGAACAGCAGGACCTCGCCCGGGCTTTCGTCCGTGCCCGCGAACAGCGATCCGATCATGACAGCATCTGCACCGGCGGCGATGGCCTTGGCAATGTCACCGGAATACTTGATGCCGCCATCGGCAATACACGGAATGCCCATCTTGTGGCAGACCTCGGAAGCTTCCAGCACAGCCGAAAACTGCGGCATACCGACACCGGCGATCATTCGCGTCGTGCAGATCGTGCCCGGGCCGATGCCAATCTTGATGCAATCCGCGCCCGCATCGATCAGCGCCTTTGCAGCATCCGGCGTCGCGATGTTCCCAGCGATGACCTGCGCATAATTGGAGAGTTTCTTGATTGCCGAGACGGAACCCAGCACGCCTTCGGAATGGCCATGAGCGGTATCAACGACGATCACGTCGCAACCTGCATCAAGAAGCGCCTCGGCGCGTTCCCGCCCGGCGTCACCAACCCCTGTTGCGGCGGCGACGCGCAGACGGCCCTGCTCGTCCTTGCAGGCATTCGGAAAACGCTCTTCCTTTTCCATGTCCTTGACGGTGATCAGACCGATGCAGCGATAATCGTCATCGACGACCAGCAGACGTTCTATCCGGTATTGGTGAAGAAGTCGGCGTGCTTCACCGCCGTCGACGCCTTCCTTGACCGTGATCAACGGCATCTCCGGCGTGTTCTTCGTCATCAACTCGCTGACCGGCTGGTCGGGTTTGTCGGCAAAGCGGATATCGCGGTTGGTGAGGATGCCGACAAGTTTTCCGGAGTCACGCTCGACAACGGGCATACCGGAAAAACCGGTTTCCGCTTTCAGCCGTAACGCGTCAGAAAGGGTCTGGTCCGGAAAAATCGTCAGCGGGTCGGATACCATACCGCTTTCGAACTTCTTGACGCGGCGCACTTCGGCGGCCTGCTCTTCAACCGTCATGTTCTTGTGCAGCACGCCAATCCCGCCGGCCTGCGCCATGGCAATTGCCAGGGCATGCTCGGTGACCGTGTCCATGGCCGCCGATATCAGCGGGATATTCAGAGGGATTGTTTTGGTCAGCCGCGTCCGGGTGTCCGTGTTCGCGGGCAAAACGCTGGATGCCTGAGGAACCAGCAAAACGTCGTCAAAAGTGAGAGCTTCTTCGATCTTGGGCGGTGCCATTGCGCCTCCGGTTACCGCTGTGGCGATGGCGCGTCATCATACACAGGACCAAATCTTTAACAAGCACCCATAGCGCAGATATAGACCGATTTTGCGAATCGCGGCATACGCTTGTACGCGGCACCACTTCCCGCCCGATCAATCGTCGGGATGATTGCCCCGAAACCCGGTTGCCACAACATAAACCTCGGCCGAGTCGCTGCGGCTGGCTGGCGGTTTGGCGTGTTTGACTGTCTTGAAATCACGCTTCAAGGCGGTCAACAGGTCGTTTTCGGTTCCGCCCTGCAAGACTTTACCGACAAAGGCGCCTCCCGGCGCCAAGACGTCCGCGGCAAAATCCACGGCAACTTCCAAGAGCCCCATGATGCGAAGATGATCCGTCTGCGGGTGCCCGGTAGACGCCGCGGCCATATCGCTCAGCACGACGTTGGCACGCCCACCCAACAGCGCCTTCAGCCGATCCGGCGCATCGTCATCCAGAAAGTCGCCCTGAATCAGGTCGGCACCTGGAATCGCTTCCATCTCCTGAAGATCGATGCCGACCACGTGACCGTCCGCCCCGATCCGTGACATCGCCACTTGCGTCCATCCCCCCGGCGCCGCACCGAGATCGATGACCTTTGCGCCCTTGGTCAGAAACCGGAATTTATCGTCGAGTTCAATCAGCTTGAATGCGGCCCGGGACCGATACCCCTGACGCTTCGCCTCCTGTACGTAAGGATCATTGAGCTGCCGCTGCAGCCAGCGAGTCGAAGACAACCGTCGTCCCTTGGCGGTCTTGACCCGGGTGTGGAGCCCACGGTTACCGCTCCCCTTGCCACCTCTCTTACCGGCCATTGCCGCTTTCCCTGAGAAGAGCTTCCGATGGCACGTCACCGCGCTCCAATCCCAGACCGAAGCGGTCATGTCCGTCCGCCAGCATCAATTCGGCGAGGATTCCCTCGCGAATGCCACGGTCGGCGACCCCGAGCTTGCCGACCGGCCAGCGCTCGCAGATTGCACGTAGCAGAGCGAGACCCATCAACATCAAATCACCCCTGCCGTGTCCCAGACATGGATGCGCGATGCGCTCATCGCACGACATCGCCGCAAGTCTTCCGCCAATCTGGCGGATGCTGTCGAACCTGATCTCAAGACCGTCGACGCGGTTACGCTTATACCGGGGGAGCTCGAGATACATCGCGCCCAACGTCGTCACGGTCCCCGACGTACCAACCATCCGCACGTTGTTTGCGGCGATCTCATCGGAAATTTGATTGCGCGCATCGAACGGTGCCAAGGCCTCGTCGATTCGCCGCAGAAGCCCGTGAAACACATCCGTCGGGAGCGCTTCCGGTCCAAATTCATCACGCAGGGTAACGACACCGAACGGCAACGAGATCAGGTCAATGAGCCGCGCCGGTTGACCACGCGGCGTTTCCACCCAAATGATTTCCGTCGACCCGCCACCAATGTCGAATACCAACGCATTTCCATATCCGGTTCGCAGAAGATCGCCGCAGCCGGCAACCGTCAGCGCCGCTTCTTCACCGGCGCCGATAATTTCGAGTGCGAGCCCGGTCTCGTCCTGAACCTGAGAGATAAACGCCTGAGAATCGGCGGCCTGCCGGCAAGCTTGCGTCGCGACCGCGCGTGCCTTCACCACGTTACGGTTCGACATACGCTCCGCACAGTGTTTTAACGCGGAAATCGTCCGGTCGACCGCTGCCCGCTGAAACTTGCCTGTTTCCGATACACGTTCACCCAGCCTGACCACGCGCGAGTACCCATCTACCACGTTGAACCCGGCATCATCAGGAACGGCGATCAGCATCCGGCAACTGTTGGTGCCGAGATCAATTGCCGCATAGGCATCACGCTGGTCGACAAACCTCAGCTTGCGACCGCCATGCCCTGCGCGCGGTTTCCGTGCCGAACCGGGCTTCACGCTTCCTCCCTCGGACTTTGCGTCCGTTGTCTTATCGTTGCGACCTACCTTACGGCCCCGCACGACGATTTGAAAGGATATCGGCCAGCCGGTCCGGCTTCACGGATGCTGCGGTGTGGCGATACAGACGCCAGCTCAATTGAACTGCGAAATACAGAAATACAGTATGGCTGCCAGAACTGCCGATGCCGGCACCGTCACAATCCAAGCCGCTGCGATGGAGAACATATGCTGCCTTCTGACAAGGCGGCGTTTACGGTACTTTCGCCAGGATTTGAAGAGCTTCCCCTCATCGATCTCGGCGAGCACATTCGGATCAAGTGGCCCGGTTTCGGCAACTCCGCCGCCGCCCCGGTTGGTAATGGCTTCGCGCACGAACCCTACCCCAAAGACGGCGCCGATTGCGATATGCGTGGAACTGACCGGCAAACCCAAGGCGGAAGCGATGATGACGGTAATCGCCGCCGAGAGCGCGACGCAGAAGGCGCGGACCTGATTGAGCTTGGTAATTTTCTCGCCGACCAGCTTGATGATCTTGGGACCGAACAGCGCCAATCCGACAGATATTCCGATCGCGCCGATCAGCAGCACCCAGAACGGCAGCGCCGCCTTAGTCGAAATTTCACCCAGATCGATTGCGCTGACGATCGCGGCAAGCGGCCCAACGGCATTGGCGACATCGTTGGAGCCGTGCGCGAAGGACAGCAAGGCCGCGGAGCAGATCAGAGGCACAGTGAACAGCTTCGCAACCGACTTGCGTTTGTTCTCCAGCCCGACGGATGCCCTGGCTACGATCCGGTTGGTCCAGAGGTAGGTGACGGCGAAAACGCCGGCTGCAACGGCAAGGATTGTCGGCACATCCGGCTTCCAGATCCGCTTCAACCCCTTGATCATCAGATAAGCGGCAAACACGGACGCCATGATCGCCACCAGCACCGGGACCCAGCGCCTGGCAGCAGCAATCTTGTCCTGACGAAACAGGATCGCCCATTTGATGAACAGCAAAAACGCAGCGGCGATAACCCCGCCCAGTACCGGCGAAATCACCCAGCTTGCGGCGATCGCGCTCATCACAGGCCAGTTCACGGCATTGATGCCCGCAGCGGCGATGCCCGCGCCCATGACACCGCCGACGATCGAATGCGTCGTCGAGACAGGCGCGCCCAGGAACGTGGCGAGGTTGACCCAAAGCGCAGCGGAAAGGAGCGCCGCCATCATCGCCCAAATGAACGTATCGACATTGGCGATCGTGTCCGTGGAGATAATCCCCTTGGAAATGGTCGAAACGACTTCGCCGCCGGCGATCATTGCGCCCGCCGCCTCGAACACCGCGGCAATGGCTAGCGCACCCACCATACTGAGAGCTTTGGAACCGACCGCGGGGCCGACATTGTTGGCCACGTCGTTGGCGCCGATATTCATCGCCATATAGCCGCCTATGACGGCCGCGGCGATCAGGACGCCGCTCGCCTCGCCCCCGGAATAGATATAGGTGTAGGCCCAGACCCCAAGCAGGAAAAGCATCCCCATGCCAAGGCTGTATACGCTCGTGCCGACCTCTTTCGTGGCCCTCTCAAGCTGGACGATCCGCTTCAGATCCTTGTCGAGCGATTGCGCTTTGAGGTCCACGGGGTCTTTGGGCTGATCTTTGAAGAAGTTCATTCCTGGGGGCTGATCCGGCGCTCAAAATTCATCAGGCCGAAAGCAATGATTTGCATTCCCTCCGGGACGTAATAAAAATGTCATAAAGTTAACTAAATAAAAAGGCCGACTAGGCATATAATCCGGACGAATCCGAAGGAAAAACGACCGGTCCTGGGAAATTCGGTCGCGTTCCTGAATTGGGCAACATCCATGGCTAGTAGAAACGAAATTCCGCAATCTGCGGTCCTCGCATACAGTTTCGAGGGCGGCATCCCGAAAGTTCTGATGGTGACATCGCGTGGACGCGGGCGCTGGGTTCTGCCGAAAGGCGGAATCGAAGAAGGCCAGTCCGCGAAAGACGCGGCGATCGCCGAAGCGTTTGAAGAGGCCGGGATTCGCGGCAGGGTCGCCGATTCAAAGGTTGGTTCTTATACGTACTGCAAGGTCGATCAGCCGGATACCAACGCCTATCATGTCCGCGTGTATCCTATGACCGTCGAGCACATGTCCGACGACTGGCCCGAAAAAGGTCAGCGCGACCGGACCTGGATGGATTTTCATAGCGCCGCGAATGCCGTCGAAGAGCCGGAGTTGCAGCACCTGCTGAATGAATTCGGCACGATGCTGACCACTCTGGTCATCCACAAATCATGAACTGAAGATTTCGGTTATCAGATAGCCGTATTGGCAATTTGATAGTGTTCGAACTCGTTACTGGCAGTAACGCCTTCGGTAAATTCCATGATAGCCGCAAGTTGCCGGATGCGATTGTCCGTCCCGGCCATGGGGATGATGAGACGCTCGTAAGACACGCCCTGGCCGGCAATTTTTTCAAAAAGGTGCTCCCGCTTACGCAGCACACTGACCCGCGTCCATTGCGGCATTCCGGACGCCACGGCCAGGTTGAACGCAGCCAGCTGCTGAGACCTGTACGGTCCTACATTCACTTCATCAAGATACCGGCCCGTCGGCTCCTCACCAAACACCTCAACGACCTTGGTGCCGACGAACCGCAGCCTGCTCCGGCATGATTCCACGTCGACGTCGCAGATCATGATGTTCGGTGCCAGGCGATGGACCGCCATCAGGTCGAAGTCGGACGCCTCAACGACACCGCGGGGGCGCATCATTGCCTTCATGTGCACCCAAAAAGACCGAACCGCCGCCGACTGAAGGAACGCCGGGCTGAGGATACTGGTTTCTTCCTGTTCGCTGCTGACAGCAGTCGTCATCTGCAATCGACTAACCTTTCCACGTCACGGTTGCTCACGCGCTTGCGCGCAAATGCCTCCCGTCCACGCGATAGGATGCACAATGCTGGGAATCCGGATATAAGGGTTTGCCGCACCGGCGTCTAAATGACTGAAATCACTCGTTTCCCGAGAGGTCGGCGAGAATAGGGCAATCGGGCCGTTCGTCGCCGTGACAGGCGTGAATCAGATGTTTCAGGGTATCCCGCAAATGCTCAAGTTCTTCCAGCCGGACATTGATTTCCTTGAGATGCGATTCCGCCAGCGCCTTGACATCGGCGCTTGCGCGATCCTTGTCCTCATACAGCGATAAAAGCTGGCGGCAGTCCTCGATCGAAAATCCGAGCTGCCGGGCACGTTTCAGAAATGCAAGCTTCTGCACTGCACGATTGTCGTAGTCCCGGTAGCCATTGCCGCGCCGGTCCGGCACGACCAGCCCGATTTCGTCATAGTAACGAACAGTCTTTGAGGGCAGGCCACTTTGTTCCGCAGCGTCACGCACGTTCATCGGCTTTTCCTCCTCCCACGTTCTCCAGGCCAGCAGGACGCCAGCCCCGGAGCAACAACGAGCTGCTGACGACTGTGATCGAGCTCATCGCCATTGCCGCGCCGGCAATGGCCGGCGACAGGTAGCCGAATGCCGCAAGCGGCAAACCGACCACATTGAAAATGAACGCCCAGAAAAGATTCCATCGAATTCGAAGCCAGGTTGCGCGCGCGATCTGGACCGCACCGGCAACCAGCCTGGGATCCGGACGCATCAATGTAATGCCTGCTGTTTCCATTGCCGCGTCCGTGCCGGAGCCCATGGCGATGCCGACATCTGCAGCCGCCAATGCCGGCGCATCATTGATTCCGTCGCCGACCATGGCCGTGTGTTGCCCTTTGGCGCGCATGTCTTTCAGCGCCGCCACCTTTTCATCGGGCTTCAGCCCGGCTTTTATGTCACCGAGACCGATTTCCGCACCGATGGCGTTGGCGACGCGGGGCGCATCACCGCTCAGCATGACACTTCCGACGCCGAGAGCGCTCAACAGGCGAATGGCAGGCGCAGACTCGGGCCGCACCTCGTCACGGATCGCCAGCACGCCAATCAATTTGTCCGCGCGCGCGACCATAACCGCGGTCTTTCCCTCGCCTTCCAGACGGCCAAGCACGTCCTCGACCGCGCCGAAAGCCAACTTCGCGTCGGCGAGGAGGTCGCGATTGCCGATCAGTACACGAGCACCGGCAACTTCACCTTCCACGCCACGTCCGACGTGCGCGCGCGTATTTCGAGCGACCCGATACTCGATACCGCGTGCTTCCGCTGCGGCAACGACAGCCCGGGCCAAGGGATGTTCGGAACCCGCCTGCACCGCAGCCGCCAAAGCCAACACTTCCGTCTCATTCCCCTCCAACGCCACGACATCTGTCAGCTCGGTTTCACCGCGGGTCAGCGTCCCGGTTTTGTCGAATGCGACCGTGTCGACCTTGTAAGCCTGCTCCAGCACGGCAATGTCCTTGATCAGGATGCCGGCGCGCGCAGCCGCCCCGGTCCCCGCCACGATTGCCGTCGGCGTCGCAAGCCCTAGTGCGCAAGGACAGGCAATAACAAGAACCGAGACCGCGTTGATGACAGCCACCTCGAGTCCCGCGCCCGTGACCATCCATCCCGCGAATGCGGCTCCCGCGATACACACAACGATGGGCACGAAAATCGCGCTGACCCGGTCCACCAGCCGCTGCACCGGTGCCTTGCCCGACTGTGCGTTCTCGACCAGCTTCACGATCTTGGCCAACGTCGTATCCTCGCCCACACGGCTGACGTGGATACGAAGCTCGCCTGCACCATTGATGGCGCCGCCGGTGACCTTGTCGCCGACCTGCTTCAAGACCGGTTCGCTCTCGCCTGTAATAAGAGACTCGTCCGCTTCCGAACTGCCTGCTTCGACGATCCCGTCGACCGGAATTCGTTCACCCGGCCGCACGATGACCAGATCGCCAATAATTACCGCCTCGATGGAAACATCGGTGACCTGCCCGTTTCGCTCTACTCGCGCCCGCTCCGGACGCAGCTCCATCAGCTTTCGGATGGCTTCTGTCGTGCCACGCTTGGCCCTGGTTTCAATCAGCTTGCCGACGACAACCAACGTGATAACTACCGCCGACGCCTCGAAATAAAGATGCGAGGTCGTCGCCATGCCTTCGACCAGGACGATCCAGGTGCTGAGGGCAAATGCTGCGGAAGTCCCGAGGGCCACCAGAACATCCATGTTGCCGCTGCCAGACCGAAGCGCGCGGTACGCACCGACGTAGAACCTGCCGCCGATCCAGAACTGAACAGGAACGGTCAACAGAAGCTGCAGCCAGGCCGGAACATGGTAGGCGATTCCAAGCGGCGGCAGCACCATCATGGCCAGCAGCGGCACCGTCAGCGCAATCGAGAGCGCAACCATTACCGTTTCATGCTTGAGATGACGCGCATCCTCTTCCGCCTGGCGCGCTGCCTGTTGGCGTCGCATTTCAGCGTCCGACGCCCGCGCTTCGGCCCGGTAGCCCGCCGCCTCGACTGCAGCGATCAAGTCTTTGCTTGAAGCTTCATGACCGAGCCAGGAGACATGCGCACGCTCCATCGCCAAATTGACTTCAGCCGCGACAACACCCGGCACCCCATTCAGCGCCTTTTCGACATTTGCCGCGCATCCGGCGCACGTCATGCCTGCGATATCGAGCTCGATTTCCGAGAGCTCGGCAGAGAAACCCGCGTTGTCTATCGCCTCTTTAATATCGTTCGCCGGGACACGGCCACGGACGACCGTGGCCCGCTCGGTCGTGAAATCGACCTGTGCATTCTCGAGGCCAGGCAGCGCCTTCAAAGCCTTTTCGGCACGGTTGGCGCACCCGGCGCAGGTCATGCCTGACACGCCGAACACAATCATTTCTGCGCCGGTATCTTCATCTGTTGCCAGCACGGCACGCCTCCAATTGAGTAGATGAAAAGTATCATAAACATTCCAGTAACTGTAAGCTCAAGACTCAAAAAAAGGCGCAAGCGCGCAACGTGATTCTGCAAAAATCAGGGCCGGGTCTTTCCAAACAGTTTTTATGGATGCAAACTTATTGATGTGCCTGGGTCATCAGAAACCGCTATCAGGGCACTTGGGAAGAACAACATGCCGGATGAATCCAAATCTGAGGGCCGCGTCACACCAGACGGACAGGCCTTCGAGACTGCCACGCCGAGCGGCGAAAAGCCGAAGCGCCGCATACGACCTATTTTTGTCATCGCAATCCTTGCGCTGATTGCCGGGGGGTATTTCGGTGTCGCCGAGGTACACAAGCGTCTCGCGTTTGTCTTCGAGGAAGACGCTCGAATCCACGCAGACCTCGTCACTGTTTCGTCCCGGGTTGCCGGTTGGATCACCGAGATGCCTGCCGCAGAGGGCGAGCAGGTTGAGGAAGGCACGATCCTTGTTCAGATCGATGATCGCGAATCCCAGATTCTGTTGAGCGAACTCGAAGCCCAAGCCGCCGCAGCCATGGCTGAGCGCACACGTCTCGGCTCTGAGCGCAATCTGATCGCAAGCCAGATCGACAGCCGCCTGCAGTCCGAACGGGCACGAGTCGCGGCTGCAGAGGTCGTCGTGTCATCGCTTCGGCCGCAACTGGAACTTGCCGAGCGGGAATTGAACCGGGCGAAAAAACTGTTCGCCGACAAGGTCGCTTCCCGGCGCCAGCTTGATCAGGCGGAACAGCAACACCAGCAGATCGATCGTGAGTACCGGATCGCCGTCGCCGAATTACAGTCCGCCAAATCCCGAATTGCCGAAGTCGAAGCAGACCGGGCGCGTCTTGACGTTCTCGACGGTGACGTGCTTGTGCTCGAACAGCGCGAAGCCGAGATCCGTGCCCGGATCGAACGGCAGCGGCTCGACATTGCAGACCGCACCATTAAAAGTCCGGTAAACGGCGTCATCGACAAGACATTCGTGGATCCGGGTGAATATGTAACGCCGGGACAGCGGCTGCTGTTGACCCATAACCCGGACAAGGTCTGGGTCGAAGCCAACGTCAAGGAAACGGTGGTCCGCAAATTGGCCGTCGGCCAGCCCGTCGACATCCATGTCGATGCTTATCCAGACGACACATTCACTGGCAAGGTCGACAATATCGGGTCTGCCGCAACCAGCCAGTTCGCGCTGCTGCCGACGCCAAACCCTAGCGGCAACTTCACCAAGATCACGCAGCGCCTGCCGATCCGCATCGCCATCGACAGCACGGACCCGCGCCTACGCCCGGGCATGATGGTCGTGGTCAAGATCGCCATTCAAGAGTAACCCCACCGTTGGCCGAGACCCACGACGATCCGGCTATTCAAAGGCAGTTTGACCGTTACGGCCCCGCATACCGCTGGCTAGTGACCCTGAGCGGGCTCATCGGTGCCATCGCCATGATTCTGTCGGCGACCATCGTCAACGTCGCGGTGCCCAGCATCATGGGTGCTTACGGCATCGGTCAGGATGTCGCGCAATGGGCGGCGACGGCATTTCTCTCGACCATGGTCGCGAGCCAGCTTCTCAACTCATGGGTCGTGCGCGCGCTGGGCCAGCGGTTGGCATATGCCATGACGCTGACCATCTTCGTGATTGGCGCTTTTGTCTGCGCACTCAGCCCGAACATCGACATTCTGATTCTCGGCCGCATCATGCAGGGCTTCTCCGCCGGCATTATCCAGCCGCTGGTGTTGGCGACCATGGTCAGCGTATTCCCGAAAAACCGCCGTGGCTTCGCCGTCGGTATGTACGGCCTGGGCGTCACGCTGGCACCCAGTTTCGGCCCGCTCGTCGGGGGCGTCACGATCGACTGGCTGACTTGGCGGCACGCATTCCTGATGCCACTGCCGCTGGTTGTCATCGCATTTGCCGGCGGACTGATCTTCATGCCCTCCAAAAAGTTCGAACGGCGGCTCCCCCCGTTCGACTGGACCGGCTTTGTGCTGGTCTGTATCTCGCTCGTCCTGATCATGCGCGCCATCGGCAACGGTCACCGTTGGGGCTGGACGTCAGACCTGACACTAATGACGGCAACCGTCGGCGTCATCACGTTTTCACTGTTTCTGTATTCACAGCGCAGATCGAAGTCACCGCTGCTTGATCCGACGCTGTTCCTCGACCCCAAGTTTGCTGCCGCCATGGCCATCGGCTTTGCCTTCGGCGCGGGCAACTTTGCCACCAACTACGCCATTCCTGTGTTCGTGCAGACGGTGCAGCATTTTTCGCCGACCCAGTCCGGCATGGTTCTCGTTCCGGCGGGGCTGTTCCTGTTTACCCTTATCCCGATTTCCGGGCGGCTGGCCGATCACGTTCCGCCGCATATTCCGATCACGGCCGGGTGCATCATTTTCGCAGCGGCAACGTGGATGATTTCGTCGTCCGATGTGAACACGGCATTCTGGACCATCGCCGGCCTGACCGTGCTCAGCCGCGTCGCGCTCGGGTTTGTCATGCCGAACCTCGGCGGCGCGGCGATGCGTTCGATCTCGGCGGAGAAACTCAACGCCGCTGCCGGCGCCTACAACTTCATCCGACAGTCCGGTGGAGCGTTCGGGGTCAACATCACGGCGGCGCTGATCGAGTACCGCAGTGCACACCATGCCGACTGGCTAACGGCGACACAGACGTCCGGCAACGACTTCACCAGGGAACTGCTGGAACAGGTCCGCCGCCTGCTAACCGAGGGCGGCCTGACCCACGATGCCCTGCAATGGGGAGCGTACGATTATCTGAGCCGCACCATATATGCCCAGGCCCGGACTTTCGGATTTCAGGATACGTTCATGATCATCTCCGTCGCGTTCATTATCGCGATTATCCCGGCTATGATCCTCGCCCGGTCCTCTCGAAAAGACGCCTGATCGA
Organism: Rhodospirillales bacterium; assembly: GCA_965262415.1. Classification (GTDB taxonomy): domain Bacteria; phylum Pseudomonadota; class Alphaproteobacteria; order Rhodospirillales; family Casp-alpha2; genus UBA4479. Next base: position 3,714 of record OZ253533.1, on the reverse strand, counting down.
CCGAAATTTTTCCGCCAACCCTTTCATAGCCCTGACCGGTCACGAAAGGACACGGCATGGGTGCTGCGGCGCAATCACGGGAACCGGTTCCGGACGAAAGTCTGAGCGACGCCGAACAGCTCGCGCGGCTCCGGCTGATCCGCTCTGAGAATATCGGGCCGGTCACCTTCGCCCGGCTGCTCGAACAGTGCGGCAGCGCCATTGCGGCACTTGATGAGCTTCCTGCCCTCGCCAGCAAGGGCGGCCGTAGAAAGCCGCTGCGCATCTGCACCCGACCCGAAGCCGAGGAAGAGATTGCGGAACTTCATTCACTGGGCGCACATATCCTGTGCAAAGGCGCGGACGGTTATCCACCCCTTCTCGCGCATATCGACGACGCGCCGCCGATCTTGTTTGCCCGCGGGCACCCGGGCCTGCTGGCCAAGAAAGCCGTCGCGCTCGTCGGCTCGCGCAATGCATCCGTCAACGGCAGGCGTTTCGCACGACAGATGGCAACGCGCCTCGGCCAGGCGGGATATCTCGTCGTTTCGGGCATGGCACGCGGCATCGATGCCGCTGCCCACATGGGTGCGCTCGAAACCGGAACTGTTGCGGTGATGGGTGGCGGTGTCGATGTCTGTTATCCGCGCGAGAACCAGAAACTATACGATGACTTGATCCGCATCGGCGCCGTTTGCACCGAAGTCCGTGTCGGCACACAACCACAGGCACGCCATTTCCCGCGCCGTAACCGCATCATCTCCGGCATGGCGCGGGGTATCGTCGTTCTGGAAGCCGGCGCCAAATCAGGCTCGCTCATTACCGCGCGTATGGCGCTTGAACAGGGCCGTGAGGTTTTCGCAGTCCCAGGCGCGCCACAGGACCCCCGCGTCAGAGGTTCGAACGCGCTTATCCGGGATGGCGCCGTACTGACCGAAGATGCGGACGACGTCATCCGTGCACTGGCCGAGATGGAAGGCCGAGCGCTCAACGAAGGACGGCGTCAGCCACTCGCCGACATTCCGGCCACAACCATCACGCCCCGGTCGGTCGACGCGGCACGTGGGCCTGTAATGCAGGCGCTCGGGTTCGGGCCCACCGATATTGACGAGATTATCCGTGAAACGGCCTGCCCTGCAGCTGCCGTTCACGTGGTCTTGCTGGAGCTCGAAATTGCCGGACGACTGGAGCGCCAAGGCGGGAACCGCGTCGCCCTGATCGCGCTCTAACTCGAGAGATTCAGTGCGACACCGGACGAAATTTTTTTTATGGGCCACAAGCTATTGAAAATATTACGCAAATAAGAGCCCATGATATACCCACAACCCACGTCCGGGAATTTACGCTGTTGACGAGCGCAACATTTATCGCCAATTCTCCCCGGCCCCAGCGTCCGGCAACGGAACGGGGCTTGTGAAATGCGCAGTGTCATAGGTGATTATGTCTAGCGTCGTCGTCGTCGAATCGCCCGCTAAGGCAAAAACGATCAATAAGTATCTCGGGGACGATTATACGGTTCTCGCGAGCTATGGTCATATTCGCGACTTGCCGTCCAAAAACGGATCGGTCGAGCCGGACGACGATTTCGCCATGAAATGGGAAATCGACGGGCGCTCCAAGAAGCACGTCGATGAGATCGCCAAGGCCGTCAAGAAGGCCGACGCCATCTTCCTCGCCACCGACCCCGACCGGGAGGGCGAAGCCATCTCCTGGCATATCAAGGAAGTCCTCGACGACCGCAAATTGCTCGACGGCAAAGCGGTCAAACGTGTCGTCTTCAACGAAATTACCAAGGACGCAGTGCAGGAAGCATTCGAGCATCCGCGCGATCTCGATCATGAACTGGTCGACGCCTACATGGCGCGCCGCGCGCTTGACTACCTCGTCGGCTTCACGCTGTCGCCGGTGCTATGGCGCAAACTCCCGGGATCGCGTTCGGCCGGCCGCGTGCAGTCCGTGGCACTCAGGCTGATCTGCGAGCGCGAACTCGAGATCGAGATGTTCAAGCCTGAAGAATACTGGACTGTCGACGCAATGTTCAGGACGCCCCGCGGCGATGAATTCAAAGCGTCGCTCACGCGGATCAACGGTGAGAAACTCGACAAATTCACGATCAACTCGGAAGCATTGGCGAGTCAGGCCACTGCCGCGATCGAGAACGAGAAATTTACGACCGGCGAGATCGAGCGCAAGCAGACCCGCCGTTACCCGTCGCCACCCTTCACCACATCCACCATGCAGCAGGAAGCGTCGCGAAAGCTCTACTTCGGCGCCCGCAAGACCATGCAGGTGGCACAGAGCCTTTACGAAGGCGTGCGCATCGGCGGCGAGAACGTCGGCTTGATCACGTATATGCGGACGGACGGCGTGCAGATGGCGCGCGAAGCCATAGCCGCCAGTCGCAATATGATCCAGGAAAACTACGGCTCCAAGTATCTGCCTGACAGCCCGCGCATATATAAGTCGAAGGCAAAGAACGCCCAGGAAGCGCACGAGGCGATCCGTCCGACTGATGTGCGCCGCACACCGGACTCCGTTGCAAAGTACCTGAACCCGGATCAGCTCAAGCTCTACACGCTGATCTGGAAACGTACGGTTGCCAGCCAGATGGAAGCCGCGGTTCTCGATCAGGTTGGTGTCGATATCTCCTCCGCCGACAACAAGATTACCTTCCGCGCCACCGGGTCAGTCATCGCATTCGACGGCTTCATCAAGGTTTACCGCGAAGGCAGGGACGATGGCTCCGACGATGACGATAACAGCCGCATTCTGCCGAAACTCGAGGAAAATGAGGCGCAGGACCGGTTGGAAACCCTGCCCGAGCAGCACTTTACTCAGCCGCCTCCGCGTTACAGTGAAGCATCACTGGTCAAAAAACTGGAAGAACTCGGTATCGGGCGGCCATCGACTTACGCGTCGATCATCTCGGTGCTGCAGGACCGCAACTACGTGCAAATCGACAAGCGGCGCTTCATTCCGGAAGACCGCGGGCGCCTCGTCACGACGTTCCTTGCCAGTTTCTTCGAGAGATATGTTGAGTACGACTTTACCGCCGAACTGGAAGAAAAGCTCGATGATATTTCAGGCGGACGCGTCAACTGGAAACAGGTACTGATCGATTTCTGGCGCGCATTCAAAGAAAAAGTCGATGAAACGCAAGAGCTTCGCGTGCGCGACGTCCTCAATGTTCTCAATGAGGAACTCAAGCCGCACTTCTTCCCGGAACGCGCCGACGGCTCTGATCCCAGAAGCTGCCCCAAGTGCAAGGAAGGCGAGCTTTCCATCAAGCTCGGCCGGCACGGCGCATTTCTCGGCTGCTCGCGATACCCCGATTGCAATTTCACGACACCGCTCGGCGCCGACCCGGCTGAGAATTCGCTTGGTGACGGACCGAAAGAACTGGGCACCGACCCGGAAACAGGCAAGTTGGTGACGCTCCGTCAGGGACCGTACGGCACGTACATTCAACTCGGCGAGGAAGAAGTCGAGGGCAAGAAGAAGATCAAACCGAAGCGTGCCTCGCTGCCGGCCGGCGTCAATCCGGACGACATGGACATCGAAAAGGCCATCGGCCTGTTGTCGCTGCCCCGCTTCGTCGGCATCGATCCTGTCTCAGGCATGGAAATCCGTGCCGGTATCGGCCGGTTCGGCCCGTTCCTGCAGGTCGGCGGCACCTATGTGTCGCTCAAGGACGATGACGTATTAACGATTGGCCTCAACCGTGCTGTCGATCTT